>NZ_JAVTJJ010000001.1:0-1187651 GCF_031843945.1 Acidovorax sp. WCS2018Noco2-16
AGCCGACACATCGGCCACCTTGTAGCCTCGTTCGGTGATCTGCTTGACCGCTTCGGTCTTGAATTCCTCGGGGTATCTCTGCTTGCTCATGGCACCTCCTATTGGGCCTCAGGTTTGAGGCTCAGAGGTGTCTAGAAAACCCGGGGCGATTCACAGATCTCGAGTCCAATAAGGAGGACAGTGGGCTTTGGCGCCTGAAAATGCTTCACAAGCGCTTCAACGTGTCGGCCCTCAAGTCGGCCATCAATGAGAAGAGCAGCAAGGGGGCACCTTCCCTCGGCAAACATCTTGTCGGCTGGGATAGCCCGGACAACTGGTTTTCTCGTGAGGAGCTGATTGGCCTGGGTTACTGAGCAGGACCCTCGCATCAGGCACTGATAGTTGGGCGATAGCAGCTACCGGCACAGACACACCGGGGCACGGCGATGACACGCAATTCGGCCATGCAACCTCGACTGTCCACATCTACGCGATGTGGCTGCCGCCTCAGTAAGAGGAGTGCGGGCTAAGCCCTCTTAGCACTTGAGTGTTAGTAGAGCGCCTAAGGATGTTTTTCAGCGACTGCTCGTGATCGCAGCAGTCGTTCAACGCCCGCGAATTGAGCGACAGCAACCAGCCTACAGCCACCCTTCGCCTTAAGCATTTCGCATGCTATTACAGCTGGTCATGTCTCATTTGAGCCTTGATTGGCAGCACAGCTAGGGCTTGCCCGGCGCACTTCCAAGCACCAATTCGTTGCAGTCAGTATCACTGCAGCTCAAACCCGATTGTGGGTAGGCATGTGGGTCAGCCAAAAAAAAGCCACCTCTCAGGTGGCTTTTCCATGAAACAACAACAGTTTACTGCAACTAAATGGCGGAGAGGGCGGGACTCTTTTTAAGTCCGTCCAACCCCAGCAAAATCAACGACTTGGCAGCCTTTTCGCGAAAAATCTCGCTACCGGATATGTTACCAGCTTGGTAGCACAGGTGCTACCATTACCTTTCCGCCAGGAGAGAGTCGCCGCTCTCCCGTATGGCCAGGGTTCATAGGTTCTTCTATGAAAGTGCTGTTCCACGTGTGCGGATAGAAAGGCGACACCATGAATAAACTCATGAAATTCGCTGTAAGGCTGCTGATAACAGCTTTACTGCTGGTGATGTGTGCGACACCGGCCTACTAAGCATAAAAGGACCTTCGCGGGTCCTTTTATTTTGCCTACATAATAATTTATTGTCAAGCATTATTTGGCCTTAAATGCATTCCGCCTTGTTTTCGGGGTGGTATTGCTGTCGGGGATGGTATTGCTAGCTTAGGTTTGAATTTCTCAACCTCAGCCCTTAGAGCTACAATCTTTCGGTCTTTATTCGAGATAATTACCTTTAATTCATCAATTGTTTTTATCTTATTGCCGTGGTATTCAATCTTTCGATTGGCCTCTGCAAGCTGCTCTTCCGTTTCTTTTTTCAGCTTTTTCAGAAGTCTGTATTCTAATCCTCGGTCAATTTCCAACAGGGATTTAACAGCCTTATTTGATTTAGCCAAAATTTTTAACCTTGGCACTAGTTTTTCGTCCAATGCCTTTTTGACTGCCTGCCGACTGCTTAGAACGCCTAGCTCAGCCAGAACGTCATCCACCATATTGCCAATTACTTTGCTGTAATCCTCTGTGGCCGCTTCGTGAATTAGCTTGTCGTATTCTTTCAGGGTAATTTTTTCGGTCATTGCGTCCTCCGTTGGTCTTTTTAATCCGAATTTCTCATTCACTTTTGCGTAAGCCGTCACAAACTTTTTCCAAAAAGTTGGGTTCCAGCGTTTTGCGTTTAGGCTCTTAATTTCTTTTTCTTGCGTGCCGTATTGATTTTTGTATTTCAAAACCTTGGTTTCTTCTGGCGATAGCATCACGTGAATATGTGGGGTCTTTTCATCCAAGTGCAGCACCGCAAATTTCACGGCGTCCGGTCCAAAATGCTTTTTGACAAAATCCATTTGCACCTGCATCCACTCATCTAATTTCTTTTGGGTGGCGGGAGTTAAACGGCCATTCACATTCCAATCGTCGCCCCAATATTCCGGGCTCGTGGTCAGCACCATATCCACCACCAGCACGCTATCTTTTTTTATCGCAATATCGTTATCGGCCCAATGCTTTTTAAACTTGGCCAGCATATCGGGGCCCTTGCTGGTGTCTATTTTCAGAGGGTTTTCTAGGACCCGGTTTAGCTGGTGGCGTTTGGGGTCGATACGGGCCTTGTCTCCCACCGTCAGCCGAGTGCGGAGGTTGTGATTTGCCATTGCCGTTATCTCCCCGGCTGTCTTGACTTTCTGGAACTGTGCTATACAATACATATACGCCCTTTCTTATTATTGTTGTGTTGCGCCATTACATTAAAGCAGAAAATCCGGCATAGTCAAGAAAACCTCCGCAAGGGCGTTTTTGGCTTGGTATTACTTAAAATACCAACCCTCCTCAAAAACTGCGTTTTCTCCTCTGGGTTGGTATCGGAAAACTGCGTTTTCCTTTTTAAGGCAAGAGGGTTCCCCTCTTTGCAATCTCCCTATTCCGACCCATAAAAAAACCCGCTGGACGCGGGTTTGTTTTAAAGGTCGGCTGAGCTTGAACTCTATCTAAATAAGCGCCCAGAGCGCCATTTGCGATGGGTTGGCAAGCGTATAAAGCTGGTCCGCATTGAACTTATTTGTGTAGGTGGCAACGTTCACCGACTCAATTTCGTGGCCGAAAATCTGACAACGGGGCTCAAACTCCACCCCATTTTTCTGGAAAAAATTGTTCGCAAATTTCCGCAGGCTGTGAAAAACCAGCTTGCCCCTAGTAATACTTTCCGCTTCCAAATTCCGGGAAAACTTCTTACCCGCTGCATTTCCCGACCCTTTTCCATCGCGTGCGGCGTATTTAAAAAGCTGGGTTTTGCCATCAATAAAATCAGAAAACCCCGCCCCAAAAATTACTTTCGGCAACGGCACTTCACGTTTTCCGGCTGCCGTTTTGCTTTCTCGGACAACCAAAATATCGTTGCCTTGTTGAGTTTTTTGAATTTGACTTTGGGTCAAACTGGTCAATTCAGACACCCGGCAACCCGTTAAAATTGCCAATACAACTGTCCAATAGTAGTCTGGGTCTGCAACCTTCTGACATTTGAAATACTCACCCTGCACGATTTTTTGGACCTCAGCGGTCTCAAAAATATCATACCCACCTGCCAACTTTTGCCTTTTGGTTAGCAAAGACATACCCTCGCAAGGGTTCTTGCCCTCCATATAACCCTGCTTCAAAGCGAAGTTTAAAAGCGATTTCAGGTGACCTACTTTATTATCGATGGTTCTCTCTGTGTTGCCATTTTTGCGCAACGTCTCCTGATATCTCGTGATATCGCTTACCAGGATTTGAACAATCCGGCAGCTTTCTCCGTTGAATTTCTCAAAATCCCTTACCGCATTTTTGACCGCGATGACCGAGGCGGGTTTGAGTTTGCGCAGCAACAGGAATTTATCCAACAACTGCGACAGCGTGAGGCCGTAGGCTTTGCCCCCAACCCCCACACTCAACGGGAGCGGAGCGACTGGACTTGTAGACGGTTGCAGAGCCTTCAACGTCTCTAACAGCCTTGCGTGGTCCTCTGGGCCATCGCTCTTGACCCGAGTGACTCCATTGCCAATTTCCAATTCGTACCGCGACAAGTCGCCGGTCTGAAAATTGAAGTCCGATACTTTGGGTTTGCTCATTTCGATGGCTTGCAGGAGGGACAAGGCCCTCAGCTTAGCCAATGCCGGGTCGGCAGTCTTCAATGAGCGTTTGAATTGAACCCCGCCCACACGTGTGTGCAGGTAGAAGCTCTTGCCTCTCAGATAGACAGGTAGGGTCAGCACGTTTGATACCAAATGTGCTACCAAGCCCGAATGAAAAAAGCCTCTAAGTCGTTGAACTTAAAGGCTTTTCTGCTTTTGGCGGAGAGGGCGGGATTCGAACCCGCGGTGGGGATTAGCCCACACACGCTTTCCAGGCGTGCGACTTAAACCGCTCATCCACCTCTCCGAAGCCCGCGATTGTAGCAGTGCTTTTCATTGATTTTGCAAAAAGGTTACAGCCGAGCCGCCACAGGCCTCAGGGCGCGCGCTGGGCGGTCTGCACCATCTTCATGGCCGAGCCAATGAGTGCGGACACTTCGGTCATGTTGCTGGGCACGATCAATGTCGTGGTGGCATCGGCCGCCACCTTGCTGTATGCCTCGACAGCTTTTTCGGCCACTTTGAGCTGAACGGCCTGTTCGCCTCCGGGTTGGCGGATGGCAGCGGCAACCCGTTCGATGGCAAGGGCGGTGGCTTCAGCCACTGCGGTCAGCGACGCGGCCTCGCCCTGTGCGTTGTTGATCTGCGCCTGCTTTTCACCTTCCGACCGTGCAATGAAAGCTTCCCGTTCGCCGGTCGCAATGTTGATTTGCTCTTGGCGGCGGCCTTCCGACGCAGCGATCAGCGCGCGCTTTTCACGCTCGGCGGTGATCTGGGCCTGCATCGCGCGCAGGATTTCGTTCGGTGGAGTCAGATCCTTGATCTCGTAGCGCAGCACCTTTACGCCCCAGTTCAGCGCGGCCTCGTCAATGGCCTGTACCACCTGAGCGTTGATGATGTCGCGTTCCTCGAAGGTCTTGTCGAGTTCCAGCTTGCCGATCACGCTGCGCAGCGACGTCTGCGCCAGTTGCGTCACTGCCGTGATGTAGTTGCTGGAGCCGTAACTGGCACGCATGGGGTCGGTAACCTGAAAGTACAGGATGCCGTCCACTTGCAGCTGCGTGTTGTCGCGTGTGATGCAGACCTGGCTGGGCACGTCGAGCGGGATTTCTTTGAGGCTGTGCTTGTAGGCTACCCGGTCGATGAAGGGGATCAGAAAATTCAGCCCTGGGGTGAGGGTGCCGGCATATTTGCCCAGCCGCTCTTTCACCCATGCGTTTTGTTGCGGAACGACCTTCACCGAGCGAGCGATAAAGATGGCGGCGATCACGAAGACGACGATGGCGATTTCCATAGGACCTTTCAGTAAGCGGACAGATAAAACAGAGATGGGGCGGGTGAGTGGTGCAGTGCAGACGCGCTGGTGCTACAGGTGATCGACCAGCAGCCGGCTGCCGATGACCTCGGCCACGCGGTGGGGGCCGGGCGAGGGCGCGTTGCCGGGCCGCAGCACCACCGTCCACTGCGCACCGCGGTAGCGTACCTGTGCGGTGCCATCAGCGTTCCATGCGTCGACCTGCACCGATTCGCCGATGTCCAGGTTCACGTCACGATTGCTGGCAGCGGGCTGCCCGGCAGGGCGATGGCGGCGAAACAGGTGGCAAGCTCCTATGCCTGCCGCGCCCACAACGGCTGCACTCAGCAACTGCGCCGAAGTGGAAACGCCGGCATGCGCGGCCAGTGCACCCGCGCACAGGCCTATTGCCAGCATCAGCAGATAGAAGGTGCCGGTCAGCAACTCTGCCACTACGGCACCTCCCGCCAGCAACCACCAAATGGTCGATTCGTCCATGACATCCTCCTTGCCCCATCGCCCTAGCGGACGGGGTTTGCCAAATTGTGGGACAAAAGCCCGCATGTTCAAGAGCGTGACATTGTTATTCCTTACACTGCGCGGCTATCTCGTTTTTTTGGCCCGATTGCCCGGAGGCTGCGCATGAAGTTTCGCTTTCCCATCGTCATCATCGACGAGGACTACCGCTCTGAAAATACTTCCGGATTGGGCATTCGCGCGCTGGCGCAGGCCATCGAAACCGAAGGCTTTGAGGTGCTGGGCGTCACCAGCTACGGTGATCTGACGCAGTTCGCCCAGCAGCAAAGCCGCGCCAGCGCCTTCATTCTCTCGATTGACGATGAGGAATTCACGCTGGGCTCGGGCCTCGACCCCATCGTGCTCAGCCTGCGCAAGTTTATTGCCGAAGTGCGCCGCAAGAACACCGAAGTGCCGATCTATGTGCACGGTGAAACCAAGACCTCGCGTCACCTGCCCAACGACATCCTGCGCGAGCTGCACGGCTTCATCCACATGTTCGAGGACACGCCGGAATTCGTGGCCAAGCACATCATTCGCGAAGCCAAGAGCTACCTGGAAAGCGTGCAGCCGCCGTTCTTCAAGGCGCTGCTCGATTACGCAGAAGACGGCTCTTATTCATGGCACTGCCCTGGCCATTCAGGCGGCGTGGCGTTCCTGAAAAGCCCTGTGGGCCAGATGTTTCACCAGTTCTTCGGCGAGAACATGCTGCGTGCCGACGTCTGCAACGCCGTGGAAGAACTCGGCCAGCTGCTGGACCACAACGGCGCCATTGGCGAGTCGGAACGCAATGCGGCGCGCATCTTCAATGCCGACCACTGCTTCTTCGTGACCAACGGCACCAGCACGTCCAACAAGATGGTCTGGCACCACACCGTGGCGCCCGGCGACGTGGTGGTGGTGGACCGCAACTGCCACAAGTCGATCCTGCACTCGATCATCATGACCGGGGCCATCCCCGTGTTCCTCAAGCCCACGCGCAACCACTTTGGCATCATCGGACCGATCCCGAAGAGCGAGTTCGAGCGCGATGCCATTGAGGCCAAGATCCGCGCCAACCCGCTGCTCAAGGGCGTGGACGCCAAGACCGTGAAGCCGCGTGTGCTGACCATCACGCAGTCCACCTACGACGGCGTGCTCTACAACACCGAAACCATCAAGTCGATGATGGACGGCTATGTGGACAACCTGCATTTCGACGAAGCCTGGCTGCCCCATGCGGCGTTCCATCCGTTCTACGGCAGCTACCACGCCATGGGCAAGAAGCGCGCACGGCCCAAGTACTCGGTGACCTACGCCACGCAGTCCATCCACAAGCTGCTGGCCGGCATCAGCCAGGCCAGCCACGTGCTGGTGCAGGATTCGCAGACCGTCAAGCTCGACCGTCCGCTGTTCAACGAGGCCTACCTGATGCACACCAGCACCAGCCCGCAGTACGCGATCATCGCGAGTTGCGACGTGGCCGCCGCGATGATGGAGCCGCCCGGTGGCACTGCGCTGGTGGAGGAAAGCATCCTGGAAGCGCTCGACTTCCGCCGCGCGATGCGCCAGGTCGAGGCCGAGTTCGGCGACAACGACTGGTGGTTCAAGGTGTGGGGCCCGGACAAGCTGGTGGACGAAGGCCTGGGCCGTGCGGAGGACTGGATCATCCGCAGCGATGGCAAGGGCAAGAAGAACGCCAGCAAGTGGCATGGCTTCGGCCAGATGGCCGACGGCTTCAACATGCTGGACCCCATCAAGTCCACCATCGTCACGCCCGGCCTGAACCTGGACGGCAAATTCGACAAGACCGGCATTCCCGCGTCGATCGTCACCAAGTACCTGGCCGAGCACGGCGTGGTGGTGGAAAAGACGGGTCTCTACAGCTTCTTCATCATGTTCACCATCGGCATCACCAAGGGCCGCTGGAACACCTTGCTGACCGCACTGCAGCAGTTCAAGGATGACTACGAGAAGAACCAGCCCATGTGGCGCATCCTTCCCGAGTTCTGCCAGCAGCACAAGCGCTACGAGCGCATGGGCCTGAAGGACCTGTGCCAGCACGTGCACGAGCTGTACGCCAAGTACGACATCGCCCGCCTGACGACGGAGATGTACCTGTCGGACTTGACGCCTGCCATGAAGCCCAGCGACGCCTTCGCTCACATCGCGCACCGCAAGACCGAACGCGTGGAGATCGACCAGCTCGAAGGGCGCATCACCACCAGCCTGATCACGCCGTACCCACCGGGCATTCCGCTGCTGATTCCGGGCGAAGTCTTCAACAAGAAGATCGTGGACTACCTCAAGTTCTCGCGCGAATTCTCCAAGCTGTCGCCCGGTTTCGAAACCGATATCCACGGCCTGGTGGAAATCGAGGACGAGAACGGCGTGGTGCGCTATTACGCCGACTGCGTGGCCAAAGCCGAGCAGCCCAAGCCCGGGCGGCGCGGTGGTCTGAAAGACGCGCCCAATGCCGAAGACATCGTGCAAGTGGGCAGCGATGGGCCGTTCGGCCGCAAGGTCTGACGCTCGGCTGAAGTGATGACCTGAACCCCATGCCTGGCTTGCCGCGCAGGGGTTCGATCCATCGGTTGATGAAAGCCCGGCCATGTACGCATGGCCGGGCTTTTTTTCATGAGCCAGGCGCGGGCGAGGTCTGCAGCCTGTAGGACGAGGGCGGAACCGCAATGGGGCGGTCTGGGTCCTCCAAGTTCATCGTTTGAAGCCTTTTAGGCCTCTAGCGCCCGTCTATCAAGCGCAGATAGCTATAAAATAAATAGCAGATTCGGCGCGCTCAGCCTGAGTTGAATGGGAGGCTGCTGCTTATCATGGCCCGCTGTGTCGGCGCGCCGCTGGCACCTTTCTCCTGACGAACTCACAAAGGAATGGCATGGACAAGTATCAGATCGCTGTCGTCGTCGGCAGCTTGCGCAAGGATTCGATCAACCGCAAGCTGGCCACTGCGCTGACCCGCCTTGCGCCAAACAACTTCTCGTTCACCGAAGTGCGCATCGACGATCTGCCGCTCTACAACCAGGACGACGACGGTCACCAAGCCGCGCCCGTGCTGCGTCTGAAGTCCGAAGTGTCGGCTGCGCAAGGGCTGCTGTTCGTCTCGCCTGAATACAACCGGTCCGTACCCGGTGTGCTGAAGAACGCGCTTGACCACGGCTCGCGCCCTTATGGCCAAAGCGTGTGGGGCGGCAAGCCGGCGGGCGTGATCGGCGCGTCCATCGGCGCCATCGGCACGGCCGTGGCGCAGCAGCATTTGCGCAACGTGCTGGCGTACCTGGACGCGCCCACGCTGGGCCAGCCAGAAGCCTTCATTCATTACAAGGAAGGCTTCTTCGATGCGGACGGCAACGTCGGCGAAGGCAGCCGCAAGTTCCTGCAGTCCTGGGTAGATAAATACGTCGCGTGGGTCAAAACGCACAACAATGCGGGCGACCATAAGCCTGTTTGATGAAGCAGCGTTGGCTCTGCGGTGCAACCGGCGCCGCGCGGCAGCACGCGCAGCACTGCGACATACCTCGTGCCAGCGCAAGGGCATGGCCCGCGCAGCCCGCAGACCGCTACAATTTTTGAACCATGCGCCGCTGGCTGATCCTCTTTCTGCTCACCGTGCTTCCGCTCCAGTTCAGCTGGGCAGAAGCCGCGAGTTATTGCGCGCATGAAACGGGCGGTGCATCTGCCCAGCACTTCGGCCACCATGAGCATCACCACGTGGCCAGCGACGCCGCACATGATGCTGCCTCCGCCAATGCTTCAGGCGTGGATCTCGACTGCGGTGCCTGCCATGCCGGCTGCGCGCTGGCTATCGTGGGCTCCTTCGGATCCGTGCCCACCTTGGCGCTGCCCACCTTCGTGCAGCCGCACCCGCTGCGCATGGCGGCGCCGCCTCTCTCGCTACCCGACCGCCCCAATTGGGCTCGCCTTGCCTGATCGGCGAGGCGGGTAGCCAGCTCTCTTTCACCCCTCGCTAGCTGCGGCATGCCCGCGCTGGGCCGACCTTTGTGTCGGCCGGGCGTTGCGTGCCGTCGGCCGGCCTCGCCGATTCGTCCCTCGTGAGTTGTTTCACCTACGGAGAATCGGATGCATCGACAAATTCGCAGCCTGGGTTGGCGTTGGGCCATCCCTGTGCTGATGGCGAGCCCTGCGCTCGCACAAACCCCTGACGCCGCCTTGCAGCCGCCGCTCGTGCGCTGGTACGAAGCCGCCTGGGCGCGCCAGCCCGAAGCCGCGTCGGCCGCCTTGCGCGACCAGGCGGCGCAGGCGCGCGGCGCTGCGGCCCAGGCCTGGACGCCCGAGCCGCTGGCGATGGACGCTTCCATCAAGACAGATCGCTTCAACGCCCGCGAAGGCGGCCGTGAAGTGGAAGTGGGCGTGGCCATTCCGCTGTGGCTGCCCGGCGAGCGTGCCGCCTCCGCGCGGCTGGCCGCAGCAGAGCGCGACGCCAATCAAAGCCGCACGCTGGCAGCCCGCCTGCGCACCGCCGGCCAGGTGCGCGACGCCTGGTGGCAATGGCAGCGCGTCCAGGCCGAAGCCGCAGCTGCTGACGACCGCCTGGGTAGCGCCCGCGCGCTTGCCGCTGACGTGGCGCGCCGTATGAATGCGGGCGACTTGTCGCTGGCCGACCGCCATCAGGCCGATGGCGCCGTGGCCGCAGCCCTGGCAGCGGTGGCAGAGGCCGGCGCGGGTGTCGTGGCAGCGCGGCAATCGCTGGTGGCACTGGCAGGCCTGTCGCCAGACACACCGCCAATGCCTGATGCCGCCATAGAAGCCGAGCCGCTGCCGGCCGCCTCCACGCCTACCGTTGCCGATGCGACGCACCCGGCGCTGAGCGAGTTGCAGCGCAAGGCAGACTCAGCGCGGCGTGCGGCAGACCTGCTCGGCGTGCAGCAGCGCGCCAACCCTGAACTCACTCTAGCCACCACGCGCGATCGGGGCAGTCGCAACGAGGCTTCTCAGCAGACGGTGACCCTGGCGCTGCGCATTCCGTTCGGCGGCGGCGGCCGGCATGAAGCCAAGCTCGCTGCGGCCTATGCCGAGGCGCTGGAAGCCGAGACCCTGCTGGCCGGCGAATCGGCGCGTGTGCAGTCGGGCATTGCCACGGCGCGCAGCCGCCACTCCGCCGCTTTGGCGCAGCTGCAGGCGGCCGACGAGCGCCTGCGGCTCGCGCAGGCCTCACGCGGGTTCTTTCAGAAATCGTTCGCTCTTGGCGAGACGGATTTGCCCACGCGGCTGCGCATCGAGCAGGAGGCGGTCGATGCCGAGCGCCAGGCATTGCGCGCCCGGCTGGAGCTGGCCGCTTCCGTCTCGGCACTGCGGCAGGCAATGGGCTGGTTGCCCGGCGCAAGTTCCAGCGCCATTTCCGATGCGGCCCGCTGAGCGTCGCACCGATCTTTCCCTATTCAGAAATATGCACATGACTGCTCTTCCCTTGTTTCGCACCTGCTTGGCCGCCATCTGGCTGGCGTTTGCCGTGCTGCCGGCACAGGCCCATGATGGCCACGACGACGCTCCCGCTGCCACCAGCGGCGGCGCTTCACCACGCTTCGCCGCTGAGTCACCCGACTTCGAACTGGTCGGCGTGCTGACCGGCCAGCACCTGACGCTGTATCTGGACCACGCAGCCGACAACCGCCCCGCAAAGAACGCAAAAGTCGAGCTGGAAATCGGTGGTAACGCCGTGGCCGTAATGCCTCACGGCGATGCCGGCGAGTTCGAAGCCACGCTGGTCCAGCCGCTGCCGGAAGGCGATACGCCCGTGATGGCGACCGTGACCGTGGGCGACGCCGTCGATCTGTTGACGGCCAACTTCCACGTGGAAAGCGCAGCGCACACGGGCGAATCAACTGCGTCACCGACCTGGCGCAGCGTGGTGCCATGGGTGGCGGGCGGCGCAGTCTTGCTGGTGCTGCTGGCACTGTTCGGTTTTGGCATGCGCAGCCGCCGTACCGGCACCCAAGGAGCCGCAGCATGACCGCCGCTAATCGCCCATTGATGAATTGGAGCTTGGCCGCCGCGCTGGCTTTGTCCGTCGTGCCCGCGCTGGCCGGGCCGGGGCACGACCACGGAGATACGCCGCCAGCTGCATCAGGCAACGGCCCGCAGCGCCTGCCCGACGGCAGCGTGTTCATTCCCAAGCCTGCGCAGCGCCAGATGGGCGTGCGCACGCAGCCGGTGGCGCTGGAGGCGCTGGCCCGCTCGCACGAGTTGGCCGGCAAGGTGGTGATGGACCCGAACGCCGGCGGCAAGGTGCAGGCCCTGGTCGCAGGGCGCCTGGTGCCCGGCCCGGGTGGGCTGCCGCAGGTAGGGCAGACGGTGCGCAAGGGTCAGGTGCTGGGCTATGTGGAGCCGGCCAATGGGGCGCTGGAACGCTCTGGCCAGGTCGCGCAGGTTGCAGAGCTGCGCGCAGCGAAGGGGCTGGCCGACAAGCGCTTGGCGCGCCTGCGCGATCTGGCCGACACGGTGCCGCGCAAGGAGATCGAGGCGGCAGAAAGCGACGCCGCGAGCCTTGCGGCCCGCATGCAGGCGCTGGGCGCGGGCCTGTCGAGCCGCGATGTGCTGGCTGCGCCCGTCACCGGCGTGGTGGCCGCCAGCCTGGCGGTTGCCGGGCAGGTGGTGGATGCCCGCGAGTTGCTGTTCGAAGTGGTGGACCCCGCACAGCTGCGGGTGGAGGCGCTGGCTTACGAGCCTGCGTTGGGGCAGAACGTGGCGGGCGCTTCACTGGCCGTGGGCGGGCAGCGGGTGCCGCTGGCGTTCGTAGGGGCTGCACGCAGCTTGCGCGAACAGGCGCTACCCCTGATCTTCAAGGGCGCGGGCGGGCAGGCCGTGCCGTTGGCCATCGGCCAGCCGGTCGCGGTGTTCGTGCATGAGGCCAGCACCGTCAAGGGCTGGCGCGTGCCATCAGCCGCGTTGATGAAGAACCCGGCCAATCAGACCATCGTCTGGGTGAAAACGGGTGCCGAGGCCTTCGCTCCCCGTGTTGTCACTGCGCTGCCGCTCGATGGCGCGACGGTGGCCGTGACGGCGGGCCTGGCCGATGGCGACCGCGTCGCCACGCAGGCGGCGGCTTTGATCAATCAGGTTCGCTGAAGCGGAGGCCCCCATGTTCAAGTGGCTTCTGGAAAGCAGCCTGCGCAACCGGCTGCTGGTGATCATCGCCAGCCTGGTGCTCATGGCCTATGGCGCGTTCACGCTGTCGCGCACGCCGGTGGACGTTTTCCCCGATCTCAACAAGCCCACCGTCACGCTGATGACGGAGGCCGGCGGCATGGCTGCGGAGGAGGTGGAGCAGCTCATCACCTTCCCGCTGGAAACGACGATGAACGGCCTGCCCGGCGTGGAGAGCGTGCGCTCGGTCTCCAGCGCGGGGCTGTCGTTCATCTACGTGACCTTCGACTGGGGTACCGAAATCTTCCGCGCGCGGCAGATGGTGTCCGAGCGGCTGTCGGCCATGGAAGAAGGCCTGCCGCCGGGCGTGCTGCCCCGCATGGGCCCGATCAGCTCGATCATGGGCGAGATCCTGCAAATCGCCATTCCCATTGGCGCGCCACCAGCCGGGCAGCAGGCGAAGCCGGGTGCGCCCGAGTTGTCGGCCATGCAGGTGCGCGAATACGCCGACTGGGTGCTGCGCCCGCGCCTGATGGCCATTCCCGGCGTGGCGCAGGTCATTCCGATCGGTGGCGAGGTGCGCCAGTTCCAGGTGCAGCCGGACACGGCGCGCATGGCCGAGCTGGGCATTACCGAAGCCGCGCTGGACGGCGCGCTGCAGGGCTTTGCTGCCAATACCTCGGGCGGCTTTCTAGAGCTGAACGGGCGCGAATATCTGATTCGCCACCTGGGCCGCACTTCCCGGCTGGATGACCTGCAGAACCTGGCGCTGGGCGTGCGCAGCGGCCAGCCCATCTTGCTGCGGCAGGTGGCGCAAGTCAGCTTCGCGGCAGCCCTCAAGCGTGGCGATGCAGGCTTTGAAGGGCAGCCAGCGGTGATCCTGGGCATTCAGAAGCAGCCCACCGCCGACACGATTGCGCTGACCCGTTCCATCGAGACCGCTTTGGGCGAGATGAAGAACACGCTGCCTGCAGGCATGAATGCGCCGCAGGTCACCTTCCGGCAGGCGAATTTCATCGAAGCCTCCATCACCACGCTGCAGGGCAAGCTGATCGGTGCCGCGATCTTCGTGGCGGTGATCCTGTACTTTTTCCTGGGCACCCTGCGGCCCTTGTTGATTGCGCTGACGGCCATTCCGGCATCGATCTTCGCCACCGGGCTGGTCTTCCAGTACTTCGGCCTGTCGATCAACACCATGACGCTGGGCGGGCTCGCCATCGCCATCGGCGGGCTGGTGGACGACGCCGTGGTGGACGTGGAAAACATCATGCGCCGTCTGAAGGACGACCGCGCGCGCCACCCAGACCACCGTCTGCACCCGCTGGAGGTGGTGGCCCGCGCGTCGATGGAGGTGCGCTCGGCCATCCTCTACGCCACGGTGATCATCGTGCTGGTGTTCCTGCCGCTCTTTGCGCTGCCGGGCATGGAAGGGCGCCTCTTCGTGCCGCTGGGCGTGGCGTTCATCGTGTCCACGCTGGCGTCGCTGCTGGTGTCGGTGACGGTGACGCCGGTGCTGTCGTACTACCTGCTGCCGGGCATGAAGTCGCTGGACCACGGCGACACGCGCGTGCTGGCGTGGCTCAAGGCGCGCTACCGCACCAGCCTGCAGGCGGTTTTGCTGCGCCCGCGCGCGGCGCTGGCGGCGGCCGGCGTGGCGGTCTTTGTGGCGGCGGTGGCCGTGCCGTTCTTTCCCAAGACGTTTCTGCCGCCCTTCAACGAGGGCACGCTGCTCGTCGGCCTGCGCCTGAACCCCGGCGTGACGCTGGCCGAGTCGTCCGCGCTGGCGCGGCAGGCCGAAAAGCTGGTGGCCCAAGTGCCCGAGGTGACGCACGTGGGCCGGCGCAGCGGCCGTGCAGAGCTGGACGAACATGCCGAGGGCGTGCACGTGAGCGAGCTGGACGTGGGCCTCAAGCCCGCCGCCGAGCTGACGCGCTCCATGGACGCCATCACCGCCGACATCCGCGCGCGGCTGGCGCCCTTGCCGGCGGCCATCGGCATCGGCCAGCCTATCTCGCACCGCATCGACCACATGCTCTCGGGCGTGCGCTCGCAGATCGCGATCAAGGTCTTCGGCGAAGACCTGGACACGCTGCGTGGCCAGTCCGAGGTGCTGCGGGCTCGCCTGGCCGGCATCGAGGGCCTGGCCGACTTGGAAGTGGAAAAGCAGGTGCTGGCGCCGCAGATCATGGTGCGGGTGGACTACGCCGCCGCCGCGCGCTACGGCCTGCCCGCGCCGCAGGTGCTGAAAACGCTGCAGAGCCTGGTCGAGGGAGAGAAGGTCACCCAGATCGTCGAAGGCAACCGGCGTTTCGCGCTGGTGGTGCGCCTGCCGGAGACGGCGCGGTCGGTGGAAGGCCTGGGCCGCATTCTCATCGACACGCCGCTGGGCCGCGTGCCGCTGTCGCGCCTGGCGACCATCGAGGAAGGCGACGGCCCCAACCAGGTCAGCCGCGACGATGGCCGCCGGCGCATCGTGCTATCGGCCAACGCGCAGGGGCGGGCGCTGTCCGATGTGGTGGCGGACATCCGGGCGGTGGTGGCTGCAACGCCGCTGCCCGAGGGCTACTTCATCACGCTGGGCGGGCAGTTCCAGGCGCAGGAAGAGGCGTCGCGCCTGGTGGGGCTGCTGTCGCTGGTGTCGCTGGTGCTGATGTTCGTGGTGCTCTACAGCCGCTACCAGTCGGCAGTGCTGTCGGCGCTGATCATGGTGAATATTCCGCTGGCGCTCGTCGGCGCGGTGCTGGGGCTGTGGCTGTCGGGCCAGCCTCTGTCGGTGGCTGCGCTGGTGGGGTTCATCACGCTGGCGGGCATCTCGGTGCGCAACGGCATCCTGAAGGTGAGCCACTACCTGAACCTGATGCGCATCGAAGGCGAGGCGTTCGACCACCAGATGATCGTGCGCGGCTCGATGGAGCGGCTGAGCCCGGTGCTGATGACGGCACTGGTCACGGCGTTTGCGCTGGCGCCGCTGCTGTTCGAGGCCGAGCGGCCGGGCACCGAGATCTTGCACCCCGTGGCGGTGGTGATCTTTTCGGGCCTCATCAGCTCGACCTTGCTGGATACCTATCTCACGCCCGCGCTGTTCTGGCTCTTTGGCCGGCGCGCCGCAGAGCGGCTGCAGAACGACCGCGATGCAGAGGCTTTCTGACGCCGCGCGGCGGGCTCCCTTTCCCTTGTTTTCATTTCAACTGAAGGAGATGGTGATGACACGTTTTTCGATTCGCACCCTGTTGCTGGCCGGCGTGCTGGCCCATGGCGCCACTGCGGCGTGGGCTGCCGGCGACCACGCCCATGCGCACGGCCATCAGCCGCTGCATGGCGGTGTCGTGGTGGAGGCCAAGGACATGGACTACGAACTGGTGGCCCGTGCGGACCGGCTGCAGCTGTATCTGCGCGACCACGGCAAGCCGATGCCCGTTACGGGGGCCTCCGCCCGGTTGGTGTTGCTGACCGGCGCAGACAAGCAAGAGGTGGCGCTGGCGCCTGCGGGCGATCGGCTGGAAGCGGCGGGGACGTTCCGCATCGCCAAGGGCACGAAGGTGGTCGCGCAGGTGCAGATGGCGGGCAAGGCGTCATCGGCACGCTTTGTCTTGCCGTGACAAATTGCTATTAAGTTAATAGCTGCTAGCGCATGATGGATAAGCGCTAGAGGCCGATTTGGCTTATATTTTTGCCAGATGGCCCTGTACCAACGAAAAGAGCCGGCACTGCCGGCTCTTTGTTCGTCAGGCCGAAGCCTTTGCTCAGGCAGCCTGAGCCACTGCGACTTGTGCTGCAGGCACAGCCACGTGCGATTCGATGTCGAGGTCGGCGCTGGCCAACGCGGCGCTCTTGGCGTCCGGACCCATCGCCACGCCCTCGGCCCGCACAAAGCGCACGTCGGTGATGCCGAAGAACCCGAACACCGTCTGCAGATAGCTTTCCTGATGTTCCATGGCGCGGCCGCCTTCGCTGGTCGAGTAAACACCGCCACGCGTGGACGCCACGATCACGGTCTTGCCCTTGGCCAGGCCTTCGGGGCCGGTCGCGGTGTAGCGGAAGGTGCGGCCAGGCTGGGCGAGCCGGTCGATCCACGCCTTGAGTTGCGTGGGAATGCCGAAGTTGTAGAGCGGAGCACCGACGACGATGACATCGGCCGCCAGGAACTGGCTCACCAGTTGTTCGGACACGGCGTTCTCCCGCTGCTGGTTTTCGCTCAGGCCATCGGTCTGGCCGGTGCGCGGCGCCATGGCGTCCATCGTGAAGTGGCTTGGCGCATTGGCCACAAGGTCCAGGTGCTGCACTTGCGTGCCGGGGTGGGTTTCGACCCAGGCGGCCACGGTACGGGCCGTGAGTTGGCGCGAAACGGACGCGTCACCGGTGATGGCGGAATCGATGTGCAGCAGTTGCATGGAAATCTCCTGGGAAGGCATGCCACGGTGGTGGCGATGGATAGATTGTGCTGGTGTTGATATTGATTGATAAGCCGGTTTTTTTGCAATAGATTGTTCTATTCGTCGAATCAATCAATGGAAGAAGGGTGCGCCATGCAAGACCTGAACGACATGCTGTACTTCGCCGAGGTGGTGGAGCGTGGAGGCTTTGCTGCGGCGGGTCGGGTGCTGGGCGTGCCGAAGTCGCGGCTGTCGCGTCGCGTGTCCGATCTGGAGGCGCATCTGGGTGTGCGCCTGCTGCACCGCACCACCCGCAAGCTGTCGCTGACGGATGTGGGTGAAGCGTATCTGCGGCACTGCCAGGCGATGCGAGATTCCGCCCAGGCTGCGGCCGACGTGGTGGCCCAGGTGCAGACCGAGCCGCGAGGCACTGTGCGGCTGACCTGCCCGGTTACGCTGGCGCACAGCGTGCTGGGCAAGCTGATGCCGCAGTTCCTTCAAATCCATCCGCTGGTGCGGGTTGAGATGCAGGTCACCAACCGGGTCGTCAACCTGGTGGAAGAGGGCGTGGACATCGCGTTGCGCGTGCGTGCCACGGTGGACGACAGCGGCAGCATGGTGGTGAAGCGGCTGGACGAAAGCACGCAGGTGCTGGTCGCCAGCCCTGCGCAGCTGGCACGGCAAGGCGTGCCGAAAAATCTGGCGGATCTGCCCGCTCTCGACAGCATGGCCATGTCGGCGGCGGACGGCCGCACGTCGCTGAAGCTGATCAGCCCCGATGGGCGCGAGGAAACGGTACACCACACCCCCCGCTATGTGGCCGACGACCTGGTGTCACTCAAGTTTGCAGCGCTGGCAGGCGTGGGTATCTGCTGGCTCCCCAACTATCTGTGCCATGCGGAGCTTGCGGATGGCCGGCTGGTGCAGGTGCTGCCCGACTGGTCCACGCCCCGCAGCGTGGTGTACGCCGTCTTCCCTTCGCGCAGAGGACTGTCGCCAGCGGTGCGGCATATGCTCGACTTTCTGGGCGACGCCGTTCCCGGTGGTGCGGCGATTCCTCAGAACGGGCAAGCTGAGGCCATGGCTGCCGGGTGATCTGTTTGCCTCCGCTACGACAGCTCCCAACAAACGCACAGTCACAACTGCAGCGTCTGTCTCGCATACGAGCGAGTTTTTTAAGCAATACTCCCCGGCTTTCATTGGGCGATGGCTGCCGTGTCCTACGGCAACTGGTTTAGCCCATGCGGATATTTCCACATGAACTCCTCTACGAGCGCAACACCTTCGCCTGCGGGCTCGGCTGGCACCAGCCTGGCTCCACGTGTCTTGGTGATCTTGATCGTGGGCTGGCTTCTGGCCGGCTACTTCGTCGTGCCTTGGCTGCCTGCGTCCGCCGGCTGGGAAAACAGCTGGCTCGAAAACATGCAGGTGGTCATTCTTTTGGCAGGGGCAGCGTTGGCGTGTGCCTACGCGCGCAAGTTCGCTCGCACTGGATCGGGCAAGCCCGCCGTGGCGCTGGGGCTGTGCCTGGTGCCGATCTGGTTGCTGCTGGTCGGGCGGGAACTGGCCTGGGGCGCCGCGCTGCTGCCTCCGCTGGGCATGGGCGACGACGGTCCGGAATATTCGTCGTCCGTACTTTGGTACAAGTCCGCCGTGGCGCCAGTCGCTGTGGTGGTGTTGGTCGTGGCCCTGGCTTTCTTCGCCAGGTTTCGTGCCGACCGGCTGATCTGGCCCCTGCTGCGAACACGGCATTTTCCTTGGCTGGCGTTGGCTCTGGGCGTGGGCTCAGGTGTGTTGAGCACTTACGCAGAAGGGCATATGGGAATGCATGTGGTGCCCGGCTGGGCCGGGCATGCGCTGGTGCTGGAAGAGTGGGCCGAGGTGGCGGCCTATCTTTCATTGGTGGCGGCCCAGTGGCAAGTGCTGGATTGGGCGCGGCGCCTGGGTTTGTCAGCAGCCTTGGGTCGGTGACAACATCACTCCGACGCTTTCGAGCGCTCAAGCCCAAGAGCCCCGTTAGACGATTTTCCTATTAATTCACAACCAGATATTCGTTTGGGTTTTAAAACGAGACTCGCAAAATCAGGCGCATTCCAGCTCCACCTAGGAACGATGGCATGGCCGCTGCAGCGCATTTCTCTCACTTTCCCGCCCGTCCCGGCTCCTCCACGTTCTTGAATGCTGGGTTGACCACTGGCGGCGGCTGTCGACAGGAGTGCAGCGCGTGACCAGAGCCGCACCAGTGACCTCCATCGTCGTCGTGCCCGGTTGGCGTGATTCAGGTGTGGGGCACTGGCAAACGCTCTGGACCGAGCGCCTGCCCTCTGCAATTCGCGTGGTGCAAGACGACTGGATCACGCCCACCCGTAGCGCGTGGGTGAAGACGCTGGAAAGCACCATTTTGTCGGCGCCCCATCCTGTCGTCGTCATGGCCCACAGCCTGGGCTGCATCGCCACCGCCCATATCAGCGAAGAAGCGGCTGCCCGAGTACGTGGTGCGCTGCTGGTAGCGCCAGCAGACCCGGAGCGCCGTGCAGTGCTGAGCGATTTCGCCCCGGTGCCTTATGGCACTTTGCAGTACCGCAGCATTCTGGTGGCCAGCAGCAATGATCCGTACTGCCCCGTTCGGCTGGCTGGCGCTTATGCGCGGGCTTGGGGCAGCGAATTCGTGCGTCTGCAGAATGCGGGGCACATCAATGTCGAATCGGGCCATGGCGATTGGCCGCTGGGCTGGGCGCTGCTGCAGTCGCTTGTGGACGATCTGGAGTGGACGTCCACAGCTCCCGAGAACTTGCGATCGGCCGCCTGAGGGAGTTATTTCTACAGGCTACCGGGCCTAGAAACAAGCGCCTAACCAGAAATCGGCTTGATTTTCTTTATGCTTATTTTCGATAAATTAACAAAAATATATTCTTTTGAGTTTTAAGCAGGGCTGACCACAATGCACGTTACTTTCAGCAACGTGGGGTGACGCAAGCATGCACACGAAGAACAAACTCAAGACTCTTATCGCGGCTGTAGCGCTCGCCGCCACCGGCTTGGCTGCCGCCCAGACATCGACACTGCTCAATGTGTCGTACGACGTGGCACGGGAGTTCTACAAGGACTACAACCCGGCGTTCATCGCCCACTACAAGAAAACCACCGGCAAGGACATAAAGATCGACCAGGCGCATGGTGGCTCCAGCGCCCAGGCCCGTGCAGTGAACGACGGCCTCGACGCTGACGTGGTGACGTTCAACACCACCACCGACATCGACTTTCTGGCCAGCAGCGGCGTGGTGGCGAAAGACTGGGCGAAGAAGTTTCCGAACGACGCGTCGCCCACCACTTCGACCATGCTGTTCCTGGTGCGCAACGGCAACCCCAAGAACATCAAGGACTGGAGCGATTTGACCAAGCCCGGCGTGCAGGTCGTGGTGGTGAACCCCAAGACGGGTGGCAACGGCCGCTATGCCTATCTGGGCGCCTGGGGCTCGGTGCGCGAAAAGGGCGGCACCGACGCGCAAGCGGCCGAGTTCGTGGGCCAGCTCTACAAGAACGTGCCCGTGCTGGGCAAGGGCGGGCGCGACGCCACCAGCATCTTCCTGCAGCGCAACACAGGCGACGTGCTGATCACGTTCGAGTCGGAAGTGCTGTCCATCGAGCGCGAATTCGGCAAGGGCAAGGTCGATGCGGTGTACCCGTCCACCAGCATCGTGGCGGACAACCCGGTGGCCGTGGTGGAGCGCACTGCCGCCAAGAAGGGTTCCGGCGCGCTGGCCAAGGCCTATCTGGACTACCTGTATTCGGAAGAGGGGCAGGAAATTGCCGCCAAGCACGCACTGCGTCCGCGCTCCGAAGCGGTGCTGAAGAAGCACGCCGACCTGTTCAAGCCCGTCAAGCTGTTCACCGTGAACAAGTACTTCGGCTCGCTGGGGGATGCGCAGAAGGTGCATTTCAACGACGGCGGCCAGTTCGACAAGCTGTACACGCCCGGCGGCAAGTAAGCCCATGTCTGCGGCGACTTCCCCATTGCCCCCCGGCGCCGGCGGGGCCCCGGCATCGCGTGCGCGCCGTGCGCAACGCGTGCTGCCGGGCTTTGGCCTCACGCTGGGCTACACGCTCTTTTATCTGAGCATCATCGTGCTGATCCCCATGTCGGCGCTGATCTTCAAGACCTTCACGCTGACCTGGGATCAGTTCTGGGTGGCGGTCACGGCCCCGCGCGTGCTGGCGTCTTACCGGCTGACCTTCGGCGCGTCGCTGATCGCCGCGCTGGTCAATCTGGTGTTCGGCCTGCTGATCGCCTGGGTGCTGGTGCGATACAAATTCCCTGGCAAGAAGATCGTCGATGCGCTGGTGGACCTGCCTTTCGCGCTGCCCACGGCGGTGGCGGGCATTTCGCTCACCGCGCTGCTGGCCGGCAACGGCTGGCTGGGGCGCTATCTAGAGCCGATGGGCATCCAGCTGGCGTTCAAGCCGGCCGGGGTGGTCATCGCGCTGATCTTCATCGGCCTGCCGTTCGTGGTGCGTACCGTGCAGCCGGTGCTGGAAGACGCCGAAAAAGAGCTGGAAGAAGCCGCCACCAGCCTGGGCGCGACACGTCTGCAGATCTTCACCAAGGTGATCCTGCCCACGATCACCCCGGCACTGATGACGGGTTTCGCCATGGCCTTTGCGCGCGCCATCGGTGAGTACGGCTCGGTCATCTTCATCGCGGGCAACATGCCCATGGTGTCCGAGATCACGCCGCTCATCATCATCGGCAAGCTCGAACAGTACGACTACGCGGGCGCTACGGCGGTCGCAGTGGTGATGCTGGTCATCTCCTTTCTTTTGCTGCTGGTCATCAACGCACTGCAGGCCTGGCAGCGCCGCAACGCGGGAGCACCGGCATGAGTTCGAGCACCATCACTCCACCGGCCAAGCGCCGCGTGCAGGCCGGCACGACCGAATCACCCTGGGTGCGACGAACCCTGCTGGGCATTGCGCTGGCGTTTTTGCTGCTCTTTTTGGTGCTGCCGCTTGCGGCCGTGTTCGTGGAGGCATTCTCCAAGGGCATCGACACCTACATGGCCAGCTTGCGAGACCCCGATGCCTGGTCTGCCATCAAGCTGACACTGATCACCGCCGTGATCGCCGTGCCGTTGAATCTGGTGTTCGGCGTGGCTGCAGCCTGGGCCATTGCCAAGTACGAGTTCAAGGGCAAGGCCTTTTTGACCACGCTGGTAGATCTGCCGTTTTCGGTGTCTCCAGTGGTGGCGGGCCTGATGTACGTGCTGGTGTTCGGCGCCAACGGCTGGTTCGGCCCCTGGCTGCAGGCCAACGACATCAAGGTCATCTTCGCCGTGCCCGGCATCGTGCTGGCTACCGTGTTCGTCACCTTTCCCTTCATCGCGCGCGAGCTGATTCCGCTGATGCAGGCGCAGGGCAACGACGAAGAACAGGCAGCCATCGTGCTGGGCGCGACCGGTTGGCAGACCTTCTGGCATGTCACGCTGCCCAACATCAAATGGGGGCTGCTGTATGGCGTGATTCTGTGCAATGCACGGGCCATGGGCGAATTCGGTGCCGTGTCGGTGGTGTCGGGCCACATTCGTGGGCAGACCAACACCATTCCGCTGCACGTCGAAATTCTCTACAACGAATACCAGTCTGCGGCGGCCTTCGCGGCTGCGTCGCTGCTGGCGCTGCTCGCGCTGGTCACCCTGGTCATCAAGTCTGTCGCCGAATGGCAGAGCGAGCGCGAGCACAAGGCTGCCCTCAACCTGCCGCCCGAGCGGCCCACGCCGGCGCCTGCGCCGCGTTGAAAGCGAGTCATCCATGAGCATTGAAATCCGCAACATCAGCAAGCAGTTCGGCGACTTCCAGGCGCTGCGCGACGTGAGCCTGGACATTGCGTCCGGCGAACTCATCGCGCTACTCGGGCCCTCCGGCTGCGGCAAGACCACGCTGCTGCGCATCATTGCCGGGCTGGAAACGCCCGACGTGGGAAGCATCCATTTCAGCGGCGAAGACACCACCGACGTGCATGTGCGAGAGCGCAACGTCGGCTTCGTGTTCCAGCACTACGCGCTGTTCCGCCACATGAGCGTGTTCGAGAACGTGGCGTTCGGCCTGCGCGTGAAGCCGCGCGACCAGCGGCCCAGCGAGGCGCAGATCAAGAAGAAGGTCACCGACCTGCTCAAGCTGGTTCAGCTCGACTGGCTGGCCGACCGGTTCCCGTCGCAGCTGTCAGGCGGCCAACGTCAGCGGATCGCCCTGGCGCGCGCGCTGGCGGTGGAGCCCAAGGTGCTGCTGCTCGACGAGCCCTTCGGCGCGCTGGACGCCAAGGTGCGCAAAGAGCTGCGTCGCTGGTTGCGCCGCCTGCATGACGAACTGCACGTCACCTCGATCTTCGTGACCCACGACCAGGAAGAGGCACTGGAAGTGGCCGACCGCGTGGTCGTCATCAACCAGGGCAAGATCGAGCAGAGTGGCTCGCCGCAAGAGGTGTGGGACCAGCCGGCCAGCCCATTCGTCTACGGCTTTCTGGGCGATGTGAACCTGTTCCGCGGCCGCGCGCACGAAGGCCAGATACATGTCGAGGGTGTTCAGATCGATTCGCCCGAGCATGCGCAGGCGCAGAACGCCAGCGCGTCGGCTTACGTTCGGCCGCACGATCTGGATGTGCGCCGCTATTCGCCAGGCGAGGGCGTGGATGCGGAAGGGCGCCCGCGTGGCATCGTCGCGCAACTGGCGCGTGCCATCGTGGTCGGCCCGATCGCCCGGTTGGAACTTATTCCGGCCGACGGCGACAAACCATCCGACAATGCAGCCCCCGAATCCGTGATCGAAGCGCAGATCCCTGCGAGCGAATTCCGGGAGCTGGGTTTCAGGGAGGGTGAAACGCTGGTGGTGACGCCACGCCGCGCCCGGGTGTTTCTGGATCAGGCCGCCGGTATCTGACGCTACTCTTCCTGGGGGAGCCGCCAGCCACCCGGCGGTTCATATAAGAGAACGTGAAGATGATTTTGAACTGGTTGGATCACGCGCCCCGGCGCGTGCTCGCTTTGATCTGCGCCGCATGCATTGGCATGCTGGCTTTCGGCATGTATCTGCAGCACGGGCTGGGGCTGGAACCTTGCCCCATGTGCATCGTGCAGCGCTATGCTCTTATTTTGGTAGCTGTCTGCGCAGGACTGGCAAGCGCTAGAAGCCAAAAAGGCTGGCAAATCGGCTGGGGTGTGCTGGCCTTGCTGGCTGCCGGCTTCGGTGCTTTCGTCGCAGCCCGCCAGAGTTGGCTGCAGTGGTACCCGCCCGAGATCGCTACCTGTGGCCGCGACTTCTACGGAATGATCGAGCACTTCCCCATCGGCCGGGCGATCCCCATGATCTTCCGTGGTTCGGGCGACTGTGCGGCCATCGACTGGACCTTCCTGGGTGGCTCCATCGCCAACTGGTCGTTCATCTGTTTCGTCGGCTTTGGGCTGGTGTTGATCGCGCTGCTGGTGCGCCAACTGCGCGGCGGCCGGCGCTCCGGTCTTTCTGCTGCAGCCTGACAACCGCAGGCATTTTTGAATCGACGACAGGGCGCTTCGGGCGCTCTGTCGTCGATTCAGTCCGGTGGAAACAGCACGGGCGCACTGCCTTCTTTCCAGGCGTCGTGCTTGCCCATCACTCGATCGAAGAGGTCGCTGTTCTGCCAGGCGGTGAGCCACCGGCGTAACGAGGGCCACGGGCCGGCTTCCCATCGTTGCGCATCGATGCCGGCGAACTGCCGCACGAAGGGAGCGATGGCCATGTCGGCCAGGCTGGCGTGGTGGCCGAACAGATAGTCGGTCTGATCCAGCCGCAGGTTCAGCGCCGCCAGCCAACTTTGCGCTGCCGCCCACTCGGCACTGGCGTCGGCATCGGGGTAGCGGTTGGGATACTTGCAGCGATCCAGCGCCTGCTTGAAGCGGCCATCGCATTCAGCGATCAGCGCCAGCATGTCGTCAATGGAACCGCGGGTGGGCGCCAGCCATTTTCCAGGGTCGTTACGCTGCAGCGCCCAGCGCATGATGTCCAGGCTTTGGTCAAGCACCTCGCCAACAGGCAGTACCAGCACCGGCACGGTGGCCTTGGGCGAGGCTTGCAAAAGCGCGGAAGGCTTGTCGCGCAACACGACTTCCCGCAGCTCGCAGACCTGGCCGCTGACCGCCAGCGCCAGCCGGGCGCGCATGGCGTAAGGGCAGCGGCGGAATGAATAGAGCACCGGCAAGCCGTCGGCGGTGCCTGGGTCTGACATTTCGGCAGGTCGCGGTGCAGAGACCATCGCTTTGTTGCCGATATGTGCGCGGCCTTGGCTCTCGGCCAGCGCCACCTGGCGCTCGCGCTCGGCCAGCGCCTGCATCTGCGCCTCGCTGCGCGTGCCGTGGCAATAGGGGCAGCTCACGCCGGGCACATAGTGGGGCGACGCGCAATCTTCTGCTGACAGCGGCATGCGGCACGAGCGGCACAACTGGTGGTGGCCCGGCGCCAGTCCGTGGCCCACCGAGACGCGCTCGTCGAACACGAAGCAGTCGCCCCACCAGCGGCTGTCTTCCTGCGGCACCGTTTCCAGGTACTTGAGAATGCCGCCTTCTAGGTGGAACACTTCGTCGAACCCGCGCGACTGCAGGAACGCCGTGGATTTTTCACAGCGAATGCCGCCGGTGCAAAACATGGCCACGCGCGGATTGCCCGCCAGCACGCCACCCGGCGCGCTCTGCTGCTCCACCCAGGCCGGAAATTCGGTGAAGCTGCGTGTGCCCGGGTCGATGGCCCGGGCAAAGCTGCCAATGCCCACTTCGTAGTGGTTGCGTGTGTCGATCACCACCACGTCGGGGTCGTCGATCAGCGCATTCCAGTCTTCGGGCTTCACATACGTGCCGGCGTGCTTGGCGGGGTTCAGGCCGGGCACGCCCATGCTCACGATCTCGCGCTTGAGGCGTACACGCATGCGGTAGAACGGCATGCGTTCACCCAGCGCCTCCTTATGCTTGAGCGGCGCCAGCCGGGCGTCGCTGCGCAGCCAGGCCAGCACCGCGTGCACGCCTTCGGGACTGCCGGCAATGGTGCCGTTGATACCCTCAGGCGCCAGCAACAGCATGCCGCGCACGCCGTGCGTGTCGCAGGTGGCCTGCAGCGGCTGCTGGAGTGCGGCGAAGTCGGGCAGATCGACGAACAGGTAGAAGGCGGCGGTCAGGTAGGCAGGCATGGGGCGGCGATGATACCGGGCGAAGTGCGTTATGCGGGCTGAGAACAGGCGGCCAGCAACCAATCGCGAAAGGCGTCCATGGCGGCGCCGGCTTGCCGCGACTTCAGCCGCGTGAGCCAATACGCGCCAAGTGCGATCTCGGTACCGAACGGCTGCACCAGGCGGCCCTGCTGCAGTTCGCGCGTGAAAAGGCGCTGGGGCAACAGCGCCACGCCCGCGCCTTGGGCGGCTGCCTCAGCAAGCGCCAGTGACGAGTCGAACACCGTGCCGCGCACCAACGGGCAGGGCACGTCGGCTGCCGCGAACCAGGTGCTCCACTCGTCCGAGCGGTAAGAGCGCAGCAGCGACTCGCGCGCCAGGTCGCCCGGCGCACGCAGCCGCGCCGCGATGGCGGGCGTGCACATGGCGGACAGCGGCGCATCCAGCAGCCGATCGGCCTCGGTGCCGTGCCACGCACCGTCACCGAAGCGGATCGCGTAGTCCAGCCCTTCGGCCGCCAGATCCACGCGGTTGTTGTTGGTCAGCAGTCGCAGATCCACAAACGGGCAGGCCTGTTGGAAGTCGCGCAGGCGTGGCAGCAGCCAGCCGACGGCGAATGTGCCCACGGCGCCCACCGTCAGCACTTCGCGCGGGCGGCGGTCGCTGAACTGCTCCAGCGCCGATGCCATGCGGCCGAAGGATTCGGTCAGCACGGGCAGCAGCGCCCGGCCCTCGTCGGTCAACGCCAACCCGCGCGGCAGACGGCGAAAGAGCGGCTTGCCCAGGCGGTCTTCCAGGTTGCGGATGTGCTGGCTCACCGCCGTCTGCGTCACGTTCAACTCTTGCGCTGCGCGCGTCAGGTTCAGGTGGCGGGCAGACACCTCGAAGGCGCGCAGGGCGTTGAGCGGCAGGTGCATGGCAGAGCTTGGTAGAAGTTTTTCTGGGGCGTCTTCGCGATTATTGTCGTTGGCGTTGGCTGCGGAATGTCTCTATCGTTCGAACCTTGCTGACATCACAAAGAGGATTGCATGTTGAAGAGACGCGAGTTTTCCTATGGTCTTGTGAGCGGGCTGGGCCTGCTTGCGGTTTCTCAGAGCACGCTGGCTGCACCGGCGGCCGCCCTGAGCGATGCGGCTTGGCACCAGGCGCTGCAGGCGGTCGAATTCACGCTGCAGGGTGGCCGGCTCGGCGTGGCGATGCTCGACACGGGCTCGGGCCGTAGCCTCGGCTGGCGCGAGGATGAACGCTTTCCCATGGCCAGCACCTTCAAGCTGGTGCTGGCCGGCTGGATGCTTGAGCGCGTAGATCGTGGGCAGGAATCCTTGGCCCACCGCGTGCATTACGAACGCAGCGCGCTGGTGGCTTACTCACCCGTCACGGAAAAGCACGTGGGCGCCGCCGGCATCACCGTGGGCGAGCTGTGCCACGCCACCGTCACGCTCAGCGACAACACCGCTGCCAACCTGCTGCTTGCACGCCACGGCGGGCCGGCAGGTTTGACAGCCTTCGTTCGGTCACTGGAGGATGCGCACACCCGGCTGGACCGCACCGAGCCCACCTTGAACGAGGCCGTGGCAGGCGACCCGCGCGACACCACCACGCCCACCGCCATGCTGCACACCATGCGCAAGCTGGTGCTGGGGAATGCGTTGTCGCCCGCGTCTCGCGCTCAGTTGACGGCGTGGATGGTGGGCAACCAGACCGGCGACAAACGCCTGCGCGCGGGCGTGCCAGGCTGGAAGGTAGGCGACAAGACAGGCACAGGCAGCAACGGCTCGTCCAACGACATCGGTGTGCTGTGGCCGCCGGGCGGCAGCGCGCCCGTGCTGGTGACCTGCTACATGACGGGCGTGCCGGCGGCACCCGAGGTGCGCGATGCCGCCATCGCCCAGGTGGCGCGGCATGTGGCGGCGGCCGTGGGCCGCGCCGGGGCCGCTACAGCTTCTTGACCAGCACCTGGCTGCGCCGGTCCCAGTTGTATTTCTTCTTGCGGGCCTCGGGCAGCCATTCCGGGTCGACGGGCGAGAAGCCGCGCTTGATGAACCAGTGCATCGTGCGCGTGGTCAGCACGAAGATGCTCTTCAAGCCCATGATGCGGGCGCGCTGCTCGATGCGCTTGAGCAGCTTCTCCCCATCGCCCGTGCCCTGGCTGTGCGGCGACACGGTGACGGCGGCCATCTCGGCCGTGCCGGCTTCGGGGTAGGGGTAGAGCGCAGCGCAGCCGAAGATCACGCCGTCGTGTTCGATGATGGTGTAGTTGGCAACGTCACGCTCGATCTCGGTGCGGTCGCGCTTGACCAGCGTGCCGTCTTTCTCGAACGGCTCGATGAGTTGCAGGATGCCGCCCACGTCGTCGGGCGTGGCCTCGCGCAGCTCTTCCAGTTTTTCGTCCACGATCATGGTGCCGATGCCGTCGTGCACGTAGATCTCCAGCAGCAGTGCGCCATCCACGGCGAAGGGAATGATGTGGCTGCGCTCCACGCCGCCCTCGCAGGCCTTTACGCAGTGCTGCAGGTAGAAGGCGGTGTCGGCAGGGGTTTGCGCGGGCGGCAGCGTGGACAGCATGCGGCGCGCGTGGTCCAGCGGCAGCTCCGTGTCGATGGGATTGTCTTCTCCTGCAGGCGCATCGGGCTGGGTGTGGATGCCCGGCACTTCAGACACGAACACCAGCTTGTCGGCCTTGAGCGCTATGGCGACAGACGTGGCCACCTCTTCCATGCTCAGGTTGAAGGCCTCGCCCGTGGGCGAAAAACCGAAGGGCGAGAGCAACACCAGGGCGTCCATGTCCAGCGAGCGGCGGATGCCGGCCGTATCGACCTTGCGCACCAGGCCCGAGTGCTGAAAGTCGACGCCGTCGACGATGCCCACAGGCCGAGCGGTGAGAAAGTTGCCCGAAATCACGCGCACCGTGGAGCCCGCCATGGGCGTGTTCGGCAGGCCTTGGCTGAAGGCCGCCTCGATCTCGTAGCGCAGCTGGCCTGCGGCCTCTTGCGCGCAGTCGAGCGCGACCGAGTCGGTCACGCGGATGCCGTGCGAATACTTGGCCGCATGGCCCTTGGCATGCAGTTGTTCGTTCACCTGCGGACGAAAGCCATGCACCAACACGATCTTCACGCCCATGGCCTGGATCATCGCCAGGTCCTGCGCGATGTGCGGCAGCTTGCCCGCAGCGATGGCCTCGCCCGGCAGCCCGATCACGAAGGTCTGGTGGCGAAACTTGTGGATATAGGGCGCAACGGAGCGAAACCAGGGAACGAAGGTGAAATTGAAGACGGCGGACATGGACGGTCAGGCGGGCAGGGCGGGCCGCAGTGCGGTGCGAAGGGCGAAATGATAGTGGCTGTGGGATGTCGCCCACTGGCCACCCGTTCGACCGCCGCTCAACCGAGTCGCCGCTGCGTGGCTGCCGCATGCAGAGCCTCCGCCGAGGCGCGTGGCCCCGGCGGAGGGTGCGGCCCACCAGGCAATTCGGACGGAGATACGTGTCAGGCGGTTCTCAGGACTCGGCCGTGAAACCGATCTGCTTGACGATGGGCGCCCAGCGCTCGAATTCCTGATGGGTCATTGCGTCCAACTCGGCCGGTGTGGAGCCGCCGGCAATGAGCCCGAAGGTGGCCAGGCTGTCGATCACGACCTTGTCTTGCAGCGCTTTGTTGATGGCCACGCTGGCGGCTGACACGACGGCCGCTGGAGTGCGGGCTGGCGCGTAGAAGCCGTACCACTCATCGAAGCGGATGTAGTCGAAGCCCTGCTCGGAAAAGGTGGCCACGTCTGGCGTGAAAGGCGTGCGCTTCGGCCCTGAAGTGGCCAGGATGCGCAGCTTGCCTGTCTTGGCATTGGGAATGAAGTCTCCCACCGGCGTGACCATGGCCGGAATCTGCCCACCCACCGTATCGGTCACTCCCGGGATGGACCCGCGATACGGTACATGCCGCAGATCAACGCCGCTGTGCTTGGACAGCAGCGCGCCGATGAAGTGCGGAATGGAGCCCGCAGCGGGAGAGCCGTAGCTGGCGTCCTTGGGGTTGGCCTTGGCCCAGGCAAGAAAATCGGCAACGTTCTTCACGCTCGCCGGAACCATCGGCCCTATCGCAAGCGCGTGCGAGAGCGTGGCGCCCAGCGAGACGGGTGTCAGGTCTTCGAATGGCTTGTACGACAGTTTGGGATAGATGCCGGGGTACACCGTGAGCACCGAGTGGGGCGTCAACAACAGGGTGGCGCCGTCGGGTGCGGCCGCCTTGACGGCCTCGACCGCGATGCGCCCGCCGGCGCCGCTCTTGTTGTCCACCAGGCCCACGCTCTTGACGTAGCCCGCCGGGGCCAGCCGGTCGGCGATGCGGCGGGACATCACGTCGGCCGTACCTCCGGGGGGAAAGCCGACAACGATGCGTGCGGTATCCAGCACCTGAGCGAGCGCGGCCAGCGGAGACAGGCCCGCCAGGGCGGCGGCAGAGCCTAGCGCCTGAATGAAATGGCGACGTTGGGTCATGGACAAGCTCCTTGAATCGGGATGGAGGGCCGCATCAGAAGGCATGACGCATTCCCACGTTGACACCGGTTTGCGACGCGCCGGCGGCAGGGTTGCTGCCTGCAGCGCCCCCGCTGACGGACACGGCAGCCAGGCGGTCGTTGCGGATGTGGCCCATTTGCGCGTACACGGCCGTACGCTTGGACAGGCTGTAGGTCAGCCGGGCAATCAGCATCTGCGAGTCGTTGTCGTCCACCGACTTGTAGTTCAGCCGAATGTATTGCCCGTCCAGGGTCAGGTTGGTGGTCACCGGATAGGTGGCGCCGAAGTACCAGAGGTTGCTGCGCGGCTTGATGGTGTCGCCATCGTTGTCGCGACGCACCAGGCCGCCGCCCCACTTGGCGCCCACCCACTTGACATAGCCGTTGACGCTCAGGCGTTCATCGCTTCGGCTGCTGCTGTTGAGGTTGGCGAACACGATGTCTGTGGCCGATGTGGTGTTGCGGCCGTTCATTCGGTCGTAGGCCAGTGCTGCGCCCCAGTTCGGAGTGTCGTACTTGGCCATGGCAGACCACTGGCGGCAGGCCCTGCTGTCGCTAGCGCTTTCACCGGCGCAGTTGGTGCCCACGGGGCTGGGGCCTGCGTTGACGGTGTCACGCCCGAAGCTGTATTGGGCGCCTAGCGTCAGGCCACTGAAGGTGCCGCGATAGGCAAGGGAATTATCAGCGCGCGCATTGGGGAGGTAGCTGTCCAGTGAGCCCGGGGCATAGACCGCCGGCCCGATGACGTCGGCGTCGAACATGGACCAATAAATCATCGAGTACTGGCGCCCCGCCGTCACGGCGCCCCAGGGGCCCGCCAGACCGACGAAGGACTGGCGTCCGAAGCCTCGGCCACCTTGGGCCAGCGTGCCCTGGTCGGGCGCGAAGCCCATTTCCAGCGTGAACACCGCGCGCAAGCCGCCACCCAGGTCTTCACTGCCCCGAAAGCCCAGGCGCGAGGGAAACGTGCCGGTGTTGGTGGGCATGCGGGTCAACCCGCTGCCGCTGGCGCCCACGTTGTTCACCCGCTCCACCCCAATGTCCACCAGCCCAAACATGCTCACGCTCGACGCTGCGGGCGGCGGTGGCGTCTGCGCATGCGCAGCCAAAGCGGCAGTGGTGCCGACCAAAGCCGCACACCATTGGCGGCGGATAAGTCTCGTCTTGCTCATGAATGTCTCCTCAATCGTCCCGGCGCCGACTTTTTCTGCCAGGTGCGCATGCATTGGCCGTTGCTCGGGTTTTCGCTCTCTGGTCGTGGATGCCGGCCGAGCGGCGCGGCATGTGCTTGGGGGCACTCGGGGATCGCCGCGGCTGCAGGGCCGCGTGCGCTGTAAGGGGCAGGGGCAGCGGCCAGTGCTGCCTTCGTCGGGCTGTGCGCTAAGTGAGCGCTGTGTAGGGCGTCATGACCCATCGGGGAAAGCCGCATGGCGCAGCGGCGACGTGCGCGGTCAAGTCATTGCTCCATCCCCATGGGTCTGCACGCAATGGCATAAGGTGGTGCGCACACGGGAGGCGTGCAGTGGCTGCAGCTGTCATCTCGTCTCCTCTTGCCGTTGGTGGCTTGAGCAAACTGCCTTTGCAAGGAGGTCAGTCTGTTGTCTTTGAATATAGTTAGTCTGGCTACTTGATAAAGTCTATAACTGGTTTTGGGGTTTTGTATCGGTAGAAGCTCTAGGTGCGTCGATCCGGGAACGGATGCATGCGCAGGCGAGGCGGCGCAATCTGCCGTGGTGCGCGGGCCAAAGATGATCGGGCGTGCAGTGCCGGCGGCGGCCTCGGATAATGGCGGTCTTCATGAGCGAATCCGTGCCTTCCATTCCCCAGCCCGCCACGCCTGCCCTGCGTATCGAATTTCCTGAATCTCTGCCCGTATCGGGCAGGCGCGAAGAGATCATGGCGGCCATACGGCAGCACCAGGTCATCATCGTGTGCGGTGAAACCGGATCGGGAAAAACCACCCAATTACCCAAGATCGCCCTGGCGCTGGGCCGTGGCAAATGCAACGCCCCGGCCGGCAACAAGGGCCAACTGATCGGCCACACCCAGCCTCGCCGCATTGCTGCCAGCAGCGTGGCCAAGCGCATCGCCGAAGAACTCAAGACGCCGCTGGGCGACGTGGTGGGCTTCAAGGTGCGCTTTCAGGATCGGCTGTCGCGCGACGCCTCGGTCAAGCTGATGACCGACGGCATCCTGCTGGCAGAGACGCAGAACGACCCGCTGCTCAAGGCCTACGACACGCTGATCATTGACGAGGCCCATGAACGCAGCCTGAACATCGACTTCCTGCTCGGCTATCTGCGCCAGATCCTGCCGCGCCGGCCCGACCTGAAAATCATCGTCACCTCGGCCACCATCGACGCGGACCGGTTTGCCAAGCACTTCGAGTCTGCCAAGGGCCCGGCACCGGTGATTTATGTGTCGGGGCGCACCTTTCCGGTGGAACAACGCTGGCGGCCCTTCGAAGATACGCGCGACTACGGCCTGAACGAAGCCATTGCCGACGGCGTGGACGAGTTGTGGGCCGGCAATGCGGCCGGTGACATCCTGGTCTTTCTGCCTGGCGAGCGCGAAATCCGCGAAGCGGCCGACCATTTGCGCAAGCACCTGGCGCACCAGCCCGTCATGCGCAATGCCGAGGTGCTGCCGCTCTTCGCGCGCCTGTCGCAGGCCGAGCAGGACCGCATCTTCGACGGCCATACCGGCCGGCGCATCGTGCTGGCCACCAACGTGGCGGAAACCTCGCTCACGGTGCCGGGCGTCAGATACGTCATCGACGCAGGAACGGCAAGGGTCAAGCGCTACAGCTTTCGCAGCAAGGTGGAGCAACTGCTGGTGGAGGCCGTGAGCCAGGCCGCGGCCAACCAGCGCGCCGGCCGTTGCGGCCGCGTGGCCAACGGCATCTGCATTCGCCTGTACGACGAGGCCGACTTCAACAGCCGCCCGCGCTTTACCGACCCCGAAATCCTGCGTTCGTCGCTGGCCGGGGTCATCTTGCGCATGAAGTCGCTGCACCTGGGCGACGTGGGACAGTTTCCGTTCATCGAGGCGCCATCGGGCCGCGCGATTGCCGACGGCTACCAGTTGCTGGGCGAGCTCGGCGCGGTCAACGAGGCGAACGATCTGACACCCATGGGCGTGGAGCTGTCGCGCCTGCCGCTGGACCCGCGCGTGGGCCGCATGATCTTGGAAGCGCGCGACCGTAAGGCACTGGACGAAGTGCTGGTGATTGCCTCCGCTTTGTCGGTGCAGGATGTGCGCGACCGCCCACTCGAAGCGCAGCAGCAAGCCGACCAGGCGCACGCCAAGTTCGACGACGAGAAGAGCGAATTCAGCGGCTATCTGAAGCTGTGGAAGTGGATTGGCGAGGCGCGTGGTGGTGCGCCCAGCCTGCCGTCTGCACGCATGCAGCGCGAAGCCGCCCGCAAGGGGGCGCCGTCGCAAGCCGTGCTGCCCATCGCGCAGCGCATGGCGGCTGCCGCCCCACCGGCACCCGCACCCACGCAGCCGCAGGACCATCCCACGCACAAGCTCAGCAACCGCCAGTACGAGGCGCTGCTGCGGCAGAACTTCATCAGCGTGCGGCGCCTGCGCGAATGGCGCGACATCCACACGCAGTTGCTCACCGTGGTGACCGAGCACCGCTGGAAGATCAACACCACACCCGCCAGCTACGAGCAAATTCACTTGTCCATGCTGGCCGGCCTGTTGGGCAACCTGGGCATCAAGAGCGAAGAGGAAGACTGGTACCTGGGCGCGCGCGGCATTCGCTTTTACAAGCACCCTGGCGCGCACTTGAGCAAGAAGCCCGGCCGCTGGATCGTCGCGGCAGAACTGGTGGAGACCACACGCCTCTTCGGGCGCGGCATCGCCGCCATCGAGCCGCAATGGGTCGAAGAGATCGGCAGCCACCTGCTGAAAAAGCAGCTGCTCGACCCGCATTGGGAAAAGAAGGCTGCGCAGGTGTCCGCCATGGAGCGCGCCACGCTCTACGGTCTGGTCATCTACAACAACCGCCGCGTCAACTTCGGCAAGGTCGATCCGCACGCTGCGCGGGACATCTTCATCCGCGAGGCGCTGGTGGCGGGGCAGTGGGAGACGCGCCTGCCGTTCCTGGCCGCCAACCAGAAGCTGATCGCCAAGGTGGAAGAGTTGGAGCACAAGTCACGCCGCCAGGACGTGCTGGTGGACGACGAGCTGATCTACGCCTTCTACGATCAGCAGGTGCCGGCCGACGTGTGCACGGGCGCCGGCTTCGAGGCTTGGTACGGCGACGAAGCCCGCCAGAACCCCGACCTGCTCAAACTGACCCGCGACGAGTTGATGCGCCATGAAGCAGCCGGTATCACCAGCAACGCCTTCCCTAAGACCGTGCGGCTGGGCGGCGTGGACTGCGCTGCCAGCTACCTGCACGAACCGGGGGATGCCCGCGATGGCATCACCGTGACCGTGCCGCTGTTCGTGCTGAACCAGGTGAACGACGAACGCTGCGAATGGCTGGTGCCTGGCATGCTGCAGGCGAAGATCCAGGCGCTGCTGAAAAGCCTGCCGCAGCGCCCGCGTAGCCGCTTCGTGCCGCTGCCCGAAAGCGCCGCGCGGCTGGCTGGGTTGCTCGGTGCACCCGAGCGCTTCGGCCATGGCAGCCTGACCGACGTGCTGCTCAAGCAGGTGCAGACAGAAACGTCGCTGGATGTGAAGCGAGCAGACTTCAAGCTGGACATGCTGTCCCCCCATCTGTTCATGAACTTCCGCGTGGTGGACGAACACGGGCGGCAGCTGGGCCACGGGCGCAACCTGGGTGCGCTGAAGGCGGAGTGGGGCGCCAAGGCGCGCGGCGCGTTTCAAGCGCTCGCGGGGCTGAAGCTCGCTGGTGGTGGAGATTTAGCATCAAATATGCCTCCAGCGCTTGATAGTAAAGCGCAAGTAGCTATTAAAAGTGTAGCAAATAGATCTGGTGGCCAGGCCGCGAAAACGCCCGCTGCTGCAGATGCTGCCAACAAGCCGGCCACGGCCGCCGGACAACGCTACACGGCCTGGACCTTCGGCGAGTTGCCCGAGCTGATGGAAATTCGCAAGGCAGGCCAGACGCTGATCGGCTTTCCGGCGCTCATCGACGGCACCGACGCCGTCACCATCGAAGTGTTCGACGAGCCCGAAGCGGCGGCAGCCAAGCACCGCGCGGGGCTGCGGCGCCTGTTCGCGCTGCAGATCAAGGACGCGCTGAAGTACCTGGAAAAGAACATTCCAGACTTGCAGCGAATGGCCGTCGCCTACATGCCGCTGGGCACACAGGAAGAACTGCGCACGCAGATTCTCGACATTGCGCTGGAGCGCGCCTTTCTGCAAGACCCGCTGCCGACCAACGAGGCCGACTTCAAGCGCCGGGTGGAAGAGGGACGGGGTCGCCTCACCCTGATTGCCAACGAAGTCGCCCGCCTGGCTGGCACCATCCTGGTGGAGTTTGCCACTGCCGCGCGCAAGATCAAGGACACGAAGAACGCGCCGGAGGCCACGCAGGACGCCCAGCAGCAACTGCAGCGGTTGATGCCCCGGCAGTTCCTGGCAGCAGCGCCGTGGACTCAACTGGCGCACTTTCCACGCTATCTCAAGGCCATCACCCTGCGGCTGGACAAGCACCGGGCCGACCCTTCGCGCGATGCAGCACGACTGACGGAATTGCGCCCACAGGAGCAGCGCTATTGGCGCCTGGTGGCTGACCGAAAGGGCAAGGTGGACAGTCGCATGCAAGAGTTGCGCTGGCTGCTGGAGGAATTGCGCGTGAGCTTCTTCGCGCAGGAACTGCGCACCCCGCAGCCGGTCAGCGTCAAACGACTGGACAAGCTCTGGGCACAGATCAACGCGTAGCGTGTGATGACAGCACGGACGCTGGCGAAGTCACTCAACGGGCGGCGCACAGCGGGCCGGTGACGGTGAGGTCCATTCGAGTTCGCCTTCGCCTGCGTGGTTCGAAACCTGGTGGTCAGACGGCCAAGTGAGCCTCTGATGCTGCCAGGCGGTCGAGCTCAGCGCATACATCGGCCATACGCCCGGAAATCACCAGCCTTGCGGGGTCGGTCGCGTGTACGCGGCGCATCACGCGCAGCATGGGGCGGTCTTTCTTGAGGGCAGAACCGTGCTGGTAGCTGCCGGTGCCGGCATGAAAGCGGTCGGCGTTGGCAGCCTTCGCAGGTGCAGCGGGCAAGGCATTTACCCGTGAAGTCGACGGAACCTGTTGCCGTGGCAGGGTCAACAAGGAACGCGCAGGTGCAATCACTGGCCATGTCCCTGCAGGAGCGGAAAAGCCCGAACTGGACACCACTGGAGCCGGACTGGCCAATGGGGCATTCGCTGTGGCCACTGGCTGGCAAGAAGGGGCAGCGGGCTGCTGAGAACCAATGCCGGCTGCCGGGCGGACATGATTTGAGGGCAGTGCATCGCTCGGGCTTGCGCCGCGGCTTGGGCGAGCGAAAAACTGAGTCAGGGCTTTGACGGGCTGCGACAAAGACGAAAAGGCAAGCAGGGCAATTCCCATGTGAAAACTCCATCGTGGTCAATGCCTCGAACAGCGCTGGAGCGTTCCGGAACGGCTAGCTCAGATTGCTTTTCGCAAGTCGGCGACGACTCAACCTGGCTTTTCAAATAAGCCATTTCAAGACAGTGCGCGAGCAAGCTGGCAACCCGGGCCGCCCGGTGGCAGCACCAGCCCCGTGCGACGGCACGGAGGGTTGAACACAGGCAGGATTGCCATTGGGCGACTTGCCGCAGGGTTGGCGTGTAAGGCTTTGGTAAGGCGCTATGTGCGCCGTACTCCCACCCCACCGCCAGACGCCCGCCACCTGCGGCACGCCGCGTTCGCGCTACATGAGCATCGTGTTGCGGATCAGCCCTACGGCCAGGCCTTCGATTTCGAACGGCTCACCGGGTTGAACGGTGATCACCGGGTAGTCTGGGTTTTCTGGCAGCAGCTCAACGGCCGTGCCGGTTCGGCGCAAGCGCTTGACGGTCACGTCGTCACCCAGGCGGGCGACGATGATCTGGCCGTTGCGGGCTTCGCGCGTGGACTGAACTGCCAGCAGGTCGCCGTCCATGATGCCGATATCGCGCATGGACATGCCGCGCACTTTCAGCAGGTAGTCGGGCTTGTGCTGAAACAGGCTGCCTTCCACGCTATAGGTCTGGTCTACATGTTCCTGCGCGAGAATCGGCGAGCCTGCGGCGACGCGGCCGATCAGCGGAAGCACCAGCTGTGACAGGCCTGGAATGGGCAAATTGAACTGCGTGCCGCGTGCCGCGTTGATGGAGCGCACGGTTTCACTGCGCAGGCGGATACCGCGCGACGTGCCGCTGACCAGTTCGATGACGCCTTTGCGTGCCAGCGCCTGAAGGTGTTCCTCGGCCGCATTGGCGGACTTGAAGCCCAGTTGCGCAGCGATTTCGGCGCGAGTGGGTGGAGCACCAGTGCGGGCGATGGCGGTCTGGATGAGATCCAGAATCTGTTGCTGGCGGGCGGTGAGCTTGGGACTGTCGAGCATGGCGAGGTTCCAGTGCAATGCGGTGATCAAAAGGATCGACGGCGGGACTGTTTTTTAATCCAGTACCTGTATTTTTAACCAGTTTTTCGAAGGATGCAAGTGGGCGCTCAAAAAATCGTGGTGCTGGGAACGGGGGGCACGATCGCTGGCACCGCCAGCGACTCGTCGGACAACATCGGCTACATCGCTGCCCAGGTGGGGGTGCAGCAACTGCTGAATGCGGTGCCTGGCCTGGTGGCCGCTGCGGGCGGCGAGCTGGTGGCCGAACAGGTCGCCCAGGTGGACAGCAAGGACATGGACTTCGGCATCTGGCAGCGGCTGGGCGACCGTTGCGCAGTGCATCTGGCCGACCCCGAGGTGCGCGGCATCGTCATCACGCACGGCACCGATACGCTGGAAGAGACGGCCTGGTTCCTGCGGCTGGTGCTGGATGCCCACAAGCCAGTGGTGCTGACCTGCGCCATGCGGCCGGCCTCCGCCCTGACGCCAGACGGGCCGCAGAATCTGCTCGATGCCGTGGCGGTGGCTGCCACCCCAGGTGCGCGTGGCGTCGTGGCGGTAGCCGCCGGCACGCTGCATGGTGCCGAGCAGGTTCGCAAGGTACATCCGTATCGCGTGGATGCTTTCGATTCCGGAGACAGCGGCCCCCTTGGCTGGGTGGAGGAAGGCCAGGTGCGGCTGGCGCGCGACTGGCCTTCCGCTGAGCCACTGCATGCCCGCTCTCAGTGGGCCACCGCTGCACCGTCAAGCTGGCCCCGCGTCGAGGTGTTGCTCAACCACGCCGGTGCGTCGGGCCGTGTAGTGGATCTGCTGGTGGCCGACGGCGTGGCGGGCCTGGTGGTGGCTGCAACGGGCAACGGCACGCTGCACCATGATCTGGAGGCTGCGCTACTGCGTGCACAAGCGGCGGGCGTGGCGGTGCGGGTGAGCTCGCGCTGCCTGCTGGGCCGGGTGTTGCCGCGTCCGGGGGATTCCCTGCAGGCTGATGCGCACGGCCTGGGGGCGGTAAAGGCGCGGGGTTCGTTGTTGCTTGAACTGCTGGCGGCTCGCTCGCACTGAATGCCTATCACCTACCGCCCAAAGCAAAAGCCCCGCATGCGGGGCTTTGTTCATCGGTTCAGGCTGCGGTCAGTTCGACAGGGCCTGCAGCGCGCGCTGGGTGATTTCTTCCACTGATCCCGTTCCACTGATGGCGCGGTACTTGGGCGCTGCATCGGGCTCTTGTTGAGCCCAGCTCGAGTAGTAGTCGACCAGCGGGCGGGTCTGCGCGCTGTAGACATCCAGGCGCTTCTTCACCGTGGCTTCCTTGTCGTCTTCGCGCTGGATCAGTTCTTCACCGGTCACGTCGTCCTTGCCGTCGACCTTGGGCGGATTGAACTTGACGTGGTATGTGCGGCCACTGGCCGGGTGCGAGCGGCGGCCGCTCATGCGTTCGATGATCGCTTCGAACGGCACGTCAATTTCCAGCACGTAGTCCAGCTTGACGCCGGCGGCCTTCATGGCGTCGGCCTGGGGAATGGTGCGGGGAAAGCCGTCGAACAGGAAGCCTTGTGCGCAATCGGGCTGGGCGATGCGTTCCTTTACCAGATTGATGATGAGGTCGTCGCTGACGAGCGCGCCAGCGTCCATCACGGCTTTGGCTTCGAGACCCAGCGGCGTGCCGGCCTTCACCGCGGCGCGCAGCATGTCGCCCGTGGAAATTTGCGGAATGCCGTACTTCTTGCAAAGGAACGCGGCCTGGGTGCCTTTGCCCGCGCCAGGCGCGCCCAAAAGAATCAGCTTCATGGATCTCCTCTCGATGTTGAATTCGGCTGGCATCCGGCCGCGGCTGAGCGTGCGCCGGGCGGGTGCAATCGTTGCGGTCGAGGATAGCATGCGACACCTGCACCAAACTGACGCGTCATCAAGGTGACGCGGCGCGGCGCTAGTAGTTGCCGAGCGCGTTTCGCGGCGTCTTCGCACCGCCTGGGTGCATGGCGGGTCTGGCCGGGCGCAGTGCTGGCTGGGCCGCCTAAGCCAACAGGGAACGCACGCGTTCCAGATCCGCCGGCGTATCGACGCCCAGGCCGGGCGCCGTCGCCGCCACGTGCACCGCGATGCGGTGGCCGTGCCATAGCGCGCGCAATTGTTCCAGCGCTTCCAACGCCTCGGTGGGGGCTGGTGCCAGTTGCGGAAACTGCCGCAGGAATGCGGAGCGGTAGCTGTAGATGCCAACGTGGCGCAGCGGCGCGTAGCCGGCTGGACCGGTAGCGTCCTTCCACCAAGCCGTGCCTGGCGCATGGTCGCGTGCGTGCGGAATGGGGGCGCGGCTGAAGTAATGGGCCAATCCCCGTCCGTCGAGCACCACCTTCACCACGTTGGGATTCACGTAGTCGTCGACTGAATCGATGGCGTGCGCGGCCGTGCCCATGCTGGCGTCGTGGCGCTCGGACAACAGCCCGGCCACGGCATCGATGAGGGCGGGGTCGATCAGCGGCTCGTCGCCCTGCACGTTGACCACGATGTCGTCACCCGCCAGCCCGAGCAACTCGCACGCCTCGGCCAGCCGGTCACTGCCGCTCGCATGATCGGCGCGGGTGAGCACGGCTTCCACACCATGCTGGCGGCATGCCGCGACGATGCGCTCGTCATCTGCCGCCACCACGCTGCGCCGTGCACCGCTGAGCGCAGCGCGGCGCGCCACGTGCACCACCATCGGCAGTCCGGCGATGTCCGCCAGCGGTTTGTTCGGCAGGCGGGTCGATGCCAGGCGGGCCGGGATCAGTATCGTGAAATCTGGCCGAGCAGGCCGAGCGGGCACAGCAGCGCCACTCATGCAGCGTCGATTTCGTCGTCGGTGAGGGTGCGGGCTTCGTTTTCCAGCAGCACGGGAATACCGTCGCGCACAGGGTAGGCCAGGCGCGCGCTGCGCGAGACCAGTTCCTGGCGATCACGGTCAAAAACGAGCGGGCCTTTGGTGACAGGGCAGACCAGTAGGTCGAGCAGTTTGGGGTCCATGGCGTCGGCGCCCGGTGGGGCGATATGTGCGGGTGAGAAGAGGGCGCGGCCGTCGGTCAGGCCGCAGCTGCCGATGATAGTTGCGAGTTGGCTCGCGCCAGTTGCGCATCCAGCGTCGTGAAGAACTCGGGTGGCAGACGCAGAGCCAGCGGAACGGCCAGTGCGTCGGGGTAATTCGGCCACAGCTTGATCGCGTCTTTTTCGGTGCAAATCAGCCTGTATCGCTTATCAGATAAGCGCTTCCAGCTATTAAAATCATAGTGATCTGGCAGCGCTTCGGCATGTTCCACCGTCAACCCTTGGGCGCGCAGCATGCTGAAGAAGTCGTGTGGCCTGGCAATGGCCGCAATGGCGTGCAGTGGCTGCCCTAACAGGCTGGACAGCGGCACGCGGCAGCCGTCGGCCTGCACGGCGTCGGCTGCCAATCCGCGCTGCAGGGCAAAGGCCGGCGCATCGCCGCCCGTGGGGCGAGGCCCGGCGTGCAGCACCGCGTCCACCGGGCGCGGCCAGGGCTCGCGCAGCGGGCCGGCCGGCAGCAGCCAGCCGTTGCCAATGCCTTCGTCGTTGAACACGCACAGCTCGATGTCGCGGGCCAGCGCCAGATGCTGCAGGCCGTCGTCGCAGACGATGACGTTGACGGCAGGCTGGGCCGCCAGCAAGGCATGGGCAGCCTCTGCACGGCGGGCTGCGACAAACACCGGGGCGCCCGTGCTGCGGGCCAGCAGCGCGGGTTCATCGCCCACGTCGGCGGCGCTGCTGTCAGGCAGTACGGCGCGGCAGTCGGTGGTCTGCCGGCCATAGCCGCGCGAGACGATGCCGGGCTGCCAGCCAGCGGCCTGCAGATGGCGTACGACGGCTTGCGTGACGGGGGTCTTGCCGGCGCCCCCGGCGATCACATTGCCCACCACGATCACCGGTACGGAAAGACGGTGCGCGCGCAGCACGCCGGTACGGTACAGCGCGCGGCGCAAGGCCACGACGGCGCCATAAAGCCAGGAAACCGGCCGCAGAGCCCAGGCGCCCCAGCCGCGATGCGACCAGACCTGTTGCAGCGGGGAGGGCATTGCCGCTAGCGCGCCGCGCCGCCCGACGATTGCGTGGCGAAGGTGATTTGCGAGAGTCCCACGCGGCGAGCGGCTTCCATCACAGTCACCACTGCCTGATGCGGCGACGAGGCGTCGGCGCTGATGATGACCACGCTGTCTTTGCCGGCCGAGGCGGCGGCAGTCAGCGCACGCGCGACGCCTTCGACGCCCTTGCCATCGACGCTGGCCTTGTTCACCGCATAGCGGCCATCGGCGGCCACGGACACGATGATTTCCTTGGGGTGGTCGCGCTGCTGCTCTGCGTCGGCCACTGGCAGCGTCAGCTGCAGCTCGGTGAACTTGCTGTAGGTGGTAGACAGCATCAGGAAGATGAGGATCACCAGCAGCACGTCAATGAACGGGATCAGGTTGATCTCGGGCTCTTCCTTGGCGCGGGGGCGAAAGTTCATGGGCGGTGCGTTCCGGGTGCGCGAATCACTTGCGCAGGCGGTTGATGTGGCGCAGGAACTGCTCGGCCGAGAGCTCCAACGTCAGCAGATAGGCGTCGACCCGGCTGCGGAAGTAGCGCCAGAAGATCAGCGCCGGAATGGCCACGATCAAACCGAACGCCGTGTTGTAGAGCGCGATGGAAATGCCGTGCGCCAGCTGTGCCGGATTGCCGCCACCGGTGGCCTGGCCCACACCGCCACCGCCCGATTGCGAACCGAAGATCTCGATCATGCCGATCACCGTGCCCAGCAGGCCCAGCAAAGGCGCTGCCGAAGCGATGGTGGCCAGCGCGCTCAGGTACTTCTCAAGCCGGTGCGCCACGGCACGGCCGGCGCCTTCCATGGCGGCACGCAGGTCGGCTTCGGTGCTTTGCGGATGGCTGTTGAGCGTGCGCAGGCCAGTGGCCAGCACCTCGCCCAAGGCCGAGTTCTGCGCCAGCTGGTTCACCACATCGGGAGTGGGGACGGCGCGGGACGACACGGAGATGGCCTCGTCCAGCAGCTTTGGCGGTGCCACGCGGGAGGTCTTGAGGGCCAGAAAGCGTTCCAGCACGAGTGCCAGGGCAATGACAGAGCAGGCTATCAGTGGCCAGATAGGCCAGCCTGCGGCTTGTATGATCGACAGCAATTCACTCTCCGGGCGGATGAAATCCAGTCGGCGATTATGGCCCACCCGGCGCTTGTCCAAAGCGGGCGTTTCATCCCTTCCGCACCCCTCGCCCCATCCTGCCGGCTCACCGCGTCACCCACAAAAACTGTGGATAACTTTGTGGGCAACTACCCCGGCATCGCCCGCCAAGTGGCGCCAGATCAAGACTTTGACAGATTGATGAAAAATCGCGCAGTGAAAAACGCTTTGAAATCAAGGGCTTGCATTAATTCGCTGGCGCTTGCGCTTGCCTGGGCATGCTGCTATGCGTTAGCTGCCGCTCGCGCTCTTCTGTGGACTAATACTCGGGCCGACATGCCTGCAAAGCCGCGCCCCGCCTATGTTTGAACGTGCAGAGCCAGGCGCGACGCCGCGTATCTGGGAGGTCGGCTCGCTCTGCCGCGCCATCGCTGACGCCCTGGAGGCGCGTTTCAACCCCGTCGCGGTGCGCGGCGAGATCACGGGGTTTTCCAGGGCGTCCAGCGGGCATTGCTACTTCACGTTGAAAGACGCGAACGGGCAGATCCGCAGCGCCATGTTTCGCCGCTCTGCCAGCCTGCTTGACTTCAGCCCGCGCGACGGCGAACTGGTGGAGTTGCGCGGCCGCCTGGGGGTCTACGAGGCGCGAGGCGATCTCCAGTTGATCGTCGAGAGCATGCAGCGTGCGGGGCAGGGCGCCTTGTTTGAGCAGTTCCTGCGGCTGAAGGCTCGTTTGGAAGGCGAAGGGCTTTTCGACAGCGCGCGCAAGCGGCCATTGCCGCTGATGCCCCGCGGCATCGGGCTGGTCACGTCCGCTGGCGCTGCGGCCCTGCATGACGTGGTGACCGCACTGCGCCGCCGCGTTCCGCACATTCCCGTGGTGCTGGCGCCCGCGCTGGTGCAGGGCACGCAGGCTCCTGCGTCGATTTGTGCGGCGCTATCGAAACTGTATCAACATACCGAGCAGGGACGAGCGCTGGAGGCCGAAAGCGCTCCTAACACTGTGCCCATCGACGTGATCTTGCTGGTGCGCGGCGGCGGCTCCATCGAAGACCTGTGGGCCTTCAACGACGAACAGGTGGCGCGCATGATCGTGGCCAGCCCGGTGCCGCTGGTGAGTGGGGTGGGGCACGAAACCGACTTCACCATTGCCGACTTCTGCGCCGACCTGCGCGCCCCTACGCCTACCGCGGCCGCCGAGCTGGTGTCGCAACCGCGCGCTGTGTGGCTGGGCGCGCTGGACTTGCTGGGCGAGCGTCTGCAGGACGCCCTGCAGCGCCAGATGGATGTGCGGCACCAGCGGCTCGACATGGCGGTGCAGCGCCTGGGGCGGCCATCCGGACTGGTGGGCCGACAGCAGTTGCAGCTCGCGCGGCATGGGCAGCGCATGCGCCATGCGGTGCTATTGAAATTGCAGTGCCTTGCGCAGGAGAGACAAGCGCTGCAGGCCCGTTTGCCCGTGGCGGTGGATCGCCGGCTTGCCGCGCAGACCGAGCGGCTGGAGCGTGCCGCACTCCGGCTGCAGCTGCTCGACCCCCGCTTGGTACTGCAACGCGGCTACGCCCTGCTGACCGACGCGCAGGGCCAGCCGGTGACACGGCCCAGCCAGGTGCACCCAGGCGACGCGCTGGTAGGCCAACTGGCCGACGGCGAAATTGACCTGACCGTATCGCAGCGCCGCCTGCTTTAGACACTGGTTTGCTGCCTTGGGCCATCGGCAACAAAGGCGGTGTTGAAGTCTCTCGGCCCGCCTACAAAGGCGGCCTTGGTTTACTTCCTACAATCGACCTTCGCCGCGTGCAGGTGCCTTGGTACCCGCCAGCGATGCGTTCTTAGAAATTCAATCAACCCACGAAGGACTTCACCATGGAACATACCCTGCCGCCGCTGCCTTACGCGATCGACGCCCTGGCGCCGTACTACAGCCAGGAAACGCTGGAATACCATCACGGCAAGCACCACAACGCTTATGTGGTGAACCTGAACAACCTGCAAAAGGGCACTGAATTCGAGAGCCTGCCACTTGAAGAGATCATCAAGAAGTCCAGCGGCGGCATCTACAACAACGCTGCCCAGATCTGGAACCACACTTTCTTCTGGAACTGCATGGCCCCTCAAGGCGGCGGCGAGCCTACCGGCGCGCTGGCATACGCCATCAACGCCAAGTGGGGCAGCTACGCCGCGTTCAAGGAAGCCTTCGTCAAGAGCGCCGTGGGCAACTTCGGTTCGGGCTGGACTTGGCTAGTCAAGAAGGCCGACGGCAGCGTGGACATCGTGAACACCGGCGCCGCCGGCACGCCCCTGACGACGGCCGACAAGGCCTTGCTGACGGTCGACGTGTGGGAACACGCGTACTACATCGACTACCGCAACCTGCGTCCCAAGTTCGTCGAGACCTTCCTCGCGAATCTGGTGAACTGGAAGTTTGCCGAAGCCAACTTCGCCTGATCAAGCGCGTTCCAAGTCTTGCGGCTTAGAGTCGCAAGGCTGGATGCCTTATCAAAAAAGGGCCTGCAAGCGTGATGCTTGCAGGCCCTTTTTTCGTTTGTTGAGCGCGCTGGGAAGATCGGATTTGGAAAAAGCGCCACCCCAGAACGACGCTGGCGGCCCTCGGGCCGCCAGTGCATCACTCACTCATGCGAGGGAGGAAAGGGTATCAACGGCCGTAGCCACCGCCACCACCGCCGCCACCGCCACCGCCACCACTACGTGGGCCGCCGCGTCCGCCGGCGCCACCGCCACGGTTGCCGCCGCCATAGCCGCCACCGCCACCATTGCCACCGCCGTTGCCACCACGGAAGCCCCCGCCGCCACGGCGGCCACCCGCCATGCTGTCCACGCTGGTGCGCATCGGGTCGGGTTGACCGCCGCCGCTGCCACCATGGCGCGGTGCGCCCAGGTGTGCGCCGGCCTGGGTGACCAGGTGCGCGTTTTCACGGCGCGGCTGGCTGTCGTCGAAGCGCGGAGCGCCACCGCCACCATTGCCACCGCCGTTGCCGCCACGAGGAGCGCCACCGAAGCCGCCACGTCCACCGCCGCCGCCCGGCTGGGCCGATGGGCCGCCAGGGCCGCGCGGGCCACCGCCAGCACCGCCACGGGGGCCGTTGCGACCACCACCGCCGCCGCCGTTGGCGCTGCCGCTCTTGGGGCCGCCTGCAGAGCGTTGTCCGCCACCGCCACCGCCGCCGCCATTGCCGGCTGGCTTTCCACCCCGTTCGCCGCCGCCCTGGCCGGCCTTGTTGGTGCGGATGCGGTCCATCATCTCGCTGCGTGCGGCCTTGGCAGCCGCCTGCATGACGTCACGGCTCGGAGGCTTGCCTGCGCCGCCCCAAATGGTCTGGCGACCCATGGCAATGGGCTCGGCCTTCTCGCCGGCTTCAGGGCCGAAGCCTTCCAGGATCTGGACGGGAATCTCCTGCTTGGTGAAGCGTTCGATATCCATCATGAAACCCTCTTCGTCCATGCAGACCAGGCTCACGGCCTCACCGCTGGCGCCCGCGCGGCCGGTGCGGCCAATGCGATGAACGTAGTCTTCCGACACGTTAGGGATTTCGAAGTTGACGACGTGCGGCAGCTCGTCGATGTCGATGCCGCGTGCCGCGATGTCAGTGGCCACCAGAGCGCGGATGTCGCCGCTCTTGAAGCCGGCCAGCGCCTGCGTGCGGGCGCTCTGGCTCTTGTTGCCGTGCAGCGCCATCGCGTTGACGCCGTTCTTGGTCAGGAATTCGGCCACGTTGTTGGCGCCGAACTTGGTGCGGGTGAACACCAGCACCTGGCTCCAGTTGTGTTCCTGGATGATGTGCAGCAGCACCTGCTTTTTCTTGCCACGACCCACGGGGTGGATCACCTGCGTGATTCGCTGCACCGTGGTGTTGCGCGGCGTGACCTGGATGCTCTGCGGGTTCTTCAGCAGCGTGCCGGCCAAATCGCGGATCTCGTCGCTGAAGGTGGCCGAGAACAGCAGGCTCTGCTTGTCCTTAGGCACCAGGGCGAGGATCTTCTTCACGTCGTGGATGAAGCCCATGTCGAGCATGCGGTCGGCTTCGTCCAGCACCAGAATCTCGACCGTCGACAGGTCGAGAAAGCCCTGCTGCTGCAGGTCGAGCAGGCGGCCAGGCGTGGCCACCAGAACGTCGACGCCGCGCTTGATGCGGTCGATCTGCGGGTTCATGCCCACGCCGCCGAAGACGACGGTGGAATTGATGTCGAGGTACTTGCCGTACTCACGCACGGATTCTTCGACCTGGGCTGCGAGTTCACGCGTGGGGGTCAGCACCAAGGCGCGCACGCCCTTGCCACCAAACTTGCTCTTCGGTGCCGTGCCTTGCGCCAAGCGGTTCAGCAAGGGCAGCATGAAGGCGGCGGTCTTGCCGGTGCCGGTCTGCGCGCCGGCCAACAGGTCATGGCCTGCCAGCACCAGAGGGATGGCTTGTGCCTGGATCGGCGTAGGGGTCTCGTAACCCTGTTCGTGCACGGCCTTCAGGATCTCTGGGGCCAGGTTCAGTTCGTCAAAGTTCATTCAAGGAGGCGCCCTGTCCAGGGCGCTTGGGGCATCGGCCTGTCGCGAACCCGTGGGGCTGCGGCCAGTCATAGGCTGATGATTCTTCAGGATCGGGAGCGGGAGCGCCGCAAGGCTGCATCCCAAGTCCCCAGCAGGTTGCTGAGTCCGCCGGTCACTGGAGCCGGCGGCTGAGTGGCTATTGTGGCACGTCTTGGCCGCATGCGGTGCGCCGCATACGTGGCTGGCCATTAGATTCGGCGTGCATTGTGAGGGTGGGCAGGAACGCCCGCGCTGCCGCGAGGCGCAAAGCACCCGATAATCAACGCTGAAACCGCGTCTTCCGGCACGACCTTTGCGCAGGTCGCTCAACCCTGCAGGACGCCGCCCATTCCAAAGAAAGAAAGTCAATGGCCCAGTACGTGTATTCGATGAACCATGTCAGCAAGACCGTGCCCCCGAAGCGGCAGCTCTTGAAAGATATTTCGCTCTCGTTTTTCCCCGGCGCCAAGATCGGCGTTCTCGGCCTGAACGGCTCGGGCAAATCGACCCTGCTCAAGATCATGGCGGGCGTCGACAAGGAATTCGAGGGCGAAGCGCTGCCAATGCCCGGCATGACCATCGGCTACCTGGAGCAGGAGCCCAAGCTCAACAACGAGCACACGGTGCGCGAATCAGTCGAAGAGTCGATGGGTGCGGTGTTCGCGGCCAAGGCGCGGCTGGAAGAGGTCTACATCGCCTACGGCGCCGAAGACGCCGACTTCGATGCGCTGGCTGCCGAGCAGGCCCAGCTCGAAGCGGTCATTGCCACCGCCGGTACCGATTCCGAGCACCAGCTGGAAATCGCCGCCGACGCACTGCGCCTGCCGCCGTGGGACGCGAAGATCGGCCTGCTGTCGGGTGGCGAAAAGCGCCGCGTCGCGTTGTGCCGCCTGCTGCTGTCCAAGCCCGACATGCTGCTGCTCGACGAGCCGACCAACCACTTGGACGCCGAATCGGTGGAGTGGCTCGAGGTTTTCCTGCAGCGCTTCACGGGCACCGTGGTGGCCATCACCCATGATCGCTATTTCCTGGACAACGCGGCCGAATGGATCTTGGAAATGGACCGCGGTCGCGGCATTCCATGGAAGGGCAACTACAGCACCTGGCTGGAGCAAAAGGGCGACCGCCTGGCGCAAGAGCAAAAGGGCGAAGAAGCCCATGCCAAGGCGCTGAAGAAAGAACTGGAGTGGTCGCGCCAGAACCCCAAGGCGCGTCAGGCCAAGAGCAAGTCGCGTCTGGCCCGCTTCGAAGAGCTGAGCGACATGGAATACCAGAAGCGCAACGAAACGCAGGAAATCTTCATTCCTGTGGCCGAGCGGCTGGGCCAGCAGGTGTTCGAGTTCCACGGCGTGAGCAAGTCCTTCGGCGAGCGCATGCTGATCGACAACCTGAGTTTTAGCGTGCCACCGGGCGCCATCGTCGGCATCATCGGCCCCAACGGCGCTGGCAAGTCCACGCTCTTCAAGTTGCTCGCGGGCAAGGAGCAGCCGGACAGCGGCGAGGTCATCATCGGCTCCACCGTGCGTGCGGCCTTCGTCGACCAGCACCGTGACGAACTCGCCAACCAGAAGACCGTGTGGGAAGACATCTCTAACGGCCTGGACATCATCAACGTCGGCAAGTTCCAGATGGCCAGCCGTGCGTATGCGGGCCGCTTCAACTTCAACGGTGCCGACCAGCAGAAGAAAGTCGGCACGCTATCAGGCGGCGAGCGCGGCCGGCTGCACCTGGCCAAGACCTTGATCGCGGGCGGCAACGTGCTGATGCTCGATGAACCGTCGAACGACCTCGATGTGGAAACCCTGCGTGCGCTGGAAGACGCGTTGCTCGAATTCGCCGGGACCGTGATGGTCATCAGCCATGATCGCTGGTTCCTCGACCGCATCGCCACGCACATCCTGGCGGCCGAGGGCGACAGCCAGTGGACCTTCTTCAACGGCAACTACCAGGAATACGAAGCCGACAAGAAAAAGCGCCTGGGCGAAGAGGGCGCCAAGCCCAAGCGCATGCGCTACAAGGCACTGAAGTAACCACAAGGCACGGGGGTCACGCCGCTCGCGATCTGCGTACGGCTGCATCCCTGCCTGCCCGCCTTTCAGGCACTCATGGCCTCTGCCGCATTTCACGATCGAAACGCCTTTCGCATCTGCGTGGCGCATGCCGTGCGGGACGGGGCGCAGGCGCTTGAGCAAGCCATTGCCGACCTGTGCGGCGTGCTGTCGCATGACGAGTCGACCGCTCGGGACATGCGTGAGCGCGACCGCATCGGCGATGCCCTGCGGCTTTTGCGTCTGCAGGAGCCCACGCTGGTGCAGGCCTATCCTACGGCGTTGATGGAGTACTTCGCCGGCACGCCCCTGGGTCAGCGGCCGGGGTCCACGGCGCATGGCCCGGCCTCGACCGCGAGCGTGGATTTCGAATGGGACGCGCTCACCCTGATGGACGACGCCCATGTGCAGGCCCAGGTAGAACTCTCGCGTGCGCAGCAACTGGTGGCGCATGCCACCGAAGCCCCGCTGGCCGATCTGGACACCCTGATGAGTGCCGCGCAAGGCCTGACCCGCGTGCAGCCCGAGCGCAACCCGTTGCGGCCCGAGAACTTCCTGCGCGCGCTGCAGCAGATCGTGAACGACGCCGGTGTGGCCGAGGCCTCGCGCCAGCTCTGGATGCGGCATCTGCCCGATCTGCTGGGCCGGCGGCTGGTGGGCACCTACCAGCGCGCGGCCGACCGGCTGCGCACCGATGGCGTGCGGCCAGTCAGCTATGGCGTGGCTGCCGGCGCGGGCCGGGGAGGTTCGGCCCACCGTTCTGCCGATGAGTCTTTGCGCGGTGCCGTGCATGGCTCCACGCGGGGCATCCTCAGAACCCGCTCCGGCCTGGACGAGCGCGCCGGCGTCGCTTCCGACTTCTCGGGCTTTGGCGCCACCTCGCTGCAGGGCGTGTCGTCCACCTTTGGCGTTCCGCTGGCGGCCGATGCCGAAGAGGCGCTGCTGACCGTCGCGATGCTGCGGCAGATGCTCGCAGGCGGCGTGATGGCGCCAGCGGCCGGTGGCCCGGCTGGCGTGCCATCAGGAGGCCGCGCTGCCCTTGGTGCGCCCACGGGCGACATCCACCGTGCGGCGGCCGAGGCGATGGATGACATCTCTCAGCTCGAGCGCATCGTGGGTCGCCTGTCTGGCGGCGTTTCCCAAGCGGCTCCGCTGCCTGTGCAGGGCGCAGGCAGCCACAGCGGATACCTGCATGGGCAGCGCGTGATGGTGCCGGTGTCCGCCGCTGCACCCGGTGGCGCCACAGCCCAGCCGCCTGGCTTGGCTTCCATCGACCCCGAGGCCATCGCCGACCAGCAGGCCGAGGCCGATGCGGTGGTCGCAGACATGATGCGGCACATCGCCCGCGAAGAACGCATGCTGCCGGCCGTGCGCCGCGCGCTGCCGCGCATTGAGCCCGCCATCCGCCAGATCGCGCGAAGAGAGCCCGCTTTTTTCACCGACGAGCGGCACCCCGCGCGGCGACTGCTGGACGAACTCACCGAGCGCAGCCTGGCCTACAGCGCTGAAGACGCGCCTGGTTTCACGCGCTACATGCGGCTGCTCAACGGCGCGGTCAAGCACCTGAATGCCACCGAGATCCGCGACGTGAAGCCGTTCGAGGCCGTGCTGCGCGCGCTCTACAAGGCCTGGGACGCGCTGGCCCGCGAGTCCGAAGCCCAGCGCCAGGAAGGCGATGCCGCGCTGCTGCGTGCGGAGCAGCGTGCGCTGCTGGCGCAGGGCGTGGCCAGCGACGTTCGGCGCATGCCCGGTGCGGCGCAGATTCCGGCCGACCTGATGGCCTTTGCCACCGGGCCCTGGGCCGAGGTGGTGGCCCAGTCGCAGATGCGCGAGCCCGGCGAGCCCGGGGGCGATCCGGCCGACTACCTGGCGCTGATACCCGTGCTGCTGACCTGCGCGCAACCCGAACTGCTGCGCGAAGAGCCCGACCGGCTGGCGCGCGCCATTGCCGATTTGCTGCCTACCGTGCGCGAAGGGCTGCTGAGCATCGATCACCCGGAAAAGAAGATCAACGAAGTGCTGGAGCGGCTGGTCGCCCTGCACCAGACCGCGGTGGGAACAGCCGCGGCGTTGGCACCTGAGCGCATCGCCGAGCCTGTCGAAGAGCCCGCAGCTGAGCCGGCGCTGCCACCCGTTGACGAGCCGGCCGGCGACGAGTTGCCCGATGGCCCAGATGCGGCCACGGCGTCAGAGCAAGAGGTCATGTCCCTGACTGCAGAAGCCGCGGCTCCTGCAGATCCAGACACCTTGACCGAGCCTGCACCCGCACCACTTACAGCACCGGACGACTATGTCGTAGGCCAGTGGATCGAGCTGAGCCGTGACCATCAGATCGTGCGCACGCAACTCACCTGGTGCAGCCCCAATCGCACGCTGTTTCTCTTCACCGCCACCGACGGCAGCACGCAGTCGATGACGCGCCGCATGCGCGACCGGCTGGCGGCGGACGGCGCGCTGCGCACCATTGACCCGCCTTCTGGCCGCTAAACGCGAAGCGGAAGATTCGGTTAATTGCTATTTATTTGATAGCTACAAGCGCTTGATGGATAAGCGCTAGAGGCCAATTTGGCTTAAATCCTGCGGGCTGGGCCATCCACCCCGCGTCAAGCCGCCTGCACCGGCCGCAACTTGCGCCGCACCAGGTGGATGTGATTGCGCAGGGCATACAACTCTTCGGCATACGACAGCGGCACGCTCACCTTTTCCACCTGCGATTCCAGCCGGTCCAGCTGCGCGCGCAGCGCATCCGGCGCGGTCTGGCCCACTTCCATTTCGTCCTCGATCTCGCGCAGCCGGCCGTACCAGCGGAACACGCGCGACCGCACGCGGAACTGGTAGAGCGGCGGCACGATGCGCGACAGCGGCAGCATCGCAGCCAGCAGGACGCCCAGCACCAGCCACATGCGTTCGATCAGGTTGGCGATCCAGAACGGCAGGTAGCGCTGCAGCAGCGGGGGCGAGCCGTTGATGGCGCGGTCGCCCTCGGCGGCAATGGGCAACTCGCTGTTGCGCGTGTTCGGAAATTCCCGCGCCCGGTTGAACCAGCCGGCCGCGCCGTGCAGCGTCTGCGCGTTCTGCGCAAACAGCTGCAGCAGCGCCGGGTGCGTGCCCTCGCGCGCCAGCAGCGACGTGGTGGACGCCACCAGCCGCACGTCGGCCGCCGGCACGTTGGCGGCCAGGTCCACCACGCCACGCGGCAGCGTCACGGGCGTGAGGAACGGAAAGCGCCGGCCATAGGCCTCGTTCTGCCCGAAGCTCATCAGCCGCACGCCGGGCGTTTGCAGCAGCATCTGAACCATCAGCGATTCGGGGGCCGATGCAAACACCAGCGCATCGAGTCGGCCGGCCAGAAACTCCACCGTCGCGGGCGTCTGGCCCAGTTGCGTGCGCTGCACTTCGGCGGGCTCGACGCGGTTGGCCTCCAGCAGTTTGTCGACCAGCGTTGGCACGCCGCTGCCCGGTGTGCCCACGTTCACGCGCAGGCCGCGCAGCTGCGCCAGGCTGGTCAGCCGGCCGGCCGGCACCACGCGCCGGGCGGCGTCTTCGCGATAGAAGAGCCAGATCGGCTCGACGAACAGGCTGCCCAATGATTCCAGCGCTTCGCTGTCTTCGGGACGCAGCTCGCCGGTGCCACCTTGCACGAAGGCCACGTCGGCCTCGCCGCCCCGCAGCAACTGCAGGTTGGCCGAAGAGCCCTCGCTTTCCTGCAGCACCACCTCGATGCCTTCGACCGCCAGCGCCTTCTGGTAGCGCTGGCCAAACTCGGCGTAGGCGCTTTGCGCCGGCCCGGTCGCCAGCGTCACGCGCCGGGGCGGGTTGGGCTGCAGCCACCAGTAGGCCAGCGCCACCAGCCCTACGGCGAGGAACGCGAGCGGGCCGGCGGACAGCAGCAAATCGCGCACGTTCAACAAGGCCGTGCGCACGCGGCGGGCCGCGGTGCGCGAGCGGGCGGCAATGGCGTTCATCGTGCCACCTCCTGGCGCCAATCGGCCAGTGCCGGCAGATGCAGACCCTCCGCCGTGGTGATCGACCGCGCGGCCTGCACTGCGCGCAAGGTAGCGCGGGCCGTCACCTCGGCCGCCATCGTGGCCAGCAACATCATGCCGAGCGTGCGGCCCGCCAGGCCCGTGCCCAGGGTGAACAGCGTGTCGCCGTCAGAGAGCGTATGCACCGGGTTGATGGTGCGCGCCAGCCCGTCGTGCGCACACACGGCAAGGCGCCGCGCCTGCGCCTTGGTGATGACGGCGTCGGTCGCGATCACGCCGATGGTGGTGTTGGTGCCGGCCAGCAGCGTGTGCGGCACATCGCCCGCCAGCAGCGCGCGGCGGGCGTCGCGCAAGTGCCGGCCGTCCGAAGTGCGGGCGCCGGCTATCGGCAGGCCGGTGTCCGGGTCGACCACGTCGCCCACGGCATTGCAGGCGATGAGCGCGCCCACCGTCACGCCATCGACGGTGATCGACGCGCTGCCGATGCCGCCCTTCATGGCGTGCTGCATGCCAAAGAGCTTGCCCACGGCCGCGCCTGCGCCTGCGCCTACGTTGCCTTCGGCTGTGGTGCCGCGCGACGCAGCGGCGCAGGCCGCATAGCCCGCGGCGGCGTCGGGGCGGATGCGCGCGTCGCCCACATACAGGTCGAACAGCACGGCGGCTGGCACCAGCGGAATACGCCCCACGCCCACGTCGAAGCCCACACCGCGCTCTTCCAGCCAGCGCACCGCGCCGGTGGCGGCGTCGAGGCCGAAGGCGCTGCCGCCCGCCAGCACGACGGCGTGCACGCGGTCGACCAGGTGGGTGGGTTCCAGCAGATCGGTCTCGCGCGTGCCGGGCGCGGCGCCGCGCACATCCACGCCACCCACGGCGCCAGCGGGCGCGATGACCACGCTGCAGCCGGTGGGGCGCCGGGTGTCGGTGAAATGGCCGACTTCGATGCCGGCGACGCGGGTGATGGAGCCGGGGTCGGCTGAAGCAAGAGACGAAGGCATGCGGGGGGCGATCAGGCGCGAACGGGCGAGGGCGCCACGATAGCGCAAGACGGTCCGCGAGCTCTGCGGCCTTTGCCGGCGTTGCAGGCTCTATGGCCGCAGTGCCTTCAGCTCACCGGCGCGAAGGGCGCCGGTGAGTCAAGGCGTCACGCCGTCACCCAGATCTTGCGCACGGTCTCGATGGTGCGCCAGGTGCCGACATAGCCGGGCTTGAGGATGAAGCTGTCGCCGGCCTTGAAGATCTGCGGCGCGTGGCCGTTCTCGGTGATTTCCACCAGGCCCGAGAGGATGTGGCAGAACTCCCAGGTTTCGCCCTTGATGGAGTGGTTCAGGCCCGGTGTGGCTTCCCAGACGCCACGAGCAAACGTGACATGGCGAAGCATCCTGCAAGTGAATTTTGACCCTGCAGATGCTAGGACGACCGCTGGCCGCGCAGGTGCCGAAAACGCCCGCGCCAACCGCCGCAAATGTGCGAATTGGCGGAGCTGCGCAGCGCAATCTGCGGTCAGGAACTCGCGTCAGGGCTTGGCGGGCTTGATGCGGCTGGCGACGAAGCCGCCTGTATCGCGCTCGGCCAGAAAGCGAACGCGCAGGCCGGGGGCGAGCGGCACATCGGTAGGCTCCTTCACGCGGAACACCATGGTCATGGGCGGCATGTCCAGGTTCTTCAGCTCGCCATGGCGCAGCGTGAGGCGGGAGGTGGCCGCGTCCCAGCGCACGACCTCGGCATCGCTCAATGCAGCTGCGTCGGTGGCTGGCGCATCGGGCGCTGCGGCGTGGTGGTCATGCGACGCGGCCGGTGCGCCGGTTTGCGCGTGCAGCGGCGCGGTGGCGGCCAAGGGCACCAGCAGGGCCAGCGAGAGGAGTGTGCGCAGCGCTTTCATGCGGGGGCCTTCGGTTGTTGGTGGTGGCGGCTGAACACGGTGGTGCTGCCGTTGCGGGCGACCAGCAGCACTTCGAACGGGTCGCGCCGGCCGCCGTAGATGGCGCCGTCCATGCCGGGCGAGCCCACAGGCATGCCGGGCACGGCCAGGCCCAGGGCCTGGGGCTTGTCGCGCAGCAGGCGCTGCACGTCGGCGGCGGGCACGTGGCCTTCGACCAGATAGCCGCCGACCAGCGCGGTGTGGCAAGAGCCCAGCTTCTGCGGCAGGTCCAGGCGGGTGCGCACTGCGGCGTTGCCGCTGTCATGCACCGTGGCCTGAAAGCCGTGCGCCTGCATGTGGTCGACCCAGTCCTGGCAGCAGCCGCAGCCGGGGTCTTTCCAGACTTCGATGGCGGTTGCGCCGGGGGCGGCCGCCTTGGCCGCGTGCGCCATGCCGGGCAGGGTGACGGCCGTCGCGGCAGCAAACGCCCTATGCAGCCAGGTGCGGCGGGTGGCCGTGGGGCGGGGTGGTGATGACGTCATGCAATGTCCTCTCTGCGGTAAGAGTTAGCGAGTAAAAATAATGATGAAATAGGCCTCTAGCGCTTATGAATAAAGCGCTGGCAGCTATTAATTTAGTAGTAAATGCATGGGGCCAGGTCAATGCCCTTCATGCCCTGCGCCGGGCTTGCGCACCCGCGCAGCGCCGTCGCCGGCACCAGGGGGTGGCATGCCGGCAGGGCGTTCCGGGGCCGGCATCGCAGCGGCTTCGCCCTGCCATTCCCAGGCGCGGGTGCCATGCGGCTGCACGTAATCGCCGGGGTCGCGCCAGTCGTTTTGTCTCAAGCCTTCGCGCACCTTCAGCACGCTGAACATGCCGCCCATCTCCAGCGGGCCATAAGGGCCGGTGCCGGTCATCATGGGATGGGTGTTTTCGGGCAGGGGCATTTCCATCGCGCCCATGTCGCCCATGCCGCGCTCGCCCATGGCCATGTAGTCGGGCACGATCTGCTGGATCTTGCCCACCAGGCCGCGGTGGTCCACGCCGATCATGGTGGGCACGTCGTGGCCCATGGCGCCCATGGTGTGGTGGCTCTTGTGGCAGTGCACCGCCCAGTCGCCGGGCTCGTCGGCGATGAATTCGATCTGCCGCATCTGGCCCACGGCGACGTCGGTGGTCACCTCGGGCCAGCGGGCGCTTTTCGGCACCGGGCCGCCGTCGGTGCCGGTCACCTCGAACTCGTGGCCGTGCACGTGGATGGGGTGGTTGGTCATCGTCAGGTTGCCCACGCGCAGCCGAACCCGGTCGCCGCGCCGGGCGACGAAGGGGTCGATTCCGGGGAACACGCGGCTGTTCCAGGCCCAGATGTTGAAGTCGGTCATCTCGTTGATGCGTGGCGTGCGGGTGCCTGCCTCCACCGCGAAGGCGTTCAGCAAGAAGGCGTAGTCGCGGTCTGCCGTGGCGATGTGCGGGTGCGCGCCCTTGGGGTGCGTGATCCACAGGCCCATCAGGCCCATGGCCATCTGCACCATTTCGTCGGCGTGTGGGTGGTACATGAAGGTGCCGGCCCGGCGCGCGGTGAATTCATAGACGAAGGTCTTGCCCACGGGAATGGCGGGCTGGTTGAGCCCCGCCACGCCGTCCATGCCGTTGGGCAGGCGCTGGCCGTGCCAGTGCACGCTGGTGTGTTCGGGCAGGCGGTTGGTGACGAAGATGCGCACGCGGTCGCCTTCCACCACTTCGATGGTCGGGCCGGGGCTCTGGCCGTTGTAGCCCCACAGGTTGACGGTGAAGCCGGGCGCGAATTCGCGCACCACGGGTTCGGCGACGAGGTGGAATTCCTTCACGCCTGCGTTCATGCGCCAGGGCAGGCTCCAGCCGTTCAAGGTGACCACCGGGCGAAACGGCCGGCCGGTGGAAGGGGGCGGCGGCACGGCGGTGCCGGTGCCGCCATGCGTGGCGATCTCGGGCAAGGCGGCCAGCGCGCTGCGGCCGATGCTGGCGCCGGCCACGGCGGTGGCCGCGCCGGTAGCGAAGAAGTTGCGGCGGTTCATGTCATTGCCCTGCGGATGTGGGAGATGGGGAAGCGGCCTGGGCGGTCGCCGGGGCGTCGCCCGGCGATGCGGCCGTCACGGCGAACTGCAGCGCGGCGTCGGCCAGCCAGAAGTCGCGCTGGGCCTGCACGGCCTGCGCGACCGCGCCGGTGCTGGCACGCGCTTCGGCCAGCAAGTCCCACACGCTGGCGAGCATGCCGTTGTAGCGCAGCAGGGTCTCCTGCTGGATGAAGCTGCGCAGCGGCACCACTTCGGTCGTTTGCTGGTGCGCCACGTCCCACGCGGTGCGGTAGGCCAGCCAGCGCGTGCGCACGTCGGTGCGGGCCTGCAGCGCGGTGTGCTGCAGCTCGGCCGCGCTTTGCCGGGTGAGGGCCCGCGCCCGCGCGCTGGCGGCGCCGCCCCAGTCGAAGAGGGGCAGGGGCAGCTCCAGCTCCCAGCCGCGCTGTACGTCGCGCTGCCCGGTGGAGGGCCGCTCGGTGGTGGTGTTGCGGCTGTAGGCCAGGCCGATGTCGCCGAACACGCTGGCGATGCCGCTCGTGCCCTGCTGGTCGGCCACGCGATCCAGCGCCAGGCGCGCGGCGCGCACGTCCAGCCGCTCACGCAGGGCGCGCGCCTCCAGACCGTCCGCTGCCAATGGCTGCACAGGCAGGTCGGGCAGGCGCTCAGCCAGCGTGAAACGGGCTGAATCGCCCCACAGCCCAAGCATGCGGGCCAGTTGCTCGCGCGCGGTGGCCGCGGCCAGGCGGGCCTGCGCCAGCTGGGTGCGACTGTCGGCCAGCGCGGCCTGTTCGCGCGCCTGTTGCAGGCGGCTCCAGTTGCCGACGCGGGTCATGCGCCGGGCCAGCTCGGCGCCGGCCTCGGCTGCATCGTGCATGCGCTCATGCGCCGCCAGCACCTGCTGCGCGGCCACGGCCCGCACCCAGGCGCTGCGCGCATCGGTGGCCAGCCGCGCCACGTCCTGTGCGGCGGCCAGCGTGGACCGCTGCAGGGCCTGGGTCTGCCAGCGCGTGCGCCAGGGCAAGGTGACGAGGTCGATCAAGCCGAACGAGAGCGTGCGTTCGATCTCGCGTTCGCTATGGCTGGTCAGGCCGCCAATGGCGAAGCTGGGGTTGGGCAGGGTGAGCGCGCGCACGCGGTCGGCGTCCTGCACGCCCAGTTGCGCCAGCCGCGACTGCAGGCCGGGGTTGTTCAAGAGGGCGATGCGCACGGCGGAGTCGGCGGTGAGGGGCTCGGCGAGCCAGCGCTGGATGGCGGCGTGAGCGTCGGCTTGCGCGGTGGCGTCCGGCGACGGCAGCGCGGCGCCGTTCACGCCAGCGGTGCGGCCTTGCGCTGCGGCTTGAACGTCGGCTTGCAAACCGTCGTGCGACACGCTGGCGCAGCCCGCCAGCAGCAGGGGGCACAGCAAGGCTGCGGCGAGGGATGGGCGCACGGTCATGGCCTGGCCTCCGGTGCTGCGGAGCCGTGGCCGTGGTGGTGATGGCTGTGGTGTTCGGCGATGGGTGCGATGGCCGGCAGCGCAACGCCAGGCGGTTGCTGTGCGGCCATCTGGTGGCGCTCCCACGCGACGATGTCCGCATGGCCGCGTGGAAATTCACCCACCGCGCGGTGCGCTGCGCGCCAGTCGGTCTGGCCGGTTTCCACGCCTGCAGCCGTGCCGGGCAGGGCACGGTGCAGCAAAGGAGCCGGTGTCGCGTCGGCATCGGCCGCTGAAGGGGTGGCCGCCGCGTGAAAAGACAGCACGGCCGTGCAAGACAACGCCAGCATTCGGCCGGTGTGAGCGGCTTGGGCGCTGTATTCGATGAGCCGAAGAACGGCGGGGAGTCGCGGCAAAGCGCGCATGGGCATCTCCTGAACGGGAACGGGAAGGCGTGTGCTTCGCGCTGCTCCGGCCTTCAGAGGCCAGCGCAGCGCGCGGCAGACGCACCTTGGGCGTCAGCGTTCAAGAAATGGGTGGCTTGATGAGCAGCGCGGCTGAGGCGCTGGCAAAGCGGGCGGCAGGGGGGCGCACGCGGTCGGCCTGCTGGCCTGGGGGTGATGCGGCAGCGGTGGCAGGCAACAGCAGCGCGGTGTGGCAGATTTCGCAGTCAGCGCACGCCGCGTGGCTGCCTGCGCCGGATTCGCAGCCGGCGGCCGCGTGCGCGTCGCTGTGGAATGGCTCGACGGGCACATCGCCATGGCAGTGATGTGGCGTGCTGGCAGCGTGGTCAGCGTGATCTTCACCAAGCCCCGCGTAGGAGTATTGGTCGTGCTGCGCGGGCACTGCCACCGCCGCATGCGGCAGCGCCATGCCGGCAGCCATGGCCGGGCCGACGAGCCCACGCAGGGTCATCAGCACGATCAAAAGCAGCAAGAGCAAGGGGCCGCGGCGCATGAAGGAAATGATAAGGCGCGTGCCGATGAGTTCCGTCAGGCGCCGGGTTCACACGGCGGTGTAGCGCCCCGGCCGGTGGTTCATGGCCAGCACCAGGTTGAGTGCGACAGCGCCGACGATGGACCAGACTACCTTCAGCGGCTCTACCGTGAACAGCGCCAGCAGCACGATGCAGCAGTCCACGCCCATCTGCACCTTGCCGGCCCGCCAGCCATAACGGTCTTGCAGGTACAGCGCCAGAATGCCCACGCCGCCCAGGCTGCAGCGGTGGCGAAACAGCACCAGAAAGCCGGTGCCGGTGATCAGCCCGCCCGCCACGGCGGCGTAGAGCGGCTGCAGTTGGGCGAACTGCAGGAAGTGCGACTGCAATTCCGTCAGCCCCGACAGCAGCAGCACCGCCGCGAAAGTCTTGACCGTGAAGCTGCGGCCCATCTTGCGCCAGGCCAGCCAGTAGAACGGCAGGTTGAACGCGAAGAACAGCTTGCCGAAGCTGATGCCGGTGGCGTAGTGCGCCAGAAACGCCAGCCCCGCCGTGCCGCCGGTCAACAGGCCGGCGCTGGTGAAGAAGGCCACACCCACGGAGATCAGCAGCACGCCAGTGAAGAGCGCCAGCGCGTCTTCCGGTGTGGAATGTGGTGCCACGGGCGACAGGGCGGGGGTGGGGCTGCTCATGGGCACAGAAAAGGAGTGTTCGAGAGGGGAAGCACGCGATTCTAGGGAAAACCATGAGACGCCAGGAGATTTCGTCGCCAGCCGCTGATTCAAGGCAAAAAAGGCCTCTAGCGCTTGTCCAGCAAGCGCTTGTTGCTATTAAATATATAGCTAATCATCATGGCCTGGCGGGCGTACGCAGCATTCGCAGTCCGTTCGCCACCACCAGCAGGCTGGCGCCCATGTCGGCGAACACGGCCATCCACATGGTGGCGTGGCCCGCCAGCGCCAGGCCGAAGAACACCGCCTTGATGCCCAGCGACAGCGTGATGTTCTGCCACAGCACGGTGTGCGTGCGGCGCGACAGGCGCACGGTTTCGGCCACGCGGCGCAGGTCGTCGTTCATGATCACCACGTCGGCCGTTTCCATCGCTACGTCGGTACCAGCCGCGCCCATGGCGAAGCCGATGTCGGCCTTGGCCAGCGCGGGTGCGTCGTTGATGCCGTCGCCGGCCATGGCGGTCATGCCGTGCTTTTGCTGCAGCGCGGCGATGGCGGCGAGCTTGTGTTCGGGCAGCAGGCCGGCCTGCACGTCGGTGATGCCGGCCTCGCGCGCGGCAGCGTGTGCGGCGGCGGCGTGGTCGCCGGTGAGCATGACGGGCACGATGCCCAGGGCGCGCAGGTCCGCCACCGCTTCGGCGGCCTGCGGGCGCAGCGTGTCCGACACGGCGAACAGGGCGCGCACGCCGTGGGTGTCGGCCAGCAAGGTGACGCTGCGGCCTTGCGATTCGTGTGCGGCCACGGCGACTTCCACTGCGTCGGTCCACAGGCCCTTTTCCTGCGCCAGGCGGCGATTGCCCAGCAGCCAGGTAGCGCCGCCGACGCGCGCCGACACTCCTCGGCCGGGCAGCGCGGTGAAGTCATCTACTTGCGGCAAGTCGCCCGGCTGCGTGTTCGCCTGCGCCAGTCCGGCGGCGATGGCCTTGGACACGGGGTGGTCCGAGCGGCTGGCCAGGGCCAGCGCCACGTCGCCCGCCGCATCGCTGCCAAAGGCGTGCTGGCCCACCAGCACGGGCCGGCCGGCGGTCACGGTGCCGGTCTTGTCGAAGGCCACGGCGCGCACGCCGCGCGCTTGTTCCAGCCAGGTGCCGCCCTTGATCAGAATGCCGCGCCGCGCGGCGGCTGCCAGCCCGCTGACCACGGTAACGGGCGTGGACAGCACCAGCGCGCAGGGGCAGGCGATGACCAGCAGCACCAGAGCGCGGTAGATGGCGTCGAGCCAGGTCCAGTCCAGCAGCAACGGCGCGCCGACGGCGACCAGCACCGCGCCGACGAACACGGCGGGCGTGTAGACGGCGGCGAAGCGGTCGACAAAACGCTGTGTGGGCGCGCGCGTGGCCTGGGCCTCTTCCACCGCGCGGATGATGCGGTCCAGCGTGGTCTGGCCGGGGGCCGAGGTGACGCGAAATTCCAGCTCGGACTGCGCGTTGAGCGTGCCGGCGAACAGCTTGTCGCCGGGCGCCTTGTCCACGGCCAGGCTCTCGCCGGTCACGCTGGATTCATCGACCGCGCTGCGCCCGGTGGTCACCACGCCGTCCAGCGGCACGCGCGCGCCGGGGCGAATGCGCACGATGCTGTCCACCGGCACGTCGGCGGCGGGCACGGTGCGCCACTGGCCATCGCCGCCACGCACGTCGGCCTGTTCGGGGCTGAGCGCCAGCAGCGCGCCGATGGCGTCGCGCGCCCGGCCCACGGCGCGGTCTTCAATGCGCTCGGCCAGGGCATAGAGCGCCATCACCATGGCGGCTTCGGGCCACTGGCCGATCAGGAAGGCGCCGGTGACGGCCACCGCCATCAGCGCGCTGATGCCGAGCTGCCCGCGCAGCACTGAACGGATGCCGCTGCGGTAGATGCCCAACCCCGCCAGCAGGATGGCCGCTGCGGCGATGGCCATGCCGGCCACGCGCCAGGGCGTTGTTTCGGGGCCCAGCAGATGCAGCAGCTCGGCCGCCAGTGCGGCGACCAGCGCGGCGGCCAGACGGCCCCAGCCGGGCAGGGCGCCGTGGTCGTGGCCGTCGTGGTCGTCGTTGGGAGCTGCGCCGTCGGCATGTGCGTGGTCGTGCCCGTCATGGTCGTGCGCAGGCTGTGTCTTATGAGCGGGCGCTGGCGGTGAGGAGCAGCCGCCGCCGCAGCAAGACACGTCGATGCGGGGCTGCCGGGGCGAAACGGAGTGATGGGAAGCGAGCGGTTCTGTCATGGCGTGATCCCTCTTTTAGGCTGGGCTGCTGGCAAGCGATTGCTTGCCAGCAGCGATGGCATGATTGAAAACCTTGAAGCCACTCGAAGGTCAAGCCATGTCCGCGCCAAGCCCCTACCACCGTATCGGAGATGCCGCCCGCCTGTCGGGCGTGTCGGCCACCAACATCCGCTATTACGACAAGGAAGGCCTGCTGCCTGCGCCGGCCCGTGGCGACAACCAGTACCGCATCTACACCGACGACGAGGTGCACCGGCTGCGGTTCATCCGCCTGTGCCGTGCGATGGACATGTCGTTGGACGAAGTGCGGTCGCTGCTGGCGCTGGACGTACACAGCACCGAAGCCAACCACGCCGCTTGCGCCACGCTGGACGAGCATCTGTCGCATGTGCGCACCCGCCTGCAGGAGCTGCGCGTGCTGGAGGACGAGCTGCTGTCCTTGCGCGGGCGCTGCAGCGGCGAAGGCGCGCACTGCCGCGTGATCGAAGCCCTGCATGAGCGCGCCGACACCCAGCCCGCGCCGCCGCCCGGGCCGGCCCACCGCAGGCACGTGTGAGCCTGCAAGTCTTATATGCTATTAAAATAATAGCTACTAGCGCTTTATCTATAAGCGCTGCAGGCCGATTTGTTACTTAAATGCCACCCGCCTCCTCTATGATCGCCCGATGATTCCCAGCCACCTGCATCCTCTGACGCTGACCGAGCGCATCGGCCAGGGCGTGCGGAGGCGGGCGCTGGCCTGGTGGCGCATCGTCTACCTGGGCTCGGTCGTGCTGGTGCTGATGCTGTCGCCCTCCAGCTGGGGCCGCAGCGCGCGCTGGCGGCTGGCGCGGCACGTGTACCGTGATACGGCGCCCATCCTGCTGGGCTTCACCGTCTTGGCGGCGTTGATCAGCCTGGTCATCACGCGCATCGTGGTGGTCACGGCGCTGAGCTATGGCCTGTCGCGCTACGCGCTGGAGATGGTGATCCGCGTGCTGGTGCTTGAACTGATTCCGCTCACCGCCGCGCTGTTCGTGGCCATGCGCGCCACCATTCCCAACGGCACGCAGCTGGCGCTGATGCGGCAGTCGGGCCGGCTCGATGCGCTGCGCTCGCACGGCGCAGACCCGGTGCGCGTGGAGGTGCTGCCGCGCGTGGTGGCGGGCATCTACGCCAGCATCACGCTGGCGGTGCTGTCATGCGTCGTCGCACTGGTCATGGCCTACCTGGGCGTCTATGGTTTCAACACGTCGGAGCTGCCGGGCTACACCCGCATGTTCGGCCAGGTCTTCACGCCGCAGATCACTTTGGTCTTCATGCTGAAAACGCTGTTCTTCAGCCTGGCCGTGGCGCTGATTCCCATGGCCGCCGGCGTGTACGAGAGCGGCGACCACCGCACAGCGATGCAGCCCGACTCGGAACTGGGTGGCCTGGCGCGCATGTTCGCCGTGCTGCTGCTGATCGAGATCGCATCGCTGATGGGCAACTACTACTGACATCGTCCCCAAGAAGAATTCCCGATGACACCCCACGACAAGGAACCGGCGATGCCGCCGCCACCGGCCGATGACCTGCTGCTGCGCCCCGTGGCGCACCTGGAGCGCAAGGCTGCCGCGCTGCTGGCGCTCACGCTCGCGCTGGTGATCGGCGCGACGATCTACCTGCTGTATGCGCGCGGCGCCTTCGAGCCCACGCAGAGCTTGGTGCTGACGGCTGATGATTCCGAGGGCGTGGTGGTCGGCATGGACATGACGTTTTCCGGCTTTCCCATCGGCCGCGTGCGGCGCATCGAACTGGCGCCCGATGGCAACGTGCGCATCCTGATCGACGTGGCCCGGCGCGACGCGCACTGGCTGCGCGAATCGAGCGTCTTCACCCTGGTGCGCGGCCTGGTCGGCGGCACCACCATCAAGGCCTACAGCGGCATCCTGACTGACCCACCCATGGCCGACGGTGCCGAGCGCCCGGTGCTGCGCGGCGACGCCACGGCCGAGATCCCGCAGCTGATGGCGTCTGCGCGCGAACTGCTCGGCAACCTGAACGCCATCACCGCAGAAGGTGCGGCGCTGAGCGGAACGGTCGCCAACGTGCGCTCGCTGACCGAGCGGTTGAACGCGCCCGGCGGTGCCCTGGGCGTGCTGATGGGCAACGAGGGCGATGCGAAGAAGATCGTCGCCACGCTGGACCGCACCAACCAGCTGCTGGCGCGCATCGACGGCATGGCCGCCAAGGCCGACAAGCAGGTGTTCGGCGCGGCGGGCGACCCTGGCCTGGTGCCTGAGGTGCGCGCCACCGTGGTCCAGCTGAACGGCCTGCTGGCCGACACGCGCCAGAGCCTGAAAAAGGTCGACGCCGTGCTGGCCGAGGCCCAGGCCATCGGCGCCAATACGCGAGAAGCCACCAACGACCTGGGCACGCTGCGCGCCGAGGTCGAAGCCAATCTGCGCAAGGTGGAAGGGCTGGTGAACGACATCCAGCGCAAATGGCCGTTTGCGCGCGACACGGAGCTGAAGCTGCCATGACATTGCTCCGCTTTTCCTCATTGCGCGCGGCCACTGCCGCGCTGTGCGTGGCGGCCTTGGCAGGAGCGTTGGCCGGCTGCGGCAGTCGCCCACCAGCGCCTGACTGGGAGATGAACGCGCACGCGGCCGCCACCAAGGCCACGGAGGCCTACTTGTCGGGCAACACCCGCGTGGCTGATCTGGAATGGTCGCGCGCCCGTGCCGAGGTCGCCCGCACCGGCCGCCCGGAGCTGCTGGCCCGGCTGGAACTGCTGCGCTGCGCGGCGCAGCGGGCGGCCCTTGATCTGCAGGAGTGCACAGCGTTCGAGCCGTTGCGCGCCGATGCGGCGGCGGCCGAGCGCGCTTACGCCGACTATCTGGCTGGACGAATCGCGCCGGGCGACGTGGCGCTGCTTCCCTCGGCACAGCGCGGCGCAGTGGCCTCGGGCGGCGTGCGGAGCATTGCAGGCATTGACGATCCGCTCTCTCGGCTGGTGGCGGCCTCAGTAGCTGTTCAGGCGGGTCAGGCCGACGATGCCATGCTGGCGCTGGCGGTCGATGCTGCATCGGAGCGAGGGTGGCGACGACCTTTGCTGGCCTGGCTCACGTTGCGCTCTCAGCGGTTGCAGTCGCAGGGCGACGGTACCGCTGCTGCGGCCTTGCAGCGGCGCATCGAACTCATCGAGAAGCAGGGCGCTCCACCTGCAAGAGATTGAGCGCGGGTGAAGTCCCCCCGAAAACGACAAAGCCGCCAGTGACGGCGGCTTTGCGGAGGCTGGTGAAGGAAATCGACCGGGTGATACGACTCAGTTGAAGACGTCGGAAGGCAGGATCGTGTCCAGCTGATTGGGCAAGGTGACCAGCGAATCCGCTGCCTGCACCGCTTCGTCCGGCACCAAAGTCATGGCGGTAGCCGCCAAGGCCAGCAACACCGTTGCGGTGAAAGCAGTGAAAGCGCGGATTCCTGGGGGGAGATGGCGTTTCATGGCGGTGTCCTCGGTGGGGATTGGGTGAGGTGATGGTCGGGAAGGCGTTGTTTGGATTAAACGCTGCAAAACCCCTCAAAACTGTCAGACAAACGCTCTGGGACGCGTGCGGAGACTGGATTTACTTTTGGTTGCTGCCTGTTAAAAACCGTTAGCTGCTTTTGGCTGAACGTTAATGAGCACGAAGGGCACGGGCGAGCTCGGATGCAGTCAATGCCTTGTCAGCAGGCCAATGGTCAGCCACGGAGCCATGGAGCCAGCAGGCCCGTTCTGCCGCCAGAAACGCGGCGTGAGCCTGGTCGGCTGGCATGGCGGCCAGCAGGGCGCCCAGCAGTCCGGCCAGCACATCGCCGGTGCCGCCAGTGGCCAGCAGGCCGTTGCCGGTAGGGTTGATGCGCGGCACCTGGCCGGGAGCGGTTACCACGCTGCCCGAGCCCTTCAACACGACGGCACAGCGATAACGTTCTGCCAGCTGCCGCGCGGCACGCAGGCGGTCGGCCTGCACGCTGCGGGTGTCCGTGTCCAGCAGACGGGCCGCTTCCAGGGGGTGGGGTGTGAGCACCGTGGCGCCGTTGCCTTGCCGGCTCGCACGGTCGGCCAACTGCTCGCCCAAGGCGGGGTCTTGTGCGATGGCGTTAAGGGCATCGGCGTCAAGCACCAACCGGCGCGTATCGCGCAGCACGCTGGGCAGCACCGTGCGCACGGCGTCTCCGCCGCCACAGCCGCACACGACGGTGAGCGCTTCCAGCGCCAGCGCATCGAAGCGCCGCAGCATGCATTCCGGCTGCAGGGCGTCGAGCTGCAGTGCGCCGGCATCCAGCAGCGACAGCATTACGCGGCCTGCACCCCCGTGCAGCGCGGCGGAGGCGGCCAGCAAGGCCGCGCCGGTCATTCCCATGCCGCGCGCCTGCAGTCCTTCTCCCCCGACTATCGCCACGTCGCCAAAGCTGCCCTTGTGGGTGGCGTGGGCGCGCGGTGAGGCGGATGCGGCCGCAGTAAGCTGGGCGCTGGGCAGTTCGCTGCCGGGCGACGCGCCCAGGTCATCCAGCCAGACGGTGCCGGCAACGTCGCGCCCCATGCCGGTAAAGAGTCCGGGCTTGAGCGTGAGCAGGCTGAGCGTGTGGCGGGGCGAGCGGGATGCTGGCGCCACGGGCTCCAGGCCCGGTGCGAACTGGCCGGTGTCTGCGAGGAGGCCAGAAGGCGCGTCCACGCACAGCACCGGCGCAGCCGTGGTCTGCAAGCGCTGCAGCAGCCGCAGTAGATCCAGATTCGCGCGGGAAGGGCGGTCGCGCAGCGCCGACGACAGCCCAATGCCCAGCAGGGCGTCGATGCACAAGTCGTCTTGTCCCAGGTCTTCGGGTGCGTCAGGCAGGAACGTGACGCCCGCGTCCTGGGCGCGCTGCCAGGAGGCAAGGGCGTCGGCGGGCGAGGATGCTGCCGTGCCGAGCCAGGTCACCACGACATGGCGCCCGGCCCGACGCAGGTTCGCGGCGGCTTCCAGCCCGTCGCCACCGTTGTTGCCGGAGCCGCACGCCAGCCAGATGGTGGGCGCGTGGGGCGCGAGTGCCTGCGCCAGACGTGCCAGAGCCAATCCGGCCCTTTGCATGAATGTGTGCGCAGGGCACTGCGCGGCGGCGCTTTGCTCCAGCCGCCGCGTGGCAGCGGTGTCGTGAAGAAGGTGGGAGTGGTGGGAGGTAATGCGCTGCAGCATGCGGCGATTGTGGCCGGCTGTTGCTCTCGGCGGCTGAAGGGAAGCGCCGGTCAGAAGCGCTGCATCGACAGGGCCTGCACATCCACGGCGGCCGCACGCTGCAGCAGCAGGTCGGCCACCACACGTGCGCTGCCGCAGGCCTGCGCCCAGCCGGCCGCCCCATGCCCCGCGTTGACCCACACCCCGGGAATGCCGCTGGCGCCCAGCACGGGTCCGCCATCGGGCAGGGTGGGGCGTGCGCCGCGCCAGACCTGTACCTGCGGTGAGGACAACTGCGCGCAGCCAGGAAACCAGCCGGACAACGTGTGATAGAGCATCTGGAGCGTCGGGGCATGGTGCTCTGCGCTGCCGTGGCCCAGTTCTGCACCGCCCGCCACGCGCACACGTTGACCCTGACGCGTGATGGTCACGCGGTGAAGGGGGTCGACGACTGCGCCTTGCGGCGCGTGCGATTCCTCGCGCAGTGGTGCGCTGATCGAGTACCCGTGAAGCGCGACGACTGGCAGTGGCAGGCCCAGCGGGCGCAGCAAGCTGGCCGTGGCCAGCCCGGCGCAGACGATCACCGCGTCGAACCGGTGGGTCTGGCCGACGGGTTCGCCCGCGATCCGCACACTTGTCGGTGCGCCGGTAATGGATTGAACACGCGACTGGAACAGAAACCGCGCGCCACGCTCTTGCGCTGCATATCGCAGCATCTGTGCGAACAAGCGGCAGTTGCCGGATTCGCCATCGGGTGCGTGCAGTGCACCGGCCAACGGCACCTCGGCCCCCAGGCCGGGCTCGATCAACCGGGCTGTGTCGGCGTCGACCGCATTCACGACGACACCGGCCTCGCGCAACGCGTGCAGTGCGGGTTGCAGCTGTTCCTGGTCTTGCGGTGTGCGCAGCAACACCAGAGTGCCACGGCTGGTTTCCGCATCCATCTCCATGTCTGCGGAAATCTGCCGGGTGCGCTCCAGGCTGTACTGGCCGAGCCGGGCCAGGGCAGCGAGCGTTGCCGGCGCGGTCGCCGAGCGGGACGCCTGCTGCCAACGCCACAGCCATGCCAAATCGGCCCGGCAGGTGCCCCCCGCCATACGCAGTGAAGCTTGCGCCCCCCAAAGTTGGCGTCGCAGCCCGCTGCCCAGACCCGGAGCAGCCCAGGGAATCAGCAGGGCAGGGGCCAGCAGCCCGGCATTGGCAAAGCTGGCTTCTTCGGCGGCGGCGCTGCGCTGCTCGAAAACGGTGACGTCGTGGCCATCAAGGGCGAGTTCATGGGCGGTGGCGGCGCCGACAATGCCGGCACCGACGATAGCGATCTGCATGGATGGGATTATCTGGGCTGCGCCGCCCCGTCGACGGGCGCTGGCAGCTATTGTTTTCGTAGTGGATCGCTTAGGCCCTCAGAGGGCTAGCCGCCAAAAGAGGGAGGGCGGCTGTGCTAGAATCCCGTGGTTTTGCCGATGATCGTGGGCTTTGATGGCTTCGCGGCTTACGGCAAGACTAATCGCAAACCAGCCCTCCCAAGGTGTCATTCCCGCCCGTTTCACGGTGTTCGGGTGTGAAGTCGGGGTTGGATTTTAGACCTAACCTTTTGGAGAATCTCATGTCCGTTACCATGCGCGAAATGCTGGAAGCCGGTGTCCACTTCGGTCACCAAACCCGTTTCTGGAACCCCAAGATGGCTCAGTACATCTTCGGTCACCGCAACAAGATCCACATCATCAACCTGGAAAAGTCGCTCCCGCTTTTCCAGGACGCACAGAAGTTCGCCAAGCAGCTGTCGGCCAACCGCGGCACGATCCTGATGGTCGGCACGAAGCGTCAAGCCCGTGAAATCCTGTCCACCGAAGCCCAGCGCGCTGGCGTGCCTTTCGTCGACCAGCGCTGGCTCGGCGGCATGCTGACCAACTTCAAGACCGTCAAGACGTCGATCAAGCGCCTGAAGGACATGAAGGCCCAGCAAGAAGCCGGCCTCGACAGCCTGAGCAAGAAGGAGCAGCTGACTTTTAGCCGTGAAATCGCCAAGCTCGAGCGCGATATCGGCGGCATCCAGGACATGAATGCCTTGCCTGACGCCATCTTCATCATCGACGTCGGCTTCCACAAGATCGCCGTCGCAGAAGCCAAGAAGCTGGGTATTCCGCTGATCGGTGTGGTGGATACCAACCACTCGCCTGAAGGCATTGACTACGTGATTCCTGGCAACGATGACTCGGCCAAGGCTGTAGCTCTGTACGCCCGCGGTATTGCCGACGCCATCATCGAAGGCCGCAACAACGCCGTGAACGACGTGGCCAAGGCTGTGGCGAAGGAAGGCTCTGACGAATTCGTGGAAGTGGAAGAAACTGCTGCCTGAGTTCCTGGCCACGCGATGCGTCGCGAATGAAAGCGGGGCCCCTGGTGAGCCCCCTTTTTTTTAGCCTTTTATTCTGTAACGAACTGAACTGAGACTGGAGAAATACCGATGGCTGCAATTACCGCAAGCATGGTGGCTGAACTGCGCGCTAAGACAGACGCGCCCATGATGGAATGCAAGAAGGCCCTGACGGAAGCCGAAGGCGACCTGGCAAAGGCGGAAGAACTGCTGCGCGTGAAGCTGGGTACCAAGGCTGGCAAGGCCGCTTCCCGCATCACGGCTGAAGGCGTTGTCGCCAGCTTTATCGACGGCACGAACGGTGGCCTGATCGAAGTGAACAGCGAAACCGACTTCGTGAGCAAGAACGACAGCTTCATGGGCCTGGCCAAAGCCGCCGCTGAACTGGTCGCCAAGCACAACCCCGCCAACGTCGAAGCCCTGGGCGCGCTGCCTTACAGCCAGGACGGCTTCGGTCCGACGCTGGAAGAGGTGCGCAAGGGCCTGATCGGCAAGATCGGCGAGAACATGTCGTTCCGCCGCTTCAAGCATTTCACCGGCACCCAGCTCGCTTCTTACCTGCACGGCTCGCGCATCGGCGTGGTCGTCGAGTTCGAAGGCAACGACGTGGCTGCCAAGGACGTGGCCATGCACATCGCTGCCATGAAGCCTGTCGCGCTGACCAGCGCCGACGTGCCTGCCGACCTGATCGAAAAGGAACGCTCGGTCGCCGCTGCCAAGGCTGCGGAAGACAAGGCCAAGGCCGAAGCCGAAGGCAAGCCTGTGCAGTCCGATGAGATCGTTGCCAAGCGCATCGAAGGCGGCGTGCAGAAGTATCTCAAGGAAGTCTCGCTGTTCGATCAGGTCTTCGTGAAGGCCGCCGACGGCAAGCAGACCGTGGGCCAGATGCTCAAGGCTGCCAACACGACCATCAAGGGCTTCACCCTGTACGTGGTTGGCGAAGGCATCGAGAAGAAGGTCGACGACTTCGCAGCCGAAGTGGCCGCGCAGGTGGCTGCTGCCAAGTCGGCAGCCTGATCTCCGCTCTGCTTCCCATCCCCTTCCTGACAACCGCATTGCCTCACGGAGAAACTCCCATGACCCTCGCTGTCCCAGCCCACAAGCGCATTTTGCTTAAGTTGTCTGGCGAGGCGCTCATGGGGGATGACGCTTTCGGCATCAACCGTGCCACCATCGTTCGGATGGTGGAGGAGATTGCCGAAGTCACCCGCATGGGCGTGCAGGTCGCGGTGGTCATCGGCGGGGGAAACATCTTTCGCGGCGTGGCGGGCGGCTCCGTCGGCATGGACCGTGCCACGGCCGACTACATGGGCATGCTGGCTACGGTGATGAACGCATTGGCGCTTGCAGATGCCATGGACAAGCAAGGCCTGACTGCGCGCGTGATGTCGGCCATTGCCATCGAGCAGGTGGTCGAGCCCTATGTGCGCCCGAAGGCGCTTCAGTATCTGGAAGAGGGCAAGGTCGTGGTGTTCGCTGCCGGTACCGGCAACCCCTTCTTCACCACCGATACGGCTGCTGCTCTGCGCGGTGCTGAGATCGGTGCCGAGGTGGTGCTGAAAGCCACCAAGGTGGACGGCGTGTACACGGCTGACCCGATGAAGGACCCATCCGCCACCCGCTATACCAAGCTCACGTTCGACGAGGCCATGTCTCGCAACCTGGGCATTCTGGATGCGACCGCGTTCGCACTGTGCCGCGACCAGAAGCTGCCGATCCGTGTGTTTTCGATCATCAAGCATGGCGCTCTCAAGCGTGTGGTGATGGGCGAGGACGAAGGCACGCTGGTGTACGCTTGACGGCTGGCCCGCGCTACGAACGCGGCCTTTTGCAGAGGAATTGAAAATGACGATTGCCGATATCAAGAAGAACGTCGAAGCCAAGATGGATCAGTCCATCGCGGCATTCAACAACAACCTGGGCAAGATCCGCACCGGCCGTGCCAATCCGGCGCTGCTGGACTCGGTGATGGTCGACTATTACGGCTCGGCTGTGCCCCTATCGCAGGTCGCCAACGTATCGCTTATCGACTCGCGCACGATCAGTGTGCAGCCCTGGGAAAAGGGCATGGGCGCCAAGATCGAGAAGGCCATCCGTGAGAGCGACCTGGGCCTCAACCCGGCCTCCATGGGTGACCTGATCCGCGTACCGCTGCCGCCCATGAGCGAAGAGCGCCGCAAGGAAATGACCAAGCTAGTGCGCAACGAAGGCGAGAGCGCGAAAGTGGCCGTGCGCAACCTGCGCCGCGATGCGAACGAAAGCGTCAAGAAACTCGTCAAGGACAAGCTGGCATCGGAAGACGACCAGAAGCGTGCCGAGACCGAAGTGCAGAAACTGACAGACAAGCACATTGCGACGATTGATTCCCTGGTGAACGCCAAGGAACAGGAAATCATGGCGGTCTGACGCTTCAGCGTTGGACGGTCGTTTTTCTACTCATGGGTGCTGTTTCCATGTTTGCCGCTGCAACCACCGCGCCTGCGCACATTGCCATCGTGATGGATGGCAATGGCCGCTGGGCTACACGGCGCTTCCTGCCTCGCCTTGCAGGACATCGGCAAGGCGTTGAGTCTCTGCGTCGATGCGCTCGTGCTTGCGCGGATCGCGGCGTGTCGGTGCTGACGGTGTTTGCCTTTTCTTCCGAGAACTGGAACCGGCCTGCCGACGAAGTGTCTGGGCTGCTTGACCTGGTGGCACGGGCTTTGTCGCGAGAGGTGCCGACTCTGCGCAAGGACGGTGTGCGTCTGCACTTCGTCGGCGACAAGAGCACTTTGTCGGACAAGGTGCGCACGGGGCTGTGCGAGGCCGAACAGGCTACGGCTCACAATGATCGGCTCGTGTTGAACGTCTGTTTCAACTATGGCGGACGTTGGGACATCGCACAGGCTGCCGCCACGCTGGCTGCACGGGGCGAGCCCATCACCGAAGCCAGCCTGCACACGACGATGGGATTGGCGCACGTGCCTGATCCCGATCTGGTCATCCGCACGGGCGGCGAGATGCGCATCAGTAATTTCTTGCTGTGGCAGGCTGCGTATTCCGAGCTGTATTTCAGCGACCGCCTCTGGCCCGATTTCGACGAGGCTGCGCTGGACGAGGCCATTGCGGCATACGGCCGGCGTGAACGTCGTTTCGGCCGCACATCCGCGCAGATCCTGAATGCAACGCCGCATTCAGATTCGCTGCACGCCTGATCGTTCCATCCTCTTTCGAAGGGCGCCCCATGCTCAAACAGCGTGTCATCACAGCCCTGGTACTTCTGGCCATTTTGCTGCCGGCCTTGTTCTATCCATCGCCGCAGCCATTCGCCGCGGTGGTCCTGGTGCTCATGGCTGCAGGCGCATGGGAATGGGCGCGGCTCAATGGCGTGCATGGCGTTGGCGCCGTGGCGGTCGGCGCCGTCTGCGTTGCCCTTTGCGGGCTGACCTGGGCGTTGGGCGGACTGCAACGTCCTCTGCCGTGGGTGTGGGCTTTGGGCGGTGCGGCCTGGGTGCTGGGCGGAGCCTGGCTGCTGCGCGCCGGCGTCGCTGGATGGCCCCGCGTTCCTCGAATGCTGCGTCTCGTGGGCGGCATTTTGGCCCTCTGGATGGCCTGGGTCGCCGTGGTGCAGGCTCGCATGACGGGTATCAATTTTCTGATGTCGATCCTGGTGCTCGTCTGGGTGGCCGACATCTTTGCCTACTTTGCCGGACGTGCATTCGGCTTGCGCTTTACCAAAAGCAAGCTGGCGCCAGCCATCAGTCCTGGCAAAAGCTGGGAAGGTGTCTGGGGCGGCATGGCCGGTGTGCTGGTGCTGGCAATTGCATGGGTGGCTGCAGATGCCTATTCGCAGACAGACGTGCCTAGTTTTTACAGCCGCCTTGCGGCCGCGGGCTGGTGGCTGTTGGTGATCGGCGCCGTTTTCATGGCGGCGATGAGTGTGGCCGGTGATCTTATCGAGTCGCTCATCAAGCGCAGCGCCGGTGTCAAAGACAGCAGCGCCTTGTTGCCGGGCCACGGCGGCGTGCTTGATCGTGTCGACGCTTTGCTGCCCACGCTGCCCCTGGCCATGATGCTTTCCTTCTTCGCTTCTGCATGAAACAACGTCTTACCGTACTGGGATCGACCGGTTCGATCGGCACCAGCACGCTCGATGTGGTGAGCCGGCATCCGGATCGCTACGAAGTCTTCGCCCTCAGTGCTGCGACCCAGGTAGACCAGTTGCTGGCGCAGTGCGCTCGCTTCACGCCACGGTTTGCAGCGATGGCCAGCGCACCGCATGCTGAGGCTCTGGCCGAAAAAATCAAGGCAAATGGACTTCCAACGCAGGTCCTTCAAGCGCAGGGCGCTATTGAATTAATAGCATCGCATGCGGATGTTGATCTGGTGATGGCGGCCATCGTCGGTGCGGCCGGCTTGGCTCCTTGTCTGGCTGCGGCTTACGCCGGAAAGCGTTTGCTTTTGGCCAACAAGGAAGCCTTGGTTGTCGGCGGCGACCTGTTCATGTCGGCGGTGAAGTCGGGTGGTGCCACCTTGCTTCCGATCGACAGTGAGCATTCGGCCATCTTCCAAAGCCTGCCGGAAGATGCATCGACCTGGGCACGCAGGGTCGATCACGTCCTTTTGACTGCGTCCGGTGGGCCCTTCCGTCAGCGCGACCCTGCGACGCTGCGGGATGTGACGCCGGGACAGGCGTGTGCGCATCCCAATTTTTCCATGGGGCGCAAGATCTCCGTCGACTCGGCGACGATGATGAACAAAGCGCTTGAGGTGATCGAAGCGCGCTGGCTGTTTGATCTGACGCCTGAGCAGATCAAGGTGGTTATTCATCCACAGCAGATCATTCATTCTATGGTGCAGTTCGTCGATGCGTCGGTGATCGCGCAGTTGGGTACGCCCGACATGCGTGTTCCCATTGCCTGCGGACTGGCGTGGCCCGAGCGCATCGAGAGTGGTGCGGGTCGGCTGGATTTCACGACGCTTGCCGGGCTGACGTTCGAGGAGGCCGATGCCACGCGATTCCCCGGCTTGCACCTTTCCTGGCAGGCGTTACGCGCTGCGCCGGGAACTACCGCGGTGCTGAATGCCGCCAACGAAATGGCGGTAGCCGCTTTTCTGGATCGCCGTATTCGGTTCGATCAGATTCACCAGTTGAATCTTGCAACTTTGGAGGCAGTATCACCCTCCAAACCGGAATCGCTCGAGGCCTTGCTGGCGTTGGATGCCGAGGCGCGCGCCACGGCCGATCAGATCGCTGGCCGGTGGGCATCCTCCAACTGATAGTCGCTGAGGAAATTACATGCTTTTGACCGTGGTTGCTTTCATCGTCGCGCTGGGCTTGCTGATCGCGGTGCATGAATATGGCCACTATCGCGTGGCCGTGGCCTGCGGGGTCAAAGTACTGAGATTTTCTGTCGGCTTTGGCAAACCCTTGCTGCGCTGGCAACCCAAAGGGTCGCCCACTGAATTTGTGATTGGCGCGTTTCCGTTGGGCGGGTACGTTCGCATGCTCGATGAGCGTGAGGCGCCCGTGGCACCGCAAGATCGGCATCTGGCGTTCAACACCCAGCCGTTGCGCTCGCGGGCAGCCATCGTGGCGGCGGGGCCGGCCGCCAATCTCTTGTTGGCCGTGGCGCTGTATGCCGCTGTGAACTGGTCGGGCGTCGAGGAGCCGAAAGCCTATCTGGCCAGCCCTGTGGCAGGGTCCGTCGCCCAACGGGCAGGCCTGCAAGGCGGCGAATTGGTGCTGAGTGCCGCGCTGAACGGCGATGAAGCCGAGCCGGTGCGTTCTTTCGAAGACCTGCGCTGGACGCTCACGCGCGGTGCGCTGGACGGCAACAGTGTGCGTCTGGAGGTGCAGCCCGCTGCCGGTTCGGGGACACGCCAGTATCTGCTCGACCTTTCGCAAATCGAAACGCGCGAAGCCGATGCGCAACTGTTCCGCAAGATCGGTATCGTCGGCCCGTGGACACGGCCGGTGCTGGGTGAAGTCATGCAGGGTGGTGCCGCGCAACGTGCCGGGCTGCGTGAGGGAGATCTCGTGCGCCAGGTCGGCTCGGTCGCCGTGGTCGACGGCCAGCAACTGCGTGAACTGATTCGTGCGTCCGTGCGCGGCGGACAGTCGGTCACGCAGACTTGGTTGATCGAGCGTTCCGGCCAGTCGCAGGCCGTGCAAGTCACACCCGAAGTGCAGCAGGATGCCGGCATGACGGTGGGGCGCATCGCTGCCTATGTCGGAAACCCCCCTGAGTTTGTGACCGTTCGTCACGGGGCAGTGGAAGGCTTGTGGAACGGCGCCGTGCGAACCTGGGAAGTGTCTTTACTCACTCTCAAGATGATGGGCCGCATGGTGATCGGAGAGGCCTCGCTCAAGAACCTGAGCGGGCCACTGACCATTGCCGACTACGCGGGCCGTTCCGCCAGCATGGGCCTGACGCAATATCTCGCGTTTCTGGCGCTTATTAGCGTCAGTCTGGGCGTGTTGAACCTGCTTCCGCTGCCCGTCCTCGATGGAGGTCACCTGATGTATTATCTTTGGGAGGGCGTGACGGGCAGGGGCGTGTCAGAAGCCTGGATGGAGCGTTTGCAGCGCGGGGGCGTTGCGGTGCTGCTTCTGATGATGTCCATTGCCCTTTTCAACGATGTCACCCGCCTGTTTGGCTAACTTAATGCCGCATCTGCAACCCCGCAACGGCTACAGCTTCACTTCATGAAAAAACACAACAATCGCATGGGCGTGCGCAGAACGGTGGCCGCTGCCGCAATGATTCTGGCCTTCAACGCCGCATGGGCGCTGGAGCCCTTCAAGGTGCAGGACATCCGTGTCGAGGGTCTGCAACGTGTGGAGCCGGGTACCATCTTTGCCTCCATGCCGCTGCGCGTGGGCGACGACTACAACGACGAAAAAGGATCGGCTGCGATCCGCGCATTGTTCGCACTTGGATTGTTCAAGGACGTGCGGCTCGAGGCTTCGGGCAATGTGCTGGTGGTGGTCGTTGAAGAACGTCCCACCATCGCCGATGTCGATTTTGCCGGCACGAAGGAGTTCGACAAGGACACCTTGAAGAAGGCGATGCGCGACGTTGGCCTGACCGAAGGCCGTCCCTATGACAAGGCATTGGCCGACCGCGCCGAGCAGGAGCTCAAGCGCCAATACATCAGCAAGAGCCTGTACGGCGCCGAAGTGGTGACGACGGTGACGCCTATTGAACGCAACCGGGTGAACTTGACTTTCACGGTGACCGAAGGCGAACCCGCGAAGATCAAGGACATCCGCATCGTGGGCGCCAAGGCGTTCAGCGAATCGACCTTGAAAGGCCTGTTCGATCAGGACACCGGTGGCTGGCTCAGCTGGTACACCAAGTCTGACCGCTATTCGCGCGCCAAGCTCAACGCCGATCTGGAAACCCTACGCTCGTACTACCTGTCGCGCGGTTACCTTGAATTCAAGGTCGACTCCACGCAGGTCGCCATCTCGCCCGACAAGCAAGACATCACCATCACCGTCAATGTGACGGAGGGTCAGAGCTATGTGGTGTCTGGTGTCAAGATCGAGGGCAATTTCCTCGACCGTGACGACGAGTTCAAGTCGCTCATCACCATCCGTCCAGGCGAGCCGTACAACGCTGACAAGGTGGCGGAAACCACCAAGGCATTCACCGATCACTTCGGCAATTTCGGCTTCGCGTTCGCGCGTGTAGAAGCCGTGCCTGAAGTCGATCGTGAGAACAATCGCGTTGCCGTGGTTCTGCGTGCGGAGCCGCAGCGCCGTGCCTATGTGCGACGCATCAACGTGAGCGGCAACAACCGGACACGCGACGAAGTGATCCGCCGTGAATTCCGCCAGTACGAAGCCTCCTGGTATGACGGTGACAAGATCAAGCTGTCGCGGGACCGCGTGGACCGTCTGGGTTATTTCACGGAAGTGAACGTCGAAACGCAGGAGGTGGCAGGTTCGCCCGATCAGATCGATCTGGTCATCAACGTGGCTGAAAAGCCGACAGGCTCGCTGCAGCTGGGCGCCGGCTTCTCCAGTGCCGAAAAGGTATCGTTGTCGTTCAGCATCAAGCAGGAAAACGTCTTTGGCTCGGGCAATTACCTGGGCGTGGACGTAAACACCAGCAAGTACCGCCGCACCCTGGTGTTCAGCACGACGGATCCGTACTTCACCAAGGACGGCATTTCCCGCACGCTGGATCTGTACTACCGTACTGATAAGCCCTATGAAGACCAAGGCGGCAACTACGAGCTGGTGACTGCCGGTACGAGCGTGCGCTTCGGCATCCCTTTCAGTGAGACTGACACGGTGTTCTTCGGCGGTGGCCTGGAGCAGACCAAGATCAAGGCCGGCACGAACATTCCGGCTGCGTATCTGGCCTATGCAGACAACTACGGTGCGACGAGCTTCTCGGTGCCTTTGACCGTCGGATGGTCGCGTGACGATCGTGACAGCGCATTGGCTCCGAATTCCGGTCGCTATCAGCGCTTGAATTCAGAGTGGTCCGTTGCTGGAGATGCCCGGTACGTGCGCGCCAATTACCAGGTTCAGCAGTACGTGCCCCTCAACAAGCAGTTCACCGCTGCATTCAACGGGGAGCTCGGTTGGGGTACCGGCATGAACGGTCGCCCGTTCCCGGTATTCAAGAACTACTATTCCGGCGGTCTTGGGTCGGTCCGTGGTTTCGACCAAGGCACGTTGGGCCCGCGTGACGTCACCGGTGCCTCTTTGGGTGGCCCGAAGAAGGTCACACTCAATGCCGAGTTGATCGCGCCGTTCCCTGGCGCGGGCAATGACCGCACGCTGCGCGTGTTCACTTTCGTGGATGCGGGCAATGTCTATGGTGAAAATGACAAGGTAGAGTTGGCCGACATGCGGGTCTCCGCAGGTCTTGGCTTGAGCTGGATTTCTCCGTTGGGCCCGTTGCGCATCGCCTTTGCGCAACCAGTGCGCAAGTTTGCCGGCGATAGAATCCAGAAACTGCAATTCCAGATCGGAACGTCTTTCTAATGAAATCCATTTCCCGCCACATTCCTCTCGTCCTCCTGCTCGGCACGCTGTCCGCTGCGGTGCCTGCACAAGCACAGGCACAGGAGTTCAAGGCCGGTTTCGTCAACACCGACCGTATCTTCCGCGAAGCCAACACCGCCAAGGCGGCCCAGGCCAAGCTGGAGCAGGAATTCTCCCGCCGCGAAAAGGAACTCGTCGATCAGGGCAACACGCTGAAAACGGCTACCGAAAAGTTCGAACGTGAAGCACCGACGATGGCGGAAAGCCAGCGCACTACGCGCCAGCGCCAACTGGTCGACCAAGACCGTGATTTCCAGCGCAAGCGCCGAGAGTTCCAGGAAGACCTGGGTGCCCGCAAGAACGAAGAGTTGAGCCAAGTGCTCGAGCGCGCCAATCGCGTGGTCAAGCAGGTGGCAGAGGCCGAAAAGTACGACGTCATCTTGCAAGAGGCCGTCTACATCAATCCCAAGCACGACATCACCGACAAGGTGCTGAAGGCGCTGAATGCGGCGAATGGCACCGCTGCCAAGTAATTCTGTGCGCTCGGCGGGCTGTCCGTGAGCCTGCGTATTGGACAGATCGTCGATGCACTGGGCGGGATTCTGGAGGGTGGTGACAACACGGTGGAAATTCTCCGTATCGCCCCGCTGGAATCCGCAGGCCCCGGTGACATCGCCTTCCTGAGCAACCCGCGATACCAGCCACAACTGGCCGCCTCCCGGGCGGCCTGTGTCATTGTGGCGCCTGCCATGCGCGACGCCGCATTGGCCCGCGGTGCGTGCATCGTCACAGATGACCCGTATGTGTATTTCGCACAGGTCACCCAGTTGTGGAAACGCAGCCATGCGCTTCGAACAGGCGGCGGAATTCATCCATCGGCAGTAGTCGATGAAGAAGCCGAAGTAGATCCGACAGCCACCATCGGCCCGCTGTGCGTGGTGGAGCGGGGCGCTCGCATTGGCGCGCATACGGTGCTGAAGTCGCGAGTGACGGTGGGTGAGCGGTGTCAGATCGGGCAGCGGTGTCTGGTGCACCCTGGTGTCGTGATCGGTGCAGACGGATTCGGCTTCGCTCCGCGGCGTGGCGAATGGGTCAAGATCGAGCAGTTGGGGTCGGTGCGCGTGGGCGACGATGTGGAGATCGGCGCCAACACCTGTATCGATCGGGGAGCGCTGGAAGACACGGTGATTGAAGATGGGGTCAAGCTCGACAACCTGATCCAGATTGCCCACAACGTGCGCATCGGGCGGCACACCGCCATGGCGGGTTGTTCGGGCGTCGCGGGTAGTACGACCATTGGCGCTCATTGCACGATTGGTGGCGCAGCGTCGATCCTGGGGCACCTGGAATTGGCCGATCATGTGCACGTGTCCACTAATACCGTGGTCACGCATTCGCTAAAACGACCCGGACATTACACGGGCGTGTACCCAATGGACGAAAATGCGAAGTGGGAAAAGAACGCGGCCACGCTTCGGAAGCTGCACACCCTGCGTGAGCGTATCAAGGCCCTTGAAAAACAAACTCAAAAGGACGGCTAGGCCGCTCCAGCAATGATGGATATCCACCAAATTCTCAAGCTCCTGCCACACCGTTACCCATTTTTGCTGGTGGACCGGGTGGTCGAGCTCGAACGGGGCAAGCGCATTCGAGCGCTCAAGAACGTCACCATCAACGAGCCCTTCTTCACTGGACATTTTCCGGCACGCCCGGTGATGCCCGGCGTTTTGATTCTTGAGGCATTGGCCCAGGCAGCCGGCTTGCTCTCGTTCGACATGATGGGCGAGGCCCCGGGCGACGACAAGGTGTTCTATTTTGTGGGTATCGACGGGGCGCGCTTCAAGCGCCCTGTGGAGCCGGGCGACCAGCTCCTCCTCGACGTCGATCTCGACCGCATCAAGGGCGGCATCTACAAGTTCAAGGGCGTCGCTCGCGTGGGCGAAAACGTGGCTTGCGAAGCCGAAATCATGTGCACCATGCGCACCGTGGCCTGACCAGGGCGTGAGGGCAGGGCGGCACGTGACCAGTAGCATCAGCATTCACCCCACAGCCATCGTCGACGGCGCTGCGGTCATCGACGGCTCGGTATCCATCGGGCCGTATGCCGTTATCGGCCCGCACGTGCGCATCGGCGCAGGCACGACCATTGGCGCGCACTGCGTGATCGAAGGCCGCACCACCATTGGCGCGGACAACCGGATTTTCCAGTTCGCGTCGTTGGGCGCGGCGCCGCAAGACAAGAAATACGCCGGCGAGCCGACCGAACTGATCATCGGCGACCGCAACACCATCCGCGAGTTCTGCACGTTCAATACCGGCACGACGCAAGACCTGGGCGTGACCACGGTAGGCGATGACAACTGGGTCATGGCATACGTCCACGTCGCGCACGACTGCGTGGTGGGGAATCAGACCATCCTGGCCAACAACGCCGCGCTGGCAGGCCATGTCCATGTGGGCGATTACGCCATCATCGGCGGGCTGACGGGCGTGCACCAGTTCACCAAGGTGGGTGCGCATGCGATGGCAGGTTTCGCCAGCCACGTGTCGCAGGACGTGCCGCCTTTCATGATGGTGGACGGCAACCCGCTGGCCGTGCGCGGCCTCAACGTGGAAGGCCTGCGCCGCCGGGGCTTTTCGGCCGGCCGCATTGCAGGCATCAAGCAGGCGCACCGGCTGCTGTACCGGCAAGGGCTGACGCTCGACGCCGCGCTGGCAGCGCTGCAGGCTCTGCCGGCCGACCATCCTGAAGCCTCTGCCGACATCGAACTCCTTCGCGAATTCGCTGCTGCATCCCGCCGCGGTATTGCGCGGTGACGCACAGGGTGAGTGCGGTGAGGCAGGCGCCACATGTAGCCATGGTGGCCGGCGAGACATCCGGTGACCTGCTGGCGGGCCTTTTGCTCGACGGACTGCAGCAGCAATGGCCCGGACTGGTCGCGAAGGGTATTGGCGGCCCCCAGATGCAGCGCCGTGGTTTCGATGCCTGGTGGCCCAGCGAGCGCCTGGCCGTGCATGGCTATAGCCTGGAGCTGGTGCAGAAGCTGCTCGGCATCCTGGCGATCCGAAAGCAGTTGCGCCGGCGCCTGCAGTCACCGGATGCGCGGCCGGATGTCTTCATCGGCGTGGACGCACCCGACTTCAATCTCGGGCTGGAAGCAGCCCTGCGCGCTGACGGCATCAAGACCGTGCACTTCGTGTGCCCCTCGATCTGGGCCTGGCGCGCTGAACGCGTCGACAAGATCCGCCGCAGCGCTGACCATGTGCTGTGCATCTTCCCCTTCGAGCCCGAGCTGCTGGCCCGCCACGGCATCGCCGCGACCTATGTGGGCCATCCGCTGGCCAATGTGATTCCGATGGAGCCCGACCGCCTGGCTGCGCGCGCGCAACTGGGCCTGGATGCGGATGACGAGGTCCTCGCCATCCTGCCGGGCAGCCGCTCGGCCGAGGTGGCGTACATCGCCAAACCCTTTTTTCAGGCTGCAGCGCTCATTCTGCAAGCGCGGCCTGCTATAAAAATAGTAGTGCCTGCCGTGCCGGCACTGCACGCTCGTATTGAGCAGATTGCACAGGAATGCGGAGTGCGCCACGCGGTGCAGATCATCCGTGGGCAGTCGCACGTCGCGCTCGCGGCCTGTGATTGCACTTTGATCGCCAGCGGCACCGCCACGCTGGAGGCGGCGTTGTTCAAGCGGCCGATGGTCATTGGCTACCACATGCACCCGATCAGCTGGTGGTTGATGCGGCGCAAGCAGCTGCAGCGGTGGGTCGGATTGCCCAACATCCTGTGCCAGGATTTCGTCGTGCCGGAACTGCTTCAGGACGACGCCACGCCCGAAGCTTTGGCGGCTGCGGTTCAGCAGTGGTTGAACGCCCGCACCGAAAATCCTTCCGCGCTGGATGCCTTGCACCGACGCTTCACAGCGCTGCACGAAAGCCTGCGGCGCGACACCCCCCGACTGGCTGCCGATGCGATCCAGAAAATCATCGCTGCCTGAGCAAGGCTCGCTGCAATGGCACCCGCCCGGCCTCATCGCCGGCGTGGACGAAGCCGGACGCGGCCCGCTGGCAGGACCCGTGGTGGCTGCTGCGGTCATTCTGGACGACCTGAACCCTATCAAGGGCCTGGCGGATTCCAAGACGCTCACCGCAGCCGGCCGCGAAGCGCTGTACGACGAGATTCGCGCCAAGGCGCTGTGCTGCAGCGTGGCCGAAGCCAGTGTCGACGAGATCGACGACATCAATATTCTGCAGGCCACCCTGCTGGCCATGCGACGAGCCGTGCAGGGCCTGCGGCTGCGGCCGGTGCGCGTGCTGGTTGACGGCAACCGGCTGCCGCAACTGGACGTGCCCGCCGACGCCATCGTGAAGGGCGACGCGCTGGTGCAGGCCATCTCGGCTGCATCCATTCTGGCCAAGGTCACGCGCGACCGTTGGTGCGCACAGCTGCACGATGAGTACCCGCAGTACGGATTTGCCGCGCACAAGGGCTACGGCACGGCCGAGCACATGGCTGCATTGCGCCTGCACGGTGCCTGCCCGCAGCATCGCCGTTCGTTTGCGCCGGTGGCACAGGTGGCGCAGATGACATGTATCACGACGATGACAGTGATTGCCCCATCGCTTCAGCCCACCATTGGCGTCTGACGATTGCCGACCCGCATGACTGCTCCGCTCATACCTATACGCTCTCGCGACAACGCATTCATCAAAGACTTGCGCCGTCTGGCACAAGACAGCACGGCCTATAGAAAACAAGGGCGCATCTGGCTGGAGGGTGACCATCTTTGCCGCGCGGCGTTGGACCGTGGGCAGGTGCCTTCTATCGCCGTTTTTTCGGAGTCTTTTTGGCCTCTAGCGCAGCATGAGTATGCGCAGCCAGCTATCAAAATGGTAGTAATAGACGATGCGCTGTGGCCGGACATCAGTAGCTTGGAATCACCTGCGCGCATGGGGTTTGTGCTCGATCTGTCCGATGCGCAGCTGTTGCAGCCTGGTGTGGGGACCGTGGTGCTCGACCGCCTGCAAGACGCCGGCAACGTCGGTTCCATCTTGCGCAGTGCTTCGGCTTTCGGTTTCGGCCAGATCGCAGCATTGAAAGGCACGGCCGCGCTCTGGAGTGCCAAGGTGTTGCGTGCCGGCATGGGCGCGCATTTCGCGCTTCGGCTGGTGGAAGGGCTCGAGCCCGAGAACATCGATGGTCTCGGCTTGCCATTGCTTGCCACCAGTTCGCACCAAGGCAGCTACCTGCACCGTGCGGCACTGCCTTGGCCCTGCGCGTGGGTCATGGGGCATGAAGGGCAGGGCGTTTCGACTGCGCTGCAGCAGCGAGCTGTCCAGCACATCCGTATCACGCAGCCGGGTGGCGAAGAGTCGCTGAACGTCGGTGCCGCGGCAGCCATTTGTCTGCACGCGAGTGCGGCGAGCCGTGCCGACCACTGAGGCCGACCCCAAAATCCAGTGATCGCAAAGGCGCCCTACCGCTGAAGCTCACTGATTACGCAAAAACTGCTGCACGAAGTCGCCTTGATTAGGTGCATCTTCCTGCGTGGTGAAGATCAGCTGACGGTTCTCTGTCCGCAGCTTCATCTCGGTGCCGAAGCGGCAATTGACTTGGCCCAACTCGGCCACCTTCTGTTTGAAGGCCGGCACGCTGCGGCATTGTTGATCTAGTTGCGACGCCACTTCGCCGCAATAGCCGGCGATGCTCAGGCTCTTGAATTGCGCCTCTGAAACCGAGGACCAGTCCACCGTTGTTTTCACCTGGCTGCCGCACGATTCGCTGGCGGTCTGGTCCACGCGCTGCAGCGCGCTTTGCGCCTGCGCCATGCGTTTTTCACGGTCAAAGCGCGCCAGCGTGTTCTGAATGCCTTCCTTGTTCTGCCGGTCGTACACGGCCAGCAGCGCCGAAGGCTGCAGCGCCTTGCTTTTCTGCTCGTCGTAGGTCAATGCAATCGCGTCGCGCTGGCCGGGCAAATACGCCACGGTCTGCTCATTGCCGCCGTAAGCGCTGCGCTGCTTTTGCACCAGCCCATGTTCGCGCCCGTCCAGCGTGGTGACATAAGCCTCGGTAGAGGCGCCGCGTTGCTCGCGATCGCCCAGAAACACCACCGCGTCGATCGGGTGGTTGACACCGCTCACGCGCATCAGCGCTTGCTTGCCATCACGGCTGGGCGCCAGCGCCACTTCCAGACCCTGCGGGCCGTTGAACACCTGCGGGTATTTGGCGAGTTCCAACGCCGAGGCGCCAAATGAGACGAGGAGAGCGCAGCAGAGCGCGGCCGATGACTTGAGCATGCGAAAAAACTCCTTGGGATTGCGTCCACACGGACAACCGTGAAGTCTAGCCAGTGATGCTCTGCCGAAGCGGTTTGCCGCCTTGCGAGGATGTTGCAAAGAGTTGATGGCGGGGCCAACGCAAAAAGCCCTGACTCTTGCGAATCAGGGCTTTGCATTTGGTGCCGGAGAGATGAATCGAACACCCGACCTTCTCATTACGAATGAGCTGCTCTACCGACTGAGCTACACCGGCTAAGACTCGAATTATATAGCGGAATGGTAACCGGTCACGCGTTCCACTTCATTTTTTGAACCCAGGATGACGCTGACGCGCTGGTGCAACTGGGTCGGTTCGATGTCGAGGATGCGCTGCTTGCCGTCGGTGGCAGCGCCACCGGCTTGCTCCACCAGCCAGCCCATGGGATTGGCTTCGTACATCAGTCGCAGCTTGCCGGGTTTGTTCGGCTCGCGCTTGTCCCAGGGGTACAGAAACACGCCGCCGCGCGTGAGGATGCGGTGCACGTCGGCCACCATGCTGGCGATCCAGCGCATGTTGAAGTCCTTGCCGCGCGGCCCATCGGTGCCGGCAAGGCACTCTTCGATGTAGCGCGTCACCGGTGCGTCCCAGTGGCGCATGTTGCTCATGTTGATGGCGAATTCTTTGGTGTCCGCCGGAATGCGCACGTTCTCTTCCACCAGCACGAAGGAGCCCTGCTCGCGGTCAAGGGTGAACATCGCCACGCCGTCGCCCACCGTCAGTACCAGAGTGGTCTGGGGGCCGTAGATGCAGTACCCCGCCGCGACTTGCTGCGAGCCGGCCTGCAAAAAGTCTTCGGTGGTCACGCCAGGGTGGCCTTCGGGCTTTTTCAGGACGCTGAAGATGGTGCCGATGCTGACGTTGACGTCGATGTTGGAGGAGCCATCGAGCGGATCGAACAGCAGCAGGTATTCACCCTGCGGGTAGCGGTTGGGCACGACATAAATGCTGTCCATCTCTTCAGACGCCATGGCCGCCAGGTGGCCGCCCCATTCGTTGGCTTCGATCAGCACCTCGTTGGCGATGATGTCGAGCTTCTTTTGCACCTCGCCCTGCACGTTCTCGCTGTGCGCGGTCCCCAGCACGCCGCCCAGGGCGCCTTTGTTCACGGCATGGCTGATGTGCTTGCAGGCGCGGGCTACCACTTCGAGCAGCAGGCGCAGTTGGGACGGGATGAGGCCATCGACGCGTTGCTGCTCGACGAGGTAACGGGTCAGGCTGATCTTTTGGGCCATGAAATGGTTCTTTCGTTCAGATGCGGTGAGTGCGGTTGAGTGCGATTCGGTTCAGTCGGCCAATGCGCGCGTGACGACTTCGCGCACATCGTTCGACAGGGCGGGCTTGGCCGCCACGCGTTCGATGGCTTGGCGCGCTGCGCTGCGGTAGGGCTCGGCGAGCTTGGTCCAGCGGTCCAGCCCGCGCGCCAGTCGCGATGCGACCTGCGGGTTGATCGCGTCGAGTTCCAGCACGCGGTCGGCCCAGAAAGCGTAGCCCGCGCCGTCGGCGCGATGAAAGCCGCCGGGGTTGCCGTTGCAGTAGCTGAAGATCACGCTGCGCGCGCGGTTGGGGTTCTTGATGCTGAAGTCGGCATGGCCCATCAGCGCCTTCACGGCTGGCAGCGCCTGGCCGCCGCGATCGGGCGTGGCAGCCTGCAGCGAGAACCACTTGTCGAGCACCAGTGCGTCGTCCTTGAACATCGCATGAAAGCGCGCTAGTGCGGGCTCGGCCAGGGCCTGGCCGCTGGTCACCAGTGCGCTCAGGGCATTGAAGCGGTCGGTCATGTTGCCGGCATCCTTGAAGCGCTGGTAGGCGCGGCCGGGCCAGACGGTGTCGCCCGATTCGCGCGCAGCCACGCACAACATGTATAGCGCCATGCCCGCCAGCGCGCGGCGGCCGGACGACAGTGCGTCTGGGCGATAAGCGCCGGTGTCGTGGTGCTGATCCCAGATCGCTTCCCATTCGGTCTGCAGCGCCACGGCCAGTTGCGTGCGCATTGCTTCGCGCACCGCGTGAATGCGCTGCGGGTCCACCACGTCCAGCTGCTCGGCGATGTAGCCCTCGGAGGGCAACGTCAGCACCAGCTCCTTGAAGGCAGCGTCCAGCGTGGGGTGGCGCAACACGTCGCGCATCGCAGCGATGAAGCTCTCTGGCAGCAGATCAGAGGCAATTGGGCCTGTAGCGCCCGTATTACCTGCGTTGGATGCTATTGAATTAATAGCAATTCGCAGCGCCAGGCGCTGGCCTGCTTCCCAGCGGTTGAAGGCGTCGGTGTCGTGCGCCAGCAGGGTCAGCAACGCTTCGTCGGTGTAATCGATGTCCAGATGAACCGGCGCGCTGAAGCCACGCAGCAGCGACGGCACCGGTGCGGCATCCACGTTCATGAAGGTGAAGCGGTGGCTGGCATCGGTCAGCACCACGGTGCGGTTGGTGTCGCCAGCAGTGGCTTCGCCTTCGAACTGCAGGGCGATGGGCTCGCCTTGTTGGGTCAGCAGGCCCAGCGCCACGGGGATCACCACCGGCTCCTTGGTGAGCTGGCCGGGCGTAGGCGCGAGCGATTGCGACAGCGTCAACGTGTACGTGCGCTCAGTCGCGTCGTACTGCCCAGTGGCGCGAACACGCGGCGTGCCTGCCTGTGAATACCAGCGCTTGAACTGCGGCAGCAGGCGCGCCAGGTCGCTGTCTGGGTTGGCGTCGGCAATGGCCTGGGCGAAGTCGTCGCAAGTCACGGCCTGACCGTCGTGGCGCTCGAAGTAGAGCTTCATGCCCTTGGCAAAGCCTTCGCGGCCCACCAGGGTGTGCTGCATGCGGACGACTTCCGCACCCTTTTCGTAGATGGTGACCGTGTAGAAATTGTTGATTTCCACGTAGCTGTCGGGGCGCACCGGGTGGGCCATGGGGCCGGCATCTTCGGGAAACTGCACGGTGCGCAGCACGCGCACGTCCTCGATGCGCTTGACGGCGCGGGCCGACGGGCTGCCCGACAAGTCCTGGCTGAATTCCTGGTCGCGGAAGACCGTCAGGCCTTCCTTCAGCGACAGCTGGAACCAGTCGCGGCAGGTGACGCGGTTGCCCGTCCAGTTGTGGAAGTATTCGTGGCCGACCACGCTTTCGATGTTGCCGAAGTCCACATCGGTGGCCGTGGCCTGGCTGGCCAGCACGTACTTCGTGTTGAAGATGTTCAGGCCCTTGTTTTCCATGGCGCCCATGTTGAAGTCGCTGGTGGCGACGATCATGAAGCGCTCCAGATCGAGCGGCAGGTTGAAGCGTGCTTCGTCCCACGCGATGCTGGCCATCAGCGAATTCATCGCGTGCTCGGTCTTTTCCAGATCGCCCGGGCGCACGTAGATCTGCAGCAGATGGTCAGTGCCTGTGCGTGCGCGAATGCGCTGCTCGCGCGCCACCAACTTGCCCGCTACCAGCGCAAACAGGTAGCAGGGCTTCTTGTGCGGGTCGACCCATTGGGCGAAGTGGCGGCCGTCGTCCAGCACGCCCTGGTCCACCAGGTTGCCGTTGGACAGCAGCACGGGGTAGTCCGCCTTGTTCGCGCGCAGCAGCACGCTGTAGCTGGCCATTACGTCCGGACGGTCCAGAAAGTAGGTGATGCGGCGGAAGCCTTCGGCCTCGCACTGCGTGAAGAAAGTGCCCTGGCTCACGTACAGGCCCGACAGCTGGGTGTTCTTGACCGGGCAGCAGGTGGTGAAGATCTCCAGATCGAACGGCGCGTCGCCTCCGGGGAGGTTCTCCAGCACCAGGCAGCTGCCCTCCATCTTGAACGACGTGCCGGCGCCATTGACCATCACGCGGGCCAGGTTCAGTTGGTCGCCATCCAGCCGCAGCGGCGCGGTCGGCACGGCGGGGTTGCGGCGCACCCGCATCTTGTTGAGCACGCGGGTCTTGGCCGGGTCCAGGTCGAATGTCAGGTCGACCGTGTCGATCCACCATGCGGGGGCCTGGTAGTCGGCGCGGTGCACGGTCTGTGCTTGTCCTTCACGCATCATGGATGCTTCTCCAAAAATTGGTTGTTGAGCAGGGTCAAAAAAATCGGGTGTCGGAGCGGGAGCATGCTGCCACTCCGTGGCGAGGCACTGGCTTCATGCCGAGAGGCATGGCGGCGGAACGGGTGATGGCGTGCATGTTCCTCGGGGATGAGAAGCGGTGCGCGTATCGCTGGGATGGGATTGCACGCAGCGTTGGTGCGCGTGTCAACAGGAGGGCGGGGGTCACGGAGCGTCCACCGTGCCGTTGAAGAATTGAAACGGCAGACGCTCCTGGACGTCGCAGCAGTCCTCAGGGATATCGGCATGATCCTGCAAGATTTTTCGGGCCCTCTCTACCTGACCTGTGAATATGCCCACGTCGAATCGGCGCTTTCGATGATCAAACGACAAGCTCACCAGCGGCGGCGTTCCGCTCTCCTTGATGGCGTCGAAGAGTGCGTCAGCGATGCGGCTTTTGATTCGCTCGATTTCTGCCTTGCTCATGGCAAACGCCACCACACGAACGTCACGGAGCTTCGGATCCGCGCGCAGCTGCCGCAATTGCGTTGGCTGAGGTTGATACACAAATACATCGAGCGTCGCGTGGCCGAAGACACCGTTGTTCCAGGCGATGGAGACGAGTTGTTCGCCGAAAATCTGGGTGGCCGCGTCGTAGAGCGCATTCGTATCCGCTGGCCAATGCTGGATGAAAACCTCATCGGGCAATGCATTGACCGACTGCAGGCTGGGGTACTGCACCTGGTACGTTTGCATGGAGGTCGCTTTCGCCTGCGGCGACAGCTCCCGCCAAAGGTGCTCTTTTTCGATCTGCCGGCTCAGCCGGGGAATGTCCTGCAGCGAATAGGCCGTGTCCGCCAGCAACACGCCGGCCAAGGCCGGGTCTGATTGAACGCGGGCCCGGTCTGCCGCAGTCAGACCTTTGACGAAATACAGAATCCGCGGCTTGAAGTCATCGAGCGCGACGACGCTTCCCAGGTAGCGCCCCGCAAACATCTGGTTCAGCCGCGGCACCTGGGCTTCGGCGGTCTCGCGCCGGGCGGGGTACTGCAGGAGTTCGTCGGTCGGGATCGCGGCAATGCTGGCTTCGGAGACTCCGCCCGCGTTGTAGCAGCACTCTTGCAAGTATTGGATCTTGCGCTGGCGAATCTCGTCCGCGCCCGGCGTTTGCGCACCGGCAGCCAAGGCCCATGCAGACGCCAGCACGCCAAGACTCCATCGAGGGATGAACCGTTGGTGGAGCATGGGCATGGGCATGGTGCTTGGCGGCTTGCGGGCAGCTTGGCTTAAACACCCTGCTTGAGGGAGGCCTCGATGAACGCATCGAGATCACCGTCCAGCACCTTCTGGGTGGCGGATATTTCGACGTTGGTGCGCAAGTCCTTGATGCGGCTGTTGTCCAGCACGTAGCTGCGGATCTGGTGTCCCCAGCCCACGTCGGTCTTGGTGTCTTCGAGCTTTTGCTGCTCTTCCTGGCGCTTGCGCAGCTCGTAGTCGTACAGGCGGCTGCGCAGCCGCTGCCACGCCACGTCGCGGTTGCTGTGCTGGCTGCGGCCGTCCTGGCATTGCACGACGATGCCGGTGGGGATGTGCGTCAGGCGCACGGCCGAATCGGTCTTGTTGATGTGCTGGCCGCCCGCGCCGGAGGCACGGTAGGTGTCGGTGCGCACGTCCGAGGGGTTGATGTCGATCTGGATCGAGTCATCGATCTCGGGGTAGACGAAAAGCGACGCGAACGAGGTGTGGCGTCCGCCCGAGGAGTCGAACGGCGATTTGCGCACCAGGCGGTGCACACCGGTTTCGGTGCGCAACAAGCCATAGGCGTACTCGCCCTCGATCTTGATGGTGGCGCTTTTGAGGCCCGCCACGTCGCCGGGGGTTTCCTCTTCGACCGTGGCCTTGAAGCCCTTGCGCTCAGCGTACTTGAGGTACTGGCGCAGCAGCATGCTGGCCCAGTCGCAGGCTTCGGTGCCGCCGGCGCCGGCCTGGATGTCCACAAAACAGTTCAGCGGATCGGCCTCCATGCGGAACATGCGGCGGAACTCCAACTCTTCGACGGCCGTGCGCTGTTTGGCGGTCTCGGCCTCGATGGTGAGCAGGCCGGCCTCATCGCCTTCTTCCTTGCTCATGTCGTACAGCTCGGCGTTGTCGGCCAGCTCGCGGGTGAGCTTGTCGAGCGTGACGACCACGCCGGAAAGCGACTTCTGTTCCTTGCCCAGTTCCTGGGCCTTCTTGGGGTCGTTCCAGACGGCCGGGTCTTCCAGCGACGCGTTTACCGTGCGCAGGCGTTCAAATTTGGCATCGAAGTCAAAGATACCTCCGTAACTCTTGCGTGCGCAGAGCCAAGTCTTGAAGGGAGGTGCCGATGAGGTTGATACGTTCTGCGTCCATGGTGCTTGTCCTGAGTGTTCTGTGGAATAACACGCGATTTTCTCATGGGACGCACACCGTGCCGCGCGGCTTGGCCCCCAGCGCGGAAGGTCTTGCTGCAGCAGGGACGCACCAAGCTGCCAGCGTTGTGAAATGCTATGAAAATAATAGCTTTATGCGCTTTAAAGACGGACGCTAGAGGCCTTTTTTATTTTCAAGGTGGAGCTGGAAAAATGCCCGATTTCGCCATGCACCACGTAATGGCCAGATACGGGTCGCGTGTGGGCACGGGCACGCCGTTGCCAGCAGCAGCAGTCGCCAGCGTGGTGTTGGCAGCGGCGCTGTCCACATACAGGCCAGCGTTCTGCGCCTGGGCCAGCAGGGCGTTAGCGGTGGGCATGGCGTGCGTCGCCAGAGCCGTGGTGGCGATCTGCCCATGCACATGTGCCGGCATCTGGGCGACGCTGAGGGTGACGGTTTCCTGTCCGACTTTTTGTCCGCGCTGGTAGTTGTTGCCCAAGTTGTCGAAGCCCGAACCCAGCGGCGTGCGCCCGCGCAGATCTGGCAGGCCGAAGTTGACCAAGCCGTCGCCGCCAAAGGTGGTGTTCACCAGCGAAAACAGTGCTGGATTGGGCCGGACTGGAAGGGTGGATCCGTCTGCCGCGACCCAGCCTTGAGGGCAGAAGTCGAAGGCGAAGGCACGCAGTTCGCCGAGGTAGGGTTCATTGGCCTGCACACCACCGCAGGCAACAAGTGCCATGACAGTCAGCGCGGCGGCTCGCAAAGAGGATGGAACGCTCTTGAGAAAATAGCTAAAGGTGCAGACCGGGTCGGTGCGATATAGGCTCGCAATCGGCATCAGCGAGCCGACAAAGGGATCGACATCGGCCTGGGCCTGCTGGCAAGCCGCCAGTAATGCGAAACCGCAAGCGCCATGGATGGCCAGGCGGCGCCAAACCGGCAACCGGCATCGGGCAGAGGGGAGTGCGATAGGTGCCATGGTCAGCGGGCCAGCATGAAGCAGATGCGGGCGATGGTCTCGGGGCCGTCGGCGGCGAGCCAGCCGGGCGTGAAGACCATGCCCGTGTTCACATCGCCGGTGGTGTTGACGGCCAACGCGCGGCCCGTGCTGGTGCGGGCGTCCAGCAGCAGGGTGTAGTCGCCCGCGCCCAGCGCCGGGGCGAAGCTGACTGCGAACGTCCCACCTGCGTCTTTGGCCACGCTGTAGCCAGCGCCGCTGACAGCGACCGCGTCCTTGTTGAAGCAGCCATGGCGTACCTCTGCCAGCCCGGTCAAAGTGGCCCCTGCCGGGCCCTGTGGGCCCTGTGGGCCTGTGGCGCCCACGGCACCCTGTGCCCCGTTGCATACATAACTGGTTTGCGTGATTTCACCGGCGTCCAGCGTGCCGTTGTCGTTGGTGTCCAGCCCCTGGGCCATGCGTACTCCGCCGGTGGAGCAGTTGGCTCCGATGGGTTCCACCGAGGAGGCCACGCGCGCTGTCAGGCCCTTGGCGCCTGCAGCGCCGGCGGGGCCGGCAACGCCTGTTGCTCCCGCAGGCCCGGTGCCACCTGTAGGGCCGGCAGGCCCAGCGGGCCCAGGCGTTCCGGCCAGCGCCGTGGGATCGCAGCGGCCCAGGGTGCCGTTGGCGTCGTGGCACACGGCCGCGCTGCCGGCTGCCGGCGTGCCCAACAGCCCGGGAACCTGCACCTCGCCCGTGGGCTGTACGCGCAGTGCAGGCGTGCCGGCGGAGGAGTCGATCACCACCCCGCTGCCAGGGGCCGGCGTGAAGGTCATGTCGGCGGCCGCCGCAGGCAGGGCGCAAGAGAGTGCCGAGGCAGCCGATACGGCCCATGCGATGGCTGAGGCGCGGTGTGGGAAGTTCATGGAACGCTTGTCCTGTTCAAGGCAAAAATCGGATCAAAAACGGGGTCGGCGTGGGACGCTAGGTACATGGGTCTTCATGCGCCACGCGCCTGTCAGCCCTGCCAGCACAGACAGCAGCAGCAGCCCCCATTCGCTGAGGGTAGGAATGCCTTGCAGACCGGCGGCGCCCGGGCCGGGCGCGGCCAGCAGCAGGGGGGCGAAAGGGTCTTCGATGGTGCCGAGCTGAGGGGCGTTGTCGCCGTCGCCGTTGTCCGTCACCGTGAAACCCACGGTGTCGCCGCTCACCGTGAGGCCGGGCGGCGTGAACCAGCCGGTCTGGCGCGGGGCTGCGCCATGGGGGCCGTGCTTTTGCATCGCCAGACCGGCAAGGCTGCCAGGCGGGTAGGTAATGCGAACTGCCAGCGTGGCGTTCTGGCAGCCCAGGCCAGCGGCGGTGAAGCGCAGCAGTCCAAGCGGGAAGGTGGCGTTGGCCGGGGTGCCTGGCGGCGCGGTGTGGCTGATGGTGGCTGGCTGGGTTACCAGGCAGCCGGAAGGCAGCCCGCTGATGGTGACTTGGGCCGTACCGCCGCCCGGCAGCGGCACGGGCTGGGGTGTGGGCAGCGCCTGCAGCGGCACCGGCCCGGGCAATCCCACCACGGGGCAGCCGGTGCTGGCCGCGCGCACGACACCGCCGCTGGTCGCGGTGACGGTGCCATCGTTGGTCCACTGCTGTGCGAGCTGAATCTGGCCGCTGTCCAGTTGAACGCTGGAGCCTGCCGTCACCAGCACGTCACGCGCAGCGCGCACGGTGCCGCCGCCCAGGGTCAGCGTGCCGCTGCTGGCCACATCGGCGCACCCCATGGTGGCGGTGCCTCCGCCCAGATGCACTTGCGTGCCGGCAGGCATCACCCATCCAGCATTGGCCGCCGTGCAGGCCAGTGCCAAGGTGGCGAGGCAAAGAGGCTTGTTCATCGAGGAAGGCATGGCATGGGCATGAGTGAGCGGGAATGTGCTTTGGCGACCCCGTGTGGGGCCCTTGCTGCTGACGAAAACGTCCGGCGGGATAGAGACGCACGGCCACGGCAGCCTCTCGGTTTGCTCTATTTTTTATAGCTGTCAGCGCTTGATGAATAAGCGCTGGGGGCATTTTTGGCATCCAAGGCGCAACGCATGAGGTGACTGTAAGAATTTGTCATCGCTACGGCTATCCCTGAAATCAGGTAATTTGCTTCGCGCCTGCCGATTCGTGGAGGGCAGGGACGTGCAATCGCTCCAGCGTCGCCTACCATGGCGCGCCCTGGTGCCACAACGCCTCCCTCCATTCATGCCTGATCCCATGCCGTTTCCCGTTGAATCCACCTTGCCGGCCCCCGTGCTGGTGGTGGAAGACGAGCCTTTGCTGCAGCAGCGCCTGCGCACCTTGCTGGTAGGGTTGGGGTACGCGCCGGATGCGCTGGTGTTCGCCTCGTCGCTGGCTCAGGCGCGCGAGTGCCTGGCGGCCCAGCCCATGGCGCTGGCGCTGGTGGATCTGGCGCTGCCCGATGGCAGCGGCATGGAGCTGATCGAGCAGATGCGGGCCGAGGATCCGGGGCTCGGCATTCTGGTCGTGTCGGCGTGGAGTTCCGAGGAAGCCATTCTGGGCGCGCTGCGCGCCGGGGCGACGGGCTACGTCTTGAAGGAGCGCGACGACATCGAGGTGTCGCTGTCGATTCGCAGCGTGCTGCGCGGGGGCGCGCCGATCGATCCGTTCATCGCGCGCCGCATTCTCGAACTGCTGCCCGCAGCCGTGCCCGTGCCGGCCTCTGCCTCTGCCTCTGACTCTACCCCTGCGGTGGTGGCTGGCGACGCCTTGAGCGAGCGCGAGTGCCAGATCCTGCGGCTGGTGGCCGACGGCCTGAGCAACCGCGAGATCGCCGAGGCTTTGTTCTTGTCGCGCTACACGGTCGAGAGCCATGTCAAGCGCATCTACCGCAAGCTGGCGGTGTCCTCGCGCACCATGGCCGTGCGCACCGGACGCGCGCGAGGGGTGATCGGATGAGTGGGTGGCGCAGCGTCTGGGTAATGGCGTGGAGGACGGCGTGGAGAGCGGTGTGTGTAGTGGCTTGGTCGATGGCGGTGTGCAGCCCGGCGTGGGCGCAATCCGTCGCCATGCCCGGAGCGTGTTCGCCGCGCGTGCTGGCCGTGGAGGCCGCGCGAGTCATGACCGGCGCCGACCCGCAGGTGCGGCCTGCCGATGGCTGGGAGCCGGTGCAGGTGCCCGATGTATGGACCCGCCGCTGGCCGGGCCACGACGGCACGGTGTGGTACCGCGTCACCTGGCAACGCGGCTGCGCCGACTCCAGCGGGCCCGTCGGACTGGGCGTGGACGGCATCAGCATGGCGGGCGCCGTCTTCATCAACGACGACCTGCTGTGGAGCGATGCATCGCTGGCAGAGCCGCTGTCGCGCAGCTGGAACACGCCGCGCTGGTGGCTGCTGCCCGCATCGGCCCTGCAGGCTGGCGTCAACACCGTCTGGGTGCGGGTGGTGGGGCTCGACGTGCTGTCGCCGGGGCTGGGCACCCTGCGGATTGGCAACGCTGACGCGGTGCAGGCCGAGCACGCGCACAGCCTGTGGCGCCAGCGCACCGTGTATCTGTTTTGCTCGGGCCTCTCGGTTGCGGTGGGCTGTCTCTTTGGCGTGGTGTGGTGCCTGCGCCGCTCCGAGCGTGCGTTCGGCTGGTATGCGTTGATGTCGATCGCCTGGGTGGTCTACATGCTCACCCTGCTGGCTGTCACGCCCTGGCCGTTTGCCGACACGCTGACGATGTCGCGCGTCAACATCGCCGCTTTCGTGCTGTACGTGCTGTGCTTTTGCCTCTTCACCTGGCGCTTCGGAGTGCAGTTGCTGCCGCGTACCGAGAAGGCGTTATGGGTAGCGGCTGCGGTGGGGGTGGGCGCGGTGATGTGGGCGCCGGGCGCGCTGGTGGACACCGTTTTTCTGGTGGTTTTGCTGGGCAGTGTGCTGGTGTTCTTTGCCAACTGCCTGCAGTTCCAGTGGCACGCCTGGCGCCCCCGTCCAGATGGGCGCGAACTGCCGCACATGTGGCTGGCGATGTGCTGGCTGGTGTTTCTGGTGGTGGGCGTGCATGACGTGCTGGTGGTGCTGTCGGTGTGGCATGCGCGCGAGACGTGGAGCGCCATCGCCGCGCCGCTGTGCACGGTGTGCATGGCGCTGCTGCTGGGCGAGCGGCTGGTGGCCGGCACGCGGCGCATCGAGCGCTTCAACCATGAGCTGCAAGCGCATGTGGCCCACGCGCGCGCAGAGCTGTCGCAGGTGCTGGCGCGCGAGCATGTTCACGCGCTCGACCATGCCAAGCTGCAAGAGCGCATGCACATCGCCCACGATCTGCATGACGGCCTGGGTGGCAGCCTGGTGCGCAGCATGGCGCTGGTGGAGCAGGCACGGCAGCCCATGCCCAATGCGCGTGTGATGTCGCTGTTGAAGGTGCTGCGGGACGACCTGCGCCAGGTGATCGATCACGGCTCCAGCGCGGGCGCCTCGGTGCCTGAAACGCCGGTGCGCTGGATGGCGCCGCTGCGCCACCGCGTCACGCGCATTCTGGAGGCCATGGGCGTGGCGTCTGAATGGCATATTGCCCCGCAGTGGCAAGCCATGCCCAGCACCTTGCAGTGCCTGGGCCTGACACGGCTGGTGGAAGAGGCGCTGTCCAACGTCATCAAGCACAGCGGGGCGTGCCGGCTGCGTGTGACGGTGGAGGTGGCGGCGCAAATGGAGGGGGCATTGCCTTCAGCGGGGCCGCTGAGCGTGCGCATCGAAGACGACGGCGTGGGTTTTGACGTGTCTGCAGTGCAGCATGCAGGCCTGAGCGTGGGCATGCGCAGCATGGCCGAGCGCGCCCAGCGCATGGGCGCGACGCTGAGCGTCACGTCCGAACCCGGCCGCACCGTCATCAGCGTGCACTGGGATACGCAGCCATGAGTTTGCTATCAATAATATAGCTGTTAGCGCTTATGGATAGTGCGCTATAGCCCGATTTGGCTTAAATTTTCGCTAGGCTTCAGCGCAGAAAGTCTTCGATCAGCGCCGCCACAGCCTGTGGCTGGTCGTGGTGCAGCATGTGCCCCGCGTCTTCGACCAGCGCCGTGCGGCTGTCCGGCACGCGCAGCAGGCGCTCGTGGTAGTCGGCCAGCGTGTACTGGCCCTTGAACCACTGGCCCAGGCTGTCGTCGCTGGCTTCCACCGCCAGCAGCGGCGCGGCGATGCGTTCGTAGAGCGCCAGGGTTTCGTCGGCGCGGTAGATGTGCGGGCGCACGATCTTGTGGGCCGCGTCGCCCCGAATGCGCCAGCGCCCGTCGGCATCGGGCTTGGCCCACTGCTGCGCCAGCCAGGCGGCCTTGTCGGGCGACAGGCGCGGGTTGGTCTTCATCAGGCGCTGGGCCACGCCGTCGGCGCTGTCGTAGCTTTTCAGCGCTTTCTCGCCGCGCTCGAACTGCGCCAGCTCGTCCAGCCACTGGGCGTAGCGGTCGGGCGCCCTGGCCGCCGGCACGTCGGGCATGCCGAAGCCTTCCAGGTTCACCAGCCGGCGAATGCGCGACGGACGAATGCCGGCGTAGGTCATGGAGACGTTGCCGCCCATGCTGTGGCCCACCAGGTCGACGGGCTGGCCGGGCGCGTAATGCTCCAGCAGCCGCTCCAGGTCGGCCAGGTAGTCGGCGATCTGGTAATGGTCGCAAGGCTCCTTGGGCATCGACAGGCCGAAGCCGCGCCAGTCGGGCGCGATGATGATGCGGCCCTGCACGAAGGCGCTCGAGAACGCGTCCACCACGAACTGGTACGAAGCGCCCACGTCCATCCAGCCATGCACCAGCACCAGCGGGGGCAGGGCGCTGGCGTTTTGCTCTGCAGACGGGCCCCAGAGGCGAACGTGATAGTCGAGGGTACGGACGGGCAGGGTGTCGCTGCGTGACGGGCGGAGGGGCTGATACATGGCCCCGATTATTCCGGAAGGCCGGCGGCTGCGGCTGGCCCGGCGGCGACAGCGCTGCCCGAGCGGCATGGCAGCTTTCTGCAGCATCGGCCCGCAAAACGTAAACTGCCGCGCTTGTCCATGAAAGCCACTTTTCCCATGAACACTCTCTTGCTGGGCCAGAGCGATCTGCGCGTCACCCCTATCTGCCTGGGCACCATGACCTTCGGCGAACAGGTTGCCGAAGCCGATGCACACGCCATCCTCGACCGGTCGCTGGAGCGCGGCGTCAACTTCATCGACACCGCCGAGATGTATTCGGTGCCGGCCCGCGCCGAAACCTTCGGCGCCACCGAAGCCATCATCGGCCGATGGTTCGCCCAGCGCGCCGGTGCGCGCAGCAAGATCGTGCTGGCGACCAAGGTGGCCGGCCCCTCGCGCGGCATGCCCTGGGTACGTGAAGGCAAGGGCATGACGCCGGCCGACATCGTGGCCTCGTGCGACGCCAGCCTGGCCCGCCTGCAGACCGACGTCATCGACCTCTACCAGATCCACTGGCCCGAGCGGCATGTGCCGGCCTTCGGCAACCTGTATTACGACCCGGCCAAGGAAACCTCGGCCACGCCAATCCACGAACAGCTCGACGCGCTGGCCGGTCTGGTCAAGGCCGGCAAGGTGCGCCACATCGGGCTGTCGAACGAGACACCTTACGGCGTGCATGAATTCGTGCGCCTGGCCGAAGCGCATGGCCTGCCGCGCGTGGCCACGGTGCAGAACCCGTACTGCCTGGTCAACCGCACCTGGGAAAACGGCCTGGACGAAACCTGCCACCGCCTGGGCGTGTCGCTGCTGGCGTATTCGCCGCTGGGCTTTGGCCTCTTGACGGGCAAGTACGACGAGCATGCCCCCGCCGATGCAGGCGCGCCGCAGAACGCCCGCATCGCGCGCTACGAGTCGGTGCGTAAGCAGCGCTGGGGCCGGCCCGAAGCGCTGGCCGCCGCACGCCGCTACAACCAGCTGGCGCGCGACCATGGCCTGACGCCCACGCAACTGGCGCTGGCCTTTTGCTATACCAAGTGGCAGGTGGCCAGCACCATCATCGGCGTGACGTCGGTGGCGCAGCTGGACGAAGACCTCAACGCCTGGGGCACGCAGCTGTCCCCTGAAGTGCTGGCGGCCATCGACGCCATCCGCTGGGAAGTGCGCGACCCTGCTCTTTGATCAGGCAGGCACTTTTAAGCCAAAAGTGCCTGTAGCGCTTATCCAGCAAGCGCAGGCAGCTATCATTTTTGCCTGAATAGCGACTTGTCTCAGATATCTCACCCCATCCGTTCGGGCTGAGCCTGCCTGTCCTGAGCTTGTCGAAGGGTCGAAGCCAGGGCACTGCTTTGGATAGGCCCTTCGACAGGCTCAGGGCGAACGGGGTTGATCTGAGACAGATATCTAGTCAAGCATTTTTGATCAATGAGCAAGAAGAACGCCAAAACCGTCCACGTCAGTGAAACGCCCGCCACCCAATGGCTGCGGGCCGAGGGCGTTCAATTTACCGAGCACCCTTACGACTACGTGGAACATGGCGGCACGGCCGAGTCGGCGCGCCAGCTGGGTTTGAGCGAACACGTGGTGGTCAAGACAATGGTGATGCAGGACCAGGACGCCAAGCCGCTCATCGTGCTGATGCACGGCGACTGCAAGGTATCCACCAAGAACCTGGCGCGGCAGATCGGTGCCAAGTCGGTCGAGCCCTGCAAGGCCGAGGTGGCGCAGCGGCACAGCGGATTTCTGGTGGGCGGCACCTCGCCCTTCGGCACGCGGCGCGCCATGCCGGTCTATATCGAGCAAAGCATCCTCGCGCTGCCGCGCATCGCCATCAACGGCGGGCGGCGCGGCTTTCTGGTGCAGATCGACCCGCAGGTGTGCGTGGGCGTGCTGGGCGCGCAGCCGGTGCAGTGCGCGCTGGCAGAATAGCCCGCTGCGCGCCGCGCCCCGGCGTGCGTTTCGCTTCGCTTCCCCTGCTGACGAGGATTGCCCATCTTGACCGCCACCTTCCTGCCCGCCGCCTACCCTTTGCTGGCCGCCCTTGCCGCCTACCTGCTCGGCTCGCTCTCGTTCGCCGTGATCGTCAGCCGCGCCATGGGCCTGAACGATCCGCGCACCTACGGCAGCAAGAACCCCGGCGCCACCAACGTGCTGCGCTCGGGCTCCAAGGCCGCGGCCGTCGTCACGCTGTTGTTCGACGCGCTCAAGGGCTGGTTGCCGGTGGTACTGGTGCGTTGGTTCGGCCAGCCATTCGGGCTGGAAGAGGGCACCGTCGCGCTGGTGGCGTTGGCTGCCTTCCTGGGGCACTTGTGGCCGGTGTTCTTCCGCTTCGAAGGTGGCAAGGGCGTGGCGACGGCGCTGGGCGTGCTGTTGGGCATCAGCGCCTGGCTGGGGCTGGCCACGCTGCTGACCTGGATCATCATCGCCTTCTTCTTTCGGTATTCGTCGCTGGCCTCGCTGGTGGCGGCGGTGTTTGCGCTGCTTTACTACGTGCTGTTCGGGGGCGTGGTCTGGTACACCGACGCGCGCATCGGCCTGGCCATCGCCATCATGTCGGCCTTGCTGGCCTGGCGCCACCGCGAGAACATCCAACGCCTGATGAAGGGTACCGAGTCGCGGCTGGGCTCCAAGAAGAGCAAGCAGCCGGGCGCGCCGCGCGGCTGATGGGTTGATCTGTTGACCTGACCTGACCTGTTGATCGACTTGCTGAAGGCGCTGTCGGCAAGGCGCCTTCAGGCTGCGGCGGGCGGTGGCTCGGCAAAGGCGAAGCCGCTGCCCTGCTTCTTGGCCACATACATCGCCAGGTCGGCACCGTGCACCACTTCTGCACCCAGCGTGGAGTGGCGCGGGGCGAAGGCGATGCCGATGCTCGTTCCCACCTGCACCAGTGCGCCCGACGTGAGCTGAATCGGCTGGCCCACCACCTCCACGATGGCCTGGGCCAGCGCCGTCACCCGCTGCGGGTCGTTGGTGTGCAACAGCACCGCGAATTCATCGCCACCCAGCCGGGCCAGTGTGTCTGGCGCCCGCATCAGCTTGCGCACGCGCTGAGCCACGGCTTTGAGCACCAGGTCCCCCGACTCGTGACCGTAGGTGTCGTTCACGTGCTTGAACTTGTTCAGGTCCATCAGCATGACGGCAAAGCCCGTGCCCAGCGCTTTTTGGTTCTGCTCGGCATTTTTCAGGTTCGATTCAAAAAGCCGGCGGTTGGCCAGGCCGGTGAGCGCGTCTTTCTGCGCCACGTCTTCCAGCGGGTTCACCACGCGGCTGGTGATCAGGTTGGCGGCCAGGATGGAGATGACGGAACTGACGATGATGCTGGCGGCGAACAGGCCCTCCAGTTTCAAAAAGGGCGAAAACACCGGGGCGAACGGTTTGGCGACCAGCGCCTCGACGGTGTGCCCCACGATGCCGCCCATGGGAAGCAGCTTCACCCGGTACTGCTCACCGGTCGATGTGGTCACGGTGGAGCTGTCCTTGCTGATTTCATCCTGACCGATGTCGCTGGCCAGGATGCCGGCCGGAAGCGTGGACGTGTGCACGATGCGCGCGCCGCCATCGCCTTCGCGCGAAACGAAGGCCATGCGCATCTGGGTCATCCGGGTGAACTGCGCAATGGCGGCATCGCTGATGCGGTAGGCCAGGTACATGTTGGCGACCGGCATGGGGGCGCGCACCACGATCTTGACCCAGGCGTACAGCGGTGTAGGGCTTTCGCCCGTGGGCAGCGGCATCAGGTTGCCGCTGCTTTCGCGCACCTGTGCGGCTACCTGCGCCAGCTTGCGGTCCAGTTCGTCGTCGCGCTCGTTCAGCAAAGGCGTGCTGGCAGCGCGCGCCAGCACCTGATGCTCCAGATCGGTCAGCACGATCATTTCTGCGCCCGTGCGCGCCAGCTGGCTCACCAACGCCGACTCCGTGGTGACCCGGTTGCCGGTGGCAATGGTGCCCAGCAGGCCGTAGTCCTTGGCCACCAGCTGCGACGTGAGCTGGCGGTACTCGCGCCGGGTGGCCGTGGTGTAGGCAAAGGTCTGCGAGCCGGCTTCCAGAGCCGCATCAACAGTTTCCAGTGCTATCCGGCGATTGGAGAAGTGCAGAAAAAAGAACGCTGCAATCTGGGCCACGATCAGAGCTGGCACCAGCAATATCAATATCTTGCGCGTCGAATGGCTCAGCGATTTAGGCTTGCGCACGATAGTTCTCCTCAGGGCGTAACCAGAGATGACGCCCTCCCCATGGCCCGGGTCTGTCGCCAAGGCTCGCTGCCATTTCGCGGGTTCAAACTGACGCCAAGCTGACTCGGCACTGACGAACACCTGACCAAGTGACGCATAAGTGTCTCAATTTTGCGGAGCACAACACCTGGAAGAAGCCTGCCCATCGCCGGACGCTGCGCCCGCGGCGGCGCTTGGTGTGTAGGAGAGAGACGAATGGGCGCAGTCTGCCGCCGGCTGTGACGTGCTGGCACGGCTTTCCATGGCCGGACCTGTCATGAGTCATGTTTGCTATAAAAATAGTAGCTACCCGCGCTTTTCAATCAAGCGCTAGAGGCCAAAAACGCTTGAATGTCTCTCCGCCATGCCGTGACTGCTGCTTGACTGCCCAGGCTCGCCCATGGGAGTGGGGCGCATCTGCCGGCGCTGTCCCGAGCAAGGTGAAAGGGCTCCAACACCCTGCGCTAAGATGAGAAACATTCTCAAATGTGTGGGCGAGCGCACCAAGCGCTTCTGGAGGCGATATGGCAGCCGTGGAAACGGCCATGCAGCGGCAAATGCGCCTGCTGTATTGCGAACATCATGGTTGGTTGTTTAGCTGGCTGCGCCGCAAGCTCGGCTGCGGCCACCATGCGGCCGACGTGGCGCAGGACACCTTCGTGCGCATTCTCGGCTCGCGCGACGCGCTGCTGGGCGTGCGCGAACCCCGCGCCTATCTGGTCACCACGGCCAAGCGCCTGCTGATCGACGAGGCCCGTCGTCAGCTGATCGAAAAGGCCTATCTGCAAGAACTCGCGCTGGTCGCCGCGTCGTCGCAGGGCGCGCCATCGGCGCAAGACGTGGTGCAGACCGTGCAGGCGCTGATGCAGATCGAAGCGGCGCTGGGTGGCCTGCCCCTGAAGGCGCGGCAGGCATTTTTGCTGTGCTACCTGGAAGGCGCCACGCACGCGGTCGCCGCCGCGGAACTGGGCGTGTCGACCAAGATGGTGCAAAAGTATCTGATCCAGGCGCTGGCGCACTGCCACCGCGCGCTGGAGGGCTGACGTGCAGCCTCTTCAAGACAGGGCGTCGGACATTGCGGAGCAGGCCGCCGCTTGGATCGTCCTGCTCGATAGCGACGACGCGGCCGAGCGCGCCAGTGCACGCGAGGGCTTTGCCGTCTGGCAGGCCCAGAGCCCGCGCCACGCCGCCGCTGCGGCCCGGCTGCAGGCTTTCGTCAGCCAGGTGCAACAGGTGGGCAGCGCTGGCGGGGGCGATGCGCAGGCTGCCCGTGCCGCGCTGGATGCAACGCAGGAAGGCTCGCGCCTGTTGCGCCGCCGGGGCCGGGCGGCCGCACGTGTGGCTAGCGCGGTGGCGCTGGTGGTTTTGCTTGCCGTGCCCTCGTGGCTGGCGGTGCACAGCCACCCGCCCGCGCATCTGTGGGCCGATCTGCGCAGCAGCAGCGGGGAATGGAGCCGCCACACGCTCAGCGACGGATCGGTGGTCACCCTCAGCGGCGTCAGCGCCCTCAACTGGCGCATGGACGACAGCAGCCGCGTGGTGGAGCTGGTGCGCGGCAGCATTCTGGTGGACGTGGCCAAGGACGGCGCGCGTCCTTTCGTTGTGCAGACGCCGCTGGGCCGCATCCGTGCGCTGGGCACCCGCTTTGCCGTCACCTACGACGACAGCGGCATGACGCTCGAGATGCTGGAATCGCGCGTGGCGGTGCAGACGCCCAGCCAGTGGCAGGCGGGCGGCCGCGATGCGCTGTTCGTCGATGCCGGGCAGCGCGTGCAGGTGGGCCCCGCCGGTGCGGGCGCCGTGCAGGCGATGGACCCGGGCGGGGTGGAGCAGGGCTGGCGCCAGCATCAACTGGTGGTGGACGACCGTCCGCTGCCCGAGGTGCTGGACCAGCTGGCGCGCCACCACTCCGGGCCATTGCAGTTCGACCGAGACGCGCTGCAAGGCATTCGCGTGTCGGGCGTGCTGCCGCTGGACGACACCGCACAGGCGCTGCGCCTGCTGCAACGCAATTTTCCGCAGCTGCGCGTTCGGTCGGTGGCCTCGCGCTGGGTCTGGGTCGACCGGCAGCCTGCGTCTTGATGGCGCCGCGTTCTCTTTTTCTGAAAAAAAGAGGGCGCTGGTGGTTCCACTTTTTCGTTCTGGTTCGTCAATGCCGATGAACTCAATGGAAAAGGACTCTTCCCCTATGCGCGACGCAAAGCGTTTCAGCCCTCGTGGCTGCCTCTCGCCCCTGGCTCTTTCGCTGTCCCTGGCGCTGGCCGCCCTTGGCAGTGGCGTGCACGCCCAGCCCGCTGCGGCGGCGAGCGCGCGGGTGTTCCACATTCCTGCCGGCCCGCTGGCGCCGGCGCTCAATCGCTATGCGCAGGAAGCCGGCGTGGCGCTGGTGGTGGATGCCAATCGTGTGGCGGGCCTGCAAACGCCGGGCTTGAGAGGCCGTTACGGCGTCGATGAAGGTTTTGCCCAACTGCTGGGCGGCACGGGCCTGGCCATTCAAAAGACCGACGCCGGATACTTGCTGGCCCCGGCCACGCCGGCTGCTGCTGGCGCGCCTCGCAGCGAATCTGCGGTCGATGCGCCTGCCGCGGCCCCAGACGTCGCAGAGGCCACGGCGACCGTACCTGCACAACCCGACGAGGGCGAAGCGCTGGAAACCGTGGTGGTGCAGGCCTCGCGCTCCAACATCGAAGCAGAAAAAGCGCCGCAGACGGTGCAGATCATCGGCAAGGCCGACATCGAGCGGCAGCTGACGCTGTCCACCAACTCGTCGGACGTGCTCAGCAACCTGATTCCTTCGTACACCCCCAGCCGCGGCAAGATGAACGGCAGCGGCGAGACGCTGCGCGGCCGCACCCCGCTGATCCTGATCGACGGCGTGCCGCAGTCCAACCCCATTCGCCCCACCGGGCGCGAGGCGCACACCATCGATTTCTCGATGGTCGAGCGCATCGAGGTGATCCAGGGCGCCAACGCCATCAACGGCCTGGGCGCCACCGGCGGCACCATCAACCTGATCACCAAGCGGCCCGAGAACGGCGCCTTCAACCAGCATGTGGACGTGCAGGCCACCATGCCCACGTCGAACATCGGCAGCGACGTAATGGCCTACAAGACCACCTACCGCGCCAGTGGCCGCCAGGACCGGTTGGACTACCTGTTCGCCATCGCTGGCGAAGACCAGGGCCTGTACCGCGACGCCAAGGGCCGCTCCATCGGCGCCGACAACACGCAGGGCGACCTGATGGATTCGCGCAGCTACGACGTGCTGGGCAAGATCGGCTACTGGCTGGACGACAACCAGCGCCTGCAGTTTTCGGTGAACCGCTACCAGATCAAGTCCGAGGCCAACTACCTGGCCGTGGCCGGCAACCGTGCCACGGGCCTGCCCACCACGTCGGTGCGCGGCACGCCCGAGGGCACGCCGCCCTGGAACGATGTGTGGACGTCGAGCGTCAGCTACAACCATTACGACCTGGCCGGCATGGAACTATCCGCCATGGCCTTCCACCAGGACTTCGAAGGCCTCTTCGGTGCGGACAACTCCGCCACCTTCCAGGACGCACGCATTGCCCCGGTCGGCACGCTCTACGACCAGTCGCGCGCCGTGTCCAAGAAGTTCGGCAGCAAGGTCGCGCTGACCCGCGCCGACCTGCTGGACCGCCGCCTCAAGCTGACGACCGGCTTTGACACGCTGGTCGACAAGGGCAAACAAGACCTGTATGGCACGGGCCGCACCTATGTGCCCGATTCGGAATACCGCAACCTGTCGCTCTTTCTGCAGGGCGAGTACAAGCCGTTCGACAAATGGACGCTGCACGGCGGCGTGCGCCACGAGCGGGCCGACCTGCGCATCGATTCGTACAACACCCTGGCCCGCTACAACCGCGTGGCGGTGCAGGGCGGCACGCTGGACTTCAAAGAGACGCTGTACAACGCCGGCGTGGTGTTCGAGCCCACCAAGGACTGGAACGTTTTCGCCAGCTATTCGGAAGGCTTCGGCATGCCCGACGTGGGCCGCGTGCTGCGCGCCATCAACACGCCCGGGCAGAACGTGGACGACATGCAGAGCCTGAGCCCCATCATCACCCAGAGCGTGGAGCTGGGTGCCCGCTTCAAGCGCGGCGCGTGGGAGGCCGAGGCCAGCTATTTCCGGTCCGAGTCGGACTACGGCAGCCGCGTGATCCGCGCGAACGACGCCTTTCTGCTGGCGCGCGAGAAGAACCGCATTGAAGGCGTGGACACCAGCCTGGGCTACCGCTTCAACCGCGCCCACAAGGGAAAACTGTCTTACGTGCACACCAAGGGCCGCTACGACAGCGACGACAACGGCAGCCTGGACGCCCGGCTCGACGGCCTGAACGTCTCGCCCGACCGCGTGATGGCGTCGTGGACGGCGCAATGGGACGAGCGCCTGTCTTCGTTCCTGCAGGTGCAGCACGCGTTCAACCAGAACTTCGACGACGCGGCCAAGCGCTTTTCGGGCTACACGCTGGTGGACGCCAGCGTGAACTACAAGCTGCCCAAGGGCACGTTGCGCCTGGCCGTGGCGAACGTGCTCAACCGCAACTACATCACCTACTACTCGCAAAGCGCGCTGGTCGAGCCGCTGCGCTACTTCGCTGGCCGGGGCCGCACGCTGACGGTGGGTTACTCCATCGACTTCTGATGAGCATGCAGCGCCGGGCGCCTTCTGCCATGGCAATGAGCACTGCCATGACGGTCTTGCGCGCCGTTGTCGCCGTGGTGGGCGGCTATGCGCTCACGGCGCTGGCCGTGGTGGGTGTGGCGGCCGTGCTGGCGCGCTGCGGCATGGCACCGTCCGATGCGGTCGTGACCGCAGGGATGCTGGGCTTTCCCGCCTATCTGGTGGTGCTGATGTGGGGGCTGGCATGCCCTAGTCTGGCGCGCCTGGTGGGAGTGATGGTGTGTGGCGGCGCTGCGTTCGCGCTGCTGGCCTGGCTCGCCCGGCTGGGGCAGCCGGCATGAGCAGCTACCGCAAGCGCCTGGGCGGCGTGCATACCTGGGCGGGCATCGTGCTGTCCGCATTGCTCTTCGCCATCTTCTGGATGGGCACGCTCAGCGTGTTCGACCGCGAGATCGATCGCTGGATGATGCCTGCCACCCGCCTGGCCGCGCCACAAGGCCCGCCCCGGCTCGACGCGCTGATGCCGCTGGCTCAGGCCCAGGTGCCCCATGGCGCGCGGCAGTGGCGCATCGACTGGCCCACGGCGCGCACGCCTGTGCTGCGCCTTTCATGGCAGACGCGTGAGGGCCAGCGTGAGCAGCGCTACCTCGACCCCGCCACGCTGGCGCCGCTGCCCGATGCGGGCACTTTGGGTGCCAGCGGCTTTTTCTTTCCTTTCCATTACGGCCTGCACATCGACTGGAACGGCATGGGCAAATGGCTGGTCGGCCTGGCGGGCATGGGCATGCTGGTGCTGCTGACCAGCGGCGTCGTCATCCACCGCAAGCTGCTGGCCGACTTCTTCACCTTCCGCCCGCACAAGCGCCTGCCGCGCAGCAGCCTGGATCTGCACAACCTCACCGGCGTGGTGGCGCTGCCGTTTCACTTCGCCATCACGCTGTCGGGGCTGGTGATCTTCTGGGCCATCTACTTTCCCCAGGCGCACGTGGGCGTGTACGGCCCCGGCGCAAGAGCCAAAGCCACGGTGCAGGCCGATGGCTATGGGCGATACACACCGCCGCGTGCGGTCAACCCAGGTGCCGCGCCGCCCATGGCTTCGCTGGAGGCGATGGCGGGCGAAGCGCGCCGGCTGTGGGGCAACGGGGCCGAGCCGTACTTCGTGCGGGTGTGGAAGCCCGGCAGCGCGCACAGCTATGTGGAGCTGCGCCGCTCGTATGCACGCGAGGTGTCGATGAACCTTGACCAGCTCTACTTCGACGCCGCCACCGGGCGCCTGCTGCACCGCTTCGAGGCCGCGCCCGCCATGGGCGTGCAGCGCTTTTTTTCGGGCCTGCACTTCGTGCAGTTTGACCACTGGCTGCTGCGCTGGCTGTACTTCGGGCTCGGGTTGTCGGGCTGCGTGATGATCGCCACCGGCAGCATCCACTGGCTGGCCACACGCCGCGCCCGCACGCCGCCCGGTGCGCGCTGGCAGCTGGTGGAGGCGCTGTGCGTCGCCGGCATCACCGGTCTCATCGCCGCCACGCTGGCGTATCTGGCGGCCAACCGGCTGCTGCCCGCGCAGGCGCACACCGGCGCACCGTGGGGCGGGCTGGACCGCAGCGGCCTGGAGGTCGCGGTGTTCTGCGCGGTGTGGCTGGCCTGCCTGGCGCATGCGCTGATCCGTGACGTGCGGGCGTGGCGTGAACAGGCTGCGTCCATCGCACTGCTGGCGCTGGCTTGCGTGGCGTTCAACGCGTGGACGACTGGGGCCTATGGCGCTGCCATCGCACAGACGCCAGCGGCGGTCTGGGGTGTGGATGGCATGCTGCTGGCGCTCGCCGGCGCTGGTGCCTATGCAGTGCGGCGCCTGCGCGCAGGCACGGCGCCGCAAGCCCGGCAACGTTGAGCGCTTTTAAAGAAACTGCGCGCGCAGGCCCACCATCACGCGGCGGCCGGCTGCGGGCTCGAAGAAGCGGCCGTTGCCGTCGTTCACGATGACCGAGCCGGCATAGCGGCGGTCCATCAGGTTGTCCAGCCGCGCCCACAGCTGCCAGCGCGTGGCTGAACCTTCGCCGCTGCTTGCACCCATGGCCCGCCCACCCAGCGTGTAGCCGGCGCGCAGGCCCACCACCGCATAGCCGGGGGCCGCGTCGGAATTGGTGTCGTTGACCCGCACCTTGCTCGATACATCCAGCGATGCGCCCAATTGCCAGGCAGGCGTAGGCGCGTAGTCCAGCACCAGTTGCGCTACATGCCGCGCGGTGCCCGGCAGGCGGTTGCCGGCAGCCACCTGCGCACCGCCCGCGCCGGTGTAGGGGCTGCCGAAGTAGGCGTCCAGATAGGTGTAGGCGGCACGCGGCGTCCAGGCGCCGGCGCGGGCGCTCCAGGCCAGCTCCACGCCCCGGCGGCGCACGTTGTCTGCGTTCTGGAACACGGTGCGGCCGTTGACCGTGGCGGCGGGCACGATCTCGTCCCGGCTGCGCGCGTCGAACCAGGCAGCCTGCACGCGGTGTACCGCGCCCTGCCACTTGGCGCCCAGCTCCATCTGCCGGCTGCGCGATGCGGCCAAGCCGAAGTTGGGGCCGGTATTGGTGGTGCTGTAGGCCATCTCGGCCAGCGTGGGCGTTTCAAAACCCCGGCCCACGTTGGCATACAGGTTCAATTGATCGGTCGCTGCCCAGACCAGGCCCAGCGCGGGGCTGGTGTGGCTCCAGGTGCGGCCACCGCTGTCGTCGGGGCTGGCGGCGTTGACCAGCCGGTCGTCCACCGTGCTGCGCACGCGGCTCGACCGCAGGCCGGCCACGGCGCGCCAGGCGGGGGCGATCCATGCGTCCACCTGGGCGTAGAGATCGGTGTTGCCGGCGCGGTCGCGCTCGTCGCGCCGCAGGGCGCCGGCCGTGCCGCTGTCGTTGACGAAGCCCTGGCGGTGCTCGCTCTGGCGGTCGGCGTCCACGCCCAGCGTCCAGGTCAGCGGCAGGCCCGATGGCATGCGCGTGGCATGCGTCCAGGCCAGGCCCAGGCCGTAATAGTCGCGGTCCAGGTCGACCACACCGCCCGCGCTGCTGGCCGCCGCGCCGCTGAACGAAAGGTACTGCCGCAGCTGCCGTGTGCCGCCATAGGCGCGGGCGCGCACGCTGTCCTGTTCGCTCAGGCGGCGTTCCAGCACCACGCCCAGTTGGTTCTGCGACACCGACTTGCGCGTGTCGAAGCTGCGGGCGACCTCGGGCGATTGGCGTTCGTCCGCATCCCACTGCGCGCGGGTCAGGCCCAGCGGGTCTTGCGCCTTGGGCTGGTCGTACAAGTTCAGCAGGGTGGTGATGGTGGTGTCGCCATCGGGCCGGGCGACGAGCTTGCCGTTCAGGTGGGTGCGGCGCGCGGCGCTGTGGTCCCGAAAGCCATCGGTTTCAAAGCGCGACACGTCGACCAGCCCGCCCAGCGTGCGGTCGCCGAAGTCGACCGAGCCATCCACCAGCCGCTGGCCGTACGAGCCGGCCGCAACGGCCGCCTGCGCGCCGCCGCCTTCGCGCGGCTCGCGCGTGGTGACCTGCAGCACGCCCCCGGCTGCGTTGCCATACAGCTGGGCCAGCGGACCACGTAGCACGTCGACCGACGCGGCCGACTGCAGCTGCGCCGTGGCGGCCTGGCCCTGGCCGTCGGGCATGGTCGCCGGAATGCCGTCCACCAGAATGCGCACGCCGCGCACGCCGAAGGTGGAGCGCGCGCCAAAGCCGCGCACTGCGATCTGCAGGTCTTGCGCGTAGTTCTGCCGGTCCAGCGCCACCACGCCGGCCTGGCCGGCCAGCAGCTCGGACAGGTTGACCAGCGGCGTGGCAGCGGTGAACGAATCCACCTCCACGCGGGTGCTGCTGGCGGCGGCGTCAAAGCGGCGCTGCGCGTCTGCGCTGCCGCCTTGCACTTCCACCGTGGGCAGTGCGCCACCTGAGCCTGCACCCTGCGCAAAGGCGGCTGGCATGGCTGCCAGCGCCGCGCACAGGGCGATCAACGGGCGTGGTGACGGCTGGGCACGCCGGGGTGCGGCGTTGCTGGTGGCGGGGCGGGCAGGGTGGCGGGGAAATCGCGTAGGCATGAAGTGACAGGCGTGGTGGCGGGTGGAACGGCGGGAAGCCGCAAGGCTAAGGCCCGCGGCCAACGCAGCAGGCCTGTGCCGACGGAATGCGGTGTTGGCCTACAAAATGGCGAAGCGACCGGCTGCGCCCAACCGCCGTGTGCGCACAGTCTTGCCACTGCTGCAACCAAGCCCGCAGGCCCGTGCAGGGCACCCGGCAGTGCACTGCGCCCGGGCGACCGCCGTCCTTATAGTTCACGCGTTGTCTCGTTCAGCCCATCACTCATTCGACACGCCAATGCATCCTTACGCACTTCTGGGCATCGCCATCGTGGCGGAAGTCATCGCTACATCAGCCCTCAAATCGTCCCAGGGCTTCACCCGCCTGTGGCCGTCCGCGCTGACTGTGGTGGGTTACGGCATCGCGTTCTTCATGCTGTCGCAGGTCATGAAAAGTTTGCCCACCGGCATCGTCTACGCGATCTGGTCGGGCCTGGGCATCGTGCTGATTTCCATCGTCGGCTGGGTGGTGTACGGCCAGAAGCTGGACGCGGCGGCCATGGCCGGCATGGCGCTGATCGTGGCGGGCGTGGCGGTGATCCAGCTGCTGTCCAAGACGGCATCGCATTGATTCATACGACGGGTTGCAGGCCAAAATATTGATCAAAATGGCCTGTAGCGCTTGTTGTATAAGCGCTGATAGCTATTGAAATAATAGCAAGTGGAAGATGCATGTCAGGCCGCCCACTGACAGACCGTGCAGCCGGTGCGCTGCCACACTGCGCGACATTCTTCGACACCCGATCACCGCGCCATGGCTCATCAGCTATCTTCCCTCGAACCTTCCACCATCAACCGTCGCTGGCCCGCGTGCGTGCTGGGCGTGCTCGCCGTCGCCAGCCTGGCCGCCTGCGGCGACACCGCCAAGCTGCCGTTTGAAGCCGGCGTGGGCCCCGCGCCCACCTTGCCCGAGCCGAACAAGACGCTGATCCCCACCGTCCACATCGCCCCAGCCAAGGGTTGGCCGCAAGGCCAGCAGCCGGTGCCCATGACCGGCATGCAGGTGACGCCTTTCGCCACCGGGCTGGACCACCCGCGCTGGCTGGCGGTGCTGCCCAACGGCGACGTTCTGGTGGCAGAAACCAACACGCCGCCCAAGGCGCCATCGCCCGACGAAGGCGTGGTGAAGAAGGTGACCAACTGGGTGATGGGCAAGGTCATGGCGCGAGCCGGATCGGGCGGCACGCCCGCCAACCGAATCACCTTGCTGCGCGACATCGACGGCGACGGCATTGCCGAAACCCGCAGCGTGCTGCTGCAGCAGGGTTTGAATTCGCCCTTCGGCATGGCGCTGGTGGGCGGCGACCTGTATGTGGCCAACACCGACGCGGTGGTGCGCTTTCCATACCAGCCCGGCCAGACGCAGATCACCGCGCCTGCCACCAAGGTGGTGGACTTGCCCGCGTTGCCTTTCAACCACCACTGGACGAAGAATCTGATCGCCAGCCCGGACGGCGCCAAGCTCTACGTCACCGTCGGCTCGAACAGCAACGTGGCTGAAAACGGCTTGGAGGCTGAAAGCGGCCGCGCCGCCATCTGGGAGGTAGACCGCGCCAGCGGCGCCCACCGCATCTTTGCCAGCGGGCTGCGCAACCCCAACGGCATGGGCTGGGCGCCAGGCGCCAATACCCTGTGGACGGTGGTGAACGAGCGCGACCAGATCGGCAGCGACCTGGTGCCCGACTACCTCACCTCGGTCAAGGACGGCGGCTTCTACGGCTGGCCTTTCAGCTACTTCGGCCAGTATGTGGACGAGCGCGTGCAGCCGCCGCGCCCCGACCTGGTTGCCCAGGCCATCGTGCCCAGCTACGCGCTGGGCGCGCACGTCGCGCCGCTGGGCTTGGCGTTCTCCGATCCGCAGGTGCACACCGCCTTGCCATCGGCACTGGCCAGCGGCGCCTTCATTGGCCAGCACGGCTCGTGGAACCGCAAGCCCCGCAGCGGCTACAACGTGGTGTTCGTGCCCTTCGTGGGCGGCCAGCCGCAGGGCACGCCGGTGGAAGTGCTGAGCGGCTTCGTCAGCCCCGGCGGCGATGCCTGGGGCCGCCCGGTGGGTGTGGCGCTGGACGCCAAGGGCGGCGTGCTGGTGGCGGACGACGTGGGCAACGTGGTGTGGCGGGTGAGCGCGGCGCCGCGTTGATCGCACCTTTTGGTCGTTGACGCGCCCATGGCACGATAGGCGGCTGACCTAACGGATTGCTCATGAACGAACTGCACGAACGCGTCGCCGCCAACTTCGCGGCGCAAGGCTTGATGGCCACGCTGGGCGCACGGCTCACGCATGTCGAAGACGGCGAGGTGCATATCGACCTGCCTTTTTCCGCCGCGCTATCGCAGCAGCACGGCTACCTGCACGCCGGCGCCACCACCAGTATCGTGGACAGCGCCTGCGGCTACGCGGCGTTGACCAAGGCGCCTGCGGGCTTCGACATCGTCACGGCGGAATTCAAGCTCAACCTGCTGCGGCCCGCCATCGGCCAGCGCTTCCAGGCCATCGGCCGCGTGGTCAGTGCGGGCAAGCTGCTGACCGTCTGCACGGGTGAAGTGCGCGCGTATGCCAGCGACGGCACCGCCAAGGTCGTGGCGCTGATGCAGGCCACGTTGGTCAACGTCGCCCCGCGAAGCTGAGTCAACCCGGCTCAGCGTCAATCAGCGTGAATCAGCGGGTGGGCTGGCTGAGCGCGGTCTGCCCGTTCAGCCGCTGCAGCACCGTGGTGCGCATGGCGGGCGGAGCGTGCTGCAGCAACGCCGGCCATTGCGCCTGCGCCACGGCAGCCGCCTCGCGCGCCCAGGCCACGTAGCGCGCCGCGCGCATCAGCCCAGCGGCTTTCAGCAATGCCTCCAGATCGGCCCAGCCAAAAGCCAGCAGCGTCTTGTCGATGGCGCGGTTCACGGCGTATTGCGTTTCGGGCGTGCCGCCAAAGAACGCTGCCACGCAGACCGGGTCGTAGACCGGCGCCAGCCGGGGCGTGCGGCCGTCAGGGTAGATCAGCGCCCAGTTCTTCAAGTGCGCGTCGGTGTTGCCCATCAAGATGAAGGCGACCATGCGCGTGACGAATTCCCGCACGTCCTGCACCGGCTGGCTGCTCAGGCGGTCAAGCACGCGCAGCATGGTGGCCCAGTCCTGCAGCAAGCCCTTGCCGTACTTTTGGCGCGGCGTGTAGCCCAGCACCTGGTTGAACTCTTCCATGTGCACGCGCGAGCCGTCGGGCCGATGGTCAAAGCGCTGCACGGCCAGAATGTGGTCGAACGGCACGGCTTCGGGCAGTTCGGCTTCTGCACGGGTGATGACGCTGGCCTGAGCGCAGTCCAGACCCAGCGCCAGGCACAGCTGGTAGCAGGCGTATTCATTGGCGACGAGGTCGGGGTGGGCGGTGGTGGGCAGCTTCAGGATCACGCTGCCGGCGGCGCCCCTACGTTTGACGACGTAGCGGCGGCCGTCCTGCACGGCGCTGAACTTGGTCACTACGCCGGGCAGCGAAGCCGCGTCTTCCACCGGAAATTCGACGAAGCCGGGCTCCAGCACATCCAGCCCCTGCGTGGTGTGCCAGTGCCGCACTACGTCGGGAATGCCATCCTGCGGCGGCACGGGCTCGACCTCCAGCGCGCCCATCAGGTCGTGGCCGGCAGCGGCGAGCAGTTCGAACTCGTCGTCCGCGCTGCAGCCGCGCTCGCGCGCCAGCCGCTCGCGGTTGTGGCCTTCGGGCAGCAGGTTCTGAAAATAGGCCGGCCAGCGCCCATCGGTGCGCACCAGCCGCGCATCGCGCGCCGACGCCAGAATTAACCGCGTGGCCGCTTCGGTATCGCCCCGGTAGCCCAGGGACAGCGTGGGCCGCTGCGGGTCGTTGATGTAGCTTTCGTCGAACGACACGCGCAGGATGTCACCGTACTGCGACAGGTAGCCGATGGCGCGCCGCCCGCCGCCTTCGAGCGCGGGACGGTGCAAATACAGGCGCAGGTAGCGAATGGCGGTGGACACGGGCAGTTTTTACTGTGATGGGCGTCAGCCGGTCTGGCGCAGGCCGTCCACCACTGACGGCGGCGCGTCCACGCCAGCGGGCTGGCCCAGGAATTTGCCGCCTGACTGGATGAATGTTTCCAGATCAGGCCGCAGGCCGCTGGGCACGGCAATGATGTCCAGACCCAGCACCCGGGCCATCTCTGCCAGGGTGGAAAAGCGCGGGTCCAGGTCGCCGCCTTCGGTGCGTTGGACGGTCATACGGGAAAGGCCGGCCCGGTCGGCCAGGTCGGCCTGGGTGATTCGCTGGGCTTTGCGGGTGGCGGCCAGGGTGGGGATGAGATCAGTGGACATGATCGTCTTTATACGCTTTATTGAGGTAAAGAATATTTTGACGATCATTTTCTTTAGATGCATAAAGAGTTCAACCTCTCCAGGCATCGCCTCCGTCCACCACCACCGTCTGTGCGCGGCCCAATGCTTCCAAGGTGCTGAGCAGGGTCGGCAGGCCCTTCTTCCAGGGGCCACGGCCTTTGAAGCGAGATTCGATGTCGCCGAGTGTGAGCGGAGCGAGGCTGCTGGTCAGCACGTCTGCCACAGCGCGAACCTGCTCCGGCAGGGTAGCGGGCCAGCGTTGCTGGGTGACTATGATTTGCTCTGGTTTTGATAGCGAATTTTCACTATCTATATCTGCATACAGCGCTTGAATAGCCTGCGGTAGGTGCTCCTGTTTTTGCGGTGAATTTTGCGGATTCTGAAAGTCGGGCCGAAGCCAGCGCACATGGCCCCGGGCCTCTTCGCCGGCGCGTTGGGTGTTGAGCTGCACCAGGTGCGACAGGATGTCATCGGTGGTTGCATCGGCGCTCAAGCCGTAAGCGTCCAGCACGGCGGCGTCCAGCTCGTCGTGTAATTCGCGCAGGATGGAGACCAGGCCTTGGGCGTGGTGGGTTTTCTCTTTGGCTGTCAGCGGCTTGCCTTGCCTCAGCGCGCTGAGCACGTTGTAGATGCCGGTGAGCGTGAGGCCGACGTTGGCAGCTTCAGGTGCCAGCACGCGCTTGCGGTGGGCGTCGATCTGCTCGGCAAGTTGGGCGATGCGATCGCGGAGCTGCGGGGTCAGGCCGGTGTCTTCGTCGGGGAAGGGGAAGGTTTCGAAGCAGCGGGATTTGTTGTAGCGAGGGCGGTCTTCGAGTGTTCCACCCGTTGCCAAAGCCCATTCGATGTGTAGCTGACTGGACAGGATGCCTAGAACCTTAGCGTCATTCACGGCGATGGCAATTAGCATGTTGTCTGGCAGGATGCTGGCATCGAGAAACTGGAAGGTGCGGTGCTTGGTGGTTTCGACGGTGGCAATGTAGCGAGGCAGCCCAGCAAGTTGTTTGCGCATTTCCTGCCGCGGTTTGCCATGCAACCACCATAGTTTTGCGTACCCCGCGCCGTCTTTGGTAGTTCCCTTGACGTCACGCTCCGGTCTAACGTGCTCGAGCAGCCACTGGTACACGCCTGGGTGTTGAGTGCGCAATTCTTCTGCCGTCAAGCCGACCGCATCAATCACCATTGCACCGCGCGGCTTGTCCGTCAGGTCGCGTCCATTGCGGTAGTGGCGTACCAAATCCGGGTTTTTCCAATCTGCAGCTTGCTGGGGTGTCACGATGAAGCCCGCACCGTGCAGTTTGATGCCGGGCGACGATATGCCCGACATCGCGCGCAAAGTGTGCGCTGCAGCCACGTTGGCGCCTACGCTCAGGTCGGCGTGTATCAGGCCCGAGCGTGAAATCTGCTGCACTGCTACTTCCCCATGTTCACCGGGTTGCTCCCCCGTTACAGTGAGCAATTGCCCTTCACCCGCCCCGGGCGCTGCCACTGTCATGGCAATACGCACGGCCGCGCCGTTGGCCCCATCCACCCACGGATGGTCGGGAATCGCCATTTGCAAATGGCAGCCCTTGTCCAGCGCCGCCTGCACAACGCGCCGATTGAATGTCTGCCGCAAGCTGTTGGTGGTGATGAGTCCCATGCGGCGCGTGTGGCCCGCCGCCACTTGGCCTGCCGCGTGGTGCCACCAAAACATCACAAAGTCTGCGCTCTCGGGCACTTCGGGCCAGGCGCCGCGCAGGGCCTGAACATAGCCGTCGCCCAGCGCGCCGCGCATGCTGGCGGCGCCAATAAACGGCGGATTCCCCACAATGAAATCCGCCTGCGGCCACTCCGCCTTGCGTGCCCCCACATACCGCCACTGCGGCACCTGTGCGGACTCATCCGGCACCGGCTCGCCAGTCACCGGATGCGTCTTGAACGTCGTGCCGTCCCAACGGCTGAGCAGCTTGCCGTTGGCGTCGTAAGCCAGTTCCTGCGAGTCCCACGCCAGCACCGCATCGCGGCATTCGATGTTGCCGTAGTTGTGAATCACGGGCTCGGCCACCGCAGCGTTGCCCCGGCTGCGGATGTGCCACTGCAGGTAGCCAATCCACAGCACCAGTTCCGCCAACGCCGCAGCGCGTTCATTCAGCTCGATGCCGCGCAACTGCTGCAGCGTGACGGTCTCGCCTTCAAAGCCGAGCTGGCCCTGCGTGTGGCCCAGCGCTTCGAGCTGGTTGACGACTTCTCCCTCCAGGCGCTTCAAGTGTTCGAGCGTCACGTACAAAAAATTGGCACTGCCGCAGGCCGGGTCGAGCACGCGGGTGGTGCAGAGCTGGTGGTGAAACTTCTTCACCTCGGCGCGGGCTTCGGCCAGCTTGGCTTCCATGGCCTTGCCCTGCAGCGCGGCAGCCTCGTGCGCCAGCACCAGCGCGGCGGCCTGGGCATTGGCCCAGTCCGCGCGCAGTGGCTCGATCACGGTGGGCAGCACCAGCCGCTCGACATAGGCGCGCGGTGTGTAGTGCGCGCCCAGTGCGTGGCGTTCGATGGGGTCCAGCGCGCGTTCGAGCAAAGTGCCGAAGATAGCGGGCTCCACCTCGCGCCAGTTGCATTGGGCGGCTGCGATCAGCAGGTCGATCTGCTCGGTGGTGAGCAGCAGGCTGTAGCCGTCTTGCGCTGCGCCCTTGAAGAGCTTGCCATTGAAATGCAGCACGTCTTTGGCCAGTGCAGCGCTGAAGCCGCCTTGGTCCATGTCGTTCCACAAGATGCGCAGCATTTTCTGCAGCGTGGCCGGCGCATCGCGGTGGGTTTGCAGTAGGCCCAGAAACGCGCCTTTGGGGAGGAGGCCGACATCCTCCGCGAACATGGAAAACAAGCAACGGGTAAGGTAATTGGCTACTATTTTAGGAGCTATAAACCCATATGGGCATTGCGTTTCAGCCGTATTTTGCTTATAATCTGGTCTGCTGGTCTGCTGGTCTGCTGGTCTGCTGGTCTGCTGGTCTGCTGGTCTGCTGGTCTGCTCCAGCGACTTGGCCAGGCGCGCCAGCAGCGTGGCCACCTCGCGCGTCACCCGGGCGCTGATGCGGGCGGGGTTTAGGCTTTCGGGCTCGCGCCAGATGCGGCGCAGGCGTTCTCGCACCGCGGGTTGAATCAGGTCGGCCAGTTGCAGCCGGTGGCTGCGCGGGTCAGGGTAGGGCGTGTAGGTGCCGCCAGTACGGCTGAATTCGGCATACACCTCGATGACCGTGCCTACGTCCACCACCAGCACAAAGGGCGGGCGGCCTTCCGGCGCCGGCACGGCGCGGGCGTAAGCCTCGCCTTGGCTGCGTGCGCGCAGCAGGCCATCGTCGAAGCCCTTGGTATGCGCGCCGGCCTTGAGCTTTTTGGCCTCCAGCACGAAATGACCGCGCCGGTAGCAATCGATGCGCCCCGCACTGGTGCTGCCGTCCCCATGTGAGAAGGTGACGGGGCGCTCGAACATGTAGTCCTGCTCGGGCGTAGGGTGCGGTCGCTCCACCCCCAACAGGCCGCACAAGTCCATCACAAAGCTCTGCGCGGTGGCCAGCTCGCTGGCTGTAATGTTCTGCCAACGCTGGATGAAAGTGTGGGCTGCTGCGGCGTCAGCGGTGGCGATCTGAAGGAGGTTCATGCTCGGCGATGGAGGTGTGGTGCCGCCAACGGCAGGCGGGCGAAGAAAACGGGGGCGTCGCTGCGGGCGCCCAGATTGTTGCGGAGTGTAATGACGCCCTGCGTTATCCCGCCACTCCAGGCAGCGCCAGTGCCCGCTCCACACGAAAGCGCTGCGCCTCTTCCTGCAGCCACTCATGCACCTGCTCCATCGCCGGGTTGGGGTGAGCCGGTGACACGAACCAATAGGCGGCCCGCGACCGAACGCTGCTGTCCAGCAGCGGTACCAGCCGGCCCGTCTTCACGTCCTGCAGCACCAGCGCGGCGCGGCCCATGGCAATACCTTGGCCGGCCAGGGCGGCACTGACGGCCAGTTGCGACAGGTTGAATTGCTGGCCGCCCGCCCAGGGCGGCGGCGGCACGCCGAGCTGGGTGTACCAGTGCTGCCATTCTTCATAAGGGTCGGCGCCGTCCCAGGGGCTGCTGTCATGCAGTAGCCAATCGCCGTGCAGGTCTTGAGCAGCGGCGATGTCCGGATGGCGGGTCAGAAATTCAGGGCTGGCCACGGGAATGAGCCATTCATCCAGAAAAACAGAGGCATTCAGGTCACGGTAGCCACCCAGATCGAACCGCACCGCTGCCTCGATTCCGCCTTGCATCATGCGGGTGCGGTCCAGCGTGTGAAATTCACCAAATACCCGCAGCCCGGTGTGCGGGTGCTTGCGGAAAAAGTCCCCCAGCCGCGGCGTGAGCCAGCTCATCGCAAAAGACGGCGAACAGCTGAGCGTGGCGGTGGCGGCCTCGGCTGGCTGGCGCATCTGCGCCAACGTGCTTTCAATGGCATCGAAGCTTTCGCGCAGCACCACGGCAAGCCATTTGCCCTCGGGCGTGGACACCAATGCACGGGGTGTGCGCAGGAAAAGCGGGCGGCCCAGCCACTGCTCCAGCTGCTTGACCTGTTGGCTCACCGCGCCCTGGGTAATGCACAGCTCGGCCGCCGCGCGGGTAAAGCTGCCATGGCGTGCGGCAGCGTCGAAGCTGCGCAACCAGGCGAGCAGGGAAGGAGAAAGACGCAGATCCATAGCGGTGGCTTCATTAGTTTCGCTGATGCGAGCGTCAATATAAATGCGTTGTGCGGGGTGCGCGGCAAGGCGAAGAATGGGCGCCATGCAGACGACACCTTTCTCTTCTTCCACATTGGCCGACACAGTGCTTTCAGACACACCGGGCGCGCTGCGGCGGGCAGAGCCGTGGCTGTGGGTCAACCCGCACCGTGTGCCGGCCTTGCCCGCCGCACTGGTCGCTGGTGACATCGCCATTAGCCTGGATGATACGAATGCCGCCGTGGCCCGCTTCGCGCGGTTTGCTGCACTGCTGGCTGACCTGTTTCCTGAGCTCGAAGGCAACGGCGTGATCGAGTCGCCGCTGCTGCCCGCCGCCGCCCTGCAGCCGGTGCTGGGCCTGCCGCCCGAGGTGGGCGCGTTGTGGATCAAGGCAGACCACCGCCTGCCCGTGGCCGGATCCATCAAGGCGCGGGGCGGTCTGCACGAGGTGCTGGAATTTGCCGAGCGGCTGGCGTTGGAACACGGCCTGATCGCGCCGGGTGCCGACGCCGACGCCTACCGCGCGCTGTCCACGCCGCAGGCGCGCGCGGTGTTCGGGCGCTACCAGGTGGCGGTGGGCTCCACCGGCAACCTGGGGTTGAGCATTGGCGTGGCGGCGTCCGCGCTGGGGTTTCAGGCCGCGGTGCACATGTCGGCCGACGCCAAGGAATGGAAGAAAGAGCGGCTGCGCCAGCGCGGCGTGCAGGTTGTGGAACACGCGGGCGACTACGAGCGCGCGGTGGCCGCCGGCCGCGCTCAGGCCGAGGCCGACCCGTTCTGCCACTTCGTCGATGACGAGCGCTCGCTGTCGCTGTTGCTGGGCTACAGCGCGGCGGCGCCGCACTTGCAGCAGCAATTGCAGCAGGCCGGCATTGCGGTCGATGCAGAGCACCCGCTCTTCGTTTACCTGCCATGCGGCGTGGGAGGCGCTCCCGCAGGCATCGCGTTCGGCCTGCGTCAATTGCTGGGGCCACACGTGCATTGCTTCTTTGCGGAGCCCGTGCAGTCGCCTTGTTTTCTGGTGCAGATGCTGGCGGGCGACGGCGCGCACCCTTCCGTGTACGACCATGGCCTGACCAACGCCACCGAGGCCGACGGCCTGGCCGTGCCGCGCGCGTCGCTGCTGGCTGCAGCGTTGATGCGGCCGGTGATTTCGGGCTGCTTTACCGTGCGCGACGCCACCTTGTTTGAACACCTTGTGCAGGTGCTGGATGCGACCGGCGAGCGCATTGAGCCCTCGGCCGCCGCAGGCTTCAGCGGCCCGGGCCTGCTGACCGGCACTGCCGCAGGCCGTGCCTGGCTGCAGGAATTTGGCCTGGACAGAACCCTTGCGCAGAGCACGCACCTGGTCTGGACGACCGGAGGACTTTTCGTTCCGCCGCAGGAATATGAACGCTTCGCCGATCGAGGCCGTGCCAGCCTTGCAGCCGCTGCCCGCTGATTCAGTCCATACCTTTTCACTGTTCCGTTTTCGTCAACCCTGCCTTTTCCGGAGATGCCGCCATGATCCGACCCAAGATGTTGTCTGCCCTGTGGTGCGCCGCTGCTGCTGCCACCACGGCCTTCGCGCCGGTGCTTGCCAGCGCGCAAGAGAGCTATCCGAACAAGCCCATCACGCTGGTCATTCCCTTCCCGCCGGGCGGCGCCACCGACGTGCTGGGCCGGCTCATCGGCAAGAAGCTGGGAGACACGCTGGGCCAGAGCGTGGTGATCGACAACCGCGCTGGCGCGGGCACGGTGATTGGAGCGAGCTACGTGGCCAAGGCCGCGCCGGACGGCTACACGCTGCTGATGAGTTCGGGCACCACCTTCACCGTCAACCCGGCCATCCGCGCGCGACTGCCGTACGACCCGGTCAAGAGCTTCGAGCCTATCGGCATCGCAGGGCGTACCGGCTTGATCCTGCTGGCGAACAAGGACGTGCCAGTGCGGGATGTGAAGCAGTTCATCAGCACGGTAAAAGCTGCGCCGGACAAATATTCATACGGCTCCTACGGCACCGGCACCACCTCGCAGTTTGCGGGCGAAATGTTCTTCAATGCAGCTGGCCTGAAGATCCAGCACGTGCCGTACAAGGGCAGTGCGCCGGCCATGGTCGATCTGATGGGCGGGCAGATTCCGTTCACGGTCGATACCGTTTCCGCCGCCGTGCCGCAGCTGAAAGACGGCAAGATCCGCGCGATCGCCGTCACCTCCGCGCACCGTTCGGCCCTGCTGCCGCAGGTGCCCACACTGGCCGAGAGCGGGTTCCCTGGCGTGGAGATGGACACCTGGCTCGCCCTGGTCGCCCCCGCCGGCTTGCCGCCTGCCGTGAAGACCAAGCTGGAGCAAGCGCTGGCCAAGGTCGTGGCAGACCCTGATACACGCGACAAGCTGCTGGCCAATGGCTTCGAGCCGGCGTATGCGTCGGCCAAGGAAGTCAGTGCGCTGGTCGAAAAAGAACTGCCGCTGATGCGTGCCATCGCCCAGCGAGCCGGCATTCAGGCCGATTGATCGCCCGCGCCATCGGATACGCTGGCCGCTGCCATCCTTTTTTGTTGCTGAAACACCATGACCTCTGATTCCCGCCTGGTGGAGCTGTCCGCCAACGAACTGCGCCAACGCATCGCCACGCGCGAGATCTCGCCCGTCGAATTGCTGGACGCCTGCATCGACCGCATCGAGGCGGTAAACCCGTTCGTCAACGCCGTCACCGCCACCTGCTACGACCGTGCCCGCACCGAAGCGCGCGCGGCCGAAAAGGCCGTGCTGGCCGGCGAGCCCCTTGGCCTGCTGCACGGCCTGCCGATGGGCGTGAAAGACCTGGAAGCCACGGCCGGCCTGCTGACCACCTACGGCTCGCAGATCTATCGCGAGAACGTTCCGGCGCAAGACAACGTGCTGGTGGCGCGCCTGCGCGCGGCCGGTGCCATCGTCACGGGAAAGACCAACATTCCGGAAATGGGCGCCGGCGCCAATTCGCGCAACACGGTGTGGGGCGCCACGGGCAACCCGTTCAACCCGAACCTGAATGCGGGCGGCTCCTCGGGCGGCTCGGCTGCGGCGCTGGCCTGCGACATGCTGCCGGTGTGCACGGGCTCGGACACGGGCGGGTCGCTGCGCATACCGGCGTCGATCTGCGGCGTGGTGGGTTTCAGGCCGTCGCCTGGCGTAGTGCCGAGCTCTCGCAAACTGCTGGGCTGGACACCGATTTCGGTCGTCGGCCCCATGGGCCGCACCGTGGCCGAGGCCTGCCTGCAACTGGCCGCCACGGCCGGCATGTCGGCGGGCGACCCGCTGAGCTACCCGCTCGACCCGTTGGGCTTCCTGGCGCCCGAGCCGGTGGACTTGGCCGGCCTGCGCGTGGGCTACACCGAAGACTTCGGCGCCTGCGCGGTGGACGAAGGCATTCGCCGCGTATTCCGCCAGAAGATCGGCGCCATGCGGCACCTGTTCAAAAGCTGTGACGCCATCGAGTTCGACCTGGGCGACGTACACCGCTGTTTCGACGTGCTGCGCGCCGAGGCCTTCGTCGCCAGCACGCGCGACGCGTACGAGCGCGACCCGGCCAGCCTGGGGCCCAACACGCGCGCCAATTACGAGATGGGCGCGGCCATGTCGCTGATCGACAGCGCCTGGGCGCAGGCCGAGCAGACGCGCATCCTGGCGCGCTTCCAAAAAGCGTTCGAAGAGTTCGACGTGATCCTGGCGCCCACGACACCGGTCTCGCCATTTGCCTGGACTGAGCTGTTCGCCAGTCACATCAACGGCGAGGTGCAGGCCAACTACTACCGCTGGCTGGGCCTGACCTATGTGACCACGCTGACAACGCACCCAGCGCTCAGCCTGCCGTGTGGGCGGGACCAGGCCGGCATGCCCTTCGGCTTGCAGGTAGTCGGGCCATTCCGCGGCGACGTGCGCACGCTGGGCGTGGGCCAGTCGCTGGAGCAGGCGTTTGCCGGCATCGAGGGCCTGCAGCGGCCCCGGCCCGACCTGGCGGCACTGGCGCCGGCCCAGCCTGCGCTGACCTCCATCGTCACCGAAGCGCCCGATGCGCAGGACGCGCGCGGCGTGCCTCGCGCGGACGGCCGTGTCTCCACCGGCACCGTATCTGCTGTGTGAACCAGGGGCCGTTGCATGCAGTCTTTCGATTTCATCGTCATCGGTGCCGGCATTGCCGGTGCCTCCGTGGGCTGGCAACTGGCGGTCAGTGCCGTTAACAGTGCCAGTGAAGGCGCAGCGCGCGTGCTGGTGCTCGAGCGTGAATCGCAGCCGGGCTATCACACCACCGGCCGATCCGCCGCGCTGTACATGGAAACCTACGGCACGCCCAACATCCGCGCGCTGACGCGGGCCAGCCGCGCCTTCTATGACGCGCCGCCGTCCGAATTCGGCACCGATCCGATCCTGAGCCCGCGCGGCGTGGTGTACGTGGCCGGGCCAGACCAGTTGCCTTTGCTTGACGAAGCGCTGGCCGAGGCGCGTGCCCGCTCGCCCCATGTGCGCCGCATTGAACAGGCCGAGCTGCTGGCTTTGGTGCCATGCCTGCGCCCGGAGACCGCAGTTGCCGGCATGGCCGAGCCGGACGCGGCCGACATCGACGTGCATGCGCTGCACCAGGGTTACTTGCGCGGCCTGCGCCAGCGCGGCGGCCAGGTGCGCACCGGCGCGGAGGTGACGGCGCTGGTGCGGGAGCTTGGCGCATCGGGTGAGGAGGGCAGCTGGCGCGTGACGCTGGCCACCGGCGAGGTGCTGCAGGCCCGAACGCTGGTCAACGCGGCCGGCGCCTGGGCCGATGTGGTCGCTGTGCAGGCGGGCGTGCGCCCCATTGGCCTGGAACCGCGCCGCCGTACGGCCTTCACGTTCAGTGCGCCGCCGGGCATGGACAGCAGCGCGTGGCCGGCCGTGGTGGCGGTGGATGAAAGCTGCTATTTCAAGCCTGACGCGGGGCAGCTGCTGGGCTCGCCCGCCAATGCCGACCCGACCCATCCGCACGACGTGGTGCCCGAAGAGCTGGACGTGGCCACCGGCATTTATCACATCGAGCAGATGACCACCTTCCAGATCCGCCGCCCGTCGCACACCTGGGCTGGCCTGCGCTCGTTCGTGGCCGACGGTGACATGGTGATCGGCTGGGACAACCATGTGCCGGGCTTCTTCTGGCTGGCCGCGCAGGGCGGCTATGGCATTCAGAGCGCGGCGGGCGCGTCGCTACTGGCGCGCCAGTTGCTGTTGGGCGAGCCGCTCGACGCGTCGCTGCAGCGCGAAGGTGTGGAGGTGGCGGGCCTGTCGCCCGCGCGGCTGCGGTAACTGCGCCGAGAATTCAAGCCAAATTGGCCTCTAGCGCTTATCCATCAAGCGCTAGTAGCTATAAATAATATAGCAATCGCTTGGAGCGCTTCAGGCAAACGTATTGACCTGGGTGCCCAGCGATCCGGAGGAGGCCAGAGCCGGCTGCGCCGCCGGTTGCACCGATTGCAGCAGTGTGGCGGCGCCGGCTGCCTGAATGTCGATGGCCTTTTTCAGCACCGCCACATTCACGGCGTCCGACGTCTGCCGGCTGGCCAGGGCAGTGGCAGTGTTGACGATGGAATTGCTGAGAGAGACGTCCATGGAATGGCTCCTGAGATCACGAGGGATGCCACGTTATCGGCAGATGCACGGCCAAGTTGAGCACCTTTGCCTCGCTACCGGCGGCCCCGGTCAATCCAGCGCGCTGGTGCCAAACGCGGCGCAGGCGCCCAGGTCCGAGTCGGACATGCGGGGCAGGTGCGACGCCGCGTCGCGCAACGCAGTGCGCAGGCCTTCTTCCAGCACCGGATGGTAGAAGGGCATGCCCAGCAGTTCGGCCACCGTCAATTCACGCTCGATGGCCAGCGCCAGCAGGTGGGCCAGGTGCTCGCCGTCCGGTGCGCACATCTCGGCGCCCAGCAGGCGGCCGGTGGCCTTGTCGGCGTACACGCTCAGCCGTCCGTGGTTGCGTTGCGCCACGCGCGCCCGGCCCTGGTTGTCGAAGTTCACGCTGCCGGTGATGAAGCTGTCATCGCCGCTCTCGACCAGCGCCGCATGGCGGCGGCCCACCACGGCGGCGTTGGGCTGGGTGAAAGAGATGGCCAGGCGTGTACGGCGCTTGAATCGGCGCGGCTCATCCGCAAAGGCATTGAGCCCGGCGATGTGGCCCTCGTCGGCCGCCTCGTGCAGCAAGGGCCGGTCGCCGTCCGCGTCGCCAGCGATGAATATGCGCAAGTCGCCCACCTGCAGCGAACGCGGCTCGATGGGCGGCAAGCCCTTGTCGTCCAGATCGAGTCCGAGGGTGTCCAGTCCCAAGTGCTCGACATTGGGCTTGCGGCCCAGCGCGGCCAGCACCTGATCGACGACCACGGTGGCGCTGCCATTGGTCACCTCGATGCCGCCTGGCACCTCGCGCAGCTCCACGTCACCGCCGATGTTGATGATGGTCTCGTCCTTCATCAGCTTGACCAGCGTGTCGTTGATGACGGGATCCGACAGGCCGGCCACCGAGGGCTGCTTGCTGAAGGCTGTCACTTCCAGGCCAAGGCGAGCCAGCGCCTGCGTCATTTCGCAGCCCACCGGGCCGAGGCCGATCACGGCGATGCGCGGGCCCAGCGTGGCTTGCTCGAACAGAGTGTCGGTGGTCAGGATGCGGTCGCCGAAGGCCAGCCAGGGCTCGGGCACCACAGGGCGCGAGCCGGTGGCAACGATGATGTTCCTGGCTTCGTAGACTGTGCCGCCCACGTCGACGCGGTGCGCGTCCAGCAGCCTGGCGCGGCCGGATATTCCGCGCTCGCCGGCGTCGGTCGACTCCAGCGTGGCCTCGACGAAATCATCGCGCAGGGCGCGCACGCGTTCCAGCACGGCCGGCAGGTCGACCGACAGGCCGTCGCCGCCGTGGATGCCCAGCGGCGTCAGCTTGTGCCGCGCATGAAAGGCGTTGCCGGCTTCCAGCAGCATCTTCGAAGGCATGCAGCCCACCCGCGCGCAGGTGGTGCCCCACGGCCCGTCGTTGACGATGAGATAGCGCTCGGTGCGCTTGCGCACTTCACGCAGGGCTGCCAGACCGGCAGATCCGGCACCGATGATGATGACGTCGAGGGGTTGGCTCATGAACGCAGTCCTGCTGAAAGAAAAAATGGAGGGTGAACGAGTGTCGCCGCCACCTGTGGGCCCGCGTGTAGGTGGCAAGGCCCTGTTGCGGGCTGGGAGTAGCGTCAGTCCGCCACTGCATGCCAGCCGACGCGGCCTTGGGCCCCGTCGTTGATGCGCTGGCTGAATGCTTCGGCCAGGGTCTGCGGCAAGCGCATCCGCAGCACGACTTGCGAGGCATGCGTGACCTGCAAAAGCTCGGCCCCGGCCGCGTCGATCTCGCGCCGCAGCAGGCCCTCCAGCGCATAGGGCACCTCGCATTCCAGCGTCGCCATGCGCTGCAGCAGCACCTTGTCGGCAACCAGCAGCGCCTGTGCAATGGTGTCGGTGTAGGCCCGCACCAGGCCACCCGCGCCCAGCTTCACCCCGCCGAAATAGCGCACGACGGTGGCCAGCACGCCTTCCAGATCCTGATGGCGCAACACGTCCAGCATGGGCCTGCCAGCAGTGCCGCCGGGCTCGCCGTCATCTACGGCTGCTGACTGCCCGCCCGCCAGCAGCGCCCAGCAGACATGCGCCGCGCCGGGGTGCTGCTTCCAGAGCGCGTCGACCGCTGCCTGCGCCGATGCCCGGTCGGCCATGGGCTGCACGCAACCGATGAAACGGCTTTTCTTGATGACGATTTCGCTGTGGGCGGGGGCGCTCAGGGTCTGTGGCATGGGGCGCGAAGTGTAGATGCGCAGCAGCGGGCCGGAAGTGAGGCGCCATCACGGCGCGACTTGATGCACGTCAACCTGTGAAAAACAGCGGGTGTCTACGATTCGTTCACGAAGGCTCCGACCCTCATTCTGAAAGGCGATGACGACATGGCAAAGATCTGGAAATCCCTGGCGCTGGTGGCAGTGTGCGCGGTGGCAGCACCCGCCTGGGCGGCCGACTGCGCAACCGAGATCGAAGGCAACGACGCAATGCAGTTCAACAAGGCCAGCATCGCTGTGCCGGCCAGCTGCAAGCAATTCACCGTCAAGCTCAAGCATGCAGGCAAGCTGCCCAAAACCGCCATGGGCCACAACTGGGTCTTGACCAAGGCGGCCGATCTGCAAGCTGCCGCCACGGATGGCATGGCCGCTGGCGCCACCAAGCAGTACGTGAAAGACGGCGACACCCGTGTCATCGCACACACCAAGGTCATCGGCGGCGGCGAGGCCGATTCGGTGACGTTTGCCACCAGCGGTTTGAAGGCGGGCGAGTCCTATGCGTACTTCTGCTCGTTCCCCGGCCACTCGGCCATCATGAAAGGCACGCTGACGATGGCCAAATAGCTGCAGGCTCTCGCTGAAAGCGCAGCCCTAAAAGCACAAGCGGCTCTCGCACTTTCGCAGGCGGCCGCTTCGTTGATGTGTCTTCATTGAACTACAGACGCACCCACGCGGTTGCGGCCTACATGGCCTGGTGGGGCTTTGCTTCTACGCTCATCCGCAGCCGCCACGTACACCGTCCCGCATCAAGGAAGCTTGCCATGTTCTCCCTCAACCTGCCCCTCGCGCTGAACAATTTGTTCTCCACCTCTTCTTTCGTAGGGGCTGAGTCGAGTGCTGCGCGCTTCGGGGTGGTTCAGGAAGACCGGGCTGCGAGTGGCGCGGCGCCGACGCTGGTGTCGGCTTATGACGACCCGCCGGCTGACCTGGACCAGCGGGTGCGTGCCATCGGTGAGTGGTGAGCTTACGCCGGAGTCGACGCCAGGCGCAGCGATGGCGCTGCGTGGCCCAGCGCGGCATAGTCCGGCTGTAGTTTGAAGAGCGACACCGACTGCACCAAGTCTCTTGCCTGCTGCTGCAGGCTTTGCGCGGCAGCGGCGCTTTCTTCCACCAGGGCGGCGTTCTGCTGCGTGGCCTGATCCATCTGCTGTACGGCCTGGCCCACTTGCGCCACGCCATTGCTTTGCTCACTGCTGGCCGCGCTGATCTCGCCAACGATTTCGGTCACGCGCTTGATCGACTTGACTACTTCGTCCATCGTGGAGCCGGCGCGGTCCACCAGCGCTGAGCCTTCTTCTACTTGCGTCACGCTGTCGGTGATGAGCGTCTTGATCTCACGCGCGGCTTGGGCACTGCGCTGGGCCAGATTGCGCACCTCGCTGGCCACCACGGCAAATCCGCGGCCCTGGTCGCCCGCGCGGGCTGCTTCCACGGCAGCGTTGAGCGCCAGGATGTTGGTCTGGAAAGCAATGGAGTCGATCACGCCGATGATGTCTGCAATGCGGCGCGAGCTCTCGTTGATGGTACGCATCGTCGTCACCACCTGGCCGACGACTTCGCCGCCTTGCAGCGCCACCGTGGATGCTCCTTGGGCCAACTGATTGGCCTGCTTGGCACTTTCGGCGTTGTGGCGCACGGTGGCGCTGAGCTCATCCATGGTGGCCGCGGTTTCCTGCAGCGCGCTGGCCTGCTGCTCGGTGCGGTAGCTGAGGTCGGTGCTGCCTGAGGCGATTTCCGACGAGCCGGTGGCGATGGAGTCGGACGATCCGCGCACCTTGGTCACGATGTCCGCCAGGCTGCCTTGCATGGCGGCAAGAGACGCCAGCACGCTGTTGGGCGAGATGGCCTGGCTCAAATTCAGCGGGCTGAGGTCTCCAGCGGCCACACGCTGGGCGGCCATGCCCAGCTCTGCCGGCTCGGCGCCCAGAGCACGCGTGAGACGCCGTGCAATCACCAGACCCGCAGCAATGGCCATGGCCAGCGCGGCCAGGCAGGCAGCGATCATCACGTTGCGCTGGTGGTCGAAGCGGTCATTTGCCTCCCGCTGCATCTGCTCGGCGCGGACGCCTGCATCAACTACGAACTCGGACACCTTGCCGGTCAATTGCGCTAGCAGGGGGCGGCATTCGGCATTGATCTTCGTCACGGCAGCTTCGTGCTGGCCCGACGTCGCCAGTTGCACGATGCTGCGCGCAACAGGTCCATAGATCGATTCAATGCGCTGCATGTCGGCGATCAGGGCGAGGGTGGAAGCAGGCGCGGCGGTGTCTGCCGCAATCAGCTTCTTCAGGTCTTCCATGTGCGTCTGCACATCCGCGTCAGCCTTGAGAACCAGCTCCCGCTCCTTGGCCGACTCTTCCGGCATCGTCGCCAGTACCTGGTTACGCACAGCCACTGCCCGGCGATTGACGGCGTTGCGCATGCTGTCGACCAGGTTCGTCTGCTTGTCGATGCCGCTGACATAGCCCGTGAACGTGCGATCTGCTTCACCCAGCGACTTGAGCGACAGCCCGGAGACGATGAGAACGACGACCACCAATGCACCGAAAGCGAGGGTGAGCTGGGTTTTGACTTTCATGGTTGGAGGCTGCATGGCATGTCCTGGGGCGTGAGGTAATAAATTTGACGAAGAGCAACGACTTGTCTCAATACGTAAGCGGACTATCTTTGGATTACTGGCCAAAGGCAAGAGCCATGTGGTTATCACTAATAGAGGACAAAGCCTATCGTTCTACGAGGTGGAATTAAAACCGCGTTGCGCGCGGGGCGGGCCGGCGCTGTTCCAGCGCAGCGGGCCCGAAACACCTAAAATCCACGGCCCTCCCCCCACATACCCATTGATGAACGCCCCTGTCGACGTTTCCTTTTTTGCGCGCGCCGCCAAGCCGCTCACCAGCTATCGCCCGTATTGGGCGAAGCGGTTCGGCACGGCCCCGTTTCTGCCCATGAGCCGCGAGGAAATGCAGCAGCTGGGCTGGGACAGCTGCGATGTGATCCTGGTCACGGGCGACGCGTATGTGGACCACCCCAGCTTCGGCATGGCGGTGATCGGCCGCACGCTGGAGGCACAGGGCTTTCGCGTGGGCATCATTGCGCAGCCCGACTGGCAGAGCGCCGATCCGTTCAAGGTGCTGGGCAAGCCCAACCTGTTCTGGGGCGTGACGGCGGGCAACATGGATTCCATGATCAACCGGTACACCGCTGACCGGAAGATCCGCAGCGACGACGCCTACACGCCGGGCGACATCGGCGGCAAGCGCCCCGACCGCGCCGCCATCGTCTACAGCCAGCGCTGCCGCGAGGCGTTCAAGGACGTGCCCATCATTCTGGGCGGCATCGAAGGCAGCCTGCGCCGTATTGCCCATTACGACTATTGGAGCGACAAGGTGCGCCGCTCCATCGTGGTGGATGCCAAGTGTGACCTGTTGCTTTATGGCAACGCCGAACGTGCCTTGGTCGAAGTCGCCCACCGCCTCGCGGCGCGTGAGCCGGTCGAGCAGATCACCGACGTGCGCGGCACCGCCTTCGTGCGCCGGCCGGGCGACGAATCGGGCCAGGGCTGGTTCGAGATCGATTCCAGCTCGGTGGACGAGCCGGGCCGGGTCGAGTCGCACGTCAACCCGTACATGACGACCAGCGAGCAGGCCGCCTCGCAAGGCACCACATGCAGCAAGGACGATGCTCCTGAATCAATAGCTGCCAACGCCGGTGCAGCAAGCGCTGGAGGCCAAAAAGCCTCCAACCCTGCGATCCAGCCCATCCAGTTCGTCGCCAACCCAGCCTTGCGCTCCAAAATCAAGGTTCCGCCGCGCGACAAGAGCGTGATCCGGCTGCCCAGCTACGAGCAGGTCAAGAGCGATCCGGTGCTGTATGCCCACGCCAACCGCGTGTTGCACCTGGAGACCAACCCCGGCAACGCCCGCGCCCTGGTGCAGGCGCACGGTGAGGGCGCCACGGCGCGCGACGTGTGGATCAACCCGCCGCCCATCCCGCTGACCACGGCGGAGATGGACCACGTGTTCGACCTGACCTACGCGCGCGGCCCGCACCCGAGCTACGCAGACGAGAACGGCAGCCACGACCATTCCACCAAGATCCCCGCGTGGGAGATGATTCGCTTTTCCGTGAACATCATGCGCGGCTGCTTTGGCGGCTGCACCTTCTGCTCGATCACCGAGCACGAGGGCCGCATCATCCAGAGCCGCTCCGAAGATTCGATCATTCAGGAGATCGAAGACATTCGCGACAAGGTGAGCGGCTTCACCGGCACCATTTCCGACCTGGGCGGCCCCACGGCCAACATGTACCGGCTGGGCTGCAAGAGCCCCGAGATCGAAGCGGCCTGCCGCAAGCCCAGCTGTGTGTACCCGGGCATCTGCTCGAACCTGGGCACCGACCACGATCCGCTCATCAAAATCTACCGTCGCGGCCGCGCGCTCAAGGGCATCAAGAAGATTTTGATCGGCTCGGGCCTGCGCTACGACCTGGCGGTGAAGAGCCCTGAGTACGTGAAGGAACTGGTGCAGCACCACGTGGGCGGCTACCTCAAGATCGCCCCCGAACACACCGAGCAGGGCCCCCTCACCAAGATGATGAAGCCGGGCATCGGCAGCTATGACAAGTTCAAGCAGATGTTCGAGCAGTTCAGCGAAGAGGCCGGCAAGAAGCAGTTCTTGATCCCGTACTTCATCGCCGCGCACCCGGGCACCAGTGACGAGGACATGATGAACCTCGCGATCTGGCTCAAGAAGAACGGCTTCCGCGCCGACCAGGTGCAGACGTTCTACCCCAGCCCCATGGCGACGGCGACTGCCATGTACCACTCGGGCAAGAATCCGCTGCGCAAGATCGGCCGCGACAGCGAAGGTGTGGACATCGTGCGGGGTGAAAAGCGCCGCCGGCTGCACAAGGCCTTCTTGCGCTACCACGACCCCAACAACTGGCCACTGCTGCGCGATGCGCTCAAGACCATGGGCCGGGCCGACCTGATCGGCAATGGCAAGCACCACCTGATTCCGACCTTCCAGCCGATGACGGATGGCAGCTATCAGAGTGCGCGCCGCAGCAACAGCACCGCATCGCCCACCCGAAAGACGGTGCAGCAGCCCGTGCAGGGCCGCATGCTGACGCAGCACACGGGACTGCCTCCGCGCGCGGGGCTAGCCGGCGCCAAGCCCGCCGCTGGCAGCAAGCCCGTCGGTGGCAAACCGCTGCGCAAGGGGCGCTGACGGCAGCTTTTGTCCTTCCCCCGGCAGCATGTGCCTGGCGGGCGGAAGGGCCGGGGTGAAAAGGCAGGGACGGCCGATCGCATAGCCCTGGCCGTGGTCTATGCCCATGTTGCGCAAGGCCTGCACAATGGCCGCGCTTTCGGCGAATTCGGCAATTGTTTCCTTGCCCATCACGTGCCCGATGTGGTTGATCATCTCCACCATCGCCCGGTTGGCCGGGTCTTCGATGATGTCGCGCACCAGTCCGCCGTCGATCTTCAGGTAGTCCACGGGCAGTTGCCGCAGGTAGGTGAAGGACGACATGCCCGCGCCGAAATCGTCCAGCGAGAACCGGCAGCCCTGCTGCTTGAGCTCGCGGATCAGCCGGATCGCATTGGGCATGTGGGCTATGGCGGCGGTTTCGGTGATCTCGAAGCACAGCAGGTCGGGCGGCACGCCGTGCAGCGCGATCTGCTCGCGCAGAAAGCCGAGCAGACTCTCTTCACCCACGCTGGTGCCCGACAGGTTGATGGCGCACAAGCTGATGACTGGGGTATCACCTGCCTCGCGCCTGCGCGCCAGTTCCGCCAAGGCGCGCCGAACCACCCAGCGGTCGATGGCGGGCATGAGTCCGAAGCGCTCGGCCGCCGGAATGAATTGGCCGGGCGTGGCTGACGCCTGCGATCCGTCGTCCAAGCGCAGCAGTAGCTCTACATGCTTGCCGGTGTGCGGGACGCGGCGCTGCAGCGGCACGATCTCCTGCGCATGCAGGCTGAAAAGCCCATGCTCCAGCGCGTTGCGAATGCGCTGGATCCAGTCCATGTCGCTCGCGCTGCGCGTCAGGGCAGCGTCGTGTGGCTGGTGCACGTACACGGTGTTGCGGCCACGTTCCTTGGCGCCATAGCAAGCCATATCGGCCACGCGCAGCACTTCCTGCAGCGTGTCCAGGTCGGGCGTCAGATGCACCAGCCCGATGCTCAGGCCCGTGCGCAGCACTCGGTCATCCCAGGGCAGTTGCAGGGCCTGTGCGCTTTGCCGCAGCTCGCTGGCAATCTGCCAGGCGGTGGCAGGCGGGCAGCTTTCCAGCAGCACGCCGAACTCGTCACCTCCGAGCCGCGCCAGGGTGTCGCCCTCACGCAGTCCGCCTTGCAGCAATTGGCACACGGCCCGCAGCATGGCGTCGCCTGCGGGGTGGCCGCAGGTGTCGTTGATCAGTTTGAACTGGTCCAGATCCACATATAGCAGGCTACCGGCGGCCTCGGCGTGGCCCTCGTCTTGGGGGCGGGCGAGCAGGGCGGCCAGCCTGCGCTCGAATTCGCGGCGGTTGACCAGGCCGGTGAGCGCATCGTGGGTCGCCTGCCAGGAAAGCTGCTCCAGATACTCCTGCTCGCGCCGCATGTCGTGCAGCACCAGCACAGCGCCCGACACCGCACCCTGGTCATACAGCGGCGAGCCCACCACCGTAACGGGCAGGGTGCTGCCGTCGGGGCGGCGCAGTTGCAGCGTGGGTGATTCGTGCAACAGGCCGCCCGCGTGCAGCGCGCGTTGCAGCAGGCGCGGCGCAATCGGACTGCCGTCATCGCCCTCATCATCACCGCCTGCGAACTGCAGCAGATCGGTCAGTTGCTGATGGGCCAGGCTGTGCAGCGGGCGCTCCAGAATGGCTTCTGCCGCAGGATTCAGGTAGACGATGCGTCCGTCCACGGTGGTGGTTACCACGCCATCGCCAATGGCCGCCAAAGTGGCGCGGGCCTGTTCGCGCTCGCCGTGCAAGGTGTCTTCCACGCGGCGGCGCTGTGTGACGAGGTTGAGGGTGTGCAGCAGGGTCAGCAGCACCAGCACGCCTGCGGTGAGCGCATTCACGGCCAGCAGAAAATCTGTGATGCGCCGTGAGGATTCGCCCAGCGCACGGCTGAAGCCCACCGTGGCCGGCGTGGCGCCTTCGTCAATTTGCTGAATTCGGCTCTGCCAGCCATGGCGCGTTGCAGCGTCTGGCTGGCCAACGGCCACGGCGTCTCGTATGACCGCCGCCAACTGCAGCAGCTCCTGGATGTACTGGTCGCCCATCTCCCACAGGGCGATAGGCTCGCGCAGCAGCAGTGAGTCGTGGAAGTGGTACAGCAAGAAGATCAGGCCCCCGACATCGTCCCGGTGGTTGCCGCCACGCAACGCTGCAGCTTGGGCGCCTTTCAGGTCGGGGGGGCTCATTCCCACCAGTTGCCGTGCCTGCCGATCTGCCAGGGGGACGGCGATGGCTTCTTCAAACCGCGCTAAGAAACGCGCTTCGCCAGTGTCGGCGTAATGGCTGAGATGGAGAACCGCGTCCTTTTGCGCCTTGCTCCACTGGCTTTCACCTTGCACGTAGGCGCGCAAAACGGAGACGACCCAGATGCTGGAGGCTGCAAGCGCCGCCTGTAACACCACCATGGCGATCAGGGGCCAAGAAAATCGGAGCATGTATGGCAGCCGACGAAATCGCGGTGGCTGCAGCGGCACGCTCATGGATGGTGTCCTACCGACGGCTGACGGCCTGTGTGCCTGGACACCCCTGCGCGCCTCGCCGCGGGGCGCAAAGGCAGTGGGCAGGGAGTGCTTCAGTCCAGAGCATGGAAATGACTATAGCGTGGATATCGCTGGCCGCCGAGGTGTCAGACCCGAGTAGCGCGAGCCAGGGTCGGGCTGTTCGCAGAGCGGGTCAGGGCACGGGCGTAGAAATCAGCTCTTCGATGATCAAGGTGCGGTAGTAGAAGGCCGCTTGCGCTCCCAGCGGCTCCAGCGCGTCGGCCAGCGAGTCGGGTGAGTCGTCGTCGTCCGCCGCGAAGAAGAGCGCATGGCTGCCGTTGCTGGACATGTCTGCAATGCGGCGCACGATAACGCCTTCTGCACCGACGGACGGCAGCGGTTCGTCAGCGTCCTCCAGCGTGCGCACCACGTGTTGCAGGATGGCGTCTGGCGTGGCATGCGCGATGTCGTCGCGGCCCTGCGTCTGCATGGCATCCGCCGCCGAACGGGCGGCGGCTTCGTCAGGGAACAGCGCAAAGACGTAGCCGGTCGGGTAGAAGGTGCCGGCGGCGGAGGTCATGTCAGGCGTGAGGGCGAAGGGCTTCATGGCGTTCCTTGGTGGGTGTCGGTAGGGATTGAACGCCAGGGCTTGCCTGGCGGGTGTCGGACGGTGCCGGCCGCCTGCGACAGCGTTTTAAGCCAAAAGTGCCTCTAGCGCCCGTTGATAAAGCGCTTGTAGCTATAAAAATAGTAGCATTTCGCGGCGTGGTACCTCGGCCCTGCCCAATCAACCGGGCGCCAGCGTGTGCAGGGGAATGTCCTGCGACACCGCCAACGCATCCAGGCTGGAGCGCGTCTGGCCTTGCAAGAAGCGGGCTACCGCCGATCGCGTGGCCGGCAGACGCGCGTCGCTGTCTGTCGCCAGGCCCGCCGCGCTAAAAAAGCGGGCGGCGAAGTGCGGCTCCAGCGCCGCCACCGCCACGCGGCCGTCGGCGCAGGGATACACGCCGTAGCCAGCGTGCCCGCCGCCCACGTCGCCCGCTGCGCTGCTCAAGGCCCAGCCGCGCGGCAAGCCCAGCCACTGGGCGGCGTCTTCCAGTGCCACGTCGATGCAGACGCCCTGGCCCGACGCTGCGCGGGCCAGCTGCGCCTGCAGCACGGCCTCTGTGGCGATGAGCGCGCCGGCCATGTCGGCATAGAGCGTGGGGGGCAGCGTGCAGCCGGCGATGAGGTCGGCCTGCGCCAGGTAGGTCAGGTCATGGCCCGGCTCTTCCGCCCGTTCGTCCGGCGCGCCGACGATGCGCACCAGCGACAGCCTTGGATAGCGCGCGGCCAGCGCGGGCCAGCCCAGACCCAGCTTGTGCAGCGCAGAGGGGCGAAATGAAGTGATCAGCACATCGGCCTGGGCGAGTTCGTCTTGCAGCACCGCCTGGCCGGCATCGGTTTTCAAGTTCGCCTGCAGCACGCGAATGCCGTCGTGCAGATCGGCATACGCGCCTGGGCTGTACGTTGCCATCGGGTCCCCGCTGGCGTGGCCCGATGGGGCGCGTGGTTCCAGCTTGGTGCAGGCGGCGCCCATGCGCCGGCAGCGTAGCAGGGCGGCGGGGCCGGGCAGGTTCAGCGCCAGGCTGAGGACGCGGGTGCCGCTAAGGGCTTGGAACGGGATTGGTGGCGTCGGCATGCGGGGTTTATACCCACGCACGCCCGACTCGCCACCCGGGTTCACCCGCCCGCCAGTGCGTGGCCCACCAGCGGGAAAAGCCCCAGCGCCAGGCTGGCGCCCATCAGCGTCAAACACACCAGCACGGCCCATTTCAGCGTGAAGCGCTGGTGGTCGCCGAAGTCCACCCCGGCCAGGCCGACCAGCAGGTAGGTGGACGGCACCAGTGGGCTCAGCAGATGCACCGGCTGCCCGATCAGCGACGCGCGGGCCATCTCCACCGCGCTGATGCCGTAGGCCTGCGCGGCCTCGTTCAGGATGGGCAGCACGCCGAAGTAGAACGCGTCGTTCGACATGAAGAACGTCAGCGGCATGCTCAGCAGCGCGGTGATGGTGGGCAGATAGGGCCCCATGCTGGGCGGAATGGCCGACAGCAGCCCGCGTGACATGGCCTCGACCATGCCGGTGCCCGACAGAATGCCGGTGAAGATGCCGGCCGCGAAGATCAGCGCCACCACGGCCAGGGCGTTGCCAGAATATTCGGCCATCAGCTGGCGCTGGTGAGCCATGTCGGGGTAGTTGATGACCAGCGCGATGGCAAAGCCGATCATGAACAGCACGGGCAGCGGCAGCAGGCCCAGCACCAGCGTCACCATCAGCGCGATGGTCAGTGCCAGGTTCACCCACAGCAGGCGCGGGCGGCGCATGTCGGCGCTGTCGCTGCCGGCCATGGTGGGCAGGTGTTCGCCGGTGCTTTCCTCATCGGCGCGCTGGGCTGCCTGGTGTTCTGCATGCAGCGACGCCGCGCCGGGCAGGCTGACGCGGCCCAGCCGGTGGCGTTCGCGCAGGCCCAGGTAGAACGCCACGGCCAGCAGGCTGACGATGGCGATGCCCATGGCCGGCACCATCGGAATGAAGACCTCGCCCGGATCCACGTGCAGTGCGCTGGCGGCGCGCGCCGTGGGCCCGCCCCAGGGCGTCAGGTTCATCACGCCGCTGGCCAGAATGGCCACGCAGGTCAGGCTCAGCGGGTTCATCTTCAGCCGCTTGTACAGCGGCAGCATCGACGCGATGGTGATCATGTAGGTGGTCGAGCCGTCGCCGTCCAAAGAGATCAGCAGCGCCAGCACTGCCGAGCCCACCACGATCTTGAGAGGGTCGCCCTTGACCAGTTTCAGGATGACGCCGACCACCGGGTCGAACAGGCCCGCGTGGATCATCACGCCGAAGTACAGGATGGCGAACATCAGCATCACGCCCGTTGGCGCGATCTTGCGGATGCCCTCCAGCATCATGTTGCCCATGGTGGGCGCAAAGCCGCCCATCAGCGCGAAGAGGATGGGGATGGTGATCAGCGCGACCAGCGGCGACAGGCGCCGGGTCATGATCAGCGTCATGAAGGTCAGCACCATGCCGAAGCCGAGCAGGGTCAGCAGCATGGAGGGGTTCTCCGGGTGGAATTCATCTTGTCTCCGTTATCGAATGCGGTGATCGGCAAGGCGCGGGCGTCCAAGGCGCGTGCCGGTGGGGGTGAACCTTAGGCAGCGACCCTGTCGTGCACCTGTCGTGGCGCATGCCATAAGTGGATGTGCTGATCGGGTAAACCCGGGGTTCGGCCCTGGGGCTTTTCGCGTTTGCAGCGATACTCCGCGCCTTCCCGCCATGCCAAAGCCACTCTTTTCTTCCGTACTGCCTGCAGCCTTCGCGGCCTGCGATGCGGTGGCGCACGCGGGAGAGGGTGGCTGACATGCGCATCCTGCTGGTCGAAGACGACCCTGACCTGGCCGAGGCCGTGGTGCGCCGGCTGCGCCGCCAGGGCCATGCAGTGGACTGGCAGGCCAACGGCCGCGCGGCCTTCGAGGTGCTGGGCTATGCGCAGTTTGACCTGCTGCTGCTCGATATCGGCCTGCCCGGCATGGACGGCCTGACGCTGCTGGCGCAACTGCGCCGTCAAGGCAACAAAACGCCGGTGCTGATGCTCACGGCCCGCTCCGACATCGAAGACCGCGTCAACGCGCTGGACGAAGGCGCGGACGATTACCTGGACAAGCCCTTCGACTTTCGCGAACTGGACGCCCGCTGCCGCGCGCTGCTGCGCCGCCCGCAGGGCCAGGCGACGGGCCTGTGGCAGGTGGGCGGGCTGGCCATCGACAGCGCGGCGCGCCGGGTCAGCCTGCACGGGCAGGACCTGGACTTGCCGCACCGCGAATTCAGCCTGCTGGAGATCCTGATCGGCCGGCTGGGCCGGGCCGTCAGCAAGGAAGACATTGCAGGGCGCCTGTTTCACTTCGACGAGGACGTGGGCCTGAACGCCATCGAGGTCTACGTGGGCCGCCTGCGCCGCAAGCTGGCGGGCAGCCAGTTGCAGATCACCACCGTGCGCAGCGTGGGCTACCGCGCGGATGTGGTGGCCGATGCGCCATCGCCCGCTGCCTCCGACGCGTCCGATTCAGCCGATGGCGGCCACTGAAGCCGCCGCACCGGCGCGCACGTTGCCGGCGGTGCGCCGCACGCTGCTGGTGTCGATCACCGTGCTGTTTGTGCTGGCCACGGTGGTGCTGTTCTTTGCGGCGCGCAGCTACGGGCTGCGGGCGGCCGACCGGTCCTACGACCACCTGCTGCGCGCCTCGGCGCTGTCGATGGCCGATAGCGTGGCCGTCGTCGAAGGGCGCTGGCAGGTCGACTTGCCCTATGCCGCGCTGGACCTGCTGGCCGCGGCGCCCGAAGACCGGGCCTACTACCGCATCACCGGGCCGCAGGGCGACACCATCACCGGCTATGGCGATCTGCCAGCTCCGCCAGGTTCGGCTGGTGCCAGCGCGCAGCCGCTGTTCTTCGACGCCCGCTACCGGGGCGAGCCGGTGCGCTTCGCCGTCGTGCCGCGCGCCATTGCCGGCGGTGACGGCTCCGGCCGTTTCTGGGTGCAGGTCGGCCAGACCCGCCAGGCGCGCGACGCGCTCGCCGCCGACATCGTCTGGCGCGCTACGGCCGCCATCGGCGCGCTGATGCTGGGGGTCTTTCTGCTGCTGTGGCTGGGCGTGGACCGCGCGCTGCGGCCGCTGGCGCGGCTGCAGCAGGAGCTGATGCAGCGCGACGCGTCCGACCTGCGACCCATCGCCAGCCCCGTGCCGCGCGAACTGGCCCAGGTGGTGCGCGCACTCGACGGCTTCATGGGCCGGCTGTCATTCAACCTGGATGCCCTGCGCATCTTCATCGCCGAGGCCGCGCACCAGATGCGCACGCCGCTGGCCGCGCTCATCGCCCAGGCGCAGGAGGGGCTGGACGACGACGACCCGCGCGCCCAGCGCCAGAGCCTGCAGGCGGTGGAGCGCAACGCCCTGCGCCTGCGCCGGCTGCTGAACCAGTTGCTCAGCGACGCCAGCGTGACGCACCAGGGGCATCTGCAACGCTTCTCACCCGTCGATGTGCTGGCGCTGGTGCACGAGGCGCTGCGCGATGTGGTGCCGCGCGCCGAGCCGCAGCCGGTGGTGCGGCTGTGGTGGCAAACCGATTTGCTATCAAAAGGTGAGCTGCTCGCGCTTTATCCAAAAGCGCTAGACGCCAAAAACACTCGAAACTCCAGCCATGCCGCGGCCCAGGCCTGGGTACGGGGCGACGCGCTGATGCTGCGCGAGGCGTTCAAGAATCTGGTCGACAACGCGCTGAAACACGGCGGCGGCAGCGCAGTCGAGGTGACCGTGCGGGCCGCTGCCGATCCCACTATGCATGCGTGGCAGGTCGAGGTGGCCGACCACGGCCCGGGCGTGCAGGCGGCCGACCAGGGCCGCCTGTTCGAGCGCTTCGCACGCGGGCCGGGCGCGGCGGCAGGTGGTGCTGGCCTGGGCTTGGCTATCGTGCAGCGGGTGGTCGCCAGCCACGGCGGGCAGATCGCCGCTGCCAATCGGGCGGAAGGTGGCTGGTGCATCACGCTCACCTTGCCCGCTGCCCCGCAGCCCGCGAGGCCCCATACACGGGAGAACGCATCATGAGCCGGTTGCCGCTGTGGCCAAGACGGGATTTCCTGCGGGCAATGGGCGCGCTGGCACTGGTCGATGCCGCTGGGGCGGCGACCCCGATGCCCGGCACCGCTGCCAGCGCCATGCAGGGCACGACCGCAGTGCAGGGCGATGGCGCGACCATCACGCTGTTTCCGGCAGCGGGCTCGCAAGAGTCACTGCTCAGCATCGACTGCGCGACCGAAACGGCGCTGTTCGCCCCGGCCATCCGCGACTTTCAGCGCCTGCACCCTGGCGTGGCTGTGCGCTGCGCCGACCGGCAGAGCCTGGACATCCACGCGCAGGCGCTGGCCCGCGCGCAGGGGCGGCTGCGCGGCGCCGCACCTCCGCTGGCGCCGGGCGAGGGCGGGCCCGACCTGCTCATCAGCAGCAGCCTGGACTTGCAGACCCAGCTGGCCAACGACGGCCACGTGCTGGCGCACCCGTCCGCGCTGGCACGCAGCCTGCCGGCCGGCGCGCACTGGCGGCATGAGGTGTTCAGCCTGGGCGCGGATGCGGTGGTGATGGTCTATCACCCGCGCCTGCTGGCGCCCGAGCGTGCGCCGCGCACGAGGGGCCAGCTGCTGGCGCTGCTGCGCTACGCAGGCCGCCCGCTGGCCGGGCGCGTGGGCACCTATGACGCCAGCCGCAGCGGCCTGGGCTATCTGCTGGCCACGCAGGACGCGCGCCACGACAGCACGGCCGGCGTCCTGTTGGCAGCGCTGGGCGCCAACCGCGTGCGCCTGGGCGACCACATCGAGCCGCTGCTGGACGAGCTGGAGCGGGGCGATCTCGCACTGGTCTACAACGTGCCTGCGTCTTACGTGCAGGCGCGCATCGCAGCCGGCTCGCCACTGCGCATGCTGGTGCCGCAGGACTACACGCTGCTCACCACACGCGCCGCGGTCATTCCGGCCACGGCGCCGCACCCGGAGCTGGCTCGACCTTTCCTCGACTACCTGCTGTCGCGAGGCGGCCAGGCCGTGCTGGCGCGCGACACGCGGCTCATTCCGATACGGCAGGCGGTGGCGGCAGGCACCGGCGCCGGCACAGGGGGTGACGCGGGCGGCGGGGGCTTTGGCAGCGCGCAAGGCCTGGCGGGCACGGCCACCAGTTCCTGGCGTCTGCTGGCGCCGGGTTTGGGGCTGCTGGTGTATCTGGATCCGCTCAAGCGCCAGCGTTTCTTGCAAGCCTGGACGACCAGCATGGGTGCCGGCTGAGGGGGTGTTGCCGCTGGGGAACGGTGAGATAATCGAAGGTTTTCGCCCTCCCCACCCATACCATAGACGCCGCCTGCGCAAGCGCTCGAGTTCCAGCGCCGCCGGCCGCACAGAAAGACCCGGATGAAAGTCTCTGAAATCCGCGCCAAGTTCCTCGATTTCTTCGCCGAGCGCGGCCATACGGTCGTGCCTTCGTCGTCGCTCGTGCCGGGCAACGACCCCACGCTGATGTTCACCAATTCGGGCATGGTCCAGTTCAAGGACGTGTTCCTGGGCACCGACAAGCGCCCGTACAACCGCGCCACGTCGGTACAGGCCTGCCTGCGCGCCGGCGGCAAGCACAACGACCTGGAAAACGTGGGCTACACCGCGCGCCACCACACGTTCTTCGAGATGCTGGGCAACTGGAGCTTCGGCGACTACTTCAAGCGCGAGTCGCTGCAGTGGGCGTGGGAGCTGCTGACGAAGGTCTACGGCCTGCCGCCCGAGCGCCTGCTGGCCACCGTCTACCAGGAAGACGACGAGGCCTACGACATCTGGACGAAGGTCATCGGCCTGCCGCCCGAGCGCGTGATCCGCATCGGCGACAACAAGGGCGGCCGCTACAAGTCCGACAACTTCTGGATGATGGCCGACACCGGTCCTTGCGGTCCTTGTTCGGAAATCTTCTACGACCACGGCCCGCACATCGCCGGCGGCCCTCCAGGCAGCCCTGACGAAGACGGCGACCGCTTCATCGAGATCTGGAACAACGTGTTCATGCAGTTCGACATGAAGGAAGACGGCAGTGTCACGCCATTGCCCGCGCCGTGCGTCGATACCGGCATGGGCCTGGAGCGCCTGGCGGCCATCCTGCAGCATGTGCACAGCAACTACGAAATCGACATTTTCGATGCGCTGATCAAGGCCGCTGCGCGCGAGACGCACATCACCGACCTGACGCACCCGTCGCTGAAAGTCATCGCCGATCACATCCGCGCCACCTCGTTCCTCATCAGCGACGGCGTGCTGCCCAGCAACGAAGGCCGCGGCTACGTGCAGCGACGCATCGTGCGCCGGGCCATCCGCCACGGCTACAAGCTGGGCCAGAAGACGCCGTTCTTCCACAAGCTGGTGAAAGACCTGGCGCAGCAGATGGGCGACGCGTACCCGCGCCTGGTCGAGCTGGAACAGCGCATCACTGACGTGCTCAAGGCCGAGGAAGAGCGTTTCTTCGAGACGCTGGCCAATGGCATGGAGATTTTGGACACGGCCTTGGCCGGCGGCGCCACGGTGCTGCCGGGCGATGTGGCTTTCAAGCTGCATGACACCTACGGCTTTCCGCTCGATCTGTCGGCCGACGTGTGCCGCGAGCGCGGTGTGTCGGTGGACGAGGCGGGCTTCAGGGCCGCCATGGAGCGACAGAAGGCCCAGGCCCGCGCCGCCGGCAAATTCAAGATGGACCGCGCGCTGGAATACGCGGGCGACGGCAACCGCTTCACGGGCTACGAGCAACTCAAGGAAACGGCCAAGGTCGTCGCCCTGTACGTGAACGGCGCCAGCGTGCAAGCCATCGAGGCTGGCGGTGACGGCGTGGTCGTGCTCGACGCGACGCCTTTCTATGCCGAAAGCGGCGGCCAGGTGGGTGACGTGGGCGTCATCACCGGCCAAGGAACGGCGCACTTCGCGGTGGGCGACACCATCAAGATCAAGGCCGACGTGTTCGGCCACCACGGCACGCTCGAAACAGGCATGCTGCGCGTGGGCGACACGGTGCAGGCCGAGGTGAACACGCAGCTGCGCGCATCCACCGTGCGCAACCATTCGGCCACCCACTTGATGCACAAGGCCCTGCGCGAGGTGCTGGGCGACCACGTGCAGCAAAAGGGCAGCCTGGTGACGCCTGAGCGCACGCGCTTCGACTTCGCGCACGGTGCTCCAGTCACCGACGCCCAGGTGCGCGAGATCGAACGCCGCGTGAACGCCGAGATCCTGGCCAACACGGCGACCGGCGCGCGCGTCATGGACATCGAATCAGCCCAGAAAACGGGCGCGATGATGCTGTTCGGCGAAAAGTACGGCGAAACCGTGCGCGTGCTCGACATCGGCACCAGCCGCGAACTGTGCGGCGGCACCCATGTGCAGCGCACCGGCGACATCGGGCTCTTCAAGGTCGTGGCAGAAGGCGGCGTGGCAGCCGGCGTGCGCCGCATGGAAGCGGTCACCGGCGAACACGCGCTGGCTTATCTGCAGAACCTGGAAGACACCGTGAACAAGGCCGCTGGCGCGCTGAAGGCGCCCACGGCCGACCTCACGGGCCGCATCGGCCAGACGCTGGAGCAAGTGCGCTCGCTGGAAAAGGAAATCGCCGCCCTCAAGGGCAAGCTGGCATCGAGCCAGGGCGACGAGCTGCTGCTGCAGGCGACCGACATCAACGGCGTGAAGCTGCTGGCCGCACGCCTGGAAGGCGCCGACGCGAAAACGCTGCGCGACACCATGGACAAGCTCAAGGACAAGCTCAAGAGCGCCGTGATCGTGCTGGCGGCTGTCGATGGCGACAAGGTGCAGCTGGCTGCCGGCGTGACGGCGGATGCGATGGCCCGCGTGAAGGCCGGCGAGCTGGTCAACTTCGTGGCCAGCCAGGTCGGTGGCAAGGGCGGCGGCAAGGCAGACATGGCCATGGCAGGTGGCACCAACGCCGCGGCGCTGCCTGCGGCCCTGGCATCGGTGCAGGCCTGGGTCACCGAGCGGCTCTGACCTGCTGCCGGCACCACCAACAACAAGGCCCGCTGATGCGGGCCTTTTCGTTTGACGCAGCAGTGCAGGGCTGGGTCAGAACAGTTCCACGTCGTCGTTGGACACCTTGGCGTGCAGATGGCCTTGCTCCACCAGCTCGTCATAAAAGCACACCTGGTTGCGGCCGTGTTCCTTGGCGTAGTAAAGCGCCTGGTCGGCCTGGCCGAGGATTTCCACTGGCGCGCCGCGCGCGGTGCTGGCGAACCCCACGCTCACCGTCACCTGGCCCACCTGCGGGAAGTGGTATTCCCGCACGGCCGTACGGAAGCGGTTGAACACTTTGTGCGCGGTCGACAGCGTGGTCGAGCGCAGCAGCACCACGAATTCTTCGCCGCCGAAGCGGAAGATGCGGTCCTGCCCACGGAACGAGCTGCGCAGGATGTTGGCGATCAGGATCAGCACCTCATCGCCGTACAGGTGTCCGAAGCGGTCGTTGACCTGCTTGAAATGGTCGATGTCCACCACCGCCAGCCATTGCTCCATCGGCTCCGCCCCGGCGTCGACGGCGTTGCCCTCTGCGTCTTCGGTAGTGAGTTCGGTGGAGCCCGAGACGGGCGACGCCACCTGGCGAGAGAACTGCTCGTCAAACGTCTTGCGGTTGAAGAGGCCCGTCAGCGCGTCGCGCTCGCTGTAGTCCAGCAGGCTCTGGTAGTTCTGATAGACGTGGAAGACGCTCTTGATCACCTCAAGCTTGTGCGCGGAAAAAGGCCTGGACTGCGTGATCTCCAGGCAGGTATGCACTTCTTCGTGCATCCATACCGGCAGCCACAAGGTGTAGATGCCTTTTTGCGGCGAATGCAGCGCGCTGGCCGCACGGCTTTCAATGCACTCGTTGAGCGGCGGAAATTGCGCCACCGGCTGGCGCTTCGGGTCGGCCTGGGCCACCTGTACCCGTGCTGAAACCAACTGCCCTTGATCGACCCAGGTGCGAGGCCGCACGTGCATGACGCCGTCGGACTGAAACAACTCGAGAGCCCTGACCTCCTTGACGGTAGGCAGCTTCTGCAGCGTCGAAAGTACCGAAATCTCCAGGCGAAGATGATCGCGGTGACCTGTCATCTCGACCAGATTTTCAAGGATGGGCTTCATGGGGCAGCTAGTGTCCTGAGATGAAAAGGGGCGGTGCCTCAACCGGTGCGGTGGAACACCACGTCCCACACGCCATGGCCGAGCCGCAAGCCGCGGTTTTCGAACTTGGTGAGCGGGCGATAGTCAGGCTGCGGTGCGAAGCCGTCGGCGGTATTGGCCAGCACCGGCTCGGCCGACAGCACCTGCAGCATCTGCTCTGCATAGGGTTGCCAGTCGGTTGCACAGTGCAGATAACCACCGGGTTTCAGACGCGCAGCCAGCTTGGCCACCAGCGGCGGCTGGATCAGGCGGCGCTTGTTGTGCTTCGTCTTGTGCCAGGGGTCTGGAAAGAAGATGTGGATGCCGTCCAGCGAGCCGGGCGCCAGCATGTGGTCGATCACCTCGACCGCGTCGTGCTGCAGGATGCGGATGTTCTCGATGCCGTGTTCGCCGATGCGCTTGAGCAGCGCGCCCACGCCGGGTTCGTGCACTTCGCAGCACAGGAAGTTGTCGGCGGGCCGCACGCGCGCGATGTGCGCGGTGGCCTCGCCCATGCCGAAGCCGATCTCCAAAACCAGCGGTGCCTGGCGGCTAAAGGCAGCAGCAGCATCCAGCGGCTGCGGCGCGTAGCCCAGCAGGAACCGGGGGCCCAGATCTTCGAATGCCTTGGCCTGGCCCGTGGTGGTGCGGCCGGCACGTCGCACGAAGCTCTTGATGGTCTTGGGATAAGCCACGCCGGCCGGTGCACCACCGTTGGCAACGGCACTCTCGCCCTTGTCGGGCGATGCAACGGGCGATGGGGTGATCGGCTCTGGCGACTCGGGCGCAGAAGCGGCTGCGGAAGGGGATTGGGGGGTTTCTGTCACGGTGCGAGATTGTAGATTCGCCGCCACGCCGATACCCACAGTGCAAGGGCATGTTCGACGTTGGCGCCAGGGTCTGTTGTTTGCACGCGCGGCAAGCCCAGCGCCTGGGCGGCGGCGGCCAGCGCCTGCAGGGGCTGATCCGTGTCGATGGGCGGCGCGCCATGCTGCTTGGACAACTTCTCTCCATCGGCCCGGCGCACCAGCGGTGTATGCAGGTAGCTGGGGGCCGTCAAACCCAGCGCAGCCTGCAGCAGCATCTGGCGCGGCGTGTTGTCAGCTAAATCCTCACCGCGCACCACGTGCGTGACGCCCTGATCCGCATCGTCCACCACCACGGCCAATTGATAGGCCCACAGGCCATCGGCCCGCTTCAATACGAAGTCGCCGACATGGCCTGCCACGTCTTGCGATTGCGCGCCCAGCCGCCGATCCGTCCAGTGGACACCGCTGTTTGCTATTAAATATATAGCTGGATGCGCTTGATGGATAAGCGCTAGAGGCTGTTTTTGCTGATATTTGGTCGCGGCAAACCGCCAGGAGCGCGCCGCTCGTCCGCCCAGCCCGTGGCGGCAGGTGCCGGGGTAGGGCAATTCGCTGTGCCGCGCACGTGCGGGGCCGGCGGCTTGCAGCGCGGTTTCGATGTCGCGGCGGGAACATGCGCAGGGATAGGCGTGTTGCTGCCCGACCAGCCTGTCCAGCGCCGACTGATAAAGCCCTGAACGCGCCGATTGCCACGTGGGTGGCTCATCGGGCAGCAAGCCGCAGGCGGCCAGTTGGGACAGGATGGTCTGCGCGGCGCCGTCGACGCAGCGCGGCGTGTCCACGTCTTCGATGCGCACCAGCCATCGCCCGCGTGGTGCGGCGCGAGCGTCCAGCCAACTGGCCAGCGCAGCGACCAGCGAGCCCGCGTGCAGCGGGCCCGTGGGCGAGGGCGCAAAGCGGCCTACGTAGGGCTGCGAAGAGGGTGGCAACGGAAAGGGCCCGCGCAAAACGGAAGGTGCGACTTCGGAGAACGCGCTTACATCAGGCCGCTTGCAGCGCCAGTTCCAGCCCGGAGACGAAAGCGTCTTCCAGACGATGGCCCAGGCACCAGTCGCCGCACACGCCAATGCCGGCCTGGGCATTCCAGAGATGGCTCTTGCCCAGCGGCTTGATGGTCTGCGCATAGCGCCAACGGCGCACCTCGGCAAAGGTCGGTTCGGCCCGAATGCCGGTCACCTCGGCAAAGCCCTTGAGCAGCTTGGCCAGTACCCGGGCGGCGTCGTCTTCCAGGTGCTCGGTGGACCATTCAGGGCTGGCCTGCACCGTCCAGCGCTCAATTTGCGAACGGCCGGGCTTGGACGATTCGCGCGCCAGCCAAGAGATGCGGTGGTGTGTACTGCGCGCGGCGTTCCACTGCGGGCCGAGGGTGGTCAGCCCGGGCCGCACCGCCTGGGCGAAGGCCAGCATCAAGGTCCAGCACGGGGCGATGGTGACGGGCGTCAACGCGTCCACCAGCGGCAGATCAATCCCAGAATGTTGCAGCAGGGTCTGGGCGGGTACGGAGGGTTGGCTCAGCAACACTGCGTCGAAGCCGGCGTGCACATGCACGGACCCGTCCAGCGCGCCAGTGCGCAGTTGCCAGCCGCCCGGCAGCAGCGGGTCGGCCTCGACGCGCATGACCTGCGTGCCGGTCAGCAGCCTGCCATCTTGCTGCAAGGGCTTGGCCCAGGTGCTGACCAGCGATTCCATCGCCGGTGCCGCCACCCAGTGTGCTTCGCCGGGCGGCAACGCGGCGGCTGCAATGCGGCCAGCGGCGTCCAGCACGCGCACGGTGTTGGCGCTCCAAGGCCGGCACAGGCCGGGCACGGTGTCCAGCGCCAGGCGAAAGCGTGCATCGCGCACGGTGAAATACTGCGCGCCGGAGTCAAAGCCGCCATAGGCCGAATCGAGCGTCGTGGTGCGGCCACCCGCGCGAGAAGACTTTTCAAACACCACCACGTCGTGACCGGCCTGCACCAGCGTGCGCGCGCAGGCCACGCCAGCCATGCCAGCGCCGATGACGGCGAACCGCTTCCTGGCGGATGTGGGCGACGCCGCTGCGGACGCCGTGCTGGCGGCGCCGGGTGTGTTGTCGCTTCGAAGGCGACGCTGGGATCGGGGAACGGTAGAACGCATGGCAGGCCCTTTCAACGAAAAAACTAAATACGCTCTCAGGCGATGACGCCGCATGCCGCAAGCGCGTTCGCCCGGCATGACATGCGTGCCACTCTACACGCCGCCAACGCGCTGGCAGTGTTCGTTACGGGTGGTGATGGTTTTCCATGAGAGCCTTGCGCGTGGCGGGTTTGCGCAGCTGATCCAGCCACCATTGCAGCGCGCGGCCGGCCGCCGAATGGCCTGGGCCGCGCCAGGCGTAGTGCATCGACACCGTACGTGCCGGACGTGCAACGGCTCGCACGACCAGCCGCCCGGCGGCAACATATGGTCGGGCTATCGGCTCGGGCAGAAAGCCCCCGCCCAGGCCCCGCAACTGCGCCTTGATCTTGGCGTCGATGGTGTCGACCGTCATGACTTCCTGCCCGCCCAGAATGCCCATGGTCACGCCGTCTTGTCTGGCGGAATCAGCCACCGCGACGACCCGGTGAGCGCGCAGCACCATGTCGCTGATCGGCTCTTCGGCCTTCGCGAGCGGGTGGTGCGGCGCCACAACGAACTGAAAAAGCATCTCGCCCAGCAATTCCTGCTGCAGCCCCGGCACGGTGCCCGGGTTCACCGCCACGCCCACGGCCAGGTCGGCGCGGCCTGAAACGAGCGCCTCCAGCGTGCCCGCCAAAATGCCATCGTGCAGCTTCAGCCGGGTGGGGGGTGACTGGGCATAGAACGCCTCTGCCAGATCCATCATGGTGTTCGATGAAATGACCCCATCGACCGACAGCGTGAGCTGAGGCTCCCAGCCCGTGCCCACGCGGCGTACGCGGTGGGCGACAGCATCTACGTCCCTCAACAGCCGCGCGCCTTCGCGCAGCAGCTCCGCGCCGGCCTCGGTGGGGCGGGCTTGCCGGGCGCTGCGATCAAACAGCAGGACATCCAGCGCGTCTTCTATCTGCCGCACGCGGTAGGTGAGGGCGCTGGGCACCAAGCCCAGGTGCCGCGCAGCGGCGGCAAAGCTGCCTGTGTCGGCAATCACCTGAAGCATTGCCAGGTGGTCAGGCGTTAGAACATCACGGGCTTTTTGCATGTTCAGACAATGCTAGTTCAAACTGTTTGAATGTTGCATTCAAGCGGGCTGAGCGCCTGGACGGTCGCACCCGGGATACGCTGCGCAGCACGCGCCGCACGGTGCGGCGCTACAGTGGGTGCCGTATTGGCACCCATTTCCTGCCACCTCTTGATAATCCCTTTTCCGCTGAAAGAGCACCTCATGGCACAGATCGTCGTCGTCTTCCACTCCGGCTACGGCCATACCCAGCGCGTGGCACAGCATGTGGCCGAAGGTGCCGGTGCCACGTTGTTGGCCATCGATGCGGAGGGCAATCTGCCCGAAGGCGGCTGGGAGGAGCTGGCCGTGGCAGACGCGATCATTCTGGGCACGCCGACCTACATGGGCGGCCCCAGCTGGCAGTTCAAGAAGTTCGCCGACGCGTCATCGAAGGTGTGGTTCAGCCGTGGCTGGCAAGACAAGCTGTTCGCCGGATTCAGCAACAGCGCCAGCTTCAGCGGGGACAAGGTGCTGACGCTGGCCTACCTGCAGACGCTGGCATCGCAGCACGGCGGCCTCTGGATCAGCCTGGGCCAGCTGCCTGCCAACAGCAAGGCCGCCACCCGCAACGACGCAAACAATCTGGGCGGCTCGGTGGGCTTGCTGGTGCAATCACCGTCGGACGCCAGCGCGGCCGAGATTCCGCAGGGCGACCTGGATACGGCCCGCCTGTTCGGGCAGCGCGTGGCGGCGATCGCGGCTCGCTTCGGCGGTTGAGGCAACACTTATGAGCACGCTCCCCTTCCCCGACAACCGCTTGCGCCTGACCGGCCACGAAAAGGACCTAGGGGGCGGATTCACCGTGCGCCGGCTGCTGCCCGCGCTGCAACTGCGCTCGGTCGGGCCGTTCGTGTTCTTCGACCACTTCGGCCCGGTCACGGTGGAACCAGGCGATGAGTACGACGTGCGTGCGCACCCGCATATCGGCTTGGCAACGGTGACCTATCTGTTCGACGGTGCCATCGAGCACCGCGACAGCCTGGGTTTTCAACAGACCATCGAGCCCGGCGCCATCAACTGGATGTCGGCGGGCCGAGGCATCGTGCATTCCGAGCGTCGGCCCGAGGCATTGACGGACAGCAGCTACGTCAACCATGGCATTCAGCTGTGGGCCGCTTTGCCGGTAGAGCATGAAGAGACAGAACCGTCTTTCGTGCACACGCCCGCATCGGAGATTCCGCACTGGTCAGAGGGTGGCTGCACCGTGCGCGTGCTCGTGGGCGAGGCCTTTGGCGTGCGGTCTCCTGTCGCCACGCTGGCGCCCGCTCTGTACCTCGATGTGCAACTGCAGCCCGGCGCGGTTCTGGAGCTGCCGCCACTCGCACAGCAGATGGCGATATACCCCGTGGACGCGGACGTGCTGCTGGGCGAAGAGCGTCTGATCCGGCAGACGCTCGCGACGCTGGACGTGAACAGGGCCACGGTGCTGAGCGCCACCGACCAGCCGGTGCGCTGCATGGTGATCGGCGGCGACGCGCTCGACGGGCCGCGCCATCTGTGGTGGAACTTCGTGTCCAGCCGCAAGGACCGCATCGTGCAGGCGGCGCAGGATTGGGAGCAGCAGGTCATGGGCCGCGTGCCGGGTGAAACCGAATGGATTCCGCTGCCAGAGCGGCGGTTCAAACCTTGAAGAGCCGTTGAGCCAACAGAAGCGATGCCGTGGAGATTTCAAGTCAAAATGGCCGCTAGCGCTTATGTATAAAGCGCAAGTAGCTCATTTTTTTATAGCATCGCGCTCTGGGTGCGCAGACAGGTCGGGCGCCAGCACCCGGCGCTCATCGAACACGAAGCAGCCGCCCTGGTAGTGCGCACCGTCCGTCAGCTCGAAGTATTTGAGAATGCCGCCTTCGAGCTGATACACGTGCTCCAGGCCTTCCTCCCGCATGAGGATTGCTGCCTTTTCGCAGCGGATACCGCCGGTGCAGAAGCTCACCACGGTCTTGCCGGCCAACTCGTTCTTGTGGGCACGCAGCGCGGGCGGGAATTCGGTGAACTTGTCGATGCGCCAGTCGACGGCGTGCTCGAACGTGCCGTGGTCCACCTCAAAGGCGTTGCGCGTGTCCAGCGTCACCACCGGGCGGCCTTCGTCGTCATGGCCATCGGTCAGCCAGCGGCGTAGCGTGGCTGCGTCCACGGCAGGCGCCCGTCCGCCGGCGGGGCGGATGGCAGGGTGGTCCATGCGGATGATCTCTCGCTTGACCTTGACCAGCATTTTGCGAAACGGCTGCGTCTCAGACCAGCTTTCCTTGGGCTCCAGCGCGGCGAAGCGTTCGTCCTGCTTCAACGCGGCAACGAAGCTGCGCACGCCGTTGGCAGAGCCCGCCAGAAAAAGGTTGATGCCTTCTTCCGCCAGCAAGATCGTGCCCTTCAGATCCAGCGCCACCGCTCGTTCGTGCAGCGTGACCCGCAGTGCCTCGGCATCGGGCAGGGGCACGAACAGATAGCTGGAGATATTGAGAACGTGGGTCACGGCGAGACAAAAAGAAAGGGGCGCGTGGCCCTCGGGTACATCAGCACATTGCCTGGCCGGCGCATGGGCAGGCAATGCAGGCGCCAGCGCCGATCAGGCGGCGGGCACCAGCAGCGTGGATTCGATCTTGTTGGCCAATTGCGCAATGGCCAGTGCCGCAGGGCAGCCAGGCATTTGCATCAAAAGCAACTGGCGGCGCATCACGGCGTCCCGCACCGAGGTGTCTGCAGGAATGTCGCCCATGTGCATCAGCCGCATCGGTCGGCCCGATTCGGTGCTGACGAAGCGGTCCAGCACCTGTTGCAATTGCGTGGTGATGGCACGGCCGTCACCAGGGCGCGCGGCCTGGTTGACCACGATGCGCACGTGCTGGCGCTTTTGCTGCGTGGCCATCACCTTGATGGCGGCGTAGGCATCGGTCAGCGACGTGGGCTCGGGGGTAGCGACGATCAGCACCTCTGAGGCCAGCGAGATCGAAAACAGCACCACGTCGGAAATGCCCGCACCGGTGTCCAGCAGGATCACGTCGTAGCGCGGTGCCAGCGTCTGGATCACGCTCATGAACTGGTTGCGCACTTCAGGCGTCAGGCGTGAATACTCGACCATGCCGGAGCCTGCCAGCACGACGGAGAAACCGCCCGGCGCCTCGATCACGGCGTCTTCCAGATGCGCCTTGCCGGTGAATACGTCGTGCAGCGTGATCTTGGGGTGCAGGTTCAGCACCACGTCCAGATTGGCCAGCCCCAGGTCGGCATCGAGCACCAGCACGCGCTGGCCCCGGCGGGTGAGGGCAGCAGCCAGATTGGCGGACACAAAGGTTTTCCCCACGCCGCCCTTGCCACTGGTGATGGCAATGATGCGTGCGCCAGAAGGCTTGCCGGGCGTGGGCGTGGGCGCGGGGGGAACGCCCGCTGGGGCATTGTTGGGGGGGGACAGCGCGTCGGTCATCTCAGGGCTTTCAGTAGGCGCTGCCATTGGAGGAATCCAGTGGTGGGGGCAGGTCGCCCCAGCCAGAGGCAGTGTATAGCGGCCCGAACAACAGGCTCTTTTCTTCGGCGGTCACGGTGCTATCGGGTTGGTCTTCGATACTGACGCGGTTGCGTCCGGCCATTTTGGCCTTGTAGAGTTGGCTGTCTGCGCGCTCTGTCCACAGCAGTGTGGTGCTGCGAATCCACTGCAGCGCGAAAGCGCCGCCGATGCTGATCGTCACACGCAGCTCCACGGTCGGTGAAATGCGAATGGGCGTCGACTCGACCGCTCGGCGGATTCGTTCGGCCACCACACGGCCGAAGCCGGCCTGGCAGGCGGGCAGCACCACCGCAAATTCTTCACCGCCATATCGCGCAAGGGTGTCCATGGGCCGCACTGACGCATCGAGCGTGCGGGCGACCGACTGCAAAACGATGTCGCCTGCCAAGTGGCCGTAGGTGTCGTTCACGCGCTTGAAGTTGTCGATGTCCAGCATCAGCAAAAGCGCAGCCTCGCCCGAACGGGTGACGCGGTCGATCTCGCGCTCCAGCACGGCGCGAAAGTGACGGCGATTGGCCAACCCGGTCAGCGGATCCTTCAGCGACAGCTCGCACAGCCCGTCGATGAGCGTCTGCAGATACCGCAGGGGTGAGTCCGAATGCAGCGCGGCTTCCGAGCCCATCGACTGCGCCACCAGAGCGTGTGCTGTCGAGAGGCGCAGGTCACGCAGATGAATGGTGTGGGGAGGCGCAGATTCAGTCACAAAATGCAACAAACAAGTCTTATTCGAGTGTAGCAGTGCTGCCTGCGGCTGGGCGCTTTCCAATGCTCAGGCGAGGGCCGATCGTTGCAACGCCGCCATGGCTTCGGCGTCGGTGCGGTACATGGCCAGATGCGGGGCCGGATCCAGCAGGCCAGCGCGGCGCAAGACCTGTTCGGCCGGCAGTTTCAGGCCGCTCACGTGCAGCATGCCGCCTCGCGCCTCGACCAGCAGCTTGAGCCGGGCGAAGGTTTCAGCGCCTGTCACGTCTACCCGGTTGATCGGCAGCGCAAAAAGACAGACATGCCGCACGTCGGAATGCTGCGCCAGGTGCTCAGCCACGCGGCGCTCCAGGGCGGCCGCGGAGGCGAAGTCCAGTTCCGCATCCATGCGCAGCGCCAGCAGATTCGGCGCCAGTGCGGGCAGCTGCCACAGGTGCCTGTCGCGCAGGCTGCCGTCGGGGTGCATGCCGACTTCGATGATGCGCGGATGCAGCCGCTGATATAGAAAGTACGCCAGGCTCATGAACATGCCTGCCAGCACACCCCAGTACATGCGCGGCGCGGTCGCCAGCGTCAGTGCGAAGGTGATGCCGCCGATGGCGGCCTCCACCTTTGATACACGCGCCAGCCGCCACATGCCCACCGGTTTGATGAGTCCGGTCACCGCGGTGACGACAACCGCCGCCAGGACCGACTGCGGCACGTGGTAGAGGCCGGGCGTGAGCCACAGCAAAACGGCCAGCACCAGCAGCAACGCGAACAGCGTGGCCCAGCCGCTTTTGGCGCCCGCATACAGGTTGATGGCCGAGCGGGAAAACGACGCGCTGGTGGCAAAGCTGCCGCACAGGCCCGAGCTGATCTTGGCCATGCCGTGGGCGATCAGATCCTGGTTCTCGTTCCAGCGCGTGCCGCCCTTGCTGTGTTCCACCTTGGCGCTGGAGGCCGTTTCCAGAAAGCTCACCAGCGTGACGACCAGCACCGGCAGCAGCAGGCCACCGAACTCGTCCCACGACAGCCATTCGGGCCAGTAGGGCGATGGCAAACCGGCTGGCAGGTGGCCGACCACGGCGCCATGTGCATCCGCATATCCCATGGCCCAACTGGCAGCTGCCGCTGCTGCCACAACCACGATGGCTGCCGGAAAGCTCGACCGCCAGCGCCGAGCGGCAATCAGCAGCGCCAGGCTGCCCAGCCCGAACGCGAGTGCGGCCGGATCGAAATGGTGTACCGACGGGTTCACCGCCACCGCATGCCAGCTGGTGCGCAAGCCCAGCAGGGCGGGCAGCTGCGATGCGAGGATCAACAACGCCGCAGCCTGGGTGAACCCGTTGAGCACAGGCGAAGTGACCAGATTCAGCAGCCAGCCGAACCGGGCTGCCCCTAGCACCACCTGCACCAGGCCGGACAGCATGGCCATCCACGCTGCCAGCGCCACCCAATGCGCACTGCCAGGCTCCGCCATGCCGGTGAGCGAAGCGCCGATCAGCAGGCTGGTCAGTGCGGTCGGGCCCACGCCCAAACGCGTGGACGAGCTCCACAGCACCGCGACGAGCGCGGGCAACAGTGACGCGTAGATGCCTGTCACCAGTGGCATGCCGGCCAGAGCTGCGTAGGCCACGCCCTGCGGCACCAGCATCAGGCCTACCGTCATGCCGGCCCAAAAGTCGCCGCGCAGCAGGTTACGGTCAGGTCTGGGCCAGGCAAGAAACGGAAACCATCGGTGCAGCACCATTGCGCGAAAAGAAGTCATGCAGCGATTGTCGTTCCGCGCGCGCAGTCTCGCACCTCGCCGTGAATTCGGCTGTGCGGCGGGCCAAACGACCCACAACCTTGTCCTACGGCAGCTTCGGCGCGCTCCCACCTGTCGCAGGAGCGCTCCCATCTAAATTCAGGCAACACCATCTCGATGTGCAAGGAGACCCTTATGAACACAAACCAAAATTCGATCCGTCCCACGCTGCGCATGGGGGGCTTGGCTTGCGCCGTGGCGATGACGTTAGGCTTGGTTGCCTGCGACCGCAACAGCGGCGACCAGACCGCCGGCCAAAAGCTGGACGCCGCAGTCGCCAAGACGGAACAAGTGGCAGCCGATGCGCAAAAGAAAATGGAAATCGCGGCCAACGACGCGGGCGCCGCCACACGCACGGCCGCAGCCAATGCGGCGGCAGTCATGGACGACGCAGGCATTACCGCCAAGGTGTCGGCAGGGCTGGCCAAGGACGAAGAGTTGAGCGCAGTGAAGATCGACGTCGACACTCGCAACGGCATCGTCACGTTGAATGGACCCGTCAAAACGGCCCCAGCACGTGATCGCGCTGAGAAGATCGCTCGCGACGTGCAAGGTGTGAATGCTGTGGTCAACCAGCTGACCATCACTACGGGTTGACACCTTTTCCGGCTGCCCGTTAATAGAGGGCAGTCAACCCATTGGGTTTAGAGCGTTCATGCGGCGATTACCATCGCTGCATGAACGCTTATTCGTCTGATACGTCATCGGCCGCTACGGAAGTGGCAGACGCTTTGACCACCCGCCTGGTGCACCACGCCTACCAAGCGCCTGCAGGCTTTGTTGCTCCGCAGCCGCCTGTGTACAAGGCTTCCACCGTCATATTCCCTAACGTAGCCGCCATGCGCGCGCGCGAATGGAAGGACAAGACCAGCTATACCTACGGCCTGCACGGCACGCCCACCACGTACCAGCTGGAAGAGCGACTGGCCACGCTGGAGGGCGCAGGGCAGTGCCTTCTGGTGCCCAGCGGGCTGGCAGCCATCGCCAACGTGTCGCTGGCCCTGCTGCGCTCAGGCGATGAGGTGTTGATTCCCGACAACGCCTATGGCCCCAGCAAGGCGCTGGCCGAAGCAGAGCTGCGCCAGTACGGCATTCGCCATGTCATCTACGACCCGCTCGACCCCGCCGACCTGGCCGCGCGCATTACTCCCGCCACGCGGCTGGTTTGGCTGGAGGCTCCAGGCTCGGTCACGATGGAATTTCCCGACCTGGCCGAGCAGGTCCGCATCTGCCGCACGCGGGGTGTGACCTCAGCGCTCGACAACACTTGGGGCGCCGGCCTGGCCTTCGCGCCCTTCGACCTGCTCGGCGACGGCACGCTCGGCGTGGACATCTCCGTGCACGCATTGACCAAATACCCCAGCGGTGGCGGCGACGTGCTCATGGGCAGCATTACCACCTGCGACCAGGCGCTGCACCTGCGCATCAAGCTCGCCCACATGCGGCTGGGCCTGGGCGTGGGCGCCAACGATGTTGAATCGGTGCTGCGCTCACTGCCCAGCATGGCGCTGCGCTATGCGGCGCACGACCAGGCCGCACGCACGCTGGCCCGCTGGATGGGCGAGCAGCCTGCCGTGGCGCAGGTGCTGCACCCTGCGCTGGCCGATTCGCCCGGCCACGCACACTGGCAGGCGGTGTGCGGTCTGAAGCAAGGTGGAAGGGACGGCGATGGTCTGGCTGCGGGCCTCTTCAGCGTGGTGATCGACGAGCGTCATTCCCAGGACGCGGTGGACGTCTTCTGCGATAGCTTGCGGTTCTTTAAGCTCGGCTACAGCTGGGGCGGACCGATGAGCCTGGTGGTGCCTTACGAGTTGCGCACCATGCGCGAGCGGCCGGCCCCACATTTGAAACCAGGCACCGTGGTTCGCTTTTCCATCGGGCTGGAAGCCGTGGAAGACCTGCGCGGCGATCTGGCACAAGCCCTGCAACGGGCGTTTGGGCCTCTTTGATGGGCCCATGCCCCAAACTGGTACATTGGTCCATCACTTATAGAAAGAGGAGCCATCTTGGCCACACCCAACTACGGATACGAAAAACGCCAGCGTGAACTCGCCAAAAAGAAGAAAAAAGAGGAAAAGCAGCAGGCCAAAACACACCGCAAGCCTGACGAGCCGTACTCCAGCGACCCTCACCAGCAAGGCAGCGCCCAACCAGGCGACGCGGCTGGTGCCGATGCTGGCAATACGCCGGCCGCTGGCCAGTAAGCTCTTTTCACAGGCCGCTGGGCCTGTGGCTGCTGCCCTCAACGCAGCAGCTTTTTCAGCTCCGGCCACACATTGGCCAGCATGATCGGGTGTGCTTCTGCCCGTGGGTGGATGCGGTCCGCCTGAAAGAGCGATGTGGGGTCCTTCGCATCGGCCACGCCGCTCAGCAGAAACGGCACCAGCGCCGTCTTCTGCGCCTTGGCCACCGCCGGGAACACCCCGCTGAATTTGCGACCATAGTCACCGCCGTAATTGGGCGGCACCTGCATTCCCACCAGCAGCACCTTCGCACCGGCCTTTTGCGCCGCCTGCGCCATCCAGGCCAGGTTGTCTTCCGTTCCCTTCAATGGCAGACCGCGCAGCGCGTCGTTGCCGCCCAACTCGATCACGACGTGTGTCGGCTTGTGCTGCGCCAGCAGCGCCGGCAGGCGCGAGCGGCCGCCCGAGGTCGTGTCGCCGCTGACGCTGGCGTTCACCACCCGCGCCGCGATCTTTTCTTCCGCCAGTTTCTTTTCCAGCAGCGCAACCCAGCCGGCACCCCGCGCCAGGCCGTATTCGGCGCTGAGCGAATCGCCCACGACCAGGATCACAGGCGCACCCGCGTTAGCCGTCTGCGCCCAGGCGGGCAGGGCGCAAAGCCCCCCCGCCGCGATCAGTGTTGCTGCCGCGATAAAGTTGCGCCGACTTTTCTTTCGAATCACTGCCGAAACCCTTTCATGTCCGAACCTTCTTCCACGCCCGTCGCTCCGTCCGTGCCCGGCACGCCCATCATCGCGGTCGAGCACGTGGTCAAGTCCGTGACGGATTCGACGGGTACGCTCGACATTCTGCGGGATATCGATTTCCGCCTGGCGCCCAGGGAAACCGCCGCCATCGTCGGCGCGTCGGGTTCAGGCAAAAGCACGCTGCTGTCCATCATCGCGGGCCTCGATACACCCACCAGCGGCACCGTGCGGCTCGATGGGCAAGACCTGTTCGCCATGGACGAGGACGAGCGTGCCGCGCTGCGCGCCCGCAAGGTCGGCTTCGTGTTCCAGAGCTTTCAGCTGATGGGCAACCTGACCGCGCTGGAGAACGTGATGCTGCCGCTGGAGCTGGCGGACCGGCGCGACGCGCGCAAGCTGGCGGCCGAGATGCTCGCCCGGGTCGGCCTGGGCCAGCGCCTGTCGCACTACCCGCGCGTGTTGTCGGGCGGCGAGCAGCAGCGTGTGGCGCTGGCCCGCGCCTTCGTCGTGCAGCCCGCCGTGCTGCTGGCCGACGAGCCCACCGGCAGCCTGGACTTCGCCACCGGCGACACCATCATGCGGCTGATGTTCGAGCTGAACCGCGAGCTGGGCACGACGCTGGTGCTGGTCACGCACGACCGGGCCATCGCCGATCAGTGCGAGCGGCGCATCACCATCGATGCGGGTCGGCTGGCAGAAGGTTGAGTTCAAGTGTTTTTGGCCTCTAGCGCTTGATACGTAAGCGCTGATAGCTATTGAAAATATAGCGAAACGAGGGGGAAGCCAGCGCGCGGATAATCCCCGCATGTCCAGCCCCAAAGTTCTCTTCGGCTTTCACGCCGTCGGCGTGCGCCTGAAGACCGCGCCCCAATCCATCATCGAGATCTACTACGAAGCCACGCGCCGCGACGCGCGCATGCGCCAGTTTCTCGACCGTGCCCGCGAGGCCGGCGCCCGCCTGATCGAAGCCGACAGCGACCGCATCGCCAAGCTGGCCGGCAGCCACGGCCACCAGGGCGTGGCTGCGCGCGTCGAAACGCTCAAGCAGGCCACCTCGCTCGACGAACTGCTGGAAGACCTGGAAGCCGCCGGCATTGAAAAGCCGCTGCTGCTGGTGCTGGACGGCGTGACCGACCCGCACAACCTGGGCGCCTGCCTGCGCGTGGCCGATGGTGCGGGCGCGCATGCGGTCATCGCGCCGAAGGACCATGCCGTCGGCATCAACGCCACGGTGGCCAAAGTGGCCAGCGGCGCGGCGGAGACCATGCCGTACTTCATGGTCACCAACCTGTCGCGCACGCTGGGCGAATTGAAGGAGCGCAACATCTGGTGCATCGGCACCAGCGACGACGCGCCCAAGACGATCTATCAGGTGGACTTGAAAGGCCCCGTGGCGCTGGTGCTGGGCGCCGAGGGCGACGGCATGCGCCAACTCACTCGCAAGAACTGCGACGAGCTGGTATCCATCCCCATGAAGGGTGCCGTGGAAAGCCTGAACGTGTCAGTCGCCAGCGGCGTGTGCCTGTACGAAGCGCTGCGCCAGCGCGGCTGACGCAGTTCGTTTCCGCTTCAGGCGTCGACGGCCTGGTCTTCGGCGCTGGCCTGGCTCAGTGATTCCAGCGCGTCCGCATCCAGCTTGAGCTGCGCCCCGCGCACCAATTGCTCCAGCTGCTCCAGCGACGTGGCACTGGCGATGGGCGCCGTGATGCCCGGCTGCGCGATCTGCCAGGCCAGGGCCACCTGGCCGGGCGTGGCCTCGTAGCGCTCGGCCACTTCGTCGAGTTCCGCCAGGATGCGCAGGCCGCGGTCATTCAAATATTTGCCGACGGTGTTCGGCCCGCGCGTGCTCTTGCTCGCGTCTTCCTGGCTGCGGTATTTCCCGGTCAAGAACCCGGCGGCCAGTGCATAGAAGTTGATGACGCCCACGCCGTGTTCCACGCACAGCGGCCGCAGCGACTCTTCAAACACCGCACGGTCGATCAGGTTGTACAGCGGCTGCAGGCTTTCATAGCGCGGCAGGCCCATGCGGGCGCTGGTGTCCAGCGCTTCGGCCAGGCGCGCCGCGCTGTAGTTGGACGCACCGATGGCGCGCACCTTGCCGGCCTGGATCAGGTCGGCATAGGCGCCCAGCGTGTCTTCCAGCGGCGTGCCGGTGTCGTCGTCATGCGACTGGTACAGGTCGATCACGTCGGTCTGCAGGCGCCGCAGCGAGTCTTCCACCGCTTGGCGGATGTACGCGGGCTTCAAGCCGACCTTGCCATTGCCCATGTCTTTGCCGACCTTGGTGGCCAGCACGATGCGGTCGCGTTTGCCGGTGGCCTTGAGCCATTTACCGATCACCGTTTCCGATTCACCGCCGGTGTGGCCCGGCACCCAGCGCGAATACACGTCGGCCGTGTCGACGAAGTTGAAGCCGGCATGGACCCAGGCGTCCAGCAACGAGAACGAGGTGGCCTCGTCCACCGTCCAGCCGAACACGTTGCCGCCAAAGCACAGCGGCGACACCTGCAGGCCGGACCGGCCGAGTGAGCGAAGGGTAGGGGTGGTCATCGGATCAGTTCCTTGAAAAGTGGACGAACGAAACGGTGCGCGTGGCGGGGCGAGCAAACCAGCTTGCTACTGCGGCACGCCCATTCTTGCCCGCGCCCCGATGGCCCCATGGTGCGCTGCGGCAATGCTGCAGCGTGCCTGGGATGATTCTTCACACCCAGCCCAGCGCGCCCAGCACCGCGCCGGCGCCCAGCAGCCACAGCAAATGCACCTTGGTGCGCCACACCAGCACCGTCGTCAGCGCCGTCACGCACCACAGCCGCCAGTCGGTCGCAGGGGTGCCGTGCGCGCTGCCCAGCACCCAGGCGGTGGCCAGCAGCAGGCCGATGACCACCGGCGCCATGCCCTGCTTGAAGGCGCGCACCGAGCGGCGCTCGCGGTTGCGGTGCGCCCAGCGGGTGGCCACCCAGGCCAGCAGGCTGCTGGGCAGCATGATGCCGACCATGCACAGCAGCACGCCCAAGGCGCCCATCGCCCAGCCGGCCGCGCCGCTGCCGCCGGCGTTCAGGCCGATGTTCCAGCCCAGCAAGGCGACGAACAGCACGTTGGGGCCCGGCGCCGATTGCGCGAGTGCGACGGATGCGCTGAACTGCGCGTCGGTCAGCCAACCCTGCTGGCCGATGAGGTAGCGGTGCATCTCGGGCGCGGCGGCAATGGCGCCGCCCACCGCCAGCAGCGACAGCGACAGGTAGTAGCCAAAGAGATGCAGCCAGTCGGCCGCCTGCAGGTCAAGCACGAGGGGCGTCATGGCCGGGCGCCCTCCAGCCGGCGCCAGGTCAGCAAGCAGGCCGTGCCGCCGATCACCAGCAAGATCCACAGAAGCGGCACGCGCAGCATCACCATGGCGATGAAGGTGGCCAGCGCCAGCGCGCCGCACAGCCACGGCCCCAGCGGATGGCGCACCAGCGGCGCCGCCAGCTTGCAGCCCACGGCCGCTACCAACCCGGCCGCCACCGCGCCCATGCCGCGCAGCGCGCCGGCGACAGCCGGCAGCGACGAGAAGCTGGCATACACCATGGCCAGCGCCAACACCAGTACAAGCGGCAGCGCCAGCATGCCGGCAACGGCCACCAGCGCGCCGCGCAGCCCAAAGTGCCGGTCGCCGACCATGATGGCCAGGTTGACCACGTTCGGGCCGGGCAGGATCTGCGCGACGGCCCAGTCCTCGATGAACTCGTCGTTGGTCATCCAGCGCTTTTTGTCCACCAGCTCGCGCTGCACCACGGCCAGCACGCCGCCGAAGCCCTGCAGCGCCAGCCAGGTGAAGGACCAGAACAGATCGGCCAGCGATTTCGGCGCGGCCAGCGGCAGTGAGGGTGGGATCAGTGAAGGCGAGGGCATTGCGTGGATGGTAATTGGGCATTTGCGGATATGCGGCCGAAACCAAGCCAGGGGCGTACCGGCTCCGCGCGGCGGCTCGGCCATACTTGGCGCTCGCCATCCGAACACGAGGCCATCTGCGCACCATGAGCAAACTCCCCGAACGCTGGAGCAAACCTGCAACGTCCCATGCCGATATCGAAGACGCACAAGAAGCCGGCGCCCAGCGCACGCGCCGATTTGCGCGCACGGGCACGCTGGGCATTTTGGCGTTCTGGCTGGTGGTGATGGGCCTGCTGTACCTGGCGATGCAGCAGGTGCAGCGGCCGAGCGCGGCCAAGGTGCAGTCCGACGGGTCGCTGGTCATTCCTCGTCATCGCGACGGCCACTTTCGGGTGGCCGGTAGCATCAACGGCCAGCCAGTCATGTTTTTGGTGGACACCGGCGCCAGCCTGGTCAGCGTGACCGATGCGCTGGCCCGCAAGGCGGGCCTCTCCGGCGGCGAGCGCACCACCTTTCGGACGGCCAACGGCACGCGCGAGGGTTGGGTGAGGACGGCCGATTCGGTGACAGTGCGTTCGCTGGCCGTGTCAGGCCTGCGCGTGGGCACGGGCTACACGGGCGAGGACGAGGGGGACGCGCTGCTGGGCCAGAATTTTTTGCGCCACTTCGACGTGGAAATAAAGAAAGACCGCATGTTGCTGCACCCACGTTGATCAGAACGGGGGCGCATGCACTATGAAATTAGTAGCTGCTAGCGCTTGACTAACGGGCGATTTCTATGCAATTCGTATTGAAAGCCAAGTAAATCAAGCGCTACCAGCTCTGGTTTCGATAGCGGCCTTGCACAAGGTCCGCCGCTGAAGGAGCAGGCACAACAGCGCTTCCTGGCTCTGCGCCCGCAGGCGTCACAAGGTCAGCCCTTTTTCTGCAGCATCTTCACCACGCTGGAGAAGTCCTCCGCCCCATGCCCCGCGATGCTGTGCGCCGCGTAGATCGATCGCGCCAGCCCGCCCAGCGGCGTGGCGGCTTTCACGGCCGTGGCGTTTTCCTGCGCCAGGCCCAAGTCCTTGAGCATCAGGTCGGTGCCGAAGCCGCCCGCGTAGCCCTTGCTGGCGGGCGCGGTTTCCATCACGCCGGGCCACGGGTTGTACTTTTCCAGCGCCCAGTTGCCGCCCGAACTCCGCCGCATGATCTCGCTGAGCACCTTGGGGTCGAGCCCGTTGGCCACGCCCAGCGCAATCGCCTCGCTGGTGCCTGCCATGAGGATGCCCAGCAGCATGTTGTTGCAGATCTTGGCCGTCTGGCCCGCGCCCACGTCGCCGGCGTGGAAGATGTTGGCGCCCATCTTTTCCAGCAGCGGGCGGGCCCGCTCCAGGTCGGCCGCATCGGCACCCACCATGAAGGTCAGCGTGCCGGCGATGGCGCCGCCGGTGCCGCCCGACACCGGCGCATCGATGAAGGCGATGCCCCGGGCCTTGGCGGCATCTGCCACCTTGCGCGACGTGGCCGCAGCAATGGTGGAGCAGTCGATCACCAGCGTGCCAGCGGCCAGCAACGGCAGCAGTCCGGGTTGCTTGTCATTGCCCAGAAAGAGCGCCTCGACATGCTGGCTGGCCGGCAGCATGCTGACGACGACTTCGGCGCCGGTCACGCAACTGGCGGCGTCTGCCGCAATGCGCACGCCATCTGCCGCCAGCTTGTCGCGCGCGGGTTGGGACAGGTCGAACGCGCCCACGTCGTGGCCGGCCTTGTGCAGATTCAGCGCCATGGGGCCGCCCATGTTGCCCAGGCCGATGAATGCGATTTTCATGGTTTGTCTCCGTTGGTTGTTGATGAATTGATATTGTTTTGATAGCTGCTGGCGCTTGATGGTCAAGCGCTGGAGGCCAATAAGACTGCTATTTTTGGCTGATTCATTCGTCCGCTTCGAAAATGCTGTGGCGCTTGGGTTCAGCGGCCTTCTTGGCTGTCGACCTGCCGCTGCCTGGCGATGGCGTGGTTGCAGACGCCTTGGCCCGCTTGCGGCGCGGTGACGCCTTGGCGCGCGGGTTGTAGGCCAGGGCTTCATCGATCCAGAAAGCCCATTGCGCACGCGTGGCATAGCCATCCGGTTCCACACAGAAGTAGCCCAGCATGCGGCCGCCCGGCGACAGCTCTCGCGTGCTCTGCATTTCTTGAAACTCCGCGTGGCGCTCGGGCGGCAGGCGCACCAGGAGTTCGTCGCCCTTGACGCCGATGCACAGCTTGCCGCCCACAAAAAAGCAGTGGTAGCCGAACATGGTGCGTTCCTCCACGTCGTTGCGGTGCGCCAGCGCGTCACCCACGGCGCCGATCAGGCGCAGCGTTTCGTCGGCCATCGGGCGTGCGGGCATCTCTACACGCACTCCATGGCGCGGTGCGGCAGCGCGGGCAGGCGCACCTGCACGGCATCGCCGCCACCGATGGGGCCGCCGGCCACCACGATGGCCATCACGCCAGTCTTGCGCACCAGCTTGCCGGCCGCGTCCTTGTCCAGCGTCGCGGCCAGCAGGCCGCGCTGAAACCGGTCGATCTGGCTGCACGGATTGCGCAGGCCGGTGAGTTCCACCACGGCGCCCTGCGCAAAGTGCAGTTGCGTGCCCAGTGGCAGCGCGAACAGGTCATCCCAATGCAGTCGGGGCGCGGATTGCAGGGTGATGTTCTCGCCCAGTTCGCCAGCTGCGACGACGAAGCCCAAGTCCAGCAGATGGTCCAGCAGCGAAGCGGAGATGAGGTGCACCTGCCGCAGATTGGGCTGGTCCGGGTTGGCTTTGATGCGCGAGCGGTGCTGCACGGTGCGGCCGTAATGCGCGTCGCCGACAACACCCAGGCCCGCTTCCAGCACGATCGATGGCACGGGCTCTTTGGAAAACCGGTGCTCGCTGTCGCGGTGGACGGCCAGAACGGTGGTGTGCAGCGGAGCGTTCATGATTTTTAGGTCAAATTTGCCGCTAGCGCTTGATCATCAAGCGTTAGCAGCTATCAAAAGAATAGTGAGCAGCATCAGCGGATGGCCTCAGGCGCGTCGCCTTCCAGCATGCGCCGCGCAATGATGACCCGCATGATCTCGTTCGTGCCTTCCAGAATCTGGTGCACGCGCGCGTCGCGCAGCAGGCGCTCCAGCGGGTATTCGCGGATGTATCCGTAGCCGCCGTGCAGCTGCAGCGCCTCGTTGATGACGGTAAAGCCCGCATCGGTGGCAAAGCGCTTGGCCATGGCGCAATAAGTGGAGGCATCGCGCGCACCGGCGTCCAGCTTGCTGGCAGCCAGCCGCACCATCTGCCGCGCGGCGACCAGCTCGGTCGCCATGTCGGCCAGCTTGAACTGCAGCGCCTGAAAGCTGGCGATGGGTTTGCCGAACTGCTTGCGGTCCTGCATGTATTGCTGCGCCGCGTTCAGCGCGCCCTGCGCCGCGCCCACCGAGCAGGTGGCGATGTTGATGCGCCCGCCGTCCAGGCCCTTCATCGCGATCTTGAAACCTTCGCCCTCGCGGCCCAGCAGGTGGTCGGCCGGAATGCGCACGTTGTCAAAGCTGATGGTGCGCGTGGGCTGGCTGTTCCAGCCCATCTTTTCTTCCTTCTTGCCGTACTGGATGCCCGGCGCATCGGCAGGCACGGCGAAGGCGCTGATGCCGGCAGCGCCCGATTGCGCGTCGCCGGTGCGCGCCATCAGCACCAGCACGTCGGTGGCGCCCGCGCCGCTGATGAAGGCCTTGGCGCCGTTGATGACGTATTCGCCACCCACGAGCTCTGCGCGGGTCTTGAGCGATGCGGCGTCGGAGCCCGCGCCGGGCTCGGTCAGGCAGTAGCTCGCCAGCTTATCGCCGCTGGTCAGCAGCGGGCCCCAGTGGCCCCGCACCGCATCGGTGGCCCAGGTGCCCAGCATCCAGGTCGCCATGTTGTGGATGGTGATGAAAGCGGTGGTGGAAGGGTCGATGGCCGCCATTTCTTCAAACACCAGCGTGGCGTCGAGCCGGGGCAGGGCGAGGCCGCCCGCGTTCTCGGGCGCGTAGAGGCCGCAGAAACCCAGCTCGCCCGCCTTGCCGATGGCATCGCGCGGGAAGGTGCTCTGCGCGTCCCACTCGGCGGCGTGCGGCGCCAGCTCGGCGCGGGCGAATTCGCGGGCGGTGTCGGCAAAGGCGCGTTGCTCCTCGGTCAGCTCAAAGTCCATGGTGTCTCCTGCGTCGTTCGTTGTTCTTGTGCAGCTCGTCGGTGCGGATCAGGGCTTGTCGGCCGGGTTGCCGTCCACCCGCAGCCAGCGCATCAGGCCCGCGCGTCGCGCCTGGGTTTCGGCCAGCAGGCAGGCGTGGTACAGGCGGGGCCATTCGGGTGCGGCTTCTGCTGCACGTTGCGCCTGCTTGCAGCGCGTGATGCGCTCGCGCTGCCAGGCCGACTGCTCCTGGCGCAGCTGCGGGCGCTCGTGGGCCGACAGCGCGCGCATCATGTCGCCATAAAGCACGCTGATGTCGGTGTCGGCCGCCTGAAAGTCCTGCACTGCGCAGGCGTTGGTCTCAGCCACCGTGCCGCCCGCGTGGCAGGCAGCGCCGGCCTGGGCGTGGGCTGGGGGGCAGAGGAGCATTACCGTGCCCGCCAGCACGGCTGCTGCATTCCAACCTGCCACTTCCATCCATGTTCGATTGCATTGCATGGCTTGTTTTAACACCGCCAGCCAGCGGCTTGGAGGGCCTTCGACAGGCTCAGGCCGAACGGTGAGGGTGCGTGCCATGGTCAAACAGTGCAGACGCGCGCGCAGGCGCATGGTGGAGCAGTGCAGATGCGCGCGCAGCTGGCGTCTCAACCCCAGGTTCGCACCCACACACCCGTTCGGGCTGAGCTTGTCGAAGCCTGGGCACAGCGCCCCAGCCTTACTTCAAACTAATGGTGGTATTGACGCCGTGCGAAATCGTGCTGTCATCGAACCACCGCGCAGTGACCGTCTTGGTCTGCGTGTAGAACAGCACGACCTGCTTGCCGTACGGCCCCAGGTCGCCCAGCTTGGAAGCGCGCGAGCCCGAGAACGAGAACAGCGGCACGGGCACTGGAATCGGCACGTTGATGCCCACCTGGCCCACGTCGATCTCTTCCTGGAACTTGCGTGCCGCTGCGCCCGACTGCGTGAAGATGGCGGTGCCGTTGCCGTTCGGGTTGTCGTTGATGAAGGCAATCGCTTCGTCGATGTCCGCCGCAGCACCCAGGCACAGCACGGGGCCGAAGACTTCCTGGTCATAGATCGTCATGCCGGGCTTGACGCCGCTGAACACCGTGGGTCCGACGAAGTTGCCGGTCTCATAGCCGGCCACTTGCGGCTTGCGGCCGTCCAGTTCCAGCTTGGCGCCGTCGGCAATGCCACGCTCGATCAGACTCTCCACCCGGTCCTTGGCAGCGCACGACACCAGCGGGCCCACGTCGGTGCCTTTTTCCGCACCGCCGCTCACCTTGAGCGTCTTGGCCTTGGCGACCAGATCGGGAATCCATTGCTGCGCTTCGCCCACCAGCACCACCACCGACAGCGCCATGCAGCGCTGGCCCGCAGCGCCGAAGGCGGCTCCGGCCAGGGCGTTGAGCGTCTGCTCTTTATTCGCGTCGGGCATGACGATGGCGTGGTTCTTCGCGCCCATCATGCATTGCACGCGCTTGCCGTTCAGGCTGGCGCGGTTGTACACGTGCGTGCCCACCTTGGTGGAGCCGACGAAGCTGATCGCCTTGATGTCCGGGTGGTCGCAGATGGCGTTCACCGCGTCTTCGCCGCCGTGCACCACGTTCAGCACGCCCGGGGGCACACCGGCTTCCAGCGCCAGTTCGCAAAGGCGCATGGTCACCATGGGATCCTGCTCGGACGGCTTCAGCACGAAGGTGTTGCCCGTGGCGATGGCCATGGGGAACATCCACAGCGGAATCATGGCCGGGAAGTTGAACGGCGTGATGCCCGCGCACACGCCCAGCGGCTGCATCAGCGTGTACGTGTCCACGCCGTTGGCGACGTTGTTGGCCAGCTCGCCCAGCTGCAGGTTGCCGATGGCGCTGGCGTGTTCCACCACCTCCAGCCCCCTGAACACATCGCCCTCGGCGTCGGGCAGCGTCTTGCCTTGCTCGGCCGTCAGGATCGCGGCCAGCTCGGCCATGTTTTCGCGAATCAGCTGTTGGTACTTAAGGAAGATGCGGGCACGCGCGCCGATGGGGGTCTTCTTCCAGGTCTTGAACGCCTCCTTGCCCGAGGCAACGGCCGCGTCGATCTCCTCAGGCGTGGCGAACGGCACGCGCGCCAGCACCTCCTGCGTGGCGGGGTTCACCACGTCGCGCCACTGCGTGGTCTTCGATTCGACAAATTGGCCGCCGATCAGCAGCTTGACGGTGGGTGCCAGCACGGCGGTGGACTGGGGTGCGTTCATTGCTTTGTCTCCTGATGGTTCTGGGTGTAGGTGGCGCTGTGCCAGCAACGGTGCATCGTATCTGTGCGAAATTGCTGGGGCAATAGACAATCGTGCACCTTGGCTCTGCAAATTTGCACATTCAAACATTTGCATTTCTCTACGCGCCGCCATTGACCGGAGACCTGCATTCATGGACTGGGACAACCTGCGTTACTTTCTGGAACTGGCCCGCTGCGGCACGCTGGCCGCCGCCGCGCGCCGCGCCGGTGTGGAGCACACCACGGTCGCGCGCCGCATTCAGGCGCTGGAAAAGCAGATGGGCGCCGCCCTGTTCGCCCGTGATGCCGGCGGCCACCGACTGACGGAAGCCGGGCGACAGCTGCTGCCCGCCGTCGAAGCCATGGAAGCCGCCGTGCTGGGCGTCGAGCGCGCAGTGCCCGCTCAAGGAGGCGGCCCGACGGGCCTGGTGCGGGTGGGCGCCACGGAAGGCTTCGGCACGTTGGTCCTGGCGCCGCACCTGGCAAAGCTGACGCAGAAACACCCCGGGCTCACCATCGACCTGCTGGCCCTGCCGCGCTTGCTGCACCTGAGCCGCCGAGAGGCCGATATCGTGATTTCGCTGGAGCGCCCGACGCGCGGCTCGGTGATCGTTACCAAACTCACGGACTACAGCCTGTACCTCTACGGCCAGCGCGAATACCTGGCCCGCCGCCCGCTGATCCGCACGCGGGAAGATCTGCGGCACCACGCCTTCGTGAGCTATGTGGACGATCTACTCTTCACCAAGGAACTGCAGTTTCTGGATGCACTGCACAAGCCCGCAAGATTTGCGTTCCGCAGCACCAGCGTTACCGCGCAGTACGAGGCAGTCAAAGTAGGCTCCGGACTGGCGGTGCTGCCCGCTTTCATCGCCGACCGGGATCCCGTGCTGGACAGGGTCTTGCCGCAGGAGGCGCGCTTCATGCGGACTTTCTGGATGAGCATGGCCGCAGAGGCCCAGCACCAGACTCGGATTCGAGCGGTATGGGAACTGCTGAAGTCAGGGCTGCCTGCAGTCGATGGCACCGCTGGCTCATCGCGCCATAAGACGTCGTGATTCGTGCGGGCTGGTCTGCACGATTAATGCGCAATGATAATCCGGTTTGAATAAAAATCTATTCATAGAATATACTAATAATGCGTATATTGCTTGAGTGAAAACATATTTATCGGATGCATTTAAATTTAATAGCCGCGCCCATGATTTGACTCGATATGGCACTTTTCAATCGTGGGATTTGGTGCTGATTCATCTGCATTTATGCCGGTGTCGCCTGAATTTCAATTGATTGTTACTAAAAACAGACGATTCAGACGGTTAATTTAAATCTTTCGTGAGAATCCGCCCTGTGGAATTCGCTGGCGCAATGCTGGTTTGTCTTTGATAGCTCGGAAGTAGGTTGAAGTTCAACGCCTTTGCAAGCGGTGCTGGTCCTTGATCGCATCATGGTCGTAACTTCTTCGGTGGGATACCATTTGCACCAGTAAATACATTTTAAAACTGAAGACTAGGAGTCTGAATGTTTGTAATCAATAGACTTCCGATTGCATCGAGGGTTATTTCTGGTTTTGTTCTCTCGGCAGTGCTGCTGGTGGTGCTGACCGGGGTGGCGGTTTTTCAGGGAAACCTGATTACCAATGTCGTCAACTCCATGGTGGAGCGCGATTTTCTGGCCAGCAGCAAAATGCAGTCGATCGATGGCAAGGTCATACGCATTCACCGGGCGATGAAGGACGTTGCGCTGGCCAAGTCTCCCCAGATGCTGGATGCCGCTACTGCATCAATCCCAAGCCTGGAGGCCTCCATCGACAAGGATCTGGCCGACGTGCGCCAGACGGAGGGCGTGCCCAGTGAGCAGCTCGACGAAGTTCGGCGCTCGCTGGACGCCTGGCAGAAATTTCGCCGGGACACGGTGCAGTTGATGCGCGAGGGGCGCGACAGCGAAGCGGCCGAACGCACCCGCTCGGAAGGTGCGAAGCTGGCGACGCAACTGATCGGTGCCGTGACCAAGGCAGTAGAGACCAGCCAGGCGCGCGTGCGGACCACCGCCGAAGAAACGGCGGCCACCATTCGCACGACCAGCCTGGTGGTGGTGAGCGCATGCGCTGTGGCCGTCTTCCTGACGCTGCTCTACGGCGCCCTGATCGTGCGAGGCATGAAGGGCCCGCTCGCCCAGGCGGTGGGAATGGCCGAGTCGGTGGCAAGCGGTCAGCTCAGCAACGCCGCAGAACCGCCAACAGGGCGCGACGAATTCAGCCGGCTTTTGCTCGCATTGAGCCGGATGACGACCAGCCTGGTGGACATCATCCAGCGCGTACGTTCCAGCAGCGACAGCATTGCGACGGGTTCCAACCAGATCGCGACGGGCAATGCCGACCTGAGTCAACGCACCGAACAGCAAGCGAGCGCATTGCAGGAAACGGCGGCCACGCTGGAGCAGCTGGGCGCGACGGTGCAGACCAATGCCGACAATGCCCAGCGCGCCAATCACCTGGCCCAGAGCGCTGCGGTGATTGCAACGCGGGGTGGTGAGGTGGTCGGGCAAGTCGTGACCACGATGCAGGGCATCAGCGAGAGCGGCCGAACCATTGGCGACATCATCGGCGTGATCGACGGCATTGCCTTCCAGACCAACATCCTGGCGCTCAACGCAGCGGTGGAAGCCGCGCGGGCGGGCGAGCAAGGGCGCGGTTTCGCGGTGGTGGCCGGAGAGGTTCGCACCCTCGCGCAGCGCAGCGCACAGGCGGCCAAGGAGATCAAGGGGCTGATCCAGCGCAACGTCGACCAGGTGGGGCAGGGGACTGCGCTGGTCGATAGCGCCGGCAAGACCATGGATGAGATCGTGTCCTCGATTCGCGAGGTCAGCGACATCGTCTCGCAAATCACAGCGGCCACGGTAGAGCAAAGCAACGGCATCCAGCAGGTGGTCAACGCGGTCGGGCAACTGGACCAGTTCACGCAGCAAAACGCCGCGCTCGTGGAAGAAGGCGCTGCGGCGGCGGAGAGCCTGAAAATGCAGGCGCAGCAGTTGGTCCTGGCGGTTTCTGTGTTCAAGCTCGATGCAGATGCCAACGAGCTTGTCGCGCTGCCCGAGTGGTCCGGGCGCTAGGAAGTCCCTTCGCCCATCGAGCGGAAGGTGGTGCGCATCAGACCGCTTGAGCCCGCAGATGCCTACGGCGCGGTGATTCGCACAAAGGTTTTTTTGAGATTCATCAGATCGGGCCACCCGCTCTCTTGCGATGGTGAGGCAGGGCCAGCCTGCGGCTGGGGCGCCGCACCACCTGAGCCGCAGTCCGGCCCAGGTGGTGATGCATCAGGCGACAGCCTTCTCCTGCACGGATCCCACGGCCGTGTCCAGCGCCCGACGGGCCTGATCCGCCGGCACATCGGCGTCGTTGCTTGTCCAGGCGACGAACTGATCCGGGCGCACCAGCACCAGTTTGGCTTCGTAGCGTTCGTGCTCACCAGTGCCCTTGGCTTCCACGACAGTCAGAGGAAGGGCTCTGTCGGCGGCCGCATCACGGAAGGCCTGCACCGCCTCGCTGGTGGCGCCGAACGCCAGCAGAGAGAAACCATGGCCCATCTCTTCAAACACATTGCGGCCCGAGGGAAGCACGGCCGGGGCCAGGTGGTGACCGGGCTTGGCGTCAAATCTGTGCGATCCTTTGGCGCTGCTGTTGCAGCCATCACTGCCCCAGACCACGGCTGAGCCTTCATAGTGAGGCTCGAATGCATGCACTTCGCCGACAGCTCCTTGCGCCCGAGCCTTCCAGGCGGCCTCGAAGGCGGCAAGGTCACGAGCCGGGTCGTGGGTGTCCAGGAATTCGCGGTCGGTGTCGATGGACTTGGCGATGAAATCCCGCATCGTCGAAGCGAACACGGGGCGGCGCTCTGCGTCATACGAGTCGAGCAGGTGCTCGCCGCCCCAGCCTTGCACGGTGGCAGCCAGTTTCCAGCCCAGATTGCGCGCATCTTCGAGCCCTGAGTTGACGCCGTAGCCGCCGTAAGGAGGGTGGCTGTGCGCTGCATCGCCGGCCACGAAAACCCGGCCCTGGCGGTAGCTGTCAGCCAGCATGAAACGCAGATCCCAGAAGCCGACGTGCTCGAAATCGACATCGAACTCTGCGCCCACCGCTTCGTGCAGATAGGCCGCGAAGTCGAAGTTGTCCTTGGTGGTGCCCGGCGGCACGGGGGCGTGAAAGAACCAGGTGCTGCCCAGATCCACGCGGCCGAAGAACTTCCAATAGCCCTTGAGTTCGGGCTGCAGCACGTTGTAGTAGGACTTGCCGGGATAGCGTTGCAGTAACTCGTGCAGCCCATGCGAGCGGAACACGAGCAATACCATCATGCGATCATGGTCGGTGCGGGTTTGCGTGATGCCAGCATGCTCGCGCACGACGGAGCGGGCACCGTCCGAGCCGACCGCGTAGGAGCAGCGCAGCACGCGCTCGCCACCTGCTGCGCCGCGCTCGGCGATGGTGACCGATACGCCATCGGCATCCTGCGTCACGCTCTTCGCTTCCCAGCCGTATATCGTCTCGACACAAGGCAGCTCGGCCACGCGGGCGCGCAGTACGGCCTCGGTCGCGTACTGCGGCAGCCGTTCGTTGCCGGTGAAGTAGTAAGGCTTGACCAGGTCGCGCTGCAGCCAGTCATAGGTATGCGGACCCAGGAGCGTGCCATGCGCAGTCAGCCCGCCAATGCCATATTCCACGGGGATGGTGCGCGCGGCACGCAACTGCTTTTCTGCACCCCAGAAGTGGAAATGCTCCATGGTTCGCTGGGTCAGGTTCTGGCCTTTGGGGATGGGCTGCGGCGTGGGATAGCGCTCCACGACCACCACCCGCACGCCGCGCTGGCCTAGTTCGATGGCCAATCCCATGCCGACCGGCCCACCGCCGACGATGACCACTTCCGCGTCTTGTTGAGCTGCCATGGCTTGTTCGTTGTTCATTGTGTTGATTGCTTTCTTTACTCTGCCGTGATGCCCTGCGACTTGATCAGGTCGGCCCAGCGCTTGGCGTCCGCCGTCACCAGCTTGCGGAAGGCATCGGGCGTGCTGTGGGTCGGCGTCATGCCCTGGGTCTCGAAAGACTTGGCGACCGAAGGCTGGGCCAGCACGTCGCGCAGCTCCGTGTTGAGCCGATCCACGAACGCGCGGGGCGTGCCTGCAGGGGCAAATACGCCGTACCACATGTCGACATTCAGATTGCCCAGCTTGAGGCTGCCCAGCGAGGGCACTTCGGGCAGCAGGGGGTGCGGCGTGTCGGAGCTGATGGCCAGCGCCTTGAGCTTGCCTGCCTTCACGTGCTGTAGCGCGACGTGGATCGGCAGGAACATGGCGTCGATCTGCCCGCCCAGCAGGTCGATCACGGCGGGCGCCGTGCCGCGGTAACTGATGTGCGTGAGCGAAACCTTGGCGCGGCTCTTGAGCAGCTCCATGGCCAGGTGATGCGGCGTGCCCGCACCGGGCGAGCCGTAGTCGAGCGCGCCGGGCTTGGCCTTGGCCCGATCCATCAGATCCTTGAGCGATTCGATCTTCGATCCGGAGCTGGCCACGAGCAGCAGTTGCCCCCAACTGGTCTGGCTCACGGGCTGCAGATCGGTCAGTGGGTTGAAGCCCTGCTTGGGATAGAGCGCCATGTTCATGACCAGCGTGTTGACGCTGACCAGCAGAGTGGAGCCATCGGCAGGTGCACGCACGACCTCCTGTGTGCCGATGATTCCCGAGGCCCCGGCTTTGTTGTCCACGAAGAAGGGCCGTTTGAGACGCCCCGAGAGCGGTGCCGCAATCTGGCGAGCGATCAGGTCGATGCCCGTGCCCGGCGTGAACGGCACGACCAGGCGCACAGGCGCTTCATTGCCACCTTGCGCATGGCTCAGTGGCGCGGCTGCCAATGCAAGACCGCCCAAGATCATGCGTCTGCGGCGAGGGGAGTGCGGTTGCAACCGGGCTGAATTTGTCATGTTGCTTGTCTCTTGGAGAAGTTGAATCACAATTACAGCGACAGTCTTGACATTGATCAAACGGAAAATTCTGATGAATTCATCAACAAAGCTGATGAATGTGAGCAGTCGCCAGCTCTATGCCTTCTTAGAAGTGACGCGTCTGCACAGCTTTGCCCGTGCGGCAGAGCAAGTGCACCTGTCAGCCTCCGGCATGAGCATGCTGATCAAGGAGCTGGAGGACCAGGTCGGAGCCCGCCTGTTCAACCGAACGACGCGATCGCTGACGCTGACCGACGCGGGTCGGCGGCTACAGCCGGTCGCGGAGCGCGTAGTGGGCGAGTTGCAGGCGCTCGGTGCGGTGCTTGATGGCAGCGAGGCGGCCGTGCGCTCTCGCTTGCTGGTAGCTGCCACGCCCATGATTTCGGCCAGCCTGCTGCCCGACGTGGTGCGCAACTTTGCCGAGAGCCATCCCGAAGTGCACGTGCATCTGATCGATGCGGATATCGGCACCGTGCGCCAGAAGGTACTGGAGGGAGAGGTGGATATCGGCTTCGGCTTCTTCGTCAAACCGGCCGTAGGGCTGTCGCGTCAGCCGCTTTGCAAGTTCCAGCTCATGTGCATCAGCCCGCCTGACACGCAGACCCCAGGCCGCGTGGAAAGCCTGCCCTGGAGCAGCGTCGCAGGTTGGCCCCTGGTCAGCCTGCCCTCGGACAATCCGATCCAGGTCGTGATCGAAAAGCATCTGTCCCGCTTGGGTCGCCCCCATGAGGAACGCTCGCGCATGAATCTGCTGGGCACCATCATCGGCATGGTGCGGGCCGGCAGAGGTCACGCCATCATCCCCTCGTTCGCGATTGAGGAGTGCCGACGCCAAGGCCTGGGGGTGGCCATGTTGCAGGAGCCCTTGGCGCACCTCGATCTGTACCTGATCTCAAAACGGGGCACAGAGCCCAGGGCGGCGGCGCTCGCGTTTGCAGAGGCACTGACGCGCGCGGCATCGCGCTTGCCCAGTGAGGTCGCTGAATCTGCAAAAGTCGATTGACGAATGGTGGAGTGTTGCAATTGGCCGGAATCTTTCCATAAATGGAATTTGAGCCAATAGCCGGATGGGCTGCACCACGGAACAATGGGGCGTCCGTGCTTCATTGATCCCTATCTCCGGCATCTCTGCGGGAGCGAGGCTCTGAAGCACATCCTTCGTGGCCGTTGACATTGCATTCCATCAGAAAGATCGATTCATGAACCCAATTCAAGTATTCAGAAATGTTTTCGCCGTCACCAGCATTGCAGCGCTTGCTGCGTGCTCAGGCGTGCATCCCATGAGTTCCGGCACCGACAAGGCATCGGCGTCGACGAGTGCCGTGGATTTTCAGCTGGTTCGCAACGCGACCATCAAGCTGAACTACGCAGGCGCCCACTTTCTGGTGGATCCCATGCTCGCGCCCAGGGGTGCATACAGTGGCTTTCCGGGGACTGCCCGCAGCGAACTGCGCAATCCTTTGATTGATCTGCCAGTGCCTGTCAATGAGGTGCTCAAGGCCGATGCCGTGATCCTGACGCACTTGCATGACGATCATTGGGACGCGGCCGCCAAGAAGCTGGTGCCATCCAGCATGCCCATCTTCACGCAGGACGAGAAAGATGCGGCTGCCGTGCGCAAGGATGGCTTCACCAATGTGCGCGTGCTCACCGAAGCAGGCACCGAATTCAATGGCACGCGGCTGTACAAGACAGGCGGCCAGCATGGCACCGACGCCATGTACGCCGTACCCTCACTGGGGCAGTTGCTGGGTGAGGCGATGGGTGTCGTGTTTCAACGCACCGGCTATGCAACGACCTATGTGGTCGGAGACACCATTTGGCGGCCCGAGGTCGAGCAAGCCCTCACGCAGTTCAAGCCTGATGTGGTGATCCTCAACACGGGCTACGCACAGGTGATCGGGTTTGAAGGCTCCATCATCATGGGCAAGCAAGACATGTTGCGCGCCTACAAATTCGCGCCTCAGGCGAAGCTGGTTGCCATTCACATGGAAGCGGTGAACCACGCCACGCTGTCTCGCACCGAACTGCGCGACTTCATCAATCAAAACGGCATGGACAAACAGCGCGCCCTTGTGCCCAACGATGGCGAAAAGCTGAGGTTCTAACAGGCATCCGTTTCAAGCTATCTCCACCCGCATCATCCCAGCCGCCGACAGCCCGCCCATTGGGTGTGCTGTCGGCGTTGAAGATCCGGCGAAAGCTCATGGAACGTTTTCAATGGCCAGTCCGCGGGGCGCCGCTGTGAATTTGGCGCCGGATCGAATCGCCATGGGTGACGTGGAAGCGCATGGGATCATGCCGCGGTTGAACCACAGTCCTTTTGCTCGTCGCAGTTCCGCTGCCTCATTGGTCTCTCATGGCACCTCGGGGTGGGATCAACGCGGTTTCGTAGAACCACCCGATGGCTCGGCCAAGGTGCTGTCGTAGCTGCCGCCCTGGTTGCACGCCGAACCTTCGGCCACGGTCTCTGCTCACCGCCCCGTGCACCGAGGAGCCTGTGCATCGACTTACCGATTCAAGCGCCTCCCCACAACACCTGGGTTTCAACAAGCGCGCGCGATAACGAGCCCACAGAATGTGCCGTATAAGACATGACAAATTGTCTACATTTACTGAAGACAATTTGTCGATGCGCATTGACTAAGAGTTGTGTAGACATCGATAAAGGGAAAAAATCTTTTAAAAACAGGAGGTTAGGAATTTTGATAGATATGGCACGGTGATTGCTTAACTAGGGTTCAACCTTGCAACCCATGGAATCACCAATGACCATTACCACCACTGAACGTGCTGCCGAAGCGGCGCAGTCCACTGTCAAGACCTATCTCCGCAGCATAGATCGTGCGGGCCTGGAAGCCTTTGCGGAGAAGGGTCGCAACAATCCGGGCTCCAGGGGCACGAACAAAGTCCACACGGTGGTGGATGGCAAGTTCCGTACGCTGAGCTACGTCGGCGACCACACGCCGGTCGTCGTTGACGAGCCGCCTCACTTGTTCGGTCAAGACACCGCGCCAGCACCTGGCGAAATCGTGCTGTCCGGCCTCGGTGGTTGCCTGTGCGTCGGCATCACGGCCGTTGCCACGCACCGCAACGTGAAGTTGTCCAAGTTGGAAATATTTCTGGAAGGCGATATTGGCAATCCGGCCGCCTGGGGTGCGGGTGGCGCGCCCAAGCAGCCGCTGGAGATGGGGTTCCAGGACATCCGTGTGAAGGTGGTCATCGAAGGTGATGCGCCGCGCGAAGTTCTGGACGAAATCGTTCAACACGCAAACATGTATTCGCCTGTTGCCAACACGATGCGCAATCCGATCGCCTTCGCTATCGATCTCGCGTAACGAGCGAGTCAGGATCACACCATGTCAGCGGTACTTCAGATGCCCGAGACGGACACGGAAACCCCCATCGGCGAAAGCCGTGCAGCGATGCTGGATGCCGTTCGCATGATCGCGAATGGCCCCCTGGCGGCGATGGTCGAGGAGATCGACCGGGTCGGCACCTATCCGGAGGCCGTCATGCGGGCCCTGGGCAAGGCGGGTGCCTACCGGGCGCAGACGTCACTCGACGGCAAGCCTGATTTCGTTGCCGCCATTCAGGCCATCTCCGAAGTCTCGCGCGTTTGCGGGGCGACCGGATTCATGATGTGGTGCCAGGCGGCCTGCACGCTCTACATGGAGCAAAGCGGCAATCCCGCGCTGTCGGGCGAGGCCCTTGAGCGCCACGTCAGCGGCGACTCCCTGGGCGGCACCGCCCTGAGCAATCCCATGAAAGCCATGACGGGCATCGAGCAGATGCTCCTCAAGGCTGAGAAGGTGGCGGGGGGCTACGTCGTGAACGGAACCCTCCCATGGGTCAGCAACCTCGGGCGCGGTCACTACTTCGGCGGTGCCGCCACCGTAGTCGATCCTGACGGTCCAACCCACGAAATCATGTTCATGGTGCCATGCGACGACAGCGCCATTGAACTGCGCGAGTGCCCCTCGTTTGCAGGCATGGAAGGCACGGGAACGTGGGGCGTGCGTTTTTGCGACTTCTTTGTCAGTGCAGATCGCGTGATCGCAGACCCGGTGCGGCCCTTCCTTGAGAAGGTACGCGCGAGTTTCATTCTGCTGCAGGTTGGCATGGGTCTGGGGGTCACGCAAGGGGCCATTGGAACGATGTGGGACGTCGAGCAGCAATTGGGCCATGTCAATCAGTTTCTGGATGAGCGCCCGGCAGACCTGCAGGCCGAGCTGGACGCGCTGACGGAGCGCACCTTCGCCCTGGCCCGGCAGATCGAGGCGGGAGACAAGGTGTCTTTGCTGGACGTTCTGGACGTCCGGGCGCATGCCTCGGAACTGGCGCTGCGCTCGGCGCAGTCGGCCCTGCTGCATCAGGGGGCCCGCGGCTATTTGCTGTCGTCTTCGGTGCAGCGCCGTGTCCGCGAGTCCCATTTCGTCGCGATCGTGACCCCTGCGCTCAAGCATCTTCGCCGCGAGATGGCCAAGCTCAGCAACCCGGTGACGCCGTCATGAGCGCCCTCGGCCTGACGGCACCGGAGCCGCTGGACGAATGCACGCTGGCGTTCCGGCAGTACATCTGCCGCGCCTGCGGCCTGGTCTACGACGAGGCCCAGGGCGATCCCGACAGCGGGCTCGCGCCGGGAACGCGCTTTGAAGACATTCCCGATGACTGGGAGTGCCCGCTGTGCGGTGTCACGAAATCCGATTTCGAAATCTATGTGGTGATGGCGATCACCGAGCACCGTGCTTCGCCCAGTGCAGTCGCGGGCAGTCGCAATGATGCAGGCATCGTCATCGTCGGGGCCGGCACCGCAGGCTGGCAGATGGCACGTGCCGTGCGCGAGCAGGACGCCTGTGTACCGATCACCTTGGTCACCGACTGCAGCGGTGATGTCTATGACAAGCCCTTGTTGTCCGTGGCATTGGCCAAGGCCATTGGCCTGCCCGCGCTGATCAAGGAAACGGGGCAAGAAGCCGCCGAACGCATGAAGGTGCGCTTGCTGGCGCACACCCATGCGATCAGCGTGTGCTCCGGCGTGAACGCGCTACGCACCACGCGAGGCACCATCAAATACAGGCACCTGGTGCTCGCTCATGGTGCGTCGCCCAGAACGGATGCGGCCTTGCCTTCGAGCCTCTGCTGGGCTATCAACGACCTGCGGTGCTACGCCCGGTTCCGGGAGGCCATTGCTGCGTCGAACCAGCCTCAACGCATCGTGGTCGCCGGCGCCGGACTGGTGGGCTCCGAGCTGGCCAACGACCTGGCGATGGCCGGGCACCACATCGTGCTGCTCGACGTTGCGGATCGACCGCTCGCCAACCTGCTGCCAGCGAGTGCCTCGCAGGAACTGCTTGAGGCATGGGCGCCACTGTCCATCGAGTTCGTCGGTGGCACGAAGGTCAAGTCGGTCACGAAGCAAGACCACCAATTGACGGTGGTCACCGAGGGCGGTGGGGCCTACCTGGCCGACCATGTGCTGTCGGCCACCGGTCTGCAGACGCCGACTCGCCTGGCCCAGAGTGCTGGGCTGCAGTGGAACAACGGTATTGCGGTGCAGGCACAGGATTTGCGTACCAGCGTTCCCAATATCCATGCCCTGGGCGACTGCATCAGCATCGATGGACAGGCGATGCGCTACATCGAGCCGATTGGCCGGCAGGCCAAGGTCATCGCAGCCCATCTGACGGGCAGCGAGCCCATTGCCTATGCCCATGTCCGGCCAGTGATCCGGGTGAAGACAGCCTCTCGCGGCTTCACCGTCTGACGTTTCGACCCATTCCATTTCGCCCACCCTTGCCGAAAGACCTTATGAGCTACTTCGACCCGTACGACGCCGACAAACCGCTCATGATGAATTGCGCGTGTGGACGCCACTCGTCGCAGCACGAGCATGAAGCCGACAGCGCTGCCTCCGCTACCAAGGAACTTATCCGCCGCAGCCAGACGGCCGAGTTCGAGGACTACTCGAACCAGTACATCGAGGCCACCCTCGTGAAGGCCATCTTCCCGCAGGACGAGGTCCGCCGTCGCTTCCTGCGGGCGGTCGGCAAAGGGACTGCCATGGCCGCCATCTCCAGCGTGCTGCCCGTCGCCAGCCTGCAGGCCATGGCCCAGGAGCGCGGCGCGATTGAAAAGAAGAGCTTGAAGATCGGCTTCATACCGATCACTTGCGCCACCCCGCTCATCATGGCGGAGCCCCTGGGCTTCTACAGCAAGCAGGGCCTGGATGTCTCACTGGTCAAGACCGCCGGCTGGGCGCTGGTGCGAGACAAGATGCTCAACCGCGAGTACGACGCCTCGCATTTCCTGTCGCCGATGCCGCTGGCCATCACCATGGGCCTGGGCTCGAACGCTCAGGCCATGGAGGTCGCCACCATTCAGAACGTGAACGGCCAGGCCATCACGCTGGCCATCAAGCACAAAAACAATCGGGATCCGAAGAACTGGAAGGGCTTCAAATTCGCCATTCCTTTCGAGTACTCCATGCACAACTTCCTGCTGCGGTACTACCTGGCCGAGGCAGGCCTGGACCCGGACCGTGACGTGCAGTTGCGGGTGGTTCCGCCGGCAGAGATGGTGGCCAACCTGCGTGCCGGCAACATCGACGGCTTTCTGGGGCCGGATCCTTTCAACCAGCGCGCCGTCGTGGAGGAGGTCGGTTTCATCCACATCCTGACCCGCGACATCTGGAATGGCCACCCTTGCTGCGCATTCGGCACCTCGGCCGAATTCATCCAGAAAAACCCGAACACATTCGCTGCGCTGTACCGCGCCGTGCTGACGGCGGCTGCCATGGCGCGGGACGCCAACAACCGTGAGCTGATCGCCAAGGTGATAGCGCCGCAGGCCTACCTCAACCAGCCGGAAGCGGTCGTCAGGCAGGTGTTGACGGGCAAGTTCGCCGACGGCCTGGGCAACATCGTCAACGTGCCGGCCCGGGTCGACTTCGATCCCATGCCGTGGCAAGGCATGGCCGTCTGGATGCTGACGCAGATGAAGCGGTGGGGCTACATCAAAGGCGAGGTCGACTACAAGCAGATCGCAGAGAAGGTGTTTCTTCTGACCGATGCAAAAAAGACGATGCGCGAGCTGGGTCAGCCGTTCTCGGATGGCAGTGCGTATCCCAAATACGAAATCATGGGCAAGACCTTCGACCCTGCCAAGGCCCGGGCCTACGCGGACAGTTTTGCCATCAAGAAGGTCTGAGCGATGACGCCCTCCAAAACACTCCGACTTAGGGCAGGCCTCTTGTCAGCCCTGCTGCTCGCGGTTCTTCTCACCATATGGCATGTCGCCACGCTGCCCACCAAAACCGTTCAGCCCACGCTGACTGCGGAGCAGCTGGAATATGCCAAGCTGATGGGCAAGGATCCCGCCAGGACAAGCAGCGCGGACGCCAAGTCGTCTTTCCCGACCTTGGCCGACATGGGATCGACCATTGCCAAGCATCTGGCCAGTCCCTTCTACGACAACGGCCCGAACGACAAGGGCGTCGGCATTCAGATCGCCTATTCGCTGGGCCGGGTCGCGCTGGGCTTTGGACTGGCGGCCTTGTTCGCCGTTCCGATGGGGTTTCTCATCGGCATGAGTCCGCTGGCGTATCGAGCGCTGGATCCTTTCATCCAGGTGCTCAAACCGATTTCGCCGCTGGCCTGGATGCCCATAGCGCTCTACACCATCAAGGACTCATCCATATCGGGCATCTTCGTGATTTTCATCTGCTCCATCTGGCCCATGCTGACCAATACCGCCTTCGGTGTCGCAGGGGTACGGCGCGAATGGCTGAACGTGGCCAGAACCCTGGAGGTGCGGCCTGTGCGCAAGGCACTCCAGGTCATCCTGCCCGCGGCAGCCCCGACCATTCTCACCGGCATGCGCATCAGCATGGGCATTGCCTGGCTGGTCATCGTCGCCGCGGAGATGCTGGTGGGCGGCACCGGCATCGGCTACTTCGTCTGGAACGAGTGGAACAACCTTTCGCTCACCAACGTGATCTTCGCGATTCTCGCCATCGGTCTGGTGGGCATGGCCCTGGACATGGTGTTTGCCAAAGCGCAAAAGGCGGTGACCTATGCAGACTGAAAAAAGAAATACGGGCAGTGCGGAGGCTTTTCTGAAGGTCGAAGGGCTGACCAAGTCCTACGTCGCTGGCGCAGAACCGGTCTTCGACAGCGTGAACTTCGACCTGGCCAAGGGCGAGTTCGCCTGCATCATCGGCCACTCCGGCTGCGGCAAGACCACCATCCTGAACGTGCTGGCGGGCCTCGAAGTGGCGAGCGGTGGAGTGGTCATCATGAACGGCCGCGAAATCTCGGGCCCCAGTCTGGAGCGCGGCGTGGTCTTCCAAGGCCACGCGCTGATGCCCTGGCTGACGGTGCGCAAGAACATTGCGTTCGCGGTGCGCAGCAAGTGGCCGCAATGGAGCGCCGCGCAGGTCAATGAGCACGTGGAAAAGTACGTGGAGCTGGTGGGCTTGAACCATGCCATCGACAAGACGCCTTCTGCCTTGTCAGGCGGCATGAAGCAGCGCGTGGGCATTGCCCGGGCCTTTGCCATCCAGCCCAAGATGCTGCTGCTGGACGAGCCCTTCGGCGCCCTCGATGCCTTGACACGCGGCACCATCCAGGACGAGTTGCTGCGCATCTGCCGGGAAACCAACCAGACCGTGTTCATGATCACGCACGACGTGGATGAAGCGATTCTGCTGGCCGACAAGATCTTGCTGATGAGCAACGGCCCGCAGGCCCGGATCGCTGAAATCGTGGTCAACACCATGCCGCAGGATCGCCAGCGCGCCACGCTGCATCACGACCCCCAGTACTACCGGATTCGCAACCACTTGGTGGATTTCCTGGTGGCCCGTTCCAAGGACCTGTCGAACGGCCGGGCGCCTGCCAAGCCTGTGTTCGTGCGGCCTGGCATGGACGCTGCTGTGGCGCCGCAAGCTCCCGCCGAAGAACCCCATCAAGTGACGCCGTTTCAGTTGCAACGCGTCGTCTGAATTTTTGAATTTCCACACCTTAACTACAGGAGAACCCATGAGCCGTCTCGAAGTCACCGAAAAAATCATTGCCGCCAAAGTGTCCAAGGAGCTGAAGTGGTCGGAGGTCGCCGCCAAAGTCGGCCTCAGCAAAGAGTGGGTGACGTCCGCCTGCCTGGGCCAGATGACCCTGAGCAAGCCTCAGGCAGCCATCCTGGCCGAGATATTCGATCTGAGCGAAGAAGACGCCAAGTGGCTGACCGTGACACCCTACAAGGGATCGCTGCCCACCTCGGTGCCAACCGACCCGCTCATCTACCGCTTCTATGAAATGGTGAACGTCTACGGCACCACCTTCAAGGCCCTGATCCACGAGGAGTTCGGCGACGGCATCATGAGCGCGATCGACTTCAAGATGGACCTGCAACGCGAGAACGACCCCAACGGTGACCGCGTGCGCATCGTCATGAGCGGCAAGTTCTTGCCCTACAAGCAGTACTGAGACTGACGTCGGACGCCCCGTGATGCTTGCAGCGGCCTACGGCGCCACGGTGGGGCTCATCCTCGGGCTCACGGGCGCAGGCGGGGGCATTCTGGCTGTGCCCGCCCTGGTGCTCGGCTTGGGCTGGCAGCCGCAGGCGGCAACGCCGGTGGCCTTGCTGGCCGTGGGACTGTCGGCCGGTCTGGGCGCCTGCGGCGGGCTTCGCCGGGGCCTTGTCCGCTGGCGGGCTGCCTTGTTGATGGCGTCGCTGGGCATCTGCTTTTCTCCGCTGGGGGTGAAGGCCGCCCATGCGCTGCCGCAGACGGTGCTCATGACGCTGTTTGCCCTGGCCATGCTCCTGGTCGCCGCACGCCTCTTGAGGCAGGCCGCGACGGGCGCGCATGTCGCCGAAAGTTCGCCAGCGCTGGTGCTGCCGACCGCGGGCAAGCGTTGCGTCATCGATCGCAGCTCGGGGCGGTTTCGCTGGACATCACGATGCGCGGTGACGCTGTCTTGCATCGGCGGATGCGCCGGCCTGCTGACCGGGATGCTGGGCGTGGGCGGCGGTTTTCTCATCGTTCCCGCTTTTCGCCAGTGGACCGATGTCGGCATGCAGGCCATCGTCGCCACCTCGCTGCTGGTCATCGCGCTCGTATCGCTGGGCGCCACGGTCAGCGCCCTGCAGGCCGGTGCAAGAATGGGGACGGAAGGCGTGGCATTCGTCGCGTCCGCGATGGCTGGAATGCTGGCGGGACGGCATTTCTCCGTCAGCATTCGCAGCGAAATTCTCCAGGCGGGATTTGCTGTTCTGTCTGTTTTTGTGGCCCTGGCGCTGCTCTACCGAACCTGGATGCATTGATTTTTGCGTGCCTTATGACCCTGTCTGCCACACCTCTCGTCGAGTCTTTTTTCGACACCGTGACTTCGACCTTCACCTATGTGCTGCACACGGGCGCAGACAGCGAATGCGCGATCATCGACTCGGTGCTGGACTTCGACCCCAGTGCAGCCAGAACCCACACCCGTTCAGCTGATGCCGTCATCGCCTTCGTTCGCGAGCACCGACTCAGGTTGCGGTGGTTGCTGGAAACCCACGCGCACGCAGACCATCTGTCCGCCGCGCCTTACATCCAGGGCATCCTGGGCGGCACCATTGCGATTGGCTCGGGTATTCGCAAGGTTCAGCAGGCATTTCAAAGAGTTTTCCACCTCGCGCCCAACGTTCCGCTCGACGGTTCGCAGTTCGGGCATCTCTTCGAGGCGGACGAAGCCTTCTCCGTCGGCCCGCTGCAGTTGCGTGCGATGCACGTTCCAGGGCATACGCCGGCAGATATCGCGTACGTCGTTGCCGGCAGCGATGGCCACCCTTCGATGGCGTTCGTTGGCGACACCCTTTTCATGCCGGATGTCGGCAGCGCCCGCTGCGACTTTCCGGGCGGCAATGCGCACACCCTCTACCAGTCCGTCCAGCGCATCCTGGCGCTGCCCCCCGAGACCGTTCTGCTGCTCTGCCACGACTACCCACCTGCCGGTCGCATGCCTTCATTCAAAACCACAGTGGCTGAGCAGCGACTGGCCAATATCCATTTGCGGGATGCCATTTCCGAGCAGCAGTTTGTCGACATGCGTGAGAAGCGCGACGCCACGCTGGGGATGCCTGCACTGATCTTGCCGGCCATCCAGGTCAACATCCAGGCTGGGGAGCTTCCCGAGCCCGAGGCGAACGGGGTGCGTTATCTGAAGGTTCCCCTCAATATCTGGTAGCCTGCTTTCGTCCTGGGTTGGGGCCATTCCTGGCCGCATCCACAGCCCTGCTCCCCGACGTTGACCCCGAGATGGCACAAGTACCTCTATCCGTACAACCGGGCGCGAGCAACCGAGACGAGCCGACCTGGCGCGAACAGGAACAGCTGCTGCTGGGCGAGGTCATGCGCCTGGTGGGAAAGAGTCTTGCGCCGCATGTGGTGCTGCGTGAAATGCTCCACTTGATGTCAGAGCTCCTCGGGCTCAATCGTGGCCGGATCGTTCTGTCCAATGCGCTCGATGACGGCATGGAGCGGCCGGTCGATGCAGGAGAGGGCGCCTCCATCCGGTATGCCTACGGTCTGACCCAGGCCGAGATGGCTCGCGGCACCTATGCCGCCGGGGAGGGCATTACCGGCGCTGTATTGGCCACAGGTCAGCCCAGCATCGTGCAGGACATCGACGCTGACACCCGTTTTCTCGTCAGATCAGTCGAGCGCGCCCAGTTGCCTCAGGAGACGGTGGCCTTCATTGCGGTGCCCATCGATCTTGGGCGCAAGACGGTCGGTGTGCTCGCTGCGCATCGCATCCGTCGCCGCAATCGTGCGATCAGCGAGGACGTCGCGGTCATGAAGCTGCTGGCCACGCTGGCAGGCCAGATTCTGCAATTGCGCCAATTGGTGGCAGCGCAGACACAAGCGCTCGAGAGCCAGAACGAAATGCTGAGCAGGGCGCTGGAATCTGCGACGGCGCGCTACGGCATCATCGGCCGATCGCCGGTCTTGTTGCGGGCGCTGCAGGAATTGGAGCGGGTATCGCGAGCCACGGCCAGCGTGCTGCTGCTGGGTGAATCGGGCACGGGCAAGGAACTGTTCGCCCGTGCGCTTCACCTGGCCAGCGACCGTCATGATGGCCCCTTCATCAAGGTGAACTGCGCCGCCATTCCCGAGACGCTTTTCGAGTCTGAACTCTTCGGCTACGAGAAGGGCGCATTCAGTGGTGCGTCTTCTTCCCGCGCCGGTTGGTTCGAGCAGGCTCACCAGGGCACCATCTTCCTCGACGAGATCGGAGAAATGCCGCTGGCCATGCAGGTCAAACTGCTGCGTACCCTGCAGGAGGGCACGATCATTCGCCTGGGCGGCCAGCGAGAGATCTTCATCAACGTCCGGGTGGTGGCGGCAACGAATCGCGATCTGGCGACCGAGGTCGAGAAAAAGAACTTTCGCCAGGACTTGTTTTATCGCTTGAACGTGATTCCCATCCGCCTGCCGTCGTTGTCGGAGCGGCGGGAAGACATACGTCCGCTGGCCATGCATTTTCTCAACAAGACCAACCAGCAGAACCAGCGCAACGTGCATTTCACGGCGCAGGCGCTGGAAGCCCTGGAGCAGCAGGCCTGGCCGGGCAATATCCGGGAATTGGCAAATGTCATCGAGCGAACCGTGCTGCTGACCGACCAGACAACGGTGTCCCGCAAGGAGTTGGAAAACTGGCTGCCCGACGCCAAGAAAGTGATGCCGGACGCTGTTGAAAAAAGTGTGCCTGCGCAGGCGCCTCGCATGCACGGCATGCCACTCGTCCGGGAGTACCTGTCGCGCAGCTCCCATGACGAAAGCGAACTGCGCCAGGCCATGCACCTGCACGGCGGAAACCAGACGCGGGCGGCACTGTCACTCGGGCTCACGCCCAGGCAGTTTGCGTATCGCTGGAAGCGCCTGGCTGATCGCTAGGCATCGACTTCAGACAGTATTGTTTGCTATAAATATTATAGCTAACAGCGCTTTATACACGGGCGCTAAGGCCATATTTCATGCTTAAAATTGACCCGCTTTGGCTCCAGCGCCTGCTCCGGCGCCTGTTCCAGACCGGCATCGCGCGGCACCATCCGCCGCGCCCTCAGGCCAGCAATTGCAGCAGCAAATGTGGCTGCAGCGGTTTGCCCAGATGCGCATCGAACCCCGCCGCCAGCGCGCGCGCCCGGTCTTGCGGCCTGGCGAAGGCGGTAAGCGCTACCGAGCGCAGGCGCGGCGCACGCCCAGCGGCCGACTCCCGCTCCCGAATGGCGGCGATCAGCTGGTAGCCGTCCTTGCCCGGCAGGCCGATGTCGCTCACCAGCAAATCGGGCCACTGGCGGTCGATCTCTTGCAGCGCTGCGTCGTAGTTGTCCACCGCGCGCACGCGGGCGCCCTGGTCGGTGAGGACGATGCCCAGCATCTCGCTGGTGTCGGCGTTGTCTTCCACCACCAGGATGTCCTTGCCTTGGAGGCGTGGGCCAGCGGTGCTTTCCGGGACCGCTGCGGGGTCGGTGCCTGCGGTCAGTAGTTGCTCGTCAGGGGCGACATGCAGGTGGGCGGTCATGGTGGTGCCGTGGCCCAGCCCTGCGCTGGTCGCCTGGATGGAGCCGCCGTGCAGCTCGACCAGGTGCTTGACGATGGACAACCCCAGGCCCAAGCCACCATGAGTGCGGTTGTTGGGCGGTCCGCTCTGGGTAAAGCGCCCGAAGAGGTGAGGCAAGAACTCCGGGGCGATGCCCATGCCCTCGTCCTGCACGATCACCGAGAGGTCGTCGCCTTCACGCGCGAGGGCGATGCGCACGGTGCTGCCGGCTTCAGAAAACTTGATGGAATTGGTGACCAGGTTCCAGATGATCTGCTGAAAGCGCGTGACGTCCAGCCAGGCGGGGGTACCCGCGTTGTGGCGTTCCAGAACGATAGACACCTTCTTGGCGTCGGCTGTTTCGCGCACGGCGTCCAGCGAGATTAGCGCCAGCTCCACCGGGTCGGCCCATTCGCGATGCAGGCGCAGCTTGCCCGATGCAAGGCGCGACACGTCGAGGATGTCCGAGATGATGCGGCTTTGCGCCTGCACGCCGCGCTCGATGGCGCTGATGCCGCGCGCCAGCATGTCGGCGCTGACGCCCGGGCGCTTGAGCATGTGCGCCCAGCCGGTGATGAGCGTCAGCGGCGTGCGCAGCTCGTGCGACAGCACGGCGACGAAGTCGTCCTTGGTGCGGCTGTGGCGCTCGGCCAGCACACGGGCGGCTTGCTCGCGCTCCAGCACTTCCTCGCGGCGGCGCTCGAATTCGATGCGTTCTGACAAGTCCTTGGCGATGCCGATGCGTACACCCGGCTCCACGTGGTCGGACATGCTCCAGTCCAGCAGCAGCTCTTGTCCGTCGGCGCGCAGCAGGGGCAACTCGCCATGCCAGGCGCTGGCTGTGGGTGCGGTGGTGCGCTCGCGCACGAATTCTTGCCAGGCGGGTGAGGCAAGCTCGGCGATCGCCGTGCCGATAAGCGCGTTGCGCGAGCGCTGAAACAGGGCGGCGGCTGCGGGGTTCACGTCGGTGAACTGGCCACGCTCGTCGATCAGCATCATGGCAACCGGCGCGTGGTCGTAGATGGCGCTGAAGCGGGTCTGGCTGCTGCGCAGCCGGTCTTCGGCCATGCGTGCGCGGATCAGCGCCTGCAGCGTGGCGATGAGCAAGGGCGGCTCGACTGGATGCACCATGTATGCGTCGGCGCCGGCGTTCAGCCCGGCCACGCGGTGTTCGCTTTGCACGTAGGCGGCCGACAGGTGAACGATGGGAATCAGGCTGGTACGGGCGTTACCGCGCAGCGCACGGCAGACGTCGAAACCGCTCATGTCGGGCAAGTGCACGTCCAGCACCACGGCGGCCACGCCGCCGGAAGCCTTGGCGATGGCTGTGCCGCCGCTGTCGGCCTCCTCGGTGAGGAAGCCTGCAGCACGTACGACCCGTGTGGTGGAGTAGCGCGTGGCCGGGTTGTCGTCCACGATCAGCACGGTATGCCGACTGCGGTCGATGGTGGGAGCGATGATTCCAGAAAGCGGCATGCGTTCAGTTCCTGTGGGCGTCACGCGCCTTCTTGGGGGCCGTGGGCAGCAGGCGCGGGTTCCGCTTCGCTGTCGGCGGGCACCACGCGCACGGGCACCGTTACCGCGAATTCCGATCCCTGTCCCACCGTGCTGGTCACTGTGACGGTGCCGCCCAGCAGCGTGGCAAGCTGCCGCGACAGCGCCAGGCCCAGGCCCGAGCCGCGCAGCCGCTTCTGGATGGGCGAGCCTACCTGCGAGAAGTCGCTGAACAGCGAGTTCAGATGTTCCGGGGCAATGCCGATACCGGTGTCCGTCACGCCAAAGCGCACTTGGTCGCTGCCCTCCAGCCGCACCGACACGCGCACTTCGCCTTGCGGCGTGAACTTGAGCGCATTGGAGATGAAGTTGCGCAGGATCTGCGAGAGCTTGCGGTCATCGGTGTACAGGCGCGGCAGCCCCTCGGCCTCTTCGAACACCAGGTTCAGGCGGTCGTTGTCGAGCACCGGCTTGAACATGCCGCGCAGTGCGGAAAAAAGATCGACCATCTCGAACCATTCGGGCGAGATTTCCAGCCTTCCGGCCTCAATGCGGGCCAGGTCCAGCAGGTCGTCCACCATGTCGGCGAATTCTTCGGCTGTGCTCTGCACGAAGCGCACCTGCACTTCCTGCTCATGGGTCAGCGGGCCGTCCACCCGGTCGATCAACAGCCGCGTGATGCTGCGGATGGCGCCAATGGGCGTGCGGAACTCATGGCTCATGTACGACAGGAACCGGCTCTTGAGCTCGGTGGCCTGCTTCAGCTGCAAGGCCTGCTCGTCAAGTTCGGCATACAGCGCAACCACGCCCCGGTTGGTTTCTTCCAGCTCGGCGCGCAGGGCGTCGGCATCGGCACGGCTTTGCGCTAACTGGGCGCGCAGCTCGTGCAGGTCGTTCACATCGGTGTCGGTCACTCCGGCTCCTCTTGTTTCAGCACCACCACGGTGGCGTCGTCGCGCCCGCGCAGGTAAGTCCAGGCCAGGGCCGCAGCCAGCAGGGTAGGGTCGCGTGGCATCAGTGAGGCCAGCGCCGCGGCGGGCCATCGAGACGCGATTCCGTCGGTATGCACCAGCGCCAGGGCGTGGGGGGGCCATTCCTGCTTGCTGGCTTCGGCGCGGCGCAACTGCACCCCGGCCGTGCCGTGCGGAGTGAGCATGCTCTTGTCGAACACACCCGACATCACGCGGCCTAGGATGTTGCCGGCGCCGGCATACTGCAGCGCTTCGCCCTGCATAGCGAGCAGCATGAAAATGGCGGCACCGCGCGTGCCCTGCAGGCTCTGGTGCAGCTTTTGCACCAGCGTCGGCAACGCGGTGAAAGGTTCCTTGGCGAAAGCCCCCAGGGCCGCGTTCGATGCGGCTGCAGCGTCAGGGCCGTGACCCAGCCCATCACTGACGAGCAAGGCAATGTCGTGCGCGCCGTCGATGGCCAGTGCCCATCCATCGCCGCATACGGTCTCGCCCGGGGCAGCCAGCTGCACGGCACCCAGCCGTCTGGTGATGGGCGACTGCGCCGCGGCGGCGGGGCGAATGCGTGCCAGCACCAGCGTGCCGGCAGGCGTGGAATGCACGTCGAAGTCGCTGGCCATGCGGCGCACGGCGCCCAGGCCGGTGCCGGGCGAGCCGGAACCGGTGGATACGCCGTCGGTCAGCGATCGCTGCACGTCAGACATGCCGGGGCCCTTGTCCAGCGCGATCACTTCCACCTCTTGCCACACAGGCTTGAAGGCGATCCACAGCTGGCCCTGCTGGGCGTGCCGCGTCAGGTTGGAGCCGAGTTCGGTGACGATGAGCGACAGGCGCCCCGCGTCCACGTCGCTCCAACCCCAGTCCGCGATGGACTGCGCGCAGTAGCGGCGCGCCTCGCCTACGCAGCTGGCGTCGGTGACGGGGATGCTGCGGTGCGTCCAGCCAGTGATCACTTCCACTTGGTAATGCTCACGCAGGTGCCCTTGCCGGGGGCGGAGTCGATGGCAAATTCATTCACCAGCCGCTTGCTGCCGGGCAGACCCAGGCCCATGCCGGATTTGGAGGTGTAGCCGTCGGTCATGGCCATGCCGATATCGGTAATGCCGGGGCCGTCGTCTTCGAAATGCAGGCGCAGCCCCTGGCGCGCGCCGGCTTCGACCAGCTCCCAGCGCATGCGGCCACCGCCGCCGTGGATCAAGGTGTTGCGCGACAGCTCGCTGGCGGCCGTGACCATCTTGGTCTGATCCACCAGAGAGAGCTTGAGCGACTGGCACAGGGTGCGCACCGTCTGTCGGCTGATGACGATGTGCTGCTCGGATTCGAGGGGCAGCGTCCCGGTGCGGTCAGCGGACACCGCTGGCCTCCGCCTCGCTGCGGCGAAGAAGCGCCATGCCGCGCTCCACGTTCAGGGCGGTCTTCACGCCGTCGAGTGAAAGCCCCAGTTCGACCAGCGTGATGGCAACAGCCGGCTGCATGCCCACCACCACCGTGGTGGCCGACAGGATGCGGGCGATGCCCGAAATGCTGGCCAGCATGCGGCCCACGAAGGAATCGACGATCTCCAGCGCCGAGATGTCGATCATCACGCCGCTGGCGCCAGTCTTGGCGATGCGCTCGGCCAAGTCGTCTTGCAGCGCCATGGCGGTCTGGTCCTGCATGTCGACCTGAATGGTCACCAGCAGGGTCTGGCCCATGCGCAGAATGGGAATGCGGTCCATCGTGTGTCCGTTCCTGGCGTCAGTCGACACGGCGGGCCACTTGCCAGCCGGTGCGGTGCAGCGCCAGGCGCAGTGCGTCGGCCAGCGTGGCCTTGGTGCCAATGCCGTCCAGGTCGATGCCCAGGTGCACGATGGTCTGCGCGATCTGCGGGCGGATGCCGCTGATGATGCAGTCCGCGCCCATCAGGCGAATGGCGGTGACGGTTTTCAGCAGATGCTGCGCGACCAGCGTGTCCACGGTGGGCACGCCGGTGATGTCGATGATGGCGAGCTCTGCCTCGGTTTCGACGATGCGCTGCAGCAGCGTTTCCATCACCACCTGGGTGCGGTTGCTGTCCAGCGTGCCGATCATGGGCACGGCCAGCACGCCGTCCCAGAGCTTGACCACGGGGGTGGACAGCTCCAGCAATTCTTCTTGCTGGCGGATGATGATTGCTTCACGCACCTGTTGAAAGCTGGTGATCGTGTGCTGGGCCATGCTGTCCACCAGCACCGTCGCGGACCAGATCGCCTCGATCAGCGCCGGCGGATCGGCCAGCAATCGTTTTTGCAGCGCGGTGAAAAGCGGTCGCTTGAGCGCCAGCACGAACACGCTGGTGGAGCCAGCGCTCTGGCCCTGTGCGGCCCGCGAGCGGGAGAAATCGCTCAACACCTGCTGCACCGCCGCCCATTCGCGACCACCGAACTGACCAGGATTGGCGCCAGCCTGCAGCGCGGCGCTGAGCGCGGTAAGGATTTGCGCTCCTTCGGTCTGTGCGGTGCGGCCCAGGCTCGGGTCGCCGGCGCGGGCTTCGTCGAGCCACAGCTGCAGCAATGCGGCGGAGTCCTCGTCGCGCAGGATGTCTTGAATAGGGGTGGTCATAAGCAAAAAATGAGAAAAAGTGGGGGCCGGCGGCTCCGTCAAGACCGCGTCTGGGCGACGCTGGAGCGGGGCTTGCCTTGCCTATCGAGATGCGCCAGATTATTGTAGGGCGCGTAACCAGGCGTTTCAGAGCTGCTGGGCACGCAAAAATGGGCGGACAAACCCTTTCTGTTCTCCAGAGTGGAAACCGCGCAATCTCCTAAGCTGGCTCTGATGCGCATGCGCCGATTTCGGTGCGAAGCGCCCCACCGCTTTTGGGGGAGACCCAGCGCCATGACACCTTTGATTTCCGGCATCGCCTCAGTGGCTTCCATGCTGTTCAACGCCAGAAACGCGTCGGCACGGGCAGCATCGGCCGCCGAGCCCCCTCCGGCCCAACCAGTACCTTCCGCCCGGGTCACCTTGAGCGCCCAGGCGCAGGCCACGCTGCGTGCAGCCGGGCAGGGCGTGCGTGCCGACGCGCTGCCAGCCGGCATCACGGCGGCCGATGCGCAGCGGTCGGTGTCCACGCAGGACTTTCGCAAACTGTTGAGCGAATTCGGTGCGACCGAGGAGGAGCAGGCCGCCCTCACGGCGAGCTTCGATGCGGATAGCAACGGCAGCGTCAGCGCCAATGAATTCTTGCAAGGCTTGGCGCGCGCTACCGGCCCGGCTGGCGCGCAGGGCGGGCCGCAAGGCGAGGCATTCACGCAGTCGTTATTGAAGCTGGTCGATCGCAAAGGTGAGGCGAACGGCGTCGTGAGCCAGTCCGAACTGGCCGGGCTCACCACGGCGTTCGCCGGTGCGCAGGCGATGCGGCGGGCATAACGCCCACTCGCAGCGGGCGCCCAACGCAAAAACGGCGCCGACGGCGCCGCTTGACTGCTGTCGGTGCGGCCAAGGCCGCCCCGCAGAAGTTGCATCAGATCCTGCCCATCAGCAGCAGAACCAGCAGGATCACCACTACCAGGCCGATGCCGCCGCTGGGACCGTAACCCCACGAACGGCTGTGTCCCCAAGTCGGCAGCACACCCACCAGGATGAGGATCAAGATGATGAGCAGCAGCAGAGAAATCGACATGGTTGGTTTCCTTCGTTGTTGTGATTGAGCCCGCTGCCGGTTTGACCAGTGCGGGGTGGCGACATGCCTGGGTGCATTGTTGAAGGGGGGTAGCCGTCGGTTCGCAGGCGGCGCACCGACGCGCGTGTCATCCATTGCCGACAGCGCGCGGGCTTGCATTTGATGTTGTAAGCCATCGAGTGCTATCTAATTGATAGCTGATAGCGCTTGATGGGTAAGCGCTAGAGGCCTTTTTTATGAATCTGTGCGCAGCGGCAGCGGCAGTAGCCGGCCGGGGCGGGGCGGCGCGCTGGTCCCCGGTGCCAGACCCGCCGCGTCTCAGTCGTCTTCCGTCTCGCCCAGAAAGCCGCCGCTCTGGTGGCCCCACAGGCGCGCATACACGCCGCCGCTGGCCAGCAGTTGCGCGTGCGTGCCTTCTTCGATGATGCGGCCGGCGTCCAGCACGATCAGCCGGTCCATTGCCGCGATGGTGGAGAGTCGGTGGGCGATGGCGATCACCGTCTTGCCCTGCATCAGGCCGTCCAGGCTTTGCTGGATGGCGGCCTCCACTTCAGAGTCGAGCGCGCTGGTCGCTTCGTCCAGCAGCAGGATGGGCGCGTCCTTCAGCATCACGCGGGCGATGGCCACGCGCTGACGCTGGCCGCCCGACAGCTTCACGCCGCGCTCGCCCACCTGGGCGTCGTAGCCGCTGCGGCCTTGCAGGTCGGTCAGCGTGTCGATGAAGTCCGTGGCCTCCGCGCGTCGGGCGGCGGTGTGCAGATCGGCTTCGTTGGCATCGGGGCGGCCGTAGAGGATGTTGTCGCGCATGGAGCGGTGCAGCAAAGACGTATCTTGCGTGACCATGCCGATGTGCTGGCGCAGGCTGTCCTGCGTGACGTGGGCGATGTCCTGCCCGTCGATCAGCACGCGGCCGGCTTGCACGTCGTGAAAGCGCAGCAGCAGGTTCACCAGCGTGGACTTGCCTGCGCCGGATCGGCCGATGAGCCCGATCTTCTCGCCAGGTTGGATGGTCAGGTTCAGGTTGTCGATGACCGGGCGGCTGTCCTGGTAGCCGAAGCGCACGTTGTCAAAGCGCACCTCGCCGCGCGTGACCTGCAGCGGGCGCGCATCGGGCGCGTCCAGCACCGTGCGGGGCTTGGTCAGCGTGTTGATGCCGTCCTGAATGGTGCCCACGCTCTCGAACAGTGTCGTCATCTCCCACATCACCCAGTGTGCGTGACCCGACACGCGCAGCGCCATGGCCGTGACGGCCGCCACCGCGCCGGCGCCCACCTGGCCCTGCGACCACAGCCACAGCGCGGTGCCACAGGCGCCCAGAATCATGCCCACCACCAGGATGTGGTTGACGATCTCGAAGTGGCTCACCAGCCGCATCTGCGCGTAGCCCGTGACCTTGAAAGCGTCCATGGCCGAGCGGGCGAATTCCGCCTCGCGCCGCGTGTGCGAGAAGAGCTTGACGGTGGCGATGTTGGTGTACGCGTCGGTGATGCGCCCGGTCATCACCGAACGGGCATCGGCCTGCGCCTTGCCCACCTTGCCCAGCCGGGGCACGAAGTACCAGCAGGCGAGGCCATAGCAGACGATCCACACCAGAAACGGCAGCAGCAGCCGCACTTCAAAGCCGGCCGCCAGCAGCAAGATGGTGAACAGGTACACGCCCATGCCGATCATCACGTCGGTGGTGGTGAAGATCATGTCGCGCACGGCCAGCGCCGTCTGCATGATCTTGGTGGTGATGCGGCCGGCGAATTCGTCGGCGTAGAACGCCATGCTCTGGCCCAGCATCAGCCGGTGGTAGTTCCAGCGCAGGCGCAGCGGAAAGTTGATGGCCAGCGTTTGGTGCTTCACGCTGGTCTGCACGGCCACCAGCAGGATGCTGGCGATCAGCATGCCGACGATCCAGGTCAGCAGCGGGCCGCGCTCTTGCCAGAACTGCGCGGGCGGCGTGTCGCTGATCCAGTCCACCAACTGGCCCAGCACTGCGAACAGCAGCGCCTCGTACACCGCGATGGCGGCCGACAGCCCGGCCATGGTCGCCACATGCCCGCGCACGCCGCGCGTGCCGGCCCACACGAAGGCCATGAAGTCTTTGGGCGGCACGGCGGGCTCGCCAGCGGGGTAGGGGGGAACGCGGTTTTCGAAGAAGCGGAACAGCACGGTGCGAGAACTCCTGGGCAACCGGCGATGTTACGGCCCGCTGCCGCGCCTTGCCCGCTGCTTGAGCGAAAGCCCTATGGCATGGCAGCAGGTCCGCTGGCCTGCGCCGGGTACACCACGGTGATGCGCGGCACGGCCTTCACGCCCGGCTGGCGCGCCAGAAAGTCGGCCAGAAAGCCCGTCAGGCTTTTCTCGCACAGCGCCACCACGGCGGGCTCGGCCGCCATGGCAATGCCTTGCGCCTGGGCGCGGCGGGCGGCTTCTTCCTGCAGGCGGATGACGGCGGATTTTTCATCGGTCAGCAGGCCGCCGGACAAAACGCGGTGGCGTAGCTGGCTCACGGCCGGCGTGGCAACCAGCGCGGGCCGGGCCAGGTGTACTTCCAGGCCCTGGGGCGTGTCTTTCAGCGCGTAGCTGCCCGGGCGCAGGTCGTAGCCAAAGGCGTATTCGGCGGTGTACCAAACCGCAACCACGCCGGTGGAAGCCAGGCCCAGCACCGACTTTTCCACGATCTGCGTGGCGCCTTCTTCGCGCACCACGGTGGCCGTCAGCAGTTTCATCTGCTCGGCCAGCGTGTTCTGGCCGGCGGTCAGGTAGGTGGTGTAGCGGGTGTAGCCCAGCAACTGGTCGCTGGTGGTTACCACCTGCCGCTGCAGCGCCGTCACCTCGCCCTGCGCCGCCCGCAGCCGCGACTGCACCCACCAGCCGCCCGCCAAAGCGGCGAGCAGGGCCAGCGCCAAGGCAACGACCAGGGCGGATGCGTAACGGGGTCTCATCGTCGTTATGCTACTGTTTTAATAGCTGTTAGCGCTTGATGGATAAGCGCTAGAGGCCATTTTGGCTTAAAGAGGGATGACGGCGACCGCCACGGTCGCCACGCCCAGCGCCAGGTTCACACCCACCCAGGTGCGAATGGACGCCAGCGCCTTGCCGCCCGCCGCCCAGTCGCCCGCTTGCGTCGCCACGCGCAGCCGCTTGTACAGCGCAAAGCGGATGTGCCCGAAGATCGCGATCATCACCAGCCCGAGCGTGGCCATCACCGTCCACGACAGCGGCATGGCGAACGAGCCGCCTGCCTGCACCGTGGCCTTGGCCACGCGCCCGACCATCCACAGGCCCGACGCCAGCATCACCGCCGCGGCCACCGTCACCGCGCTGAAAAAGCGCTGCAGCACCGCCTGCATCAAGGGCACGCGGGCAGCAGGCTCCAGGGCCAGCGCGGCCGGCCGCAGAAAGAAATGCGCAAAGACCATGCCGCCGATCCAGACGATGGCGGCGAACAGGTGGGCGAGCTTGAGCAGGGCGTACAGCATGGGATGGTCTCGTTGTCGTGGGATGGGTGTGGGGTGGGTTGAAGAGTGCGTGCCGGCCAGGCCCACCCGGATTCTGGCGACGATAACAGCAGCCCATGCCTGTCTAGCAACATCCATCAATTGAGAATGATTCTCTTTATCGGGCGTATCATTCGGCGGCCATGCAACTGTCTGCCCCCTTCACCCGCGCGCTGCTCTCGGGCTTCGGCCACGCCTACCCCGATTTGCTGCGCATTGCTACGCGCAGCACCGGCAGCCGCGACGAGGCGCGCGAGCTGGTGCACGACACCTGGCTGCGGCTGGCCGAGCATGAACAGGGCACGGCGGCTGTGGAGGTTTTGGCGCAAGAAGGCGAAACCAGCCCGCGCGACGTGACGGCGTACCTGGCCGTCATGGCGCAGCACATGGCGGTGGACGCACAGCGCCGGCGCCAGAGGCACCTGCAGTTTGCCGACAGCGCGAAGGTGCAAGAGCAGATTACCCCGTCGCACACGCCCGACGTGGCCGACGCCGTGATGTACCGGCAGGCGTTGGCGGTGCTCGAATCCACGCTGGCCGACCTGCCCGAGCGCACGCGTTCGGCCTTCGTCGCGCACCGCGTGCATGGCGAAAAGCAACCCGACATCGCGCAGCAGCTGGGCGTGTCGCTCAACACCGTGGAGCGGGATTTGATTCAGGCCGGCGCCTGCATCGAGGATGCGTTGTTGCGCTGGCGCGGCGGCCCTGCAGGCGGCCATGGCGCCATTCGCACCGGCCGCCGGCGTAGCCTGGGCGCCTTGCTCGGGCTGGCGGGCATGGGCGTTGCCGGGACGGTCGGCTGGCACCAGTGGCAGGCGTGGCAGCACAGCCACGTGCAGTGGCAGGCGCAATGGCGCAACCCGCGCGGCCAGCAGACGCGGCACGTGCTGCCCGATGGCTCTTTGCTGCATCTGGACGCCGACAGCGAGGCGCGGGTGGCTTACTTTGCCGGGCGGCGCACGGTGCAGCTGCTGCGCGGCGCTGCGTTCTTTGAGGTGGCGCGCGACGAGAGCCGGCCTTTTTCCGTCAATGCGGCGGGCGCGCAGGTGACCGTGCTGGGCACGCGCTTCAGCGTGGATCTGCTGGACGCCGCCGCGCCGGCGCCCATCGTGTCGGTACAGGTGGAATCGGGCCGCGTGAGGGTGCAACCGCAAGGCGGAGCGCCCCGGGAATTGGGGGCGGGCGAAGGCGTGCGGCTGCAGGGCGACACCGTGCTCCCCATGAAAGCCGTTGCCGACGCCGCGCCCTGGCGTCAGGGCGAACTGGTATTTACCGGGCAACCGCTGGGCGAGGCACTGGCGCGCCTGTCGCGCTACGCGCCCTTCACGCTGGAGGCCACGCCGGCCGCAGCTGCGCTGCCGGTAAGCGGCCGCGTGCGCATCGCCCGTGCCAGCGCGTGGCTGCAGGCCCTGCCGCATGCGCTGCCTGTGCGGGTGGAGCCGCGCGCAGAGGGCGGCTGGCGTGTCGCCCGGTTGGGCTGATTCCACAGTTCCTCCTCTTTTTTTCAGGGTTTTGCGGGGCCAATCGTCCATTGCTTGGACCTTTGGAATTTCTCAGGACATCACTCCATGCAACCCCTTGCCCTCTCTTTCCGCCGCAGCCATGTCGCTCGAGCCGTCCTCTGTGTCGGCCTGGCCCTGCCAATGCAGGCCGTCATGGCCCAGCCCGCGCGCTTTGACATCGCTGCCCAGCCGCTGGCAACCGCGCTTGACCAGTTCGCCCGGCAAGCGGGCCTGCAACTTGTGTTCACGCCCTCGGTGGCGGCCGGCCGGCAGGCCCCCGCCGTGCAGGGCGAGCAGGACGTGCGCCAAGCGCTGGACGCGCTGCTGCAGGGCAGCGGACTGAGCGGCCGGGTGCACAACGGCACGCTGACGGTGCAGCCCATCGCAGCGGGCCAGCGCACGCTGTCTGAAGTGACGGTGCGGTCCAACCAACTGGGCGAGATCACAGAAAAGAGCGGCTCGTACACGCCCGGCGCCATCGCCACCGCCACGCGGCTGGTGCTGACGCCGCGCGAGACGCCGCAGTCCATCAGCGTCATCACGCGCCAGAAGATGGACGACTTCAACCTCACCAGCATCGACCAGGTGATGGAACAGACGACGGGCGTGAGCATCGTCACCTACGACAGCGAGCGGACGCAGTACTACTCGCGCGGCTTCGCCATCCAGAACTTCCAGTACGACGGCATTCCGATGATGCGGGACTCTGCCTATTCGGCCGGCAACACGCTGACCGACATGGCCATCTATGACCGCGTGGAGGTGCTGCGCGGTGCCACCGGCCTGCTGACCGGCAGCGGCGACCCCAGCGCGACGATCAACCTGATCCGCAAGAAGCCCACGCGCAACTTTGAAGGCCACGTGACGGCCAGCGCGGGCAGCTGGAGCAACTACCGAGGTGAGCTGGACCTGGGCGGCGCGCTGAACGAGTCCGGCAGCATCCGCGCGCGCGGCGTGGCCACCTACCAGGACAGGCAGTCGCACATGGACCGCTACGAGCGCCAGACCGGCGTGCTGTACGGCATTGTCGAGGCCGACCTGACGCCCCGCACGCTGCTGACAGTGGGTGCCGACAGGCAGGACAACAAGCCCACTGCATCGACCTGGGGCGGCATCTCGCTGCTCGACTCGAACGGCAACTTCAACCCCATGCCGCGCTCGTTCAACAACGGTGCCGATTGGAGCCACTGGGACCAGTACACCCGCACCACCTTCGCCACGCTGGAGCACAACTTCGACAGCGGCTGGGTGACCAAGCTGCAGCTCAATCACCAGATCAACGGGTATGACGCGGCCCTGGGCGCGGCCGCGGGCGGTTACCCCAACCCGGTGACCGGCGGCGGTGCCAGCCTGTGGCGCGGCAAGTACGTGGGACGCACCACCAGCGACGCGGGCGACCTGTATGCCAGTGGCCCGTTTTCGCTGCTGGGCCGCGAGCATGAGCTGGTGGTGGGTGGCAGCCTGGCAAAGCGCCGCTGGAAGAACACGGGTTACAACGTCAGTGACAATTCCGATGGCGCTGTCGGCAACTACTATCGATGGAACGGCGATTCGCCACAGCCTTACTGGGGCAGCGAACCCGGCTGGGCCGATGACGAAACCACGCACGAGAATGGGGTCTACACCACCGCGCGCTGGAACCTCCGCGACGACCTGAAGCTCATCACGGGCGGCCGCATCTCCAACTACAAGAACAGAGTGCAGCAGCAGGACGAAAAGAACGTGTTCACGCCGTACCTGGGCGCGGTGTACGACATCGACAAGCACTATTCGGTCTATGGCAGCTATTCCGGCATCTTCCGGCCCCAGTCCAACCAGGACGAGCAGGGCCGCACGCTCGACCCGCTGGAAGGCAAGAACCACGAGCTGGGCGTCAAGGCCTCGTTCCTCGACGGTCGCCTGAACGCCAGCGCCGCCGTCTTCCAGATGGTGCAGGACAACTACGCCGTCGCGAGCGGCGGGAAAACACCCAGCGGCAACGACGCCTACCGCGCTATTCAGGGCGTGAAGACCAAAGGCTGGGAGGCTGAGGTCTCTGGGCAGATCACGCCGGCATGGCAGGTGCAGGCTGGCTACTCGCACAACGTCTCAAGGCAGGACGGCACGCGTGTTTCCACGCTGACCCCGTCCAATCAGGTCAACCTATACACCAGCCACAAGCTCGGTGGTGGCCTGTCGGGCTTGACGCTGGGCGGCGGCGCGCGCTAGCAGGACAAGACCTGGGGCGACGTGGGGCTGCCGGCCGGCGGAACGACGGTGCACACGGTCAAGAGCTACTGGATGCTGGATGCGATGGCCCGCTATGAGTTCAGCAAGCAGCTGTCGGCCACGCTCAACATCAGGAACCTGCTGGACAAGAAGTACTACACGATCTTCAACTGGTACGGCACCTACACCTGGGGCGAGCCGCGCAGCGTTAACGTGAGCCTGACCTACAAGTTCTGACCCTCCCGGCGAGCCGGGTGTTTGAGATGCTATGTAATTAATAGCTTCCAGCGCTTATGGGATAAGCGCTGGATGGCTATTTCACTCATATTTCTGGCCGCTGCAGCGAACCCCCGTGGCCCGCTGGGTGAATGGACCCCGGTAGGCATAATGCAAATCAATCCCATCTTCCCGGAATTTTTCATGGCTACGAGTGCAGTCCCGCGCCTTCAGATCGTCTCGCGCATCGCCGCAGGCGTGTTGGGCGGCTATGCCTTCACCTGGGGCTTCATCGCGCTGTCGATCGGCCTGCTGTTCGCCGCGCGCATGGAGTTCCATGACGCCGAGGCGCTGGGCGTGATCGTGGGGTTTCTCGTCTTCCTGGTGGCGTTTCTGTGGGCCTTTTGTGCGGCCAGCGTGGCTCGCGTATGGCTGGTGCTGGCAGGCGGGGGCGCGCTGATGACCTGCGCAGCGTGGCTCGTGCAGCGCGCGATTCTTTGAACCGGCTTTAGGAAAGCTTTCGATGTTCAGTAATTTCCGGCTGTCCATGGCCTGGCTGCACACCTGGTTCGGCCTGGTGATGGGCTTTGTGCTGATGGTGGTGTTCTTCTTCGGCGCGCTGTCGGTGTTCGACCGCGAGATCGACCGCTGGGCCATCCCGCAAACCCGCTTCGAGCCGCAACCCATGCCGTCGTTCGACCGCATGCTGCAGCCCATCTTACAGGGGATGCAGCCCGATCCGGACAACATCGAACAAGCGAAGAGCCGTGTGAACGGCGCCATCGCCAAAGAGTTTCCGGTGGTGAGTAGCTGGGGTGCCTACACCACCCACCGCGATCCGGTGCTGGGCATCTTCGCCAGCTATGAGCTGCCCCACGCGAAGGATCCGGAGGACGTCGTCTGGGGTTCGCGCACCATCGACCCGCGCAACGGGCAGTTGCTGCCCAACGACCACCTGAAGATCGGCAGCCAGTTCTTCTACCCGCTGCACTACAGCCTGAATTTCAACTGGAAGAACCTGGGCACCTGGATCGTCGGCTTCGCCGCGCTGATCATGCTGGTGGCGCTGGTGAGCGGCGTAGTCATGCACCGCAAGATCTTCCGCGAACTGTTCACCTTCCGTCCGAAGAAGCACATGCAGCGCAGCGCGCTCGACCTGCACAACCTGACGGGCGTGGTGGCGCTGCCGTTTCACTTCATCTTCGCGTTCTCGGGCCTGGTGATCTTCGGCGGCACCTACTTTCCGATCACGCACACGCAGCTGGAGCCGCTGCATGAGCTGCACGAAAAGCACGAAGCCGCAGAAACCGGCCTGCCGCACGACCGCGCGGGCTTCGCCGCACCGCTGGCGTCGGTCGATGCGATGGTGGCCGAGGCGCAGCGCCGCTGGGCCGCATCGGGCAAGGCGGGTGACGTGGGCTTTCTGAACGTGCGCCACGTGGGCGACGCCAACGGCTACGTCAGCATCTACCGCGCCGGCACCGACCGCATCGCGTTGGTGGGCGACGGCATCCATTTCAAGGCGTCGACCGGTGACGTGCTGCGCGTTGATCCACCGCAGACGGCCGTAGCCAGCGTGAACACCTTCCTCACCGGCCTGCACCTGCAGCACTTCCGCCACTGGCTGCTGCGCTGGTTGTATGTGCTGGGCGGACTGGCGGGCTGCATCTGCATTGCCACCGGGTTCATCTTCTTTGTGGAAAAGCGCAAGCGCCAGCATGCCAAGCAGGGCAGCAGCGGCGCGCGCTGGGTCGATGCCTTCGCTGTCGCCACCGTCACCGGCATGCTGTTGGCCACGCTGTCCATGCTGATCGCCAACCGGCTGCTGCCCGCTGAAATGCCCACTGGCTGGGCCGGCAAGGGCACGTGGGAGCAGTACACCTTCTGGGCGGCCTGGGTGCTCGCCTTCCTGCACGGCATCTGGCGCACGGCGCCGGTGGCCCAGGCGCGCATGGCGCCTGCATGGCATGAGCAGTGCTGGGCCATCGCCGTGTTGGCAGTCGCGGCCGTGCTGCTGAATTGGGTGACCACGGGAGACCATCTGCTGCGCACCATCGGCGCGGGTTACTGGCCCGTGGCCGGCCTGGACCTGGCGATTCTGACCAGCGCCGCCATCGCCGTGCTCGCGGCGCGCAGGCTCAAGCGCCGAGCCGATGCCGCACCCCTGACCGATTCCCGGCCAGGCGCCGGGCGCCAGAGCGCTGCCGGCTGCCCACCGGAGACTGTCCGTGCCTGACGCGTTGCTGCTTACCCTGGCGCTGATCGCCAGCACCCTTGGCCTTGCGTGGCTGGCCTTGTCGATGGAAGTGCATTGGGAGCAGGTGCGCGGAGCTGGCGCAGCGCTGCCGCGTCGCACGGCGGTCGTCCTGCGTTGGCTGGGGGCGGTGGCACTCGTGGCATCGTTCGCCCTGTGCATCGCCGTGGACCATCCGTCGATGGCGTCCCTGGTCTGGTTCATGTCGCTGGCCGGTGGCGCGCTGGCCACTGCTTTCACGCTGACGTGGCGCGCGCATTGGCTGCGGCCCCTGGTGGCCTGGGTGGCCGGAGCCGGGCGGCAGCAAGACCGCAGCGCCTGATCCCTGCTGGCGAATGCCTGCGTGGTTTTTCCGCGTGGGCAGGGTGACTCGTCAGCTGGCGATGTAAATGCCGCTATCCTTGGTGCCTTCGTACATTTCGATGCACTGGCCCTACGGCAACCCATTAATGACGGTTCCTGCTCTACAGCGCGCTTCGCCCCGGCACTGGTTGCCAGGCGCGCTCGTTGCGCTGGCGGGGCTGCTGGCCAGTGGAGCGCTGTGGCATCAGCAGTCTGCATCGATCAAGTCCATTGCCGAAGTGCGCATCGGCCAGGAGGCCCGCTCTTTTGCCGAAGCACTGGAGCTGCGGCTGGGCGCACACGTCGAATTGCTCAACGGCTTGCGCGGCCTGTTTTCGATGAACCCGCAGCTCAGTCGCCGCGAGTTCGAGCGCGTGGCTCGCGACATGGACCTGTCGCGCTACCACGCCGGGGTGCGCAACATCACTTTCGTGCGCTACGTTCCGGGCGAAGAACGCGCCGCTTTCGAGGCACGCGCCCGCGCAGAGAGCGCGCCTTCCACCTTCGCCATTCACCCGCCGGGCGTGCGCCCTGCGTACTACGTGGTCGAATTTCTGTGGCCGGTAGATGGCAACGCGCAGGTTCTGGGCCTGGACATCGCATCGCAGCAGCCAAACGCCGAGGCTTTCTTGCGTAGCCGCGGCACCGGCGGCCCCGTGGCATCGGCCCCTTTCGATCTGATCCAGTTGCAGGAAAAGCGCACCGGCATCACGCTGCGAGTGCCGGTGTTTGTGAGCGGGCAGGGCAGCGATGGCGGCGCCGACGGGCACCGCTTCCTCGGTGCGCTGGGTGCCACCGTGCGCATCTCGGCACTAGTGGAGAGCATGCGCCGCGAAGGCTATCTGAACGGCGTGCGGCTCGGCATTTACGACATCGGGCTGGTCGGGGACCCGCAGCACGCCAATCCGCTCCCGCTGCTGGCGCTGGATGGGACGCTGGCAGCATCGGCCCCCCATTACGAGCGCGAGGTGCAGGTGGGCGGCCGCCTCTGGCAGTTGGGTTTCTATCCGGAACGCGATTTCCTTTCCAGCTCCGAGCGGCAACTGCCCTGGCTCGTGGGCCTGGGCGGCCTGCTGGTGACCGGGCTGCTGACCGCGCTGGTCACTTTGCTGGTACGCAGGCGCGTGCAGGCCCTGGATCAGGCACAGGCCGCCAACAACGAACGCAGCGACAGCGAAGAGCGCTTTCGCACCGTGTTCAGCCAGGCAGCGGTAGGAGTTTCGCAGGCGAATGCCAATACTGGCGAGCTGTTGCGCGTGAATCAGAAACTGAGCGACCTCGTCGGCTATAGCGTCGACGAGCTACAGCGCATGCGTTTTCAGGACATCACCCACCCGGATGACCTGGACAATGATCTGGCGCTGACGCGCCGCATGAAAGCGGGCGAGTTGCCCGAATTCAGGCTAGAAAAGCGCTATGTGCGCAAGGACGGCAGCATCGTCTGGGTGGACGTGACCGTCTCCATGATGCGGTCGCCGGCCAGCGGCGCAGAAATTCATACTGCCGTGGTGCAGGACATCACGGCGCGCAAGGAAATGGAAGAGGCGCTGCGCAACAGCGAGCAGCGGCTGCGCGGCATCTTGAACCGCATGCCCGTGGGGGTCTGTCTGGTCCAGCGCAATGGCGCCATCGCGTTTCGCAACCAGCACTACACCCAGATCTGCGGCTACGACGAGCACGAGACTCCCGACGTCGAAACCTGGTGGCGACAACTGTTTCCCGATGCCGACCGCCGCGCCGACGCGCGCGCCCGCTGGCGTGCCGCACAGGCGGATGCAGCGAAGAACGACGGATCCATTCGCGCTGCTGAATACGTCATCACCAGCAAGGACGGGCAGATGCGCACGGTGGAGACCGCCGGCGTGGTGCTGGAAGACGCCCATCTTGTCACCATGGTGGACCTGAGCCAGCGCAAGGCTGATGAGGAAGAGATCCGCTATCTGGCGTATTACGACCCGCTGACCAGCCTGCCCAATCGGCGCCTGCTGGTGGACCGCCTGCAGCAAGCCCTGGCCTTGAGTGCGCAACGCCAGCGCTGCGGCGCGCTGCTGATGGTCGATCTGGACAACTTCAAGACGCTGAACGAAACCCGGGGCCACGACAAGGGCGACATGCTGCTGCGCGAAGTAGCGCTGCGCCTGCGCGGCTGCGTGAAGGGTGAAGACACGGTGGCGCGCCATGGCGGCGACGAATTCGTGGTGGTACTGGAAGATCTCGACGACAACCCGCAAGAGGCCGCAGCCCGCGCAGAAGAAGCCGGCCAGCGCATTCTGGCTGCGTTGCGCCAGCCCTTCATGCTGGACGGCGAAGCGCACCACAGCACCCTCAGCATGGGCGTGACGGTGTTCGAAGGGCAGCGCGAATCGGCGGACGAGCTCATCAAGCGCGGCGACCTGGCCATGTACCAAGCCAAGGCAGCCGGGCGCAACACCTTGCAGTTCTACGACCCCCAGATGCAGGCGCTGGTGGCGGCCCGCGCCGCGCTGGAGGCCGATATGCGCACCGGCCTGCAGCAAGGCCAGTTCGAATTGTTCTACCAGCCACAGGTGGTGCATGGCCGCATCACGGGCGCCGAGGCGCTGCTGCGCTGGAAGCACCCGCAGCGCGGCTTCGTGTCACCGGCCGAGTTCATTCCGCTGGCGGAAGACTGCGGCCTGATCCTGCCGCTGGGCGGTTGGGTACTGCGCGAGGCTTGCGAGCGCCTGGCGCAATGGGCGCAGCAGCCCGGCTTGGCGCAACTGGGCCTGGCTGTGAACGTGAGCCCGCGGGAATTCCACCAGAGCGGCTTCGTCGCCCAGGTGCTGGCTGCACTGGCCAGCACCGGCGCCGACGGCCGGCGACTGAAGCTCGAGTTGACCGAAAGCCTGCTGCTGCAGGACGTGCAGGACACAATTGACAAGATGGCGCAACTGCGGGCGTATGGCGTGGGGTTCTCTCTGGACGACTTCGGCACAGGCTATTCCTCGCTGGCTTACCTGAAGCGCTTGCCGCTCGACGAGCTCAAGATCGACCAGAGCTTCGTGCGCGACGTGCTGACCGACCCCAACGACGCAGCCATCGCCCGCACCATCGTCGCTTTAGGCACCAGCCTGGGCCTGCGCGTGATTGCCGAGGGGGTGGAAACCGAGGAGCAGCGTGCCTTCCTGCAGCGCGCGCATTGCCATGCCTGGCAGGGCTACCTGCTCAGCCCGCCGCTGGTGTTCACTGCGTTCGAGGATCTGGTGCTCAAGCGCGGCGATACGCTGGTCTGAGATCCACCACCATGCCCGCTCTTCAATTCATGCCAGAGGTGCGAACCCTCTCGCTTTTCATCGTCACCGCGCTGGCCGAAATCATCGGCTGCTATTTGCCGTGGCTGTGGCTGCGCCAGGGCCGCAGCGCGTGGCTGCTGGTGCCGGCTGCGCTCAGCCTGGCGCTGTTTGCCTGGCTGCTCACGCTGCACCCCGCCGCGGCAGGCCGGGTGTATGCCGCCTACGGTGGCGTGTATGTGGCCGTGGCGCTGGCATGGCTCTGGGCGGTCGACGGCATTCGCCCCAGCGTCTGGGACTGGCTGGGCGTGGCCGTCACGCTGGCGGGCATGGCGATCATCGCGTTCGCGCCGCGGCCGGGCTGACCGTGATGCCGGCCCGCACGCGGCCCTCGCTCCTGACTATTGATTTCATAGCTACCCGCGCTTGATGGGCAAGCGCTGCAGGCCATTCTGGCCTTGGCAGGGGAATGCAGGCCTGCGGGCGGCGCCACGGTATCATCGGCAGCTTGTCCGCCAAGGTGCGGCGAGCCGATCACCCACCCGACCCGTCTCCTCCGCCCCTTCATCTACCCGTGCGTCTCAATTCCATCAAACTCGCCGGCTTCAAGTCGTTTGCCGAGCCCACCAACTTTCTGCTGCCCGGGCAACTGGTCGGCGTGGTGGGGCCGAACGGCTGCGGCAAGTCCAACATCATGGACGCGGTGCGCTGGGTGCTGGGCGAGAGCAAGGCCAGCGAGCTGCGCGGCGAGTCGATGCAGGACGTTATCTTCAGCGGCACCACCAGCCGCAAGCAGGCCAGCCGCGCTAGCGTGGAACTGGTGTTCGACAACGCAGACCACCGGGCAGGCGGGCAGTGGAGCCAGTACGGCGAGATTGCTGTCAAGCGCGTGCTCACGCGCGACGGCAACAGCAGCTACTACATCAACAACCAGGCGGTGCGCCGCCGCGACGTTCAGGACGTGTTCCTGGGCACCGGCCTGGGGCCGCGCGCCTACGCCATCATCGGCCAGGGCACGATCAGCCGCATCATCGAGTCGCGCCCCGAAGAGCTGCGGCTCTTTCTGGAAGAGGCCGCGGGCGTTTCGAAATACAAGGAACGCCGGCGCGAGACCGAAAACCGCCTGTCGGGCACGGCCGAGAACCTGACGCGGGTGGAAGACATCCTGCGCGAACTCAACGCCAACCTCGAGCGGCTGGAAAAGCAGGCCGAGGTCGCCGCCAAGTACAACGCGCTGCAGTCGGATGTGACGCTCAAGCAGCAGCAGCTGTGGTTTCTGAAACGGGCCGACGCCGAGGCCGAGCAGGCCCGCGTGCGCACCGACGGCCTGCAGGCCGTGAACGACCTCGAATCGCGCATGGCCGACCTGCGTTCGGTGGAAGCCGACCTGGAAAGCATCCGCCAGGCGCACTACAGCGCGGGTGACCTGGTCAATCAAGCACAGGGCCGGCTGTATGAAGCCACGGCCGAAGTCGGCAAGCTCGAAGCCGAGATCCGCTACGTGGTCGAAGGCCGCCAGCGCGTGGAAACGCGCCTCGTCCAACTGGCCGAGCAGATCGCGCAATGGTCCGCCCGCAAGGACGACGCCGAAGCCGAAATGGAAAATTTGGCCGCCGGCGGCGTGGACGCCGAAGAGCGCGCCGAGCTGCTGGCCGCCCAGGTCGAAGAACAAGCCCAGCTGATGCCCGACCTGGAAGACGCCCTGCGCCGGGCCCAGCAGGCCGCCACTGACCAACGCGGCGCGGTGGTGCAGGTGCAGCAGCAGATCGGCGTGCTCGCAGCCGAGCAGCGCAGCATCGACGAACAAAGCCGCCAGCTGGACGTGCGCGAAGAACGCCTGCTGACCGACCGCAATGCGCTGGCCGCCCCCGACGAAACTCGTCTGACGCAGCTGCGTGAAGAGCTGGAAGCGGCGCAGGAAGCTGCCGAGATGGCCGAAGCCCGCCATGCCGAGCTGCAAGATGCGGTGCCGCAGCTGGACGACGACCGCCGCACGCGCCAGCAGGCCGTGAACAGCGAAAGCGCCCGCCAGGCCGACCTGTCCGCGCGGCTGGAAGCCTTGAAGGCGCTGCAGGAAAAGGTCAAGACCGACGGAAAGCTGCAACCCTGGCTCGCCCGCCACGGCCTGGATGGCCTGCAGGGCCTGTGGAGCCGCATCCACATCGAACCCGGCTGGGAGAACGCCCTGGAAGCCGCGCTGCGCGAGCGCTTGGGCGCGCTCGAGGTCGGCCGGCTGGAGATGGTGCGCGGTTTTCTTGGCGCGGGCGGCACCGATGCGCCGCCGGCCCGGCTCGCGTTCTACAGCCCTGCCGGAGCTGCCGCTGCTCCCGTTGCCAGCAGCTTGTCATCGAGGCTGTCCGACCTGCTGCGCGTGCAGGACGCCGGCCTGCGCGCCGTGCTGGTCGACTGGCTGCAAGGCTGCAGCACTGCACCCTCACTGGAAGACGCGTTGCAACGCCGCGCTCATGCGCAACTGCAGCCGGGCGAGATGGTCTACGTGCCCAGCGGCCACGCCGTCGGCGCCCACGGCGTGACCTTCTACGCGCCCGATTCCGAGCAGTCCGGCCTGCTGGCCCGCGCTCAGGAAATCGAGCACCTCGAAAAGGAGGTGCGTGCTCAGCACCTGATTGCCGAGGAATCGCGAACCGCTCTGGTGCGTGCCGAATCCGCTTACGCCGACGCGTCGCAGCGCCTGGTCGCCGCGCGCCGCGAAGCCGCCGACACGCAGACCCGCGCGCACACGCTGCAGGTGGAAACCCTTCGCCTGTCGCAACTGGCTGAGCAGACGCGTGCGCGCAGCGAGCAGATCGGCACAGATTTGTCCGAAGTGCAGGCGCAACTGGCCGACCTGCAGGAACGCCGCGTGACTGCCGAGGCCCGCTTTGAAGAGCTGGACCTGCAACTGGCCGACAGCCAGGAGCGCCATGCCCAACTCGACGAGCGCGTCATCGACGCCGAACGCAAGCTGGCCGAATGCCGCGAGCAGCAGCGCGCATTGGAGCGGCAGGCGCAGGAAGCCACCTTCTCGCAGCGCAGCCTGGAGGCGCGCCGCGCCGAGCTGGCCCGCACCATTGACACCGCCCGCCAGCAGGCCACCGCCCTGGCCGATGAAGAGCAGCGCGCACGTGACGAAATGGCGCGCCTGTCGGCCGCCGCCGCACAAGGCGGTTTGCAGCAGGCGCTGGACGTGAAGATGGAGCGGGAGAAAGCCCTGGGCGCCCAGCGCAGCGAATACGACGACCTGACGGCCCGCCTGCGCGCGAGCGACGAGCGCCGCATGCAGTTGGAGCGCGCGCTCGACCCGCTGCGCCAGCGCATCACCGACTTCCAGCTCAAGGAACAGGCCGCGCGCTTAGGCCTGGAGCAATACACCACGCTGCTGGCCGACGCGCAGGCCGACCTGGCGGCCGTCGCCCAGTCGATTGCCGAAGGCAACGTGCGCGCCACCGGCCTGCAGGGCGAGATCGACCGGCTGCACCGCGAGATCGCGGCCCTGGGCGCCGTGAATCTGGCCGCGCTGGACGAGTTGAAGCTCGCCAGCGAGCGCAAGATTTTCCTCGACGCGCAGGTGGCCGACCTGACCGAGGCCATGACCACGCTGGAAGACGCCATCCGCAAGATCGATGGCGAAACGCGCCAGTTGCTGTCGGGCACCTTCGACATCGTGAACGGCCATTTCGGCCGCATGTTCCCCGAGTTGTTCGGTGGCGGGCAGGCCCGGCTCATCATCACGGGCGACGAAATCCTCGACTCGGGCGTGCAGGTGATGGCGCAGCCGCCGGGCAAGAAGAACCAGACCATCCATTTGCTGTCGGGTGGCGAGAAAGCGCTGACGGCCATCGCGCTCGTGTTTGCCATCTTCCAGCTGAACCCGGCGCCGTTCTGCCTGCTGGACGAGGTGGACGCGCCGCTGGATGACGCCAACACCGAGCGCTATGCCAAGCTGGTGTCCAGCATGGCCAAGGGAACGCAGTTCCTGTTCATCAGTCACAACAAGATCGCGATGGAAATGGCCGAACAACTCATTGGCGTGACCATGCAGGAGCAGGGCGTGTCGCGCATCGTGGCGGTGGACATGGAGTCCGCGCTGTCCATGGCCGATTCCTGATTGCCTGTACAGACCGTCCTTCCCCGTATCTCGAAGACCGCATTTCCACCATGAGCAATTTCCAACTCGGTCTCATCATTGCCGGCGGCGTCGTGCTGGCGGCCATCGTCGCCTACAACGCCTGGGTCACCCAGCGCAATGCGCCCAAGCGAGCCCGCCCGCCCGAGGTGGACGGCGCTGCCGAACCCGCGCTGCGCCAGGACCCGGCCTTCGACGGCCTGGGCAGTGTGGTGCCAGGCGCGGACGGGCAGGGTGACACCGAACCATCGATGGACAGCCACGCCGTCGATCTGCAAGACGCGCTGCAGATGCCCGTGCCTCCGGCCGAGCGCCGTGGCGGGCTCGACCCGCTGATCGATGCCATCGCGCCGCTGGTGGCCGAACAGGTTGTCTCGGGTGATGCAGCCCTGGCCGCGCTGCCGCCCACGCGCCGCGCCGGCAGCAAGCCCTTTGCCATCGAAGGCTTCAACGAAGCCGTCCAGCAGTGGGAAACCCCGGTGGCCGGCCAGCGCTACACGCACTTTCAGGCGGGCGTGCAACTGGCCAACCGGCTGGGCGCACTCAACGAGATCGAGTTTTCGGAGTTCGTCGTCAAGGCCCAGGGCTTTGCCGATGCCATCAACGCGGCGCCGGACTTTCCCGACATGCTGCACGAGGTGGCCCGCGCCCGCGAACTCGACCAGTTCGCCAGTGACCACGACGCGCAGCTGACCTTTGCCCTGCGCGCGCGCCAGGCCGCCTGGAGCCCCGGCTACGTGCAGCAGAACGCGGTGCGCGAAGGCTTCACGCCCGGCGCCATTCCCGGCCGGCTGGTCCTGCCCGCCACCAGCGGCCCGGGCCTGCCGCCCGCGCTGACGCTGGCCTACGACACCCAGGCCGCCCTGTCGGACGACCCCGAGCAGTCCGCCATCCGCGAGATCACGCTGAGCCTGGACGTGGCGCAGGTGCACCGCACCGAGCAGCCCTTCCAGCGGCTGCGCGACGTGGCCGCCGCCCTGGGCCAGGCCATGGACGGCGTGCTGTGCGACCAGAACGGCACGCCGCTGCCCGCGATGACCATGGACCCGATCGCCACCGACCTGGAACTGCTCTACGACAAGCTGGACAGCCGCGACCTGTCGGCCGGCTCGGTGCTGGCGCGGCGCCTGTTCAGTTGAGCGCGGCCATGGCAATGCGTGACATCTTTCTGCCGCCACTGGTGGAACACAACGGCGGCCTGTACCGCTCGGGCCAGCGCCGCTGGAACGTGACCAAGGCCGCCGTGCTGGCCGTGGCAGGCGTGGGAGTGATCGCATTCGGTCAGCTCTACATCATGGGCTGCGTGTATTTGGCGATTGCCGGCTGGCTAGGGTGGCGCGAATGGGCGGACTACCGCGCCTTCGGCGACGCCGGCCGCCCGCTGGTGCGCATTCAGGAAGGCGCGGCCTTCTTTGCGTTGCCCTCGCGGTTGATTCCGAAGCACGTGGATGTGCCGCTGCGCGAGGTCAAGGCGCTCACCGTGCTGGGCGACGCGTTGCGGCGCAACTTCGTGTTCGAGCGCCGGCATGGCGAGTCGATCCGCTTCGACATCAGCTATGGGCGGCACGATAGCCGCGTGCTGGAATTCGTGCAGCGGCAGATGCCGGCGCGCGTTCCCGTGACGATCAAGGAGCCGCCTGCGGCTTCGGGTTCGCTGCACGGCAGCGCCCGTTGACTTCAGCGCGTTAGCCCGCTTTTGCTGTGCCGTGAAAGGGCGCAGCAGCCAAAGGACAAGCCAAAGCCATGGCCGATACACCCGATCTTTTTTCCGCTCCAGCGCCCGACGGTAGTGCGCAGGTAGCTATCAAAATAGAAGCACTGCGAAAGCAGCTCACCCATTGGGCGCACCAGTATTACGTGCTGGATGCGCCCACGGTGCCCGACGCCGAGTACGACCGCGTCTTCCAGGCCCTGCAGGCGCTGGAAGCCGCGCACCCCGACCTCGTCACCCCCGATTCGCCCACGCAGCGAGTGATCGGCGCGGTGATGGAGGGCCTATCGCCCGTGCGCCACCGCGTGCCCATGCTCAGCATTCGCACCGAAACCGACACGGAAGCCAGCGGCGCAGCCACCTTCGATGCCCGCGTGCGGCGCGAGCTGAAGCTGCCCGCCGACGCGCCGCCCATCGAATACGTGGCCGAGCCCAAGTTCGATGGCCTGGCCATGAGCCTGCGCTATGAAAACGGCCGCCTGGTGCAGGCTGCCACGCGCGGCGACGGCGAGGTGGGCGAGGACGTCACGCACAACATCCGCACCATCCGGCAGATTCCCAAGAACCTGCCCACCGATGCCGAGACGCCAGTGCCTGCGGTGCTGGAAGTGCGCGGCGAGGTCTACATGCGCCGGGCCGACTTCGACCAGCTCAACGAGCGCCAGCGCGAGGCCGGCGGCAAAACCTTCGTCAACCCGCGTAACGCGGCGGCCGGTGCGGTGCGGCAGCTCGATTCGGGCATCACGCTGCAGCGGCCGCTGTCGTTCTTTGCCTACGGGCTGGGCGACATCACGCCGACCGAAGACGGCGGGCCTAATTTCGCCACGCATTTCGACATGCTGCAGACGCTGAAATCATGGCGTTTTCCGGTCGCAGCGCAGGTGCGCACTGCGCAGGGCGCTACGGAATTGGTAGCGTTCCACGAAGAGATCGGTACCAGCCGCGACCAGTTGCCCTACGACATCGACGGCGTGGTCTACAAGGTCAACAGCCTGGCGCTGCAAAGGCAGCTGGGCTTCGTCACGCGTGAGCCGCGCTGGGCCGTGGCGCACAAATATCCGGCGCAGGAGATGGTCACGCGCGTCGAAGGCATCGACGTGCAGGTTGGCCGCACCGGCAAGCTGACGCCCGTGGCGCGGCTGGCGCCGGTGTTCGTGGGCGGCGTCACCGTCACCAACGCCACGCTGCACAACCTGTTCGAGATTCGCAAGAAAGGCGTGCGCCTGGGCGACCAGGTCATCGTGCGCCGCGCGGGTGATGTGATCCCGGAAGTGGTGGGCACGGTGCCCGCCGCGTTGCTGCCGATTGCCGGGGCGCTGCAAGGCTCCGACGCGCTGGCCGATGCCGCGTCGGCTGCCGATGGCACCGCGCCCGATGCCGCTCGCGCTGCGCCACGTTCGCCTTACGTGCCCAACTTCCGCATGCCGCGCCAGTGCCCCATCTGCGGCAGCGCCGTGGTGCGCGAAAAGGGCGAGGCCAACCACCGCTGCACCGGCGGGCTGTTCTGCCCCGCTCAGCGCAAGGAAGCCATCCTGCACTTTGCCGCGCGCCGCGCCATGGACATCGAGGGCCTGGGCGACAAGCTGGTGGACCAATTGGTGGAGGGCAACGTCATCCGCACGCTGCCCGACCTGTACCGGCTGGGCCTGACCGCGTTGGCCGCGCTGGACCGCATGGCGGAGAAGTCGGCGCAGAACGTGATCGCCGCGCTGGAGAAATCCAAGCAGACCACGCTGCCGCGCTTTCTGTTCGGCCTGGGCATTCGCCACATCGGCGAGGCCACCGCCAAAGACCTGGCACGCCATTTCGGCAGCCTGCACGCCATCATGGACGCCAGCGTGGAGCAACTGCTGGAAGTCAACGACGTGGGCCCCATCGTGGCCGAAGCCCTGCACACCTTCTTCGCGCAGCCGCATAACCGCGAGGTGGTCGAGCAGTTGCGCGCTTGCGGAGTGACCTGGGAAGAGGGCGCCCCCGCCGAGCGCGCCACGCTGCTGCTGGCGGGCCTGACGGTGGTCATCACCGGCACGCTGCCCACCTTGAGCCGCGACGAAGCCAAGGACTTGCTGGAAGCTGCCGGTGCCAAGGTAGCAGGGTCGGTCAGCAAGAAGACCAGCTACGTGGTGGCAGGTGAAGAGGCCGGCAGCAAGCTGACCAAGGCGCAGGAGCTGGGTGTGCCCGTGCTGGACGAAGACGGCCTGCGGGCGCTGCTGCAGCGCGGCCCGGCCGGCGTGGGTGGCGCTGGCTGACAGGCGCCGCAGCCGTTGTCTGCCCTTGCCGGGTGAACCAGGGCAGCGCCAAGCGCGTAGGAAGAGCTGCCGAGCAGCGGACGTTTCGTTCGCGCACATTCTTACCAGCCCACAACGGTGTCCTTGCATGTTTGAGCACCTTGAATCTCGGCAGGCAACGAGCCTGCACCGCGACTGTGTCCCGGGAGCACGAACGGGTTCGATCCACCAGGGATCAGCATGAGCACCGCGCTGTTCTGGTTTCGCAGCGACCTGCGCCTGCACGACCAGCCGGCATTGCAGGCGGCGCTGCGCGATGGCCATCAGCGCCTGCTGCCGGTGGTCTGCCTGCCCGCTGCCAATGCCATGACGCCTTGGGGATTCGCCCGCGTCGGGCCGCATCGCCGGGATTTCATGGCCGACACGCTGCGTGACCTGGGGGACCGCCTGGCCGCGCTGGGCAGCCCGCTCATCGTCTGCCGCGCAGCGCCTGCACAGGCCCTGCCTGCGCTGGCCCGCGCGGTAGGGGCAGATGCGTTGGTGTGCGAAGAGATTGCCGCCCCCGAAGAGCAGGCCGAAGTGGACGCGCTGCGCGCTGCCGGCCTGCGCGTGCAGACCTTGTGGCACAGCAGCCTGCTGGACCCTGCCGCGCTGCCATGGCCGGCAGACGGTCTGCCGGGCGTGTTCACCGCCTTCCGCCAGTCGGTGGAACGCGCCGGCATCGCGCCTGCTGCGCCGCTGCCCGCACCCTTGCAACTGCCGCCGCCCCCCGATGTGTCCGCTGCGGTGTTGCAAGCCGTTGGGGCGGAGCCGGGCGGGGAGCCGGATCATCACGCCAGCGCGGGTGGACACGACCCGCGCTCATCCTTTCCCTACGGCACGCCCGCCTGCCAGGGCGGCGAGACGGCCGCTTTGGCCCATCTGGCGCAGTATCTGGCGCGCAAGCTGCCGCACAGCTACAAGGCCACCCGCAATGGGCTGACGGGCCTGGACTATTCCGCCAAGCTGTCGCCCTGGCTGGCCACAGGCGCGCTGTCGCCACGCAGGGTGCTGGCCGACCTGAAGTCTTTCGAGCGCGAGCATGGCGCCAACGAGGGCACGTACTGGCTGTGGTTCGAGTTGCTGTGGCGCGACTATTTCCGGCTGCTGCACCTGCAGCACGGTGCTGCGCTCTACCGCGCCCGGGGGCTTTCGGCGCAGCCGCTGGCCCGGCACGACGCCCAGGGCTTCGAGCGCTGGTGCCAGGGCCGCACGGGCGAGCCGCTGGTGGATGCCGCCCTGCGTGAACTGGCTGCCACCGGTTACCTGAGCAACCGGCTGCGCCAGGTGGCTGCCAGCTACCTCATCCATGACCTGCAGGGCGACTGGCGCGCGGGCGCGGCGTGGTTTGAATCGCAATTGGTGGACTACGACGTCTACAGCAACCAGGGCAATTGGCTCTACATCGCCGGGCGTGGCACCGACCCGCGCGGCGGCCGGCGCTTCAACCCCGCCAAGCAGACGCAGGACCACGATGCCGACGGCAGCTACCGCCGCCTGTGGGGTGCTGCATGAACCACCCAGCCGCGCCCCGCACCCACACCCTGCGGCTGCTGCTGGGCGACCAGCTCAACCCAGAGCATTCATGGTTTGCCACGCAGGACGACGGCGTGGTCTACGTGCTGATGGAGGTGCGGCAAGAGACCGATTACGTGCTGCACCACGCGCAGAAGATCCTGGCGATTTTCGCGGCCATGCGCGACCTGGCGAGCCAGCTGAAGCAGGCCGGACACCGCGTGCGCCATGTCGCCATCGACGATGCCAGCAACCGGCAGTCCATTCCGGCGAACCTCGCCGCGCTGATGGCGCACTACGGTGCACGCACCTTGCAGTATCAGCACCCCGACGAATGGCGGCTGGACGAGCAAATGCGCGCCTGGGGTGCAGAGCAGCAGGCTTTCGATGTGCAGGCCGTCGGCAGCGAACACTTCTACACCGCCCGCACGGAGGTGGCCGAGACGTTCGAGGGCCGCAAGCAGTGGCTCATGGAGCATTTCTACCGCCGCATGCGCCAGCGCCACCAGGTGCTGATGGACGAGGCGGGCGACCCCGAGGGCGGCGAGTGGAACTACGACCACGACAATCGCAAGCCCTGGCCCGGCACGCCCGGGCTGCCGCCCGACGCCCGGCCCACGCACGACCACAGCGCCCTCTGGGCCACCATTCAGGCGGCAGGCGTCAAGAGCTTCGGCAACCCGCAGGCCGATCGGCTGCGCTGGCCGCTGAACCGGGCCGAGGCGCTGGGCTGGCTCAATCACTTCATAGCCACCACGCTGCCGCAGTTCGGCGCTTATGAAGACGCCATGAGCAGCCACAGCACGCGGCTGTTTCATTCGTTGCTGTCCTTTGCGCTCAACACCAAGATGCTGCGCCCGCACGAGCTGGTGCAGCATGCCCAGGCGGCCTACCGCGCCGGCCGGGCGCCGCTGCCAGCGGTGGAGGGCTTCATCCGGCAGATCCTGGGCTGGCGTGAATATGTGCGCGGCATTTACTGGGCGCACATGCCCGGCTATGAAGAGCGCAACGCCCTGGGCCACACGGCGCCGTTGCCGCAATGGTTCTGGTCGGGCGACACCCGCATGCGCTGCCTGCAGCACGCGGTGGGGCAATCACTGGAACACGCCTATGCCCACCATATTCAGCGGCTGATGGTCATCGGCAACTTCGCACTGCTGGCCGGGCTTGACCCGGCTGCCGTGCATCGCTGGTATCTAGGCGTCTACATCGACGCCTTTGAATGGGTGGAAGTGCCCAACACCGTGGGCATGAGCCAGTTCGCCGACGGCGGCCTGCTGGCCACCAAGCCTTACGTGAGCAGCGCCGCCTACATCGACCGCATGAGCGACTACTGCAGCGGTTGCCACTACGACAAGAAGCGCAAGGTGGGCGAGCGCGCATGCCCGTACAACGCGCTGTACTGGGACTTCTTTGCCCGCAACGAAGGCACGTTGGGCAGCAACCACCGGCTGGGCATGGTGTACCGCCAGCTGCAAAAAATGCAGGGGCCGCAGCTGAATGCCCTGCGCGAACACGCCGCCCAGCTGCGTTCGCGGCTGGATACTTTGTAGCTTTCTTGGCCTGGAGCCCGCATGACCATCCCCAGCCTGCAGTCACTTCACCAGGGTTACCGCGCCTTGGTCATCGGCGCCACCGGTGCCATCGGCGGCGCGTTGCTGGCCCACCTGCAGGCCGACCCGCGTTGCGCCCAGGCCGTGGGCCTGGGCCGCCACACCAGCCCAGCCATAGACCTGGACGACGAAGCCACCATCGCCCAAGCCGCCCGGGTGTTGGCGGAGCAGGGCCCGTGGCACTGCATCATCCACGCTGCCGGGGTGCTGCACGGCGCCCACGGCCTGCCTGAAAAGCGCCTGGGCCAGTTGAACTACGCCCAGATGGAAACTACCTTCCGCGCCAACACCTTCGGCCCGGCCTTGGTGCTGGCGCACTTTGCGCCGCTGCTGCCGCGGAAGGAACGCGGCCTGCTGGCGGTACTGTCCGCCAAGGTCGGCAGCATCGGCGACAACCGGCTGGGCGGCTGGTACAGCTATCGGGCGTCGAAAGCGGCGCTGAACATGCTGCTGAAAACGGCGGCCATCGAGGTGGCACGCACCCATTCCCAGGCCGTGCTGGCGGCGCTGCATCCCGGCACCGTGCGTTCGGCGCTGTCCCAGCCCTTCGGCGGCGCAGAGATCGGCCGGCCGGCCGAGGAGGCCGCGGCGGACCTGCTGCGCGTGCTGGACGGGCTGCCCGCTCAGGAGACGGGCGGCTTCTATTCATACAAAGGCGAGCTGCTGCCCTGGTGAGCGACGGGTGCGGCCTGCCGGTCAATCTGCGCCCAGCGATTGGCGGTATAACTGCGCACTTTGGACAGGGGCCGTTGCGTTTTTAGCAGCCCTGAGCGGCGACTTCCGGGCTGCCGCCCCAGCCCTCCAGCCGAGCGCTGGCGATGGCTGCACTACTTGGGTTAGCCCGCACAGCCACCTCCTGCATTACTCCTAAATTGATAGCTGCTAGCGCTTATCCATCAAGCGCTAGAGGCACTTTTTCCTCATATTTCCATGTCGATTCCTGATTTTTTGCGCACGCGCTGGGCCGCGCTGCAACTGGCGCTGGCGCGGCTGCCCGGCTGGCCCCGGCGCCTGTGGTCCCTGCGCAGCCTGGTGTGGCTGCTGGCCGCGCTGCCGCTGGCGCTGCTGCTCTACGTGCTGGCACTCGTGCCGTTCACTCCGGGCATCAGCGACATCCGCAAGGCCAAGGCAGACCAGCCCGCGCAGCTGGTGTCGGCCGACGGTCGGCTGCTGGCCGAATACAAGTGGGTCAACCGCGAATGGGTGCCGCTGGCCGAGATCGCCAAGCCGGTGGTGGAGGCGCTGATCGCCACCGAAGACCACCGCTTCTATGACCACTTCGGGCTGGACTGGCGGCGCACGCTGTCGGCCGTGGTGCTGACGCTCTCTGGCGACAAGCAGGGCGGCTCGACCATCACGCAGCAACTGGCGCGAAACCTGTACCCCGAAGACATCGGCCGCGCGCCCACGCTCACGCGCAAGCTCAAGGAGGCGATCACGGCGCTGAAGATCGAGGCGCTGTATTCCAAGGACGAGATCCTGGAGACGTACCTGAACACCGTGCCGTTTCTCTACAACGCCTACGGCATCGAGATGGCCGCGCGCACGTATTTCGACAAGTCGGCCGACAAGCTCACGGTGCTGGAGAGCGCCACGCTCATCGGCATGCTCAAGGGCACGGCCTACTACAACCCGGTGCTCAACCCCGAGCGCGCGCAGGCCCGGCGCAACACGGTGCTGGCGCAGATGAAAAAGCGCGACAAGCTCTCCGCGGCGGACTACGACACGCTCACCCAGCGGCCGCTGCGCATCCGCTTCGAGCGCCAGCCCGAAGTGGGCGGCCTGGCGCCGCACCTGGCACAGCAGTTGCGCAAGCAGCTCATCGACTGGGCCGACCGCAACGGCTACAGCCTGTATGCCGACGGGCTGGTGGTGCGCACCACCATCGATGGTCGCCTGCAAACCCTAGCCAACCAGGCCGTGGGTAAACAGGGCCGCGCGCTGCAGGGCGTGGCTGACAGCGCCTGGTCCGCCCGCGTCTGGAACCCCAAGAGCCCGCTGGTGCGCGATCTGGTGCGTGAGTCGGCGCAGTACCAGGCCGCGGTGGCCAAGGGCGCAACGCCCGAGGATGCCGAAAAGGCGTTGCTGGACGACCCCGACTTTCTGCGCGCGCTGCGGCAGCAAAAAACACGCGTGCAGGCCGGCTTCCTGGCGCTGGACCCGCGCAGCGGCGAGGTGCGCGCCTGGGTCGGCAGCCGCGACTTTGCGCAAGACCCGCTCGACCATGTGCAAGCGACCAGGCGGCAACCCGGCTCCACCTTCAAGCCCTTCGTGTACGGCGCCGCCTTTGCCGGCGGCCTGCGGCCCGATGCCCTGCTGATGGATCAGGCGGTCGAAATTCCGCTGGGCGGCAGCAAAGTCTGGCGCCCGTCCGACGGCGGCGCGCCCAGCGACCAGCCCATGTCGCTGGCAGACGGCTTGGCGTATTCGAAGAACACCATCACCGCGCAGGTGATGCAGCAGGTCGGCCCGGCGCGCGTGGCGCAGCTGGCGCGCGACATGGGCGTGCGTGAATCCAAGCTGGATGCGGTGCCGGCGCTGGCGCTGGGCACCAGCCCGGTCAGCCTCAAGGAAATGGTGGCCGCCTACGGCACCATCGCCAGCGGCGGGCGCTACCGCGCGCCCATCGTCATCACCCGCATCGAAGACAAGAACGGCAAGGTGCTGGAAGACTTCGCGCCCGCGCCGCCCGAAAAAGCCATCGGCCTGGCCGCCGTGCAGGCGCTGCGCAACGCCATGCGCGGCGTGATCGACAAGGGCACGGGCGTGGCCATTCGCAGCCGCTGGGGCATCAGCGCCGACGTGGGGGGCAAGACCGGCACCACGCAGGACAACACCGACGGCTGGTTCATCATGATGCATCCGCAACTGGTGGCAGGCGCCTGGGTGGGCTTCAACGACGGGCGCATCACGCTGCGCAGCGACTACTGGGGCCAGGGCGCCCACAGCGCGCTGCCCATGGTGGGCGACGTGTTCCAGCAGGCGCTGCGCACCAAGGTGATCGATGCGCGCGAGCGTTTCGTCGACGAGCAGGAAACCAGCTGGACGCAGGACGCGATCGGCGGTGTGCGCGACTGGGTGTATGACCTGTTCGGCCAGCGCACTGGCGTGGCCGCCACGCCGCGCACCGAAGCGGGTGATGCGGGCAACGCGCCGCTGCCAGGTCTGCCGATGTCGCCTGCATCTGCGCCAACGGCGGCCGAGGCGCCCGAGATCATCGAGGCCCCGCTGACGCCGCTGCAGAACGCCACGCCCGCCGCGCCAGAGGCCTTGCCGCCACCGGTTCAGGAATTGCAGCCGCTGCAGCCTGCACCCGTGCCGTCCACGCCATCCACACCAGCGCCGCAGCCTGGCGAAGTGGTTCCGTCCTGGGCCACGACGCCTGCGCGTGAATCGGCTGCCCCTGCACCGCAGTCACCCCAGACGCCTTCGTTTGGCGGTGGAGTTGCGCAACCAGTGCCCGGCGTGGTGGTGCCCGCACCGGTGCAGCGCGGTGTGGTGGTGCCAGGGCAGAGCGGCGCGCCGTTCTTTGTTGAAACACCGCAGCCAGCACAGCAGCAGCGCTGATGGCGCCTTCGAGACGATGCCGCACCAGTCGTGAACGGCGCGCAGGCCCGTGCCGGTCGGCGAAGACAAGCCCGTTCGGGCTGAGCCTGTCGAAGCCAGGGCAGGCAGGGGCGGAGGCCCTTCGACAGGCTCAGGGCGAACGGGATTAGCTAACTGGCTGGCATCGCACAGGACCGGGCTTTCCCGAGCGGCTGGCACGGGATGTGCGGGCTATGCTTCGCCGCCCGTGCCGTGCTGGACGGGCGTGCTTTCGTTCCCTGTTTTCACTCTTTCTGGGTTGTTTCCATGATCTCTTTGCGCCGCTCCGCTCTCGCCCCCTTGATCGCCGCCGCCGCACTCGCCTGCGCGGCCCTGGCTCCTGCCTTCGCCCACGCCGGCCCGCGGCTGGATCGCATCATGGACACCAAGGTGCTGCGCGTGGGCACGCCGGGCGACTACCGGCCCTTCGCCATCAAGACCGACGCGGGCTATTCGGGCCACGACATCGACCTGATCGAGCAGATCGCTCGCGAACTGGGCGTGAAGGTGCAATACGTTCCCACCACCTGGCCGCAGTTGCTGAAAGACCTGCAGGCCGACCAGTTCGACGTGGCCGTGGGCGGCATCACCCGCAACGTGACGCGCATCCGCCAGGTGGAGATGCTCCCGGGCTATGCGCCCTTCGGCAAGGTGGCGCTGGTGCGCACGGCCGACAAGGCGCGCTTCAATACTGTGGCCGATTTGAACCAGCCCGGCGTGCGCGTCATCAAGAACCCCGGCGGCACCAACGAAACCTTCGTGCTGGAGAACCTGAAGGCCGCCCAGGTCAGCACGCACGAAAAGAACGCCGAGATTCCCGCGCTGATAGCCGAAGGCAAGGGCGACGTGATGATTACCGAGACCTACGAAGCGCTGCACTACGCCAAGGCCGACCCGCGCCTGACCGCGGCCTTCATTCAGCAGCCGCTGACGCCGCCCAACACGCTGGGCTTCATGCTGCCCAAGGACGACGCGGACTATTCGCGCGTGATGGAGTTCGTCTGGGGCCTGGTGGACAGCCGGGGCGGTGTGAAGCAGGCTGCGGACAAATGGCTCAAGTGATTTTTGTGAAAAATCGTCCGCTGGCCCGTGCCAGTCAGTGCCGGAAGGCCCGTTCGGGCTGAGCTTGTCGAAGCCAGGGCAGGTGGTTGCTAAAGCCTTTCGGCAAGCTCAATGCGACCGGGTTTAACTGACCGGCATCTGCCATAAGGCAGCCGGGCATCGGTCCGAACACAGCCGTGGCGCAGGTTCAGCCGGCGGCCCACAGCGCCGTGCTGGCCGCCAGTTCCTCGGCATCCGGGCGCGCCGAAGCGTCTGCCTGCTGGCAGGCTTGGGCTAGTTCACGCACAGAGTCGGGAATTGCTCCGTCGGCCTGGGCGCACAGTTCGGCCAGCATCACGCCGAACGCGCGCACGTCCATGCGCCGCAGTGCGTTGCCCATCGTGCCTGGCGGCGCAAACGCCGCCGCGCCAAAGTCGCCCAGCAGTCCGCTGGCCTCGCCCTCGGATGCATCCGGGCGCCACAGCAGGTTGTGCGCGTACAAATCGCCATGCACCAGCCCCTTGCCGTGCAGGTGCGCCAGGGCACAGGCCACATCGGCGGCGATGCACAGGGCCACGCGAGCGGGCAGCCGCAGGCCGTCCGGGTAGACGTCGCGGGTGCAGGTCTCAAAGCTGGGCGGGCCGGCGAGCATCCGGTAGGCGGGCGCGATGCGCTCCATCACCAAACCCTCCGTTCCGGCCGGGTGGCCATGCAGCTGGCCCAGCACGGGAATGAGCCGAGCATGCCGCCCGGCAGCCAGGCTGGCCGCCAGTTCGGTCAGCGGCCAGCCGTCGCTGGTGACTTCGCCCTTGAACAGTTTGATGGCCACTTCCCTTGCGCCGGGCCCGTCGCCCAGCAGTGCCGCATGGATGCGGCCGGAGGCGCCTTCGCCCAGCAGTTCGCCGCACTGCAGGCGGTGCCAGGCAATGACGCTCGCGGCCATGTCGGCCCGGGCCTGCGCTTCGACGGCCTCGTTGAAGGCATTGCCGCCGATGGCGAGCCAGGCCAGACGCGGCAGTTCGGCCAGCCAGCCGGGCAGGGCATGGAGCCGGTTGGCGGAGATGCGTAGCAACTCCAGCGCCTCGCAGTGCCGCAGTGTCTCGGGCAGCGTTTGCAAGCGGTTGCCGGCCAGCATCAGCTTTTGCAGGCGGGGCCGCTCGCCCAGGGCGTCGGGCAGATCGGCGATGGCGTTGTCGGTCAGGATCAGCCAGCGCAGCCGCGCGGGCAGCGCCTCGGCCGGCACCTGGATGATGCGGTTGGCCTTCAAGCCCACCATTTCCAACTGCGGGCAGGCGCCCAGTGCGGCGGGCAACTCGGTGAAGCAGTTGTTCGACGCGAAGAACACGCGCAACCGATGCAACCGGTGCAGGTCATCGGGCAGAGTGCTCAGGCGGTTGCCGGAGAGGTCCAGCACCTCCAGCGTGTCGGCCAGCTCGAACACCTCGCGGGGAAAGGTGTCCAGGCCGGCGGCGATGCGCAGCACGCGCCCGCCCACCAGTTCGCCGTCGCGCAGCCGTTGCAGGTCATCGGTCATCAGTGGCGGTGTTTTGGGGGCGAACGGTGGGCGACCGCGTCACTCAATCGATATCGACGCAATGCATGCCGAACGCGCCGGCACGCCGGTCGGCGAAGAACTTCTCCAGCGTCACCTTCACCGTGCGAAAGGCGATCTCGTCCCAGGGGATCTCGTCTTCGGCGAAAAGCCGCGCCTCGATGGTCTCGAAGCCTGGGTTGAAGACGTCGCTTTGCAGCGTGGCCAGGTAGAAGAAATGCACCTGCCCCACGCGCGGCACGTTCACCACAGAAAACAGCGGCCCCATCTGGATCTGCGCGCCGGCTTCCTCGTCGGTTTCGCGCGCGGCACCCTCGGCGCTGGTCTCGTTCAGCTCCATGAAGCCGGCCGGCAGCGTCCACTTGCCTCGGCGCGGCTCGATGTTGCGCAGGCACAGCAGCACGCGCTCGCCCAGCACCGGCACCGTGCCCACCACGTTCAGCGGGTTCTCGTAATGCACCGTGCCGCAGGCAGGGCACACGGCCCGCAGCTTGGTGTCGCCGTCGTCGGGCAGGCGGTAGACCACGGCGGCGCCGCATTCGCGGCAGTGCTTGATGGGGCTGCGGAGGGTCATGCGTGGGTTTTTTATGAGTCAGAAGTGGCTGCAGCGCTTGATGGTCAAGCGCTGGTAGCTACTATTTCAATAGCAATTGGGTTGCAGGCTTACGGCGTCGTCACGCCACTGTCACCCGCAGCGTGCCCAGGCCGTCGATGCCGCCTTCGAGCGTGTCGCCGCTCACCACCGCAGCCACACCTTCGGGCGTGCCGGTGAAGATCAGGTCGCCGGGCTGCAGCTCCCACGCGGCGGACAGGTGCTCGATGGTCTCGGCGATGTTCCAGATCAGCTGCGAGACCGTGCTGCGCTGGCGGTCGGTGCCGTTCACCTGCAGCCAGATGGGCGCGTTGGCCACGTCGCCGGCTTGTGCGGCCGGCGTGATCGGGCCGATGGGCGCGCTGGCGTCGAAGCCCTTGCCGATGGACCACGGCCGGCCTTGCTTTTTCATGTCGTTCTGCAGGTCGCGGCGCGTCATGTCCAGGCCCACGGCGTAGCCCCAGATGTGCTGCAGCGCGTCGGCCGCCTGGATGTTCTTGCCGCCTTTGCCAATCGCCACCACCAGCTCGATCTCGTGGTGGAAGTTGGCCGTCAGGCTGGGGTAGGGCAGAGAGCCCGTTTCGCCCGCGTTCACCGGCAGCACGGCGTCGGCCGGCTTCATGAAGAAGAACGGCGGCTCGCGGCCGGTAAAGCCCATCTCCTTGGCGTGTTCTTCGTAATTGCGGCCCACGCAGTAGATGCGGTGCACCGGAAAGCGGTCCGAAGTGCCCACGACGGGGACGCTGGCCTGCGGCGCGGGAGTGATCACATAGCTCATGTCTGCCTTTCCTGATTCGAATGCGATGCGCAGCCGGCGGGCTGGAAAACAGCAACGCGCGGCCAGCGCCGCAGTGTGCCATGCGCCAGTGCGCGCCGCTGGCTGGCAGGCGGGCCGTTATGCTCGTCGCACCATGAAACTCTTCAACTATTTCCGCTCCTCGGCGTCGTACCGCGTGCGCATCGCGCTGGAGGTGAAGGGCCTGCCTTACGACTACGTGCCCGTGCATCTGGTGCGTGCCGAGCACCTGACGGCGGAGCATGCCGCGCGCAGCGGCGACGCGCTGCTGCCCGCGCTGGAAACCGACGACGGGCAGACCCTGGTGCAGTCGATGGCGATCATCGAATACCTGGAAGAAACGCACCCCGAGCCACCGCTGCTGCCCGCCGACGCGCTGGGCCGCGCGCGGGTGCGGGCATTGGCGCAGATGGTGGCCTGCGAGATCCATCCGTTGAACAATCTGCGCGTGCTGCGCATGCTGACGCAGGAGTTGCACCTCTCGGACGACGCCAAGACCACCTGGTACCACCACTGGACGCGCGGCGGCCTGGAGGCTTTCGAGCGCCAACTGGCCCTGCTGGCCACCAGCCGCGTCGAGGCCGGCTTGCCGCCATCGCAGCTGTGCTGGGGCGACACGCCTACGCTGGCCGATTGCTGCCTGGTGCCGCAGATCTTCAATGCGAAGCGCTTCAAGGTGCCGCTGGATGGACTGCCGCTGACCCTCGCCGCCCATGAGGCGGCCAGCGCGCTGCCGGCCTTTCAGCGCGCGCACCCGTCGGCCTGCCCGGACAACGAAGCGTGACGGCTGCCATCGCCATGCCGCCAGACTGGCTGCGCCCTGACTGGCCGGCCCCGGCCCACGTGCGCGCCGTGTGCACCACGCGGGTGGGCGGTGTCAGCGCGTCGCCTTTCGATGCGCTGAACCTGGGCGACCACGTGGGCGACCGACCAGCCGACGTGCAAGCCAACCGCAGCGTGCTGCAGGCTGCCATCGGCACGCGGCCCGTCTTTTTGAAGCAAGTGCACGGCAGCCACGTCGCAGCGCTGTCGCCCGCCACGCCCGACGGAACCACGGCCGACGCCTGCAGCGCCACCGCACCGGGCGTGGCCTGCACCATCATGGTGGCCGACTGCCTGCCGGTGCTGTTCACCGACCGCGAGGGCACCTGGGTGGCCGCTGCGCACGCGGGCTGGCGCGGTCTGGTGGGCGAGGGCGGGCGGGGTGTGCTGGAAGCGGTGTTGGAGTCTTTTCAGGCTCTAGCGCCCATTCAGCAAGCGCAAGCAGCTATAAAAAACATAGCACCGACTCGTCAAGCTGGCGATGTGTTGGCTTGGCTGGGCCCTTGCATCGGCCCGCAGGCCTTTGAAGTGGGCGCTGAAGTACGTGCAGCGTTTTGCGATATGGACGAGCGGGCGGCTCGCCATTTCACGCCGCAGCAGGCGCCGGGCAAATTCATCGCTGACCTGGCCGGGCTGGCCCGCCAGCGGCTGCATGCGCTGGGCGTGACCGACATCAGCGGCAACGACGGCACGCCGTCCTGGTGCACCGTCGGCAATGCATCACGGTTCTTTTCGCACCGGCGGGACACGGCCCGGCTCGGCGGCAGCGGGCGCTTCGCTGCTTGCGTCTGGCTCGACGGCGCCCTCGGCGGCTGAGCCGTCCGCCTGCGCCCGGTCATGCGCTTGCTGCTCGGCCAGCTGGCGCGCCCGCAGCGCACGCTTGCGCCCGGGCGTGCCAAGGATGTAGCCCAGAATCCCCATCGGAAGCAGGCCATACAGCACGAAGGTGACGATGGCGCCCAGCAGCGTGCCGTTGGCGGCATTGGCTTCTGCCACGGCCATGAGCACGGTGACATATAGCCACCCGATGATGACGAGGTACATGATGCGCGTGTGGGTGCTTGAGCGGACGGCGCTGAGCCAGGGTGAATCGTAAAAAAACTAACAAGCGTTGCCACCCGCGCCGGGGCTCGGCAACAATGGCCGGACAATGCACGCCAAGGCCGCAAGAGCCTGCGGCGATTACAGGAGGCAAAGACCATGGATTCTGACGCACAGTGGACCGAGGGCGCCCGGCAATTCCAGCGCATGTTTGGAGACGGCTGGGCTCAGGCGCTGAAAGGCTTCCAGCCCGCTGATGGCGGCGCATTTGCCGCCACCACCCAGCCACAGGCGCCGATCAAGTTCGCAGCCGACAAGTTGGCCGCTTTGCAAAAGCAGTACCTGGAAGAAGCCAAGGCGCTCTGGAGCGACGGCTTGAAAGCCCCGCCTGCGGTAGCGGACCGGCGCTTCACCAGCGAGGCCTGGACAACGAACCCGCTGTCGAGCTTCTCGGCGGCCAACTATTTGCTCAACGCCCGCACCCTGATGGGCCTGGCTGATGCGGTGGAAGGCGACGAGAAGGCCCGCGCGCGCATCCGCTTTGGTGTGGAGCAGTGGATGGCGGCGGTTGCGCCCAGCAACTTCCTGGCGTTCAACGCCGAAGCGCAGAAGAAGGCCATCGACACGCAGGGCGAGAGCATCGCCAAGGGCATCGCCAACCTGCTGCACGACCTGCGCCAGGGCCATGTGTCGATGACCGACGAAAGCCTGTTCGAAGTCGGCCGCAACGTGGCCACCACCGAAGGCGCGGTGGTGTTCGAGAACGACTACTTCCAGCTCATCGAATACAAGCCGCTGACGCCCAAGGTGTATGAGCGCCCCTTCCTGATGGTGCCGCCCTGCATCAACAAGTACTACATCCTCGATCTGCAGCCCGAGAACTCGCTCATCCGCCACGCGGTGGCCGAAGGGCATCGCACCTTCGTGGTCAGCTGGCGCAACCCCGATGCGTCGCTCGCCCAGTCCACCTGGGATGACTACATTGAGCAGGCCGTCATCACCGCCATCCACACGGTGCAGGACATCAGCGGGGCCGAGCAGATCAACGCGCTGGGTTTTTGCGTGGGTGGCACCATGCTGTCCAACGCGCTGGCCGTGCTGGCCGCACGTGGTGAAGACGCCGTGGCCAGCGCCACCTTCCTCACCACGCTGATCGACTTCAGCGACACCGGCATCCTCGATGTGTTCATCGACGACGCCTTCGTGAAGTTCCGCGAGATGCAGATGGGCCAGGGCGGGATGATGAAGGGGCAGGATCTGGCCTCCACCTTCAGCTTCTTGCGGCCCAACGACCTGGTCTGGAACTACGTGGTGGGCAACTACCTGAAGGGCGAAACACCGCCGCCGTTCGATCTGCTGTACTGGAACAGCGACGCCACCAACCTTCCCGGGCCTTACTACGCCTGGTACCTGCGCAACTTCTACCTGGAAAACAACCTTGTGCAGCCTGGCAAGCTCACGGTCTGCGGCGAAGCCATCGACCTGAATCTGGTCGACGTGCCCACCTACATCTACGGCTCTCGCGAGGACCACATCGTGCCGATCGGCGCGGCGTATGCGTCCACCCAGGTGCTGCCCGGCCCCAAGCGGTTCGTGATGGGCGCGTCCGGCCATATCGCCGGCGTCATCAACCCGCCGGCCAAGAAAAAGCGCAGCCACTGGACGCGCGACGACGGCAAACTGCCCGCCCGCCTGGACGACTGGCTGGCCGGCGCCAAAGAGCACCCTGGCAGTTGGTGGACCGACTGGTCCGCCTGGCTGCGCGGCCATGCCGGCCGACAGGTCGCTGTGCCCAAGGCCTATGGCCGGGGCACGCGTTTCAAGGCGATCGAACCCGCGCCCGGCCGCTACGTGCGGCAAAAGGCGTAACACTGGCGCTTCGCATCACCCAGCGACACCGCCCGGCCAACGCGCGGCGATGACCCTCGCCGCTGCACCGTAACTCTCAAAATTTCGCACCTCAGACTCCCCAGAAAGGATCGCCATGGAAGACATCGTCATCGTTTCCGCCGTTCGCACGCCCGTGGGCAAGTTCGGCGGCTCACTCGCCAAAATCCCTGCCACCGAGCTGGGCGCACTCGTCATCAAGGAGGCGCTCGCACGCGCCAAGGTGCCGCTGGACCAGGTCAGTGAAGTCATCATGGGCCAGGTGCTGACGGCAGGCGTCGGCCAGAACCCGGCCCGCCAGGCCATGATGAAAGCCGGCGTGGCCAAGGAAACTCCGGCGCTCACCATCAACGCCGTCTGCGGCTCGGGCCTGAAGGCCGTCATGCTGGGCGCCCAGGCCATCGCCACGGGCGATGCCGAGATCGTGGTGGCCGGCGGCCAGGAGAACATGAGCCTGTCGCCCCACGTGCTGAATGGTTCGCGCGACGGCCAGCGCATGGGCGACTGGAAGATGACGGACACGATGATCGTGGACGGCCTGTGGGACGTGTACAACCAGTACCACATGGGCATCACCGCCGAGAACGTGGCCAAGGAACACGGCATCACCCGCGAGCAGCAGGACGCGCTGGCGCTGGGCAGCCAGCAAAAAGCCGCTGCTGCGCAAGATGCAGGGCGTTTTCAGGATGAGATCGTGCCCGTCAGCCTGCCGCAGAAGAAGGGCGACCCCATCGTCTTCTCGGCCGACGAATACCTGAACCGCAAGACGAATGCCGACGCGCTGGCAGGCCTGCGCCCCGCGTTCGACAAGGCCGGCTCGGTTACGGCCGGCAACGCCTCGGGCTTGAACGATGGCGCAGCTGCCGTGGTGCTGATGAGTGCCAAGAAGGCGGCCGAGTTGGGCCTGAAACCCCTGGCACGCATCGCCGCCTTCGGCACCAGCGGCCTGGACCCCGCCACCATGGGCATGGGACCGGTGCCTGCTTCGCGCAAGGCGTTGAAGCGCGCGGGCTGGGACGCCAAGGACGTGGACCTGTTCGAGCTGAACGAAGCTTTCGCGGCCCAGGCCTGCGCCGTCAACAAGGAACTGGGCATCGACGCTGCCAAGGTCAACGTGAACGGCGGCGCCATCGCCATTGGTCACCCGATCGGTGCCTCCGGTTGCCGCATTCTGGTGTCGCTGCTGCACGAAATGCAGCGCCGCGACGCCAAAAAGGGGCTGGCTGCGCTGTGCATCGGCGGCGGCATGGGTGTGTCTCTGGCGGTGGAGCGCTGAGACGTTCAGGCGCTTAGTCTGGAAGCCGCGCACTGCGCGGCTTTTTACAGCGCCGGCGCATCAGGCTGACCGGCCGCGACCGTGGTGGCCAATCGCCATCATGAATCGGGCCTAAATCGCGCCGCTCGGTGTTTTCCTAGGCGGAGCGGTGCTTTTTCTCGGGTTAGAGTGGTGCCGGAGTTCAATGAATCGAAGGGATATCGAATGAGCCAGAAAATCGCATACGTGACCGGGGGCATGGGGGGCATCGGCACCGCCATCTGCCAGCGTTTGCACAAAGAGGGTTTCAAGGTCATCGCCGGCTGCGGTCCCACGCGCGACCATGCCAAGTGGTTGGGTGAGCAAAAGGCGCTGGGCTATACGTTCTACGCGTCGGTGGGCAATGTGGGCGATTGGGATTCGACCGTGGAGGCCTTCACGGCGTCCAAGACCGAGCACGGCAGCATCGACGTGCTGGTGAACAACGCCGGCATCACGCGCGACCGCATGTTCATCAAGATGTCGCGCGAAGACTGGGACGCCGTGATCGAAACCAACCTGAACAGCATGTTCAACGTGACCAAGCAGGTCGTGGGTGACATGGTGGAAAAGGGCTGGGGTCGCATCATCAACATCAGCAGCGTGAACGGTGCCAAGGGCCAGGCGGGGCAGACCAACTATTCGGCGGCCAAAGCCGGCATGCATGGTTTTTCGATGGCGCTGGCGCAAGAGCTGGCCACCAAGGGCGTCACGGTGAACACCGTGAGCCCTGGCTACATCGGCACCGACATGGTCAAGGCGATTCGCCCTGACGTGCTGGAAAAGATCGTCGGCACCGTTCCGGTCAAGCGCCTGGGAGAGCCCAGCGAGATCGCATCCATCATTGCGTGGCTGGCATCGGATGAAGGCGGCTACGCCACGGGTGCCGATTTCTCGGTCAATGGCGGCCTGCACATGGGCTGATGGCCCTGCCAGGCAGGTCTTCGGGCCTGCCGGCTCTGCATCCAACCCCGCTGCGGCGGGGTTTTCTTTTGGCCTGTCGCACTGCAGTGTTTTTTAAGCAGGCAACAAAAAACCCCGACGGACGGGGTTTTTGGGGGGAAATAAGGTGGGCTGGTGAATGAAGGATGCTAGGAAAGACGGCGCGAGGGCGGGAACGGTCAGTGTGAGGGATGGTTCCGGCCGGCGCAACCGCCGTTCACAGGCGGGCCGGTGCGCGCTTGCGGTCGCGTTCGTCTTCGGGCCAGGCTGACAGGATCGTGGTGTTCATGTTGAAAAAACTCCTTGGATGCATGAACAACGCACCTCCCTGGGGCTGCGTTGACAACCCGATGCAAGAAAATGCAGCGTTGTTCATCCAAGTTGGTGCAGGCTCTTTTTGCTATTGAATAAATAGCTACAAGCGCTTGAGCATCAAGCGCTGGAGGCCAAAAACACCATCAATGTGTATCAGGCTTCAACCGGACCACTTTGCAGCGCTTCCAGCTGTCCGGATACATCCAGCCACTTTTCTTCCAGCGCGGCCGTTTCGTCTGCACCGGCTTTGAGCTTGCGGCCGCCCTCGGCGATTTCAGCCGGGGGCAGGCTCTGGCTCAGTCTGGCTTCCAGCGCCACCTTTTCCTGCGCGAGTGCCGCGAGTCGCTGGTCGATGCGTTCCAGTTCCTTCTTCAGGGGTCGGCTTTTCTCGGCCAACTGCTGGCGCGCCTGAGCGCCGAGTTTGCGCTGCTCAGGAGCCGGCGCCGCCGCCTGAATGGGTGCTGCTGCGGCAGGGGCGGGCGCAGCAGCGGCTCGCGACGCCTGGGCATCGGCGGTCTTGGCCACTTCGCGCAGGCGCTTGGCCTCTTCCAGCAGGTAGCGCTGGTAGTCGTCCAGGTCGCCGTCGAACGGGCCGACCACGCCCCGGCCCACCAGCCAGAACTCATCGCACACCGAACGCAGCAGCGCTCGGTCGTGGCTGACGAGCATGAGCGTGCCTTCGAATTCGTTGAGCGCCATGGCGAGCGCTTCGCGCGTGGCCAAGTCCAGGTGGTTTGTCGGCTCGTCCAGCAGAAGCAGGTTGGGGCGCTGCCAGACCATCATGGCCAGTACCAAGCGGGCCTTTTCGCCGCCGCTCATGGTGCCCACGGCTTGCTTGACCATGTCGCCGGAGAAATTGAAGGTGCCCAGGTAGCTGCGCAGATCCTGCTCGCGCGAGGGCTGTTTGGCGTCGGCACCCATTTCCTTGGCCAGACGAATCATGTGCTCCAGCGGGTTATCTTGCGGGCGCAGCACGTCCAGTTCCTGCTGGGCGAAGTAGCCGATGCGCAGGCCCTTGCCTTCGATGATCTGGCCGGCGAGTGGCTTCATGTCGTGCGCCACCGTCTTCACGAAGGTCGATTTGCCCTGGCCGTTGGCGCCCAGAATGCCGATGCGCTGGCCGGCCATCACCGACTTGCTGACGCCTGTCAGGATGATCTTCGGCGACTCGCTCTCGTCCTCGAAGGTGTAGCCGAACGAGGCGTTGTCGATGGACATCATCGGGTTGGGGATATGGCCCGGCTCCTTGAATTCGAACGTGAATTCGGCCTCGGCCAGCAGCGGCGCCACCTTTTCCATGCGCTCGAGCGCCTTGACCCGGCTCTGCGCCTGCTTGGCCTTGCTGGCTTTGGCCTTGAAGCGATCGATGAACTTTTGCAGGTGGGCGATCTTGTCCTGCTGCTTGCTGAAAGCCGACTGCTGCTGCTCCATCTGCAGCGAGCGCATTTCCTCGAACTTGCTGTAGTTGCCGCCGTAGCGCACCAGCTTGGCGCTCTCGATGTGCAGCGTGACGTTGGTCACGGCGTCCAGAAACTCGCGGTCATGGCTGATGACGATCATGGTGCCGGCATAGGTCTTGAGCCAGGCTTCGAGCCAGACGAGGGCATCCAAGTCCAAGTGGTTGGTGGGCTCGTCCAGCAGCAACAGGTCGCTGGGGCACATCAGCGCGCGGGCCAGCTGCAGCCGCATGCGCCAGCCGCCGGAAAAGCTGTCCACCGGGCTGTCGAGTTCGCTCGATTTGAAGCCCAGGCCCAGGATCAGCGCCTGGGCGCGGGAGACGGCGTCGTAATCGCCCGCATCGGCCAGGTCGGTGTAGGCATGGGCGATGGCCATGCCGTCGTCGGCCGCTTCGGCCGCAGCCAGCTGGGCGCGCAGCTCGACCAGCCGGGTGTCGCCGGACAGCACGAACTCGGTCGCGGTCTCCGACGTCTCGGGCATGTTCTGCGCCACCTGCGCCATGCGCCACTGGGCCGGAATGAAGAATTCGCCACCGTCTTCGTGCAGCGTGCGGTTGAGCAGCGCAAACAGCGTGGATTTGCCCGCGCCGTTGCGGCCCACCAGGCCGACGTTTTCGCCGGGGTTGATGGTGGCCGAGACGTTGTCGAGCAAGACCTTGGCGCTGCGGCGCAGGGTGAGGTTTCTGAGAGTGATCATGAAAATACCAAAGGAAAACGGAGGGCGCCTTGGAACCAGGGCACCCGCATGCAGGAGACGCGTGCGCACATCGGCACGCGAGGAAAAGAGGGCGCAGCAGGCCCGGTCAGCGCGTCGATGCGTCAACGCACGGACGGGCTGTATGAACGCAGCTTTTGCGAAGCTACGCCATCGCGAGAAGCCGGCACCACTCGTCGCGTGGTTGCGGCGTTCCGCGGGCGGGCTGGGTGACGGAGCCCACGGTCACATCGGCAGCGCCACCAGCGCCTCGCGAGTGATCAGCAGCACTTGGTCGTCGCCTGCGCTGGTGTCCAGCCAGAACACCGGCAAGCGTGGGAAGGCGGCCTCGAAGTGCTCGCGCTCGTTGCCGATTTCCAGCACCAGCACGGCGTGCTCGGTCATGCGCGCGGGCACGTCGGCCAGCAGGCGGCGCACGAAGTCCATGCCGTCGTCACCGCCGGCCAATGCGAGTTCGGGTTCGGCGCGGTATTCAGCGGGCAGCGCGGCCATGCTTTGCGCATTCACGTAGGGCGGGTTGCACAAGATCAAGTCCCACGGGCCGGGCAGTTCCGCCAGGCCGTCAGACAGTTGCAGGGCGATACGATCCTGCAGGCCATGCTTGTCCACATTGATGCGGGCGACGGCCAGCGCGTCGGGGGACAGGTCGGCGCCGGTCACCACGACATCGGGGTAGGCCATGGCGGCCAGCACGGCCAGGCTGCCGTTGCCGGTGCACAGGTCCAGCACCTGGCGCGTGTGATCGCCCAGAAAATCGTCGATGCTGCCGTCGGCCAGCAACTCGGCGATGAAGCTGCGCGGCACGATGGCGCGCTCGTCCACGTAGAACGGCACGCCCTGCAGCCAGGCTTCTTGCGTCAGATAGGCGGCGGGCTTGCGCGTAGCAATGCGTTCTTCAAAAAGCATAGCTACCCGCGCTTGATCCGCCTGCGCTACAGGGTGATTTGACTGAGATTCTTCGCCGTCATCCAGGGGCGTGTCGAGCGGCAGGCCCAGGCGCCAAAGCACCAGCCATGCGGCCTCGTCGTGCGCATTGGCGGTGCCGTGGCCGAAGGCGACGCCGGCCGCTTCAAGGCGCTGGGCCCCGGATGCGACGAGCGCGCCCAGAGTGGCGCCGTGCACGGTGCCGGTCATGCCCGAACCTGCGTGTTCAGGTTTTCCAGCGTGCGGCGGTAGATGTTCTTGAGCGGCTCGATGTCGGCGACCACGATGTGCTCGTCGATCTTGTGGATGGTGGCATTGGGTGGGCCGACTTCGATCACCTGCGGGCAGATCTGCGCGATGAACCGGCCGTCGCTGGTGCCGCCGGTGGTGGACAGCTCGGTCGTTAAACCCGTTTCGTCCGCGATGGCCTGCTGCACTGCGACCATCAGCTCGCCCGGCGTGGTCAGGAAGGGCTGGCCGCCCAGCGTCCAGACCAGGTCGTATTCAAGGTCGTGCCGGTCGAGCAGGGCGTGCACGCGCTGCTTCAGTCCGTCGGCCGTGCTTTCGGTGCTAAAGCGGAAATTGAAGTCGATGACCACAGCGCCAGGAATGACGTTGGTGGCGCCCGTGCCGCCGTGGATGTTGCTCATCTGCCAGCTGGTGGGCGGAAAGAACGCATTGCCTTCGTCCCACACCGTGGCGGCGAGTTCAGCCAGCGCGGGCACGGCCTGGTGGATCGGGTTGCGCGCCAGCTGCGGGTAGGCGATGTGGCCCTGGACGCCGCGCACCGTGAGCCGGCCGCTGAGCGTGCCGCGTCGGCCGTTCTTGACCATGTCACCGGTCTGGCGCACGGAAGTGGGCTCGCCCACGATGCACCAGTCGATCGCTTCGCCGCGCGCCTTGAGCTGCTCGACCACGACCTTGGTGCCGTCGAGCGAGGGGCCTTCCTCGTCGCTGGTCAGCAGCAAGGCGATGGCGATGCTCGGATCGGGCGTAGCGCCGAGAAATTCTTCCACCGCAACGACGAAGGCCGCGATGGAGGTCTTCATGTCACTGGCACCGCGCCCGTACAGGCGGCCTTCGCGATGCGTAGGCGTGAACGGTGCGCTGCTCCACTGCTCGACGGGGCCGGTAGGCACCACATCGGTATGGCCGGCAAACACTATCGTTTTGATAGCTGCTTGCGCTTGTGTATCAAGCGCTGCAGGCCGTTTTGCCCATAAATTGCTGACACGGAAGCTGTCGGGCCCGCTGTCCAGCCGCTCGCAGACGAAGCCCAGCGGCGCCAGGCGTGCGGCCAGCAGGTCGAGGCAGCCGGCGTCTTCTGGGGTGACGGAGGGGCGGGAGATGAGCTGTTCGGCCAGGGTCAGGGTGCGGGACATCGGAGGGACAAAAAAGCGCGGCAGCGCGTGGGCAGGGTGTGTCGTTCGGGGTGCTGTCAGCCGGCCTTGACGTCGAGCACGATCTCGGTGAACGAGGGCTCGTCGTCTTCGGGCGGTGGCGCTTCCTGGCGGGCCAGGGCGGTTTTGGAATTCATGTTGAAGTCGTTCTGCAGGCGCCACATCAGGTTGGTCGGCGAATCGGCATTCGCCATGCCTTCCTTGCGGTCGATGCGGTTGCTCAGGATCATCTGCGACAGGGCTTCCTCGAACGTCTGCGAGCCTTCGGCCATGGATTTTTCCATCGCTTCGCGCACGCCGGAGAAATCACCGCTTTCGATCAGCTCGGATATCAGCTTGGTGTTCAGCAGGACCTCGGTGGCCGGCAGGCGTTCGCCCTCGGGCGTGCGCACCAGGCGCTGCGAGACGATGGCCTTCAGCGCCGACGCCAGGTCGCCCAGCATGGTCTCGCGCACTTCGACCGGGTAGAACGACAGGATGCGGTTGAGCGCGTGGTAGCTGTTGTTGCCGTGCAGGGTGGCAAGGCACAGGTGGCCCGACTGCGCATAGGCTATGGCGGCGGACATGGTCTCCCGGTCGCGGATTTCGCCGATCAGGATCACGTCGGGCGCCTGGCGCAGCGCGTTCTTCAGCGCGGTCTGCAGCGACTGCGTATCGCCACCGATCTCGCGCTGGTTGACGATGGATTTCTTGTTCTTGAACTGGTATTCGACCGGGTCTTCCACGGTCAGGATGTGGCCGGTCTGCTGCGCGTTACGACTGTCGATCATTGACGCCAGCGTAGTGCTTTTGCCCGAGCCGGTCGCGCCGACGACCAGAATGAGGCCGCGCTTTTCCAGAATCAGATCGCCCAACACGGGCGGCAGGTTGAGTGTGGACAGCTCGGGAATCTGCTGCGCAATGAAGCGGATCACCACCGCGTAGCTGCCGCGCTGGCGCATGGCGCTGATCCGAAAGCGGCCCACGCCAGACAAGGGCACGCCCATGTTCAGCTCGCCGGTTTCTTCCAGCTCTTCGATGCGCTGCGGCGGAACGATTTCTGCCAGCAGGTTGCGCGGCGCGTCGGGCGGCAGGATCTGGCCGTTGATCGGCACGCACTCGCCGTTGATGCGAATGAGGGCCGGCGCGTTCGCCGCCAGGTATATGTCGGACGCCCGCTTCTCGGCCATCAGCCGCAGAATCCGTTCCATCGTGCTCATGGTGATTGCCTTTGTGCCAGGTTGAGGTCGGCAAAGCGGGCCCTGGGGCCGCGCGGTAGAACGTATGGGACGGTCTTTAGTCGCGCAGCAGATCGTTCAGGCTGGTCTTGGACCGGGTCTGCGCGTCCACGGTCTTGACGATCACGGCTGCATAGGTGGAATAGTCCTGGCCCGACTTGGTCTTCTTGGGCAGGCTGCCGCTGATGACCACGCTGCCCGAAGGCACGCGACCAAAGCTGATCTCGCCCGTGTCGCGGTTGAAAATGGGGGTGCTCTGGCCGAGGTACACGCCCATGCCCAGCACGGAGTTCTCTTCGACGATCACGCCTTCGACCACTTCGGAGCGCGCGCCGATGAAGCAGTTGTCTTCGATGATCGTTGGGTTGGCTTGCAGGGGCTCGAGCACGCCGCCCAGGCCGACACCGCCCGAGAGGTGCACGTTCTTGCCCACTTGCGCGCAGGAACCCACGGTGGCCCAGGTGTCGACCATGGTGCCTTCATCGACATAGGCGCCGATGTTCACGTAACTGGGCATCAGGATCGCGCCACGGGCGATGTAGCTGCCGCGCCGGGCCACGGCCGGGGGCACCACTCGCACGCCGGTGGCGGCCATTTCCTCAGCCGACAGATGGGCGAACTTGGTCTGCACCTTGTCGAAGAAGCCCAGGTCACCGGCCTTCATCAGTTCGTTGTCCTTGAGGCGGAAAGACAGCAGCACAGCCTTCTTGATCCACTGGTGCACCGTCCACTGGCCCACGCCCTCACGCGTGGCCACGCGCAGCTTGCCGTTGTTCAGCTCGGCAATGACGTGTTCCACGGCATCGACCACTTCCTTGGGCGCCGATGAAGGCGAAAGGCTGGTGCGGTTGTCCCAGGCGTTGTCGATCAGGGTCTGCAGTTGTTGTGTCATGGGTCGGTCGGATCGGAATGGATCAGGTACGGGATTGGATGAATTGCACGATGCGCAGCGCTGCTTCGACGCATTCTTCGGTTTCGGCCACCAGGGCCATGCGCACGCGTTGGGCGCCAGGGTTCACTCCACCAGCCTCACGGGCCAGGTAGCTGCCCGGCAGCACGGTGACATTGTATTGAGCCAACAGGGCGCGGGCGAACTCGGCATCGGTCATGCCCAGCGCATCGGGCACCTTGGCCCAGAGGTAGAAACCGGCGTCGGGCAGCTTGACTTCCATCACGCCAGCCAGCAAAGGGGTGACCTGGGCAAACTTCTTGCGGTAGAGCGCGCGGTTCTCGGTCACGTGCTGCTCGTCGCTCCAGGCGGCTACGCTCGCACCCTGCACGGCCAGGCCCATGGCGCTGCCGTGGTAGGTGCGGTAGAGCAAAAAGGCCTTGATGAGCGCTGCATCGCCCGCGACGAAGCCGCTGCGCAGGCCAGGCACGTTGCTGCGCTTGGACAGGCTGGTGAAAGCGACAAGATTGCGGAAGTCGGTACGGCCCAGCTTGGCTGCCGCTTCCAGGCCGCCCAGTGGCGGCTCGCCTTGAAAGTAGATCTCGCTATAGCACTCGTCAGAGGCAATGACGAAGCCGTAGCGGTCGCTCAGCGCAAACAGTTTCTTCCATTCGGCCAGCGGCATGACTGCGCCGGTGGGGTTGCCGGGTGAACAGACGAAGATCAGCTGCGTCTTCTGCCAGACGTCCTCGGGCACGCCGTCCCAATTCACCGCGAAGTTGCGGGCGGGATCGCTGGGAGCGTAGTAGGGCGTGGCCCCAGCCAACAGCGCTGCGCCTTCGTAGATCTGATAGAACGGATTGGGGCAGACGACCACAGCGTCGCCGCGGGAGGGATCCAGCACGGTCTGTGCGAAGGCAAAGAGCGCTTCGCGCGAGCCGTTCACCGGCAACACGTGGACCGTGGGCTCTACCGCTACACCATAGCGGCGTTGTAGCCAGGCGGCGCAAACCTCGCGCAAGCGCGGATCGCCCGCGGTTGCGGGGTAGTTGGCCAGGCCGTCCAGACTGGTGGTGAGCGCCTCTTTGATGAAGACGGGCGTGGGATGGCGAGGCTCGCCCATGCCCAGGCTGATGGGGCTGTAGTCCGAGGGCAGCGCAACGCCAGCGAACAACTGGCGCAGCCGCTCGAACGGGTAAGGCTGCAATTGGGAGAGCAGGGGATTCATGGGCCGCGATTATGGTGGATGGCGCGCACGCCGGGTCATCGCTACGCCTCGCGCAATCGCCGCAGCAGGCAATACAGCGCCCCGGTGTTCCCCTCTAGCCGAGGATGCTGCTTGCGGTTACATATAGAAGCACTTCGGGCTCCACTCCGGTGGCCCATTAAGGGTGGTCATGTCTCAGTCCTTTTTTCTGCGTCCTGGCATCGCACTGTTTCGGCGTTGCCGTCTGCCCACCAAGGTTGCTATCTTGGCGCTGGCGGCTACGACCGCCTTGTTGACGGTGGCCGCCGTGCCAGGGCAGGTCACGGCCGGTTCTTTCACCGCAGCCGGACTGGGCGCGCTGGTGGTTTTCTATCTGGCCTGGTGTCTGCAGTCGAGCCTGTCGTCGGATCTGGCTCGGCTGCTGCGGCTGACCGAACGCACCGCGCAAGGTGATTTGTGCGCGCGGTCAGACATCGTGGGGCGCGACGAACTCGCCCAATTGGCAGTGCAGCTCGACCGCATGGTGCTGACGCTGTCGTCGATGGTGGCGGACATCCGCAGCAACGCAGCGCTGGTCTCCCACGCTGGCGAGAGCCTGGCGGCCGACAACCGCGCACTGGCCGAGCGCACCGAGCAACAGGCTGCCAACCTCGAACAGACGGCCGCCAGCGTCGAGCAGCTATCTGCCGCCGTGAACAGCAACGCCCAAACCGCCAGCGGCGCCGACGGGCGCGCCGCGCAGGTGCGCGAAGCAGCGGATGTGGGAGCGGCTGCCATGGAGCAGGCCGTGGAATCGGTACAGGCCATTCAGCAGGGCGCTCGCCGCATGAACGAGATCATTGGCGTGATCGACGGAATTGCTTTCCAGACCAATATTCTGGCGCTCAACGCGGCCGTGGAGGCGGCACGTGCGGGCGAACAAGGGCGTGGGTTTGCGGTGGTGGCATCTGAGGTGCGCAGCTTGGCGGGACGGTCTGGCGAGGCGGCCAAAGAAATCAGGCAACTTATCAGCGACTCAGTCAGGCAGGTGGAGGCCAGCGCCGGCTTGATCCGCAGCGCGGGCGAAAGCATTGCCGGCGTCACCAGCGGCATTCGGGCCGTCGCAACGAGCGTGCACGAAATTTCCCATTCCGGCGCCGAACAGAGCGTGGGGCTGCGTGAGATCAGCGCCGCAGTGCAGCAGCTCGACCAGATCACGCAGCGCAACGCGCAGATGGTCGGCCTGGCTGTGCGGCAAGCAGAAGCGCTGGAAAGCCGCGCTGCGACCTTGTCCCGCGCGGTGCTGACCTTCAAGCTGCAGCAAGGCACGGCCGAAGAGGCGGTGGCCCTGGTCGGCCGCGCCAGTGCTCTGCGACGCAGCACCTCGCTGGACGGGCTGCTGCGCACCATCACCGAGCCAGCCCAATCCTTTCACGACCGTGACATGTATGTCTTTGCGCTGGATGCGCAAGGCACCTACCGTGCTTTCGGCGGCAACCCCGCGAAGGTAGGCACGCGGGTGCAGGACATCCCGGGCATCGCGGGCGACCAACTGGTGCGCGACATCGTTGAGCAAGCCGCGCGCGGGCCGGGCTGGGTGGAGTACGACATCACCAATCCGGCGACCGGTCAGGTTCAAACGAAAATGTCGTTCGTGCAGCAGGTGGATGACCTGTATCTGGGATGCGGCGTCTACAAATCGCTCGCTGCGCGGGCTTGAGGCACAGGCTCGGCTTGGCTTGCTAAGAACTGGACGGCGTGCGCTTTTCGCGGGCGCGTGCCAGCGCCGCTGCGATGACGGCCTGCCGGGACTGCGCCGGGGTCTGCACTGCCGCCGAATCGAGGTATGCGACCTGTGGTGCGACAGATTTTTCGTTCGTCTCGCGGCTATCACGCTGGCGCCTTAGCTGCCGCGTAGCGTAACGCTGGCGCGCATGTTCGGCCTGCGCAGCAGACCAGGCAGCCCAGCCAGTGCGCGTATCGCTGTCGTTGACGAGTTCGATGCAGTCCACTGGGCAAACCGGAATGCACAGCTCGCACCCCGTACAGTGCGCGGCAATCACCGTGTGCATGCGTTTGTTGGCGCCAATGATGGCGTCTGTTGGGCAGGCGTCGAGGCAGAGAGTGCAGCCAATGCACCACGCTTCGTCGATCACAGCCAGCGCCCTCGGGCCCTCCAGCCCGTGCTCGGCACTTAGCGCGGTAATGGGCTGCCCGGTTAGCGCAGCCAGCCGCACAACGCCCTCTGCACCGCCGGGGGGACACTGATTGATGCCTGCACGGCCCGAGGCCACTGCCAGCGCGTAGGAGGCGCAGTCAGGCTCTGCGCAGCGGGTGCATTGCGTTTGCGGCAGTGCGGCGTCGATTCGGGACGCCAGCCGCGCCACGGCGGCACTGGCGCGCACTTCCACGCCGGTCATCAAGCCTTGCGGGAGCTGCGCCGCTTGCGTGGAGTGGGTGCGGCGCTGGCGGCGGGCAGGGCAGCCAGCTCAATCGCTGCGGACTCAGCCGACGCCGCTCCGCTGCGAGCAGGGCGTGCGGCGGTGGCTGGCTGATGTGCCAGGAAGAAGTCGCGCACCTGCGGGTAGACCAGGTCACGCCAGCGGCGACCGCTGAAGATGCCATAGTGGCCCGCGCCCTTGACCTCGTAGTGCTTTTGATTGCGCTCTGCGATGCCCGTGCACAGGCCGTGCGCGGCACGGGTCTGTCCCGAACCCGAAATGTCGTCCAGCTCTCCTTCGATGGTCAGCAGTGCCGTATCGGTGATGTCCTGCGGGCTCACACGCTCGGGCGTGCCTTCGGGCGAACGCACGTCCCAGGTGCCGTTGACGAGGCTGTAGTCCTGGAACACCGTCTTGATGGTTTCAAGGTAATAGTCCGCATCCATGTCCAGCACGGCGTTGTACTCGTCGTAGAACTTGCGGTGCACTTCGGCGCTGGCGTCGTCGCCCTTGACCAGATCCTTGAAGTAATCCCAGTGGCTGGTAGCATGCCGGTCCGGGTTCATGGCCACGAAGCCGGTGTGCTGCAAAAAGCCCGGGTACACCCGACGGCCAGCGCCGGGGAAGTTGTCAGGCACGCGGTAGATCACGTTGTTCTCGAACCACTCGAAGCTGCGCTGCGTGGCCAGATTGTTCACTGCCGTGGGGGACTTGCTGGCATCGATGGGGCCGCCCATCATCACCATGGACAGCGGCGTCGTTTCGCCCCGGCTGGCCATCAACGACACGGCAGCCAGCACGGGCACCGTAGGCTGGCACACGCTCATCACATGGCAGTTGCCGTGCAATTGCTGCAGGTGGCGAATGAAGTCCTGCACGTAGTTGACGTAGTCGTCGAGGTGGAAGGCGCCGTCGGACAGCGGCACCAGACGTGCGTTTTTCCAGTCGGTGACGTAGACCTTGTGGCCCTGCAGCAGCGTGCGCACAGTGTCGCGTAGCAGCGTCGCGTAGTGGCCCGAAAGGGGCGCTACCACCAGCACGACAGGCTGGTCCTTGGTTTTGGTCAGCGTTTCGATGTCGTCCGAAAACCGCTTGAAACGCCGGAGCTCGCAAAATGGCTTGTCGAGAACCACACGCTCATCAACAGCGACGGGCTTGCCGTCCACATCCACCGAGCGGATGTTGAATTCGGGCTTTTCATAGTCCTTGCCCAGCCTGTACAGCAGGTCGTAGCCCGCGGACATGCGCTGGGCGTAGACCGTTTGGCTGAAGGGCGATAGGGGGTTATGGAGGAACTTGGCCGCCGTTTGCGCCATCTCGGCGAACGGCTCCATCAGGGAGCGCTGGGTTTCGTAGAGGTTGTACAGCATGGGGAGACCCGTTCACTTTTGTTGCAGTGCAATATAGCAGCAGAAAACGGAAGACGCATGGCGTGAAACTACCGACTCAACGTCGCCTTGGCGACATAGTAGGACCGCCTGGGTGAACATGTTTCGCTGGCGCTACAGCAAAAAGCATTCGATTTAGATCTTGAACCCGCGATCCCACTCTTAACTGATCAGGCTGACCGGTTGCGCAGGCGCATTCAAATACATGACAGGCGCCGTGAGGCCATTTTCCTGCAGCCAGCTCTCGAACGCCTCGCGCGAACTGTTGCGCAGCGCCCGGCGAAAGGTCAGCCTGTCGCCCAGATAAAGGCAGTGACGGATGACGGTGTAGGGGTTGAAGCTGCCCTCCGGGTGAAGGTCTTCATAGTGCTGCTTGTAGCGCTTGACGATGCCGATGGTGGCGCGCAAGAGCGTGTTCAGCCGCGACCGATTCATTTCTGGCGACCAGGCGCGGATATCTTCCACAAAGATATCGACCTTGTGCGGCTCAAACTCTGTGTCCTTGAAGAAGTGGTTGGCGATTTTCAGGAAGGTGAATGCGTTGAGTTCGCTGCCCGCTGCGGCCGGGCGCTCGGCACGAAGCTGGCCCGCCTCCGGCAGGCCTTCTGCCTCCTCGGGTTCGTCCGTCGTGCGGCGAAGCTCTGCATCGGTCGCATCGCGGATCTGACGAAACTCCCGGTCAGCGAGCTCGAACAGCGCCGAGAGCACATTGATTCGGCGCTTCAGGTCCCCCGGAATCGACTTCTTGTATTTGATCTGGTGATCCAGCACGCTCCAGGAGTCCTGGATGATGGTGCGCACCTGCAATTCAAAGGTCTGGTGCGCGTACGCCGCATGTTCGGGCAGGGCGGCCTGGGCCGCGTTCAGGCGCAGATCGAGGTGCAGGCCCTTGTAGCCAAATGACGCCTCGGTACTTTCCACCGCCGTCACCTTGTCGGTCACATCGATGACGTCGAAATGCGAGCGCACGATCTGCGCCACCTTTTCCAGCTCGTCTTCGTACAGGCACACCACGCGCACGCCCACGATGTCGGTCAGGTAATGCTGAATCTCGAACGATTCATTGCTTTCCTCCAGCGCCGCGCGGTACTTGCGCGAGAACTTGCGAATGCACTCGTCACGGTCCTTGATGCGGCCCTCCACCTTGGAAATATCGATGTCCTGGTTCTTCGACAGAATCGATTGCAGCAGCGCTACATAAAACGCGCAGGCGTGCTCCAGCACGGGGCGTTCCCTGGCGTAGTACTGATGAAAAGAGGCTTCTTCGCGAGTGAGGTGAGGCATCGACATGGCTTGGCGATAGAGCGAGATGAAAGAGAGGCGCCGCGCATACGGCGCTTAGGCATCTGCGAAGGCGGGCGGCGCCCCTGCCATGGTAGATGAAAGCCATGGTCGATTGGGTCCGCTGAGAGTAGGACAAGGCTTGCCCACTTGTCGGACGAGACGCTCTTGCCCGTGGTGTCTGAGCGTGCGACGCTAGTCCTCAGATGAACTTTGCTTTCAGCCTTCGCCCACTACGCAACCAGACCGGGCAGTGGCATGCACGCCTGTTCATCGCGCCCGTTCTGGTGCTGGTGCTCCTTAGTTTCAACTACCTGTATTGGCGGGAGCAGCAAGCGGCGCTGGACGTGCGACGCAGCCAGGCGTTCGAGCGGGCGGTCGATCGCACGCTGACCACGCTGTCGGACCGCATGGGCGCCTACGAGATGGTGTTGCGCGGTGTGAAGGGTTTCTTCGACGCGTCGGACCAGATCACCCACACCGAGTTTCGTGCGTATGTGGAAGCGCTACAGCTGCGACACACCCGGCCTGGCCTACAAGGCATCGCGCTGCTTGAGCGCGTTCCTCCGATGGTCGCGCAGCCAGTGCTTCCACCCGTACAACCCAATCTCTTGCCGATCGATCCGCCATTGCCTGTCGATGACACGCTCATGCCGGATCGCGAGCTCGCAGGGCCCGGCAACGTCCCGGCGCCGGTAACCCACCTTCAGCTCCTTGTCGCCGGCAATCTGGAGCTGTTGGGTATGGAAGACGGAACGCGCCCGCCCATCCGGGAGGCGATGGACCGCGCACGCGACAGCGGTCGGCTCGCTTTGACAGGCCCGATTACCTATGACCTGGACGGAACGGCAACCCTGGCGATGTATCTGCCGCTTTACCAGCCCGGCCTGGAGGCCGACCCGACCGCCGTAGCCGAGCGCCGCACCAGCGTGCATGGCTGGGTGGCGGCGCCTTTTCGCGCAGCCGACATCGTTGGAGGACTGAAGGACCAGCTCGACCCCGATGTCGCCATCGTCATCATGGACGGCCCATCCCTGGTGGGCGGTAGCCTGGTGTACGGCAGGCTGGAAGACTCCCAGAAGGGGCCCGGTTTTTCCGTGGCGCTGTCCAGCGCTGTGCGCTCGATGGACGTGGGGGGCCGTCGCTGGACAATTGCGCTCAGCTCCCTTCCCGCGTTCGAGCGTCGCTTTGAGCGCAGCAACCACCACGCCATCGCGTTGTTGGGCGCGCTGCTGAGCCTGCTGGCCGGCTGGTTCGTTAGCACCCAGGCCAGCGCCCACCAGCGGGCGTTGGCGCTGGCGCGGGACATGACCCGCGAGCTGCGTTCCACCCGGGATGCGCTCGAAAGCACGCTGAACGCCGTGCCTGATCTGCTCTTCGAGTTCGGCCTGGACGGCCACATCCACCACTACCGATCCTCTCGCACCGATCTGCTCGCCGAATCTTCCGAGCACTTTGTCGGCAAGCGGGTCACGGACGTACTGCCCCCCAGCGCTGCCGCAGCCTGCCTGGCCGCGTTGCAAGAGGCCCATGCCACGGGCTATTCGGCCGGCCGGCAGTATGCACTGGAAGTGGCGGGAGGCACGCGTTGGTTTGAACTATCGGTGGCCCGCAAGGAGGGCCAGGCAACTTCAGGCGCCCCCCGCAAAACGCCCCAGCCTTCGGGCGACGGTCCCCGATTCATTGCCTTGTCGCGCGACGTCACCAGCCGGCGCGAAGCCGAGAACGCCATGCACCAGCTGGCGCACTTCGATGCGCTGACCGGCCTGCCCAATCGCCGCATGCTGCTCGAGGCCCTGCGCGGCGCTTCGCAGGCCAGTGCCGCCGGTGCGGGGCTTGCGGTGGGCGGGCTGTTCTACATTGACCTCGACAACTTCAAACAGATCAACGACGCCCGTGGACACACGGTGGGCGACAGCCTGTTGCTGCAGGTGGGGCAGCGCCTGGCAAGCCTGGCCTGCCCCGGTGAGGTGGTGGCCCGGCTGGGTGGCGACGAGTTCGTGTTGATGGCGCCGCAACTCGGGCCCGACGAAGCCTCTGCCCGCCAGGCAGCGCAGGCGCTGTCGGTGCGGCTGCGTGACAGGCTGGACGAACCCTACAGCCTGGGCGGCACGTTGTACGGCAGCACGGGCAGCATAGGCGTCACGCTTTTTCCGCGCAGCGGCGAAGGTGCCGAAGACCTGCTGCGCGAGGCCGACACCGCCATGTACCGCGCCAAGCGGCTAGGCCGCAACCGCGTCTGCTTCTTCGAGCCCGGCATGCATGCCGAGGCCCAGGAGCGGCTGGCGCTGGAGCAGGACTTGAAGCAGGCCGTGGCAGACGACGCGCTGCAAATTCATATCCAGCCGCAGTTCGACGCAGCTGGTGCGCTGATGGGGGGCGAACTGCTGCTGCGCTGGACCCACCCGCAACAGGGCGTGGTGTCGCCAGCGCGCTTCATTCCGTTGGCGGAAGACTCCGGCCTGATCCTGCGCATGGGCCACCGCGTGATCCGCCGCGCGTGCGAGTCGTTGTCGGCATTGCATGGCCAGGGGCACGCGCTGTCGATTTCGGTCAATGTGAGCCAGCGCCAGTTCAGGCAGGACGATTTCGTCGCCAGCGTGCGCGATGCCTTGCAGGCCACCGGCGCACCCGCATCGCTGCTGATTCTGGAGGTGACTGAAAGCCTGCTGGTCGACAACTGGGAAGACGCCGTGCAACGTATGTCGGACCTGGTTCAACTGGGCGTGCGATTTTCCATCGACGACTTCGGCACAGGCTACTCTAGCTTGGCGTATCTGAAGAAGCTCCCCCTGCACGAACTGAAGATCGACAAGAGCTTTGTGCAGGATGCGCCCACCGACCCCAACGACGCCGCGATCGTGCAAGCCATTTTGTCGATGGCGAACCATCTCGGTCTGCGCGTGGTCGCCGAAGGGGTCGAGACGCAGGCGCAGGCCGACTTCTTACGCGCCCACGGCTGCGAAGGGCTGCAGGGCTACTGGTTCGGCCGGCCCGAGCCGCTGGCGGACTGGCTCGTCAAACAGCTGGCGTGACGTCAGCCGCCTCGGCCCGTGCAGGCATGTACAGGGCGGCAGCGGCCAGAGCGGCCACTTCCCGAGCGGGCAGGGTTTTGAGGCGATGGTCGCTCCACACCTGGCGCCAGCGCCGCGCGCCCGGCTGGCCGTGGCGCAGGCCCAGCATGTGGCGGGCAATCGAGTACCAGTGCGTGCCGTGTTGCGCCGACTCGCGTTCCATATAGTCCACCATCAACGCCTCGACGGAGTCACGGGTCAGTTCAGGAGCCGCGCTGTCGCCGTAGAACGCAGCATCCCAACGGGCCAGCCACCACGGGTTGTGATAGGCCTCGCGCCCCACCATCACGCCATCGACCGCAGCCAGCTGCGACAACACGGCGTCGTCGGTGGTGAAGCCGCCGTTGATGGCGAGCGTGAGGTGCGGAAAGTCCGCTTTCAGCTGCGACACCACGTCGTAGCGCAGCGGCGGAATCTCGCGGTTTTCCTTCGGGCTCAGGCCTTTGAGCCAGGCATTGCGTGCGTGCACGATGAAGACTTCGCAGCCGGCTTCGGCCACCGTACCGATGAAGTCGCGCACGAAGCCGTAGTCTTCACTCTTGTCGATGCCGATGCGGTGCTTCACGGTGACCGGCACGCTCACCACGTCCACCATGGCCTTCACGCCATCGGCCACCAGTTGCGGCTCGTTCATCAGGCAGGCGCCGAACGCACCGCGCTGCACCCGCTCGCTGGGGCAGCCGCAGTTCAGGTTGATCTCGTTGTAACCCCATTGCTCGCCCAGCCGCGCCGCCTGCGCCAGGTCGGCCGGCTCGCTGCCGCCCAGCTGCAGTGCGATGGGATGCTCTTGCTCGTTGAAGCGCAGGTGGCGATCCACGTCGCCGTGGATCAGCGCGCCGGTCGTCACCATCTCGGTATAGAGCAGCGTGTAGCGCGTCAGCAGGCGATGCAGGTAGCGGCAGTGCCTGTCGGTCCAGTCCATCATGGGCGCGACGGACATGCGCCAACGGCTTGATTTCGCTGGTTTTCCTTGGGGATCAGCAGCTTGCACGCTGATTTCGCTCATTCTTAAATTCCCTGAAAAGCCGCTTTCGGCCCCGTTTTCCATCGTTTCCCGGCTGGCGCTGCTACAGTCGTTGCTACAAAAACCACCGTGTAGCAACTGACCCATGGGCACCATCTCACAGCGCCGCAAGCGCGACGGCTCGCTTTCGTACACGGCGCAGATCCGCATCTTGAGAGATGGTGCTGTGATGCACAGCGAGGCTCAAACGTACAGCCGGCGGGCGCTGGCCAGCCAGTGGATGCGCCGGCGCGAGGTGGAGCTGGAACAGGCGATGGCCAGCGGGAGGCCCTTGGTCAAGGGCGTGTCGGTGGACGAATTGATCGGGGATTATGTCAGCGCGTCTGAGGGCGCGCAGCCGTGGGGGCGCAGCAAGACGGCAGACATTGCCAAGCTGCGCACGACGACGCTGGCCAAGCCCGATGCGATGCGGCTGACGGTGCAGGACGTGGTCGACCACGTGGACAAGCGCCGCAAGACCGATGGCGCCGGGCCAGCCACCATCCTCAATGACCTGGTGTGGCTGCGTCAGGTGTTCATGCGGGCGGCTGCGGTACGCAACCTGGGTGAACCGCTGGAGGTGCTGGACAGGGCGCGGGGTGAACTGCTGCGATCACGGGCCGTAGCCAAGGCGGGGCAGCGCACGCGGCGACTGTCGGCGGCCGAAGAGGCGCAACTGCTCGAGCACTTCGCAGGCCGCCATGCACGCTCGCTGATCCCCATGGTGGACATCGTGCAGTTCGCGCTGCTGACTGCACGGCGGCAGGAGGAGATTTGCCGGCTGCGCTGGGCGGACGTGGATGAGGCCAAGGGGGCGGCTGGTTGGACGATGTGAAGCACCCACGCCTCAAAAAGGGCAATCGGCGGTGTTTCCGATTGCTGACGCCGGCTATGGAAATCATCAAGCGCCAGCCCAGGGCGGAAGGGCAGGAGTTCGTTTTTCCGTACAACCCGCGATCGGTGGGTGCGGCATTCACCCGGGCGTGCAAGGTGCTGGAGATTGCCGATCTGCACTTTCACGACCTGCGGCACGAGGCGACTAGTAGGCTATTTGAGCGCGGCTATTCCATTCAGGAGGTCGCTTAATTCACATTGCACGAAAGTTGGGCTACGTTAAAAAGGTATACGCACCTCAGGCCTGAAAACGTGCCTGAGCGCTAAAAGGGAATATCGTCGTCAAGCTCGTCCAGCATATCGTCAATAAGTTTAGAGACTCCTTTGGCTGATCGTTTGGCGTTTTTATACAAGGAGCGCATAGTGGCAAAAGAGTCCGACATGACTTCTCGCAACTCAGAATCGGAAAATGAGTCAATCCACTCACTACCATAGCCTTTTGAAAAAGCTAAGGTGTAGTCTGGCTCTTCGAAATCAGGATCGATATCGGAGTCGTAATACTCCGCGATGGAAACTGTTGCCTTTCCAACTGTCGCTTCGTAACAGTTGGATGTTCTTTCGATCCATTTAATCTTTCCTTCGCCCGTTTTATCAGACAATGCCCTTAACAGGCGAACGACTTTTTCATATTCCATTCTTCAACCTCTTGGATTTCAGTAATTCCACGTTGTCAGCAAGCTTGATAATCATGTTTGCAGCACGTTGAAATTGCGCTTTTCGTTTAACTTCATCCTTGTGGATTTTGGTATTTTGTCGAAGATGCTTTTCAATGTTACTCATCAGCTCTACAGCGTTTTCGTCGTCTGAAAGAGTGGCTTTGGTATTGACCGAAATATCAACAGCTCTATCTTTCAGGAGATCAAGTAGGGCCACATTGTCGGCATGATATAAGTCGCGGATCGTTCGTAATATACCGACCAGTTCTGAGAGAAGGCTTGCAGTCTCTAAGTCATTACGCGCCTTAATGGCCGTGGCTGCTGCACTGGTAGCGGCTTTCCTCGCAGATTTTGCTTGAAAGAACGTTAATACACTGATGATGAGCCCAAGAATGCCTAATAGATCTCCAAAATGATACTCTGTAAGTACAGGGCCCAAACTTCCCCAGCCATCGGTCTTGATAGTTGGAACCTGCTCGACCAAAGTGTTATTGGGAACTGATGAGGCTTGTGTAGAGGGAGGGCTCGCGGACAAGATTTTTTATCTCCGAAGTTATTGTCTTAACCGTTCCCAATCGTGTTGTGCTTTTTCCTTGGCTTGGTCCAGAAACAGCGCGAGTTTAGCCGCATCCACCAACCATGGGCTCGTCTGAGAGCCAAGAAGAAAAGCCGGAACGGGTAGCTGTTGCCTGCCGGCATACTCTTCGGCCTTCTTGGGTGATAAGCCGAACAACCCGGCGCACTTTCCCACCGGGATCTGGGCGGTGCCGTACTCAGCCATGAGGGCGAAAAACGTGTTCATCGCTCTGCCTTTCTGAATGTCTTGCTGAGGTGCAACCCCTCCACCGCATGCCCACGCTTGAGCAGCGCACAGCAGATCTGCGCTCGCTCTTGGTGGCTGTGGCTGGCTTGGCGCACCAGGCCCAGGTAGCTGTTGCCGGTGGTGCGCACAGCGCTGCTGGCGGGCAGGGTTTCCAGGCGCTGCAGAGCGCTGGTCAGGGTGCGGCGGCGGGTGGTGCGGCGCCAGGGCTTAATGACCTGGCCGACGAAGTCGACGCCGCGATCCACGGGCTGGATGATGGTCTTCGATGCGTTCAGGCGCACGCCTAGGTGGGCGGGCAGCCAGGCCTCGATGTCGCGCAGGGCAGCGACCAGCCAGTCCATCAAGGGCGCGACGGACATGCGCCAGGGGTGGTGGGCGAGGGCGGCGGGGGATGCGGTATCCACGGAACGTTCTTTGAAAGGCGGGGAGGGCAGACATTGTCCCAGTTCCACCTTGCCGACGCCTGAGCAGGTGTCGCCGGAACTGATCTGGCGCAGCAGGTTTTTTTAGTGTTTTATGCCGCTAGCGCTCGCCTGCAAAGCGTGATGCGCTATAAATAAAATAGCAAAAGGCTGGCAACTTCGATGCTCACGGCACCCCCAGGCAGGCTCAGGTAGTGCAACCCGGTGGCAGCCCGGCGTCCAGCGTGGGGTCTAGGGATCCTCTGCACGAACCACCCCGACGTGTGCATCTGCTGACTCGGGCGGTCTGCTGTGTTGCATATTCTCGCGATAGCAATGGCTATGCCTGTGGTTTGCGCCTTGCAGCCCATCCTGATCCGCAGCGCGAACGTTCCGCTGGATTCGTGCAGGGCATCCCTAGCTGCTTTCCAGACTCCAGTGCACGCGCGAGAAGTCGCCCAGCGCCAAATCTTTCTCGTGGATGCAGTAGGTCAGCGTGCCGGCGTCCCAGAAATTGAATCCTGGGTTGCCGTCCGAATCCAGTTTCAGCAGGTTGACCCATTCTTCAGGCAGGCCGCCCTGATGGCGCGAGGCCTGCTCCTGCGGGTTCTCGTGTTGGGTGAAGACTTCGGCGTTCATCGTGTGGGCGCCGCACCGCGGGTCTGTGTTGCCGGTCAGCTCTTCTTCCAGCGCCCAGTAAGCCTGCTGCAATTTCTCGTCCTCATTCAGCTTGAGCAGCACCGCATCCTTGCCGGTCAGGCGACTCGCGGCACTGTAGAGACTGGGTACCGAAACAGTGCTGTCGATCCGGACCTGAAAGCCGCGGTACGCGTCGGCTGCATCCATGCCGTCGACGAACTCGGCGTCCTGCGGCCACGCGAAGGTGCGCAAGGTGTGGGCCGGCGCGATGCTGTGCAATACACGCACGCTGTCACCGAGCTCCTGTCCCTCACCAAAGAAGTAGAGGTAGCCGATGCGGGGCAGCCAGGTTTGCAGGGGTGCCAACGCCTGAAGGTCGAGTTGGGCGTAGAAACGCCAGAGCTTGCCATCGGTGACCGGATAGTCGGTGCCCGGCGCAAGATCAGGTGCGCCGCCGATGCGACTGCGCCCGAGTACCGCGTAGTCGTCAGGCAAGGTCGTGACAAGGCGCAGTGCCTGCCGCGCGTGGCGCAGCAGGGCTTTTTCATAGCGTTTGAGCTTGTGTCGCGACAGCGCAGCCCCCAGCAAAGCGACATGTTCCGGGCTGCTGTGGGCCATGAACGACGTGCGGTCGACGGTGACTTCGACCTCGGGCCGGTATTGGATGTCACGAAACAGCGCCTCGCTTTTCTTCTCGACATTCACCTTCGGCACGTTCTTGAGCGATGCGGACAGCGACTCGAAGGGGTTGCCCTCGATGTTCAGATGGGTGATGGCAGGGAGGTGGCCAATGCTCTCGGGCAGCGTGCGCAGGCGGTTGCCGGTCAGCGTCAGAAGTTTGAGTTGGGCGAGTTCGCCGATGCTGTTGGGGAGCACTTCCACCGTCCCGTAAGTGATCGAGAGCTCTTCCAGCGCCTGCAATTGTCCCAGCGTGTCTGGCAGCGTCTGAACGTGCGGGCTGCGGATGTACAGGCGGCGCAGTGAACGCATTTCGCCCAGCCAATCGGGCACGACGGACTGGGGCGCACCGGCAGAGGCCCAGTGCTGCTGCAGCGACAGAAATTCGAGCCGGGTGAACGCGCGCAGTTCTTCGGGCCATTGGCCGTCCCAGTCGGCCAGCAGCAGCTCGCGCACGTGCTGTGGCGGTACACGCGACGCTGCTTTCAGGCTGCGGTAGAGGTGCGGCTTGAGCGTGACCTCCCCGGAATCGCACAAGTACACCAGATGCATGGGCAGGCCTTCCGCGTCGCTCTCGTGTTCGGAGCGCAAAACCCCTCGCAGCTCGATCCGATCGGGCCGCAGATCGACCTGGCCAAAGAAGCAGGCGCCAAAGCGCGTGCCCTTTTCCCACAGGTAGAAGCCGCAGTCGTGTCCCTCCGGTCCCGGATGGACGAACTGTTGCCGGGGCGAGCCCGTCATGTCGTCGAAAAAAAAGGTGCTACTCCAGATGCCCGGTGCGATCCATCCGGGCTCAGCAGTGTCCGAGCCCTCGGCAGAGAACACCCGAGCGTGCCCCGCGGCCGCATCAAAGCGCACGGGTTGAGCACGCAAGTCGAAGCGCATGCCGCCCTCCTGAAAGCTGGCGGTGCTGTCCGGCGTGAACTCGAAGTCTGTCTGGCCAATGCGCCAAAAAGAGGTGGACATGTTTGCAATCTCCGTGGATGGCGACGCTGAAATCCTATCAAGTTCATTCCAGCCCGCTGCGCAGTGAGCCTGGGCGGTGCAGGCGACGACGAAGCAGCGGGCTGACCTGGCTAGCGCCGGGTTAATGCCGGGTTAGCGCGAGCACCTTACTTGGGTCGGGATCAGCAGGCATGGCGGGTTTATTCCCGCACTCTCAGTCGCCGGCAGCCTGCAACCCGTGGCTGAAGTGCGCCTGCATCTGTGAAATGGCGGCGGCAGGGTCGCGCCCCTCGATGGCTGCCATCACGGCCCGGTGTTCGGCCAGCGATTCCTCAATGCGCCCGGCCTTGAGCAGCGAGTTGTGGCGGTTGAGCTTCATCACCTTGCGCAGATCGGCCACCATCTGGTTGCGCCAGCGGTTGCCTGCCAGCTCTAGCAGGCGCATGTGAAAGCGTTCGTTGAGCGCGAAGAAGCGGTCGCGGTCTTCCACGGCGGCGGCAAGCCCTTCGTGCAGGGCCTGCAATTCCTGCAGCTGTGCATCGGAGGCCTGCGCGGCGACCACCCCGGCCGCATCACTTTCCAGCAGCGACAGCAGGTGGTACACGTCGCGCAGGTCCTTGTCGGACACCTCGGTCACATAGGCGCCGCGGCGCAGCTTCATGGTGACCAGGCCCTCAGCCGCCAGCACCTTCAGCGCCTCGCGCAGCGGGGTGCGGCTGATGCCGAATTCTTCGGCGATCTTCAGCTCGTCGATCCAGCTTCCGGGCTCCAGCTCGCGCTTGAAGATGCGCTGGCGCAGTTGCTCCGCCACCTCTTCATAGAGGGCGCGGGGCGTAAGCGTGAGGGCAGACATGGCCGCAATGTACTTGAAAAAAACTATAAATTAATAATTACGGCAGGCGTAGAATGCCACCAGAATTGACGTGGACGTCAATGCCCGTTGCCTTGCGCAGTGGGTAATTGACGACCATGGAGTGCCGCCGGATCGCCTTTCGGGAACCCCAGACCACCGCCAAAGACATGAGCCAAAGCAAACCCGACCCTCTTTCGAAGCCGGCCGATATGGCCGCATGGGCCCAGGCCGCCGCCAAATCGGCGCCGGGCGGCGACGTCTCCGCGTTGAACTGGGTCACGCCCGACGGCATCACCGTCAAACCGCTCTATACCGCTGCCGACACGGCCGGCTTGCCTTATGCCGACACACTGCCAGGGTTCGAGCCCTATCTGCGCGGGCCGCAGGCGACGATGTACGCCGTGCGGCCCTGGACCATTCGCCAGTACGCGGGCTTTTCGACCGCGGAAGAATCCAACGCCTTCTACCGCAAGGCGCTGGCCGCCGGCGGGCAGGGCGTGTCGGTCGCGTTCGACTTGGCCACCCACCGCGGCTACGACAGCGACCATCCGCGTGTGACGGGCGACGTGGGCAAGGCCGGGGTGGCGATCGATTCGGTGGAGGACATGAAGATCCTCTTCGACCAGATCCCGCTGGACAAGGTGAGCGTGTCGATGACCATGAACGGCGCTGTGCTGCCAGTGCTGGCCGGCTACGTGGTGGCGGCGGAAGAGCAGGGCGTGCCGCAAGACCAGCTCTCAGGAACGATTCAGAACGACATTCTGAAAGAGTTCATGGTGCGCAACACCTACATCTATCCGCCCAAGCCCAGCATGCGGATCATCGGCGACATCATTGGCTACACGGCCAGGAACATGCCGAAGTTCAATTCGATCTCGATCAGCGGTTACCACATGCAGGAGGCAGGCGCCAACCAGGCGCTCGAACTGGCCTTCACGCTGGCCGACGGCAAGGAATACGTGAAGACCGCCATCGCCTCGGGCCTGGACGTGGACGCCTTCGCAGGCCGCCTGTCGTTCTTCTGGGCCGTGGGCATGAACTTCTACCTGGAGATCGCCAAGATGCGCGCCGCGCGCCTCTTGTGGTGCCGCATCATGAAAGAGACGGGCGCCAAGAACCCCAAGAGCCTGATGCTGCGCACGCATTGCCAGACCAGCGGCTGGAGCCTGACCGAACAAGACCCGTACAACAACATCGTACGCACGACCATCGAAGCAATGGCGGCGGTCTTCGGCGGCACGCAGAGTCTGCACACCAACGCGCTGGACGAAGCGATCGCGCTGCCGACCGAGTTTTCCTCGCGCATCGCCCGCAACACCCAGCTCATCATTCAGGAAGAAACGCACATCACCAACGTGGTCGACCCGTGGGCCGGCAGCTACATGATGGAAAAGCTCACGCAGGACATGATGGATGCGGCGTGGACCATCATCGAAGAAGTCGAAGCCATGGGCGGCATGACGCAGGCGGTGGACAGCGGCTGGGCCAAGTTGAAGATCGAGGCCGCCGCCGCCGAAAAGCAAGCGCGCATCGATTCAGGCAAAGACGTGATCGTCGGCGTGAACAAATACAAGCTGGCCAAGGAAGACCCGGTCGACATCCTGCAGATCGACAACGTGAAGGTACGCGACGGCCAAATCGAGCGGCTGAAAAACATCAGGGCAAAACGTGACCCAGCACTTGTCAGTCAAGCGCTGGATGCTCTCACTTCTGCAGCAGAAGACGGCAGCGGCAACCTGCTGGAGCTGGCCATCCAGGCGATGCGCCTGCGTGCCACGGTAGGCGAAGTGAGTGACGCGCTTGAAAAAGTCTTCGGCCGCCACCGCGCCGACACACAAAAGGTGACCGGTGTGTACGCAGCCGCCTACGACTCAGCCGAGGGCTGGGACAAGCTCAAGTCCGAGATCAACGCCTTCGCCGAAGCCGAAGGCCGCCGCCCGCGCGTGATGATCGCCAAGCTCGGCCAGGACGGGCACGACCGGGGCGCCAAGGTGGTGGCCACCGCGTTTGCCGACCTGGGGTTCGACGTGGACATGGGCCCGCTCTTCCAGACGCCTGAGGAGTGCGCTCGCCAGGCCATCGAGAACGACGTGCACGCTGTGGGCGTGAGCACTCTGGCGGCGGGACACAAGACGTTGGTGCCCGCCATCATCCAGTCGCTGAAAGACCAGGGGGCCGACGACATCATCGTGTTCGTGGGCGGGGTGATACCCGCGCAGGACTACGAGCACCTATACGAAGCGGGCGTGAAAGGCATCTATGGCCCCGGCACGCCGATTCCGGCCAGCGCCAAGGACGTGTTGGAGCAGATTCGCAAGGCGGTGGCGTGACTGGGAAGCACGGCACAACCAGAACCGTTCGGGCTGATCCTGACGAAGCCTGGGCGCGACTCCGATGCAGCCTTGGACGGGCTCAGGCTGAACCGGTCGGGGTGGCTCAGAGCGAGCGGTGCGCAGTGGCGCGCGTGCCTGCCCAAATCAACGACTGACGCATGCGCTCCTTCTACGTCTATATCCTGCGTTGCTCTGACAGGTCCTACTATGTCGGCCATACGGATGACATGGCGCTGCGCATGCAGCAGCACGACAGCGGCGGCACCGGCTACACGTCATTGCGAAAGCCTGTGGAGCTTCTTTGGAGCGGCGAGTTTGAAACCCGTGAAGGAGCCATCGCTTTCGAGCAGCAGATCAAGGGCTGGTCGCGGGCCAAGAAGGAGGCACTGATGGCTGGCGACTGGGAGCGCGTTCAAGTGCTGGCTCGGTCGCACGGCAAAGTGGTGGGAGTGCCCCGGCTTCGACAAGCTCAGCCCGAACGGACGGGGGAGGAAGCAGAACGGGGTAATAAACCCGCTGACGAAGTCCGAAAACCCCAGATAGTGGAAGCCCGCATACCCGGAACCGTGGAAGCCCACATACCCCCACCCGTTCAGCCTGAGCCTGTCGAAGGCCTGCCCAAGCTTTCGCAGGACTTGCTTCCCAGCATCACCGGCAACCCCGGCCCCATCCAGCGCCGCGCCATCGCCAAATCCATCACCCTGCTCGAATCCACCCGCGCCGACCACCGCGCCCAAGGCGACGAGTTGCTCACCGCACTGCTGCCGCACACCGGCCAGTCGTTTCGCCTGGGCATCAGCGGCGTGCCGGGCGTGGGCAAGTCCACCTTCATCGAAGTGCTGGGCCTGTTCCTGATCGAGCGCGGCCACCGCGTCGCCGTGCTCACCATCGACCCGTCTTCCACCGTGTCGGGCGGCTCCATCCTGGGCGACAAGACGCGCATGGAGCGGCTGTCCATGCACGAGCAGGCGTACATCCGGCCCAGTCCGTCCAGCGGCACATTGGGCGGCGTGGCCGAAAAAACGCGCGAGGCGATGCTGGTCTGCGAGGCGGCCGGCTACGACATCGTCATCGTCGAGACCGTGGGCGTGGGCCAGAGCGAGATCGCTGCGGCCGGCATGACAGACATGTTCGTGCTGCTGCAGCTGCCCAACGCCGGCGACGACCTGCAGGCCATCAAGAAGGGCGTGATGGAGATCGCCGACCTGGTGGTCATCAACAAGGCCGACATCGACAAGCATGCCGCCACGCGGGCCGAGGCGCAGATCACATCTTCGCTGCGCCTGCTTGGCATGCACGGCAATCCTGACCACGCCACGCACGGCGCGCTGTGGCAGCCGCGCGTGGTGCAGATCAGCGCGCTGCTGGGGCATGGCGTCGATGGGTTCTGGGCGGCCGTAGAGCAGTTCCGCACCCAGCAGGCCGACAACGGCCGCCTGGCGATGCGCCGCGAAAAGCAGTCATTGGCGTGGATGTGGGAGCGCATCGACGCGGGCTTGAAGCAGGCTTTTCGCCAGCACCCGCAGGTGCAGGCGCTGCTGCCCACCTTGCGGGCCGACGTGGCGGCAGGGCGCATTGCGGCATCGACCGCAGCACGAAATCTGCTTGCAGCGCAATCTGGGCCAGCGCTGCCAGCTATCGATTAAATAGCAGTTCATTTCTTTGAGAGAGCGATCGACCATGCAAGACATCCTGGAGCAACTGGAGCAAAAGCGCGAACTGGCCCGCCTGGGTGGTGGGCAAAAGCGCATCGACGCGCAGCACAAGAAGGGCAAGCTCACCGCACGCGAGCGCATCGAGCTGCTGCTGGACGACGGCACCTTCGAAGAGTGGGACATGTTCGTCGAGCACCGCTGTACCGACTTCGGCATGCAGGACAACCGCCCGCCGGGCGATGGCGTGGTGACCGGCTACGGAATGATCAACGGCCGGCTGGTGTTCGTCTTCAGCCAGGACTTCACCGTGTTCGGCGGCGCGTTGAGCGAAACGCATGCCGAGAAGATCTGCAAGGTGATGGACCAGGCCATGAAGGTCGGCGCACCCGTCATCGGCATCAACGACTCCGGCGGTGCGCGCATCCAGGAAGGCGTGGCATCGCTCGGCGGTTACGCCGACGTGTTCCAGAAGAACGTGCTGGCCAGCGGCGTGGTGCCGCAGATCAGCATGATCATGGGCCCCTGCGCCGGCGGCGCCGTGTATTCGCCCGCCATGACCGACTTCATCTTCATGGTCAAGGATTCGAGCTACATGTTCGTCACCGGCCCTGAGGTGGTGAAGACCGTCACGCATGAAGAGGTGACCGCCGAGGAACTGGGCGGCGCCGGCACGCACACCACGCGCAGCGGCGTGGCCGACATGGCGTTCGAGAACGATGTCGAGGCGCTGATGATGCTGCGCCGGCTGTACAACTACCTGCCGCTCAACAACCGCGAAAAGCCACCCGTTCGCCCCAGCAACGATCCGGCCGACCGCATGGACATGAGCCTGGACACGCTCGTGCCTGAAAACCCCAACAAGCCCTACGACATGAAGGAGCTGATCGTCAAAGTGGTGGACGACGGCGATTTCTTCGAGCTGCAGCCCGACTACGCCAAGAACATCGTCATCGGCCTGGCGCGCATGGAAGGGCAGACCGTGGGCATCGTCGCCAACCAGCCGCTGGTGCTGGCCGGCTGCCTGGACATCAAGTCGAGCATCAAGGCGGCGCGCTTCGTGCGGTTCTGCGATGCGTTCAACATTCCGGTCGTCACCTTTGTGGACGTGCCCGGCTTCATGCCCGGCACCAGCCAGGAGTACGGCGGCATCATCAAGCACGGCGCCAAGCTGCTCTACGCGTATGCCGAGTGCACCGTGCCGAAGATCACCGTCATCACCCGCAAGGCCTATGGCGGCGCCTACGACGTGATGAGCTCCAAGCACTTGCGCGGCGACGTCAACCTGGCTTGGCCCAACGCCGAGATCGCCGTGATGGGCGCCAAGGGCGCGGTGGAGATCATCTTCCGCGAAGACAAGAACGACCCCGCCAAGCTGGCCGCAAAGGAAGCGGAATACAAGAAGCGCTTCGCCAACCCGTTCGTGGCCAGTGCGCGCGGTTTCATCGACGACGTGATCCTGCCGCACGAGACACGCAAGCGCATCTGCCGCAGCCTGGTGATGCTGCAGAACAAGAAGCTGGAGAACCCGTGGCGCAAGCACGGGAACATTCCGCTGTGAGCCGCGCATGAAAACCGTCTGGATCGTCGATGGCGCCTACCTCTTCAACTACGGCAAGAACCGCCCGTTCGACTACCTGAAGCTCAAGAACGAGATCACGCGCCTGAACGGCGGGCCGATCTACGAGAGCTATTACCTGAACTCCGAGACCGACCCGTCTACCGATGCGCAGAACTCGTTCCACTCGTGGATCAAGAGCGCACCGCCCGTCGGGCCGAAATTCCGGGTGCAGCTGTACAAGCTCAAGAAGATGCACATGAGCTGCCCCCAGTGCGGCCACTCGTTCGATCGGTGGGTCCAAAAAGGCGTGGACGTGGGCATCGCCACGCTGATCATCAAACTGGCGGCGCAGAACGTCTACGACCGGCTGATCCTGTCGGCCGGCGACGGCGACTTCGAGGATGCCATCTCCTATGTGAAGTCCGAGCTGCACAAGGAAGTGTGGATGTCGGGATCCACCGCCAGCCTGTCACCTGATCTGCAGTCGTATTCCGACAACGTGCTCTGGATGGAAGACATGAGCCCGGCCATCGACAGGACTTTCTGAGTCCTTCGCCACTGCCTTCGCAATCCATCGTTGCCACTTCTTCTCAACGCACTATGTTCACCAAAATCCTGATTGCCAACCGAGGCGAAATCGCCTGCCGCGTCATCGCCACCGCCAAGAAGATGGGCATTGCCACGGTAGCCGTCTATTCCGACGCCGACAAGGAAGCGCGCCACGTCAAGCTGGCGGATGAAGCCGTGCACATCGGCGCTGCGCCCAGCCGCGAGTCGTACCTGCTTGCCGACAAGATCATCGCTGCCGCCAAGCAGACCGGCGCGCAGGCCATTCACCCGGGCTACGGGTTCCTTTCGGAGAACGAAGCCTTCGCCCAGCGCTGCGAAGACGAAGGCATCGCTTTCATCGGCCCCAAGGCGCATTCGATTGCGGCCATGGGCGACAAGATCGCCTCCAAGAAGCTGGCGAACGAGGCGAAGGTCAACACCATTCCGGGCTGGAACGACGCCATCGAGTCGGCCGAGCGGGCGGTGCAGATCGCCCGGGACATCGGCTATCCGGTGATGATCAAGGCATCCGCTGGCGGCGGGGGCAAAGGCCTGCGCGTGGCCCATGACGACAAGGAAGCGCTGGAAGGCTTCACCGCCTGCCAGAACGAGGCCCGCAACAGCTTCGGCGACGACCGCATCTTCATCGAGAAGTTCGTGCAGCAGCCGCGCCACATCGAGATCCAGGTGCTGGGCGACAGCCACGGCAACGTCATCTACCTGAACGAGCGCGAATGCTCCATCCAGCGCCGGCACCAGAAGGTGATCGAAGAAGCGCCGTCGCCTTTCATCAGCGATGCGACCCGCAAGGCCATGGGCGAGCAGGCCGTGCAATTGGCCAAGGCCGTCAAGTACCAGTCGGCCGGCACGGTGGAGTTCGTCGTCGGCAAGGACCAGGACTTCTACTTTCTGGAGATGAACACCCGTTTGCAGGTGGAGCACCCGGTGACCGAGTGCATCACGGGCCTGGACCTGGTGGAGCTGATGATTCGCGTGGCCGCCGGCGAGGCGCTGCCGCTGACGCAATCGGAAGTGAAGCGCGACGGCTGGGCCATCGAGTGCCGCATCAACGCCGAAGACCCTTTCCGCAATTTTTTGCCAAGCACCGGCCGGCTGGTGCGCTTTCAGCCGCCGGTCGAATCGATGTTCCAGTCCGACACCAGCCGCAAGCTGGGCGTGCGGGTGGACACGGGCGTGTACGAGGGCGGAGAGATCCCGATGTACTACGACTCGATGATCGCCAAGCTCATCGTGCACGGCACCGACCGCGAAGACGCCATCCACAAGATGCGCGCGGCGCTCAACGGCTTCGTCATTCGCGGCATCAGCAGCAACATTCCGTTCCAGGCGGCGCTGTTGGCGCACCCGAAGTTCGTGTCGGGCGAGTTCAACACCGGCTTCATCGCCGAGCACTACGCCCACGGCTTCCATGCGGAAGACGTGCCGCACGAAGACCCGCTGTTTCTCGTCGCACTGGCCGCGTTCATGAACCGCCGCTACCGCGCTCGGGCGTCAGGCATCACCGGGCAACTGGCCGGCCACCACGTGAAGGTGGGCGAGCAGTTCGTGGTGGTGGTGCTGGGTGCGGATGGGCAGCATCACCACCACGAAGTTTCGGTCACCGACTTTCAAGACAAATCGGGCTCCAGCGCTGTATCTGTGGGCGGTAGAAGCTATCAAATCAGTAGCGCCGCCACGCTGGGGCAGATCCGTGTTCAGGGCCAGTGCAACGGCTCGGGCTTCACCGCCCAGGTCGAACGCGGCACGCCGCGCAACCCGCTGGCATTGCGCATCGCGCACAACGGCACACAGATCGACGCCGTGGTGCTGTCGCCGCTGGGCGCGCGCCTGCACCAGCTGATGCCGTTCAAGGCGCCGCCAGACCTGAGCAAGTTTCTGCTGTCGCCCATGCCGGGCCTGCTGGTGCAGGTGGCGGTGCAGCCCGGCCAGACGGTGCAGGCCGGCGAAAAGCTGGCGGTGATCGAGGCGATGAAGATGGAAAACATCCTCTTCGCCGCGCAGGACGGCGTGGTGTCCAAGGTGCTGGCCAGCCAGGGCGAGTCGCTGGCGGTCGATCAGGTGATCGTCGAGTTCCAGTGAAGGTTTAAGGTGTTTTTGGCCTCTGGCGCTTATCTATCAAGCGTTAGTTGCTATAACAATAATAGCATTAAGGATTTGACGACATGGCCACCACTACACCGCGCCCGTTCAAGGTTCTGGGCATTCAGCAAATCGCCATCGGCGGCACCGACAAAGAGCGCCTGAAAACGCTGTGGGTGGACATGCTCGGGCTGGCCCAGACGGGCACCTTCCGCAGCGAGCGCGAGAACGTCGACGAAGACATTCTGGCGATGGGGCAGGGCGCCCACGCGGTGGAAGTAGATTTGATGCAGCCACTGGACATCGACAAAAAACCTGCCGTGCACGCCACGCCGCTCAACCACGTCGGCTTGTGGATCGACGACCTGCCCGCAGCCGTGCAATGGCTGACGGCTCAGGGCGTTCGATTCGCACCGGGTGGCATCCGCAAAGGTGCTGCCGGCCACGACATCACGTTTCTGCACCCCAAAAGCAACGATGAGTTTCCGATCGCGGGCGAAGGGGTGTTGATCGAGCTCGTTCAGGCTCCGCCCGACGTGATCGCGGCATTGGGCTGAAAAAAAAGCGCGCTAACTTCGCGCAATTTTCAGCGAGTGTGTGAGCCTCTGAGCTTGAGATGACTGCGGAACACTGCCTTTTGGCAGCCAATGACGCGCGAGATTTTTTGATGTTGCCAAATCCCTCTAAAGCGCCATCAAAACGCCGGCAAAACCCGCTATTTGTTTTGCGCAGATGACGGCAGATGGCAACACCCCAATCTGGCGGCTTTTGTGAGCTTTGGCGCTGCACCGGTGGCTTTTTCTCCCACAGAATTCGCCCCGGAGCAACGCTGGGCCGCATGGCACCTGCCAATGCACCACCTGAATTGCATCCGACCACCGTACCCACGAAAGGCCCACCATGAGTACCGTCGCCAATCCTCCTGTCCATGACGATGCCGTTGAAGCCCGCACACATGCGCTGACCCATGCGGTTCAACTGCACCGTCGCCCGACTGCCGCGACGCCCACCGGCCCCTGGTCCATCGAAGCCATTCAGGCGTTGCTGGACAGGCCTTTCATGGACCTGCTGTTCCAAGCGCAAACGGTGCACCGGCAGCACTGGCCTGCCGGCGACATCGAACTGGCCACGCTGCTGTCGGTCAAGACCGGTGGCTGCCCTGAAAATTGCGGCTACTGCCCTCAGTCGGCCGAGTTCGACACCGGCGTGAAGGCGCAAAAGCTGATGAGCGTGCAGGAAGTGACCGCCGCCGCCCAGGCCGCCAAGGACGCCGGCGCTACCCGTTTTTGCATGGGCGCCGCCTGGCGCGCGCCCAAGGACCGCGATATCGAAAAGATGAGCGAGCTGATCGGCGCCGTGAAAGGGCTGGGCATGCAGACCTGCGCCACGCTGGGCATGCTCGAATCCCACCAGGCGCACACGCTGAAAGACGCGGGCCTGGACTACTACAACCACAACCTGGACACCGCGCCCGAGTACTACACCGACGTGGTCAGCACCCGCCAGTACCAGGATCGGCTCGACACGCTGTCGCACGTGCGGGCTGCCGGCATCAGCGTGTGCTGCGGCGGCATCATCGGCATGGGCGAAGCGCCGGTGCACCGCGCGGGGTTGATCGCGCAGCTGGCGAACCTGAACCCGTACCCCGAATCGGTGCCCATCAACAGCCTGGTACGCGTGCCCGGCACGCCGCTGGCCGACAGCGAGCCGGTGGACCCGTTCGACTTCGTCCGCGTGATCGCCGTGGCGCGCATCACCATGCCCCGCGCCCGCGTGCGGCTGTCTGCCGGCCGCCAGCAAATGGGCGATGCCGTGCAGGCGCTGTGCTTCATGGCCGGTGCCAATTCGATCTTCTACGGCGACAAGCTGCTGGTCACCGGCAACCCTGATGTGGAGGCTGACGTGCAACTGCTGTCCAAGCTCGGGCTGCCAGGGCACCGCACGACGGCGCAGGCACCAGAGCATTGATAGCGAAGCGGCCCTGCCGGGCCGCGCCTTCGGCCTACGCCTGAGAAGGCGCGTGCTTCCCACAATCAGGGCTTCTTCGAAATCACTGACATACCAGGAGCCAGCGCCATGAACCCCACCACCTCCACCTCCGCCGCCCATCAGCAGGAAACCGTGTTCGGCGTGGCGGATGGCGCCACGTATTCAGGCCTGCTGTGCCTGCGTGATGACGGCCATTACTACTTCTCGCAAGCGCAGGTCGATGGCCACAATCTGCCCATGCCCGACCAGCAGTGGTCGTCCCGCGACGAGGCAGTGAGCGCGCTCGCCGGCATGGCGTCCGGCTCCATCGCAGCGCAGTCCACCCAGCCGCCTGCGGCTTGAAAGGCGAGCGTCGATCAGCCCATTCCCTCGGGCTTGATCTGTGCGCGGTCGATCACCGGCTTCCAGCGCGCCTGTTCCTGTTTGATGAACACCTCGAACTCAACGCTGGTGTTGCCTACCGCCAAGGCGGTTTCCTGCGCCAGCTTGTCTTTCACCGCCGCGCTGCGGGCGGCCTTGATGGATTCGGCTTCCAGCTTGGCCAGGTTCGCCTTGGGCCATTTCGATGGCGCCAGCAGGCCGTACCACTGCGTCATCTCGAATCCCTTGAAACCTTGCTCGGCCACCGTGGGCACGTCGGGCATTTGCGGCAGTCGCTGCGCCGTGCCGGTGGCAATGCAGCGCAGCTTGCCAGCCTTGATGAAAGGCAGCAGGGCGGGCGCACCTACGGCAGCCGCCTGAAGCCGCCCGGCCATCAGGTCGGTCAACATGGGGCCGGTGCCGCGGTAGGGCACGTGCACCATGAAGGTGTTGGTCGCCATCTTCAGATATTCGAACGCCAGGTGGCCCGCGCTGCCGTTGCCCGCCGAGCCGTAGTTCAGCTGGCCCGGCTTGCTGCGCGCGTAGGCGATGAATTCGGTCAGGTTGCGAATAGGCAGGTCGGGATGCACCACATAGAGGCTGGGCACCTTGGACAGCAGCGTGATGGGCGCGAAATCGCGGTTGGCGTCGTAGGGCAGTTTGGGAAAGATGAACGGGTTCACGGCCAGCGTGCCGATGTGGCCCAGGATCAGCGTGTGTTCATCGGTGTTGCCTGCAACCTCCTGCATTGCGATGTTGCCGGCTGCGCCCGGCTTGTTGTCCACGAACACGTTCTGGCCGATGGTCTTGGAGAGCTCGCCGGCCGCAGCGCGCGCCACGATCTCCGAACTGCCCCCGGGCGCGAACGGCACCACCAGCCGCAGCGGCCGGCTGGGCCAGGTGGCCTGGGCACGCGATGACGCGGGCAGCATCCAGCCGGCGGTAGCGGCCAGCCCGGCGCCCAGAAAGGCTCGGCGTTCTGCCAGCGGCGGCAGGGCCGGAAAATTGATTTTGTGCATGGTGTGTTGTCTCCTTTTTGTAGATCGTCATCTCAACGGCATTTCAAGGGCATCGCCCCGGTGCCGTATCGGTTTGGCACTGAACCAACGCGTGCCATCGTGCGCCCCCCAACCTATCAAATGCCTTACAGCGAGCGGCGGCGCGCCCTCCATAATCCGCGCCATGCGCATCTTGCTGGAGCGCACTGGGCAATTGATGGATCAGCGCCAGGCGTTCGTCGATGATGCGTCGCACCAGTTGCGCACACCGCTGGCCACGCTGCGCGCCCAGTTGGACTACGCCTTGCGCTAGCCCGACGAGCAGCGCCGCACCGAAGCGCTGCAGGCATTGTCGATTGCGTTGGGCGACGCGGTGCGGGCCACGACCCAGCTGCTGACGCTGGGTCGCAGCGACGCGGCGCGGCCTGCGCGGGAACCATTGGACGCTGCACAACTGGCGCGCGACGTGGCGTTGGCGTTGCTGCCCGTCGCACGCACCCGCCAGGTCGATCTGGGTGTCGATGCACCGGCCACACCCGTGCCCGCCACGGGCGACCGAGAACTGCTTTACCAGGCGCTGCAGAACATCGTGCACAACGCCGTACAGCACGGAAGAGAGCAGGGCGTGGTCACCCTGTTGGTGGCCGCAGACGGGTTAGGCCACAGCATCACGGTGACCGATGACGGCCCAGGCCTTCCGCCCCAACTAGTTGACCGTGCCGTGTTGCCTTGCGGGCGTTGGGCTGATGCTCAGTTTTGCCACCGGCACACCTGCATCGGCGACACAGCCCATGCCCACGGCCCAATTGGCCGCAGACGCGCGCTGCATCGCTCCGGCCAAGCCCGGCGGCGGGTTCGATCTGACATGTCGCCTGCTGGTGGAAGCATTGTGCGGCCGGGCCGGCGAATCGCCTGCCTCGGCATTGCGCACGGTGTACCAACCGGGCGGCATCGGTGCGCTGGCCTTTCGCAATACGCTGATGCAGCGCCCGGCCGATGCGGGCATGCTGATGGCGTTTTCATCAGGGTCGCTGCTGAATCTGGCGCAGGGGCGTTTTGGCCCTTACAGCGAACGCGATGTGCAATGGGTTGCCGGTGTCGCGATGGGCTGGGGCGTACTGGCGGTGCACAAGGATGCGCCCTATCAGTCCCTGGCAGATCTGGCGCGGGCGATGCGCGATCAGCCCGGCCGGCTGGTGTTCGGCGCTGGCGGCTCCATCGGAAGCCAAGGCTGGATGAAGGCCGCTCTGCTGAACCGCGTCGCAGGGCTGAACCACAAAAACATGCGATTCGTTGCTTATGAGCGCGGAGGAGAGGCGCTGGGCGCCTTGGCCGGAGGCCATGTTCAAGTCGTCGCCGGCGATGCCGCAGAAGTCAGTGTGCAGATGGACCAGGGAGCGCCCGTCAAAGTGCTGGCGATCCTTGCGCCCACCCGCAGAGGTAGGCGCTGGGCTTTCAGTTCCCACCGCCCGGGAACAAGGCTACGACGTGCAATGGCCTATTTTGCGCGGCGTGTACGCCGGGCCAGAGGTGCAAGCCGCCCACATCGTGCGCTGGCAGGCCGTGATCGCCACTGGCATGGCCAGTTCGGCGGCCCAGCAAGAGCTCAAGCGGGTCGGCTTGGAAGGCATGGTGCTCAGCTCCAGCGAGTTGCAGGCCCGCATCTCGACCCAGATGTCGACCTACAGGGCGCTGGCTAAAGAGTTCGGCCTGACACGCTGATCGGGCCAGGCTACGACGCAGTCAGCGCGACCACTTGCGATCAGGCCGGGGCGTGATCGTGATGTCGACGGCTTTCTGGACCAGCGGCTTGCCAGTCACCGCATCGGACGCCACGACGTCTTCAAGCTGCAGCTTCTGCACGTCAGAGTTGGTGGACTGTTCCAGGTCGTCCAATACGGCGGCCACCTTTTTCTCTGCCTTCTCGACAGCGGGAGGTTTTGTTTGGGGCATGGTGATTAACGTTGATTTCGTGGGATCGTCGCAGCGCCTGGCTCGACGGGAGAGGTCACAGTGCCTCAACAGGTTGTCATCCAATGGCTTATGTGGTTTTGCGCGCGTCGGTGCGGGTCATGGTGCACCAACGCATGCGTTGAAAGACCCAAGTATTGAGGGGCTGGAACGCAAGAATTATTGGATACACATTTACCCACGCTTTTGTTATTTTACATAATATACATCGTATCTAGTCATGCGGCAGTTGTTCGTCGTATGGGACGCTTGCCACACCGAGCCTCCAACCAATACACCGCATCAATACGCGGCCTACAGTCCCTCTTCGCTAGGCTTTATCGTCGGCCAACCCACGCGACCGAACCATGCGCCGCCTGCAATGGCCATCGCGTTCATCGAACCGTAGACCACCAGCGCCACGGCCTGGGCTGAGAACACCTGGGTCAGCGTGCCTTCGGATTCCAGCGCCCACCAGCCGCCGATGGCCGCGATCATCAATCGGGCGACGTTGCCGCCGACCGGCCATGCCAGCCGGCCAGCGCCTTGCGATGCGAAATACAGCGCCAAGCCCAGCCCAAAGAATCCGTAGACAGGCCCTACAACGCGCAGATATTGGGCGCCGGCTTCCAGCATGGCCGGGTCGGATCCAAACAGGCCGAGCCAAGCCCGCGGAAACAGCGCGGCAGCCAGGCCGATGGTTTCTGTCAACGCAAAGGCGACGCTTGCGCCGATCCAGGTGGCGCGCATTGCGCGCTCGCGGTCGCCGGCGCCCAGGCAGGTGCCGACCAGCGTCACCAATGGCGCACCCAGCCCGAACACCAACGGGACGAGGATGTATTCCAGCCGCGATGCGGTGCCATAACCTGCAATGGCGGCCGGCCCGAAATGCCCGACCAGGCCGGTGGCGATGCCGATCGTGAGATTGGTCGCCACCGTAGAGACGGCACCGGCCAAACCCACGCGCAAGATGCCGCCGAAGAACGCCCCGCGCAGCTGAAGCCCTTGCCACGTCAGCCGAAGCAAGCTGTGCCGTGAACGAAGGTAGGCACACAGCGCCAGCGTGCCGCCCAGGTAATACAGCACCAGCGCCAAGGCCCCGCCCGCAATGCCCATGCCCGGAATCGGCCCCCAGCCGAAGATCAGCACGGGCGACAGCGGCACCAGCAGCACCGTGCCTGCGGTCGTGACTTTGGCCGGAAGCGCCATGTTGCCGGTACCGCGCACCACCGCCGACAGCGCATTGAAGAGCCACACCAGTACCGCACCGGCAAACACCGTGTGCGAATAGGTCAGCGCTGCGTCCAGCGACGCGCCCTCCCCGCCCATCGACCGGTACAGCGCCGCCCCACCCCACCACAGCACTACGGTGAAAACGAGCCCGAATACCAGCGAAATTACCAGCCCGGCCCATGCGAGCGACTCCGCCTGCGCACGGTCGCGACGGCCCAATGCGCGGGCAATGGCCGATGCAATCGCGCCACCCATCGCACCCGCGGACGTCATCTGCATCAGCATGACGATGGGAAAGACCAATGCCATGCCCGCCAGCGCGTCAGTGCCCAGGCGGCCGATGAACCAGGTTTCGATCAGGCCGGCCGACGCCTGCGCCACCATGATCAGCACGTTGGGTGCGGCCATGCGCAGCAGCAACGGCGCCAGCGGAGCCTCCAGCATGCGGCGGGTGCGCGGGTCGAGTTCGGCTTGTGGCGCGGAAGGGGCCGAACCTAGGGCCGAGGCGGATATGGCGTTGGTCATGGCACGTTTAATCAAGCGGGTTGCGCAACGGCTTTCGCGGGGCGGGCCGGGCGCTGGATCAGCAGCACCAGCCCTGCAGCCAGCAGGCAGGCCGCGCCCGCGGCGTACAGCGCCGGCGTATAGGTCAGCAGCAGCGTGCGTGTGAGGCCCGCGCCCCAGGCCGCCACTGCCGCGCCGATCTGGTGGGCGGCAAAAATCCACCCGAAGACGAGCCCGACCTTCTGCGGCCCGAACGCGGCGCCGGCCAGCTTGACGGTGGGCGGCACGGTGGCGATCCAGTCCAGGCCATAGAACATGGCGAACAGGCCCAGTCCGTAGAAGGTGAACTCGGAATGCGGCAGCCAGAAGAGCGACAGCCCGCGCAGGCCGTAGTACCAGAACAGCAGCTTGCGGTTGTCGTACCGGTCGGACAGCCAGCCCGAGAGGACGGTGCCGACGAAGTCGAACGCGCCCATCATCGCCAGCACGGACGCGGCCGGCACAGCGCTCATGCCGTTGTCTGCGCACAAAGAGATGAAGTGGGTCTGCACCAGCCCGTTGGTGGACAGGCCGCAGATGAAAAACGTGGCGAACAAGATCCAGAAGGTGCCGCTGTGCGACGCCTCGGCCAATGCGTTGAACGGCGTGGCGAAGGTCATCACCATGGCCGGTGGCTGCGCCGCCGCTGTAGCTGGAGCAACGTCGCCGTAGGCGGCCAGGCCTACGTCCGCCGGGCGATTGCGCACGAAGGCCAGTGCCAGCATGCCGACCAGCGCGCAGGCGACGAAGATGGGCGCAATGGCAGATCGCCATCCCCAGTGCTCGATCATCCAGGCTGCGAACGGCAAGAACGCCAGTTGCCCCGTCGCCGCGCTGGCCGTCAGCAGCCCGACGACCAGGCCGCGCCGCGCGACGAACCAGCGGTTGGCCACCACCGCGCCCAGCACCAACGCAGTCAGGCCGGTGCCCAGGCCCAGCAGCAGGCTCCACAGAACGAACAATTGCCACAACTGGCTGGCCAGCGTGACCAAAGCCATGCCAGTGCCGACCAGTGCCAGGCCCAGGCACATCACGGCGCGCAGGCCCCAGCGCTCCATCAGCACGGCGGCAAACGGCCCCATCAGTCCGAACAACGCAAAGCGCAGCGCCAGTGCGGTGGAGATCTGGTCCGTTGACCAGCCGAACTCCTTGGACAGCGGCTGCAGCATGGCACCCGGCAGGCCCAGCGCGGCCGACATCGTCAGCATGGTCAGAAACGTGATGCCTGCGACCAGCCAGCCGTAGTGGATGCCCTTGGGCTGCAGAAAGCGTGCGGCGTGGTTGGACAGCATGGGCAGGCCCCTTATGTAGAAAAGCGTGAAGGAATACGGGGGTCGTACGAGCCAAGCCGCTCAGCGCTGTGCGACAGTGGCGGCGTCGGTGTCCAGCAAGCGCACCGTGTCGTCTAGCAACGCGTGCAGCGCCGCCACATGCGCCACACCCAGCCGTTCGTTGAGCGCCTCTTGCGCGATGCGCCAGTGCCGCTGCGCCTCCTGGCGCTTGGCCCGTCCGGACTCGGTCAGTTGCACGCTGCGACTGCGGGCGTCTTCCCCTGCCGCCACTTCCACCCAGCCCGCGTCCTGCAGCGGCCGCAGATTGCGCGTGAGCGTGGATGCGTCCATGCGCATGGCGCGCGCCAGGTCGCCCGGCCGCACGGGGCCGAGGCTGAGGATGTGCGAGAGCAGCGAATACTGCGTGGTCTTCAGCCCGGTCTTGCCGACTTCAGCGTCGTAGTGCTGGGTGACCAGACGCGTCACCTGGCGCAGTTTGAGGTTGGTGCAGCCTCGGGGCTTCGTGGGGGTGTCCATGGCATATGATTGTATCTGCAACAATTGCACATGCAACTAAGGAGAGGTATATGGCGATGGAAGAAACCTTGGCGCAGTGGATGGCACAAGAACGCGCAATAAAGGAACGAATGGACGCTGGCCCGGGAGCCGGCGTTGCCACACCCGCGCAGATCGCCGGCAAAACCGGGCTGGAAGTCATGCAGTCCATGCTTGCCGGCGAGCTGCCCTACCCTCCCATCGCGCAGACGTTGGACTTTTCGCTCATCGAAGTGGCCGAAGGCTCGGCGATCTTTCAGGGCACGCCGGGCGTGGCGCACCTGAACCCCATGGGCACGGTGCACGGCGGCTGGTTCGCCACTCTGCTCGACTCCGCCCTGGGCTGCGCCGTGCACACGCGCATGCCGGCCGGGCGCGGCTACACCACGGCCGAGCTGGGCGTGAATATCGTCAAGGCCCTCACGCCCAAGGTGCCACGCGTGCGCGCCGAGGGCCGCGTAATCCACTGCGGCCGCCAACTGGCGACTGCCGACGCCCGCTTGTTCGGGCCGGACGGCACGCTGTACGCCCATGCCACAACCACCTGCTTGGTCTTTGAACTGCCGGCACAATCGCGGGCATGAGATTCCTCCACACGATGCTGCGCGTTGGCAACCTCCAGCGCTCGATTGACTTCTATACCAACGTCCTGGGCATGCAACTGCTGCGCCAGTCCGAAAACCCCGAGTACAAGTATTCGCTGGCTTTTCTGGGCTTCGACGGTGGCAACCCCGGCCAGGCGGAGATCGAGCTGACGTACAACTGGGGCACCGAAAGCTACGACCTGGGCACGGCCTACGGCCACATCGCCCTGGGCGTGCCCGACGTGTACGCGGCCTGCGACAAGATCAAGGCCGCCGGCGGCAACGTGACGCGCGAACCTGGCCCGGTCAAGGGCGGCAAGACGGTGATCGCATTTGTGACCGACCCCGATGGCTACAAAATTGAGCTGATCGAACGCAAGAACGACGTGAGCGCGGGAACGGGCCTGCGCTGAAGGCGAGGCGCAATGCTCTGTTTTTGATAGCTACTAGCGCTTTATGCATAAGCGCTAGAGGCCAATTTCATTCATATTTTGGCAGCCGCGGCAGATCAGCCGACCGCCTGCCCTGCCAGTTGCTGCAGCGCCTCGCCTGTCAGCCGGTAGCGAATCCACTCCGGCTGCGGCTTGGCATTCAGGCTGTCGTAGAACTCGATGGACGGCGTGTTCCAGTCAAGCACGCTCCACTCGAAACGGCCGCAGTTCTTATCCACCGCAATGGCAGCCAGATGCTGCAGCAGCGCCTTGCCGGCGCCCTTGCCTCGGCATTCAGGTGACACGTACAGATCTTCCAGGTACAGGCCGTGCAGGCCCTGCCAGGTAGAAAAGTTGAAGAAGTACACGGCAAAGCCCACCGGCCTGTCGTTGTCCAGGCAGATCAAACCAAAGACCGCCGGGTTGGCGCAGAACAGCGTGCGCTCCAGATGCTCGCGCGTGGCCAGCACTTCATGCTCCGCCTTTTCGTAGGCAGCCAGGTCCCGCACAAACTGCAGGATGACGGTGGTGTCTTCGATGGTGGCGGGGCGGATGGTCAAGCGATTCATGGTTCGAGTGGGCAACGATAGAGAAAAGGCTGCGCCAGCATAGCGCGCACATCGCCATCGTTCGACGCTATATTTTTAATAGCTACTAGCGCTTGATGGATAAGCGCTAGAGGCCAATTTGGCTATATTTATCCACGCTGCTTCATCGCCATCCGGCCCACCACCCCACAAGCCGCTGCCGCCACCAGCGCGACTGCAGCGCCGGCCCACCCCACGCTGCCCACGCCCCACAGCGGAATGCTCGCACCGCCCAAAATGGCACCCAGCGCGATGCCGCCATTGGCGGCAGACACGTTGATCGTCCCTGCCAGCGCCTGCGCATTCGGCGCAGACTTCATCACCCGCAACTGGCAGATTGGGTAAAGCGCCGTGTTGGCCACGCCCCACACCGCCAGCGCAATCACCAAGCCGACCGGTTGCTGGGCAAACAGCACCACCGCCACCATGCCCAGCGCCAACATCACGCTGAAAGCGGCGGTCGTGGCCAGCGGCCGGCGGTCCACCCACAGCCCGCCCAGCCAGTTGCCGACCAAACCCACCGCGCCAAAGCCCATCAGCCACCAGCCCACGTGCGAAGGCGGCACCTGCGCCACTTGCTCCAGCAACTCGGCCAGATAGGTATAGCCGGTGAACATCGCGGTGAAAACGAGTACAGAAAGCACCACGTTGGCCACGAAGGCCGGGTTGCGCAGATTGCGCGCCTGCGTCGCAAAGCCCACGCGCTGGCCGGCCTTCATCGTGGGCATGGCCCACTGCAGCAGCACCGCCACCAGCAACGACAGCGCCGCCAGAATCCAGAAGGCGGCGCGCCAGCCGATGGCATCGCCCGCCAGCGTGCCCAGCGGAATGCCGAACAGCATGGCGCCCGAAATGCCCAGGTAGACCATCGACACCGCCCTGCCCGCCCGCTGCGGCCCGGCTAACTGTGCGGCGGTTTCGCTGGCAGTTCCCCAGAACACCGGCAAGGCCAGGGCCGGCACGATGCGCGCAATCGCCAGCACCCAGATGTTCGGCGCCATGGCTGCGATTGCATTCGACACGGCAAACAGCACCAGCACCGCCATGAACAAGCGCTTGCGCTCGACATGCCCCAGCCACGCGGTCAGCACCGGGCCGCACAGCATCACCACCACCGCGAACAGCGTGACCAGTTGCCCGGCGGTGGAAACCGACACACCCAAGTCTCTGGCCAAAGCCGGCAGCAGGCCCACCATCAGGAATTCGGTGGTCACGATGACGAATGCGGCAATAGCCAGAACGGCGATGGACGACGTGCCGCCTTTTATGACGGTCAATTCAATGTGCGAGGGCTCAGTGGCGAGCGTTGACATGGGCTTGGCTTTCTTTGGGGTCAACCAGCCAGCTTATTCACGGCGCGTGTTCGAACCAACGCTTCTAGATGCCTGCTCCTGCTGAGGGCCGGGCGTCCTGCGCGCACCGCACAAAGGCACGCACCATCGCGCTGGCCTGGCGCTCTGCCAAACACACCACATGCGCGTAGGTGCGTACTTTGGCATCGCTCAGCCGCACTGCGCGCAAGCCCGGGCCTGGCACATATTCCACCTCGGAGACGGCCGCTATACCGACGTTCTGCAACACCGCCTCGCGGATGATCTCCCGGCTGGCGATCTCCATGACAACGTCAGGTTTCACTCCCGCCGACTCCATGGCCATTTCGATGGCCTTGCGGGTCGTGGAACCCGATTCGCGAAGGATCAGCCTCTCACCCTGCAACTCGGCAATGCCAATACTGCGCCGCTGCGCAAAGGGATGCTGCGTCGAACAAAAGATCGTCACTGCGTGCTCGCTGTAGGGCACTGATACGAACCGCTCGTCGCTGGCCACCTGCGCGAGCACACCGACATCGGCACGGTAGTCCGCCAGTCGGTCCAGAACCTCTTGCGAATTGCCCGTGCTCACCGATACCTTGACGCCCGGATAGTGCTGGTTGAACGCCACCAGCATGCGCGTGACGTGTGACGGCCCCACCGCTGCCACGCGCAAGTGGCCCGTGCGCAGCTCACCCGACTCTCGCAGCAGCTGGACCGCCTCGGCCTCCAAGCCAAAGATCTGCCGAGACAAGCCCATCAGACGTTCGCCCATCTCCGTGGGCTGAACCCGTCGCCCCGCGCGGTGGAAGAGTTCGACGCCGTAGAGCACTTCCAGCTGGCCCACTTGCGTCGTCACGGTGGGCTGGCTGACATGCAGGCTTCGGGCCGCTGCTGTGAAGCTGCCGGTGGTCGCTACGGCGTGGAACGAGCGTAATTGGGTCAGTCGCATGGGTGTCTGGATGCAGGCTTAGTTGATCTGGGTGGATCCATAGATTGAATCAATAGTTGATGACGGTTTTTTGTATGGACTAAATAGATCGGGGAGCTTCCGCTGTCACGGAATCGTCAAACGGCGTCGAAATACTGCCGTCATCCCTGTTGCAAGGCCATCGCCAACCCGGCGCGCAAGGCTTCCCATCTCATGAATCCCATCGTCTTGAGCGCAAGCTCCGTGAAGCGCACTTACGGCGGTCACCAGGCTCTGCGCAATGTCTCTATCGAGGTACGGCGCGGTGAGCGCGTCGCACTGCTGGGGGCTTCCGGCTCTGGCAAGTCGACACTGATCCGCTGTCTGTGCGGGCTCGAAACCACCGACCCGGATGGCGGCAGCATCGAAGCCTTTGGCCAGTTGCTGCAGGCACGGGGTCGACTCAGCCCGAACATCCGCGCGCTGCGGCGGCGCATCGGCGTGATCTTTCAGCAGTTCAACCTGGTCGGCCGCCTGAGCGTGATGAACAACGTGATGACAGGCTTGGCCGCAGAGGCGCCGCTGTGGCGCGCACTCGCCGGCCGATATGACGTGCACGACCAGGCCCGGGCCTTGGACGCGCTCGATGCCATTGGCCTGATGCCACAGGCCTTCCAGCGCGCATCGACGCTGTCGGGCGGGCAGCAGCAACGTGCAGCCATCGCCCGCGTGCTGTTGCAGGGCGCCGAACTGGTGCTGGCCGATGAGCCGGTTGCATCGCTCGATCCGCAGTCCACCCACCGCGTGATGGAGCACTTGGCGGCCCTGAACCGCGAGTCAGGCATGACGCTTGTCGTGAGCTTGCACCACGTGGCACTGGCGCAGCGCTACTGCGACCGCGTGGTGGCTCTGCGCGATGGCGCTTTGGTCTATGACGGCCCCAGCGATGCATTGACTCCACGCTTTCTTGAACAGCTCTACGGCACTGCCGCAGCAGAACTGCTGCAAGAACCGGGTACCGAAAAACCCGGCACTGAAGAACCTGTCAGGAACGTAATCCCACTCGCGCTGGCGGCCTGACGCCAGCGCCCCCACCCTTCAACCCCCAAAGGACATTCCATGTTCAAGCTCCGTACCCTCGCCATTGCAGCCCTGTCTGCCGCAGCGGCTTTCGCCCATGCGCAGGACATCAACTTCGGCATCATCGCCACCGACTCCGCGTCCACCCAGCGCGACCGCTGGGAGCCGTTCTTCCGGGACATGGAAAAGAAGACGGGCCTGAGCGTCAAATCCTTCTACGCACCTGATTACGCGGGTGTGATCGAAGCCATGCGCTTCAACAAGATCCAGGTGGCCTGGTATGGCAACAAGTCCGCCATGGAAGCCGTGGACCGTGCCAATGGCGAAGTCTTCGCGCAGGTCATGTTTGCCGATGGCAGCTTCGGCTACAAAAGCCTGCTGATCACGCGCAACGACAGCCCACTGAAGTCGTGGGAGGACGTGGTGAAGAACGGCAAGTCGCTGAACTTCGGCATCGGCGACCCGAACTCCACATCGGGCTTTCTCGTTCCCACGTTCTACCTGTTCTCCCAGAACAAGATCGACTACCGCACGGCCTTCAAGACCGCGCGCAACGCCAGCCACGGCGCCAACATCCAAGCCGTGTTGGCCCGCCAGATCGACGTGGCCACCAACAACACCGAAGAGATGGACAAGCTGAAAGCCAGCAAGCCCGAGCTTGCCAGCCAGCTGCGCGTGCTGTGGGAAAGCCCGCTGATCCCGAGCGACCCTTTCGTCTGGCGCAAGGACCTGGACCCGGCCGTAAAAGCCAAGATCAAGGGCTTCGTGCTGAACTACGCCAAGACGGACGAGCAGGAAAAGGCGATCCTCAAGAACATCTACAACTACGGCGGCTTCCGCGAGTCCAGCAACGACCAGTTGATTCCGATCCGGCAACTCGAGCTGTTCAAGGACCGCAGCAAGATCGAGAACGACACCGCGCTGGACGCTGCAACGCGCGCCAAACAACTGGCCGACATTGACGCCAAGCTGGCGGCACTGAAGCTGTGAACACCGCCACCTTTGACCGCGCCGCGCCCAGCGCAGCAGCGCTGGAGCGCCTCCGGGCGCGCGCCGAAAGCGAGCGCCCGGGCGTGTTGACCTACGTGGTGTGGGCCGTGGTGTTGGGCGTACTGGCCTGGGCCTGGCGCGGTGCCGAGATCCGGCCGCTGGACCTGGCCCGCGACGCGGGCAACATTCGCACTTACGCCAGCGACTTCTTCCCGCCGGACTTTCGCGACTGGCGGATCTACGCCAAGGAGATGCTGGTCACGCTGCACATCGCCATCTGGGGCACGGTGCTGGCTTTGGTGGCCGCCGTGCCTGCAGGCCTGCTGTGTGCCTCCAACGTAGCGCCGGCCTGGGTGTACCAGCCCATGCGCCGCCTCATGGATGCCTGCCGCGCCATCAACGAGATGGTGTTCGCGATGCTGTTCATCGTCGCCGTCGGGCTTGGCCCCTTCGCAGGTGTGCTGGCCCTGGCGATCCACACCACCGGCACGCTGGCCAAGCTGTTTTCCGAGTCAGTGGAGGCCATCGACCCACGCCCGGTCGAAGGCATTCGCGCCACCGGCGGCCACCGTTTGGTGGAGGTGATCCATGGCGTCATTCCGCAAGTGCTGCCGCTGTGGCTCAGCTTCACGCTGTACCGCTTCGAGTCGAATGTGCGTTCGGCCTCGGTGGTCGGCATGGTGGGTGCGGGCGGCATCGGTGTGGTGCTGTACGAAGTGATTCGCAGCTTCGAGTACGGCCAGACTGCGGCCGTGCTGCTGATCCTGGTGGTCACGGTGTCGCTGATCGACATGGTGTCGGCCAAGGTGCGCAAGCGCTTCATCTGACAGCGCCTTGCCGCAGGCCTGGTTTCGACCAGGCCTGCGCAACGCCGATGCGCGCACGCACGCTCTCTGCCTTTTTGAAGAATTCCTGTGATGACCCTTTCCCGACCTTCCCAACCAGCTATCGAGGTGAACGGGCGCAGCTACGCCTGGCCGCAAGCGCCCGTGGTCGTGGTGTGTGTCGATGGCTGCGAGCCCGACTACCTCGTGCAGGCCCGCCGTGCCGGCGTCATGCCCTGGCTGGACAGCGTGCTGTCGCGCTGCGGTGCGCGAACTGGCGACAGCGTGGTGCCCAGCTTCACCAACCCCAACAACGTCTCCATCGTGACGGGCGCGGCGCCTTCGGTGCACGGCGTCTGCGGCAACTACTTCTACGACGTGACGACGGGCGGCGAGGTGATGATGAACGACCCAGCCTACCTGCGAGCACCCACCTTGCTGGCCGCGTTTGCGCACGCAGGCGCCGTCGTCGCAGCCGTCACGGCGAAGGACAAGTTGCGCCGCCTGCTGGGGCATGGCCTGCGCGGCATCTGCTTTTCGGCAGAAAAGGCGGACCAGGCGACGCTGGCGGAGTGCGGCATCGACCACGTCCTTGCGCTGGTCGGCCGTCCGCTGCCATCGGTCTACAGCGCCGATCTCAGCGAGTTCGTCTTTGCCGCAGGCGTGGCCCTGCTGCAGACGCGGCGCCCCGACCTGATGTACCTGTCGACCACCGACTACGTGCAGCACAAGGCCGCGCCCGGCACGCCCGAGGCCAATGCCTTCTTCGCCATGATGGACGGCTACCTCGCCCGCATGGACGCGCTGGGCGCCGTGATCGGCCTGACGGCCGACCATGGCATGAGCGCCAAGACCGACGCAGCCGGGCAGCCCCAGGTGCTCTATCTGCAGCAGATCCTGGATGACAGCCTGGGCGCGGGCAGCACGCGCGTGATCCTGCCCATCACCGACCCCTATGTCGTGCACCACGGCGCGCTGGGCTCGTTTGCCACGGTCTATTCAACCCCTGCGTGCGCTTCAAACATCAGAGAGCTGCTGACCACGCTGCCGGGCGTGGCACAGGTGCTGCCGCGCGACGAGGCGGCGCAGCGCTTTGAACTACCTGCCGACCGCATCGGCGACTGGGTGGTGCTGGGCGATCACCTGACCGTGTTCGGCACCCGTGCGGCCGATCATGACCTGAGCGCTTTGGACGTGCCGCTGCGCTCCCACGGCGGCCTGTCGGAACAGAAGGTGCCGCTGCTGTTCAGCCGACCTCTGCAGGGCGTGGCCCCCAGCCGCCGCCTGCGCAACTTCGATGTGTTCGACCTCGTGTTGAACCACACGCTGGCCTCTACATAGAACCCCCATGACCCACGATTTTTTCAACCCCGTTCGCAGCGTTTACGGAGCCGGTTCACTCGCCTCCCTTCCTGCGTTGGTGGACGGCCGCAAGGCGGCACTGGTGACTTTTCCGGAAGCGAGCGCACTGGGCCTGGTTCAGCGCATCGAACAGCTTCTGGGGCCATTGCTGGTCCAGGTGATCGACGACGTGCGACCCAACCCCGACGTGCGCGAACTGCGCGCGCTCTACGAATCCTTTTGGGGTGCACCTGAGCAAGCCGACCTCCTCATCGCCGTGGGAGGGGGCAGCGCCATCGACACCGCCAAGGCGCTGATGGTGGGCACTGCAGATGGCAGCTTCGGCGAACTGATTCGGGCGTTGGAGGCTGGCAAGGGCTTCATACCGACCCGTGTCAAACCACTCATCGCCGTTCCCACTACAGCAGGCACCGGCAGCGAGGTCACACCTTGGGCAACGATCTGGGACCAGGCGGCGCAGAAGAAATATTCGCTGCATCTGCCGCAGACCTGGCCAACAGTCGCGTTGCTCGACCCGGAACTCATGCTGTCGCTGCCGGCGTCCGTCACGCTTCAAAGTGGCCTCGATGCCCTGTCACATGCGCTGGAAGCGATCTGGAACGTCAACGCCAACCCGGTCTCCGACACCTTCGCTGTGGCCGCCGTCCAAGAGATCTTTGCCACACTGCCCGCTTTGATGGGAGCGCTGAACGATGTGCAGTTGCGGGGTCAGATGGCGCTGGCGGCCCTGAAGGCAGGCATGGCTTTCTCCAACACGCGCACGGCGCTGGCGCATTCGATCTCGTACGAGATGACGTTGCGCCACGGCTTGCCGCACGGCATTGCGTGCGCCTTCCCCTTGCCGCTGGTGCTGGCAAGAGCCATTGGGCGCGACGCCGCGCGTGATGCCGTACTGCAGCAGGCACTCGGGCCCCTGACCGACGCACCGGGTCGGCTTTCAGCCTTTGTCGAAGGCCTGGGCGTGGGCACGCGCTTTGCCGACTACGGCGTGTCGGACGCCGAGGCCGAGCGGATGGTCGCGCACGCACTGACCGGCGCACGCGGGCGCAACTTCATTGGTTCTGCCTCCGCCCTGGAGGCCGAAGCCGCATGAGCGCCCTGCCCCACTTATCTGGATTCTGGCGCTGCGCCTCTCAACAGCCCGCACCCGATGGCCCCCTGAAATGACAGACATCCTTCACACGCCCACGGGCGATGCTTCGCACTTCGACCTGATCGTCGTGGGCGCCGGCATCGTGGGCCTGGCCCATGCGTACACGGCGGCCCTGCGAGGCCTGAAGGTCTGCGTCGTCGAGCGCGACGCGGCCTGCGTCAGCGCTTCGATTCGCAACTTCGGCTTTGTCACCGTCACGGGCCAGGGAGCAGGCGACACCTGGCGCCGGGCGCGCCGCTCGCGCGAAGTGTGGGACACGGTGGCGCCGCAGGCGGGCATCGAAGTGCTGCATCGCGGGCTGTACGTGCGTGCGCAGCGGCCTTTGGCCCATGCGGTGCTGCAAGCCTTCATGCGCACCGAGATGGGCGAGGGCTGCGAGCTGCTCACCCCGGCCGAAGCCGCCCTGCGCGCGCCCGCGATGCAACTCGATGACGCGCAAGCCGTGCTCTACAGCCCGCACGACCTGCGCGTGGAATCGCGCACGGCCATCGGCCTGCTGGCCCGCTGGCTGGCCGAACAGCACGGCGTGGTTTTCCGCTTCGGCGAAGCCGTGCTGGAAGTGTCCACGCCGCGCGTGCGCACCTCGCTTGCGGTCCTGCGTGCAGAGCGCGTGGTGGTCTGCACCAACGCCGAACTGCACGGTCTTTTTGCCGAGCGCCTGGCCCACCAGGACTTGCGCCTGTGCCAGCTGCAGATGCTGCGTGTCACCCCTGAGCCGGGCTTCCGATTGCCGGGCTCGGTGATGGGCGATCTCAGTCTGGTGCGCTACCACGGCTACAGCCAGTTGCCCGAATCTGCGCCCCTGCTGGCCCAGTTGCAGCGCGAAGAGGCCGAGTCGCTGGCGCATGGCATCCACCTCATCGTGGTGCAGAGCGCCGACGGGTCGCTGGTCGTAGGCGACTCGCATCACTACGGCGCGGCACCCGAGCCTTTTGCGCAAGAGCACGTGGACGCATTGATCCTGCGCCACCTGCGCGAGACGCTCAAGCTGCAGCAGGCAACCGTGACTGCCCGGTGGGTCGGCACCTACCCCTCGTCCGCCACCCGCGATTGCCTCATTGATGCGCCCAACGATTCCACGCGCCTCGTCCTCGTCACCAGCGGAACCGGCGCGAGCACGGCCTTCGGCATTGCCGAAGAAGTGTTCGCTGCCTGGTGACCGCCCTTCACTCTGAACCCGACACATGAACGCCACCCCCCAATCGCCCCCTTCCGTTTGCACCGCCCAGGACCAATTGAGCGCCGTCGTCTTCGACTGGGCAGGCACCTTGCTGGACTTCGGTTCCTGTGCGCCCATGGGCGCCTTCGTGCGCCTGTTCGAGCAGTTCGGCATCACACTCAGCATCGAACAGGCCCGAGGCCCCATGGGCATGGCCAAGTGGGACCACATCCGCGCGCTGGGGCATTTGCCCGAGGTCGCGACGCAATGGCAGGCCCGGTATGGTCAGCCCATGAGCGATGCTGACGTGGACCGCCTCTACGGGGTTTTCACACCCCTCAACGCGGCCGTGGTACCCGACTTTTCGGACTTCATTCCCGGAGCGCTGGATACCGTCGCAGCGCTGCGTGCACGCGGCCTCAAAGTCGGCTCCACCACCGGCTACAACCGGCCCATCATGGAGGTGGTGTCCGCCATCGCCGCCCGTGGCGGTTTTGTACCTGACAACCTGGTGTGCGCAGGCGATCTGGCCACGGGCCGCCCCACGCCCTTGATGATGTGGCGCACCTTTGCGGACTTGGGTATTTGCTGGCCTTCGACCGTCGTCAAGGTCGATGACACGGAAGTGGGCATCGAAGAAGGGCTCAACGCAGGGACTTGGACCGTGGGGGTGTGCGTCAGCGGAAACGCGATGGGCCTCTCGCTCGCTGACTGGCAAGCACTGAGTGAGGAACAGCAGACCGCACGACGCGCGGCGGCGGCAGCAAAGCTGCATGGCGCCGGAGCGCATTACGTGATCGACTCGGTGGCGGACCTGCTGCCCGTGCTGGACGATATCCAGCAACGGCTGTCTCGCGGCGAGCGCATGGCTTCAATTTGAGACAGCAGCGCGGAATGCGCAATGCGTCAGATGTCGATGGTGCGTCACATCCGCTGACCGGACAGGCCGCAGACAGCGCTCAATTGCTCATCTTTTGATAGCTGCCAGCGCTTATCCAATAAGCGCTAGCAGCCAATTCGACTCAAACTTTCGCGCGCAGCGCCACGGCTCCTCTTGCCAGCTCCGTCACTCGAGCCCAATCGCCCTGCGCCAGCGCATCGCCCGGCACCAGCCACGACCCGCCCACGCAGGCGACGTTGCCGAGTGCCAGAAACTCCGCTGCATTACCTGGCTGGATGCCGCCCGTGGGGCAGAACACCACATCGCCGAACGGCCCCTGCCACGCTTTCAGCATCGCCAGGCCACCGGCCTGAACGGCGGGGAAGAACTTCAGCGCGTTGAAGCCCTCTTCCTGCGCCATCATGATTTCGCTGCCGGTGGCCACGCCGGGCAGCAGCGGTAGCCCCAAGTCGCGGCAGGCGCGGCCGACGGCGGGGGTGAAGCCGGGACTCACCGCAAAGCGGGCGCCGGCGCGGGCAGCGGCCTGGGCGTCGGCCGCGCTGCGCACGGTGCCGGCGCCGACCACGGCTTCAGGCACGTCGCGGGCGATGGCTTCCATGCAGGCCAGGGCCTGCGGGGTGCGCAGCGTCACTTCCAGCATGCGGATGCCGCCGGCGACCAGGGCGCGGGCCATGGGCACGGCGTGGGCCACGTCGTTCAGCACGATGACCGGAATGACCGGCGCGTCGCGCATGACTTCGATGGCGGTGAATGTCGTTGCGCCGTGGTGATTGTTGTTCTTGTCCATGTTGTCGTTCACAGCCACGAGCAGGCTCCCTCTTCTGCGCTGAGCGCGTTGCGCCGGAACCCGGCAAACAGTTCACGGCCCCAGCCGTGGGCGTTGTCTTCGGCCTGGGTGGGCGGAATCACGGCGGGCGTGCGGGCCTGCCAGGTGGCAGCATCGACCAGCACATTCAGGGTGCCGGCAACGGCGTCCAGGCGGATAACGTCGCCGTCCTGCACCCGCGCCAGCGCGCCGCCGGCGTTGGCCTCGGGCGACACATGGATGGCGGCGGGCACCTTGCCCGACGCGCCGCTCATGCGGCCGTCGGTCACCAGCGCCACGCGGTAGCCCTTGCCCTGCAGCACGGCCAGGGGTGGGGTCAGCTTGTGCAGTTCGGGCATGCCGTTGGCCTGCGGCCCTTGCCAGCGCACCACGCAGATGACGTCGCGGTCCAGCTGGCCGGCCTGGAAGGCGGCCTGCAACTCGGCCTGCGAGCCGAACACGGCGGCGGGCGCTTCGACGACATGGCGGTCTTCCGGCACGGCGGACACCTTGATCACGCTGCGTCCCAGGTTGCCCTGCAGCAGCTTCAAGCCGCCGGTGGCACTGAAGGGCTCGGCGGCAGTGCGCAGCACGCTGTCGTCGCCGCTGATGCCGATGTCGGTCCAGCCCAGGCGCCCTTCGGCGTCGCCGCTGGGTAGACGGGTGAATTCGCGAATGCCGCCGGGGCGAACGGTGAGCACGTCTTCGTGCATCAAGCCTGCGTCGAGCAGCTCGCGCAGCACGTAGCCCGGCCCGCCTGCGGCCTGGAACTGGTTCACGTCCGCGCTGCCGTTGGGATACACGCGTGCCAGCAAAGGCACGGCGTGCGACAGCTCGGCGAAGTCATCCCAGTCGATGACGATGCCCGCCGCGCGCGCCACCGCCACCCAGTGAATCAAATGGTTGGTGGAGCCACCCGTAGCCAGCAGCGCCGACATGGCGTTGACGATGCAGCGCTCGTCGATGAGTTGGCCGATGGGTGGGCAGGCGGGGCCGAGCACTGTGCGTGCAGCCTCGCGCGTCAGCTCCTGCCGCAGCGTCTGGCCGGGGTTGATGAAGGCGGTGCCGGGCACGTGCAGGCCCATGGCTTCCAGCAGCATCTGGTTGCTGTTGGCCGTGCCGTAGAAGGTGCAGGTGCCTTCGCTGTGGTACGCGGCCGACTCGGCCTCCAGCAGTTCAGCGCGGCCGACCAGGCCTTGCGCGGCCTGTTCGCGCACCTTGGCCTTGGCGTTGTTCGACAGGCCCGACGTCATAGGGCCGGCGGGCACGAAGACGGTGGGCAGGTGGCCGAACTGCAGCGCGCCGATGAGCAGGCCGGGCACGATCTTGTCGCACACGCCCAGCATCAGCGCGGCGTCGAACACGTCATGGCTCAGCGATATGGCGGTGGCCATGGCGATCACGTCGCGGCTGAACAGGCTCAGTTCCATGCCGGGCGTGCCCTGGGTGACGCCATCGCACATGGCGGGCACGCCGCCGGCGACCTGCGCCGTGGCGCCGCGCTTGCGGGCTTCGTCCTTGATCAGGTCGGGGTAATGCTGCAGCGGCGCGTGGGCCGACAGCAGGTCGTTGTAGGCATTGACGATGCCGATGTTGGGCGCCTTTTCCGCGACCACGCGGAACTTGTCGTTGCCAGGCATGCCGGCAAAGGCGTGTGCCACGTTGGCGCAGCCCAGGCGGTCTGCGCCCCGGTCGCGGCGCGCATGGGCGTCTATCTGGGCAAGGTAGGCGGCACGGGTGGGTGCGCTGCGCTCGCGGATGCGGCGCGTGACGGTGTCGAGGGTGTCGTGAAGTGGCATGCTGGGCTGAAGTTGCGCCGGCTGGCTGAAGGCTTCATCGTAAACCCTGCCCTGCCGGCCGCAGTGTAGGCAGAGGGCACGCAGGCACCCTCTGCCAAGGGCAAGGAAATCGGCCGCATGGGCCGATCACGCCAATTACTTGCCGCGTGCCTGCTGTACGGCGGCGTTGACGGCGTCCCAGGTTTCCTGGCCCACGGACTTGGCGATGCCCACGTTCACCGCTGCCAGCTTTTCGCGCATGCGGTTGGCTTCGGCCGCGGGCAATTCATTCACCTGCATGCCCTTGGTCTTCAAGTCGGCCAGCGCCTTGGTGGCTTCGGCACGGGTGTCCTGGCGCTCGAAGTCGCGGGCCTTGACGGCGGCGTCCTGCAGCACCTTCTTTTCTGCGGCAGACAAACCATCCCACCACTTCTTGCTGACCGTGACGATCCACGGGCTGTAGACGTGGTTGGTGACCGTGAGGTACTTCTGCACTTCATAGAACTTGCTGGAAACGACCGTGTTGAAAGGGTTTTCCTGCCCGTCGACCGCACGCGTTTCCAGCGCGGTGAACAGCTCGGAGAACGGCAGCGGCACCGCGTTGGCGCCCAAGGCCTTGAAGCTGTCGAGGAACACGTTGTTCTGCATCACGCGCAGCTTGATGTCGCCCAGGTCTTCCAGCTTGTTGACGGGGCGCTTGCTGTTGGTGAGGTTGCGGAAACCGTTCTCCCAATAGACCAGGCCAACCATGCCCTTGGGCTCCAGCTTGGCCTTGACCTGCGTGCCCACCGGGCCGTCCAGCACGGCGTCAGCTTCCTTCACGTTGTTGAAGAGGAATGGCGTGTCCCACACCGCCATCTCCGGCACGATGCCCACCAGCGTGGCGGTGGAGCCGACCATCATTTCCTGCGCGCCGCCGATCAGCGCCTGCTGCATCTGCGTGTCGGAGCCCAGGGCGGCGTTGCCGATGGCACGCACCTTCATCTTGCCGCCAGAGGCTTTCTCGACCTCCTGCGCGAACAGACGTACCGCGCGGCCCTGGTTGGAATCATCGACCAGGCCATAGCCGAAGCGCACGAGGCGTGGCTTGAAGTCCTGGGCCTGGGCGGCTCCGGCGGCCACGAGTGCGGCCACCAGGCCGGCGAGAGCGAAACGAATACGCATGCTTGTCTCCTTGTGTTGAAAGCGCTGACGAAAAGGTGGAAAGAAAAACCAAAAACTGCACAACGGGACCGGTGGGCGCTGACCTCAGTGCATCCAGCGCAGCGGGCCGGTGATGAGCACCGGGAACAGCACGAACAGCACCAGCAGCGCCATGTACATCAGCAGGAACGGCGTGGTGCCCTTGATGACGGTCTCCATCCGCAGCCGGCCCACCCCCGCTACCACGTTCTGCACCGTGCCGACCGGCGGCGTGATGAGGCCGAGCGACCCGACGTAGATGAACATGAAGCCGAAGTACACCGGATCGATACCGGCCTTGACCGCCAGCGGCAGGCACACCGGGCCGAAGATCAGGATGGTGGGCGTCAGGTCCATGGCGGTGCCCACGACCAGCAGGAACAGCATCATCAGCGCCATGAATACGATAGGGTTGCCCATCACGCCGGCGAAGCTGTCGGCCAGCATGGCGGGCAGGTCGGCCAGGGTGATCATGTAGGCCGTCACGGTGGCCGCTCCGCACAGGAACATCACCACGGCGGTGGTCTTGCCCGCCGCCAGGAACACCTCGTACAGCTGCGCCCATGTGAGTTCGCGGTACACGAACATCGACACGAACAGTGCGTAGACCGCGGCTACCACGGCGGCTTCGGTCGGCGTGAAGATGCCGCCCTTGAGCCCGCCCAGAATGATCACCGGCATCATCATGGCCCAGAAACTCTGGACCAGCGCTTTCATGCGAGCGCCCCACTCCACGCGTTCCATCGATGGCAGTTGGTGCTTGCGTGCGATCCACCACCAGGCCAGGATCAGGAAGATGCCCATCATCAGGCCGGGAAAGATCCCAGCCAGAAACAGCTTGCTGATGGACGTGTTGGTCGTCACCCCGTAGATCACGAAGGGCATCGACGGTGGAATGATCGGCGCGATGATGCCGCCCGACGCCAACAGGCCCGCGCTGTAGCTGGGCGGATAGTTCTGCTGGCGCATCATGGGCAGCAAGATGGTGGCCAGGGCCGCCGTGTCGGCGATGGCCGAGCCGCTCATGGACGCCAGCAGCACCGCGGCGCCGATCGCCACAAAGCCCAGCCCGCCGCGGATGTGCCCCACGAAGGCGCGCGCCAGGTCGATGATGCGGCGCGACAGACCGCCGGCGTTCATCAGCTCGCCCGCAAGAATGAAAAATGGCACCGCCAGCAGCGGAAAGTTATCGAATCCGGCCTGCAGGTTCTGCGCCAGCAGCTGCGAGTCGAAAAAGTCGAGGTGCCACATCAGGGCCACGCCCGTCAACACCAGCGAATGGGCAATCGGCATGCCGATCACCATGCCGCCGATGAGCACCAGCAAGAAGATTGCGGTCACGATCATGGGAGGCTCCTTACTCGATGTCGCTCACCGGACCGCTCGGCACAGGTGGCTCGCCCCGAATCAGGTCGAACACCAGTGCCACCAGCAGGCCCGCAGCCAGTACCAGCGTGGCGGCAGCAGCAAGCGCGAGCGGGTAGCCGAGCACCGTGCTGTAGCTGCTGAGGCCGGCCACCACCTGCTCCCACGATCCTTTGAGCAGCAGCAACATGCAGGCCGCCACCAGCAACTGGCTGACCCAGAACAGGCCCTTGCGCGCCCCGCCCTTTACGCGCGAGGTGAGCATGTCAAAGCCCAGGTGCTTGCCCTCGAAGGCCGCGACGATGGAGCCCACCGCCACCAGCCATACGAACAGCAGGCGCGAGACCTCCTCGTACGACACGATGCTGGTGTGGAACACATAGCGCAGCACCACGTTGACGAAGACTGCCACGACCATGCCGGCCAGCGCCAGCACCATGAATAGTTCGGCCAGCCGCTGCACCAAGGGCTTGGGGCGCACGGGTGGCACATGCAAGGAAGACGCAACCGGCGGCTGCTGCGAGGTGGTCATGCAAGGTCTCCTGCCGCTGTGTCGCGGCCTGTTTTTATGGGGTTGGCGATCTGCCCCTCGAGCACCCAGGCCACGGCGTGCTGTACCAGCGCGGCGATGGGCTGCGTGGCGTCCAGCGTCAGCACGCCGGGCTCGCCCTCAGGCGATTCGAGCGTGGCGAACTGGTTGGCCACCAGCGCGGGCGAAAAGAAATGGCCGGGGCGCGACTGCACCCGGTCCAGCGCCTCTTCGTAGTTGAGCTTCAGGAAGACGAAGCCCAGCGCCGGATGTGCTTCGCGCAGGCGGTCGCGGTACTTGCGGCGCAGGGCCGAGCAGGTCAGCACAACGCTCTGCCCGTCCTTGCTGGAGGCCAGCAATTCAGCCAGCCTCTGCAGCCACCCGGCGCGGTCGTCATCGGTCAGCGGAGTGCCGGCGCGCATTTTGGCAATGCTTTCCGGTGCGTGATAGGCATCGCCTTCATGCAGTGTCCAGCCCAGCTTCTGAGCGCAGAATTCTCCCACGCTCGACTTGCCGCAGCCTGACACGCCCATCACGACGATGGCCTGTGGGCGAAAGTTTGAGATAGCGCTATCCATTGCGTTTGAAGAAATGCGGTGTAGCCAGAAAGACTGCACCGCAGGTTTTGAGATAGAGAACAGGTGGCAGATCAGATGCCGTTTACGGTCTGCCAGACACAAATGCTTGTTTACCCTGTAAAAGATAGCGCTATCTTAGGAAACAATGCGCCTCAAACCTCTCCGGATTAACCCTTGACCGACGCCACCCGCCGCCCACGCCGCTCCAGCGGCCGCATCACGCTCAACGACGTGGCGCGCGACGCTGCCGTGAGCCCCATCACCGTGTCGCGTGTGCTGCGTGGCGAACGCACGGTCGACTCTCAAATGGCCGAGCGCGTGCGCACCTCGGCGGACCGGCTGGGCTACGTGCCCGATCCTGCGGCGCGCGCCCTCGCCTCCCAGCGCAGCACCCAGGTGCTGGTGCTGGTGCCCATGCTGTCCAACACGCTCTTCGTCGATCTGCTCGAAGCCGTGCACCGCACGCTGTTCACCGAGGGCTTTCACCCGCTCATCGGTGTGACCCACTACGACACCACCGAAGAGGAACTGCTGCTGCGCACCTACCTGCCGCACCGGCCCGCCGGGCTGCTGGTCACCGGCTTCGACCGCAGCGAAACCGCCCGACAGCTCATCGCCCGCAGCGGTGTGCCGTGTGTGCATTTGATGGAAACCAGCACCGCGCCGGACGTCGCCTGCGTAGGCTTTTCGCAAACCGACGCGGGAGCCGCCATCACCCGCCACCTGCTGGATCGGGGCCGCCGCCGCATCGCCTTTTGCGCAGCGCAGTTGGACCCCCGCACATTGCAGCGCGCCGAGGGCTATCGGCGCTGCCTGCGCGAAGCCGGCTTGTACGACCCGGCCCTGGAAATTCTGAGCCCGGAGCGGTCATCGGTGGCCCTGGGCGCGCGGCTTTTTGAAGACGTTGTGCGCCGCATGCCCGATGTCGATGCGATCTTCTTTTGTAACGACGACATTGCCCAAGGCGGGCTGCTGGCCGCCAACCGCCTGGGCGTGGCCGTGCCCGCGCAGATCGCCGTGGCCGGCTTCAACGACCTGGCCGGCAGCGACCAGATGGTGCCGCCGCTGACCACCGTGCGCACGCCCCGCGCCGAAGTCGGCCGCGCAGGTGCGGCCATGCTGCTGGGCCTGATGCGTGGCGCACCGCCCGGGCCAGGTTGCGTGGAGCTGAGTTACGAGTTGATCGTTCGCGGCAGCACCTGAGCGCAACGCGGCAGCGTCAATAAAAAAGCCCGGCGAACCGGGCTTCATGTAGGCGTGAGAACAGCTTTAGCGCTTCAGACGGGTGCCAGCGTGACTTCGACGCGGCGCGCTTCGGCGTTGCTGCCGCCAGCCTGCGTGACTTCAGGCTTGCGCAACTCGATCTTGGCCTCTGGCACGCCGGCCGCCTTGAGCGCCTCACGCACGGCTACGGCACGGTCCTTGGCGAGCTGGGCGTTCACCTCAGCGTCGCCAGTGGCGTCGTGAAAACCGGAGACGACGACCGAACGGCCTTCGGCCACCGCGCGGGCGACGTCTGCCAGCGCGGGCTGGGCACCGGGGGCCAGGTCGGCGCGGCCGGTGGCGAAGTAAAAGCGGACCACGCCGCCATCGACCACCACGCGGGCGACTTCATCTTCGGCCAGCACCAGCGTGCCGGCAGGTGCGACCACCACGGCTGCGGGCTCGACGACTGGCGCACGCGCCACGCTGCGCTGCTTGTACACCGTCACTCCCACGACGGAAGACACCACCAGCGCAATCAACGCGAAAAGGAACCCGAGGGCAAAACGTTGCTGGCTGTCGTCGTCGGAACTGCTGAAGGACATGGTCGAAACTCCGTAAATAATGATGCCGAGGATGCTTTGAACAAAACCCGCCGATTGTAAAGTCTCGCCATGCCATCGCTTGCCGTTCCCCTGCGCGACCCCGCCCCGATGCTTGATAAGGCGCTGGCCGAATGGGGCGGCGAGTCCGATCTGTGGATCTTTGGCTATGGCTCGCTGATCTGGCGGCCGGAATTCGATTTCGCTGAGCGGCGCGCAGCCAAGGTGCACGGCTGGCACCGGGCGCTCAAGATGTGGAGCCGCCTCAACCGGGGCACGCCGGAATGTCCGGGCTTGGTGTTTGGCATGCTGTCGGGCGGCAGTTGCCGGGGCATGGTGTTTCGGGTGCCCCAATTGCACGCCCGGCAGGTCATGATCAACCTCTGGCAGCGCGAGATGTCGCTGGGCGTGTATGACCCTCGCTGGCTTGATTGCCAGACGCCGGAAGGCCCCGTGCGCGCCCTCGCCTTCACGCTGTCGCGCCGCAGCCCTAGCCATGCGGGCGTGCTGCCCGACGCCGAATACCAGCGCATCTTCAGCGAAGCCACGGGCATCTACGGCACCACGCGCGACTACGCCCAGGCAACTTATGACGAACTGCAGCGGCTGGGTATCGAAGACCAAGCGCTGCGGCGGTTGCTGGCTTTGGCCAACGCGCAACCCCATCGTTGAGGCGGCGCTCATCAGGCATCTCACGGCGCCGTCCGACGCGGGCGTGCGACGGCCTGAGCGAACATCGCCGCCGTAGTATTTGCCAGGAGCTTCCCATGCGATCGTCTTCACGCTTCTTGATGCTCAGCCTCGGCGCCGTTGCGCTGGCCGGCTGCGCCAGCCTGTCGTCCAACCCTAGCGCCGTAGCACGGCTGGAACCCACGCGCGGCAACCTGACTGCGGGCGAAGTGCGCTTCGTGCAGCATGGCGACCAAGTGCGCGTGACTGGCGAAGTACGCGGCTTGAAGCCAGGCACCGAGCATGGCTTTCATGTGCACGAAAAGGGCGACTGCTCCAGCGGCGACGGCAACAGCGCCGGCGGCCACTTCAACCCGCTGGCCAAGCCGCATGGCCAGCACGGGCATGGCGACCACCACACGGGTGACTTGCCCAGCCTGGTGGCCGACTCGGCCGGCGTGGCGCGCTTTTCTTTCGAGTCGCGCAGCATCAGCGTGGGCGACGGGTCTACCGACATCGTGGGCCGCGGCTTGATCGTGCACGCACAGGCTGACGACTACGTGACTCAACCCACCGGCAATGCCGGCGCGCGCCTGGCCTGCGCGGTGATCCAGGCCGCCAAGTAAGCGCCCTGCGCGCCGCTTAGCTGGCACCGCATGCGGGCACAATCCCCGCATGACCGCCAGCAGCCACAGTCCTTCCTCTTCTTCCGCTTCTTCCCCCACTCCGCTTTCCGCGTCCGTTGCCGACCTGCGCAAGAGCTACGAGCGCGCCGAGTTGAGCGACGACGCATCTCAGCCCGACCCGCTGCGCCAGTTCGATCTGTGGCTGGGTGAGGCGCTTTCGGCGCAGCTGCCTGAACCCAACGCCATGACGCTGGCCACCGTGGGCGCAGATTTGCGCCCCAGCACGCGCATCGTGCTCATCAAGGGGTACGACGAGCGAGGCATCGTCTGGTACACCAATTACGAAAGCCGCAAGGGCCGCCAGTTGGCGGGCAACCCTTTTGCGGCGCTGCAGTTCCATTGGGTGGAGCTGGAACGCGTGGTGCGCATCGAGGGCGTGGTGGAAAAGGTGAGTGACGAGGAAAGCGACGCCTACTTCGCCAGCCGGCCACTGGATTCACGCATCGGCGCCTGGGCCAGCCCGCAAAGCCAGGTGATCAGCGGGCGCGGCACGTTGGTGGCCAACGCCGCACGCTACGGCGCGCAGTTCTTGCTGCAACCGCCACGGCCACCGCACTGGGGTGGCTTTCGGCTCAAGGCCGAGCAGTGGGAATTCTGGCAGGGCCGCAAGAGCCGCCTGCACGACCGGCTGCGCTACCGGCAAGAGGCCGGCAACTGGGTGCGCGAGCGCCTGGCGCCGTGAAAACAGGCTCGACTACCGCGGCAGATAAGGCACCAACAACAGCATCAGCGGCAGCGTAATCAACGCCATGCCGGTAGAAATCGCGATGCTGGACGACACCTCGTCCTGCATCACGCCGTAGCGTTGCGTGAAGAGAAACACGTTGGCACCCACCGGCAGCGTCGCCACGGCGAACATCACCGCCACCGGCATGCCCTTGAGGCCCAGCGCCCAGGCCAGGCCGAACACCAGCATCGGGTGCACCAGGTTCTTGACCAGCGCGATGCTCAGCGCGTCGCGCCAGTGCGCCCCCACCTTGCTGAAGGCCAGGGTGATGCCGACCAGCAGCAGCGCCAGTGGCCCCAGTGCCGTGCCTAGCACCTGCAGGGGTTTGTCCACCACCTCAGGCAGCACAAAGCCGGTCTGCGCCAGCAACAGGCCGGCCAGAATAGGCAGAGGAACCGGATGCACGACGCCATTGCGCACCGCCTGCAGCACGGTGAACACCAACGGGCGCGGCGCGCTCAGGCCAGCGCGCTGCTGCTCGCGTGCCTCGGCCAGCTCGAAGACCACGGTGGCCGATGTCAACAGGATGAGCGAATGCAGCGAGATGAGCGTGAAAAGCGTCACCAAGCCCGCGTCGCCGTAAATCAGCCCGATGAGCGGCGCGCCGATCATCAACGTGTTGCTGAACATGTGAGCCAGCCCGCGCGCGGCCGAACGGGTGGAAAAGCCGCGCACCGCCATCGTCACCACGAACACCAGGCCGCTGGCCAGAAAGTAGAGGCCGACCGGCTGGAAGTCCAGGTCTTGCACGCGCACACCAGCCATGGTGCGAAACAGCAGTGCCGGCGTCAGCACCAGAAAGACGATGTTGGACAGATCCTTGATGGCGGAGGCACGTACCCAGCCGATGCGGGCCGCCAGAAAACCGACGGCGATGCAGAGAATGACCGGGACGAGCGAGGCGAAGACAGGAGAGTTCAAGAGACGGACAGCCGGCGCTGTGGAAGATGGGGCGGGACGGTCGCGCGTGCGCCGCAGCAAACCGTCCCGATTATCCGTCCACCCGATGGCGTACTCGGCTTGACAGCCCGTTGGCAAATATTTAAGCCAAATCGGGCTCTAGCGCTTGATCCATAAGCGCTATTGGCTATCAATTCAATAGCAATTCAGCGCAACATCAGAACTCTACCTTCACCCCCACCTTCAGGCTGCGCCCCGGCAGCGGCGCCTTCGGGAAGGCCGTCGTCGTCAGGATGGACGTGGCGCTGTACGCCAGCTTGTCGGTGATGTTGTCCAGCCGCGCATACCACAGCACATTGCTGCGCGTGGCGCCGAACTGCCACTGCGTGCGGTAGCCCAGCGACGCGTTCCACAGGGTGTAGGCGCCGGTGGCGCGGGTGCCGTCCGATGGCACGCGGTTCTGTGCGGCCAGATAGTCGAAGCCCACGCCGGCACGCCATGGGCCGTTGGCCCAGGCCAGCGTGCTGCCCAAGCGGTACGGGGCGATGCGCGGCAGAGGCTCGCCGCTGTCCTTGTTGGTGGCGCGCACCAGGTCGCCGCGCAGTTCCAGGTCCAGCGTGGAGCCGCCGTCGCCGAACAGGGCCGCCTGCGTCAGGCCGCTTTCGCCCAGCAGCCGCACGCTGCCGCTGGCTTCCAACCCGTAGAAGCGGGCGCGAACGCCCTGGTAGCGGTATTCAGGCAGGGCGTCTGCCGTGCCCGCGGGCACCGGCTCGCCCTCTTCCGACAGCAGCGCGCCCGTGGGCGTGAGGCCGATGTAGTTGGCGAAACTGCTGTGGAACGCCGTGACGGCGAAGCGGTGCGGCCCGCTCTTCCAGGCGGCGCCCACGTCCACGCTGGTGGACTTTTCCACGCCCAGGGTGCTGTCGCCCGTCTCCCACGCCGCCGTGGCGATGTGCGGGCCGTTCGCGAACAGTTCGTAATCCTTGGGCGCGCGCTGGGTGTACGACAGGTTGGAGGTCAGCTGCCAGGCGGGCGTCAGGTTCACCAGCGCGCCCACGGCAGCGCTGTGGGGGTTGAAGTCCCGCTTGGCGACCTCGAAGCGATCGACGTCCGGGCTGCCGAACGATTCGACCGTGGCGCGCTCCGTGCGCGCGCCGAAGGTCAGCTTGCCCCAGTCGGTGCCCAGCTCTTCGTGCACGAACAGCGCGGTGCTGCGGCTGCGGCTGCGGGGCGCAAAGGCTTCTTCGCCCACGGCAGAAAAGCGCGTCGCTTCCGTCTGCAGGCCGACCACGCCCTGCAAGCGGCCGATGGGCGCATGCCGCGCCTCCAGCCGCAGGTCGTTGCCGCCATTGCGGAAAGTGGTGCCGGGTTCGCCGCCTTCGAATTCGGTGTGCTGGTAGTCGGTGTGGCTGGCCTGCATCCGCACGCTCTGCAGCGGCCCGGCGTCGATGCGCCAGAGGCCGTCCAGCGCATAGCGGTTTGATCGCATGCCGATGGTCACCTCGTCTTCGGCCACGGTGCCGTAGTCGCTGCGGTAGGTGCTGGCCGATGCGCCCAGGTAGCCGCGGTCGAAGAACAGCGTGCCGCCCACCGCGCCGCCGCGCGTGTGGCTGGCCGAATTGCAGATGCGCCGGGCGAGGCCGGGCGAGCCTGGCTTTTCGCACACCAGATCAGCCGGGGCGCGCACGTCGTCGGTGTCGCGGTCGAACACGTCGGCATGCAAGGCGAAGCGGTCGTTGCCGCCTTCGATCATGGCGCCGCCCGCGCGTTCGCGGTTGCCCGTGGCGGCCGAAGCTTCCACTTTGCCGTCGACGCCGTTCACCGGCTCGCGGGGAATGCGGTTGTCGATCACGTTGACCACGCCGCCCACGGCACTGCCGCCATACAGCAGCGCAGCGGGGCCGCGCAGCACCTCGATGCGTTCGGTGACCAGCGCTTCGGTGGGCACGGCGTGGTCGAAGCTGAGGGCCGAGGCATCCAGCGTGGCGCCGCTGTTTTGCAGCACGCGGATGCGGTCGCCGTCGAGCCCGCGAATGATGGGCCGGCTGGCGTTGGGGCCGAAGTAGGTGCTGCTGACGCCCGGCAGCCCGTCCAGCGTCTGGCCCAGCGTGGACTGGGTGCGCAGCGTCAGGCCGTCGCCCGACAACTGCGCGGCCGGCGCGACCTGTGTGTCAGCGCCCAGCGGGTTGCCGGTGACCGTTACGTCGGGCAGGCGCGCGGCAGCTGCGGCGTCTGCCGTGGCCGTCTGCGCGCTTGCGCCCGAGGCCAGCAGCACCAGCACGGCGCAGGCGAGCGGATGCAGCGCGGCGCGGCTTGGGTGGCCCAGAAGAAAAGAAAGGGTGGAGTTCATGGCGACGCCAAAGAAAAAGATCAAAAAGAAGGAGTCAGCGACCGTGCACGTGCGGCACGCAACATCGCCGCCCACAGGCACGGACGGACGCGCGCGCGCCGCCTCTCAAACAGGCGGCACACGGGCGTCAGCCCACGGTAAAAACGGGGACAGAGGACGCTGCACGCCAGCGCAGCGTGCAAACAAAGAGCGTCCTGCGCTTCAGGCGCTGGCCGAAGCAGGCGGTGCGCGTGCTGAAAAGGCGCGCTGGGGCCGCGCGTCGATGCCTGCCGAGGGCTGGGTTTGCGGCGCTGGCGCGGTGCTCAGGGCCGCTACGGGCAGAGGCGCTGGCAGCAGCGCGCCGCCAAACAGCAGTTGGTCGAGCAGTTGGCAATCGCTGCCCGCATGGCCGTTGAACAAGGCCTGGACAACGACCGTGCCATGGGTGCCATGGGTGGCATGGGAATGGGCGGGCTCGCCATGCGCGCTTTGCAGCACACCTGCCGCATGGGCCAGCCGCCCGTGCACTACCTGGTGCATACGGCCGAGCGAAGGCCCCAGTACCAGGCACACGGCCAGGCACCAGAGCGCAACGCGGGCTTTCAGGGCATGCACAGGCACGGCGTGGCGAATGAAATTAATGAATCAAGCGGCGCAAAGGTCAGCGGGGCAAGGGCACGCCCGTCACTCGACCTGCTTGGCTTCGACCAGCCGGTAGAACAGGCCGTACTGGTCGTCCTGCAAGGTCTGGAAGCGGCCTTCCACGACGACAGGTGTCAACGAATAGCGCACCGGCGTGCGTGCCTTCACCTCAATCATGCTTTCCGGCCCGCCCGGAATGCAGAACGCACAGGTGAGCGGCACCGAGGTCAGCAGAAAGTGCTTTTGCCCCGGCTTGGTGTCCATGGGCACCATGAAGCCCTGCACGCGGCGGATAGTCATGTGCATGGCTTTTTGCTCATCGGTGAACACGGGCTCGATGCGGTCGCGCAGGGTTTTCTTGGTCAGGTTGCTCAAGCTAGACCAGGCCACCACGTCGCTGCGTGGCTGCAGCGGTTTGATCGGGCTTTGCGGGCTGTGATAGCCAGCCCCCTGCCCGGCCGGCAGGCCGCCCGGCGCCATGGGTGATGACAAGCCGCCGCCGCCATCGGCTGGCGCCTGGGCTCGGGCATCGCCCGCCCCGCCCAGCAGACCGCAGGCCACCACAGCGGCGGCCAGCAACGCATGGGCCTTGGCAAAGGGGAAAGTGCGCGATGAATGCATGGGGTTGCCTGGCGAAAAGAGAGAGAAAGAGAAATGCGCAGAAATGCGCGAGGCCGCCCGGGTGGCGGCACCTCGCGCAGCAGCGCATCAGTGCACGTGCTTCATACCGCAGTATTTGCCAATGGCGAGAGTCTTGCACGCTGCCTGGAGTTCCTTCATGCACTGATCGTGTCCCTTGCCCGCCTCCAGGCACTTGGCGGCGGCTTCATGCGCCGAGGCCATGGCGCGGTGGCGTTCGATGTCGGCCTTGGTCTCTTTGTCTGAATGGCCTTGGGCGTGGGCCAGAGCGGCAACGGCCAACAGCGGAGCCAGCAACAGCGCAGAGAAAAGTCGTTTCATGAGAAGTCCTTTGAAGTGAGGTTGAGAAACAGGCATACAAAAATAAGGTGGATCAGGGCCGCGCCAGCAGGTCGGCCACATCGGTGCGGTAGGCGCGCAGCACGGGCAGCAGCGCCGCCAGGCAGGCCACGGCGACGGCCAGCGCCGGCACGGCCCATTCCTGCGGCAGCCAGATCGCGCCGCTCAGGGGCATGGAGCCTTCGGCACGCAGCATTTGCCCCGCCACGGCCGCCACACCATGGCCCAGGGCCACGCCGACGGCGGCAGCCAGTAGCGCCAGCCAGAGGGCTTCGCACAGCAGCAGGCCCGCCACGCGGGACGGCGGCGCGCCCAGCAGGCGCAGCAGCGCCAGGTCGGCGCGGCGCTCGCGCACAGCATTCCACAGCGCGATGAACACGCTGAGGGCGGCCACGCCCAGCAGCACGCCGCCCAGTGCGCGCAACACGTCGGCGCCCACGCCCAGCAGGCGCACCAGCCGGGTGATTTCTATGGCAGGCACAGCCGCCTGCATGGGGGTGCCGGCATTGATGGCGCGGGGCAGCGTCACGGCTGCGAGCGGGCTGCGCCAGCGCACCAGGGCCAGGGTAATTTCGCGCTCCTCGCGCAGCACGGCCAGGTCTTCGGGGTCGTCGGCCTGGGCGGATTCATGCACCTGCCAGACCGATTCGGTCGAGGTGAGCACCAGCCGGTCGAGCACGCAGCCGCAAGGCGCCAGCACGCCAGACACGGTGTACGGGTGCTCGCCATGTTCGTGCCCGCCGCCGGCCAAACCATGGCTGCCCACGAAGCGGCGGCCGATGAGCGCCCCGCCTTCTTCATGCGTGGCACCCTTCGCACCGGCGGTCATGGTTTGCGCGACCGTCGCACCCAGCACCGCCTGCATGGGCGCTTGCCAGAGCGTGCCCTGGGCCAGCGTAGCGCCGTAATGCGCTGGGTACTGCGGTGTGGTGCCAACGATGCGGTAGCCGCCGAAGCTGTCGCCCAGGCTCAGCGGAATGGCCTCGGCCACCATCGGGTTGCGCTGCAGCGCCTCGAAATCGGCCAGCGCGATGTTGCCCGGCGGCACGTCGATATGGAACACGCCCGCCAAGATGAGTTGCAGCGGGCTGCCCTTGGCCCCGACCACCATGTCGATACCCTGCACGTCGCGCTCGAAGCCTCGGTCGATCTGCGTGCCCACCAGCAACACCAGCGTGACCACGGCCAGCCCTAAGGCCAGCAGCAGCAGGTTCAAGCCCGCCTGCAGCGGCCGGGACCACAAGTAGCGCCAGGACAGCGCGGCGATGGATGCTATATTTTTCATAGCTGCTAGCGCTTAACCATCAAGCGCTGGAGGCCAATTTGGCTTGTATTTTGATCGGGCGACGCTGGAGCGCCGTGCGAGCCCGGTTGCAGCTCCAGCGACTGCGCGCCTTCCAGTGCCAGCAGCCAGCCGGCCGCGCGGGCATCGTGCGTGGCCACCACCAGCGTGGCGCCGCATGCCTGCGCGGTGCCGTGCAGCAGCGCCAATGCGGCGGCGGCAGATTCATCGTCCAGGCTGGCCGTGGGCTCGTCGGCCAGCAGCACGCGCGGCGACAGCAACACGGCGCGCGCCAACGCCACCCGCTGCGCCTGCCCGCCAGACAACTGATGCGGGCGGCGCTGGCCCAGGCCGTCCAGGTCGAGCTGCTGCAGCACCGTGTGAATGGCCGCATCGTCACGCGCCAATCCGGCGGCCAGGTAGGGCAGCGCCAGGTTTTCAGCGACGGTGAGCGCGGCACTCAGGTGCAGGCGTTGCGGCAGAAAGCCGACATTCCGGGCACGCCAGGCATCCAGCCGCGCACCCGCCAGGGCTTGCAGGGGTGTGCCCGCCACTTCCAGCGTTCCGGCCGAAGGTGTGCGCAGCCCGCCCACCAGCGCCAGCCAGGTCGATTTGCCGGCGCCCGAGCGGCCATGCAGCAGCAACCGGCCGCCTTGCGGCACCTGCACGTCGGGAAAGCCCAGCGGCGCGGCGCCCGCGTGGGTGAAGGCCAGCCCTTGCGTAGCGATCATGCGGCGACCCCTTCGCCTGGGTTGGCGCAGCCGGCGCAACGGCCGCGCACGGCAATGTCCACCGCCAGATCTTCATGGCCGGCAGAAGCCAGCGCCTTGAGCATCTGCCGCGTGGCGTTCTGCAGGCGCACGGAGCCTTCGGACAGGCGGAAATGGCGGTGGCAGTCGTCGCATTCGAAGCGCGGCGTGGCAGCGTCGTCTGCCGACGCCTGAACCAGCGTGTAACGGGCGATGCGCTGGGCGTCTACCTGCCGCCGCAGCAACCCTGCGGCCGCCAGCCGGTCAAGCAGGCGGTACACGGTGACGCGGTTGACTTCCACACCGGCACGGCTCAGTGCGGCTTCGACCTCGGCCTCAGACAGCGCGACGGCAGGCTGGTCGCCCAACAGCCGCAGCACGGCGCGCGTCGCCCGCGTGGAACGCAGGCCTGGCGGCAGAACGGGAACGATGGGTGAGGCAGCGGCGCGGGGCATGGCAGGGTGAATGCCGATTCGCCCAAAGGCTTACGGCAATCCAATAACGCAAACGGGTTGCATTATGCGGCAAGCCTGCGGGTCGCTCTACCGCCCCACTGCAACCATCAAGCAGCGTCGGGCTTGAGATGCCGGGTGAAGGTCTTGCGGAATTTCTCGACCTTGGGCCCGACCACGAAACTGCAGTAGCCCTGCCCCGGATGGTTCAGGAAGTAGTCCTGGTGATAGTCCTCGGCGGGCCAATAGCTGGCGAGCGGCTCCACCTCGGTGACCACTGGGGCGCCGAAGGCTCGGTCTTGCGTCAGCTGTGCGACGAGCTCGCTGGCAATGCGCTGGTGTTCGGGGTCGGTGGTGTAGATGCCGCTGCGGTACTGCGTGCCTACGTCGTTGCCCTGTCGGTTCAGGGTCGTCGCATCGTGGGTGGCGAAGAAGATTTCCAGAATCTCCTGCACGCTGATGACGGCCGGATCGAACGTCAGCTTCACCACTTCGGCATGGCCGGTCTGGCCGGTGCAGATCTGCTCATAGGTCGGCGCCTTGACATGGCCGTTGGCATAGCCGCTCTCCACGTCGGTCACGCCGCGCACGCGGTCGAACACCGCTTCGGTGCACCAGAAACACCCGCCGCCGAGGGTGATGGTCTGCAAGGTTGTCATCGATTGCGCTCCAGCTCGAAGAATGATGTTCGGGCAATTATGAAAGCCGCACCGCGTTGACGGTGCCGTAGGGGCTTGCTATATTACTAACCAGTCAGTCAGTAATTAATGCGTCCGATCCAATCCTCTCCCCCACCTGCAGACGAAGCACCCCGCCGTGGCCGCCGCAAGGAAGCCCGCCCGGGTGAACTGCTCGACGCGGCACTCGATTTGTTCGTCGAAAAAGGCTTCGCTGCCACCAAGGTGGACGAAGTCGCCGCGCGTGCCGGGGTGTCCAAGGGCACGCTGTTTCTCTACTTTTCCAGCAAGGAAGACCTCTTCAAGGCTGTGGTGCGAGAAAACATCGGCGGGCGCTTTGCCGAGTGGGATGTGGAAGTTGACAGCTTTGCCGGCACCACCAGCGACCTGGTGCGTTGCTGCCTGCACGACTGGTGGGCGCGCATCGGCTCTACCAAGGCCTCGGGCATCACCAAGCTGATGCTGAGCGAGGCGCAGAACTTTCCGGAAATCGCCCTCTTCTACCGCGAGGAAGTCGTGGAGCCGGGCAATCGGCTGATCCGCCGCATCTTGCAGCGCGGTGTGGAGCGCGGCGAATTCAGGGCGGTCGACCTCGACTACGCCGTCTATCTGGTGCTGGCGCCGCTGGTGTTCCTGACCATGTGGAAGCACTCACTGGGCGCCTGCGTGCCAGACGCGCCGAGCCTGTCGCCCGAGCGCTACATCGACACCCAGGCCGACACGCTGCTGCGCGGGCTGTGCGTGCGTGCAGAAGAAGCCCCCGCCCCGCCTAGAATCGTGGGTTTGTCCTGATCCACGAGTCCCGGAGTACCCCCATGAACATGCCCCTGAACACGTCCGCCAACACCAGCGATCCGATCGCCCAGGCGCGCTACAACATGATCGAGCAGCAGATCCGCCCGTGGAACGTGCTGGACCTGGACGTACTGAGTCTGCTGGCTGTGGTGCGCCGCGAAGACTTCGTGCCCGCCGCCCATTACGGCATGGCGTTCATGGACACCGAGATTCCGCTCAACAGCTCCAATGAAGAAGCCCAGCGCCTGGGACAGTTCATGCTGGCTCCACGCGTGGAAGCGCGCCTCCTGCAAGACCTGCAAGTGAAATCGACCGACCGCGTGCTGGAGATCGGCACGGGTTCGGGCTATATGGCTGCGCTGCTGGCCGCGCGTGCCGAGCATGTGACTTCCATCGAAATTGCCCCCGCCCTGGTCGAATTCGCCAGTGAGAATCTGCGCAGCGCCGGCGTCACCAACGTCGAAGTGCGTCAGGCCGACGGTGCCAAGGGCCCGGTGCCTGATGGCCCGTTCGACGTGATCGTGCTGAGCGGCTCGGTGGCCCAGGTGCCAGAGTCGTTGCTGTCTCACCTGCGCGAAGGCGGCCGCTTGGGCGCCATCGTCGGCCAGGCGCCCATGATGCGTGCCACCTTCGTGCGCCGCGTGGGCGAGCGGTTTGAAACCACCACGCCGTGGGACACCATCGCTCCGCGCCTGCAGCACTTTCCGGAGCCTTCGAGCTTCACCTTCTAAGAAAAACCACCGCAACGGCTTTCGGTTCTTCTTCAGATTTCTTCCTCTTTCAGACCTTCTCATGATCGACCACGTCCGCCCTGCCCAGTTGCCCGCCTGGTTCGCCGCCGCCCCTGATGGCGGCCGCCCCCTGGTGCTGGATGTGCGCGAACCGTGGGAGCTGCAGACCGCCAGCGTCGTGCCCGAGGGCTTCGAGCTGGCCACGATCCCGATGGGCTTGCTGCCTGACCGCCTGGCCGAACTCGACGCCACCCGGTCCGTGGCGTGCCTGTGCCATCACGGTGCGCGCAGCCTGCGGGTCGCCGCATTTCTGGAGCACCACGGTTTTGATCGTGTGGCAAACATCAGTGGCGGCATCGACGCCTGGTCGCAAGAGCGCGACACGGCGGTGCCGCGCTACTGAACCCGGTTTGCAGGGACGCGCAGGTCACCTGTGCCAGCGCGTGGTTGGTTTGCTGAAAGAGGAAGACACTTGTCATGACGTCGTTGACGCGGTTCATCTCCGTTGCCCTGGCCGTGGGCGCTGCATGGGGTTGCGGCCCCCTGGCCCAGGCGCAAAGCCTGTCTGAGTTGGCCGCGCTGGCGCGTTCCTACGACGCGCCGTGGCAGGCGGCACGCGCGCAGCTGGACGCCGCCGGCAGCCGGGCGGAACAAGCCCGCGCCGGCTTGTTGCCCAGCGCGGGCTTGTCTGCCGGTGCCAGCTATGCGCGTACCGATGTGAACCGGCCCTCGGTCGAGCTGAATGCGCCCACCCAGCAAGCAAGCTTGAACGCATCGCAGCCGCTCTATCGGCCGGCCAATCGCATCACATTCGAGCAAGGTCAGCGCGGCGTGGATATCGCACGCGCCCAACTGGATGCTGCCAGCCAGGACTTGCTGGTGCGCGTGAGCCAGGCGTACTTCGACGTGCTGGCCGCACAAGACACCCTCGCTTTCGTGAAAGCGCAAAAGTCTGCCGTGACCGAACAACGCGCCTTCGCGCAGCGCAATTTCGAGATCGGCACGGCCACCGTGACCGATTCGCGTGAGGCGCAGGCGCGCTTCGACCTGGTCGCCGCGCAGGAGATCGCCGCAGAGAACGACCTGCTCGTCAAACGGCTGGCGCTCGACCAGCTGGTGGGCCGGGCTGGAACGGTGCCCCTGCCGCTGGCCCAGCCGGTGCAGTTGCCGGCCTTGGCGCCCGCTGACGTGACCGCCTGGGTCCGCTCCGCTGAAGAGTGGCAGCCGCAGGTGCGGCAGGCCGCCATTGCCCTGGACGTCGCTCGGCTGGAAACGCGCAAGGCTGAAACCGGCCACCTGCCCACCGTCGACCTGCAGGCAGGCTACGCCGTCTCGCGCAACCCGCGCGGCACCGTCACCGCGCCGCATTTGAGTTCACGCAGCACCAATGCGAGCGTCGGTGTGGCGCTGAACCTGCCGTTGTTCGCCGGCTTCTCGGTGCAGAACCGCGTCAAGGAAACGCTGTCGCTGGAAGAAAAGGCTACCGCCGACCTGGACAATGCGCGCCGCAGCGTGGCGCAGAGCGCACGCGCCGCTTTCTACGGCGTGCAGTCCGGGCGGGGCCAGGTGGCGGCCTTGCAAGCGGCAGAAGCCTCCAGCCAAAGCGCACTGGAAGCCAACCAGTTGGGCTACCAGGTGGGAGTGCGCATCAACATCGACGTGTTGAATGCGCAAAGCCAGCTGTTCCAGACCCGGCGTGACTTGGCGCAAGCGCGCTACAACGTGCTGATGGGCAGCCTGCGGCTGCGGCAGGCCGCCGGTACGCTCAGTGACGACGATTTGCGTAATCTCGATGCGCTGACGCAACGCTGAATGCCAGCCACCTGGGGCGAGAGGTAACTACCAGGCGAACAGACGACCAGCCGATCAAGCTGCCGTGCTGCCCTGTAGCGCAGCCTCGAACCGCGCCAGCTCTTCCTGCAGCGTTCCGCGCTGACGGAACCGCTGGCCGGCGCGTTCATACCAGTTTTCAGCGTCTTCCAGATCACCCTCTTGCAGGTGCAGAAGACCGTGCAGCCACGCCGCGAGCAGCCCGTCGTGGCGCTGCACCAGGTCATGTGCCGCGTTCCACTGCCCGGCTCTCATCTGCGCGAGGATGCCGCTCAGCTCGTCATCTGGGCAGGTCATCGTTGCCTCGCTCATGTTTTGTCAGTCGGCCTGCATCGCCTGCTGCACGCAGCGGCTGTCTACGAACGGCTCCATGCTGACAATCTTGCCGTCTCTCAGACGGTAGAGGTGCGCGAAGGTGGCACGCATCGGCTTGCCCGTCTTGGGGTAGGTGCCCGAATAGACGCCAAAAGCCGCCACCCGGTCGCCGTCTGCGAGGTACGTGTGCACCTTGGCGGTGTATCCCTCCCATTCCGTCCCCAGCCGCTGAAAGACGCCAGCGACGATCTGCTCGGGACCGACATAGGTGCCCGCATACGGAAACCCGGCGGCTTCCGTCCACGTGGCATCCGGTGCCAGCACCGCCATCAGGTTGCGGCCGTTTTCTTCTGACGAACCTTCGTAGGTCGTGCGGATGATGCCGAGATTTGCGGGCACTGGCTTCAACCCCACTTCATCTCGCCCTTGGCTACCTTGGCACCGATCTGCAATGCAGGGGCAAGGCCGGCCGATGGGTAGCGCCGGTACATGGCGGCAATCAGTGCGTCGCTATTGGCGGCCTTGGTCACTTCCTCTTCAAAGGCCAGAAGGTATTCGCGGGTGTAGTTCACCGCCGACACGTCGAGCGCGCCATTGGCGGCCAGGTGCCCCGGCACCACCACGGCGGGCTTGCGTGCGGCGATGGCCTCCAGATTCTTGACCCACGCCGCGCGGCCAACGGGCGTAGGCGTGTCGGCCGTCCAGACATGCAGGCCCGAGAAGATCAGCACGCCGCCGAACACCGCGTTGAGGGATGGCACCCACAGGTAGCGGCGGTTGTCCAGGCCCTGCGCCGTGACGATCTCGATGGTGTGGCCTTCCAGGTTCAGCGATGGACCGTCGAAGGGCTCGGGAAACACGATGTCAGCCAGCTTCTGCGGACCGTTTTCCTTCAACTGGGGCGCCCAGGTGTCGATCTTCTTTTGCACGTTGGCACGAATGGCGGCAACGGTTGCCGAGGCCGCGATCACTCGCGCCTGGGGAAACGCTGCCTTGATCGGCGCCAGGCTGAAGTAATAGTCCGGGTCGCTCTGGCTGATGTAGATGGTGGTCAGGGTCTTGCCGGACGCCTTGATCGCCTCGGCCACGGCGCGGCCATCCGGCAGCGAGAAACCACCGTCGAGCAAGACGGCTTCCTTTGCGCCCGACAGCAGCACCGGCGCGCGGAAGAAGCCTTTGTCGCCCGCAGGAAAGTGTTGCCATCGCAGCGGGGCGGAAGCGGCGGGCACCGCAGCGCAACCCGCCAGGGCGGTGGTGGCGCCGGCAGCAGCGGCGGTTTGAACGAAGGTACGGCGAGTCATCAGGGCGGTCATTGGGTGATGAGTGGTCAAAAAAGAAAGGGAGCAGTCGACAGAGAAATGCGTTGCAGCAAAGATGCGTCAGGCGGCTGCAATTTGCTGGGTGAATGCTTCGGCATTCGAGAATGCGTCGCCTGCAGGCAGCAGCTGTTTCTGGCCGCCCGTGTCCAGAATGAAAGTGGGCACGCCGCGCGCTCCGAACTGGCCCAGCAAAGCCTGGGCGTCTGTCTGGCGCTGCCGGTACAAGGCCTGCAGTTCGGCATCCGCCTCAGCCAGACGGGCTGCAGCAGGCCCGAGGCCGAGCCCTTGCAGCACCCGGCTCAGGGTGTCGACGCGCGTGACGTCCTGGCCTTCCACATAGCGGGCGCGCTGAATGGGGTGCAACGCATCGGCTTCGCGTTCGGGTGCGGTCAGCGCCACAGCGGTCAGCGCCAAGGTGGCCGGGCCGCTGTCGAAGCGCTGCTGGTGGTTGCCCAGCACCTCGGTGCGGTAGCGGTCGGTGAAAGACTGCCCCGTCAAACGCTCCATGCGCTGGTCGTTGCTCCAGGCGAAGGCGGCGAATCCGTCGTTCATCGGCCGCGAGCCGTCATCTGCAAACAGGCCGCCGGGCAGCAGCCGCAGCTCCAGCCCGGGCACCGTGCCGAGCGCAGCCACCGTCTTGCCGGCACCGTAGCACCAGCCGCACAGCGGGTCGAAAACGTAATACAAGGTCTTGGACATGGAGCGGGTCGCGTCGTATGGCGCCAAAAAATGAACTGCTGCGATAGTAGGACGGCTCCATTGGGGAATAAAGGGTGGTGAAATGGATAAGCTGTATGCCAAAAGAAAACAATCACCCCGAGAGCCAGTTCGGAACCTTCGCCAACCTGAAGCGGCTGGCCTACTTCGCTGCGGTGGTGGAGACCGGCGGTTTCACCGCAGCAGCGGACCGACTGGGTATCACCAAGGCGGTGGTCAGCCAGCAGGTCGCCCGGCTGGAACAAGAATTCCGCACCACGCTGCTGACCCGCACCACCCGCAAGGTCGTGCCGACCGAGGCCGGCCAAACCTTTTATCAACGCTGCGCCGTGATATTGCGCGAGGCCGGCGAGGCGTTCGATGAGCTAGGCGAAGGCGCAGCGGAGCCCTCGGGTACCTTGCGGCTGACTGCGTCGTTCGACTACGGCATCAGCGCCGTGGTCTCCACCATCACCGAATTCACGCGCCGCTATCCGCAATGCAAGGTGGATGCGGTGTTCAGCGACCAGTCGCTCGACCTGATGTCGGGCCAGGCGGAGCTGGCCATCCGCGTCGGCTGGCTCACCGACATCAACGTGCAGGCGCGGCAGATCGGCACTTTCCGGCAATGCCTGGTAGCGGCTCCATCGTGGCATGGCGAAGTGGCCCGGCTGGCCAGCCCGCAAGACATCGGCGCCCTTCCCTTCGTCGCCAACAGCGCGCTGCGCGACCCGACGCACTGGAGCTTCTCGCACGACACGCTGGAGCCGCAAAGCGTCACCGTGCATTCCGCGATGGCGCTGAACGCGACGCTTGCCGTATGCGAGGCAGTCCGCCAGGGCGCCGGACTGTCTGTGCTGCCCGACTTCGCGGTGGCCGACGACTTGGCCGCTGGCCGGTTGATCCATGTGCTGCCCGGCTGGATGTTGCCCTCGGGAGGCATTCATGCCGTCTTTCCTGCAGCTCGCTTTCGGCCGGCGAAGGTGCGCGCCTTCGTGAACCTGCTGATCGAGCGGGAAGCGTTGCGCGCTACAGCTGGTGCACCACCAGCTTGAAGTCGCGGTCTTCCTCGAACGCCTTCACCTCGAAGCCCAGGCGCCGCATCAGCTTGAGCATGCTGGGGTTGTTGGCCAGCACCAGGCCGTTGATTTCCGCCAGGCCCCGGTCTCGCGCCACGTCCATGATGCTCAGCATCAAGCGTGACCCGAGCCCGCGGCCATTGAAGTCGTCGGCCACCACCAGCGCGAATTCGCAGCTGGACTGGTCTGGGTTGGTCACGTAGCGCGACACACCCACCACGCGCTCTTTCTCAACCACATCGCCCGTGTCGCCCACCGATCGCTCGCGATACACCGCCACCAGCGCCATCTCGCGGTCGTAGTCGATCAGCGTGAAGCGCGCCAGCATGCTCGCGGGCAACTCGGCCAGTTGCGAGATGAAGCGGAAGTACCGGCTCTCGGGCGACATGCCCTTGACCAGCGTCTGCAGCATCTGGGCGTCGTCCGGGCGGATCGGGCGCACCAGAAACTCGCCGCCGCCACGCATGGGCCAGATCTGCTCGTAGCGCGCCGGGTACGGCAGGATGGCCAGGTGGTGATAGCTGTCGGCCCGGCCGCTGGCGCCCAGCCCCGCACTCGCGATGACGATGCGCGCATCCACCGCCACGGCCCCCAGTTCGTCGGCGATCAACGGGTTGATGTCCATCTCGCGCAGTTGCGGCAGCGCGCACACCATTTCCGACACGCGCAGCAGCACCTGCTCCAGCGCCTCCCGGTCCACCGCGCTGGCACCGCGCCATTCGCCCAGCGTTTCCGCCACGCGGGATCGGTCGATCAGGCGGCGCGCCAGAAATTGGTTCAGCGGCGGCAGCTCCATCGCGCGGTCGTCGATCAGCTCGACCATGGTGCCGCCCGCGCCGAAGGTGATGACGGGGCCGAATGGGTCATCGGTCACCACGCCGATGCAGATCTCGCGGCCGCGCCGGGCGCGCGCCATGTTCTGCACCGTCACGCCGTTGATGCGCGCGCCGGGCTGCAGCCGGGCCACGCGCTGCACCATGTCGGTGTAGGCATCGCGCGCGCCGGTGCCGCTGTGAATGTTCAGCGCCACGCCGCCCACGTCCGACTTGTGCGTCACGTCGGGCGAGTCGATCTTCAGCGCCACTGGAAAGCCCAGCTGCGTGGCGATCATCATGGCCTCGTGGCTGCTGCGCGCCAGGATGGTCTTGGTAACGGGAATATGAAACGCCGCCAACAGCGTCTTCGATTCCATCTCGGTCAGCACGTTGCGGCGCTCGGCCAGCACGCTTTCGATCACCAGGCGCGCGCCTTCGATGTCGGGCTTGGCCAGTGCGGTGAGCGGCGGCGGCGTCTGCTGCAGCAACTGCTGGTTTTGGTAGAACGAAGCGATGTTGCCGAAGGCGCCCACCGCAGCCTCCGGCGTGCGAAAGCTGGGAATTTCGGCCTCGCGCAGCAGCTCGCGCGCGGGCACCACCGACTCGTCGCCCATCCAGCACGCCAGCAAAGGCTTGCCGATCAACGGCTTGGCCTCGGCCAGCACGGCCGCCACGGCGGCCGAATCGGCACCGACCTTGGGCGAGAAGATGGCGAGCACGCCATCCACCTGCCGGTCGCGTGCGGCGGCTTCGATGGCTGCGCGGTAGTGCTGTGGCCCAGCTTCTTCCGACACGTCGATCAGGTCTGCCAGCGAGGCCAGCGGCGGTAGCTGCGGCGCCAGCGTCGCGACTGATTCCGGCGACAGGCGTGCCAGATCCAGGTGAATCTCGTTGACCCAGTCAGCCGCCAGCACACCCGGGCCGCCGCCATTCGTCACGATGGCCAGGCGCTTGCCCACCGGCCGGTAGCGCGAGGCCAGGCATTTGGCGGCCGAGAACAGCTCCACGAACGAGCGCACACGCACCGCGCCCGCGCGCCGCAGCGCCGCGTCGAACACGTCGTCGCTGCCCACGATGGCGCCGCTGTGCGTCTGCGCGGCCGCGTTGCCAGCGGGCTTGCGGCCGGCCTTCAGCACCACCACCGGCTTGGCATTGGCCGCCGAGCGCAGCGCGCTCATGAACCGGCGCGCGCTGGAAATGCCTTCCATATAGACCACGATGCTTTGCGTGCGCCCGTCGTTGGCCAGAAAGTCGAGCACCTGGGCGATGTCCACATCGGTGTTTGGCCCCAGCGAAACCACGGTGGAAAAGCCCACCGCGTTCTTGCTCGCCCAGTCCAGGATCGACGCCGTCAGCGAGCCCGACTGGCAGACCAGCGCCAGCGAGCCTTCCCGCGCCAGCGGCCCGGCCGCGCTGGCATTCAGCTGCAGGTGCGGCCGCTGCAAGCCCAGCGAATTGGGGCCGAGCAAGTGCATGCCTTCGCGCCGCGCGATCTGCTTCAGGCGGGCGGCCTGCTCGCCGTCCAGCCCGTGCGAAAGCACCAGGGCCGCGCGGCAACCAATGCGCCCCGCTACTTCCAGCGCCGCCACGGTGTCGGACGGCGGCAGCGCGATGACGGCCAGATCGGCACGCGTCTGCGCCAGATCGGCCAGCGTGCCGCTGGTGTGGATGTCGAGAAACTGCAGCATGCCGGCAAAGCGCTGGGCACGCAGCGCCTGGTGCAGCGCGCGGGCGCAGGGCGTCAGCGTGTCAGGTGCGTCCGCCCGCCCGGCCAGCACGGCGACGGAGGTGGGAGCGAACAGCGGAGTGAGGTAGTGTTTTTCGATCATGAACGAAGCGGCCTTTGTACGGCGACGGCGGATAAGGCGGCGCAGTGGGCAGCGCATCGGAACCGGGTGCAGATTCCAGCCGCCATTTTGCGGCAAGCCCACGCCCTCGCCTACGCGGGCGGCGCAGGGCTTTGCGCCAGATCCGGCCGCGCCGTCGGGTGGCGCTCAGTCGGCCGTGCCGATGTACTGGCGCAGCCGCTGCACCACCGCCATCGCCGTGGACAGCGCCGCGCCGCGGTGCGCTCGGGTGAAGGCCAGCGCCCTGGCCTGCGTTGCGGCCAGGCGCTCGGCGTCGTGCACCAAGCTTTCAGCGGTGGCGATGCCCTCCTGCAGGTCGGCCACCCGCAGGGCGGCGCCCGCATCGCAGGCCAGGCGCGCGGCCTCGGCAAAGTTGTAGGTGTGCGGGCCGGTGACGACCGGGCAACCGCAGGCCGCCGCCTCGATCAGGTTCTGCCCACCCAGCGGCGCGAAGCTGCCGCCCAGCAGCGCCGCGTGCGCCAGGCCGTAATAGAGCGACATCTCACCCAGCGAATCGCCCAGCCAGACATCGGCCGCGCCGGGCGACGCGGCCCAGCTGCTGCGGCACGACACGGTCATGCCCGCGGCTTCGATCAGCTGGCGGACTTCTTCGAAGCGCTGCGGATGGCGTGGCACGACCAGCCACTGTACTGACCCAGGGCCATTTGCTATATTTTTTATAGCTACCTGCGCTTGACCATCAAGCGCTAGAGGCCGATTTGACCTCAAAGCCTCGATCCACATCGCCTCTTCGCCTTCGCGGCTGCTCGCCAGCAGCACCACTGGCCGCGGGCCGGCGTCGCGCCATGCCTGGCCCTGCGCCAGCTGCGCCGGGTCCGGAACCATGTCGAACTTGACGTTGCCGAACACGCCCTCGACCTGCGCACCCGCCGCGCGCAGGCGCTCGGCGTCGACTTCGGTCTGTGCCCACACCGCCGTCAGTCCGGCATAGGCCGGGCGCGCCAGCCAGGCCAGGCGGCGTGCGCCGGCCAGAGACTTTTCGTTCAGGCGCGCATTGGCCAGCACCAGCGGAATGCGCCGCCGCTGGCAGCCCGCCACCAGGTTGGGCCAGATCTCCGTTTCCATCAGCACGCCGATGGCGGGCTGAAACTCATCCAGAAACCGGCCGACTGCGCCCGGCGTGTCCCACGGCTGCCAGACCTGCACGTCGCCGGGGCGCAGCAGCTTGTGGCCTTCGGCCCGCCCGGTGGCGGTGCCGTGCGTCAGCAGCAGGCGCATGTGCGGCATCAGCGTGCGCAATTCGGCCAGCAAGATGGCGGCAGCGCGGGTTTCGCCCAGCGACACGGCATGCAGCCAGACCAGCGGCGTGCTGGAATCGTCCACCGAATCCACCAGCGTGCTGCCGGCGCCGGCGACACTGTCCAGCTCGGGCGCGTAATGGCCGAAGCGTTCTTCCACCGCTGCCAGATAGCCTGGCTCGGTTTCACCACGGCGTCGCAGCTTGGCGCGCAGCATCGGCTGGGCGCAGACCATCAGCGCCGAATACAGCGCTCGCACGACGCGGCTCACGGGGCGTTCAGTTCGTCAGTGTGGGAAGGGAGCGCGGCACGCTCAATGCGCCGCGCTGCCTACCTTGGCGCCAGGTTTGACGCGCTCCAGCAGCGCCAGCATCTCGCCTTCGATGCGGTGCATGGCTTCGGGCGTGTGGCCTTCGAAGCGCAGCACCAGCACCGGCGTGGTGTTGCTGGCGCGGATCAGGCCGAAGCCGTCCGGCCAGTCCACGCGCAGCCCGTCGATGGTGTTGATTTGCGCCGGAGCGGAAAAGCTCTCGGCGGCCAGCGCCTGCAACTCGGCCGTCAGGCGGTGGGGTTCGCCCTCTTCGCAGCTGACGTTCAGCTCGGGCGTCGAATGGCTGGTCGGCAGGCCGTTCAGCACGGCACCGGGGTCGGATTCGCGGCTCAGAATTTCCAGCAGGCGGCAGCCGGCGTAGGTGCCGTCGTCAAAGCCGAACCAGCGTTCCTTGAAGAAGATGTGGCCGCTCATCTCGCCGCCCAGGGGCGAGTCGAGCTCCTTCATGCGTGCCTTGATCAGCGAGTGGCCGGTCTTGTACATGACGGGCTGCCCGCCTGCCTCGGCAATGGCCGGCGCCAGGCGCTGGGTGCACTTCACGTCAAAGAGGATGTGGCCGCCGGGCACGCGCGAGAGCACGTCGCGGGCGAACAGCATCATCTGGCGGTCGGGGAAGATGTTCTGCCCATCCTTGGTGACGATGCCCAGCCTGTCACCGTCGCCGTCGAAGGCCAGGCCCAGTTCAGCGTCGGTGGTCTGCAGCTTGGCGATCAAATCGCGCAGGTTCTCGGGCTTGCTCGGGTCGGGGTGGTGGTTGGGAAAGTCGCCGTCCACTTCAGAGAACAGCTCGATCACCTCGCAACCCAACGCGCGGAAGATGCCGGGAGCCGACGCACCGGCAATGCCGTTGCCGCTGTCCACCACGATCTTCATGGGGCGCGCCAGCTTCACGTCGGAGGTGATGCGTTCCGCATACGCGGGCAGCACGTCGGCCTGGCGCACGCTGCCGCCCTCTTTCAGTTGCCAGCTCTCGTCTTCCATGGTGCGGCGCAGCGCCTGGATCTCTTCGCCGTAGATGGCTCGGCCGGCCAGCACCATCTTGAAGCCGTTGTAGTCCTTGGGGTTGTGGCTGCCGGTGACCTGGATGCCGCTGGCGCACAGCGTGTGGGCCGCGAAGTACAGCAGGGGCGTGGTGACAGCGCCGACGTCGATGACTTCGATGCCCACATCGACCAGGCCGGCGATCAGCGCGGCCGACAGGGCCGGGCCGGAGATGCGCCCGTCGCGGCCGACGGCCACCACTGTCTGGCCTTCGGCGCGGGCGACGGTGCCGAACGCACGGCCCAGGCCGCGCGCGACGTCCTCATTCAAAGTGCTCGGCACGATGCCGCGAATGTCGTAGGCCTTGAAGATGGCGGGCGTCAATTGCACAGGGGTTCCTTCACTGTTTCAGGGGAGTGAGCCGCTGCAGGGGGCCAGCGAGTGCCGGTGCCCGCGCAGTCCGAAGGCGCAGTTGGCGCGAATTGTAGGCGGGGGACCAGCCCGGGCGGGTCCATCGGCGCGTAGGCCGGCGCCGCAAATGCTGCGGCTCGAGGAGTAGTCAGGCATACGTCCGGAAACGGCCAGCGCCCGGCTGCGTGCCGCCTATGATTTGCCCCATGCCCCGCCTGCTCTCTCGCCCTGCCGACCGACAAGAAGACGCGCAAGCCGACGCCCGTTACCTGGCGCTGTCGGCCAAGGACGCGCGGTTCGACGGGCGCTTTTTTACCGGCGTCACCAGCACCGGCATCTACTGCCGGCCGGTCTGCGCCGTGCGCACGCCCCGGCGCGAAAACTGCCGCTTCTACGACCTGGCCGCCCAGGCCGAGGCGGCGGGCTTTCGCCCCTGCCTGCGCTGCCGGCCCGAACTGGCACCGCGCAACCTGGCCTGGTCCACGCAAGACGCGCCGGACATCCTGGTGCGCGAAGCCCTGCGCCTGCTCGACGGCGAAGGTGCTCTGGGCATGGCGGAGACCGGCGGCCTGGTCGCGCTGGCTGCGCGCCTGGGTGTGAGCGACCGCCATCTGCGACGCGTGTTCGAGGCCGCGCTGGGCGTGTCGCCCCTTCAATATGTACAGACCCGCCGGCTGCTGACGGCCAAGCAGCTGTTGACCGACACCGATCTGCCCGTCACCCAGGTGGCGCTGGCCAGCGGCTTTGGCAGCGTGCGGCGGTTCAACGCCGCCTTCTCCGGTCACTACGGGCTGAACCCCACACAACTGCGGCAACGCGGGCCGGCGCGATCGGGCGGCGGCGCCACCGTGCGCCTGCCTTGGAGGCCGCCGCTGGACGTGCCCGCGCTGCTGGGCTTTTTCGCGCAGCGGCAGATTCACGCGGTGGAACATGTCGTCGCCACGGACGCCCTGTTGGCATTGCGCCGCACCGTGCGCTGGCAGACCGGCGCTGGCGCAACGTTGGCAGGCTGGCTGGACGTGCGCTTCGACCCGGTGCGCCCGCTGGCCTGGCTGCAGGTCAGCGACAGCCTGCACCCGGTGCTGCCGCAGGTGATTGCCCGCGTGCGCGGCATGTTCGATCTGGACGCAGATCCGCAGGCCATTCATGCGGTGCTGGGTGCAGCCTTTCCCGACGGTGCCGGCCTGCGCGTGCCGGGTGTGTTCGACGGCTTCGAGCTGGCGGTGCGCGCGGTGCTGGGCCAGCAGATTACCGTGGCCGCAGCCCGCACCCTGGCGCAGCGGCTGGTGGAGCGCTTCGGCGAGACGCTGGCGACGCCCTGGCCCGAACTGTCGCGGCTCTTCCCCGCGCCCGCCGTGCTGGCCGCCGCCGAGGGCGACGCGCTGGGCGCGCTCGGCATCGTGCGCCAGCGCCAGGCCGCCATCGTGGCGCTGGCGCGTGCGGTCGACGGAGGCCAGCTGGCGCTGCATGCGGGCGCTGACGTGGCCGCCACCACCGCGGCCCTGTGCGCGCTGCCCGGCATTGGCGACTGGACAGCGCAGTACATCGCCATGCGCGCGCTGCGCTGGCCCGACGCCTTTCCGGCCGGCGACGTAGCCTTGCATTCCGCGTTGGGCCTTCGCGACGAGCCGCGGCCGGCGCAGGCCGCCACCGCAATGGCCGAAGCCTGGCGGCCCTGGCGCAGCTACGCCGTCATACGGGCCTGGAGCGCGGGGCCGCGAGCACCGGCCAAATTAGGTGATTCACTATCAAAAACATAGCTACCAGCGCTTATCCATCAAGCGCCAGAGGCCGATTTCATTCAAAAAACACACCATGATCTTCCACCCTGACACCGTACAAAGCCGCATCGCCACCGCCCTGGGTGACGTGCGCCTGGCCGCATCGCCGCGGGGCCTGGCGGGCCTGTGGTTCGACGGCCAGCGCCACCTGCCCGTGCAGCCGCTGGACGGGCCCGCCGCCTGGGCCCAGGCGCCCGACCACCCCGTGCTGCGCGAAGCCGCCCGGCAGCTGACCGACTACCTGGCCGGCCGGCGCAGCGGGTTCGATCTGCCGCTGGACCTGGCCTCGGGCACGCCGTTTCAGCAGTCCGTCTGGCAGGCGCTGTGCGGCATCGACCATGGGTTGACCGTCAGCTACGCCGCGCTCAGCCGCCAGGTGGGCCGGCCGCTGGCGGTGCGTGCGGTGGGCGCAGCCGTGGGCCGCAACCCGATCAGCGTGATCGTGCCCTGCCACCGGGTGCTGGGTTCGGGCGGCGCGCTGACGGGGTATGCCGGCGGACTCGATCGCAAGGCGGCGCTGCTGCGACTGGAAGGAGCGCTGGCGGCGCACGCCGGCGCGGCGGATGACCTGCCGCTGTTCAGCAACGCGACGGCCGGAGCCGCCGCATGAGCGAGCAAGGCACCAGCGCAGCCCCCAGCTGGGTGGGCGAATTCGTCTTGCTCGCAGCGCTCTGGGGCGCTTCGTTCCTGTTCATGCGGCTGGGCGCGGCCGAATTCGGGGCGCTGCCCACCGCCGGCCTGCGGGTCGGCCTGGCCACGCTGTTTCTGTGGCCCATTTTGCTGCGGCAGGGGCAATGGCCGGCGCTCAAGCAGCACTGGCGGCCGGTGCTGCTGGGCGGAATCATCAATTCGGCGATTCCGTTCGCGCTGTATTCGTGGGCGGTCATGCACATCGCCACCGGGCTCACTTCCATACTGAACGCCACGGTGCCGCTCTTCGGCGCACTGGTGGCATGGGTGTGGCTGGGCGACCGCATCACCCGGCTGCGATGGCTGGGCCTGGCGCTGGGATTCGTCGGCGTGGCGCTGCTGGCCTGGCGCGCGCCTGCGGGCACGGGCTTCAAGACCGAGCACGCCGGCTGGGCGATGGCGGCGTGCCTGCTGGCTTCCAGTTGCTATGCCGTGGCGGCCAGCTTTGCGCGGCGCAACCTGGTCGGCGTGCCTCCGCTGGTCACTGCCACGGGCAGCCAGCTGGGCGCCACGCTGGGCCTGGCATTGCCCACCATCTGGCTCTGGCCCGCGCAAATGCCCGGGCTGCGCGCCTGGGCCGCGGTGGTGGCCATCGCAGTGCTGTGCACCGGCATCGCCTACATCCTGTACTTCCGGCTCATCGCCCACGCCGGGCCCAGCCGGGCGCTGGCCGTCACCTTTCTCGCGCCGGTGTTCGCGCTGCTCTACGGAGCGCTCTTTCTGCACGAGGCCGTCACGCCGTGGATGATGGGCTGCGGCGTGGTGATCGTGTGCGGCACCATGCTGTCAACCGGTCTGGTGAGCGGGCGGCGACGCGAGGCCGCCACAGTGCGGTAAAGCCGGTGCGTCGGGATAGGCGGTGGCTGCGCGCTCCGCCTACACTCGCGCCCATGCTCGCTGCACTGCTCCCATTTTTGCACCCCGTGCCGCCGCGCGGCGCCGGCGTATCTGGCGGTTGGCGTGGCGCTTAATTTCTTCATCGTCAGCCTGCTGCATCTCGGGCTGCTGGCCTTTCTGGCCCGGCTGCCGAGAGGGCAATTGCTGGCGCCATCGCTGCGCACGAAGCTGGCCGTCGGGGTTGCCGGCGGCGCTCTGACGCTGTTGGCCGCGCAGGTCACGCCCCTCCCAGGAGCCCAGAGCGGTGTGGTGATTCTTCCCACCATGACGGCTGTCTGCGCCTTCGGTTTCGGGCCGCTGGCAGGCGCCGTGGCTGCCGCACTATCACTACTGGCGCAGGCGACGGTGCATGGTTTGCACGAAGTGCCGTGGGCCACGTCGGTGGCCCAGGCAACGGCGGTGTTGGCCCTCGCCAGCCTGTGGTTTCTTGTCCGGGGCACGAATGAAAAGCGCATCTGGTGGGCACTGGCGGGCTTGGCTGCGTCGCTGCCGCTGGTGCTGCTGCCCTGGCTGGCGCGCTCGGCAGGCTGGCCAGCGGCACAGTGGGATCAGATCCACGCCTGGATGCAGAACATTCCGTGGCGCTACACGATGGCCGTGCTGGTGGTGGGGGGTGGTCTGGAAATGCTGCGCGGCTACGTCCGGTCGGCGCAGCGGCTGGCCGAGCGCGAGCAGGAGCTGCGCATGGTGCTGGAAGCTTCGGGCGGCGGGCGCTGGAGCTGGCAGGTACGCGAGCAGCGCTTTTCCTACGATGGCGCGCTGTATGAAGAATTCGGCATGCCGCCCGCGTCGCCCCCCCGGCTGGATCATCACCGGGTCTGGCAAGACTGGAACGCCCGCCGCCATCCGGAGGACATGGCCCGCATCGGCCCGCACCTGCACAGCGCCATGCAGGGCAACGAGGAGAGTTATCACGCCGAATACCGGATGCGCGATGTGAAAGGCCGCTGGCGCTGGCTGATTTCGCGCGGCCGCGTGCTGAACCGCGATGCCGATGGCCGAGCCATCAGCCTGGTGGGCATGGACCTGGACGTGACCGCGCAGCGTGAGATGCAGGACGCGCTGCACCGATCGGAGGCGAAGTACACCACCGTCTACCAAACCCTGCCCGACCCCGCGGGCATCACGCGCCTGAGCGACGGCTGCTTTCTGGACGTGAACGAGGCGTTCTGCGACATGTTCGACCGTCCGAGCCAGGAGATTCTGGGAAAGACCTCTGCGCAGCTTGACGTGTGGAAGTCGCCCGTAGAGCGCGGGCGGCTGCTGGATGCGTTGCGGCTGCAAGGCGAAGTCAGCGGCCTGCAGGTCAGCGTCACACCCAAAGGCCGCACCTTGCGGGGCCGGATTTCCGCCCGTACCACGCGCATGGACGGCGAAGCCTGCATGGTGTTTGTGTTCCACGACCTCACCGACGAGATGCGCATGCGCGACGAATTGGTGGCGGCGCATCGCGTGCTGCAGCAGGCCGGATGGATGGCGCGGCTGGGCGTCTGGGTGCATGAGTATCTTGACTATCCCGCGCCCGGCCAACTGGTGTACTGGTCGGACGTGTGCTATGGCATCCACGGCTTGCCGCAAGGTGCTGAGCTGCCGTCACCGCGTGTCTATCTGCGCGATTTTGTGGCGCCGGCCTGGCGCGATGCCGTGCAGGCCCAGTTTCGGAGAACCATGGCCGATCCCGTTGCCTGGCGCATGGAGATCGAAATTGTGCGCGCCGATGGCCGCTCCGTCTGGGTTCGCGTCAGCGCAGAGCCCGAAATGGAGAACGGCCGCCTTGTGCGCCTGCGCGGCGTGGTGCAGGACATCGACGAATGGAAGCGCTCCGAGCAACGGCTGCGCCAGTCAGAAGCGCGTTTTGCCCAAATGTTCCAGGCCATGCCCTATCCCATGGGCCTGACGCGGCGCAGCGACGGCCGTTATGTGGACGTGAACCCGGCGTGGGAGCAAGCCGTGGGCTTCACACGGAAGACGGCCTTGGTGAACACCGTGGTGACGCTGGGCCTGTACCCGCCGGATGTGCGCGCGAACCTGGTACGCGCGGCGGAGCAACATGGAGAGTTGCTGGGCCACGAAGTGGAAATGACCACGCGCAGCGGCGAGCGGCGCACCGTGCTGCAGTCCATGAGCCCGGTGGAATCGAACGGCGAAGCCTGCTGGCTCTTCGTGCTGCACGATATCACCGAGCGCAAACGGGCCGAGCAGCAGGTGCGCGAGCGCGAGGCGCTGCTCTCGCTCACTATCTCGGCCGCGGCACTGAGCCTTTGGGACTGGGATCTGCAGTCCGGCCGCGTGACCGGTGATGCGCGCTGGCGTGACCTGCAGGGCGTGATACCCAACGAAGACGCCGACGCCGGCGTGCCCTGGACCGCGGGCGTGGCCCCGGCTCACCTGGACGCCATCGGCGCTGAACTGCAGCGCCACGCCGCGGAACCCGCCACGCCCTTCGACGCGACCTGGCAGGTGCTGCTCCCGGACGGTACCGGCCACTGGGTGCGCAACTTGGGCAACATCGTGCACCGCGACCCCGAAGGCAAGCCACTGCGCATGGTGGGCGTGGGCATCGACGTGACCGACCAGCGCGAGCAGCAGGAAACGCTGAAGCTGCTGGCGCACCACGACGCGCTGACCGGCCTGCCCAACCGCGTGCTGCTGGCCGAACGGCTGCAGGCCGGCATGACCGAGGCGCGCCAGCGTTCGCGCCTGCTGGGCGTGGCCTATCTCGACCTGGACGGCTTCAAGCCGGTGAACGACCGCCTGGGACACGGCGCTGGCGACCGGTTGCTGGTGGTCATGTCGGGTCGGCTCACGCGGTCGCTGCGGCCGGTGGACTGCGTGGCGCGGCTGGGCGGCGACGAATTCGTCATCTTGCTGCCCGGGCTGGAATCGCGCGCCGAATGCGAGCGCCTGCTGCGCACGCTGATGGCCAGCGTGTCGGCGCCCTACACGCTGGAAGGCGAGCGCGTGGTCGTCACGGCCAGCATCGGCTACACGCTCTACCCCGACGACGACGCCGATGCCGACGCCCTGCTGCGCCACGCCGACCAGGCCATGTACTTGGCCAAGCAGGCCGGGCGCAACCGCTACCACCCGTTCGACACGGCCCATGAGCGCGCCAGGCTGGCGCAGCGCCAGCAGGTGGCGGAGCTGTCCGACGCGCTGGCGCAGGGCCAGTTCGCGCTGTACCTGCAGCCCAAGGTGGACATGCGCCGAGGCACCGTCATCGGCGCCGAGGCGCTGGCACGCTGGAACCACCCCGAACGCGGCCTGCTGGCACCCGGCGCCTTCCTGCATTTGATCGAGAACACCGAGCTGGAGGCCTGGTTCGGCGAATGGGTGGTCGACACCGCCCTGCAGCTGATCGCGCGGCTGGCGCAGCACGGGCTGGCCTTGCCGGTCAGCATCAACATATCGGCCCAGCACCTGCAGCACGAAGGCTTTGCGGACTGGATGACGCACCGCATCGCGCTGCAGCCCGATGCGCCCGCGCACCTGCTGGACATGGAGATCACCGAGAGCGCCGCCCTCTACGACATCGACCACGTCGCCGCCGAGCTGGAGCGCCTGCGCGCGCTGGGACTGACGGTGTCGCTGGACGACTTCGGCACAGGCTATTCGTCGCTGGCCTACCTGCGCCGCCTGCCGCTCGACCACATCAAGCTGGACCGCAGCTTCGTGCACAACATGACCACCAATGTGGGCGACCGCGCCATCGTGCAAGGCGTCATTGGCCTGGGCGCGTCGTTCGGCCATCGCATCATCGCGGAAGGCGTGGAGACCATTGAGCAGGGGGAGCTGCTGCTGGACCTGGGTTGCTCATGGGCGCAGGGTTACTGCATTGCGCGGCCCATGCCGGCAGAAGACTTCGCGGGCTGGGCTGCGCAGTGGCGTGCCCCGCCGCAGTGGCGCGGGCGGCCGGTGGATTGAGGGCCGCGGCACACGGACCCTGCATTCAAGGCAAAATATAGCTGTAGCGCTTATAGATAAAGCGCTGGTAGCTATTATAACTATAGCAAATGCATCCCCATCCGGCAGTCACTGCTGTGAGCGGGCGGCATTTACCACCCAAGTGGCAAGCGGCTAAAGTCGCGCCCACACCTGCCCGTACACCGCTATGAAGCCCCATAACGACCCCACCGGCGCTCCGACGTCGTTCCCCTTTTTGCAGGACGGCGGCGAAATGGGCGCGCGCATGCGCAGCCACGATTGGTCGGCGTCACCGCTGGGGACACCGGCATCGTGGCCTCAGTCCCTGCGCACCATGGCGGCGGCCTGCCTGAATTCGCCCTTGCTAGGGACGGTGCTGTGGGGCCCGGAGCTGGTCATGCTCTACAACGATGCCTACATCCCCTCCATGGCGGATCGCCACCCGGGGGCGCTGGGCCGGCCGGTGGCCGATGTGTGGGGGCCCACCTGGCAGCAAGTGGCTGCCCCGTTCATCGAGGCCATGAAGACGGGCAAGGGCTTTGAGCAGCGACGCGTCGAAATCTCCATGGTGCGCGACGGCCAGCAGCAGACCACCTGGTGGGATATCACAGCCACGCCCATCCGCGGCGAAGACGGCTCGGTCGTGGGCCTCTTGAATCAGGGCATCGAGATCACCACGCGTGTGCATCTTGAAAACGAACAACTGCGCGCGCAACAGGAGTTGAGTGCACTCAATCAAACCCTGGAGACGCGCATCGCCGAGCGCACGGCGGCGCTTTTGCTGCATGAAAACATCGTTCAGTCGCACAGCTGGCCCATCTGTGCTTTCAACCTCAAGCACGAGCTGATCGCGTTCAACAAAGCCCATAGCGACGAGTTCTTTCGCATCTACGGGCACCGCGTGCAGATCGGGGAGGTCTTCCCCGACCTGTTCACCGCGGACCAGGCGCCTGTCATGCGGGCGCTCATGGACCGTGCGCTGGCCGGCGAGTCCTACACCGTGGAACAAGCCTTTGGCGACCCGGCGCTCAGCACGCCGGTCTGGCAGGTGAGCTGCTACCCGCTGCGTGATGCCGAGGGAGGCATCATGGGCGCCTTCCACCATGCCAAGGACATATCGGAGCAGTTGCGCAACCAGGCGGATCTGCAGTCCACACAAGACGCACTGCGGCAATCGCAGAAGATGGAGTCGGTTGGCCAGCTGACCGGCGGTTTGGCGCACGACTTCAACAACCTGCTGGCGGGCATCACCGGAGCGCTGGAGCTCATCAAGCGCCGCTCGGGCATGGGCCGCTACGACGACATCGAGCGCTATGTGACGGTGGGCCTCGGCGCGGCGCAACGCGCGGCAGCCTTGACGCACCGGCTGCTCGCGTTCTCCAGGCGCCAGACGCTGGAGCCCAAGGTGCTGGCCACCAATCGCCTGATCGGCGAAATGGAGGATTTGATTCGCCGCACCATCGGCCCGCAAATCGACCTGGAGGTGGTGGCCGGCATTGCGCTGTGGCCCGTCATGGCCGACGTCAGCCAGCTAGAAAACGCATTGCTGAACCTGTGCATCAATGCGCGCGATGCGATGCCCAATGGCGGCAAGCTCACCATCGAGACGGCCAACCGCAGCGTGGACGAGCGCTCTGCCAAGGCCATCGGCATCGACGTCGGGCAGTACGTGTCGATGTGCGTCAGCGACAACGGCGTCGGCATGGCGCCCGAGGTGGCGGCGCGGGCCTTCGATCCGTTCTTCACCACCAAGCCGATCGGTCTGGGCACGGGCCTGGGCCTGTCGATGATCTACGGCTACGCCAAGCAGTCCGGCGGACACGCCCGCATCTACAGCGAAGTGGGCGAAGGCACGATGGTGTGCCTGTACTTGCCCCGGTATCTGGGCGCGGAGACCGAAACCGTGGTCGCCCGGGCGGGCAACGCGCCAGCGGTGCAAGGCAAGGGCCAGGTCATCCTGGTGGTCGATGACGAAGCCAGTGTGCGGCTGTTCGTGCGCGAGATCCTGGTCGAGCTGGGTTTCACCGTGCTGGAAGCAGCTGACGGCATCGAGGCCCTGCAGGTCCTACAGACTCAGGCCCATCTCGACCTGCTCATCACCGATGTGGGCCTGCCCGGCGGAATGAACGGCAGACAGGTGGCCGACGCTGCCCGGGTGGCGCAGCCCGACCTGCAGATTCTCTTCATCACCGGCTATGCCGAGAACGCTGTGCTGAGCCACGGGCACCTGGCCCCGCGCATGCACGTGATGACGAAACCCTTCGAGCTGAGCGCGTTCGTCAGCCGGGTGGAGCGACTGCTGAAGGCGCCCACCCTCTGACTGCCCGGCCCGCCAGGCGGGTCAGCCGATCAGATCTTTGACCTGCTGCAGCGCAGCCGGGTCCTCCATGGTGGTCAGGTCGCCCGGGTCGCGCCGCTCGGCCACCGCCTGCAGCGCACGGCGCAGCAGCTTGCCGCTGCGGGTCTTGGGCAACACGCTCACGAAGAGCACCCGCGCCGGCCGCGCGACGGCGCCCAGCTGGCCGTCCACCTGCTGCATCACCTCGCCCTCCAACTGGCGCGCGGTGGCGGCATCCGTCAGCGCCGCAGCGTCGCGCGGCACGGCAAAGGCCATGGCGACCTGGCCCTTGACCGCATCGGCCACGCCCACCACCGCCACTTCGGCAATGCCGGCGTGTGCCGCGATGCTTTCCTCGATCTCGCGCGTGCCCAGCCGGTGCCCGGCCACGTTGATCACGTCGTCGGTGCGCCCCAGGATGAAGTAATAGCCGTCTTCGTCGCGAATGCCCCAGTCGAACGTGCTGTAGAGCAGTGGGCCCGGCAGGCTCTTCCAGTAGGTGTTGACGAAGCGCTCGTCGTCGCGCCACACGGTCTGCATGCAGCCGGGCGGCAGCGGCCCGGCGATGGCGACCACGCCTTTTTGCCCGGCGCCGGTCAACTCCTCACCCGTGTGCTCGTCGATCAGCTTCACGTCATAGCCGTACACCGCGCGGCCCGGGCTGCCCAGGCGTGGGGTCTGCGGCGCCACGCCGGTGGTCAGCGTGAGGATCGGCCAGCCGGTTTCGGTCTGCCAGTAGTTGTCGATGATGGGCACGCCCAAAGCGCCGGCGATCCACTGCGAGGTGGGTGCATCCAGCGGCTCGCCGGCCAGCCACAGCGCCTTCAGCGACGACACATCGTGCCGCGCCAGCAGCGCCGCGTCGTGTTTTTTCAGCACCCGCACCGCCGTGGGGGCCGAGAACATGTGTGTGACGCGGTACTTCTCGACGATGCCCCACCACACCGCTGCATCGGGCCGCGTGGGCAGGCCCTCGTAGAAGATGGTGGTCATGCCCGAAAGCAGCGGGCCGTAGACGATGTAGCTGTGGCCCACCACCCAGCCGATGTCGCTGGTGGCGAAGAACACGTCGCCCGCGCGCGCATCGAACAGGTGCTGCATGCTGGCGGCCAGCGCCACCGCGTATCCGCCGGTGTCGCGCTGCACGCCCTTGGGCCGGCCGGTGGTGCCACTGGTGTAGAGGGTGTAGCTGGGGTGCGTGGCGTCCACCCATTCGCATGGCACCTCGTCATTCAAGTGCTGTTCGCGCAGCGCCGCCCAGTGGTGATCGCGCCCGGGCTGCAGCGGCATGGGCGCCAGGCCCCGGTCGATGAGCAGCAGAGCTTGGGGTTGATGGCGCGCAAGGCGCAAGGCTTCGTCCAGCAGCGGCTTGTACGCGATCACCTTGCCGCCGCGCGAGCCCGCATCGGCGCTGATGACCGCCACCGGCTCGGCATCGTCGATGCGCGAGGCCAGCGAACCCGCCGCGAAGCCGCCGAACACCACGCAATGCAGCGCGCCGATGCGCACGCAGGCCAGCATGGCGAAGGCGGCCTCGGCCACCATGGGCATGTAGATCAGCACCCGGTCGCCGTGCTGCACGCCCAGCGCCTTGAGGGCCGCCGCCATGCGCTGCACCTCGGCGTGCAGCTCGGCATAGGTGTAGCTGCGCTCGGTGCCAGTCTCCGACGAGATGGCAACCAGCGCCGCCTGGTCGGCCCGCGTGGCCAGGTGCCGGTCCACCGCGTTATGGCACAGATTGGTGGTGCCGCCGGCGAACCAGCGGGCGAACGGCGGGTGGCTGTAGTCGCAGATCTGCTGGGGCGGCGTCTGCCAGTCGATCAGCCGGGCCTGTTCGGCCCAGAACGCGTCGCGCTCGTCAATGGAGCGGCGGTGAAAGTCGTCGGCGGCTTGGCGGGTGCCCATGGCAGATGTCTCCTGGTGGTCGTTATGGCCTCCATCATTCACCATGCCCTTGCGTCTGGCTGACAAAGCCCCGCCGCTCGGCCGCCCTCGCGACGAATCGACGAATGAAGCGCTTTACTTGATCAGCGCCAGCACGTCCTTGAACGCCGGGTGCTCACAGCCGCGCAGCCATTCGAAGGCGACCATCTCGGTGGTCACCAGCTCGGCACCAGCGCCGGCCAGGCGGTCGAAGGCGGCGTCGCGGTTGCGCTCGGTGCGCGAGCCGCATGCGTCGGTCACCACCCACACCTCGAATTCGTCGTCCAGCAAGTCCAACGCCGTCTGCATCAGGCAGACATGGGCTTCGCAGCCGGCGATGACGATGCTGCCCCGCGCGTCGGCGCCGCCCTGCGGCTGGGCCGGCTTTTGCAGATGGCGCGGCAGGCTGCGGGCGTTGCCGCCTTGCTGCGGTTTGGCCGGCGGGCGCAGCCATTCGCCCAGGCCCTCTTCGGCTGCGCTGAACTGCATTTTGGCCAGCGTCTTGCGGCAGGCGCCGCGCAGGGCCGCGTCATTGGGCCCCAGGCGCGACGGGTTCTGCTCGGTGCCCCACACCGGCACCTCCAGCGCCTGCGCCACCTGCGCCAGCAGGCGCGCATTGGCCAGCACCGCCGGGCCTTCGAAGATCGCGGGCATCAGGCGTTCCTGGTAGTCCACCAGAACGAGTTGGGATTCGAGGGCGTCGAGGAGCATGGTGCGTCTTTGTGAAAACAGAAAACAGCGATTTGAAGCGAAATGGGGCTCTAGCGCTTGATGGACAAGCGCTGGCAGCTATCAATCATATAGCAGGCATGAAGGCGCCCCGGATCATGGCTTGAGCCGCAGCAGCTTGCCTTCCGGGCTGTCGGTCAGCAGGTAGAGCCAGCCGTCCGGGCCCTGGCGCACGTCGCGGATGCGGTCGCCGGCCTTGTCCAGCAGGTACTCGTCGCGCGTCACCTTGCCGGCGGCGTCCACCTGCAGGCGATGCAGCCGCGCGAACCGCAGCGAGCCGATGAAGAGGCTGCCCTTCCAGGCCGCGCCATAGCGGTCGCTGGTCAGAAACGCCATGCCCGACGGCGCAATCGACGGCACCCAGTAGTGCAGCGGCTGCTCCAGCCCCGCCTTGGCCGTGCCTTCACCCACCTTGCCGCCGCCGTAGTTCTCGCCATAGGTGATGACCGGCCAGCCGTAGTTGCGGCCCGCCTGGGCGATGTTGATCTCGTCGCCGCCCTGCGGGCCGTGCTCGTGGGTCCAGAGCCGGCCGTCGGGTGCCAGCGTGGCGCCTTGCACGTTGCGGTGGCCCCAGTTCCAGATTTCGGGCAGCGCGCCGCTTTGCGCCACGGCGGGGTTGCCGGCTGCAGCGCCGCCTTCAGGCCGCACGTGAACGATCTTGCCGTGGTGGTTGTCCCGCGTCTGCGCATCGTCCTTGCGCTGAAAGCGGTCGCCCAGCGTCAGGAACAGGTCGCCCTTGGCGTCCTGCACGATGCGGCAGCCGAAGTGGGCGGTGCTGCGCACCTTGGGTTGCTGGCTGAAGATCACCTTCACGTTCTGCAGCGCGGTGGCGCCTTCGGCCAGCGTGGCGCTGGCAAGCGCTGTGCTGTTGGCACCGCTGCCGTCGGCTGCGGGCTCCGAGAAGCAAAAGAAGATGCGGCGATTGGTCTGGAACGCCGCGTCGGTCGCCACGTCGAGCAAGCCGCCCTGCCCGCCGGCGGCAATGGCCGGCAGGCCGCCCAATGGCGCATTCAGGCGGCCGTCAGCCTCGACCACGCGCAGCCGGCCGGCTCGCTCGGTGACCAGAAAGCGGCCTCCGGGCAGGAAGGCCAGCCCCCACGGATTGGCGAGCCCGGTCGCCACGATGTCCGTGGATGCCGCCGTGCGGGCGGCCGCCGGTTGAACGGGCGCCGTCGCATCGGCAGCCGTTGAAACCACCATGGCACCCATCAACAGCACCGTGGTTGCTACGGTAACCATAGCGTGGGGCGCCCGCCAGAGTATGGCTGGGCGTGCACTTCGTTGCAAAATCATCGTGTCTCCTGAAAACAAAACATTGTGAAAGCGAGATGGCTGAAGAAGCCGGTTGGCAGCGCACGTTTCAGGGGATTTAGCCGCCAAAGGCAACCACTATCGGCCAAGGGTTGCTCATGAAATAAGCAGTTGGCGATGGTTTCGGGCGTAGGACGAGCGCTCGACCCGTGGTACTCTCGCGACCCATGTCCCGTTGGCTTTGCTTTTTGTTACTTGTTTGCGCTCAGGCCCATGCCGCTCCCGGCAATGCCAACGCTGACGACATCGACCGCATTCTTCAAGAACGCGGGCTGCTCACCCACCTGCAGGAAGTGCGTCACGACGTGGCGGACCGCACCACCACGCTGGTGTCGACCGCGATGGGCTTCCTGGGCGTGCCTTACCGCCGGGGCGGCAGCAGCGCCGACACCGGGTTCGACTGCAGCGGCTTCGTTCGCACCATCTTCGAGCAGGCCAAGGGCCTCGCCCTGCCCCGCCGCGCCAACGAGCAGGCGGCCGCCACCGAAGTCATCGACAAAAAAGATTTGCAACCGGGCGACCTGGTGTTCTTCAACACCATGCGCCGCGCATTCAGCCACGTGGGCATCTACGTGGGTGACGGCAAGTTCATCCATGCGCCCCGCAGCGGCGCGCAGGTACGGGTGGAAGACATGAGCGGGTCGTACTGGCAACGCCGGTTCAACGGCGCCCGCCGCGTGGCAGGCGACGACGACCAGATCGAAGCCGTCGCCAACGCGCCAATGCGCCGCTAAGGCGGCTGCTGGCCCTTCGGGCCTGACTGGCAAAGCCCTTGCGGCATTGGCCGCACCCCACCCAACAAGCCGATGTAAATGGCCGTAGCGGTTTTTGCCCGCTGCCATGGGCATCTGCTCGGCGACTCTTTGCGCGCCCCTCAAGGCGGCGCTTCCATCGCGCGCCCTAGCGCACACTCCCTCCCTCAGTTCACAGGATGTTCACGCACGCGGCGCCGTCCTGCAAGCCAGGCACGGCAGTTCGCCAACAATGCGCAGGCGCTGGGCGGGCCCGGTTGGGTCTCGCCCTCTCTTTCTCCACTGTTATTGAAATTGGAAGCCACTTCATCATGATGTCCATCCTCGGAACCCTCTTCATCGGCCTGATCGTCGGCCTGCTGGCCCGTGCGCTAAAGCCCGGCAATGACAAGCTCGGCTGGATCATGACCATGCTGCTGGGCGTGGCCGGCGCATTCCTGGCCACCTATGTGGGCGTGGCGATGGGCTGGTACGCGCAAGGCGAAGCCGCAGGCTGGATCGCTTCCATCGTGGGTGCCATCGTGCTGCTGGTGCTCTACGGCCTGATCCGCCGCAAGGGCTGAGCGTCTTCCCCGTCCTGAAAACGATGGCACTGCGACCCAAAGCGCCCACGGCGCAGGAACTGGCAGGCGGCGACTCCGCCCTGCAGGCCGCCATCGAACGCAGCCGAAGCCTGCTGCACCGCCGCGCACTGGTAGCGGCTGCGGCAGGCACGGTGCCGCTGCCCGGGCTGGACTGGGCGGTGGACGCCGCCCTGCTCTCGCGCCTCATTCCGCAGATCAACGAACAATTCGGCCTGACACCCGGCCAGATCGACCGGCTGACTCCGCACAAGCGCGAGCAGGTGCAAAAGGCCGTGTCGATGGTGGGCTCGGTGCTCATCGGCAAGCTGGTGACCCGCGAGTTGGTCATTCGCGCCACCCGCGTGGTGGGCGTGCGGCTGACGGCCAAGCAGGCAGCCAAATTCGTTCCGCTGGCCGGCCAGGCCGTGTCCGCTGTGCTGGGCTACGCCACGCTGCGTTTTCTGGGTGAGCAGCACGTGCGCGACTGCATCGAGGTAGTCAAGAGCGCGCAACTGGCGCTGCCTGCCCCCAGCGACCTCAAGGCCTCGCCCCGAAAATAAGGCCTTTTCGGCCTGCAGCGCTTGACTGGCAAGCGCTGGCACATCAAAAATCATAGCAAAGCAATGTTGCAGCCTGTGCATTGGGCACAATCGCAACCCGATGACCGCTGTCCCCGCTTCCGGCACCCCTGACGACTCCGTTTGCGGCGCGTTCCGCCCTCGTATCACCCTCATGACGCTTGGCCGGGGCGACGGCTTGCTGGGCCTTCAGCCGCAAGGCCGCATGGGCCCGCGCGGTGACAACGTCACGCTTGCGCGCATCGAATGGACCTATCGCACGCCCGATGGCCATGAGTGGCAGACGCTCGCGCCCACCAGTGTGCTGGGCAGCCGGCCGGCCGAAGACGTCGAGCTGTTCGACACGGGCGGCCCGGTGATCCGCCTGCGCCGGGACTTGGGCGCAGAGGCCGACGCCATGGACCGGGTGTGGGACCTGGGGCTCGTTCCCGTGGACCCCACCAAGCTGCAATGGCGCCACCGCGCGCTCGGTGATCACCTCGGCCCCGTCTGGACGCTGCCGCAAGAGGCGCAGTTCGGCGACTTCTGGGCCGACCAGATCCCCGCCCTGCGCGCCGAGGGCTGGAGCGTGGTCGTGCAACCCGGCTTTGCCCACGAGAGCGTGCCGGTCGAGCGCTGGAAGCTGCTGATCGCGCCCGACACCGGCGAGGTGCTGGGCCGGGAGGTCGATGGCCCGTTGGCCGAGCGCGAGCGGCCGGTGCAAAAGCTGCAGCTGCCAGCGCGCGAGGGCGCCTGGCTGCTCACCCTGGGCGTGGAGATCGACGGCCAGACCGTGGACCTGGCGCCCATGCTGGCCGACCTGTTGCAGCGCGACCCGCGCTGGCTGAACGCAGCCGATCTGGCCGCCATTGCGGACGACGCCACCATCCGCCTGCGCGCGCCCGGTGGCCGGCGCATCGACGCGCCCGCCGCGCCGCTCAAGGCCATCGTCGGTGCGCTGGTCGACCTGCTGACAGACCCAGGCCGGCGCCAGCGCAAGGACGGCGACTCGCTGCGCCTGGGCGCCTGGGAAGCGCGCCGGCTCGAGGTACTGCGCTCGGCTTTGGATGCCGGATGTGCCAGCGGCTGGCAGCTGCAGGGCGACGCCGGCCTGGCCGTGCTGGCCGAACAGCTGAAGGCCGTCGGCACGCCGCAACCCGTACCCGCGCCGCAAGGTCTGGCGATCACTCTGCGCCCGTACCAATTGGCCGGGCTGGCGTGGCTGCAATACCTGCGTGCGCAGCAGCTGGGCGGCATCCTGGCGGACGACATGGGGCTGGGCAAGACCGCGCAGGCGCTGGCACATGTGCTGGCCGAAAAAGAAGCGGGCCGGCTGCGCGAGCCCGCCTTGGTGGTCATGCCCACGTCGCTGCTGTTCAACTGGCAGGCCGAGGCCACGCGCATGGCGCCGGGCCTGCGCGTGCTGGTGCTGCACGGGCCCGATCGTGCATACCTGTACCCAACCATCGCGTCGCATGACCTGGTGCTGACCACCTACCCGCTGCTGTGGCGCGATGTGGATCAGCTGGCCGCACAGCGCTTTCATCTGCTGATATTGGATGAAGCGCAGATGGTGAAGAACGCCGGCAGCCGCAGCGCCCGCGCGCTGCGCAGCCTGCGTGCCTCGCACCGGCTGTGCCTGACCGGCACGCCGCTGGAAAACCACTTGGGCGAGCTGTGGTCGCAGTTCGATTTCCTCATGCCGGGCTTTCTGGGCGACGCGCGGCACTTCGCGCAGCGCTGGCGCAAGCCCATCGAAGAGAACGGAGAGACGCTGCGGGCGCAACTGCTGGCGCAACGGGTGCGCCCGTTCATCCTGCGGCGCCGCAAGCCCGACGTGGCGGCCGAGCTGCCGCCTCGCACGGACATATTGCAGCGCGTGCGATTGCAGGGCCGCCAGCGCGACCTGTACGAAGCGGTACGTGCGGGCGCCGACAAGCAGGTGCGGCGGGTGCTGGCGCGCCAGGGCTGGGCGGGCGCGCAGATCGCGGTGCTGGATGCCCTGCTCAAGCTGCGCCAGGTGTGCTGCGACCCGCATCTGGTCAAGGGCGCCAAGCTGCCTGCAGGCACTGAACGCGCCAAGCTCGAATGGCTGGCCGACACGCTGCCGGCGCTGGTTGACGAAGGCCGGCGCGTGCTCGTGTTCTCGCAATTCACCGCCATGCTCGCGCTGGTGGCGGAGCAGCTAGGTGCCCTGGGCCGGCCTTTTTTGGAACTGACCGGCCAGACGCCGCCCCGCCAACGCGCAGGCGTGGTGCAGCGCTTTCAAGCGCAAGGCGACGGCAGCGCGCCAGTACTGCTGGTCAGCCTCAAGGCCGGCGGCACGGGCCTGAACCTGACGGCTGCCGACACGGTGATCCACATCGACCCGTGGTGGAACCCGGCCGTGGAAGAGCAGGCCACCGCCCGAGCGCACCGCATCGGCCAGGACCAGCCAGTGTTCGTCTATCGCCTGGTGGTGGAAGGCAGCATCGAAGAGCGCTTGCTGGAACTGCAGTCGCGCAAGCAGGCGCTGGCAGACGGCGTGCTGGGCCACGACAGCGCCGATGCCGTCAAGTTCAGCGAGGCCGATCTGCATGCCTTGCTGGCTCCGCTGACTGAGCCGCTGAACAACCCGCTGGCCATTCCTGAGGACGACGCTGCGCGGTGGGGTGGCACGGGCCGACGCACTGGCCGGGACGATTTAGCTCAGGGGTAATCCCTGCATCCAGACATCTGTTCAATCCGCGGCGCGGAATCAACACACGGCGTTACACATCTATGCGATCCGTTGACGAAGGCGGGGGCGTAGGACGATCAGGTTGAGGGCTCATCCCGCACGGCCGGCAGTGAGGGGTTGCGTTGTCAATCGTCCTATCCCGCAAGGGCCATGTCGGCACTTTGGCGCGGCGCGTGCAACTGGAACAGTGCACGCGACGGCGCCACACAAAGGAATCAACCATGCTCGGAAACTTCTTGACCCGTCCCCAGGCAGCAGAGGTGATGGCGAAACGCGCCGAACGGCGCAACTTCATGCGCAGAAGCAGCGGCTTTGCCGCCGGTATCGCCGGTGGTGCGCTGGTGGCAGCGTGTGGCGGGGGCGACAACGCCACCGCCCAGTCGAGTGGCCCGTCGGACGAGGACATCCTCAACTTCGCGCTCAACCTCGAATACCTCGAAGCACAGTTCTATGTGTTCGCCGCTACCGGCTCCGGCCTGAACGCCAACCTGCAGACGGGCACGGGCCTGCAAGGTGCCGTGACGGGCGGTCGCGCTGTCAACTTCACCGACCCGCTGGTACGCCAGTACGCCAAGGAAATCGCAGGCGACGAACTGGCCCATGTCGCCTTCCTGCGCCGCGTGCTGGGCAATGCGGCGGTGGCGCATCCGGCCATCGACATCAGTGCATCGCCAACGGGCGCTTTCTCCACGGCGGCGCGTGCAGCGGGACTGATTGGCCAGGGCGAATCGTTCGACCCCTATGCCAGCGACGAGAACTTCCTGCTGGCCGCCTATCTATTTGAAGACGTGGGTGTGACGGCGTACAAGGGCGCATCGCCCCTGGTGCAGAACAAGACCTATCTGGAAGCGGCCGCGGGCATCCTGGCTGCAGAGGCCTATCACGCTGGGCTGGTACGCACGGTGCTGTACGCGAAGGGCCTGCAGACCCCGGTGCTGCGCACGGCGGCCGATGCGATCTCGAACGCCCGCGACAGCCTGGACAACAGCGGCGACGTGGACCAGGGCATCAGCCCGACGGGCGATGTGTCCAATATCGTGCCGCTGGACGCGGACGGCATCGCCTACAGCCGCTCGCCGGGCGATGTGCTGAACATCGTTTACCTGAACAGCGGCGCGGTGAACAAGGGTGGCTTCTACCCGGCCGGCGTCAACGGCAATTTGGTGCTCAGCAGCGCGCTGGCCTGACGGGCGGTGCGGCGGGCGCTGCGGCGGGCGCTGCGACTGGCATTGCAGCGCCACCCTCCCTTCTAATCGGCTCTGCCGTTCACCCTCCTGAAAGTCAGTCATGCACCCAGTCCGCTCCGAACTGCTTTCTTCCGGCCTGATGCGGAGCGTGGCGCCCCGATGGCGCCGCTGGGTGGGCTGGGCCATCGCTTTGTGCGGCGCCGGATTGCTTTTGCGCGATGTGATCGGCGCCTTCCCGATGGAAGACCCGCGCATGCGGGGCGCGCTGATGGGCGGCAGCGTGGCGGCGCTGGCGACAGCGCTGGGCACGGTGCCGGTGCTGCTGTCGCAACGTTTTTCGCAGCGCACGCACGACGCCATGCTGGGCTTTGGCGCGGGCGTCATGCTCGCGGCCTGCTCTTTCTCTCTCATCATTCCCGGCCTGGCGGCGGCGAAGGCGAACGGCGCGAGCGCATGGGGTGCCGGCAGCATCGTCGGCGGGGGCATCCTGCTGGGCGCGCTGCTGCTGATGTTCATCGACCGCATCGTGCCGCATGAGCACTTCGTCAAAGGGCTGGAAGGCCGCGAGGCGCGGGCCGTCAAGCGCGCCTGGCTGTTCGTGTTCGCGATCGCGCTGCACAACCTGCCCGAAGGCCTGGCCATCGGCGTGGCCTACGGCGGCACCGATGCGGTATCCGCCCTGGCGTTGACCACCGGCATCTCCATTCAGGACGTGCCCGAAGGCATGGTGGTGGCCCTGGCCCTGCGCAGCGTGGGCTACGGGCGCTTGACCTCGGCGGGCCTGGGCGTACTGTCAGGCCTGATCGAGCCCATTGCCGCGGTGGCCGGGGTGGCGCTGGTCACTGCATCGGTCAGCGCCCTGCCCTGGGGCCTGGCGGCTGCGGCAGGCGCCATGCTCTATGTCATCAGCCACGAGATCATTCCCGAGTCGCACCGCAAAGGGCACGAAGCTGCTGCCACTGGCGGCTTGATGTTGGGGTTCGTGCTGATGATGCTGCTGGATACTGCCCTGGCTTAGCTGATCGCCTTCTGCCCTGATGGCGCACGCGGCCGTATGGGTGCGGAGTCACTCCAGCCCGCCAACTGCGCTCGGTGCGCTTTCACTGCCACTGCGGCACGCCGGTGCGTCAGTGCATCAGCCAGCGCTCTGCAATGCCAGTGCCACGTGCTGCAACAGCATGATGGTCTTCGCGTCCTGTATCGCTCCGGTGCCAATGCTTGCCAGAGCGTCGGCCAGCGGCATCTCGACCACTTCGATGTCTTCACCCTCCTCCACCAGCCCGCCGCCATGGCCCAGGCGGTCTTGGGGCTCGTATTCGGCGACGAAGAAATGCAGCTTTTCCGTGACCGAGCCGGGGCTCATGTAGGCCTCGAACACCTTGCGGGGCTGACGCACGCGAAAGCCCGTTTCTTCCTCGGCCTCGCGGCGAACGCAGCTTTCCGGTTCGTCGCTGTCGATCAGGCCCGCGCAGGCCTCGACCAGCAAGCCGTCGGCACTGCCGTTGATGAAGGCCGGCAGGCGAAACTGCCGTGTGAGCACCACCGTGCGCCGGTGCGGGTCGAACAGCAGCAGCACTGCGCCGTCACCCCGGTCGTAGGTTTCGCGGCTGAGCGTCTGCCACTGGCCGTCACGGCGCCGCAGCGCAAAGGTGATCTTCCGCAGCGTGTACCAGTTGTCGGAGAGCAATTGCACGTCGAGCAGCTTGACGTGTTCGGCGCTTGCGATGGGAACGGCGGACGTGGGACGGGTCATTGCGCTGGCAGTTGGGGTGGTGCGGAGTCGACGTTGAGCATAGCCCGGGCCCGGCGCCCATCGCGCCCATCGCGCCCATGGCGGCAATCGCGGCAATCGCGGCAATCGTCAGCCAGAATGGCTGCATGAGCGACCGTTCCCAACCTCCATCTGCTGATCGCAGTCACGGCGAACCTCCCCGTTTCTGGCTGATGAAGTCCGAGCCCGAAGAATGCTCCATCGACGACGCATTGGCCGCGCTGGGCAGCACCGTGCCCTGGACGGGCGTGCGCAACTACCAGGCGCGCAATTTCATGCGCGACGCCATGCGGGTCGGCGACGGCGTGCTGTTCTATCACTCCAGTTGCCCAGAACCGGGCATTGCCGGCCTGGCGCGCATCGCCTCCGGCGTGCGGGTCGACCCCACGCAGTTCGACCCCGATTCGCCTTATTACGACCCGAAGTCGTCGCCCGACGAGCCGCGCTGGCTGCTGCTGGACGTGCAGACCACGCGCAAGACGCGGCTGGTCAGCCTGGGCGAGTTGAAAGCGCGGCCCGCTTTAAGCGGCATGCGGGTGCTGCAGCGCGGCAACCGTCTGTCGATCACACCGGTCGAGCCAGCCGAATGGGCGGAGATCGTCGATCACATGATGGGCTGCCGCTCAGCGGGCGAGCCATGACCATCTGGCAAGCCTATTACGACCGCAGTGCCGGCCGCGCACGCTCGCCTCTGCTAGCCCGGGCGCTGCAAGCCTGCTCAGATCACCCTTTAGGAAAAACGGCGCTGGATTTGGGCTGCGGCGCAGGAAATGAATGCCGCACCTTGCTGGACGCCGGCTGGCACGTTCATGCCCTGGACCGGGAGCCTGCTGCCATCGAACGTGTGCGGACTTTGGCTCAAACCACAGAGGCCGGCGTGCTAACCGCCGAAGTGCGTGCGTTCGAAGACGTCACCCACCTGCCTGCCGCCGCCTTGGTCCACGCCGGGCTGTCGCTGCCTTTTTGTGCACCTGAAGCCTTCAGGCGCTTCTGGCAGATCGTTGCCGCGGCGGTCGAGCCAAGAGGGCTCTTCGCCGGCCATTTCTTCGGGCCACAAGATGCCTGGGCTGGTTCTCCCACCATGACGTTTGTTTCCACCGCAGAGCTTCACACGCTCTTCGCCGGCTGGGACATGGTGAGCTTTCAAGAAACGGAAGGCATGGGCCCCAGCATGCAGGGCCCGAAGTACTGGCACCGGTTCGACGTGATTGCAAGAAAGCCGTTGCAGGCCTGACGAAAGACGTTCAGAACCGGAAGTCCAGCGTCTTCGCCCCCTGACCCACCGTCACCGACTGGCGCTTTTGCTGCCCATTGGCGCTGGCTTCCACCGCATAGGTGCCCGCCGGCACTGTCAGCAAACAGATCGGGCCGTTGGCGGTGAAGGTCAGCGGCTGGCCTGCGCCTTGGCCTTCGGGGCGCAGCGTGACCTGCACGTCGGCCTGATAGGCACCGCCAGCGGCAGCGAACAGCAGCGAGAGCGGGTGGTCTTTCATCGCAGCGCGCATGGCAGTGGATTCGTCGATGCCGATGCCGCCGCAGGCGTAGCGCAGTGCGCCCTGGGTCTGCGCGGCTGGCAGTGGGCCTGCGGTCGCAGCGGCAGCAGCGGGCTGTTGGGCAAAAGCCGCCGAACCAAGTGCTGCGCCCGCCAGGGCAATGATGGCGGCGGCGTGGCGAGCGCGGGGCGTGATGGATGTGAAGCGGGGCATGGCGAATCTCCGATAGGCAAAGGCGACATGGTCGTGTCGCGGCGCCCACAAGCCTGTCGGTCACTGGGGCCGTTGCTTGTCAGCCGTTGCCCGCCTCGAACTGCTTTCGCGTCTCAGGACTGCGGCGTGTTGGGCTCCAGATCGGGCGCGCGGTAGACCAGCACTTTCAACGACCGCTCCTCATCCACGTCGGCAAATTCGGCAGGGTTGGCCACGCGGGTGACGAAGGCGAGGTCGGGCGCCAGTTCCTGCATCTGGTCCTGCAGAAAGGCGGTGTTCAATTCAGGCGCGTTCAGGCACAGCAACGCGTGGCCGCCCGGCGCCAGCAGATCCGGCAGGCGGCGCATCAGCCGGGCGTAGTCCTTGGTGGCGACGAAGCTGCCCTTCTGGTAGCTGGGCGGGTCCACGATGACCAGGCCGTACGGGCCGCCGCGCGTGACCTTGCCCCAGGACGAGAACAGGTCGTGCGCCAGAAAGCTGGCCCCAGCCGTCAGCCCGTTGAGCTGATGGTTCTGCTGCCCGATGGCGATGGCGCCGTGGCTCATGTCCACATTCACCACGTGCTTGGCGCCCGCCTGCAGCGCCACCACAGAGAAGGCGCAGGTGTAGGCAAAAAGGTTCAGCACCTTCAGCCCGTATCGGTCGCCGCTGCGGGCGGCCGCGAAGTCGCGCACCCAGCGCCGGCCCTCGGCCATGTCCAGAAACAGGCCGTGGTTCTGCCCGCGCAGCACATGCGCGCGATAGCGCGTGCCGGCCTCGGTCACGGTGTGCGGGTCGGGCACGGCGCCGGCCATCAGGCGTGTCTCGCTGCGGCCTTCGATCCGCAACGCTTCGCCACGATGCTGGAACACCCAGTTGAGCGGCTGGCCCGCAGGCGCGACCTGCTCCCAACGCGCCTGCAGCGCCGCACCGATGGCGGCGAGCTCGTCCTCCGTCACCGGCGCGAAGCTGGTCAGCACAAAGACCGGCGGGTACGCATCCAACGACCACTGCTCGCAGCCCGGTTGCCGCCCGCCCCGGCCATGGAAGATGCGCTGCGCGTCGGTGGGCAGCGGCATGGAGGCGATGGTGTCGAGCAGGGCTTGCATGAGGAGGGTGCGAAACAGAACGGGTATGAAAAGAATGAAAACAGCCGCCACCGCTGACGGTGCGTGCGCTGCAAGCTACTGAATCAATAGCATGGCGGATTATGGAGCGCGCGATGCCACGGTCTGCGGCACGCCTGCCCGGTGGGCTGATACCGGGCGATGCACCCGGCGACATGTGGCCAAAACGCATCTTCGTGCGAGCGTCATGCAGGGAAAAAATGCATCAAATCAGGCCCTAGCGCTTATCTGATAAGCGCAAGCAGCTATATTTTTAATAGCAAACATCCAGGGTGATTCTCCCCGTTACGCTGCGGTGGCCCGGCCACAGCGGTCAGGCTGCACTGAATGTCACGCGTCGGTGGCGCGATGCGCCGGCGACACCGCAGGCGCCAGGCTTTCGGACCCACTGGGCAACAACGCCCCGAGCTGCGCTGGCCCCAGCCGTCAAATCACTTCAACCCCAGCCGCGTCAGCTTCTTGATCAAGCCCACGCGAGAAATCCCCAGCCGCCGCGCCGCCTCCGACTGGTTACCGGCGGCCGCTGCCAGGGTGTCGCGCACCATGCGCACTTCGAGTTCCATCAGCGCAGCGTCCAGCGGGCCGGTACTGCCGGGCGGCGGCGGGCTCGTCGTCAAGCTCGCAGGCGCATCGCTCAAATCCCCGCTGGCCAACTGCAGCAACTCCGCATCCACCTCGCGCTGGCCGGGCATCAGCAGAGCCCCGGCAGATTCGACCACCGCCTTCAGCTCGCGCACATTGCCGGGCCACCCGCGCGCCATCAGCCACGCCAGCGCACCGGCCGATAGGTTGGCGCGTTGGGCCACGCGGTGCAGGAAGCGCGTGGCCAGCAGCGGGATGTCGGCCGGCCGCTCGGCCAGCGACGGGGTGCGCAGCACCACGCCCTTGAGGCGATAAAACAGGTCTTCGCGGAACGTACCGTCGCGCACCATCGCTTCCAGATCGCGGTGCGTCGCAGCCACCACGCGGGTGTCGGCGCGTTGGGGCACGCGGCCGCCCACGGGCACAAAAGAGCCTTCTTGCAGAAAGCGCAGCAGCTTGACCTGCATGGGCGGCGGCATTTCACCGACCTCGTCCAGAAACAGCGTGCCGCCGTGCGCGGCTTCGACCAGGCCGGGCTGGTCGCGGTAGGCGCCGGTGAAGCTGCCCTTCATGTGCCCGAAGAGCTCGCTCTCCAGCAGCTCTGCCGACAACGCGCCGCAGTGGATGGCGACAAACGGCTCTTTGCAGCGGGCGCTGCAGGCATGCAAGGCGCGGGCGACCAGTTCCTTGCCGGTGCCGGTGGGCCCCAGCACCAGCACGCTGACATGCGTGGGCGCCACGCGGCGCACCAGAGCGCGCAGTTGCACGGTGGCCGCCGCCTGCCCCAGCAGCCCCATGTCGTCCAGCGCCTGCCCTGCACGCAGCGCGGCCAACTCCGCATCCAGTCGCGCCTTGCGCAGCCCGCGGGCCACTACAAACCGCAGCATGTCGGGGTCGATGGGCTTGGTCAGAAAATCCCACGCGCCCAGTTCGGTGGCGCGCAGGGCCAGCGCGTGGTCTCCGTGGCCGGTCAACACCACCACGGGCACGCTGGCAAACCGGGGGATCAGCTCCAGCCCGACTTCCGGGTCCATATGGGGCGGCATGGCCAGGTCCAGCAGCACCAGCTCGGGCTGCTGTTTGGCAAAGGCCGCCAGAGCTTGTTCGCCATCGCCCGCCAGCGTGACGGTGTGGCCCAGGTTGCGTAAAAAGGCGCCGCCCAGCCGCTGAAAAGCGGCCTCGTCATCCACCAGCAGCACGTGGCCGTTTTTCGGCTCGCCTGCCGGTGCGGCTCCCGCCTCATCGGCCTGGGGCTTCGTATCGGGCGGCGTGTGTTCTGCGGGGTCGGGCGTGTGGGACGGCATGGCATTCATGGTGGGGTCGTCAAAGGAAAGCGCAGGGTGAAGCAGGTGCTCCACGGCGGCCGCTCGGTGAGGGCCACCGAGCCGCCGTGCGCCGCCATGATGCGGGCCACGATGGCCAGACCCAGCCCCGTGCCGCCCGGGCTGCGCGATGCAAAGGGCTCGAACAGGCGGCTGCGGATTTCAGCCGGCACACCGGGGCCGGCGTCGCAGATGTGCAGCAGCACGGCGTTGTCGACCCGTTCTGCGTCGATGTGCACCGGGCTGTGCGTCGCTGCCGTTTCGGCATTGCCGACACCATCGCTCTCCACCGCGCCGGACGCCATCGCGATGCGCGCGTTCTCCAGCAAGTTGGTCAGCGCCTGGTCCACGCGGCGCGGGTCGGCCTGCAGCAGCAGCGGCTGAGCCAGGCCCGCGCCCAAGCTCACTTCGGGCAGGCGCATGGCCGCGTTGCGCACGTGGGCGGCCAGGTCCAGCTCACGGGGCACCAGCTTCCAGGGCTTGGCAAAGTCCAGCAGGTCGTGCGTCAGGTTGGCAATGCGCGCCACTTGGTCGGCCACCTCGCGCCGCGTGTCGGCGGGCGCGGTGGCCACGGCCATCGAGATGATGTTGAGCGGGTTGCGAATGTCGTGGGCGACGGTGGCCGCCAGCGCACCCAGCTCGGCCAGCCGGGCCTGCAACTGGCGTTCGCGCTCGCGGGCGGCGAACTGCTGGGCTTGCTCGACACGCGCTGCCGCCTCGGCCACCACGGTGCCAAACAGCTCGGCCACGTGGCGCGGCCCGGGCGGCGCGGCGTCCCAGCCGTGCAGAGTGGTCTGCCAGCCTGAAGCGCCCGGCGTGCACAACAGCTGCGGCGTGATGACTGCGCGGGGCGAAGCGGTTGATGAGGGTGAGGCAGCGGCCGGGGCGCCAATGTGCACCTCGACCTGGGTGCCGATGCGTGAGCTCAGCAGCATGGCAGCCTGCTGCGACAGCGCCTCGGGCGTCTCTGCCGACAACAGCGCGCTGCGCCAGGCACCCAGGTCGGCAATCGACACCTCGCCCCCCGGGTAAACCAGCCGTTCGGCCACGCGGCGCACCGGGCCGTTGAGCGCCAGCACGCTGGCCGCCACCGCCAGCCCGCCCAGCCAGCGCGACTCGAACGGCAGCAGCGGCGTGAGCGCCAGCACCACGGCCCCCAGCGCCAGCAGCAACGCCCACACCAGCGCACGGCGCGCCCAGGCGTTGGCCACGAACACGCCGTAGCGCAGGATGCCGTAGACCAAGATCAACGAATACAGCGGCAGGCCCAGCAGCGGAAACGGGTAGATCGGCCAGTTCAGCACCGCAATGCCATAGCCCGCCAAGCACAACAAACCCCACAGGCACGACGCGGTGACGGCGGCAATCTGCCGAAACTTTTGCCCGTCGCCCGACCGGTGCGCGCGCAGCAGGGCCAGCAGCAACACCGCCACGCCGCCAATGCCCAGAATGACCCAGGCCATGCTGGCCACCGTGCCCACCGGGTCTGCCACTGCAATCCATCCGATGTCGGGATGGGCAACCAGGTGCCCCGGCACCAGGATGACGGACACCGCCGTGGCGCTGCCGCCCAGCCCATAGGCTGCCGCAACGCCCCAGCGCCCCAGGTCGACCCGGCAAAACACCGTGCAGAAATGGAAGAACAGCGCAGAGGTGAACGGAGCCGTGGCCAGCAGGCGTATGGCCACCGGTTCGGTCTGCGGGCCCAGCCAGTTGGGCAGCTCGTTGCCCACCATCCACACCGAAATACCGATCAGGAAAGCCGCCAAAAGACGCGCGCCCGCCACCCGGTCGGCCCAGGCCAGCAAAAGGGCCGCGAGCACCAGCGTTTCAAGAACGGCAAACCCGAGGACGGCGTGAATCAGCATGCGCGAAAAGGTGGAGGTGATGAGGGCGCTACACCGGGCGGTGACCTGTTCCTGGCGTTAACGGCCAGGGCTGCGAGCACTGTAAACCAAGTATGCAGGTCGCCAGGCAATTTCCAATGAAATCAAGCACTTGCAGCGGCCACACAGGCTGGCCCGGGTTTCGCAATAGAGAGTGCAACTGCCACTCTTGCAAAGCCCGCCATGTTTGCCCTTTTCAGCCCAGCGCCCCGCCACTGCACCGCCAACCCAACGCACCTGGACGCGGTGTTGGACCTGCGCGCCCTGGCCGGCGCCGCAGCCTGGGCCCGCTTGCCCGCCGCCGTGCAACGCCGCTTTGGCACCGCCCATGCCGACGTCAGCTACCAAGGCCACCTGAACCTGCGCTGCTCGCTGATCGGCCACCTATACGCCGCGCTCACCCGGCCCTGGGGAGGCCCGCTGACCCACATCAACACCACCGCCATGCCGGCAACGGTGAACGTCAGCCACAACGGGCGCGGCGGCGTGGTGTGGGAGCGGCGCTTTCACACCGGCGTGGACACACAAAACGGCAGCGGTAGCAGCACCCACAACGGCAACGACGCAGACCGCACGGTCCGATCCACCAAGGAACTGGGCGCCGACGGCACCCTGCTGGAGCGCACCGACGGCGGCCTGGCCATGTCGCTGGACGTGGTGGAAGAAGACGGCGCGCTGGTGTTTCGCAGCCGCCGCTTCTGGTGGGTGGCGGCAGGCCTGCGCATCCCCGTGCCGACCCTGCTGACACCTGGCACCTGCCGCGTCGCCCACACCGACCTGGGCGCAGGCCAGTTCCGCTTCACGCTGAGCATGGTGCACCCGCTGTGGGGCGAAACCTTCCACCAGTCCGGCGTGTTCACCGATCCCGTGGTGGACACCCTGGCCGACGAGCCAGCTAACCCCGTTGGCACCGCCCCACTCGCCACCGGTTCTTCTACCCACTGAGGGCCTCACACCATGACCGCCATGCACATCATCTTTCTGCTGCTCTCCTTTCAGGCCGCCCTGGGCGCGTTCGACAACTTGTGGCACCACGAACTGGAAGCGCGCCTGCCACACCGCACCTCGGCGCGCTACGAACTTTCGCTGCACGCCGCGCGCGAGGCCATCTACGGCGTGGTCTTCTTCGGCCTGGCCTGGTTTGAATGGCGCGGCGCCTTCGCCGCCGTGCTGGCGGCCCTTCTGCTGATCGAGCTGGTCATCACGCTGGCCGACTTTCTGGAAGAAGACCGCACCCGCCGCCTGCCACCGTTCGAGCGCGTGCTGCACACCGTGCTCACCATCAGCTACGGCCTCTTCCTGGGCCTCATCGCCCCCGTGCTGTGGGCCTGGGTGCAGCAACCCACCGCGATGGTGCTGGCCCCACACGGCTGGGTGTCGTGGTTGTTCACCGCCTACGCCATTGGCGTGTGGGCGTGGAGCGTGCGCAACGTGCTGGCCGCCATCCAGCTCTACCGCATGGCTGCCGAGCCCCCACCGCCCAGCGCCCTGCACGCCCACGGCCTGCAACCCCAGCCCGCCACGCTGGTCACCGGCGCCACCGGCTTTGTAGGCAGCGCCCTGGTGGCCGACCTGGTGCGCGACGGCCAGCGGGTGATCGTGCTGACCCGCGACGCCCTGCAGGCCCGCGCCAGCTTTGGCTCCAGCGTGTGGGTGGTGGACACACTGGACGCCATCCCGTCCGAAACGACCATCGACGCAGTGGTCAACCTGGCAGGCGCCCGCGTGCTGGGCATGCCATGGACCCAGGCGCGCAGACGCCAACTGCTGGCCAGCCGGGTGGACACCACCGTGGCCGTCGTCAGCCTGATGCGGCGCCTGCACAAGGCCCCGCGTGTGCTGGTCAGCGCATCGGCCGTCGGCTTCTACGGCGCATCGCCCAACGCGTCGATGGAGCCCTTGGACGAAACCGCCCCACCCCGCCCGGGCGAGTTCCAGTCCGACCTGTGCGCCGCCATCGAACACGAAGCGCGGAGGGCCGAAGCCCTGGGGGTGCGGGTGGTGCGGATGCGGTTTGGCGTGGTGCTGGGGCATGGGGGTGGCGCTTACCCAATGCAGGCGCTAGCCGCGCGTCTGGGCCTTGGGGCCGCGCTGGGGCATGGGCGCCAGCCTGCTCCGTGGATTCATCTGGCTGACGCGGTGAGCCTGGTGCGGTTTGCAATGGCGCACAACGCTGTGCAAGGCCCCATCAATGCCGTGGCGCCTGAGGCGGTGACGCAGGCCCAGTTTGCGCAGGCCCTGGCTGCATCGCTTGGGAGGCGTGCTTGGCTGCGCATGCCAGGGTTGCCGCTTAGAACCTTATTGGGGGAAATGGCTACTCTGCTGCTGGACGGGCAGAACGCAGTGCCACGTAAAGCGCTGGTTCAGGGATATCGGTTTGTGCACCCGCAGTTGAGTGGTGCGCTGGCAGACCTTGCAGAGCCTGACAGACGTGAAGCAGGTTTGGCTGCGGCAGAATATCAGCAAAAAGAGCTCTAGCGCTTATTAATCAAGCGCCGCTTGCTATCAACGTAATAGCATCGAGCTGTCACATCCCGGCGTACAGCCCACGCTAGATATCGGCTTTACGCTCTGCAGCAACGGGTGGCGCCCAGCCAAGCCGGACGACCTTTGCACGCTAAGCGGTCAGCGCGACGATCCGCTCCTCACCCAGCATATCGAGGACTTTCACGGCAACAACTGACCCCACCGGCGGTGCTGCCAACTCATAGCGTCCAGCCACAAGGTCTTGCTTCCGCTCGGGCACATCAGCCAGAGTCACGTTGAAAACGGTTCCATCGTGATCCGCGTCAATGAGAATGCAGTCCACCACTGCACGCCAGTCCGGTATCTGCGCCCGGAAAATGCCTTCTTGCAAGTCCAGCCGCGCGATGATGCTTGGCGAAACCACGTCGGCAATCGTCACTACCAGCTTGTCACCCTCACGTTGAGCGCTGGCCTGCACCGACATCGGCTCGTGCTTGATAAAGCCCCCTGCCTTACGGTCAGTACGCAACTCAACCAAGTGGATTTTGTTGATAGGCCGGTTGTGGTTGTAGTGCTCCACCCATTCGCGTGCCTTGTGCTCCTGCCCCAGGCTCACAACCAACAGGTCGCGCTCTTCCTCGGGCCGGTTCTTGAGTTCGGTGCGCAGAGCTTCCAAGTCCAGCGGCGTGAGCGGATGGTTCAAGGGGATGATTTTGACCAGCATCTTGCCGCGCGTACCGTCAAAGTACGGGTCGGTGCGGGTGCGTGTGATGCCCAGGTGCTCGCATGCCAGCTCCACGGCCTCGTTGTGCTGGATGTGCAGGTCGTAATCGTTCACACGCCAAGTGGCGAACGTCAACTGGCAGGGCGGTGCCGGTTCATCCTCTCGGGAGATCAATTCACCCTGCGATGCACTGACACGGATGCTTCCCTGCTCTTGCATTACGCCCTGCAGGCGTTTGGCAGTGGTTTGAATTGCGCCCTTATTGATGTCGCATCCGATCCAACGTCGGCCGAGCTTTTGGGCTGCATCTGCCGTCGTTCCCGAACCAATAAAGCAATCCAAAATCAGGTCTCCAGGATTACTGCAACTACTGATAATCCGTTCCAGTAATTCGATTGGCTTTTGAGTTGGATAACCCGTTCTTTCACCCTTGAAGCCAGCAATTATTGACAGGTCCCAGACATCTCTTGTGGGCATTCCCTTGGTTTCTTCTTCGCTGGTAATTTTCCGGGTACCAGTACCTTCATCCAAGATTTGAGTCTTACCACCGAATCGCTTCATGTAGCTTTCAGACGCATCCTCATAGGTCTAATGAAAGGTATGAGAGTTGTCATTGCTTTTTGTATACCAAAAAATGCTGTCATGCATTTGTTGAAAATTGAGTGAATTCGATGGCCAGCGACGATATGACCAAATGATTTCATTTCTGAAATATTTGTTTGCCCCATTGTCCTGACCGAAGACCTCTTCCATTAGCAGCCGCAGCAAATGCCCCTTTGAGGAGTCGCAATGAAGGAAGATACTCCCAGAGTCAGAGAGCAGCTCTTTCAACATCAATAGCCGCTCGTACATGAACTGCAGATAGTTATCGTTGCTCCAGATGTCGGTGTACTGCACCTGCTCACCCAATGCATAGTCTTCACCTTCAACTTTTACAGTCCCTTTGGCACCACGCAACTTCACCGTCCGCACGTAGTCCGCACCACTGTCAAACGGCGGGTCTATGTAGATCAGCTTGACCTGCCCCCGAAAACCGTTTGCCAGCAGGTGCGCCAAAACCTCCTTGTTATCCCCGTGATACAGCAGGCCGCCTTGCGGCAAGTCCTTGGGCCACTTGGACCAGTCGGCTGAACTCGGGGGCAACGGGTGCGCGGCATCTTCCGCACTGAAACGCTCAATATGCTGGGCGGGGAACGCAGTGATATGGCCCAGCGGCTTCTTGCCTACCCAACTCAACATAGGCCGACCCTTGGCGCGGCCTACCGTTACATTTGTCGGCTTCTTCTTGGTCTTGTCTTGTTCGGTCATAACGGTCTATCAGGTGGCCGCAGGTGCGGCGATTACTTTGGCTGTGATGAAGTCCAGCACGGTTTTTTTGCCAGCGTCATGCAGGGCGGTGTCGGCAAACATGACGTGGTAGCTGAGGCGGTCAGGGTTGAGCTGCTCCCAGCGCTTCAAGGCCACGGCCTTGCGGCCTTCCAGCGTTTGAGCTGCCTCACCCAACGCATGGCGGGCCATGTCCGCATCAATGTCCGGGCTGAGCTTGTCGTTCTTCACCTCAACCACGAGGTGCTTGCCATCTGCACGGCGCAGCACGAAGTCCGGCGTGTAGGTGTGCCAGCGCCGATCGTCGCCCAGGTACTCGGCCCGCAGGTCGGTCTTTCCGGCATCGGTGAGGCCGCCCGTGAACCAAAGGCCTTCAATCTGGTGGGGGTGGGCCTGAAGCAGGCCCAACGTCCAGTCCAGAAACTCGGCTTCGGGGTTGGAGTCGAAGTTGTAGCCCTCATAGTGGAAGCTGCTACGCAGGGCGTGCGCGGCGTCGGCGGTCTCGTTGGCCGTCTTGTAGAGGTGCTGGTTTTTCTTATCAAAGCTGATGCGGGCGGTATAGACCGGCTTGCCGTTGACCTCGGTTAGGTCAAAGCCATCAGCCTTGACCAGCGCCACGGCTACCTCGATTTCATCCCATGCCTCTTCGTACTGGTTGCGCTGCGCCTCAATCTGTCGACCCAGGGCAACCATGTGGTGGTCGGGCACTTCCTGCGTTTCGTAGACCAGGCGAAGTGCGGCCAGCAGTTCGGTGGTGGGCAGGTGGTGGCACGCGGCAAGGCGGGCGGCAGCGGTGTAGCAATCCAGCAAGGGAGTGAACGACTCCAGCAGCACGTCTGCGGCATCAAGCCGTTGCATGCGGGTGTCGCCGCTGGCGGTGAGCACAGGGCTCCACGTCTGAACCACGGGGCCAACGGGTGCAGGCACATCGGGCAAGGTGAATACCAATGGCGCGACATCAGCAGGAACTGCCTTGCGCTGGATGCGAAGCACGCGCTTCTTGATCAGCAAAGCTGGCAAGTGCGGCTTGTGCAGGTGAATGGTCTTTTCAACCCGCTCGGCCTGCTGGGTGTCCAGCGCCTTGAGGCTGGTGCCGTAGGTCTCGATCAACTGGTCTTCCAGCGTCTTTTTGTTGCTGGCAGTGAGGTAAACACGGGCGGGCTTGGTATTGCCGGGAACTTGGCGTAGGCATCGGGTGGCGGCCTGCAGCAAAAAGTTGTTGCTGGTCGCCAACTTGCGCACCAGTGCGCAGGCAAACAGGCTGGGGCAATTCCACCCCTCTGTACCCATGTTGACCAGCAGCAACACGCGATGCGGGGCCGCAGGGTCGCGCGCCACGGCTTCAAAGCTGCGCCGGGTCGCCTCGCTGGATTTGTTGTCCACTGCCAGCAGAGTGTCTGGGCCAATGCCGTGAGCCAGTAGTGCGGATTCGATGCTGGGGCGCAACTCGTCGCGGGTTTCGAGGTTGGGAAAGTACAAGGCCAGGCGTGCGGGTGCCCCGTCCTCCAGCACAACGGTCCAATAGTCCGTTACGAAGTCATCAATCACGCTCTGCACCATGCGCTCGGCGTCACCGTCCCCTAGCTCCAGCACCTTGATGCCGTTGGCCAGCTCTTTCAGCACACCATCGCGGATACCCTCGCCCAGCCCGTACCAGACCACCACGTCCCGCAAGGGCTGCCTTTCGAAGTACGGCGTGCCGGTGGCGTTGATGGTGACGATGAGGTTGGTTTCCTGAGCCAGGTAGTCGATGGTGCGGCGCACCTTCTTGATGCCGTCGTCCTTGAATACCAATTCGCCGGATTCTTTGTCCTTCTCCCACTTGCCCAGCAGCTTCTGGCCGTAGGTGTGGTGGGCCTCGTCAGAGAAAACGGCCAGGTGCGGCAATGAAGCGATGGCCTGCAGGCGCAGGTTAGCCATGGCCGTAGCCTCTTCGTCCTTCGTGCCCGCGAACAGCCGACTCTGTGCAGCATTGCGCACAGTCGGTTTCTGGATGCGGATTTTCTCGGTGTTGGTGACGATTACGTTAAAGCTGCTGCCCAAGGTGATGGGAATTTGCTTGTCGCCGTCCCGCGTAAAGGTCAGCTTCAGGCTAGCCGCGAATGGCTTGTGCAGGCGGGCAGGCAACAGACGCTCAAACGGGATGTCCGCCAGTTCCCGCAGGGCACTGAGGATGGTCTTTCCTGGGGCAAAGACCAGTGCGTTCTGCACGAACGGCCCGTCCGGGTACTCCAACGCCATGGCGAACTCGGTCGCGACAATGGAGCCCATGAGGATGGTCTTGCCCGCGCCCATGGCGAGAGCCAGGATGTAGCTGGGGTAGTCCAGTGATATCGTCTCTCGCAGGCTTTCAAGCCCGTGCTTTCGGACAAACGCATTGTCAGAAAGGATCCGCTCTAACAACGGCTCCAGTCCGCCGCCGTCAACCATCGCCTCCAGTAACTCTGGCGAGGTCAGGCCCATAGCCTCGCGACGATCCTTCGGCTTGGGAAACAGGGTGGCATAAAGGTCAGGAATGCGCGGAGTATTCAACAGCAAGCGCAGATACCAATATGTTTCCAACGCCCGGAACTGTGCTCGGCGCAAGTACCGCAACTGGTCGGCAGCCGGGTCTTCCAGCGCGAAATCCAGAATTTCACCGATAGCGGGGAAGTCTGGACACTCGTATCGGGTCTTGCGCCACTCGTCGACATGCACTGCCAACGCTTCAAACAGGTGGTTCATTCGATTGGTAGGTTTTCTTCGTGTAGTTGAGTATCACACTTGTAAAGGTCTCTTTCGGCCCCCCTCGCTCCCCATAAATTCGGCTCACCAACCGTGTACTGAGCAGCGTTTCAGGCCTGCAGTGCGCGTCTGAATCCTGACGCAGGGTGAATGCTGTGGTGCCTGTAAATCGACGCATTTTCCCACCTGGATTTGGGACTGCTAAGGAGCCTGTGCCCCCGCTCTCACCGTACGGCAAATTCTCCCGAAATATCACCTGACTCCGCGTCGTCTCCACCCCGCTGGTCGGCTCCCGCCCATCCCTCAGATTGGCAAAAATCCGCACGCAGTTCATCACCGCGCCCTGCAGGTTCTGCGTGATGACCGCGTCCATCGTCCCGTCGATCAGCAGCGACCGCGTATGCGGCGTGAGGCCGTGGCCGATGAGCACGATCTTGCGATCTCCCCCGGCCTCTTTCAGCGCCCGGCCAATGCCTTCGGTCCCGCCGCCGATGTTGTAGATGCCCGCCACGTCGTCGTGCTGCTCCAGCTGCGCGCGGGCTTGGGGGTAGTTGCGTTCGGCGTCGTTCTGGGCTTCGGGGGACACCCACCGCCTGCAGGAGCGAAAACGGCTCTTCAAACAAAAGCAGGAAACCCGCCTCGCGCTCCGCGTAGGCGCGTTAGTGCTGTGAGCCAACGATCATGCCTACAGAGCGTGGCGTTGACGGCGACTGATGGTGTTGCGGCTCCTCGCGGGGCTTCGACAGGCTCAGCCTGAACGGTTTTGGGGGTTGCGAATCTGGGGACTTTGGTAACTGATGCAAATCTGCTTCGTGGACACATGCAAGCCGATCCGGCACATCCGTCCACCTAGTCCAGACGACAAAAAGCCCGCGCAGGGCGGGCTTCTTGTTCTGGCATCCAGGCCTGGCGCAAGCGCCTTGTGTGCGCTAAGGCGACGGGCGGCGCGCCTGCCGCGACCTCGTCACACGCGTGGAACCGGTGCGCCGGAGTTCACGCACAGCGCCAGGTTCAGCGCCTTGATGGCGGTCTTGTAGTCCTCACGCTCGATCACGAATTGCATGTTCACCTGCCGCAGGGTTTGCGATACGCAGTTGACGTTGACCTCTGCATCGGCCAGCGCCTGCGCCGCTTTGGCCAGCACGCCCGGGATGCTGATGTTGGAGCCGATGGCGCAGACGATGGCGCTGGGCTTGACCGTGACGAGTTGGTAGTGGGCTTGCAATTCACCCACCAGATTGCGCGCGGCCTGGTTGTCCCACACCAGGTGGGCGATCGAGTTGGCGTTGGTCGCCTTCAGGATGTAGCTCACGCCGTGCTTGCAAAAAATGTCCATCAGTCCAGCGTCGAAGCCCACGGTGCCGACCATGCTGGGGTCGTGGATCTCGATCAGCGTGACCTTGTCGGTGCCGGTAACGATCTCCACGCGGGCACGCTCGCCCACAAAGTCTTTGGTGATCAGCGTGCCGGGGTGGTCGGGCTCGAACGTGTTCTTCAAGCGGATGGGGATGCCGGCCAGCTCCATGGGCTTGGCGGCCTTGGGGTGGATGGCTTCCATGCCCACGTCGGCCAGCTGGTCGGCCACGTCGTAGTTGGTGGCGCCCACCACGATGGCGTTTTCCAGGCCCACCAGGTTGGGGTCGGCGGACGACAGATGGAATTCCTTGTGGATCACGGCCTCGACGGGGCGCACCTCGACCGCGATCTTGCTGAAGGTGACCTCGGAGTAGCCGCGGTCGAACTCGCGCATGATGCCTTCGGTGCCCTTGGTGTAGCCGGTGGCCACCACCACCTTGTTGCTCAGGTCCAGGCCCTTGAAGCTGTGGGCAATGCGCTCGTCAATGGTCCAGGCCTCGTTGTCGTCAAAGCCGGCCAGGTCCATCAGCACGGCATTGACGCCGTTGGCCTTGAGGATCTCGACCGAGTTGAATGCGCTGTGCGACTCGCCGATGGAGGCCAGCACTTCGCGCGCGGCCAGCAGCACATCCTTGCGGCTCAGGTAGCCGCTGGCCAGCACGTGCTGCATGGCGCCCAGGTACTCGCGCGCCTGACCGATACGCTGGTCGATGAAGGCATCGGCCACGTCCAGCGGCAAGCGCAGATCGGCATAGCCGGCGTTGATCTTTTTGAGGCTGGCTGCCAGGTTGGTCAGCGCATCCTGGTAGCCGTTGCCTTCGGCAAACAGCGCGTAGATGCCTCGCTCGCCCGTTTTCTTGTGCTCCAGCAGTTGGTTGGTCACGCCCGAATACGCAGACACGACGTAAACCCGGCCGTTAATGCGCTGGGGATCGTGCAGCACGATGTGACGCAGCACATCGCCAAAGGCGGTCATGGAAGTGCCGCCGATCTTCTCGACAGAGATCTTGGAGTTTTGAACGTCTTGCATGGACAGGCAGAGGGGAGCAAACAAAAGGGAAAGGGCCGGGAAGAGCCGCTGCTCTAGTGAGCACTGCAGCCAACCCGGTATTTTCCTTTACTTTTTGGGGAGCACCTTGGCGGGCGCCCGACGGGATCGCCCACCCCCAGGGCTGGCGCCGCCGACTTCTGGCCGGCTGCTATGGCGCTTGTCCTGTTGGGGTTGCCGGCGTCCTGTTGTCGATGGGCTCGTTACTTGCGCTGCGGTGGCACGTCGGTGCAACTGCCGTGCGCAATCTCCGCCGCCATGCCGATGCTTTCGCCCAGCGTGGGGTGCGGGTGGATCGTCTTGCCGATATCCACCGCGTCCGCGCCCATCTCAATCGCCAGGGCGATCTCGCCGATCATGTCGCCGGCGTGCGTGCCCACGATGCCGCCGCCCAGGATCTTGCCGTGGCCGTGGGCCTCGGGTGAATCGTCGAAAAGCAGCTTGGTGACGCCTTCGTCGCGGCCGTTGGCGATGGCGCGGCCGGAGGCGTTCCAGGGGAACAAGCCCTTCTTGACCTTGATGCCCTGCGCCTTGGCCTGGTCTTCGGTCAGGCCCACCCATGCCACTTCGGGGTCGGTGTACGCGACGCTCGGGATCACGCGGGCGTTGAAGGCGGCGGATGCCAGCTCCTTGTTGCCCTGGATCTCGCCGGCGATGACCTCGGCCGCCACGTGCGCCTCATGCACCGCCTTGTGCGCCAGCATCGGCTGGCCCACGACGTCGCCGATGGCGAAGATGTGCGGCACGTTGGTGCGCATCTGGATGTCGACGTTGATGAAGCCACGGTCGGTGACCGAGACGCCGGCCTTTTCCGCTGCGATCTTCTTGCCGTTGGGCGTGCGGCCCACGGCCTGCAGCACCAGGTCGTAGACCTGCGGCGCGGGGGCGGTGCCGCCCTCTTCCGCTGCGGCAAACGTCACCTCGATGCCTTCGGGCGTGGCCTTGGCCCCCACCGTCTTGGTCTTGAGCATGATGTTGTCGAAGCGCTTGGCGTTCATCTTCTGCCAGATCTTCACCAGGTCGCGGTCGGCGCCCTGCATCAGGCCGTCCATCATCTCGACCACATCGAGGCGCGCGCCCAGCGTGGAATACACCGTGCCCATTTCCAGGCCGATGATTCCGCCGCCCAGAATCAGCATGCGCTTGGGAACGCCCTGCAGCGCCAGCGCGCCGGTGGAGTCGACCACGCGTGGATCGTCGGGCATGAACGGCAGGCGCACGGCCTGCGAGCCGGCGGCGATGATGGCGTTTTTGAAGGCGATGACCTTCTTGGCACCGGTCTTTTCCTGCGCGCCGCCGCTGGTTTCTTCCACCTCGAGGTGGTTGGCGCCCACGAAGCTGCCGTAGCCGCGCACGGTGGTCACCTTGCGCATCTTGGCCATGGCGGCCAGGCCGCCGGTCAGCTTGCCGATGACCTTTTCCTTGTGGCCGCGCAGCGTGTCCACGTTGATCTGCGGCGTGCCGAAGTCAATGCCGGCATCTTTCAGATGGCTGGCTTCGTCGATCACGGCGGCCACGTGCAGCAGCGCCTTCGATGGGATGCAACCCACGTTCAGGCACACGCCGCCCAGCGTGGCGTAGCGCTCGACGATGACGACCTTCAAGCCCAGGTCGGCCGCGCGGAATGCGGCGCTGTAGCCGCCAGGGCCACCGCCCAGCACCACCACATCGCAGTCGATGTCGGCACTGCCGCCGAAGCTGGCTGCTTCTATTTTAGGAGCTGCCGGCGCTTGTGCAACGGGCGCTGGAGCCTGTTTTGACTCAGATGTTGGTGCAGATGCCGGTGCAGGTGCAGGTGCTGCAGCTGGGGCCGGCGCAGCGGCTGTGTCGGCAGCCTCCAGCGTCAGCACCACGCCGCCTTCAGCGATCTTGTCGCCGATCTTCACCTTCACCTCTTTGACCACGCCGGCGTGGCTGGAGGGAATCTCCATCGATGCCTTGTCGGACTCGACGGTGATAAGGCTTTGCTCCACCTTGATGGTGTCGCCGGGCTTTACCAGCACTTCGATCACGCCCACTTCGGCGAAGTCGCCGATGTCCGGAACCTTGATATCAATTACTGCCATATCGTCATGCCTCCTGCCGAGCCGCCTCAAGGGAGGCATGCGCCCCCTTGGGGGGCAGCGAATGAATATGAGCTTGGGGGTTCATGCGTGCTCCTTTACAGCAGGATGCGACGGTAATCCGCCAGCACCTGACCCAGGAAGGCGTTGAAACGCGCGGCGCTGGCGCCGTCGATCACGCGGTGGTCATACGACAGCGACAGTGGCAGCACCAGGCGCGGCACGAACTGCTTGCCGTCCCACACCGGCTTCATCTGGCCCTTGGAGAGGCCGAGGATGGCCACTTCAGGCGCGTTGATGATGGGCGTGAAGTGCGTGCCGCCGATGCCGCCCAGCGAGCTGATCGACATGCAGCCGCCCTGCATGTCGGCGCCGCCGAGCTTGCCGTCGCGGGCCTTCTTGGCCAGCTCGCCCATTTCCTGGCTGATCTGGATGATGCCCTTCTTGTCGGCATCTTTGAGCACCGGCACCACCAGGCCATTGGGCGTGTCCGCCGCAAAGCCGACGTTGTAGTACTGCTTGTAGACGAGCGTGTCGCCGTCCAGGCTGGCGTTGAACTCGGGGAATTTCTTCAGCGCGGCCACCACGGCCTTGATGACGAAGGCGAGCATGGTCACCTTCACGCCGGACTTCTCGTTCTCCTTGTTGGTGGAGACGCGGAAGGCTTCCAGCTCGGTGATGTCGGCCTCGTCGTTGTTGGTGACGTGCGGAATCATCACCCAGTTGCGGTGCAGGTTGGCGCCGCTGATCTTCTTGATGCGCGACAGATCCTTGCGCTCCACCGTGCCGAACTTGGTGAAGTCCACCTTCGGCCAGGGCAGCAAGTCCAGGCCCACGCCCGATCCACCACCACCGGCTGGGGCCTTGGCGGCCTGCGCCTTGGTCTGCACGGCGCCGGCCATCACCTGCTTGGTGAAGCCCTGCACGTCGTCCTGCGTGATGCGGCCCTTGGGGCCGGTGCCCTTGACCTCTTCGATCGGCACGCCGAGTTCGCGGGCGAACTTGCGCACCGACGGGCTGGCATGCGGCAGGCCGGCCGTGGGCGTGCCCGGCTGGTGGGCCGGCACGGCGGCTGCAACAGGTGCAGGCGCAGAGGCTTGCGCCGGTGCGGGCGCAGCAGCGGCGGCCTGTGCGGCTGGGGCCGGCGCTGCAGCCGGCGCCGGGGCGGGCGCACCTGCGGCAGCCTCGAGCACGGCCACGAAGTCGCCCACGTTGACCGTGTCGCCGATCTTCACTTTCAATTCCTTCACCACGCCAGCGGCGGGCGACGGAATCTCCATAGAAGCCTTGTCGGACTCAACGGTGAAGAGCGACTGCTCGACCTTCACCGTGTCGCCGACCTTCACCAGCAGCTCAATGACGGCCACGTCCTTGAAGTCGCCGATGTCGGGAATGCGCACTTCCAGCGGGCCTGCAGAAGCGGGTGCCTCAGCCGGCGCTGGTGCTGCTGCGGTGGCAGGCGCTTCTGTTTTGCTAGCAGCTGGCGCTTGTGCAGCGGGCGCTGGAGCCTCTTTTGAATCAGAACCACCGGCTTCGGCCGCTTCGACCACCACGATGATCGAGCCCTGCTTGACCTTGTCGCCGATGGCGACCTTGATCTCCTTGACGGTGCCAGCGTGGCTCGAAGGAATCTCCATCGATGCCTTGTCCGATTCGACGGTGATGAGCGACTGCTCGGCCTTGACCGTATCGCCCGGCTTGACCAGCAATTCGATCACGCCCACTTCGTCGAAATCCCCGATGTCCGGGACCTTGATATCTACCAATGCCATGTGTGTCTCCGGTGCAGTGGGTTATGCGTACAGCGGGTTGATCTTGTCGGCGTTGATGCCGTACTTCTTGATGGCCTCGGCCACCTTCGACGCTGGCAGCACGCCGTCTTCGGCCAGGCCCTTGAGCGCGGCGACCACGATGTAGTGGCGGTTGATCTCGAAGTGCTCGCGCAGCTTGGAGCGGAAGTCGCTGCGGCCAAAGCCGTCGGTGCCAAGCACCTTGTACGTGCGGCCCTTGGGAATGAAAGGACGGATCTGCTCGGCGTACGCCTTCATGTAGTCGGTGGAGGCGACCACGGGGCCTGTCGTCTTGGCCAGTTGCTCTTCCACGTACGACACGCGGGGTGCGTCGGTGGGGTGCAGCAGGTTCCAACGGTCGGCTTCCTGGCCGTCGCGGGTCAGTTCGTTGAAGCTCGGGCAGCTCCATACGGATGCGGCCACGCCCCAGTCCTTTTCCAGCAGCTCTTGCGCGAAGAACGATTCACGCAGGATGGTGCCGCTGCCCAGCAGTTGGACGGTCGGAGCGTCCTTCTTGAGGGCCGGTGCCTGCTTGCACAGGTACATGCCCTTGATGATCTGCTCTTCCGTGCCGGGCTGCAGGCCGGGCATGGGGTAGTTCTCGTTGAGCAGCGTCAGGTAGTAGAAGACGTTTTCCTGGCGCTCGACCATGCGCTTCATGCCGTCATGCATGATCACCGCGACTTCGTGGGCGAAGGTCGGGTCGTAGCTCACGCAGTTCGGGATGGTGTTCGCCAGGATGTGGCTGTGGCCGTCTTCGTGCTGCAGGCCTTCGCCGTTCAGCGTCGTGCGGCCGGACGTGCCGCCCAGCAGGAAGCCGCGAGCCTGCATGTCGCCCGCAGCCCAGGCCAGATCGCCGATGCGCTGGAAGCCGAACATCGAGTAGTACACGTAGAACGGCACCATGATGCGGTTGTTGGTGCTGTAGGACGTGGCGGCTGCGATCCAGCTGCTCATGCCGCCGGCTTCGTTGATGCCCTCTTGCAGGATCTGGCCGGCCTTGTCCTCCTTGTAGTACATGACCTGGTCCTTGTCGACCGGGGTGTACTGCTGACCATGGGGGTTGTAGATGCCGATCTGGCGGAACAGGCCTTCCATGCCGAAGGTACGCGCCTCGTCCACCAGGATGGGCACCACGCGCGGGCCCAGAGCCTGGTCGCGCAGCAGCTGCGTAAGAAAGCGCACGTAAGCTTGCGTGGTGGAGATTTCACGGCCTTCGGGCGTCGGATCGGTGATGGCTTTGAAGGTCTCCAGCGCAGGCACGGTGAAGCTCTCGTCAGCCTTCACGCGGCGCTTGGGCAAATAGCCGCCGAGGGCCTTGCGGCGCTCGTGCAGGTACTTCATTTCAGGCGTGTCGTCGGCTGGCTTGTAGAACGGCAGCTCGGCGATCTGGCTGTCCGGAATCGGAATGTTGAAACGGTCGCGGAAGGCTTTGATGTCTTCGTCGCCCAGCTTCTTGGTCTGGTGGACGGTGTTCTTGCCTTCACCGATCTTGCCCATGCCGAAGCCCTTGACGGTCTTGACCAGCAGCACGGTGGGCTGGCCCTTGTGCTCGTTGGCTGCAGAGAAGGCCGCGTAGACCTTCTGCGCGTCGTGGCCGCCACGGCGCAGGTTCCAGATCTCGTCGTCGCTCATGTGCTCGACCATCTTCAGCGTGCGCGGATCGCGGCCGAAGAAGTTCTTGCGCACATAGGCACCGTCATTGGCCTTGAACGACTGGTAGTCCCCGTCGTTGCACTCCATCATGATCTTGCGCAGCGCGCCGTCCTTGTCGCGCGCCAGCAGGTCGTCCCAACCCTTGCCCCAGAGCAGTTTGACGACGTTCCAGCCGGAGCCGCGGAATTCGCCTTCCAGCTCCTGGATGATCTTGCCGTTGCCGCGCACCGGGCCGTCCAGGCGCTGCAGGTTGCAGTTGATGACGAAGATCAGGTTATCGAGGTTCTCACGCGCCGCCAGGCCGATGGCGCCCAGCGATTCGACCTCGTCCATTTCGCCGTCGCCGCAGAACACCCAGACCTTGCGGTTTTCGGTGTTGGCGATGCCGCGGGCGTGCAGGTACTTGAGAAAGCGCGCCTGGTAGATCGCCATGAGCGGGCCGAGACCCATCGACACGGTAGGGAACTGCCAGAACTCGGGCATCAGCTTGGGATGCGGGTAGCTCGACAACCCCTTGCCGTCCACTTCCTGGCGGAAGTTGAGCAACTGGTCTTCGGTCAGGCGACCTTCGAGGTAGGCGCGGGCGTAGATGCCGGGCGATACGTGGCCTTGGATGTACAGCAGGTCACCGCCGTGGTTTTCGCTCTCGGCATGCCAGAAGTGGTTGAAGCCGGCGCCGAACATGTTGGCCAGCGAGGCGAACGAGCCGATGTGGCCGCCCAGGTCACCGCCTTCTGGCGGATGGTGGCGGTTGGCCTTTACGACCATCGCCATCGCGTTCCATCGCATATAGGCGCGCAGGCGCGCTTCGATTTCGAGGTTGCCGGGGCAGCGTGCCTCCTGGCTCGCTTCCAGCGTGTTCACATAGCCGGTGTTGGCAGAGAAAGGCGTGTCGATGCTGCTTTGGCGGGCATGTTCGAGCAATTGCTCGATCAGGTAATGCGCGCGCTCTGCGCCTTCCTTGTCGATCACAGCAGTCAGCGCGTCCAACCACTCTCGGGTCTCCTGCTGATCCGTGTCGGGGGCGGTCGAAGTGGCGCTGGCCGCCTTTTGCTCGGTCTGTTCTGACATGCCTTGTCTCCTCTAGATGGTGCGACGGTGATTAACGATCGGCGCGAAGTTTCTCATAAATTAGTGCAATTTCAAATCGTGCTTTCCATTTTCATAATGCGGCATTTTGCTGCAAACGCACATATTTTCTTGTCGTGAAATGGCGCTGTGCCTGCCATGTGATTTACCCCCTTTTTGAGGGGAGCTGCGCCCTACACTTCCGCACATGGATTCCTCGGACTCAGGCATTGCTCCCGTAGCTGTCATCAAATCTCCTGCTCGCTGGTGGCGCAAGTGGTGGCGCAGCTTGTCGCCCACGCGGCAAGACCGTTTCGCCGCCGTGGCCCCGCTGGCGGCCGTGATGATGTTTCTTGCGGCCATCGTGGCGGCGTTCTGGTATTTGCGCACGGAGGAGGTCGAGCGCGAAAAGGAAGCCCTCAAGCGTGACGTGGAATATGCGCAGCAGCGGGTGCGGCTGCGTTTGCTGGAGCGGCAGGAACAGATCATGCGCATCGCGCGCGACCTTTCCAATCAGGATTTGGAGCGTGCGGATTTCTCCAGCCGCGCAGAGGCACTGATCAGCCAATACCCTGAATTGCAGGTCATCACCTGGGTGGACGAGCGCCGCCGCATCCGCGCCAGCCATTCAGCGCCCACGGTGCCTACCAGCCAACTGCGCGTGGCTGGGGAAGTGCTGAAAACTGGCGACGCGGCAGACACCTTCAGCCTGGCACGCGACCTGCAGCAACCTGTTTATTCGCAACCCAACAGCGCAACGGGCGAAAGCGCTCCGCTGTTGCAGCTGCAGGTGCCGCTGGCCGGGCAAGGCAAGTTCACCGGCGTGGTGATGAGCGAATATTCCATCGACAGCCTGCTGCGATACGGCACCCCGACCGAGGTGCTGGCGCGCTATGCCGTCACGCTGCTCGATGGCAAGAACCAAGTGTTGGCTGGTACACCGCTGGCGCCGCGCAGCGCTGGCCTGCTGCCCTGGCCAGCGCCGGCCAACGAATACGAGGTGCCGGTGTCTCCGGTCGGCAACGGGCTGGTCTTGCGTGCGCAGGCCTATCGCACGTCACTCGGCCTGGTTGGCAGCGGCCTTTTCTGGCTGGTGGGGACGCTCAGTGCCATGACCGCCTGGCTGCTGATCGCCACTTGGCGTCACACGCGCCGCCGCATGCAGGCGCAGCAGGCCGTGGTGGCCGAAACCAACTTCCGCCGCGCGATGGAAAACTCCATCCTCACGGGCATGCGGGCGCTGGACATGCAGGGGCGCATCACCTATGTGAATGCCGCTTTCTGCCAGATGACAGGGTGGAGCGAGGCCGAACTGGTGGGCCAGTTGCCGCCCTATATTTACTGGCCCGAATCGGACCACGAGGCGCTGCGCGCCAAGCTGCGCGATGAAATGTCGGGCAAGCACTTTGCGGGCGGGTTTCAGGTGCGGGTCAAACGCCGCAGCGGCACGCTGTTTGACGCGCGCCTCTATGTGTCGCCGCTGATCGACGCGCACGGCGTGCAGACCGGTTGGATGACGTCGATGACCGATATCACCGAGCCCAACCGCGTGCGCGAACAGCTCTCCGCGTCGCACGAACGTTTCACCATCGTGCTGGAATCGCTGGATGCGTCGGTGTCGGTGGCGCCGCTGGGCAGCGAAGAGCTGCTGTTTGCGAACAAGCTTTACCGGCAGTGGTTCGGCTCCCAGACTGCCGGCCACCTGCAACTGGTGGCGCAGGCGGGCGTGCTACCCAGCACCGACGCCAGCCATTCATCGAGCATGGACGACGAAGACGGCCTGATGGGTTTGCCTACCGACACGCTGACCAGCGCCCGGTCTGAAAACGCGGAGATCTACCTGCCTGACCTGGGAAAATGGCTGGAAGTGCGCTCGCGCTACCTGAACTGGGTGGACGGCCGCCTGGCGCAGATGGTGATCGCCACCGACATCACGCCCCGCCGCCAGGCAGAGGAACAGGCCGCCCGCCAGGCCGAGCGCGCGCAGTCGGTTAGCAGGCTGATCACCATGGGCGAGATGGCGTCCAGCGTGGCGCATGAACTCAACCAGCCGCTCACGGCCATCAGCAACTATTGCAGCGGCATGGTCACGCGCATACAGAACGGGCAGATCACAGAGGAAGCGCTGCTGTTTGCCTTGCAGAAGACGGCGCACCAGGCCCAGCGGGCCGGGCAGATCATCCAGCGCATTCGCGCCTTCGTGAAGCGCAGCGAGCCCAACCGCGCGCTGGCGGACGTGCCCGGCATGGTGAGCGAGGCGGTGGAACTGGCCGACATCGAACTGCGCCGCCACAACGTGCGGCTGTCGCACTACGTTGCCGCTCGGCTGCCCAAGGTGATGGTCGACACCATCCTGATCGAGCAGGTGCTGGTCAACCTGATGAAAAACGGCGCCGAATCCATTGCGTACGCACAGCGACCGCCCTCTGGTCGCAGCGTGGAGTTGCGGGTAGTGCCCCGCAACATCGAGGGGCGCGACGTGATCGAGTTTTCAGTGCAGGACACCGGCAAGGGTTTGGCACCTGAAGTGCTGGAACATCTGTTCGAAGCGTTCTATTCGACCAAGCAAGAAGGCATGGGCATGGGCCTGAACCTCTGCCGCAGCATCGTCGAGTCTCACCAGGGCAGGATGCAGGCTGAGAACATCTACAATGGAACAGATGTAACCGGCTGCCGGTTCTCCTTCTGGCTACCGCTGGCCCAGCCTGCGGATGCCACTACGAATTCAGTAGCAAACACGCCCAACCCAAGGACGACTGCATGAGCTTGATTCCGAAAAAAGGCACGGTCTACGTCGTTGATGACGACGAAGCCGTGCGCGATTCCCTGCAATGGTTGCTCGAGGGCAAGGACTACCGCGTACGCTGCTTTGATTCGGCCGAATCCTTCCTGTCACGCTACGACCCGCGCGAAGTCGCCTGCCTGATCGTGGACATCCGCATGGGCGGCATGACGGGGCTTGAACTGCAAGACCGGCTGCTCGAGCGCAAGTCGCCCCTGCCCATCGTCTTCATCACCGGCCATGGCGACGTGCCCATGGCCGTCAACACGATGAAGAAGGGTGCGCTCGACTTCATTCAGAAGCCCTTCAATGAAGAAGAGCTGGTTGGCTTGGTCGAACGCATGCTGGACCACGCCCGCGAAGCCTTCGCCGGCTACCAGCAGGCCGCCAGCCGAGACGCCCTGCTCTCCAAGCTCACCAGCCGCGAGGCGCAGGTGCTCGAACGCATCGTCGCCGGCCGCCTGAACAAGCAGATTGCCGACGACCTGGGCATCAGCATCAAGACCGTCGAGGCGCACCGCGCCAACATCATGGAAAAGCTGGGCGCCAATACCGTGGCCGACCTGCTGAAGATTGCGCTGGGACAGAACGCCCCGAAGGCTTGAACGACCACGGCCTCGCTTGCTCTCATTCTGATAGCTGTCTGCGCTCATAAACAAAGCGCTAGACGGCTTTTTTGCTTATAAATTCCTTTTCACGATGACAGCCCAACTGATCGATGGCAACGCCCTCTCCCGCCAACTGCGTACCGACGTCGCCCAGCGCGCCGCTGCCTTGAAAGCGCGCGGCATCACGCCCGGGCTGGCCGTGGTGCTGGTGGGCGACAACGCCGCCAGCCAGGTGTATGTGCGCAACAAGGTCAAGGCCTGCGAAGACAGCGGCCTGCACTCGGTGCTGGAAAAATACGAGGCCACCCTGACCGAAACCGAGTTGCTGGCCCGCGTGGAAGCGCTGAACAACGATCCCGCCATCCACGGCATCCTGGTGCAACTGCCATTGCCAGCGCACATCGACGCGCAGAAGGTGATCGAAGCCATCTCGCCCGCCAAGGACGTGGACGGCTTTCACATCGCCAGCGCCGGCGCGCTGATGACCGGCATGCCCGGCTTCTGGCCCTGCACGCCCTACGGCTGCATGAAGATGCTTGAATCCATCGGCTACGACCTGCGCGGCAAGCACGCCGTGGTGATCGGGCGCAGCAACATCGTCGGCAAGCCCATGGCGCTGATGCTGCTGGGCCAGAACGCCACCGTCACCATCTGCCACAGCGCCACCAAAGACCTCAAGTCCCAGACATTGCAGGCCGACGTGATCGTCGCCGCAGTGGGCAAGCGCAATGTACTGACGGCCGACATGGTCAAGCCCGGTGCGGTGGTGATCGACGTGGGCATGAACCGCAACGACGAAGGCAAGCTCTGCGGCGACGTGGACTTTGCCGGTGTGAAGGACGTGGCCGGCTGGATCACCCCGGTGCCGGGCGGTGTCGGCCCCATGACAATCACCATGCTGCTCGTCAACACGCTGGAGGCCGCGGAGCGAGCTGCTGGCGCAGCCTGATCTCGAAGTGGTCGACATCCAATCGACACCATTGCAAGGTTCTATCGCTTCGCCATTGAAACCCGGCGGCCCGGCCGCAAAATGATTCGCATGAGCAATCCCCTCCTCGACTTCACCGACTTCCCTCTCTTCGACCGGATCGCTCCTGCCGACGTCTCGCCTGCCATGGATGTATTGCTGGAGCGAGCCGAAGCTGCGCTGGAGGCGGTGACCGCGTCGGCCTTCCCGGCCAGCTGGGACGCCATCTCACGCGTGCTGGATGTCGCCACCGAAGAGCTCGGACGCTCATGGGGCGCCGTGAGCCACCTCAACAGCGTGGCCGATACGCCCGAATTGCGGGCTGCTTACAACGAAGCACTGCCACGCGTTACCGAATTCTGGACGCGCCTGGGCGCCGACGAACGCTTGTATGCCAAGTACAAGGCCATCGACGCAGCCACTCTGAACCCAGAGCAACGCAGGGCGTGGGACAACGCGATTCGCAACTTCGTGCTGTCCGGCGCCGAACTGCACGATGCCGCCAAGGAACGTTTCGCCCAGATCCAGGAGCGCCAGGCCGAGTTGAGCCAGAAGTTCAGCGAAAACGCGCTGGATGCCACCGACGCCTTCGCTTATTACGCTCAGGCCGAGGAACTGGACGGCGTGCCCGCTGACGTGCAGCACGCTGCCCGCACGGCCGCGCAGGCGGAAGGCAAGGACGGCTACAAGCTCACATTGAAGATGCCCTGCTATTTGCCAGTGATGCAATTCGCGCGCAGCAGTGCATTGCGGGAGGCGCTTTATCGCGCTTACGTCACCCGCGCATCCGATCAGGCCAGTGGCGACGCCATGCGCTTTGACAACAGCGCACTGATCCGCGAGATCCTCGCGTTGCGCAAGGAAGAGGCGCAGTTGCTGGGCTACGCCAACTTTGGCGAAGTGTCGGTGGTGCCGAAGATGGCGCAGTCTCCTGCAGAGGTCGTCAGCTTCCTGCGCGACCTTGCCCACCGCGCCCGTCCTTATGCTGAAAAAGACGTGGCCGATCTGCGAGTCTTCGCGGCCGAACATCTCGGCTTGCAGGCGCCGCAAGCCTGGGACTGGCCCTATGTTTCTGAAAAACTCAAAGAAGCACGCTACGCATTCAGTGAACAGGAGGTGAAGGAATACTTCACCGCGCCGAAGGTGTTGGCGGGCCTTTTCAAGATCATCGAGACGCTGTTCGACGTGGCCATCTGCAAGGACCAAGCGCCGGTGTGGAACCCTGCTGTCGAATTCTTCCGTATCGAGCGGGGCGGCCAGTTGGTCGGGCAGTTCTATCTGGACCAGCCCGCACGCGTGGGCAAACGTGGTGGCGCCTGGATGGACGACGTGCGTGCACGTTGGCTGCGGCCGGACACCGGCACGCTCCAGACGCCGGTCGCGCACCTGGTCTGCAACTTCGCCGAAGGTGTGGACGGCAAGCCCCCGTTGCTCACGCATGACGACGTCATCACGCTTTTCCACGAGTTCGGCCATGGACTGCACCACATGCTGACCCGCGTCAATGAACGCGACGTGTCCGGCATCAGCGGTGTGGAGTGGGACGCGGTCGAGCTGCCCAGCCAGTTCATGGAGAACTTCTGCTGGGAGTGGGACGTTCTCAAGCACATGACCTCGCACGTCGACAGTGGCGAGCCGCTGCCGCGCGCGCTCTTTGACAAGATGATTGCGGCCAAGAACTTCCAGAGCGGCATGGCCACGCTGCGGCAGATCGAGTTCTCGCTGTTCGACATGCTGCTGCACACCGATCACGACCCTGCCAGCGACTTCATGCCCCTGCTGGAGCAGGTGCGCGCCGAAGTCTCGGTGTTGAAACCGCCGGCTTTCAGCCGCACAGCGCACACTTTCAGCCATATCTTTGCGGGCGGCTACGCTGCGGGTTACTACAGCTACAAGTGGGCCGAGGTACTCAGTGCAGACGCCTACGCCGCTTTTGAAGAATCGGCTGGCGCAGATGGCCTGCCCGACCCGGAAGTTGGACGCCGCTATCGCGAGGCGATCCTAGAAGCTGGTGGAAGCCGTCCAGCCATGGATTCGTTCAAGGCATTCCGCGGACGCGAACCCAGCCTGGATGCGTTGCTGCGCCACCAGGGCATGAGCAGCGTCGCCGCCTGACACCACGGCCCAATCTGACTGATCAATCGACGTCCTTCCGAGTCACTCAGGAGAACCCACGCATGAACACCTTGTCATCGATTGCTTTACTGTCGCTCACTCTGCTGGGCTCGCTCGGCAATGCCGTTCATGCGCAGCAGGTGTACCGCTCCGTCGGGCCGGATGGTCGCGTGACGTTCTCCGACCGTTCGCCGGCCGAAGCGACCGCGCCGGCGGCAGGGGCGCGCAATGGGGTTGCGGCATCGAACAATTCCACTCTGCCCTACGGTCTGGCGCAGGTAGCTACGCGATTCCCAGTCACGCTCTACACGGGCAACGACTGCTCACCTTGCGCCAGCGCACGCAACCTGCTGGTGAACCGGGGCGTGCCGTTCACGGAGCGCACCGTCAATTCCAACGAAGACATCGACGCACTGAAGCGCCTGAGCGGCGCCGCCAGTCTGCCTTTCGGCACCATTGGCGGCCAGCAACTCAGCGGGTTTTCGGATGTGGAGTGGACTCAGTATCTGGATGCTGCGGGTTACCCCAAGCAGTCGCAGCTTCCTGCCAATTACCGGCGTGCCGCAGCCTCGCCCCTGGTCGTGGTGCAGGAGCGTGCTGCATCACCTGCTGCAGGGACTACTGAGCCGGCAAATCCAGCTAGGGCACGTACGCCAGTTGCGCCGCCCACACCGCCGGTAGTCACCCCTGCCAACCCGGCCGGCATTACCTTCTGAGCGGCGCGGCACTACCGTGCCCTTTGGACGGACAGCGGTTTAGGCCTTGTGACGCGGTAGCAATCAGAACTTGAGTGTCTGAACGCCTTCCGGTGTACCCAAGAGGCAAATATGGGCGCGCTGGTGTGCGAAAACACCCACCGTAATCACGCCAGGCCATTGGTTCACGGCCGACTCGAACGCGAGCGGATCGCGAATCGCCAAGCCCCGAACATCCAGAATGTGCTGACCGTTATCGGTCACCAGAGGCTGTCCATCCTTGAGGCGAACGGCGACTTCGGCACCTTGTGCTTCAAACCGGCGCTTGATGTGCTCAGCCGCCATGGGAATCACTTCCACCGGCAGCGGGAACACACCCAGAACGTCCACCAACTTGGACGCGTCAGCGATACAGACAAAGCGTGTCGCAAGCGCGGCGACGATCTTTTCGCGGGTCAACGCAGCACCGCCACCCTTGACCATGTAGCCGCTGCGGTCGATTTCGTCCGCACCATCGATGTAGACCGACAGTGCCTCGACTTCGTTGGCATCGAACACCGGAATGCCCAATTTCTGCAAACGCTCGGTGCTGGCCACGGAGCTGGACACCGCCCCGCGAATTTGGTCTTTGATGGTGGCCAGCGCATCGATGAACTTATTGACTGTGGAACCCGTGCCCACGCCCACGATTTCACCGGGAACCACATACTGCAGCGCCGCTTGGCCCACCAGGGTCTTGAGTTCGTCTTGAGAGAGTGATGCAGGTGTCGTCATGGGAGAGAATCGGAGTGAATCCCGGATTATCTCCATGCCGCTCATTCCCTACTCCCTCGCCCGCCCCTTTCTTTTCAGCCTCGACCCAGAAGCCGCCCATGATTTGACGATGGACATGCTGGCACGAGGCCAGCGCACTCCGCTGCAAAAGGCCTGGAGCAATCCTATGGTGAACGACCCCGTTCAACTGGCAGGCCTGACTTTTCCCAATCGAGTGGGCATGGCTGCGGGCCTCGACAAGAACGCCAGATGCATCGACGCCCTGTCTGCCATGGGCTTCGGGTTTGTCGAGGTCGGCACGGTCACCCCCAAGGCTCAACCAGGTAATCCCAAACCGCGCATGTTCAGATTGCGTGAGGCGCATGGGCTGATCAACCGACTGGGGTTCAATAACGAAGGACTCGATGCTTTCATTCGCAACGTCAAGCAGGCGCGCTTTCGCGATGAAGCGCGCGAGCGTCCTATGTTGCTTGGCCTCAACATTGGCAAGAACGCGACCACTCCCATCGAACAGGCCACTGACGATTACCTGACGTGCCTGGATGCGGTCTATCCCCATGCCGACTACGTGACCATCAACATTAGTTCGCCGAACACCCAGAATCTGCGCGCGCTGCAAAGCGACGAAGCGCTGGACTCACTGCTTGGCGCTATTGCCCAGCGCCGCGAAGCACTGGTGCAACAACACCATCGCGAGAACGGCGCCTCACGGCGTGTGCCACTCTTCGTGAAGATCGCACCTGACCTGGATGAAACCCAAGTCGGCGTGATTGCGACGACGCTGAGACGGCACGGTATGGACGGGGTGATCGCAACGAACACTACCATTGCACGCGATGCTGTGCAGGGTTTGCCCCATGGGGCGGAAGTTGGGGGGCTGAGTGGCTCTCCAGTGCTCGCCTCCAGCAATCGGGTGATTGCGCAATTGCGAGCGACTCTGGGGAGTGGATTTCCCATCATTGGCGTGGGCGGTATCCTGAGTGCGGGAGACGCAGTCAGCAAAATTCAAGCAGGTGCAGATGTGGTGCAAATGTACACCGGACTTATCTACAAAGGGCCTGCGCTGGTGGCTCGCTGCGCGCGCGCCATTCAAGCGATGGACCGTCACCGGGCTTAGCCACGGAAGGCTGGAAAACAAAAAAGGGGCTACTAGCCCCTTTTTCGTTTCCCTAACGGTCGCGACGTCAACAGGTGGGAATAGTCAGCGCCTGAGTCTGCTGACCAAGGGCACTACGATTCCCGCCCAACGCACCAAGCGCGATGGACCTGCAACCACTGCCGCTGCCGCAGCTACGGCTACAGCCAGCGGATGCATGCGAGCGAACGCCAACAACCGCATGCTCAGAGGCGCGTCCGGATCTATTGACTGCTGCTGTTCATGCAATGCAGCCACTTGCCGGTGGGCAGCACTGCGTGCATGAATACGCTTGCGCTGCTGGTCAATGCGGTCCAGCACCTTGCGCTGTTCAGCACTGGGCTGCGGAAAGCTGATCGAACTACCTTCGTCGTTGGAAGCCATGATTAAAGCCGCTCCTTGATGACCTGCCAGTCGTGAGCAATTTCACGGCGCGTCAGGGCGAATGCATTGCCTGCCTTGCGAGCCACCGAGATCAGCGTCGCCAGTACAACACCCCACGCAACCAACCAGCCGCCGGCCAGCAACCAAGCCACCATAGCTCGTTTGGGGGAATCCCAAAATTGGACGATGAATGCCAAGGACAACACTGTCAACGCCACAACAGTGATACCACCGAGGGCCACGACGAACACAATGATGAGGCCCAAGCGCCGCTTTTCATCGGCCCATTCGAGACGGGCCAATTCCAGTCGGTCTTCGGCTGCGATGGCGCCTTCAATCACATTGGCGCGCCAACGCGCAATCCAGCCTTCCATTCCCAGAAGGGAAATCCAATTCATGCGCTTAGCTCCTGCATCATCGTGCGACTGACGTCAGATAGATCTCAAATCAGCGGCGAGCCAGCAGGAAGCCCACCAATGCACCCACGGCCAGCGCTGCGCTTGCGACACGCCAAGGCTCGTCGTGGGCATAACGGTCCGCGGCACGAGCAGCTTCTTTGGCTTGGTATGAAGCATCCTGCGCAACGCGCACGGCAGAGTCACGAACGGAATGAATACCGTCATCAAGGCGTTGGCGCAACAGCTTGATTTCAGGAACGCTGTCGAGATCCTTGCTGGACAAGAGGCCCTTCAAATCGGTCACAAGCTTGTCCAGTTCACGCTGAGCATTCGAGACGGTTTCGGAAGCAGAAGTCATATACAAACCCTTTCTTGTAGCAGGTGTCAACAGTAAACCGCCCCTCGATTTGAAGGTGTAGGCGGATGTCCTATCTTAGCCATGGGGGGTCAAGGCCCGACCAAGTTATTCCACAGAAAAACTTCTGTAATCGACGGGCATCAACATATCAAGCCGGGGTGCCCCCGCCAATATGCTCCCTCGCCACCAAGTCGCCAATGGCCAGCGAACTGGTCAGTCCGGGTGATTCGATGCCGAACAGATTCACCAAGCCGGCAACGCCGTGCTGAGCAACGCCCTGCACTAGGAAATCGGCCGCTGGCTCTGCGGGTCCGCTGATCTTCGGTCGAATCCCGGCGTACCCAGGCATCAGTGCACCATCGGGCAGTTGCGGCCAGTATTTGCGAACCTCTTCATAAAACCGCTGACCACGTGCGCCATCCACGATCAGATCATCGGGACCATCAACCCACTCGACGTCGGGGCCGAACTTCGCCTGCCCGCCCAAATCTAGGGTGAGGTGCACACCTAACCCCGCACGCTCGGGAACGGGGTAGATCAACCGAGAAAATGGAGCGGCACCTGCCAATGTGAAGTAACTTCCCTTGGCATAGTAGGCAGTTGGAATGTGCTGCTGATCTAGCCCCGCACAGCGCCTGGCAACATCGGGAGCATGCAAGCCAGCGGCGTTTACAACCAGGTCTGCCAAGATGGCAGTGCCGTCCTGCATCACCAACGTCATGCCGTCGCTTCGAGGTTGCATAGACTCAAGCTTGGAACGAAAAGCGACGATGCCGCCCGCGTTTTCCAGATCGCCTTGAAGAGACAGCATGAACGCATGGCTGTCGAGGATGCCGGTGCTGGGCGACAGCAGCGCAGCTTGACATTCCAACGCGGGCTCCAAGGCCCGGGCCTGCTTGCTGCTTAGCCACTGCAAATCGACCACGCCATTGGCAAGTGCATGCCGCTGAATGCGTTGCAGGTCATCAACTTGGCTAGCGGATGTGGCAACGATGAGTTTGCCGCACCGGCGATGCGGCACCCGTCGCTCGGCACAGTAGGCGTAGAGCAGTTCCTTCCCACGCACACACAGTGCGGCTTTCAGAGAATTGGCTGGGTAGTAAATACCTGCATGAATGACTTCGCTGTTGCGTGAGCTGATGCCGGTGCCAATCGCTGCCGCAGCTTCCAGCACAAAAACCTCACGCCCTTGCAGCGCCAAGGCCCTTGCCACCGCCAGCCCCACCACGCCGGCGCCGACCACCACGCATTCACATCGATCCATCGCCTCTGCCCTTCACTGCATATCGACAACGGGCGATTGTCACCCGACGCAGCCCAAGGCTTTGCCACGCTTTGGACAACAAAAAACCCTTGCAGGAATATCCCGCAAGGGTTGAATTTGGTGGGTGATGCAGGGTTTGAACCTGCGACCCCTGCCGTGTGAAGGCAGTGCTCTACCGCTGAGCTAATCACCCGATGAGCAGGCTGCCAAACAGCCCATTCAAAAACTGGTGGGTGATGCAGGGTTTGAACCTGCGACCCCTGCCGTGTGAAGGCAGTGCTCTACCGCTGAGCTAATCACCCCAGTTGTCTTGTCGACAAGCCCACGATTATGGCACAGCTTTTTAGCGGGCCAATGAGGCCTTCCAGATTGTTTTCCCGCCACTGGCCTTGTCGATTTGGGTCAGCGTGGCGGCATGTTCCTCCAGTTCCTGGTCGCTGGCGCGCAGCACCTGCAACGCGATGCGGCTCAGGTCGATGGCTGGAATTTGAACGCCACCCTCCTGCGTTTGCGCATCGTCGGCGATCAGCAGCGCATCTTGTCCGCGTGTGAGGTTGATGTAGACGTCAGCCAGCAGTTCTGCATCGAGCAATGCGCCGTGCAGCGTGCGGCTCGAGTTGTCTACGCCTAGCCTGTCGCAAAGCGCGTCCAGCGAATTGCGTTTGCCCGGGTACATCTCCTTTGCCATCGCAAGCGTGTCCGTCACGCTTGCGACAAAGCTGCGAAACGGCGTATGCCCTGCGAGTTCCAATTCCTTGTTCAGGAATCCAACATCGAACGCGGCGTTGTGGATGATGATTTCCGCACCCTGCACGTACTGCAGGATGTCGTTGACGACATCTTTGAACTTGGGCTTGTCCCTGAGAAATTCGTTGCTGATGCCGTGCACCTTCAACGCGTCTTCATGGCTGTCGCGCCCCGGGTTGAAGTACAGGTGCAGGTTATTGCCAGTGAGCTTGCGGTTCAGCAACTCGACACAGCCCAGTTCGATGATGCGGTCGCCCCCTTCAGCCGACAGGCCGGTGGTTTCCGTGTCAAGAACGATCTGGCGCGTCATCAGTGGTTTTCCTTGGCGTGGTTGATGGTGTACTTCGGAATCTCCACCGTCACATCTTTTTGCGCCAGGATCGCCTGGCACGACAGGCGCGACTGAGGCTCCAGGCCCCAGGCCCTGTCAAGCAGATCTTCTTCTTCTTCCTCTGCCTCGTTCAAAGACTCCATCCCCTGGCGAACGATGACGTGGCACGTCGTGCAGGCGCAGCTCATGTCGCATGCGTGCTCGATCTTGATACCGTTGTCCAGCAGCGCTTCACAGATGGAAGTGCCTGCAGGCGCAGAAATCTCGGTGCCGGACGGACAGTATTCGGCGTGGGGAAGAATCTTGATGACAGGCATGGGACGAAAGTTTTGGGCGTTGTTGTTGTGTGGTGCGCAGCTCGCTTGGGCGGGCTCTGATCAGAAGTTCTGCACGTTCTTGCCGGCCAGCGCTTCGCGGATACCGCGATTCATGCGCTGGGCGGCAAAGGCTTCAGTGCCCTTGGCCAGCGCCTGCGTGCCGGCTTCCAGCGCTGCGGCGTCTTGCGATGACGCGTGCAGAGAGCGCAAATCCTGCAGGTAGCCATCGATGGCCGAGCGCTCGGCCTCACTGAGCACGTCGCCATCGGCTTGCAGGGCGGTTTCGGTCGCCATCAGCATGCGCTCGGCGTCCACGCGCGCCTCGACCAGCGCACGGGCACGCATATCCTGCTGGGCGGTGGCGAACCCGTCTTGCAGCATGCGCGCGATCTGCTCGTCCGACAAACCATAAGAAGGTTTCACGTCGATGCGAGCTTCCACGCCGCTGCCCTGCTCTTTCGCATCCACGCTGAGCAGCCCATCGGCGTCGACGGTGAACGTCACGCGGATGCGAGCGGCACCGGCAGCCATGGGCGGAATGCCGCGCAACTCGAAGCGTGCCAAGCTGCGGCAGTCCGCCACCAGGTCGCGTTCGCCCTGAACTACATGGATCGCCAAGGCAGTCTGCCCGTCCTTGAAGGTGGTGAAGTCTTGCGCCTTGGCGGTGGGGATGGTCTCGTTACGGCTGACGATGCGCTCCACCAGGCCACCCATGGTCTCGATGCCGAGCGACAGCGGAATGACATCCAGCAGCAGCAGATCGCCATCGGTGTTGTTACCCGCCAGCTGATTGGCCTGAATGGCAGCACCCAAAGCCACCACCTCATCGGGATTCAGATTGGTGAGCGGCTCGCGACCAAAGTAATCGGCAACAGCCTGCCGGATCTGCGGCATACGGGTGGAGCCACCTACCAGCACGACACCCTGCACGTCTTCCCGCTGCAACTGGGCATCACGCAGGGCACGGCGCACCGCAGCCAACGACCTTGCTGTGAGCGGCGCCGTGACGGCATAAAAATCTTCACGCTTCACAACAAATTGGGCTGTAGCGCCCGAAATACGGGCGCTGAATGCTGCATTTTCGATAGCAGTCAGTGATTCCTTGCAGGCGCGCGCGGCCATGCGGGCACTGGCCTTGTCCTGCGGCGTAATGGCTTCGATGCCCAACTGCTGCAGTACCCAGTCGGCCAAGGCAGCGTCGTAGTCATCACCGCCCAGGGCGGAGTCTCCGCCTGTGGCAATGACCTCAAACACACCTTGCGTGAGCCGCAGGATGGAAATGTCGAACGTTCCTCCGCCCAGGTCGTAAATGGCATAGACACCTTCGGAGCCGTTGTCGAGCCCGTAGGCAATGGCGGCGGCGGTCGGCTCGTTGATCAGCCGCAGCAGGTTCACACCGGCCAGTCGGGCAGCATCTTTGGTGGCTTGGCGCTGTGCATCGTCGAAGTAGGCCGGCACAGTGATGACGGCGCCGTACAGATCGTCGTTGAACGTGTCTTCGGCCCGGTACCTCAAGGTAGCGAGAATCTCAGCGCTCACCTCCACGGGCGACTTCGTTCCACCGGCAGTCTCCAGCGCCACCATCCCATTCAAATCCAGTTCTAATGCTCCCTCTGCAGCCTCAGGCGCAACAAAGGTGTAGGGGAGCTTTTCACGCCCGCCGATGTCTTGCAAACCTCGCCCCATGAAGCGCTTTACCGACGCAATCGTATTGACTGGATCTTCCGCCTGGGCACTCAACGCATCGGAGCCGATCTGCCGGCCACCGCCTGCCAGATAGCGCACCACAGAAGGCAGCAGTACGCGACCGCTGTCATCGGGCAGGCACTCAGCCACGCCATTGCGTACGGCCGCTACCAGCGAATGCGTAGTTCCCAAATCAATGCCTACGGCAATGCGCCGTTGGTGTGGGTCAGGAGACTGGCCGGGTTCGGAGATCTGCAGAAGCGCCATGGAATCTTTGAATAATGAAAAAGCCGGGGTGCGCATTGCGCGGCATATTGACCCGTTGCGGACTGGAACGGCTACTGGCCCGTAAAGAGCCGTAGCTCTATTGTCCCAGTTGATCTCGCCGCACCTCAATGTCCTGCGCAAAACGCGCAACAAACATGAGGGCTCTGACTTCGTGCGCGGCGCCGGCATAGTCGGCCTGCTCGTCGATCAATTGCCCGCAGCGCGCAATGGCCGCTGCTCGGGCGGCCTGGACTTCAGCGTCCAGATTGTCGAGCGCCGCATCACCAGTCGCCTCTTCAAGCGCTTCGCGCCATTCCATCTGCTGCATCAGGAAGGCCGATGGCATGGCCGTGTTGTCTTCGGCACGAATGGGTGCACCGTGCAACTCGCACAGGTAAGCCGCGCGGCGCAACGGATCTTTCAGCCGCTGGTAAGCCTCGTTGATGCGCACCGACCATTGCATGGCCACTCTTTGCGCAGCGCCTCCCTGCACAGCGAAACGGTCAGGATGCGCCTCGCGCTGCAGCACCTTCCAGCGCTCGTCCAGCGCAGCGCGGTCCTGCGAAAAACGGCGAGGCACATCAAACAGCTCGAAGTCGTCGGATTGAAGATTCATGGCAATAAAAAACCGCCAGCGCGGCGGGCGATGGCGGTCGCGGCAGTGAACGGCGCACGCAGGCGCGTTCGCGCTCTCACACCCGGAAGCTCTCTCCGCAACCGCAGCGATCACGCTCATTGGGATTGTTGAACCTGAAGCCCTCATTGAGGCCTTCACGCACGAAGTCGAGTTCGGTGCCGTCGATATAGGCCAGGCTCTTGGGGTCGATAAGCACCTTCACACCATGGTTTTCGAACACCACGTCCTCAGGCTCCTCGGAATCGACGTATTCCAGCTTGTAAGCCAACCCAGAACACCCCGTGGTCTTCACGCCCAGGCGCACACCCACGCCCTTGCCCCGCCGGGACAGGTAGCGGGTCACGTGCCGGGCGGCAGCTTCGGTCAGGGTGATGGCCATGGCGTCAGGCGGCCTGAGCGTCAGCAGTCACCACCGCGTGCTTGGTCTTGTAGTCCAGCACAGCGGCCTTGATTGCATCTTCCGCCAGGATGGAGCAATGGATCTTCACGGGGGGCAGAGCCAGTTCCTGTGCGATCTCGCTGTTCTTCAGCGCGGCCGCTTCGTCCAGCGTCTTGCCCTTGACCCATTCGGTCACGAGCGAAGACGATGCGATGGCGGAGCCGCAGCCGTAGGTCTTGAAGCGTGCGTCTTCGATCACGCCCGTTTCCGGATTCACCTTGATCTGCAGCTTCATCACGTCGCCGCAAGCCGGAGCGCCGACCATGCCGGTGCCCACGGAATCATCACCCTTGTCGAACGAGCCCACATTGCGTGGGTTTTCGTAATGGTCGATCACTTTGTCTGAATAAGCCATGATGTTTACCTCGTCAATTCAATGTGCAGCCCACTGGATGGCACTGATGTCGATGCCATCCTTGTACATGTCCCACAGCGGGCTGAGTTCCCGCAGCTTCGCCACGTTGTGGCGAATGGTGGAGACGGCGTAGTCGATCTCTTCTTCGGTAGTGAAACGGCCGATGGTCATACGCAGGCTGCTGTGCGCCAACTCGTCGCTGCGACCGAGCGCACGCAAAACATAGCTGGGCTCCAGGCTGGCCGACGTACAGGCCGAACCCGACGACACCGCCAGGCCCTTGATGCCCATGATCAACGACTCGCCTTCGACGTAGTTGAAGCTGATGTTCAGGTTGTGCGGAACGCGCCGTTCAAGATCGCCGTTGATGAAGACTTGTTCGATGTCCTTGAAACCATCCAGCAGGCGCTGCTGCAGCGCAGTGGCCTTGGCACGGTCTTGCGCCATTTCTTCACGGGCGATGCGGAAAGCCTCGCCCATGCCGACGATCTGGTGCGTGGGCAACGTGCCTGAACGCATGCCGCGCTCGTGACCGCCACCGTGCATCTGCGCTTCCAGGCGCACGCGGGGCTTGCGGCGCACGTACAAGGCGCCAATGCCTTTGGGGCCGTACGTCTTGTGTGAAGCCAGGCTCATCAAATCGATCGGCAGCGACGCCATATCGAGTTCGATCTTGCCGGTAGCCTGCGCCGCATCGACGTGAAAGATTACGCCCTTTTCACGGCACAGTGCGCCGATGGCGGGAATGTCCTGAATTACGCCGATCTCGTTGTTCACGAACATCACGCTCAGCAGAATGGTGTCAGGACGGATGGCCGCCTTCAGCACCTCGAAGTCGAGCAAGCCGTTTTCCAGCACGTCGAGATAAGTGACCTCGAACCCTTGACGCTCCAGCTCACGCATCGTGTCCAGAACCGCCTTGTGTTCAGTCTTGACCGTAATGAGGTGCTTGCCCTTGCCCTTGTAGAACTGAGCGGCGCCCTTGAGTGCCAGGTTGTTCGACTCGGTGGCCCCACTCGTCCACACGATTTCTCGAGGATCGGCACCAATCAGTTCAGCGACTTGCACTCGGGCCTTTTCCACGGCTTCTTCCGCCTCCCAGCCCCACGCATGGCTGCGTGACGCAGGATTGCCAAAGTGCTCGCGCAGCCAGGGAATCATGGCGTCAACAACGCGCGGATCCACGGGTGTGGTGGCGCCGTAGTCGAGATAGATAGGGAAGTGTGGGGTGATGTCCATGGCTGGCTCAATCAAGGATTCGGGCTGGCAAGGTCAGCGGTCAAAAATGGCCCAGTTGAAGGGGCGGGGGTTTCCCCGCCACGTCGCCGGGCGTTCAGGATTTTGCGAAGGCGTTGCCCAGGGCAAAAACCGAATTGGGTGCATTGACGCGAATCGGTTTGACGACGGGGGTCGTGGAAATGGCGCGGCGAATCACCGGTTTATCCTCAATCTGAACACCCTTGGCGAGTTGTTCGTCCACCAGCTTCTGCAAAGTAACGGAGTCCAGAAACTCCACCATGCGCTGATTCAAGGAAGCCCAGAGCTCGTGCGTCATACAACGCCCAGCTTCGCCGAGGCAGTTTTCCTTACCGCCGCATTGCGTAGCGTCGATAGGCTCATCCACAGACACGATGATGTCGGCTACGGTGATGTCGGCCGCCTTGCGAGCCAGCGTGTAGCCGCCGCCCGGGCCGCGGGTGGACTCCACCAGCTCATGGCGGCGCAGCTTGCCGAAAAGCTGTTCCAGGTAGGACAGCGAAATCTGCTGGCGCTGGCTGATGGCAGCCAGAGTAACGGGGCCGTTGTTCTGGCGCAGTGCCAGATCGATCATGGCAGTGACCGCAAAACGGCCTTTGGTAGTGAGACGCATCGCAAGCTCCTTATGTTCAGGCTTGTTCGTTGTAGAAACATCAGGAACCTGAGAATTCAGATTCCTGCATCGTCTCCGCCCCCTACTCCGACAGGCACCTGGACCTCGCGGAGCCCCTTGTTCATCATGGGCTTTATTGGTTGACTCTTTCACACGAGTATAGCACAAATCCCTATTGTTTTTGTCGGGTAACAAGACCACGCAGTCACATTTCCACCCAGCCAGTATTTACCTTGATACAAGTGAACTCAGAGTGACACTTGATCGTTGCCGTGTGCACCAAAAGCCTGGTCTTTCAGCCGCGTCAGCTGATCGCGCACTCGGGCCGCTTGCTCGAATTCCAGATTGCGCGCGTGTTCCAGCATGAGTTTTTCCAGCCGCTTGATCTCGCGTGCCACGTCTTTTTCAGACATGTCTTCCACCTCGGCACGCCGCATCGACTCCTGCTCAAGCCGTTCGGCTTCCTTGCCAGACTTTTCGCTGTACACACCATCGATGAGATCACGCACCTGCTTGACGATGCTGCGCGGCGTGATGCCTTCTGCCTCGTTATGTGCGATCTGCTTGGCGCGGCGTCGTTCCGTCTCGCCGATGGCTTTTTTCATCGAATCGGTGATGCGGTCGCCATAGAGGATGGCCTTGCCGTTCAGATTGCGGGCCGCGCGGCCAATGGTCTGGATCAGGCTGCGTTCGGCGCGCAAGAAGCCTTCCTTGTCGGCGTCCAGAATGGCCACCAGCGATACCTCGGGAATGTCCAGCCCTTCGCGCAGCAAGTTGATGCCCACCAGCACGTCGAAGGTGCCCAGCCGCAGGTCGCGCAAGATTTCCACCCGCTCCACCGTGTCGATGTCGGAATGCAGGTAGCGCACCTTCACCCCGTTGTCACTCAGGTAGTCGGTCAGTTGCTCCGCCATGCGCTTGGTCAGCGTGGTAATGAGTACGCGCTCATTCTTTTCCACGCGAATGCGTATTTCCTGCAGCACGTCGTCAACCTGATGTGTGGCAGGACGCACTTCCACCAACGGGTCGACCAAGCCAGTGGGTCGCACTAACTGTTCGACCACCTTGCTCGCATGCGTCTTCTCGTAGTCTGCCGGCGTGGCCGACACGAACACGACCTGGCGCATCCGCTTTTCGAACTCTTCGAACTTCAACGGCCGGTTATCCATGGCAGATGGCAGGCGGAAACCGTATTCCACCAGCGTCGTCTTGCGCGCCCGGTCGCCGTTGTACATGGCGCTCAGCTGGCCGATCATCTGGTGGCTCTCGTCCAGAAACATCAGCGAATCGGGCGGCAGGTAGTTGGTCAGCGTGGGCGGTGGGTCGCCCGGTTGGGCGCCGGACAGATGCCGGGTGTAGTTTTCGATGCCCTTGCAGTGGCCGACTTCGCTCAGCATTTCCAGATCGAACCGGGTGCGCTGCTCCAGCCGCTGCGCCTCGACCAGTTTGCCTTCCGACACGAACTGCTTGAGCCGGTCGGCCAGTTCCAGCTTGATGGTCTCCACCGCCGCAACCACCTTGTCGCGCGGCGTCACATAGTGGCTGCTGGGGTAGATGGTGAAGCGCGGAATCTTCTGCCGCACTCGCCCGGTGAGCGGGTCGAACAGCGACAGCGACTCCACCTCGTCGTCGAACAGTTCGATGCGTATGGCCAGCTCGCTATGTTCCGACGGAAACACGTCGATGGTGTCGCCCCGCACGCGGAAGGCCCCGCGTGAAAAATCCTGCTCGTTGCGCGTGTACTGCATGCGAATCAGCCGGCCGATCACGTCGCGCTGGCTCAGCTCGTCGCCCACCCGCAAGATGAACCGCATCTGCGTGTAATCCTCCGGCGCTCCAATGCCGTAGATCGCGCTCACCGTCGCCACGATCACGACGTCGCGCCGCTCCAGCACGCTTTTGGTGGCCGACAGGCGCATCTGCTCGATGTGCTCGTTGATCGCGGAATCTTTTTCGATAAAAAGATCGCGCTGGGGCACATAGGCCTCAGGCTGGTAGTAGTCGTAGTAGCTCACGAAGTACTCGACAGCGTTCTTGGGAAAGAACTCGCGGAATTCGCTGTAGAGCTGCGCGGCCAGCGTCTTGTTGGGCGCGAACACGATGGCCGGCCGCCCCAGGCGCGCGATCACGTTGGCCATGGTAAAGGTCTTGCCAGAGCCGGTCACGCCCAGCAGCGTCTGAAAGACCTCGCCGTCGCGAACGCCTTCAACCAACTGGTCGATGGCTGCGGGCTGGTCGCCGGCCGGCGGGTAGGGCTGGAAGAGTTCGAACGGCGAGTCGGGAAAGCGCACGAACGTGCCCTCTTTCACGGGCGGCATGGCTTCAGTGGGTTTTGGCATAGGGTCGCGGAAGTGGAGCCCTTAAAATCGGGACGACCCGGCAGACTACAACACGCCCGGCCGTTCGCTTTGACATCCTTTGTCGCTATTGCTCTAGGAAAGAACTTCATGTCTCTCTTCACCGCCGTCGAAATGGCACCGCGCGACCCGATCCTGGGTCTGAACGATCAGTTCGCTGCTGATACCAACCCCAACAAGGTCAACCTGGGTGTGGGCGTGTATTTCGACGACAACGGCAAGCTGCCCTTGCTGCAGTGCGTGCAAGCCGCAGAAAAAGCCCTGATGGACAAGCCCACCGCGCGCGGCTACCTGCCCATCGACGGCATCGCCGCCTATGACAGCGCCGTAAAGACGCTGGTGTTCGGCGAAGGCAGCGAGCCCATCACCTCCGGCCGCGTGGCCACCGTGCAGGCCATCGGCGGCACGGGCGGCTTGAAGGTTGGCGCTGACTTTCTCAAGAAGATCAGCCCTGACGCGAAAGTGCTGATCTCCGACCCCAGCTGGGAAAACCACCGCGCCCTCTTCACCAGCGCTGGCTTTACGGTCGACACCTACGCCTACTACGACGCGGCCAAGCGCGGCGTCGACTTCGACGCCATGCTGGCCAGCCTGAAGGCTGCAGCGCCCGGCACCATCGTCGTGCTGCACGCCTGCTGCCACAACCCCACCGGCTACGACATCACGGCCGAGCAGTGGGACCAAGTCATCGCGACGGTCAAGGCCCAAGGCCTGACGCCTTTCCTCGACATGGCGTACCAGGGCTTTGGCCACGGCATCGAGGAGGACGGCGCCGTCATTGGCAAATTCGTGGCCGCCGGCCTGAATTTCTTCGTGTCCACATCGTTCAGCAAGAGCTTCAGCCTGTACGGCGAGCGCGTGGGCGGCCTGTCGGTGCTGTGCAAGGACAAGGAAGAAGCCGGCCGCGTGCTGAGCCAGCTGAAGATCGTCATTCGCACCAACTATTCCAACCCGCCCACGCACGGCGGCGCGGTGGTGGCTGCTGTTCTGGGCAACCCCGAACTGCGCGCCCTGTGGGAGAAAGAATTGGGCGAGATGCGCGTGCGCATCAGGGCCATGCGCCAGAAGCTGGTCGACGGTTTGAAGGCTGCCGGCGTCAAGCAAGACATGTCGTTCATCACCGACCAGATCGGCATGTTCAGCTACTCGGGCCTCTCCAAGGACCAGATGGTGCGCCTGCGCAATGAGTTCGGCGTGTACGGCACCGACACCGGCCGCATGTGCGTGGCCGCGCTCAACAGCAAGAACATCGACTACGTCTGCCAGTCGATCGCCAAGGTGGTCTGATCGCCGGCACGGCCAGCCGCTCTGGTGCGCGGCTCAGCCCTGATTGAAAAACCGCCCTCGGGCGGTTTTTTTATGCCTTTTTGGCCTCTAGCGCTTGATGGATAAGCGCAAGCAGCTATTAAATTAATAGCAGATCAGGATATCTTCGGACTGCGATTGGTATAGCTCGCATTGCCCAGGCCGGTGCCCACCGTCAACACCGCCCAGCGTTTGACGTCCTGCGTAAACGGCAATTCCGACAGGCCCTGCACCGCGGCGTCGTTGTGCAGGCAAACCTGGGTGCGGCCGCCGCTGATGGTCGGCAGTCGCTCCGACAGGTCGCGCGGCAGGTGAAAGCGCGTGCTCTCCCAGTTGCCCGGCAGGTTCTGCGCGCCGCCGGCAATCGAGCCGTCTTCGCAGATCAGGCCCGGGCAGGCCACGCCGATGAAAGGCGCCACGCGGATGTCTTTCTTCTCGGCATATTCCAGCAGCTCTTCCAGCATGCCGGCGATGCCTTCAACCAATTCATCGCGCTTGGGCGCGTCGCCGGCGTGGCCCCATTTGTCGCGGCGCACCACTTCGGCACGCGACATGTCGGGCGTCTTGTGCAAATGGGTTAGCACGATGCCGCAGCGCACGTTGGTGCCGCCGATGTCCACGGCCAGAATCGCGTCGTAGCTTTGCAGAAGTGCCGTGGGCGCCAGGTGCACCCAGCCGATCAAACCGCCTTCGTCGGCGTGGTGGTGCAGGGTGCGCAGTTCCACTGCCACCTTGTCTGCCGCCAGCAATTTGGCCGCACGCTTGATGGCGCCCTGCCCCACCTCGCTTTGATGAAAACCGCCGCCGACGATGACGCGCTTGACGCCCTTCCAGCTTTTTTCCTTTAAAAAGCGCTGCACTACGTGCGACAGCTGCAGGGCATAGTCTTCCTGCGCCGCGCGAATGGCAGCGGCGGCCGGGCCGTCCTTTTCCAGCAGCTCGTCCAGCCGCTGCTTGCCGATCTCTTGCGTGGGCTTGGAGCCCAGCGGGTCCTTGCCCGCCATTTCGGTAAAGAGCTCGCGCCATTCCGACAGCATCTTGCGAAACGCCGTGCGGCTGGCCGTGTCCCCAATGAAGGTCTCGCCTTCGCGCAGCTCCAGGCTGTAGCCGTCGATGGTGACCGAGGGCAGCTCCAGCTCGCCATGAGGGCCCAGCGTCGCCAGTTCCAGCTGGGCACGCTGTTCACGTTCGCTGGGTGCGTTTTTTCCGTTCTTGTCTTCAGATTCTTTGTGCTTGGCCACCATGCCATCCCTCAACAGCAGACCCAAAATCGGGCGATGACGGATGGTGACGCCCATTGCGCCGCGAGTGCGTCAGCCGAAGCGCTGTCTGGCGTGGAATGGCAAAGCTCAGCTCCGGCGCATCGCTACTATTTTTATAGCTACTTGCGCTTATCCATCGGGCGCTAGAGCCCTAAAACACTCAGAATTACCGAATCGCAGCGCCGCGTCGAATCAACCACAACCCGGCCCCCACGGGGGCGAACATCGACGCGCCGAACACCCAGCCCGACAACGCGCCTACCATGCCGCCCGACAGCATCGTGCCGATGGTGCAGCCCAGTCCCGTCATGGCACCCCAGCCCAATACCACGCCACCGACCGAATTGCCGTAGTCGGTCCACGAACCGTCGTAGTTCTTCACGTTGTAGCTCAGGATCTTGCTGAGTGCGAACCAGGTGTGGCTGGAGCGCTCGCCAATGCGGCAGTACGTGATGACCGGCTTGCTGCCATCGATGCCCACGGCGGCATACAGCCTCTTCAAATCGTCAGCCGACTTGAAGGTGCCGTCTTCCTTGACGTCCTGACCCCACGGCACGTTGGCGGCGCCGGGAATGTGCCCGGCGCGGATCGACAGTTCAGACAAACCCGACGGTGCGAACACCTTGCCGCTGTATTCGTCCGCCGAGCGGATGTCGACCAGCTTGGCGTCGCTCCTGCCTTCGGTGGCGGCCAGTGCGTCGGACAGGCGGGCGCGCAGCTGGTTGTTGACAGCTCCCACGCGGTAGGTGGTGGCGGCAAATTCGGGTGCGCGGTTGTCCTTGGACAGCAGCGATTCGAACGCTTCCTTGCTCACGATGTCGCGGCGCACCTTGTCGTTCAGGTCGTTGTGCCAGGAGAAGTTCACGGCGCCCGGCACATGGCTGCGTTCATACAGGCCCGGGTTCACGCTCACCTCGATCACGCGGACCTTGGAGTTGGCCAGGTTCTGCGCCAGCCAGTCGGTAGTGACCAGCGCGCTGGTGGCAGCGGTGTTGCTGGCGAAGGCGACACCCGCAAACGCCAGGCCGCCGACCAAAAGCCCGTGCGCAGGCCGCGGGCCCAACGCTGAATCCATGCCGGTTGCTGTGTCGCTGCCATGCTGCCATGTCGGGTGCCCTGGGTGAAATGAATCCATGGTGAAGTGGTGGAACCGGCTTCGTTTCCGTGCCGATGCAACGCAATGTAGCCAGCGCATCGCCGCCGCCCAAACAAGCAAAACGCGCTTGCTTATGCGCAAAGCGATGACCTTGCTGTGCGACCAATGCGCCCAACGCCGGTGCGGTATCGCCGGATCGTAGGGAGACGGCAGGTAACATCTGGTACAGATCCGCAGCCAGGGACTTCCACCTCCCACTACAGCCATGCCCCAGCACGCCGCTTTCTCGTCCGCTCACCTCCACCGCAGCGCCTGGCGCCTGGGCGTTGTCGCCACCGCCGCCCTGCTGGCCGCGTGCGGCACCACCACGCCGCTGCCCCCGTGGCCCGCCGGCAGCCCGCAAGCTGGGCAGCAAGCGCCACAGGCCACCGGCACACGCGCCGTGCCGCCGCCGCTGGGCACGCAGCGCGCCGAAGTGGTCACCACGCCGATTGCCTCCAGCCCGCTGCTCGGCGGCGCGCCCGACCCAGCGGCCGCGCCGGTTGCCACTGGCGAGCCATTGCCGTACAGCGAAGCCGTCGCAGCGCGGTTCCCCGCGCCATCGGTGCGCTATGAAACGCCCGGCCTGGCGGATGACCGCCGCGCTTTCACCACCAATGCCGAGCTGGCCCAGTGGCTGCGCGGCCTGGCCACGTCCGTCAAAGGCTCCACACGGGCGGCCTTGCTTGACCTGGGCGCGTCGCAGCGTGGCGTGCCCGTGCATGCGCTGGTGCTGACCCGCGCCGGCGGCACCGATGTGGCCGCGTTGGACAGCAGCGGCCGCCCCACGGTGCTGCTGATCGGCCAGCAACACGGCGACGAGCCGGCCGCGGGCGAAGCCATGCTGGTGATGGCGCGCGAGCTGTCGCAAGGCCTGCTGGAGCCGCTGCTGGATCGCGTCAACGTGATCGTCGTGCCCCGTGCCAACCCCGACGGCGCCGATGCCGGCACCCGCGTGACAGCCAACGGCATCGACATGAACCGCGACCACTTGCTGCTGAACACGCCCGAGGCCCAGGCCCTGGCCAAGCTGGTGCGCAACTACCGCCCCGTGGCCGTGCTCGATGCGCATGAATACACCGTGGTGGGCCGCTTTTTGCAGAAGTTCGGCGGCATTCAGCGCTACGACGCGCTGCTGCAGCACGCCACCACCGCCAACATTCCTGAATTCATCAACAAGGCGGCGGTGGAATGGTTCCACCAGCCCATGGTCAGCGGCCTGACCGCGCAGGGGTTGACCAGCGAGTGGTACTACACCACGTCGACAGACTTGGAAGACCGCCGCGTGTCGATGGGCGGCACGCAGCCCGACACCGGCCGCAACGTGAACGGGCTGAAGAACACCGTTAGCCTGCTGGTGGAAACACGCGGCGTGGGCATCGGCCGCACGCACATCCAGCGCCGGGTGCACACGCAGGTAACGGCGCTGTCCAGCGCGCTGCGCAGTGCGGCGGAGCGTGCAGCCAACCTGGAACAGGTGCGATCGTTCGTCGCGCGCGACATATCGGCGCAGGCCTGCCGCGGCCAGGTGATCGTCGAGGCCGGCCCCACCGCCACGCAGCGCGACCTGCTCATGCTCGACCCGCAGACCGGCGTCGACCGATCGGTGCGCGTGGACTGGAATTCGGCGCTGGAACTGCGTACCGTCAAGACCCGCGCCCGCCCCTGCGGCTATTGGCTGGCCGGCACCGCAGCGCCTGCCGTGGACCGCCTGCGCCTGTTGGGCCTGCAGGTGATGCGCGTGGCAGAGCAAGGCTCGCTGCTGGCCGACATTTATCAGGAAACCGGCCGCGACACCTCGGCCCGCCAAGATGTACGCGGCACGGTGGCCGGCAGCGGCGACATCGTGCGCGTGCAGGTCACGCCCAACCGCAGCGCCATCGACGTACCGGCCGGCAGCTTCTACGTGCCGCTGAACCAGCCGCTGGCCAACGTCGCCGTGGCCGCGCTGGAGCCCGACACGCAGAACAGCTATTTCGCCAACCGGCTGATCGGCGGCTTGACCGAAACCGCGCGGGTCATGGCGCCGCCATCGCTGGTATTTGAAGAAGACTGAAGCAAAGACGGCGGCCGCGCGCCGTCACCATGCAATGAGCAACGCGGCCCACTTCAGGGCCGCGTTGCTATTTAAGGCTGGTATGGCCGGGATACACGCTGATCTTCGGCGAGTGGCTTGCTAACCGAATGCTATTTATTTAATAGCTATAAGCGCTTGATACATAAGCGCCAGAGGCCAAAAACACCTTAAATCAAGCCCGGTGCTCGTGCAGCGCCCCGGGCGCCGTGGCCTGGGCATGGCGCTGGTCTGCGCAGTCCAGCACGTGGGCCGTCATGGCAACGGCAAGCGCCTCTTCGCCCAGAAATACCTTGCCCACTCCGTCTTGCTCCAACAGGCGGGCCTCTTCCTCGTTGTGGCTGCGCACGACGGTTTCAATGTCGGGGTTCAAGGTGCGCGCTGTCTCGATGATCTGCCGCACGTTCAGCGTGTCCGGCGTGGCGATCACCAGCATGTGGGCCCGCGCAATGTGCGCCTGGATCAACACCGAAGGCTCGACCGCGTCGCCGTACACGGCGGCGATGCCCTGGTTGCGCAGCGTTTCCACCAGGTCGCGGTTCTGCTCGGCCACCACAAAGGGAACGTCTTGCGCCGCCAGCGCCGATGCAATGCGCTGCCCCACGCGGCCGTAGCCCACCAGCACGACCTGGCGGGCCAGGTACTTCTGGTCGGTCGTCATGGGCAGTTCGGCCAGCGGGTCGTCGCGCTGCTCCAGGCTGCGTGCCCACGATGAACGTGCGCGCAACCAGTCCTGCAGCGGCGCAATCGCGCGAAACAACACCGGGTTCACGGCGATGGAGATCAGCGCGCCGGCCAGCACCAGGCTCGCGCCCTCGGGTGGCAACAGGCCCAGCGATGAGCCCAGCCCCACCAGAATGAACGAGAACTCGCCGATCTGCGCCAGGCTGGCCGATACCGTCAACGCGGTGTTGAGCGGGTAGCGGAAGGCCAGCACCAGCGCGGCGGCGGCCAGCGTCTTGCCAAAGATGATGATGGCCACCACGCCCAGCACTTGCAGCGGGCGTTCCACCAGCACCCAGGGGTTGAACAGCATGCCCACCGACACGAAGAACAGCACCGCGAAAGCATCGCGCAGCGGCAGCGATTCTTGCGCCGCACGGTGGCTGAACTCCGACTCGCGCATCACCATGCCGGCAAAGAAAGCGCCCAGCGCGAACGACACGCCGAACAGCGCGGCAGAGCCGAAAGCGATGCTCACGGCCGCCGCCACCACGCACAGGGTGAACAACTCGCGCGAGCCGGTTCGCGCCACCTGCCACAGCACCCAAGGAAACACGCGCCGCCCCACCACCAGCATCAAGGCCACGAATGCGCCCACCTGCGCCAGCGTGATGCCAACCGCGCGCAGCACGCTGCTGGCAGGCTCCGCATTGGCCTGCGATTCAGGCCCGCCCAGCCAGCCAGCCAGCGGTGGCAACAGCACCAGCACCAGCACCATGGCCAGGTCTTCCACCACCAGCCACCCAACCGCAATGCGGCCGGTGTACGAATCCAGAATGCCCTGCGTTTCCAGCGCCCGCAGCAGTACCACCGTGCTGGCCACAGACAGCGCCAAGCCAAAAACCAGCGCACCGCCCAGCCCCCACCCCCACCACGTCGCCAAGCCCATGCCCAGCAAAGTGGCCACCGCCATCTGCACCACGGCGCCTGGCAGCGCGATGCGCCGCACCGCCAGCAGATCGCCCAACGAAAAGTGCAGGCCGACGCCGAACATCAGCAGCATCACACCGATCTCAGCCAACTGGCTCGCCATTTCGCGGTCTGCCACAAAGCCTGGGGTAAACGGCCCGATCACCACACCCGCCAGCAAATACCCCACCAACGCCGGCAGCTTCACGCGCGTGGCGGCAAACCCCAGCAAAAGCGCCAGCCCCAACGCGGCGGCGATGGTGTTGATGAGCGGCAGGCTGTCGTGCATGGGCGGACTGGTGGTGTGAGGCGGACTACGGGTACGGGATGCGGCTGCACGATCGGTACAGGACGGGGTCGTTATAACCGCAACACCCAGTCCCACGCAAAAACGGGGCCAGCGAGAAAATTGCGTCCCATCAGCCCGGGTATCATTCACCCCCTCGCGCTTCCTGCGAGCTCGGCGTCTGAGCCTGGGGCCGTTTGGCCACCGCGCTGTCAACGACGTCTATCTGCCCGTAGCTCAACCGGATAGAGCAATTGCCTTCTAAGCAATAGGTCGGGGGTTCGAGTCCCTCCGGGCAGGCCATTCATTCACTCGTCAAAAGCGTTTTCCGTCCAGTGGCGGAACGGCTTCAATCTCGGGTGTCCATCACGAACGAGGTAACCGGTTCGCGTCGCCCTGCTGGTCTTCATCACTAGACAGTGGCAGATTCGAATCGGCGCCAGAATCATCCGCCCGGCTGGCGCTTCCGACGGCGGCTCCGCCTAGTGCCCCGGCAAGTCCTCCAGTGATGCCGCCGACGATCACGCCAACCGGTCCGGCAGCGGCCACGCCAATGACGGCACCGGCTGCTGCGCCGGCCATGACGCCGCCGCCCATCAACACGGACTTCGACTCGCGTTCGGCCTCTGCAGACGATAGCGGTTGTTGAGCTGCCGGGACCGGGTCCTGTGATGGAATGCCGTGGCCGGGGTTCGCTTGTTCGGCCAGATCAGGGTCAGCAGGTGTCAACGTGACCGGAGTGGTTGTCAGATTCGGGTTCATGGCGTGCTCCTCGGATGGGTGGGGACATGAAGGTGCGTCCCCAAGACTTTTGTAATGGGCAACCCAGTGAGACGTCGAAAGCCGATCAAACCCTTACCTGTAAGACGAAACCCGGACGCGGCTTTTTTCTTGACTGGAGTCAGGAAAAAGTAGTCCCTGAGACTTTCAAAAGTGCGCTGATTGTTGTTGGCCCCCTCAAAAAACTGCACCAAAGCTGTTTTGATCGATGCAGAAAAAACCCGCAAGGCGCAAACCGTACGGGTCTTGGGCTTGGGTGACATGCAAGCTCATAGGCCTTTGATGTCGCCCGCAGAGTGCGAGCCGCATGGCCCGTCTAGCTACTTGGCGGGTGCGTCTGAAATCTCGGCAGCCGTGCGTGCGCGCACCGCCTCGGCATGCAGTGCCTCGCTCAACTGATCCACCGTCAGAGCCCACGGAGCGTCGGCCTTCCACTGCTCGATCAGGAATTGGCGCTGCGAATCGTTCCAGTAAGGTGCGTCTGCCAGTTCTACAGCTGTCGGGAGCTGGTGCTCCTGGATGAATTTTTCGATAGCTGGGGCGCTCTCATCCAAGCCTAGTTGAAGAAACAGGTTGGTCATGGTGGGGTCGCTTGTGATCATGGTGGCTCCGTGAAAGATATGCGCTGAAGTTAGCTGTGAATCAAAGCCAGGCGCGTCGGACAACGCTGCTATCGCGTATTCCGCGCCTGTGCGGCAGTGTGTCTCTGCAGCAGCAGCGGCCCGGCTCAGCTAGTCAACCCCCTGTAAACCGGCCGTCAGCCAGGCGTTGCCGCCGCGCATCACCTGCGTACGGCCACAGGACCCGCGTGCTAGGCTGTCAAATCGTTCCAGCACTGGGAAGGCCACTATGGCAATTGCAATCACCACCGCAGACCGCCAGGGCGAATTGCGCGCCGCACTGCCGCGCATTCAAAGTCTGCTTCGCAGCAACCAAGCCGGTCAGATCGGTGACGACGTCATCGACGAACTGGTGCACTGTTCCTGGATGGAGTGGGACGGTGGGGCACTGAAGCTCACGGCCACCGGGCTCAATATTTGCCGGCAGTCGACCGTGGAAGCGCAGCAGCGCGCCGTTTAGCCTAATCACTATCGACCCAGCACTGGCGCCACGTCGCAAACGCAGCCTTGCTGGATCAAAAGGCACCATCGAATCGCTCTTGCGAATCGAGACCGAAAGAACAAAGGCCAGTCTTCCTTAGAAAACTGGCCTTCAGAATCACAACGACCCAGACCGTGGCTGCCGCGTGCAGGCAGCCATTAGTCACCGGGCTTAGTTGGGCAGCAGCACCTTGTCGACCACGTGGATCACGCCATTCGACTGGTACACGTCGGCAATCGTCACGGTAGCCGAGCCACCCTTTTCATCGGTCAGCATCACCTTGCCGCCAGACGACTTGGCGGTCAGCGTGCCACCAGCCACCGTCTTGATGGAGGCAGTGCCCTTGCCGTCAGCGATCATCTTGGAGATTGCTGCAGCATCCCACTTGCCTGCGACCACGTGGTAGGTCAGCACCTTGGTCAGGGTGGCCTTGTTTTCTGGCTTGAGCAACGTGTCCACCGTGCCGGCGGGCAGCGCAGCGAAAGCCGCGTTGGTTGGAGCGAAGACGGTGAATGGACCGGGGCCCTTGAGCGTTTCCACCAAACCGGCTGCCTTGACGGCCGCGACCAGCGTGGTGTGGTCCTTCGAATTCACTGCGTTGTCAATGATGTCCTTGGTGGGGAGCATGGGTGCGCCACCAACCGTGACCTGCGCCATGGCAGGAATCGCTGCGGCCGACAGGGCCAGAGTCAGGCCAGCTGCGGCCAGGCGTGCGGTCATACGATAGGTCATGAGTAATCTCCTGAGTGTTGACTGTGAGCCAGTGCCACCCGAAAGCCGGGCGACTGCAAGCTCTTACGGCACATAGGCTGCGATGGATTGCCGCTTTGCAGATCAAATGATGGAGAAAACTCACAACGGGAAGTCCGCCTACAGCGCCGCAGAGCGCGCACCTACACTGCTGGGTGCGCCAGAAATCTGGATAGAATCGCCGCAACTTGCTGCCTACAGCAAGTCCGATTTCAGGCACCGCACACTCATATGCAGCGCGTGATTGGCGGGTGTAGCTCAATGGCAGAGCTGTTGCTTCCCAAGCAACTGACGAGGGTTCGATTCCCTTCACCCGCTCCAGCATGCTTGGCTTGCTGGCAGCAACAGATCCCAACCCCCTCGCTCCCGTTTTTGTTGATGGCTTTTGTCCGCCTCGCAGCCAGCACGGATAGCCGTAGTCATGTCAGTGATTGCAGAGGAAGCAGCGCACGCTGGCTTTCAAACCTGCGCAGCGTCCCCGTCACAGGGTCGGTGAAGTCCAGCGCCTGTGCCAGCAGTTGCAGCGGGTGCGAATAGTCGCCGGGGGGCGGATCATTCACCTCAGGATAGAACGCGTCGCCCCAGAGCGGCAGGCCCAGTGCGGCCATGTGCACGCGCAACTGGTGGCGTTTGCCGGTGACAGGCGACAGGCGGTAGCGCGCCCATGCGCCGGCGTGTTCGATCAACTCCATGTGCGTGCATGTGTTGGGCTCGCCCGGTACTTCCTGCATGCGAAAGAACTGCGCGCTTTCTTCAATGCGGCTGGTGTGCGTGCGGGGAAAGCGGACATCGTCACGCCACGGCGCGGTGGCTTCGTACACCTTGCCGATGGCGCGATCCCTGAACAGCGCCTGGTAAGCGCCCCGCGTGGCACGTTGGGTCGAAAACAGCACCAGGCCGGCCGTGTCGCGGTCGATGCGGTGGATGGGCGACAGCTCTGGCAAGCCAAGGCGACGTTTGAGGCGAACCAGCAATGTGTGCTGAAGATATGCGCCGCCAGGCACCACCGGAAGGAAGTGGGGCTTGTCGGCCACCACCAGGTGCTCGTCCTGGTACAGCACGGCTTCTTCGAAAGGAATGGCTGCTTCCTGCGGCAGCGCGCGATAGTAATAGAGGCGCAGGCCCGGCACGAAGGCGCGGTCTGGCGTGGCGGGCTCGCCTTGCTCATCCACCACATCGCCGGACAACATGCGCTGGCGCCAGCCGTCTCTGGACACGACGGGCAAGCGGCTCGCCAGAAAGTCCAGCAATGTGCCGCTGCCTTGGACGGGTAGCACCACACAACTGGGCCCCACGCCGTCACGCACGGGCAAAACCTTGGGATCCTGGCGGTTGAACATGACGGCAATTGTAGGCCGGCACCACCTCTCAAAAACTATCAAATACGTAGCACCAAAGGTCCGGTAGGCAAGCGCTAGAAGGCCATTTGCCTTGCGAGACTCACGGTCAATCTTTGTTGTAGGACAAGTGCGGCAAACCGAACCAAACCGGGCCGAGGCAAGGCCTGCCGCACTAGCATCGACTCACCGCGCTTCGCGCTCATCTGAGGCCGGGCACCGTGTGGCCTACTTCATCGAATTCAAGCCAAATCGACACGGGCACCGGCTCGCTGAATTCATGTCCACGCCTACGTCCCAAAACACCGCCGCATCTGCGGCCTCCTCCACCGGCTCGCCGCGTCGCTGGCGCATCTTGCGCTGGGTTCTGGGAGTCATCGCCACGCTGATCGCCCTGATCGTCCTGGCACTGGTGGTGCTCACGCACTGGGACTGGAACCGGCACCGCCCCTGGGTGAACGCGAAGGTGAGCGAGGCCACCGGCCGGCATTTCGCCATCGAAGGCGATTTGTCGGTGGACTGGCATTGGCCGCAGCCGCTGGAGGCTGGCTGGCGCCGGTGGGTGCCGGGGGTGACGGTGCAGGCGCAGCAACTGGTGATGGACAACCCCGAGGGCTTCACCATCGCCCAGGAACCAGCACGGGGCGACAAAGCGCTGCCCGCCCTGCCCCGCAAGCAAGAGCCGAAGCAACCTGCCGGCAGTGAAAGCCAGAAGACGGTTTCGGCACCACCTCGCACAGCCAGTGCCTCCGCGCCTGCACCGGCCGTGGCAGCAAGCGCCGCTGCGTCGCAAGCACAAGACGCGCAAGCTGCCCAAGCACGCGCGTCTGATGCGGCACGCGCGCTGGCGCTGGAACAGTCGAACGCCACCACGGCCGAAGCACCCGAGCGCGGATCGCAAACCATGGCAACGCTGGGCAGTGCCAGCGCCACACTGCGCCTGTGGCCACTGCTGGCGCGCAACGTGGTGCTCGACACGGTGGTGTTGACCGCGCCGGACATCGCCTTGGGCCGCAAAGCCGACGGCACGAACAACTGGACCTTCACGAAACGCGACAAAGCCGACGACGCGACGCCGGCGAACGACAACCCATGGGACCTGAGCGTGGGGCAGCTCATCATTCGCGGCGGTTGGCTGGGCTATGTAGACGGCACCAAAGACTTGGCTTTGCGCGCACGCGTCGACACCATCGACCCGGCCGCGACCCTTGCCGCCAGCCCAAAGGCTGACGTTGCCGCGCAGGGCGCAACCACCAGTCCCTACGGCGTGCGCGTTGCGCTGCAAGGCCGCTACGGCAAGGCGCGCATCGAAGGCCAGGGCCAGGGCGGCTCGGTGTTGTCGCTGCGCGAGCAGGTGGTGAATTACCCACTGCAATTCAAAGCCCGCGCCGGCAGCGTGCAGGCTGAAGCCGAGGGCATTCTGGCCAACCCGGCCGCGCTCTCGGGCCTGGATTTTCAGGTGGCGCTGAAAGCGTCCAGCATGGCCGACCTGTATGAGCTGACGGGCATCGTGCTGCCGAACACACCGCCGTTCCAGACCCGCGGCCGCCTGGTCGGCAGCCTGGCTCCGGAAAGCGCTACGTGGGAATACCGCGACTTTCGCGGCTCAGTAGGCGAAAGCGATTTGCAGGGCAGCCTGGCCTACACCTCCGCCAAACCCCGGCCGCAACTCAAGGGCACCATGACGTCGCGCCAGCTGCGTCTGGCAGACCTCGGACCGATCGTGGGCGCCCCCACCGGCGAGGGAGCGCAGGAAAAGGGCACCTCCAAGCGCCCGGGCAAGGTGTTGCCCGACTCGGCCTTTGCCACCGACCGCTGGAACGCGATGGATCTGGATCTGACCTTCACTGGCGAACGCATCGTCCGGCCAGACAGCTTGCCCATCGAAAACCTGAGCGTCCACGCCAAGCTGCAGAATGCCGAGCTCACGCTGGCGCCTCTGCGCTTTGGCGTGGCCCAAGGCAAGATCGATTCGCGTGTGGTGCTCGACGCGCGCGACGGCCCGCTGAAGACCCAGCTGCGGGGCTCAGTCGAAGGCCTGCGGCTGTCCGCCCTCTTCCCCAAGGTCGAGTTGATGGAGAAGAGCTTCGGTCGCCTGGACGGCGCCGTGGCGCTGTCGGCTACTGGCAATTCGGTTGCGCGCATGCTGGGCAGCAGTTCCGGCGAAGCGCGCTTGTACATCCGCGACGGCACGTTCAGCAAGCAGATGCTGGACCTGGCTGCTTTGAACGTGGGCAGTGTGGTGGTGTCGCGGCTCTTCGGCGAGAACGAAGAAGTCAAGCTGCGCTGCGCAGTCGCTGACTTTGCCGTGCGCGAGGGCGTTGCCGAAACGCGCTCGGTCAAGCTCAGCACCGAAGAGGCCTTGGTGGAAGCCGTCGGCACGGTCGATTTGCGCAATGAGCAGATGAACCTGCGCATCAAGCCGGAATCGCTGAAGTGGAAGTTCCTGTCGCTGCGCACGCCGCTGTATGTGCGTGGCACGTTCGATGACCCCAAGGTCGGCCTGGAGGCTGGCCCGCTGCTGCTGCGTGCCGGCGCGGCGGTGGCCGCTGCCGCCGTTGCGCCCGTCGCGCTGGCGCTTTTGCCGATCACGGTGCCGGCAGCCGAGGACGACGCGCATTGCGCTGAGTTGCTGGCGCGGGCCAACGATGCGGTCAAGGCAGGCAAGGCGGGTGCCGCATCGCCCACGCCACGGCAGGCGGCACCACGTTGATTTTTGATTCAAATACGCTGCTAGCGCTTATTCCATAAGCGTTGGCAGCTATATCTTTTATAGCAATAGCAGTGGCAGGCTTCAGCGACGTTCGGGATCCGGCACGGTAACGTGCACACACAGGCCCCGACCGCCCTCGCCGGCTTCCAACGCCAACGTGCCGCCAGCGCTGCGCGCACGCCGATCCATGCCGGCGATGCCTTGGCCCTTGATCAGGGCGTGCAACGGAACAGTCGTGACGGCCGCAGCCGCGATCACTCCATTGGCCGCGTTCACCGCATCAGCCGCTACAGCCGCATCTGCCAGACCCCGCCCGTTGTCATGAATGCGCAGATGCCAGGCGCCGCCGGCATGGCCAGGCGCAGGCAAGGTTTCATGCAGCAGCGACACGGTCAAACGCGTGGCATCTGAGTGCTGCAGCACATTGCTGATGGCTTCTTTGACGATGTTGGTCAGCTCCAGTGCGCTGCCACCCACCGGCATGCCGACGTGTGGCCAGGCGTGCACATCCCACTCCAGCTGCATGCCCCGCCGGTCCAGCACCGGCTGAATACGGTGGCGCAGGCGCGCCAGCCGATCGGCCAGCGTGTCGTCGTAGCCGTCCATCGAATCCACCAGCAGCCGCACGTCCAGCATGCACTGCTCCAGCGCCGCCAGTGCGGGCCGATGGGCGGCGTCGCGCGCGTCCAGCAGGGCCATGGCGGTCACCAGTTGCGAGCCCACCTGGTCGTGCAGGTCACGCCCGATGCGCTCGCGCTCGTGCTGCACTTCGGGGCTGGGGCGGGCATTCAGGCGCGGGCGCCAACGCAGTGCGCGTGGCAGTTGCAGCAGCAGCAAAGCGCCCATGGCGAACGTGCATGCCAGGTCAATGAGCTGCCAGGTGCGTAGATCGATGGGGTTGCGCGCAACACCGGTATCGAGCCAGTAGTAGAGGAAGAGGTCGAGCACGCATTGCACGGCCCAGATGAAGATACAGGCCAGCGCGTAGGCTGGCGGGCGGGTACGGAACACGGTTCGGTCAATTCATGTGCAGGGCGCGGGCTTTGGCGGTGCGGCCGACCGGGCTCAGAAAAGCCCCCGCAATGACGCGAATCGCACGGCCTGCGCGCGGGTGCGCACCTGCAGCTTGCGGTAGATGTTTTTGATGTGGGTGTTCACGGTCAAGCCGCTGATCAAGAGGCGCGTGCCGATCTCTGCACTGGTGTAGCCACTGGCCACCATGCGCAGCACTTCCTTTTCGCGCAGCGACAGCCGCTCAGGCTCGCGCTCGCGATCGACATCGGGGCGCAGCGGCAGCCGCGCCGTGGGCGACGCTGCGCTGGACGAGTCAAAGCGCTGCAGCAATCTGCGCGCCAGATTGGGCGTGATGGAGGCCCCGCCGTTGACCACCTGCAGCACGGCCTGCGGATAGTTGCCGAACCAGGAATGCTTGACCAGATAACCCGTAGCGCCCAGCTCGAAAGCCCGCAGCACCTGGTCGTCGTTTTCCATGATGGAAATCATCACCGCCTCGGCCGTGGGGCGCGTGCTCTTCATGTAGTCGATGAGCGTGAAGCCTTCGCCGTCGCCCAGGTTCAGGTCGACCAGCATCACGTCGAACTCATGCTGCTTGATGGCCTTGCGGCCTTCGCGCACGCTGGTCGCCTGCGCCACCAGCAAGGTGCGCGGGTCAGACATCAGCTCTTGAGCGATCACGCGGCGCATGTGGGAGTCGTCGTCCACCAGCAGCACGCGAACGGGTTTTTCCACCTGGCCCGCCAGAAAGTCGGGCCACACGCTGGCTGGGCTGGAAGCGGTCGCCACTGCGCCGGAGGGCGTGGAGTCACCCGCGCGCACGACAGGGGGGACGAGGCTCTTTGTTTCGTCCAGGCTCAACATCAAATGTCCTCACTTTGCTTTTTATTCGTCGCACAGCGCAAGCAACCGTAACCAGTCGCAAATCGCGGCGTGGGCGAAAGGTAAAAGAAATGCAAATAAAGGTCTACTGCCCCCAAGAAAATTAAGGCTCAGCAACAAAAGACACATCCAGACACTCCCTAGTTTGAGGGAGAGATGGAATCTTCGTTGACGCTTAATTACCGTACAGGTCAGTACTTCCGGCTGTTTTTACTGGAAAACCTGTAAATACGGCCATTTCAATCCAGGGTTTTCACTAACTCTTTCCACGTAAAACGCCCGGCAAAAGCCAAAGCTGTGTTTAAACACAAATATTTAATTGTTTACCTTGTTTACATCTTGAAACTACCGCGTCTTTGTGGCTTTCAGGAGCTTTTCCTACAGCCCTCCCGCTTTCCTCCTACGAGGAGAACATGGGCTATCTGTGGCAGAAGACGATATAAAAAATGCATGAGATGGGGTACCCCATTGGGGAGATAGGCGCCTTGGCGGGGCTGCGGAACACTGCAGCCAGACACAGACAACGGAGCGTAGAAAACAAAACCCGGGTCTGCGTCACACCCCGCCAGGGTTCCGAAATCAGTCGGTATCCGGCAAATTTTTCTCTCATTCAAGGAACGTGTCATGAAGAAGCTTGCAATCATCTCCCTGGGCCTGGTCGCTGCATCCGCTTTCGCTGGCGGCGGCTACAGTGGCAACCACGGTGGCACCACCAGCACCCCTGAAATCAACATCAACGCCCCCAGCATCCAAGTGACCTCGGTCGCTAACAGCTCCGTGGGCAACACGGCCAACGGCGGCGGCGAAGCCCGTCAGAACCTGGCCAGCAACGCCGGCAACGTGTCGATCGACGCCGCTTCGATCCAGGTCGTGGCTACGCAGAACGCCGGCATCGCCAACTTGGCCTCCGGTCAAAGCGCTGTCGCCACGCAAAGCCTGGCTACCAACCTGGGCCGCGTGAACGTGGAAGGCGTGCAACTGCAAGTGGTTGCCGCTCAAAACTCCTACATCGGCAACTCGGCTGCAGGCTACTCCAAGGCAGTGCAAAACGTGTCGACCAACAACGGTTGCCAGACTTGCAACTGATCGGTTGATCGATCTTGACGGGCTCGTGCGAAAGAGCCTCGCCCCGTGCGCAAGCACTCCGCGCGACGGTCTTTTGCACAGCCGCTTCCAATGGAACTGAGGCCATGAACTCCATCTTGACCCTGTCACGCACGCTGCGCGCGAAGCCTTATGCCCTGGTGGGCCTGCTCTGCACGGTGGGCTGGCTCACGCCCGCGGTGGCAGCGCCGGGCGAAGATCCGGTCGTGCTGCGAGGCCCAGTCCAGTACTTGTCGCTGCCTCTGGGCAGTGGCGCCAAGTCGCAGGGGCTCGAGACCCTCAGCGAGATGCCATCGTCGCTGCGCGCCAAGGTCGCCCGCTATACGGCAAAAGCCTATTCGGCCGACACCAGCGGCATCGCCACGGACAACGACGTCGTGACCACTGTCAGCAACGACGGATTCCGCAAGACCTGCGTGCAGGAAGTCGGCAGCAACACGGCCGCCCAAACGCCGTTCAACAACTACGGCCCCGGCAAGCAAGACCAAGTGGTCGTGCTGCGCGGAGACCTCATCAACGCTTGCCGTTGAGAACCACCACGCACATCTAGCGGTCTGCCAGCGCTCAAGCAGGCCCCACCGCGGGTGCCTTTGCGGCGACCGAATCGAACACCAGAACACAGAACGCCGAAACCGCCAGAACGCGGCTACGCGGCAGGCTCCCGCACGGGCGCCGAGGGATACGCGCATGACTACCACCACTGAACCCGTCGCCACGCGCGGCCCCCTGCCGCGCCTTCGGCTGGCCTGTATGGCGCTGGCCTGCGCCGCCGCCGCGCTGGTCGCCGGCTGCGCCGCGCCCTTGAATGCGCGCGAAGACGCCGAATTCCAGACCCACAGCTACGCGGCCGACCGCCCCACCGTGCGGCCCGTGCGTTCGCTGTCGAGCTTTTCCGACTCGCTGATGTGCATGGACCACCTGTTCCGGGCCACGCGCATGCCCACGGTGCTCATCAGCAGCAAGCAGATTCCCGACTACTCGGGCCGCGTGGCAGTGGCCACCAAGGACATGGTGATCACCGCGCTCTCGCAAATGTCGCGCCTGTCGAACGCCTTCCGCTACGTCGACTACGAAGTGGACATCGCCCGGCAAGACACGGTGCAGAACCTCACCACCATCTTGCTGAACAACAACCAGATTCAGCTGCAGCGCCCGGCCCTCTACGTGTCGGGCGCCATCGCGTTCGTGGACCAGAACGTGCTGCGCAACAACGCCGAAGTGGGCACCTCGGCCAGCCGCCTTGAAACCGGCTACAGCCGCACGCGCAACACCACCGTCATCGGGCTGGAGATGCACCTGGGCGACTTCCGCACCCGCACCATCATTCCGGGGCTCGATTCGGCCAACGAAATCATCATTGGCACTGGCGGCCAAGGGCTGGATCTGGCCGGCCGCATCGGCAGCTACGGCGTGCAGTTCAGCGTGGGGCGCGACTATGCGCAGGGCTCCGGCCCCGCCGTGCGCACGCTGGTCGAACTCTCCATGATCGAGCTGGTCGGCAAGTGGGCCCGCGTGCCCTACTGGCAATGCCTGACCCTGGAGCAGACCCACCCCGACTTCCAGCGCCAGCTGCGCGACTGGTACGACGAAGGCGATGCCATCTCGCAGCGCCAACTGGTGCGCGGCTCGCTCAGCAGCCAGGGCTACTTGCCCGCCACCGACGCGGGCGACGGCCCTGCCGAGCTGGCCCGCCTGCGCGACGCACTCGCGCGTTTTCAGGCCGACCAGGGCATGGTCGTGAGCGGCGTGGTGGACTTCGCCACGTACGAACGTGCGATGCGCAGCTTCGTGGCCCTGGGGCCGGACGGCAAGCTGGTGCGCGTAGGCTGGGAAACCAAGAGCGGAACGCCAGTGGCCGTGGCCGCCACGGCGCCGATTCCCGCCTCTATGGTGGCGCCGGCCGCCGCCGCGGCGGGCACCGATGTGGCCCAGCTGATACAAGCCACTTACGGAGCCGCCGCGCCCGACCGCCGCATCGACCTGCAGATCAAGAACGTGCTGCTCGACCGCAAGGCGTTCGAGGTGGGCGAGCAAATCTTCCTCTCGGGCACCGTCTCGCGCGCTTCTTATCTGTCGTGCTACATGGGCAGTGCCGATGGCTCGGTGATTCGCCTGCTGCCCAACGCCACCAACACGTCGGGCTGGGTTTCCGCCGGCCAGGCCGTGCGCATTCCCGACTGGATGAGCCCGCTGCCCGGCTTCGTGATGGACGCCGGCAGCCCCGGCAACGAAGGCGTGGCCTGCTTTGCCACCGATGAGGACGTGACCGCCCGCCTGCCCGAGCCACTGCGCGGCGCCGCTTTCAAGCCGATCACCGGCTACACCACGCTTGAAAGCGTGAACCAGGCCATCGCCGCCACGGTGGGTGCCGACAGCTACACCGGCAACGCCCTCTTCTGGGAAGTGGCACCGCGCCGCGCCGCCGCAGCGCCGGCAGCGCCCGCCGCTGCACCCAGGGCCGCGGCACCCGCCGCGCCTGCAGCTGCCAAGTGAGCCGCGCCATGCGCTGCCGACCCGCCCCCATAACGGCCGCAGGCGCTGTGCGCGCCGCGCTGCTGGTCGGCCTGTTGACGGCGGCTTGCACATCGCAAGGCACGCAGGCTGCTGCCAGCCATTCGGCGCCATCGCTCGGCGCACCCGAGCCCGCCATCGGCTCGCAACCGCTGACCAGCACATCGCCCCGCCTGACCGGCAACGGCGACCCCGCCATGGACCAGCCCATCCAACGCCTGCGTGCCCTGGCCGAAGGCGCTGCCCCGGCCGCGGCGCCGCCCACTGACGCCACCGGCCAGAAAGCCCCGCGCCGTGCGGCCCGCGCTCCGCAGCGCCCGTCCACCGCGCAACGCGACGCGGCCTGGCTCATGGGCCTGCTGTCGCTGCACGGCGTCGGCATGACCCAGGATGCCGCGCAGGCCCGCCACTGGTTCGACATCGCGCGCCAGGCCGGCCACCCACTCGCGCCCGCCGGCCTTGCCTGGTGCGACATCGACGGCTGCGGTGGGCCGCCCAACCCGGCCGCTGCGCGCCCCTGGATCAGCCAGCTGCGCGCGGCCGACCCGGCACTGGCGCTGTATCTCGACTGGTGGGTCGCCACGCGGCTGGCCCCGCTGCCCGTGGCGCGGCCCGCCCAATCGCCCGGCGCAACACCAACCAGCGAAAGCGCCCCGCCCCACCGGGCGCTGCTGGCCCGCGCGGCCCGTGCCGGCAGCGCCGGCGCGCTGACCGAGCTGGCGCTCGAAAACATCGCCCAGGGCGACACCAGCGCAGCGCTGGAGCAATTGCGCACCGCCGCACCGCGATCCCCCGCTGCCGCTGCCAACTTGCAGCAGCTGGCAGCCCGCGGCCCGGGCGACTCCGTGGCCGCCCCTCCCGCGCAGCCCACCCGCGCGACAGCGGTGGCCACCCGTGCTACCGCCATGCAGCCGGCAGACACCACGGTCGACACGCCATCGCGCCAAAGCGGCGAGCAACTCTTCCAGCAGGCGCAGCGCTTTCATCGTGGCGATGGCGTGCCGTCGAACTACTCCGAGGCGATCCGCCTGTACCAGCAGGCATCGGCCAGCGGATCGGCCCCGGCGCGGCGCATGCTTGAGCTGGTGTATTCGCGCCCCGCTCCCGGCGGCACGGTCGACATCAGCTGGATGCAGCAACTGGCCCGCTTTGACGTGAGCCAGTCTGGCGCGCTGTTGTCCGTGCTGCCCGCCCCCAGCCCGCAGCCGTTCACCCGTGACCCGTCGCCCCTGTATGAGCTGCTGCCGCCGGAATGGCGCAGCCCGCCGCAACGCTGAATGCTATATATTTAATAGCTGATAGCGCTTGATGGATAAGCGCTAGAGGCCAAAAAGACTCAAACTTCGGGATTCAATGAAAGTCCCGGCTCCCGTCCAGCGCCTGGGCCATGCGCCCCAGCAGTCCGGTCATGTCACGAAAGCGCTGGCTCACCAGGTGGCGCACTGCTGTCTGGCTGCCCACGGGCGTGGTGCTCTGCCACACACCCTCCACCGCCAGCAGGCGCGACCGCAGCAGCGGCGCGCGCCAGGTCTCCACCAGCGCGGGCCAGACGATCACGTTCACCGAACCGGTCTCGTCTTCCAGCGTGACGAACATCGTGCCCTTGGCCGAGCCCGGCCGCTGGCGCACGGTGACGATGCCGCAGGCGCGCACGCGCTCACCCGTCGCCACGTCCTGCAGCTGCAAGGCGGTGCGCAGCCGCCAGCGGTCCAGACGCGGGCGCAGCAGCGCCAGCGGGTGGCGGCGCAACGTGAAGCCGGTGGCGGCGTAGTCGAACAGAATCTCTTCGCCCTCGGGCGCCTCGGGCAACTCCAGCGGCGCTTCATGCACCGGCGCATCGCGCAGCAAGGGCGGCGCGCGCAACTGGGCCGCTGCGTCCCAGGCCTGCTGGCGGCGGTGGCCTGACAGCGACTGCAGCGCGTCGGCGGCGGCCAGGGCCTGCAGGTGATGGCGCTCCAGCCGCGCGGCCAGGGCCAAGTCCTGCGCGGAGGTGAACGGCGCATCGCCGCGCTCCTGACGTTGCCTGCGCACGTCCGCCACGCGCAGCGCGACTGCGGCCTCCAGCCCCGCCACCAGCCGCAGGCCCAGGCGCACGGCCGGCTGCGGCAGCGCCACGCCTCTCACCGGCTGCAAATGGCCCTCCAGCGTGCTGTCCACGTCACTGTGCGACACGTCGATGGGCAGCACCCGCACGCCGTGGCGGCGCGCGTCCTGCACCAGTTGCGACGGGCTGTAGAAGCCCATCGGCTGCGAATTGAGCAGCGCGCACAGAAACGCCGCCGGCTCATGCCGCTTGAGCCAGCTGCTGGCATAGGCCAGCTGCGCAAAGCTGTAGGCGTGGCTTTCCGGGAAGCCGTATTCGCCGAAGCCCAAGATCTGCTGAAAGATGCGGTCGGCAAACTCTTGCGGATAGCCTCGATCGTGCATGCCCTGCTTGAGCATGTCTTCGAACCGGTGCACGCCTCCCTTGCGCCGCCATGCGGCCATCGACCGGCGCAGGTCATCTGCCTGGCCGGCCGTGAAGCCGCCGGCCTGCATGGCGATCTGCATCACCTGCTCCTGGAAAATGGGCACGCCCAGCGTGCGGCCCAGCGCGTCCCGCAACCGCTCATGCTCAATCGGCATCGGTCCTTCATTGCCATCGGCCACCCACTGACGCTGGCGTTCGCGCGCCTGCAGATACGGGTGCACCATGCCGCCTTGAATGGGGCCAGGCCGCACGATGGCGACTTCGACCACCAGGTCGTAGATCGTGCGCGGCTGCAGGCGCGGCAGCATGCTCATCTGCGCGCGGCTTTCGATCTGGAACACGCCCACGGTGTCGGCGCGGCAGATCATTTCGTAGGTGGCGGCGTCCTCGTTAGGAATGCCGGTGAGATCCCAGCGCTCTCCACGCAACGCGGCGCGCGAGTCCAGGCAGCGGCGCAGCGCGCTCAGCATGCCCAGCGCCAGTACGTCCACCTTCAACATCTGCATGGCGTCCAGATCGTCCTTGTCCCACTGGATGATGGAACGCTGCTTCATGCTGGCAGGCTCCACCGGCACCAGGCGGGTCAGCGGGCCCTGGGTCAGCACGAAGCCGCCGACGTGCTGGCTCAAATGGCGCGGAAAGCCGTTCAGCTCGCGCGCCAGGTTCAGCCACAGCGTGGTGAGGTGCGGCGGCAGCGGCGTGCTGCAGGCCTGGGCCAGCTCCTGCAGCCGGTCCTCGGCAATGGCCTCGTCGAACCAATGATGGTCTTTGGCAAAAGCGTCGATCAGCGCCGGCGCCACGCCCAGCGCCTTGCCCACGTCGCGCAGCGCGCTGCGTGTGCGGTAGCTGGTGACCACGGCGGCAATGGCGGCGCGGTCGCGGCCGTATTTGCTGTAGATGTACTGGATGACCTGTTCGCGCCGGTCGTGCTCGAAGTCGACGTCGATGTCGGGCGGCTCGCTGCGTTCCTTGCTGATGAAGCGCTCGAACAGCAGGTGCGAGTGTTCCGGGTCGACGGCCGTGATGCCCAGGTAATAGCACACCGCCGAATTAGCGGCAGAGCCGCGCCCCTGGCACAGAATGCCCACGCTGCGCGCGTAGCGCACGATGTCGTGCACCGTCAGGAAGTACATCTCGTACCCTCGGTCGGCGATCAGGTCCAGCTCTTTGTGGATCTGCGCTTCGATGACCGGCGGTGTGCCTTGCGGGTGGCGCGCCTGCACGCCTTGCCAGGTCAGCCAGGCCAGCGTCTGCTGCGCCGTCATGCCGGGCAGCACGGTTTCCAGCGGGTAGCGGTAGCGAATCTGCGTGAGCTCGAACGTGCAGCGAGCAGCCACCTGCAGCGTGGCGGACAGCAGTGCGGGTGGGTAGGTGGTGGCCAGCCGCACGCGTGGGCGCAGGTATCGCTCGGCATTGGCCTGCAATTCAAAGCCGCATTGCGACACCGGCCGGCCCAGCCGCACGGCGGTGATCACGTCCTGCAACGGTTTGCGCCTGCGCCGGTGCATGTGCACGTCGCCCGCGGCCACCAGCGGCAGGCCCAGGTCGGCGCCGGCGCGCTCCAGCGTCTCCAGCCACAGGCCGTCGTCTTGCGACAGGTGCAGCTCCACTGCCAGCCAGGTGCTGGCGGCATCCAGATGCGCCAGGGCGCTTTCCAGGCTGGCTCGAATGAACGGCAGATCGCCCGCATCGGTGAACTGCGCACGCTCGGGCGCCAGCAGCACTTCGCAACCGAGCAGCAGCTGAAAGGGCGAATCGGCATCCACCCGGTACTGCCCCTTTGGCGCCCGGCTGCGCGCAGCGGTGATGAATTCGCACAGATTGCCCCAACCCTCCACATCGCGCGCCAGGGCCACCAGCTTCAAAGGGCCGAAGGCGAACTCCGCCCCTACGATGAGCCGCAGCCCGTGCTGCAGTGCCGCGACGTGCGCGCGCACCACGCCAGCCACCGAGCATTCGTCGGTGATGGCCAGGGCGTCGTAGCCCATCGCCACGGCCTGCTCCACCAGTTCCGCCGGGTGCGACGCACCGCGCTGGAAGCTGAAGTTGGACAGGCAGTGCAGTTCCGCGTAGTCGGGTAGCTGGGGCACTGGTGGGGCAGCGATGGGTTGGTGAAGGACAGGTTGCTCAGCGCTGCGGTGGCATGCGGCGCCGTGATTCTTTGCCTATTGTGATCGGCCTAATTGCTATCGATAGATGAGCGTCTGGCGCTTGATTCATGGGCACTTCAAGCCAATCGATGCTGAATTGCCCGTGGGGCAAGCGCTAGCCGCTATGGTTTTGATAGCGAAACCATCAGATCGTGTTGAGTGGGTCGACTCAAAAAAGGCAGGAACTTCACCGGCATGAGGTTCTCCACCGGGGCTTGCGTTTCTTTCACCCCTGATCGTTTCAAAGGAGTACTTGCCCCGTGCCTGATTCGTCCGCAGCTACGTGCAGCAGCACCGTCACCACCACCGCCGTCCCTGTCTTCACCCTGCCCCGCCTGGCACTCTCTGCCCTGCTGTGCGCAGGGCTGCTGCTGACCGCGGCTACCGCGCAGGCGCAGAGCTTCGTCAGCATCAAGGGCTCGAGCGTGAACGTGCGCGAAACGCCGTCCACCCGGTCAGACACGCTGTGGGAGCTGGGCTCCGGCTACCCGCTGCAGGTGACGCAGCGCAAGGGATCCTGGCTGCGCGTGCGCGATTTTGAATCCACGCTGGGCTGGGTGTACGCGCCGCTCACGGCCAAGACGCCGCACATGGTGGTGACGGCCCGCACCGCCAATCTGCGCGCCGGCCCCGGCCAGCGCCACAAGGTGGTCGGCCAGCTGGAGCAGCACGAGGTGGTGCGCACGCTGAAGAAAACCGCCGGCTGGGCGCATGTGCAGCGCGACGGCGGCCAGAAAGGCTGGGTCGCGCGCCGGCTGGCCTGGGGTTGGTGACAGGTTTTTAAGCTGGGCTCGTCAGCCCAGCACGCGCTGCGCCAGCGGCGCGTGGCCGTGGTTCAGCGGGCCGTGGCCGCTGCCGGTGCGCACGTCAGCCCCGGCCGCAATCGCCGCCAGGATGTAGGCGCGCGCCGCCTGCACGGCCTCTTTCAACGGCAAGCCCAGTGCCAGATGCGACGCGATGGCCGACGACAGCGTGCAGCCGGTGCCGTGACCGTTGTGCGTCACGATGCGGGCCGATTGCAGCCGCTCGCGCAGGCCGCCGGCGCCGGCCAGCACGTCCACCACCCAGTCGCCCGGCAGGTGTCCGCCCTTGAGCAGCACGGCCTGTGCGCCCAGCGCCAGCAGGTCGGCGGCGGCGTCATCGAGCGCGTCCACGCCGTCGATGCGGCGGCCCAGCAGCCAGCCGGCTTCGTCCAGGTTGGGCGTGACCACTTCGGCCAGCGGAAACAACTCGCTCACCAGGGCACCCACCGTCTCGGTGGCGATGAGCCGGTCGCCGCTGGTAGCGACCATCACCGGGTCGAGCACCACGTGCGGCAAGCCGTGCCTGCGAATCGCGTCGGCCACCACGCGCACCACCTCGGGCGAATGCAGCATGCCGATCTTCACGGCGTCGACGCCGATGTCCTCGACCACTGCGTCGATCTGTGCGCGCAGCATGTCGGGCGGAATGCCATGGATGCCGCGCACGCCCAGCGTGTTCTGCGCCGTGATGGCGGTAATGGCGGTCATGCCGTAGCAGCCGAGCGCGCTGAAGGTCTTCAGGTCGGCTTGAATGCCCGCGCCGCCGCCGCTGTCGGAGCCGGCGATGGACAGCACGCGCGCGTAGCGGCGGCCACCGGGCGTGGAGTCGGTCGGCGTTGGGTTGTTCGTGTTCATGGCAAAAATTATCCGGCATGCGCGGGCTCTGGCCGCCGAGATCGCCACGGCCACCACGCCTGCGCCACATCAACCGCAAGGGTTGCAGCGATGTGCTGTAATTCATCGCACGGACGAAACAGGGGTGTCCCGCAGGTCATTGAGCACCGGCGGCGACTGAGAAAATACCCTGGGGCCCTCTTCATCGCCGAAGCGCTCGCAGCGCATCGCGGCCAAGCCCCGCTACCCGATCCAGATCATGCTGGCGTGGGGAGTTTCAACATCGGAATCACCCGTTTTGTCTGTCTTTCCACCTGGCTTGGCTTGACCGACGAACCGATGACGATGCTCCCCCTTCTTGATTCACGCGCTTCCATCACCGTGCTCGGCGCGGGCCTCATGGGCCGGCTGCTGGCCGTTGCACTGGCGCGCGAGGGACATCAGGTCGACGTGTACGAAGCCGGTGGCCCGGCGGCCGAAGGATCGGCCGCACGCGTGGCGGCCGCCATGCTGGCGCCCCTGGCCGAATCGGCCGTGACCGAGCCCGGCGTGGTGCGCATGGGCCAGCACGCGCTGCGGCGCTGGCCCGAACTGCTGGCGCAGCTGGAAGCACCGGTCTACTTCCAGCAAAACGGCACGCTGATTCTCTGGCACCGGCAAGACGCGGCAGACGCGGCCCGGCTGCGCGGCACGCTCGAACGCACGCAGTCCCTATTGCCCGACTTGCCCGCCATGCAGGCGCTGGACAGCGCGGGCGTGGCGGCCATGGAGCCCACGGTGGCACACCGCTTCGCGCAAGGCCTGTACCTGCCGGGCGAAGGCCAGCTGGACAACCGCCAGTTGCTTGCCGCGCTGGAAGGCACGCTGCAACAGCTGAACGTGCGCATGCACTGGCACAGCGCGCGTTCACCGCAAGACTTTCAGCCCGGCACGACCGGTCAGCCCGACTGGGTGATCGACTGCCGGGGCCTGGGCGCCCGCACGCAATGGCCCGCATTGCGCGGCGTGCGCGGCGAGGTCGTTCGCCTGCATGCGCCTGAGGTGACGCTGCAGCGCCCCACGCGCATCGTCCACCCGCGCTATCCGATCTACATCGCGCCCAAGCAAGACCATGTGTTCGTCATCGGTGCGACCGAAATCGAATCGGACGACCTGTCGCCCGCCAGCGTGCGCTCCACGCTCGAATTGCTGAGCGCAGCCTACGCGGTGCACAGCGGTTTTGCCGAGGCGCGTATTCTGGAGATCGCCACCCAATGCCGCCCCACCCTGCCCGACAACCTGCCCGCCGTGCGCGTGGTGGCTGACCGGGTGCTGGAAGTCAACGGCCTGTACCGTCACGGCTTCATGATCGCCCCGGCGCTGCTCGACGTTGTGCTGCAGGTGCTGCACACCGGACAATCGGCACTCGCCTCCCGCTTCGACCTGGCGCTGCACCTGCATAACTGCCCAGCGCCTGCTGAATCCACCGCTCCATGAACATCCTCATCAACCAGCGCCCCGCCGAACTGGCCGCCCAGGCCACCGTGGCCGACGCCGTGGCCCTGGCCGGCGTCTGCCCGCCTTTCGCCGTCGCCGTGAACCTGCAGTTCGTACCCAACACCCGCTATGCCCATCACGCATTGAACGATGGCGATCGGGTGGAAATCATCTCGCCGGTCACCGGCGGCTGATTTCGTTTTCTTTTCCACCTATTGCCGCATCCATGTCGTCCATTCCTTCCTCTACCAACGCCACCGATGCCAGTGCCGACGCATTGGTGCTGTATGGCCAGACGTTCCAAAGCCGACTGCTGCTGGGCACCGCCCGCTACCCGTCGCCCAGCGTGCTGGAAGCGGCCGTGCGGCGCGCGAGGCCGGCCATGGTCACCGCGTCGCTGCGCCGCCAGGGCAGCAACGCGGCCGAAACCGGCAGCAGCTTCTGGGAGCTGCTGCGCCAGCTGAACGTGCCGGTGCTGCCCAACACCGCCGGCTGCCACAGCGTGCAAGAGGCCATCACCACGGCGCAGATGGCGCGCGAAGTGTTCGGCACGCCGTGGATCAAGCTCGAACTGATCGGCGACGACTACACGCTGCAGCCCGACACGCTGAACCTGGTGGCCGCAGCCGAACACCTCATCCGTGAAGGCTTTCAGGTGCTGCCCTACTGCACCGAAGACCTGGTGCTGTGCCAGCGCCTGGTGGACGTGGGCTGCCAGGCCGTCATGCCCTGGGCCGCGCCCATCGGCACCGGCCGTGGCCCCGTCAACCCGTATGCGCTGCAACTGCTGCGCGAGCGGCTGGACGTGCCCATGCTGGTCGATGCCGGCCTGGGCCTGCCGTCGCACGCCTGCCAGGTCATGGAATGGGGCTATGACGGCGTGCTGCTGAACACGGCGGTGGCCCTGGCGAGCGACCCGGTCGCCATGGCCGGCGCCTTTGCCGATGCAGTGACCGCCGGCCGCGCCGCACGCACCGCCGGCGCCATGACGGCGCACGACGCCGCGCAACCCAGCACGCCGGTGCTGGGCACCCCTTTCTGGCACCACGACCATGGCTGAGTCATCGCTTCCCCGCGCAATCGCGGGTGCTGCCGAAGTAGATGCCTTGGCACAATCCATTCTTCAGCACCACGCTGCGGCCTATGCGCCCTTTCCACCGCAGCCCGCGCCTGCCCTGACCGGAAACGACCTGGTCCATCACGCCGCACTGCAGGCGTGCAGCGCACTGGGCTTCATCGCCCACGACGCTGAAACCATCGCCCGCGCCTGGGCGGCGCAGACGCAGCGCCTGGGCCGCTTCGACGCCAGCCGCTGGCCCGATGAACCCGCGGACTTCGGAATGCAGACGCGCCCGCACGCAAAGCCGTTCGCGGCCTGCCCCAAAGACCTGGGCCTCTACGCCGTGCTGCCTGATGCGCAATGGGTAGGCCGCATGGCCCGCGCGGGCGTGCCGACGGTGCAGCTGCGATTCAAGTCCGATGACGCAGTCGCCATTGCGCAAGAGGTGCGTGCAGCGGTAGCGGCCGTGCAGGGCACGCCAGCGCTGCTGTTCATCAACGACCACTGGCAGCAGGCCATCGACGTTGGCGCCTATGGAGTGCACCTGGGCCAGGAAGACCTGGATGCGCTTGAACCTGCCCAGCTGAATTCGATTCGCCAAGCCGGCCTGCGCCTGGGCGTCAGCACCCATGGCTATGCCGAGATGGTGCGTGCCGACGCGGCCAGCCCCAGCTACGTGGCCATGGGCGCGGTGTTCCCCACCACGCTCAAGAAGATGGCCACCGCTCCCCAGGGCGTCGCCCGCCTGGCCGCCTACGCCCGCCTGATGCGTGGCTACCCGCAAGTCGCCATTGGGGGTATCGGGTTGCCTCAGTTTTCCGAGGTACTGGCGACTGGCGTAGGTTCGATTGCCGTGGTGCGCGCTCTGGTGACTGCGCTCGATCCAGAAGCCGCAGCGAATGAGTTGATGCGTGCCATGGCCGGTTCGACTTCCTAGCCATCAATCCGCGATCAAGAAAAAAAGAAAGGGGCTTCGCAGCCCCTTTTCTCTTGAATCTGCCACGACGACGGGCAGGCTCCAGGTACCGCCAGGTAACCCAACTCACTCAGGCTTGCGCTTTTCCCACTCTTCCAGCTCCAGTCGCACCTCGAAACGGTCGCTGGTCGAGCCAAAGCCGACGGGCTGACCGGGCGCTGGCGGCTGCGTGACGGGCAGCGGCGGCAGGTCGCTGGTGGTGATGGGCGGCGGCTCCGACAGGTCCAGATCGAGGTCGAAGGAATCGACCACCAGCCCGCGTACCGGCGGCGGTGGACGCCGCGGCTCCAGGGACAGGCCGCCGACCATGGAGTCGAACGACACGTCGGGCAGCATGTCGATGGCATCGAGCGGCGCGGCTGCGGCAGCAGCGGCCACGGGCTCAGCCGCTGGCGCCTGCGGCGTGGTGCGTTCACGCGGAGGTGGCGCGCCGCGCGACTGCGGCGGCGTGGTCTGCGCGATGGCCAGCAGCAGCAGCAGGTCGTCGAAGGCGGCCAGGTCGAACGGGTCGGCGCAGGCGCCGCCTTCGCCGCGGAAGACGCAGCTCTCGATCAGGCCGTCCACTTCAGGGGTGGACCAGATCGACTCGATGTGCGCCAACGTTTCCGTGTATTCCAGCAAGGTGCGGCCTGGCCGATGGAATGCCGAGAATTCCGGCACCCGGGCGTTGAACAAGGCCTGGAACCGGCTGCTGAGCTGGTTGAACGGCTCCGCGCGGCTAAGCGTGTGGTAGAGCCGCAGCAGTTCCAGATAGGCCGATGGCGAGGTGCTGCCATGCGCGGCGATATAGGTCTGCAGCACGCCGATGGCCTGGTCGTGCTCGCCTACCGACACGAAGAATTCCGCCTGCTGCTGCACGTCGAAAAGCGCTTCCGGGTGGGCTTCGACACCGTGGCGCGGCGCGGCAGGACGACCTACCGCCGCCACGGCTGCAGCGGCAACCCCGGCTGCGGAGGATGGCGCAAAAGCGGGTTTGGGAGTGGCTGCGATGGGTGTCAGCGGCTCACGGGCTAGAGGGGCGGCGACAGGAGCCGTCGCTGCCACGACAACGGGTGCTGCGCGCTGCGGGGCCGGCGCTTCCCAGTGGTCGGCCGGTAGCGGGTTGGTGTGCAGCGACTCGGCACCGTCTACGCCATCCAGAATGACACCGCCGGGCGGGCCGCTGTTCGCTTGAACCGAATGCGTCCATGCATCGTTGACCGCACGCCGCGATCGGCTCCAGATCCAGAAGGCCAAGGCGATTGCCGCCAAAAGCAGCGCCACCAGCGCGTACACGACCGTGCTGGAATAACTCTGCGACTCCGCCGTGTCGAGGCGTTGGCGCAGATCAGCAGCGGCGGCACGCTCCGCATTGGCCTGCGTACGCTGGCCGGCGGCGTCGGCTTCCAGCTGGGTGATACGGCCAGCGGCTTTCTGTACTTCTTCGGGCGGAGTGTTCAGCGCCCGCCACAGCGCGGCGGCTTCAGCACGCTGCGCGTCGCTGGCCGTTGCAGCCGGCGCCGGCAGCTCTTGCGAGCTGCGCAGCACCAGGGGCGATTCCAGCCACAGCTCCAGCGGCTCCATCACCAGGCGCGGACGGGCGGGCTCGGCGGCTGCAGGGGCTGCGGCTCGGGAGCGTGGCGCGTTGGCACGTGATGCGGCGGGCGGGGCGGCTTCACCAGCGGCAGGGCGAGCCCGGCGTGGGATGGCGGGAGTGGTGGCTGCAGGCGCCGAGCGAGCCGTTGCGCTGGCAGCGGGCGGTGCAGCATCGGCAGCCGCAGCCACCGCCGCACGCGAGGTACCGGTGCCTTCGCCTGCAGAGCCGGGTTGGGCGGCGGGCGACAGACGCCCTAAATCGACCGGGCGGCTGCCACTGGCGGCCGCAGCGGCGCTGGCAGCCTCGGGCAGCTCTGCCAGGAAAGTGTATTGGCGCGTGATCTGGCCGGCGCAGCCGCCCGTCAAGGTGGCTGTCAGCACGGGCTCGTCCGCTGAAATGAATGCACGTACGCGCACGCGGGGTGTGCCGGCACCCGTGACCGGCGTGACCTGGACCTTGGAATCTGCAATGGGGGTGGAGCCCGAGACCAGCTTGGCGCTGATGCAAGACGACGCCACATCGCTGCCCGGGTCGGGCGTTACGTCGAAAGTCAAGTCGACAGGCGCGCCCAGGACTACGCCGCCGCGGCTGTTTCCGAGCGACAGGGCGCTGGCACCGCAAGCCATGACAGAGAGGCTGACACCGACAATGGCGTTACTAATTTTCACAGTAGTTTCTTTTATTCGCACACCATTCTGGCACATGTAGTCTCCCCAAAACACGCCACCATAATGGCGCCCCATGATCAAGCCATTCAGCAACGTCGGCATCGTGGGCACCGGCGCCATGGGCCGCGGCATCGCACAAATCGCCGCTCAGGCGGGCAGCCAGGTGCTGCTGTTCGACAACCGTCCCGGCGCCGCGGCTACTGCGCGCGACGATATCCATCAACAATGGCTCCGTCTGTCGGACAAGGGCCGCATCGACGCGGCAGACGCCTCACACTGGCACGGCCAGCTGGTCGCGGTCGGCACCTTGAACGATCTGGCCGGCTGCACGCTGGTGGTGGAAGCCATCGTCGAGCAGCTGGATACCAAGCGCGATCTCCTTCTTCAATTGGAATCCATTGTTGCAGCAGATGCGGTGTTGGCAAGCAACACATCGTCGCTTTCCATCACCGCCCTGGGTGCGGTGCTGCAAAAACCGGAGCGCCTGGCGGGGTTTCACTTCTTCAATCCGGTGCCGCTGATGAAGGTGGTGGAAGTGATTGGCGGGCTGAGGACAGCGCCTGAGGTCACCGAGCGGCTGGCGGCCTTCGCCCGGCAGATGGGCCACACGCCAGTGACGGCACAGGACACGCCCGGCTTCATCGTCAACCATGCGGGCCGTGGTTTCGGCACCGAGGCGCTGCGCATCGTCAGCGAGGGCGTAACCGACTTCGCTACCGTGGACCGCATCCTGCGCGACCAGGTGGGCTTTCGCCTCGGGCCGTTCGAATTGATGGATCTGACGGGGCTGGACGTATCGCACCCGGTGATGGAATCGATCTACCACCAGTACTACGAGGAGCCCCGCTTTCGCCCCAGCGTGATCACCGCGCAGCGGCTGGCCGGCGGCCTGCTGGGCAAGAAGGTGGGCGAAGGCTTCTACCGCTACGTCGATGGCGTCGCGCAGGTGGCGCCCGAACCGCCGGTGCCCCAGGTGGGCGAAATGCCGCCCGTGTGGGTGTCGCCCCGCGCGTCGCGCCGTGCCGAGCTGTACCAGTTGCTCAAAGACCTGGGCGCCCGCATAGAAACCGGCGCATCGCCCTCGCCCACCGCCATCACGCTGGTCGCGCCGCTGGGCTTTGACGTGACCACCGTGGCCGTGGTGGAGCGGTTGGACCCGGCACGCACCATCGGCATCGACATGCTGGTGGACGACGCCGCCACGCGCCGCCGCGTGCTGGCTACCAACCCCGCCACCCGCAGCGACATTCGCGACGCCGCGCATGCCCTGTTCGCGCGCGACGGCAAGGCGGTGAGCGTGATCCGTGACAGCGGCGGCTTCGTCACGCAGCGCGTGGTGGGCACCATCATCAACATCGCCAGCGACATCTGCCAGCAGCGCGTGTGCTCGCCCAAAGACCTGGAAACCGCTGTCACGCTGGGCCTGGGCTACCCGCTGGGGCCGCTGGCCATGGGCGACCGCTGGGGGCCGACCAATATCCTGGAAGTGCTGTTCAACCTGCAGACCGTGTACGGTGACACGCGTTACCGCCCCAGCCCCTGGCTGCGCCGGCGCGGCGCGATCGGCCTGAGCCTCACGCACGTCGAAGATTGATCACCCAAAGCACCGAACCAGCACCGAACAAGCACCGCATGCCCGCAGAACTCCTCAGCACCAGCCAGGGCAAGACCCTGATCCTCACCCTGCGCCACCCCGAAGCCCGCAACGCCTTCGACGAATCGCTGTACGCCGCAGGCGTCGAAGCACTGAGCGTGGCAGAGCGCAGCGATGACGTGCGCAGCATCGTCATCACCGGTGCAGACGGTGTCTTCAGCGCCGGCGGCCACCTGCAGCGGCTGCAGGCACGCCGCCAGGAAGGCGCCGAGGCGCAAGCCCAGGCAGTAGAAGGCCTGCACAGCTGGATCGAGACCATCCGCACGTACCCCAAGCCGGTGATCGCGGCGGTGGAAGGCGCAGCGGCCGGCGGTGCGTTTTCGCTGGCGCTGGCTTGCGACTTGATCGTGGCGGCGCGCAATGCCGCGTTCGTGATGTCTTACAGCCAGATCGGCCTGTCGCCCGATGCCGGCGCGTCGTGGAGCCTGTCGCGCGCCCTGCCCCGGCAACTGGCGGCCGAGCTGCTGATGTGCGGCGAACGCATCGACGCCGAGCGCCTGCATGCGCTGGGCATCGTCAACCGGCTGGCCGAGCCCGGCCGTGCGCTGCACGACGCGCTGGCGCTGGCCGACACGCTGAACGAACGTGCACCGAACGCCATCGCCAGCACCAAGGAACTGCTGAACGATGCGCCCGAGCACACGCTGACCGCACAGCTGGCGCTGGAGCGCGACCACTTCGTGCGCAACGTGCAGCATGCGAACGCTGGCGAAGGCATTGCCGCGTTTTTGGAGAAGCGCCCTCCACGCTATCAATAAGATAGCTGGAAGCGCTTACCCATAAAGCGCTAGAGGCCGATTTCATTAAAATAACCCGCGACTGCAGCCCCGGTGGCGCGCAGGGGTTGTGAACGCCAGAGCCGAGCGCCCCCGCGCCACCCTGGCGACTCGCCAAAGGGCGTCGGCACGCGCGCACCACTCCGCATTTTTGTGTTGACACGCAAGTGACAACCCGCATCTGCCGCGCCCGTCTCGCACGCGACAATGGCCCGCAACCCAGTCACGCAAACGACAGAACATGGACGACCCCATTCTTACCATCGACGAACGCGAGGCGATCAATACCGGTCGCTGGTTTTCATCCCTCTCTCCTTCACTACGGCACGACATACTTCGATGCGCCTACGTCAAACGCTTCAAGGACGGTGGACTGATCGCCGCACGCGGCGACCCGCCAGAGGAGTGGATTGCCTGCGCCAAGGGGGCCGTGCGGGTCAGCTCCACGTCCATCTCGGGCAAGCAGATCACGCTGACGTACGTGGAGCCGGGCATCTGGTTCGGCGACGTAGCGATCTTCGACGGGGACCGCCGCACGCACGATGCCTATGCGCATGGCGACACCACCATCCTGTGCGTGGCCAAGGCCGACTTCCGCAAGATCTTGGGCATGCACACCGAGCTGTACGAGGCCATGCTGCGGTTGCATGCGCGCCGCATTCGCCAATTGTTCGGGCTGGTGGAAGACCTCAACACGCTGCCGCTGCGCTCTCGCCTGGCCAAACAGCTGCTGCACCTGGTGCGCAGCTACGGCATTCCCAGCCTGTCGCACGGCACCGAGATGCGCATCGGTCTGCAGTTGGCGCAGGAAGAGCTGGCGCAGTTGCTGGGCGCATCGCGCCAGCGCGTGAACCAGGAACTCAAAGCCATGGAGCGCGAGGACATCATCCGCATCGAGCCGGTCGGCCTGGTGGTCTGCGACCGCGACGCGCTGCTGCGCATTGCGGAGTCCGACAGCTGACCCACTCCCCTTCCACCACCGCCGGCGAACGGACTTCATGAGCAATTACGACCACTTCATCGGCACGCGTCCCGTCTCTGACCAGCACGCTTTCGACACCGGGGCGCTGACCGCCTGGTTGAAGACGAACCTGAGAGGTTTTGCGGGGCCGCTGACGGTGGAGATGTTCAAGGGCGGCCAGTCCAACCCCACGTACAAGCTGCTCACGCCCGGCCAGAGCTACGTGATGCGCGCCAAGCCCGGGCCGGTGGCCAAGCTGCTGCCCTCGGCCCACGCCATCGAGCGCGAATTCGCGGTGATGAGCGGCCTGGCCGGCACAGACGTGCCCGTGCCGAAGATGCTGGCGCTGTGCGAGGACGAATCGGTCATCGGCCGTGCTTTCTACGTGATGGAGTTCAAGCAGGGCCGCGTGCTGTGGGACCAGTCATTGCCCGGCATGCAGCCGGCCGAGCGCGCCGCCATCTACGACGAGATGAACCGCGTGATCGCCGCGCTGCACACCGTGCCGTTCGCCGACCGCGGCCTGGCGGGCTACGGCAAGCCGGGCAACTATTTCGACCGGCAGATCGGCCGCTGGAGCAAGCAGTACCTCGCCTCCATCACCCAGCCCATCGACGAGATGGACCGGCTGATGGAATGGCTGCCCGCGAACATGCCCGATAGCGCGCGCGACGAGCGCCGCGTGTCTATCGTGCATGGCGACTTCCGGCTCGACAACCTGATGTTCCACGCCACCGAGCCGCGCGTGATCGCCGTGCTGGACTGGGAGCTGTCCACGCTGGGCCACCCGCTGGCCGACTTCAGCTACCACTGCATGGCCTGGCACATTCCGCCGGGCATGTTCCGGGGCATTGGCGGGCTGGACCTGGCCAGCCTGGGCATTCCCAGTGAAGACGATTACATCCGCCGCTACTGCGAGCGCACGGCCCAAGCCACGCCCGAAGAACTGCGCGCCGGCTGGAACTTCTACATGGCCTACAACCTGTTCCGCCTGGCGGCCATCCTGCAAGGCATCGCCAAGCGGGTAGAGGCCGGCACCGCTTCCAGCGCGCAGGCCCGCGCATCCGGCGAAGGCGCTCGCCCGCTCGCCGAAATGGCCTGGCGCTTCGCACAACAAGGCTGACGGCGCAGCTGACACGGCGCCCCAAGCTACCTGCCCCTCGATTCGACACGGAGACCCCATGGACTTTGACTATTCCCCCAAAACGAAGGACTTGCAGTCGCGCCTGCTGCAGTTCATGGACGACCACGTCTACCCGGCCGAGCCTGCCTATGCCGCCGAGCTGGCCGCGAACACCGCTGCCGGCCGCCGCTGGACTGCGCTGCAGACCATTGAGCAGCTCAAACCCAAGGCCCGCGCCGCAGGCCTGTGGAACCTGTTCCTGCCGGTCGACAGCGCTGCCGCATCGGGCTACGACGGCGCCGGCCTGACGAACCAGGAATATGCGCCGCTGGCCGAAATCATGGGCCGCGTGCCATGGGCCAGCGAGGTCTTCAACTGCTCCGCGCCTGACACAGGCAATATGGAAACGATTGCCCGCTACGGCAGCGAAGAGAACAAGCAGCGCTGGCTCAAGCCACTGCTCGAAGGGCAGATCCGCTCGGCCTTCGCCATGACGGAACCGGACGTCGCCTCGAGCGACGCGACCAACGTCGAGACCCGCATCGAGCGCCAGGGCGACGAATACGTCATCAACGGCCGCAAATGGTGGATCTCCGGCGCGGCCGACCCGCGCTGCGCCGTCTACATCACCATGGGCAAGACCGACCCCGAAGCCGCGCGCCATTCGCAGCAGAGCATGGTGCTGGTGCCAGCCGACGCGCCCGGCATCACCGTGCTGCGGCCGCTGAACGTGTTCGGCTACGACGACGCGCCCCACGGCCACGTGGAGATGACGTTTGAGAACGTGCGCGTGCCCGCCGCCAACATTTTGCTGGGCGAAGGCCGGGGCTTCGAGATCGCCCAGGGACGCCTTGGCCCCGGCCGCATTCACCACTGCATGCGCCTGATCGGCCTGGCCGAGCGCGCGCTGGAGCTGATGTGCAAGCGCGCTTCATCGCGCATCGCCTTCGGCAAGTCCGTCGCGCAGCAGACCGTCACGCAGGAACGCATTGCCGAGGCGCGCTGCAAGATCGACATGGCGCGCCTGCTCACACTCAAAGCCGCGTGGCTGATGGACGTGGCTGGCAACAAGGTCGCCCGCACCGAGATCGCGATGATCAAGGTGGTCGCCCCCAGCATGGCCTGCCAGGTGATCGACTGGGCCATGCAGGTGCACGGCGGCGGCGGCATGTGCGACGACTTTCCGCTGGCCTACGCCTACGCCAACGCCCGCACGCTGCGCTTTGCCGACGGCCCCGATGAAGTGCACCGCAACGCGATCGCCAAGTGGGAGCTGGGCAAGTACGGCAGCTACGGCCGCGACGCCGGCGTGCCGGTCACACGCGGCGGCTGATCGCCCGCGCAAGACAGAACAGAACGCACGACGACGGGGCTCGCAAGGCCCCGTTTTTCTTGTTCGTGCTGGCGCGGCGCCGAACGCATGCGCGTTTTTCCTGCACACGCAGTGCCTGGTGCCGCATAGCATCAGCCCATGCGCCGACGCCTGCCATTGCCCACACTCCCACATGACCGCCGCACCGCACTCATCGTGCTGGGCGGGGCTATGCTGGCGGGCCGGGCATGGGCCAGCGGCGCAGTTGCAAGTTACCGTTGGCCGGAAGGCGCCTCGCCCCAGGCTGCGCAGTTGGTGCGCTGGGCGCTGCAGTCGGGCGATGCGCAGGGCGTGCCCTTTGCCATCGTCGACAAGCCCGATGCGCGGCTGCATGTGTTCGACGCCACGGGCCGCTGGCTGGGCAGCGCGCCGGTGCTGCTGGGCTCGGCGCTGGGCGACACGTCAGCACCCGGCATTGGCGACAAGCCGCTCGCGCGCATCCGCCCCGAAGAGCGCACCACGCCCGCCGGCCGCTTCGCCAGCGAGCCGGGCCGCAACACGCGCGGCGATGACCTGGTGTGGATCGACTACGACGCCGCCGTGTCGCTGCACCGCATTCGCAGCGTGCACCCGCGCGAGCGGCGGCAGGAACGGCTGGCCAGCCCGCTGGCCAGCGAGCGGCGCATCTCCAACGGCTGCGTGAATGTGGCCAATGCCTTCTACGACCGTGTCGTGGCGCCCACGCTGGGTCAGACGCCCGGCGTGGTCTATGTGGTGCCTGACACGGTGCCGTTTGCTACTATTTTCATAGCTGCCAGCGCTTATTGATCAAGCGCTAGAGGCTAATTTGGCTAGTGATTTGGTGAGCTGGCAGCGGGTTGATGCCCCGGGCCGGCAGGCGGCGGGGGCACCAGTCCCAGCATTCATGCCCTGGCTTGCACCCAATTTGATAGCTGCCAGCGCACGCCAGCCGTGCGCTGCAACCCACTTTGGCCGATGCCGCAGAGCGTATGCGGGCTATCATGCAGCTCAACCCCCATCTCGCACGGATGCCGCCATGACCCAGCCCGCACTGCCCACCTACGACGACGTTGCCGATGCCGCGCACCGCTTGAAGGGCGTGGCGCACCACACGCCGGTGCTGCGATCCAGCACGGCCGACGCGCAACTGGGCGCGCAGCTGTTCTTCAAGTGCGAAAACCTGCAGCGCATGGGCGCCTTCAAGTTCCGCGGCGCCTTCAACGCGCTCAGCCGCTTCAGCGACGAGCAGCGCGAGCGCGGGGTGTTGGCGTTCTCGTCTGGCAACCACGCGCAGGCGATTGCCCTGTCGGCAAGGTTGCTCGACATGCCCGCTCTCATCGTCATGCCCGAAGACGCGCCGTCCGCCAAGATTGCCGCCACGCGGGAATACGGCGCGCAGGTTGTCACCTTCAACCGCTTCACCGAAGACCGCGAGGCCATCAGCCAGCGACTGGCCAGCGAGCGCGGAATGACGCTGGTGCCGCCGTTCGATCACCCGCACGTCATCGCCGGCCAGGGCACGGTGGCGATGGAGCTGCTGCAAGAAGTGCCGCACCTCGACTACCTCTTCGTCTGCCTGGGTGGCGGCGGATTGCTGTCGGGCTGCCTGCTGGCCACGCGCGCCCTGGCGCCGCACTGCCAAGTGTTCGGCGTGGAGCCCGAGGCCGGCAACGACGTGCAGCAGTCGCTGCGCGCCGGCCACATCGTGCGCATCGACACGCCCCGCACCATTGCCGACGGCGCGCAGTCGCAGGCGCCGGGCGAGATCACCTTCCCCATCATCCAGCGCGACGTGACGGACATCATCACGGCCACCGACGAGCAGCTGGTGGCCGCGCTGCGCTTTTACGCCGAGCGCATGAAGATCGTCGTGGAGCCCACCGGCGCGCTGGCACTGGCAGGCGCGCTGCACGGAGGCATCGACCTGCACGGCAAGCGCGTGGGCATCGTCATCAGCGGCGGCAACGTGGATCTGGCCCGCTACGCCCGGTTCCTGGGCGACTGAGCCTGTGCGCCAGCCCGAATCGTTCGTGCGCCGCATTCGCGGCCAGCTGGAAAGCCTGTCGACCGCAGAGCGGCGGCTGGCCGAGCTGCTGCTGGACTTTCCGGGCGAGCTGGCCAGCTACAACGCGAGTGAGTTGGCCACGCTGGCGGGCGTCTCCAACGCCACGGTCACCCGCCTCATCCAGCGCCTGGGCTACGGCACGTACGAAGACGCCCGCCGCCACGCCCGCGAAGAAAGGCAGTCGGGATCGCCGCTGTTCCAGGCCGAGGCGCGCACCGGGCCGGCTGCTGAAGGCGCGCTGCAGGCCCACCTGCAACAGTCACAGGTCAATCTGGCACGCATGTTCGACCGCCTGACCGAGGCGGCCGTGGCCGAGATCGTGCAGGCTTTGCTGGACGCGCCGCAAGTGCTGATCTTCGGCAGCCGCAGCAGCCACGCCTTCGCCACCTATCTGCGCTGGCAGATCTACCAGGTGCGCCCCCAGGTGACGGCGCTGCCCGGCCCTGGAGAAACCCTGGGCGAGCACCTGGCCCACCTGACGGCACGTGACTGCGTGGTGGTATTCGGCATGCGCCGCCAGACCGCGCAGATGGGCGCACTGCTGCAGGCCAGTGCGCGCGCCAAGTCCCGGGTACTGTTCATCAGCGACCAGACATCGCCCGACTTCGACGCCGCCACCTGGTCGATTCAATGCCATTGCGCAGGCCCCGGCCCGCTGGACAACCATGTGGCCGTCATGGCGCTGTGCGACCTGCTGGCCACCCACGTGGTGCAGGCCGCAGGCCCGGCCGGGCGCAAGCGCCTTGCGGCCATCGAAGTGCTGCACGAGGACATCGGCGAGCTGTGACGCCGCAAGGGGATTGCCACCGCGGCTGGCACCTGCATGGTGCTTACCGGCGAGGGCTGGCGCACCAGATGAGGGGCGTCCCGCCGGCAGTCAGGATCACCCTTCCCTTCGGCCAGCCCGGCTGATCCAGCGGGGCAACTGCTGACTACCCAAGCCCGGCAGAGGGAAAGCCCCCCGGAACCAGGGCCAAGGACGGCACAACGCCGCGATCAGGTTGATCTGGCATGCACATTGCTAACTGGTTGTGAAATGAAAATGAATTTTCATGAAAATAATTTTCTGAAAAATCAATTCGATATGCCCTCCATCCTGCTCATCAACCCCAACACTTCCGAGGCCACGACACGGATGATGGCGGACATCGTCCGGGCGCATCTCCATGTTGATGTCGTCGTGCGTGGCGTCACGGCCCGTACCGGGGTGCCCATGATCGTGAACCATGCCGAGCTGGTGGACAGCGCGCATCAGGTGCGTACCTGCTGGGCCGAGGCCGGCAGCGGCTGGGACGGAGTGATCGTGGCGTGTTTCGGCGACCCAGGCGTGGCGTGGCTGCGCCAGCAGACCGACGCGCCCGTGACGGGCATCGGCGAAGCCGCGATGCGCGACGCCGCCGACGCTGGCCGGCGATTCGGTGTGGCGACCACCACGCCGGGCCTGGCAGCGGACATCGCCGCCTGCGCACTGCGCCTGGGACTGGCCGAAAGCTACAGCGGAGTGCGCGCCACCGCGCAAGAGCCGCACCAACTGGTGGCCCAGCCCGCCGAGCTGCAAGCCGCGCTGGCACAAGCGGTCGCCGCCTGCATCGACCAGGACGGCGCACAAGCCGTGGTGATCGGCGGCGGGCCGCTCGGGCAGGCGGCGCTGGCGCTGGCGCCCCTTTTCTCGCAGGCCCTCGTGTCGCCCCTGGTGTCAGCCGCGCATTGGATGCAGCAGCAACTCGCTGGCGCGCAGCTTCACCGCGAAACCATCAACGGCCCTTCCCGCATTCCCCTCGCAGCTTCCCTGACACCGAAAGGATCTAGACCATGACGCATCGCCTCCGCCGCCTCACGCTGGGCTTTCTCGCACTGACCCTGCTGGGCACCGCAGCCGCCCAGACCGACGACACGCTCGCGCAAGTCACCCGCGCCAAGAAGATCCGCATTGCCGTGCCCACCGACTACCCGCCTTACGGCATGGTGGGCAAAGACCTGCGCCCCATGGGCCTGGACATCGACATGGCGAACTACGTCGCGGGCAAACTGGGCGTTACGCCCGAGCTGATTGCGGTCACCAGTGCCAACCGCATTCCCTACCTGCAGACGGGCAAAGTGGATCTGATCGTCTCCACCCTGGGCAAGACGCCGGAGCGCGAACAGGTGGTCGATTTCACCCATGCGTATTCGCCATTCTTCCAGGCGCTGTTCGCCCCCAAGTCGCTGCAGATCAAGAGCTGGGCCGACCTGGCTGGCAAGAGCGTGTCGGTCACGCGGGGCGCCATGGCCGACGCCGAGTTGAGCAAGGTAGCCCCTGCGGCCACGCAGATCCGGCGCTTTGAAGATCACGTGGGCACCGTGTCGGCGTTCGTCTCCGGCCAGGTGCAGGCCATTGCCACCAGCGCCGGCGAAGGCGGAACCCTCATGAACCAGAACCCGAAGCTGGAGACAGAATTCAAGCTCGTGCTCAAGGTCAGCCCCAACTACATAGGGGTGGCCAAGGGGCAGACAGCGCTGAAGGACCGCATCAATGCCATCTTGCTGGAAGCGCGCAACAACGGCGAGATCGACCGGTTGTCCAACAAGTGGCTGGGCCGCCCTGCCGGGGAACTGCCCCTCTAGCAGCGGGGTTCACGATCACCCACATCAGCTTTCACAACGACCATCGCGGGGCATGCCGAACATCCTGCTCATCAACCCCAACACGTCGCCAGTGACCACCGGGATGATGGTCCGCCTCGTGCAAGAGCGCCTGCCTGCCGGCTGGGAAGTGACGGGTTGCACGGCAGCCAGCGGCGTGCCCATGATCGTGAACGAGCAAGAGATGGCGCACGCGGCCGTGCAGGTCGGCCACAGCTGGCAACGGCATGCGCGGAACCGGCACTGGAGCGCAGTCATCGTGAGTGCCTTCGGTGACCCGGGCATCGCATTCGTACGCGGGCAGACGCGGCTGCCCGTGGCCGGCATCTGCGAGGCGTCGCTGCACGCGGCGGCGCAAGGCGGGCGGCGCTTCGGCATCGCCACGGTCACGCCCGGCCTGGAACGCCTCATCGCCGAGCGCGTGCGCGATCAGGGCCTGGAACACGCGTACACCGGCATTCGATTCACCGAAGGCGACCCCCGCGCCCTCGCGGCCGACCCTGCGCGCCTGCGGCACGCCCTGGAAGGCGCCGTGCGTGATTGCGTACAACAGGACGGCGCCCAGGCGGTAGTCATCGGCGGTGGCCCGCTGGGGCAGGCCGCGGCCGAACTGCAGCGCAGTGCAGGTGTCGCGGTGATCGCACCGCTGGCTGCAGTGGCTGCGCAACTGCGGCTGCAGTTGCTGGGCATCACGCCCTGATCGCGGGGCGAACCCGTCGAACGCGTGGGAGCGTGGGAAAATCCACGCGTCCCTGGCGGTCCTGCCTGGCTTGCGTGGCTGCATGGCCTGTATCGCTTCCACCCACCGCAGGTTGCCTCGCCGGTAGCTCCTATCACCCCTCAGCCCAGACTCCCATGACCAATGTCCACGTTATCGACCACCCCCTGGTGCAGCACAAGCTGACCCTGATGCGCCGCAAGGACGCCAGCACCAACAGCTTTCGCCGCCTGCTGGGCGAGCTGAGCACGCTGATGGCGTACGAGATCACGCGCGACATGCCCCTGTCTGACCTGGAGATCGAAACGCCCATGGAAACCATGGTCGGCAAGGTCATTGACGGCAAGAAGCAGGTGCTGGTGTCCATCCTGCGCGCGGGCAACGGGTTTCTGGACGGCATGCTGAACGTGATTCCGGGCGCGCGCATCGGCCACATCGGCCTGTACCGCGACCCCGAGACGCTGCAGCCGGTCGAGTACTACTTCAAGATGCCGTCCGAGATGGAAGAGCGCGACATCATCGTGGTGGACCCGATGCTCGCCACCGGCAACTCCGCTGCGGCTGCCGTGGATCGCCTCAAAAAACTCAACCCGCGCTCGATCAAGTTTGTCTGCCTGCTGGCCGCACCCGAAGGCGTGGCCACGCTGCAGAAAGCCCACCCCGACGTGCCGATCTACACCGCCGCCATCGACCGCGAACTCAACGACCACGGCTACATCCTGCCGGGCCTGGGCGACGCGGGCGACCGGATCTTCGGCACCAAGTAAGGCAGGCGTATGAGCGGCGGCGGCTCCACGACCGTGGAAGTCGACTGGCTGGCGACGCCCCGCCTGCGGCTGCGGCAGTGGTCCGCAGCCGACCGCGCACCGTTCGCCGCAATGAATGCCGACCCGGTGGTGATGGAGCACTTTCCCGCCGTGCTCACGGCCGCTGCCAGCGACGCGATGGCAGACCGCATTCAGGCGCTGATTGATCAGCGCGGCTGGGGTTTCTGGGCCGCCGACTTTTTGCTGGACGATGGTCCGCAGTTCATGGGCTTTGTCGGCCTGCACACGCCCGCCGCCGATCTGCCCTTCTCGCCTTGCGTTGAAATTGGCTGGCGCCTGGCTCGGCCCTTCTGGGGTTTAGGGCTTGCCAGCGAGGCTGCAAGACTGGCCCTGCGCGTGGGGTTCGAAGCGCTGCACCTGGACGAGATCGTGTCGTTCACCACCGTGCGCAACCAGCGATCCCGCGCCGTGATGGAGCGCCTGGGGTTTCGCGCAAGCCCCGCCGAAGCCTTCGATCACCCTGCCGTGCCGCCAGGCCACCCGGTACGCCCGCATTGCCTCTACCGGCTGTCACGCGCGCAGTGGCAGGCCTTCGATCAGCCCGCGCCCATGGGCGTGCACAGCTCCACCAGCGCACCGTTCAAGTCCGCCACGTAGGCGACGGTCTGGCCCCAGGGCATCTGCTCTGGCGCCTGAACCAGGCGGCCCCCCGCCGCCACGGCGCGCTCTACAGCCGCAGGCACGTCGGGAGTGGTGAAGGCGATCTCAAAGCTGGGTGCGGCCGCTGAGGTGCGCTGCGGGTTCTTGCCCAGCTCGGTCATTAGCCGCAGCGACGAGAAAGCCAGCGCAGTGGTGCCGGTTTCCAGCTCGCCAAAGTCGCCCGCCTCATGCACGAAGCGGCGCTGCAGGCCGAAAGCGGCTTCGTAGAAAGCGATGGTCTGGGGTACGTCTTCCACGTACAGGATGGTGTAGCCGAATTGCATGGGCCAAGCTCCGAAAAAACGAGAGTTCAAAGGGACGTGGGCAATGCCCGCGGAAGCTGAGAATATGCCGGATACTGGTTTCAAAATACCCACTGGGCCGCCCCATGCTCGACCTGCTGATCCACAACGCCACCCTGCCCGACGGGCGCCAGCACATGTCCGTCGCCGTGCAGGGCGACCGCATCACCGAGGTGGCCGAGGGCCTTTCGGCGCCCGCCCACCAGACGGTTGACGCCGGCGGGCTGTTGCTGTCGCCGCCCTTCGTCGACGCGCACTTTCACCTCGACTCGGCGCTCAGCTACGGCCAGCCGCGCGTGAACGAAAGCGGCACGCTGCTCGAAGGCATCGCGCTCTGGGGCGAACTCAAGCCCACGCTGTCGCATGACTCCATCGTGCAGCGCGCGCTGGCGTATTGCGACTGGGCGGTGGCGCGCGGGCTGCTCGCCATCCGCAGCCATGTGGACACCAGCGATGCGAGCCTGCTCACCGTGCAGGCGTTGCTTGACGTGAAGCAACGCGTGGCGCCGTATCTGGATTTGCAGCTGGTCGCCTTTCCGCAAGACGGCGTGCTGCGATCTTCGGGCGGCCTGGTCAATCTGAAGCGCGCGCTGGACATGGGCGTGGAGGTGGTCGGCGGCATTCCCCATTTCGAACGCACGGCCGCACAGGGCGCCGAGAGCGTGAGCCTTCTCTGCGAGCTGGCAGCGGAGCGTGGCCTGCGCGTGGACATGCATTGCGACGAGTCCGACGACCCGTTCTCGCGCCATGTCGAGACGCTGGCGGCCGAAACCGTGCGGCTGGGCCTGCAGGGCCGGGTCACCGGCTCGCACCTGACTTCCATGCACAGCATGGACAACTATTACGTCAGCAAGCTGATCCCGCTGATGGCCGAGGCGCAGCTGGGCGTGGTGGCCAACCCGCTCATCAACATCACGCTGCAGGGCCGGCACGACACCTACCCCAAGCGCCGCGGCATGACGCGCGTGCCCGAGTTGATGGCCGCCGGCCTGACGGTCGCCTTCGGCCACGACTGCGTGATGGACCCGTGGTACGGCGGCGGCAGCGCCGACCTGCTCGAGTCGGCCCACATGGGCCTGCACGTGGCGCAGATGACCGGTCAGGCCGCCATGCGCCAATGCTTCGACGCCATCACCGTGAACCCCGCGCGGTTGTTGGGCCTGCAGGGCTATGGCATCGGCCCGGGTTGCCATGCCGACCTGGTGCTGCTGCATGCGCAAAGCCCCGCAGAAGCGATCCGCCTGCGCGCGACGCGGTTGGCAGTGTGGCGGCGCGGGCAGCTGGTGGCCAGCAGCCCGGCGCCGGTTGCCCAGCTGACGCTGCCAGGGCGGCCGCAGCAGATTGGCTTTCTCACCGATCCACACGGGCCCAACCGCAGCAATTTCAAGTAAAAAGTGCCTCCAGCGCTTATCCATTAAGCGCTAGCAGCTATCAATTTTGATTGTTCCGACGAAAGTGTGCCTGGCATTGCGCCAGGCACGGCGCAGCATCGCCGCGTCAAAAGATCACCTCGCCAGCCGCCGCCGGGCTGCCGGCGGCAGAAACCTCAGTTAGCAGTTCGTGGTCCGTCAGCCCTTCAGGCCCACGAACATTTCCTGCACGTCGTCGTGCGCGTCGATGGCGGCTAGGAAGTTTTCGACTTCTTCCAGCGCTTCGGCGCTCAGGTTGGCGGGGTCGACCGGGTTCTTGGGCTGGTAGCCCAGCTTGGCCGACAGCACCGTGAAGCCCTGTGCCGGCAGTGCGCGGCTGACGACGTCCAGGTCGGCCGGGTCGGTGATGAACAGCGTGGCGCCCTCATGTTCACCCGGCTCGAAGTCTTGCGCTCCGGCTTCGATGGCGGCCACTTCTGCGTCGGCACCGGCGTGGCCAGCCGTGGGCTCGGCTTCGAGCAGGCCCACATGGTTGAAGTCCCACGACACGGAGCCCGAGGTGCCCAGCTGGCCCTTGCGGAACAGCACGCGCATTTCAGGGGCCGTGCGGTTCACGTTGTCGGTCAGGCATTCGACCATCACCGGCACCTGATGCGGCCCGAAGCCTTCATAGATGACGCGTTGGTAATCCACCGCGTCGGCACCCACGCCGGAGCCCTTCTTGATGGCGCGCTCCAGCGTGTCCTTGGGCATGGACGCCTTGCGGGCCTGCTCCACGACCAGGCGCAGCCGCGCATTGCCAGCCGGGTCGGCGCCGCCGCGCGCCGCGACCGTGATTTCCTTGACCAGCTTGCCAAACAGCTTGCCCCTGGCGTCGGCGACTTGCGCCTTGCCCTTTGCTTTCCATTGCGCACCCATGGTGGCGCCTCCTGCGAATGTTGGTGGATGGGGTCCTGCAACCAGCCAGGGCGCCCACCGTGCGGGTCGCGGTCTTTACGGACTGCGAACCGGTCTCTCCCCGGCAATTGAAGCCAAGGTGCAGCGGCCGATTCTAGAGCGCGCGCGGCGGCGGCAGCAGTACCGGCATCAAGGATGGATGCTCACGCGCTTCACACCGATGGTCTGGCTGGTGGTGCAGTCGGTGAATAGCTTGCTGCGAGACACTTGCGAAGGAAAATCAAGCAATAACAGGCTCTAGCGCCCGTCCATCAAGCGCTTAAAGCTACTATTTTCATAGCAAGAAATCTTGAGATGAGCAACTGCTCCATAACGGAACAACTGTGACACGCTGGTCGTGCCATGTCACAACACCTGGCGCATTTGCAGCGCTGCCCTCTCGGTGGTGGCTCCATGCGCAGGGCGGCGCTGCCCCCTTCGCAACAGCGCTTACAGCCGCCGGCCGGCCTGCTGGCATGCGATTTGCCCTTCTCTTGTGGCGAGTGCGTCGCTGCGCACAGCCACCTCAACGCCCCAACTACAGGAGACAAGCATCATGAACATGGCAGAAATCGCCAGCCTCGGCATCGCCAACCCCTACAAGAAGCAATACGGCAACTACATCGGTGGCCAGTGGGTGGCGCCCATTGATGGGCAGTACTTTGAGAACAGCTCGCCTATCAACGGACAGGTGTTCACCGCCATCCCGCGCTCGAACGACAAGGACATCAACGCCGCGCTGGACGCAGCCCATAAGGCCAAGGCTGCCTGGGGCAAGACCTCAGGCACCGACCGCGCCAACATCCTGCTGAAGATCGCCGACCGCATGGAAGCCAACCTGCTGACCATTGCCGTGGCCGAGACCATCGACAACGGCAAACCGCTGCGCGAAACCATGGCGGCCGACATTCCCCTGGCCATCGACCACTTTCGTTACTTCGCCAGCTGCATCCGCGCGCAGGAAGGCGGCATCAGCGAGATCGACCACGAAACCATGGCCTATCACTTCCATGAGCCGCTGGGCGTGGTGGGGCAGATCATTCCCTGGAACTTCCCCATCCTGATGGCGGTATGGAAGCTGGCCCCGGCCCTGGCCGCCGGCAACTGTGTGGTGCTCAAGCCGGCCGAGCAGACGCCCGCGTCCATCCTCGTGCTGCTGGAACTGGTGGGCGACCTGCTGCCGCCCGGTGTGTTGAACGTGGTCAACGGTTTTGGCCTGGAGGCCGGCAAGCCGCTGGCCAGCAGCCCGCGCATCGCAAAAATAGCCTTCACGGGCGAGACCACCACGGGCCGGCTGATCATGCAGTACGCCAGCCAGAACATCATCCCGGTCACGCTGGAGCTGGGTGGCAAGAGCCCCAACGTGTTCTTCGAAGACGTGATGGCGGCCGACGACGGCTTCTTCGACAAGGCGCTGGAAGGCTTTGCGATGTTCGCGCTCAACCAGGGAGAAGTCTGCACCTGCCCCAGCCGTGCGCTGGTACAGGAATCGATCTACGAAAAGTTCATGGAGCGCGCACTGAAGCGCGTGGCGGCCATCAAGCAGGGCCACCCGCTGGACAAGAGCACCATGATCGGCGCACAGGCCTCGCAAGAGCAGCTCGAAAAGATCCTCTCGTACCTGGACCTGGGCAAACAGGAAGGCGCCGAGTGCCTGATCGGCGGCGAACGCAACAATCTGGACGGCGACCTGGCCGGCGGCTATTACGTCAAGCCCACCGTATTCAAGGGCCACAACAAGATGCGCATCTTCCAGGAAGAGATCTTCGGCCCCGTGCTGTCGGTGACGACCTTCAAGACCGAGGAGGAAGCGCTGGAGATCGCCAACGACACGCTGTACGGCTTGGGTGCCGGCGTATGGAGCCGTGACGGGGCGCGCGCCTTCCGAATGGGCAAGGGCATACAGGCCGGGCGCGTGTGGACCAACTGTTACCACCACTACCCAGCGCACGCGGCCTTCGGCGGCTACAAGCAGTCGGGCATCGGCCGCGAGAACCACAAGATGATGCTGGATCACTATCAGCAGACCAAGAACCTGCTGGTGAGCTATTCGCAGGCGCCGCTGGGCTTCTTCTGATTCAGGAACCAAGCCATGGACACGCCCACTACACACTCATCCAACGCGCCGGGTGCTGCGGTGGGCCGCGTCTCGGCCACACCGGCGGCTGTGGCACTGATTGAAAAACTAAGCGTGCAACACGGCCCGCTCATGTTCCACCAGTCGGGGGGCTGCTGTGATGGCAGCGCACCCATGTGCTTTGCGCTGGGAGAGTTCATGGTGGGCGATTCCGACGTGCTGCTCGGCGAGATTGCGGGCATGCCGTTCTACATGAGCCGCTCGCAGTTCGCCTACTGGGAACATACCCACCTGATCATCGACGCCGTGCCTGGCAATGGCGGCATGTTCTCGCTGGAGCGGCCCACGGGACTGCGGTTTCTGACGCGGTCGCGGTTGTATGGCGACGATGAATGGGCGGCCATCGAGGCCCTTGGCCCGTTGTAGCCGGGCAGTGGCGACGTCAGCCCTTGGACTGATTTCGCCCCGCTCTCATCGGCCCGCTTTCAGGTGGCGGTACACCGTGTTGCGTGACACGCCCAGCGCACGGGCTGCGGCAGAGACGTTGCCCTGATGGAAGGCGAGCGCCTCGTGCAGCGCGTTGGCGGTCACGTCCCCCAGCCGGCGCACGCGCATGTTGTCGACTGGTTTCGACCCGAGGTTGCGATCTGACGGTGCGGAGGTAGTGCGACTGTGCGCATTCGATACCGCAGTCCCCTGCCCCAGCAGCATGTCGCAGTCCTCCAGAAAATCTTCGGGCAAATGGTGCACCTGCACGTTGCCCGTGCCCTCGGCCATCAGCGTGGCAGTCCGCAGCACGTTGCTCAGTTGCCGCAGGTTGCCCGGCCAGCCGTGCGTGGCAAACAGCGCCATGACGTCGGGCGACACCTGTACGGCGCCGCCGGTGCAGCCGCGCCCGGTGTCGGACTCTTGCTGCGAGCGCAGCAGGCGCGCGATGATCACGGCCAGATCGGTTCGTTCGCGCAGCGCCGGCAAGCGCACGACCAGTCCGTTCAAGCGGTAGTACAGGTCGTCGCGAAAGCTGCCGTTGGCCATCATCTCGCGCAGGTTGCGGTGCGTGGCGCAAACCACGTTCACATCCACGTCCACCAGCCGCGTGGAGCCCAGCGGCGCCACCTTCCGCTCTTGCAGCACGCGCAGCAGGCGCGCCTGCATCGACAAGGGCATGTCGCCGATTTCGTCCAGAAACAAGGTCCCGCCGTGCGCCTGCACGATCTTGCCCGGGTTGCCCTTGCGCCGGGCACCAGTGAACGCTCCCTCGTCGTAGCCAAAGAGTTCGGCTTCCATCAACGCCTCGGGAATCGATGCGCAATTGACCGCGACAAACGGCCCATCGGCGCGCGGACTGTCGTGGTGCATGGCCTGGGCCAGCAACTCCTTGCCGGTGCCCGTCTCACCCAGGATCAGTGTGGGTACGTCGCGGCCCAGCAGCCGGGTGACGCGGTCGATCACCTGCGCGAGCTGCGCGTCGCCGGTGTCAAGGTAACGCAGGCTGGACAGCCGCGTGGCCTTGGCCGGGCGTTGCGCGATTGCGTGGGCAGCGCCGTCACGGTCATCGGTTGCGGCCGGCATCACGAGCGTGGCCTGCCGGATGCGGTAGTCCACCACCGCAAACACCGCTACTCCACCAGGCAACCACAGCGATAGCTTGCCCGGCACGGCGGCACGTGCGTGCTGCAGCAAAGTGCTCATGGGCATGTTGAACAGCGAGGCGAACGTGTGCGCCTGCAGCGCGGCAGACGACAGGCCCAGCTGAAATTGCCCGCTGCGATTGGCCGCCAGGAACCGGCCATCGAGCGTGAATGCGGCCATGCCTTCCACCAGGGTGCCCAGAAATTCTTCACGCGCATGAAAGCGCAGCAGCACGGCATCTTCGAACACCTTGCCGAACAGGTGGTTTTCGACCATCTTGGCCGACATGCGTACCAGCGCCATCGTGTGCTGGCTCTGGCCGCGGTGGTCGCCGCTCACGTCCAGTGCGCCGATGATGTGGCCCTGCGGGTCGAGGATTGGCGCGCAGGAACAGGTCAGAAAATGGTTGGCCTGCAGGAAGTGTTCATTGCCATTGACCTGCAGCGCTTCACCCAGCGTGAGCGCCGTGCCGATGGCATTGGTGCCCTTGCTGCTTTCAGACCAGATGGCCCCAGGCCGTAGCGCCACCCGGCTGGCACGCCCCAGGAACTCGTCGTCGCCCAAAGCGTGAAGAATCACACCGGTGGCATCGGTCAGCAGCACCATGCTCTGCGTTCCGGCGATCTGCGCTGCCAGGGTTTCCATGACCGGCCGGGCATGTGCACACAGGGCGTCGTTGCGGGCCACCGACCACGACAGCGCCTCGGCATCGATGGGGGTGAGATCTGCCAGATCATGGCGGCGCAGGCCGAATGCAACCGAGCGCTGGTGCGCATGCTGAATGCGATCGGCGTCGTGATGGTCCGTGTCCAGCCCTGCGCTGGATGGCGCGGCGAGGGGTGTGTGCTGTGGCATGGCGTCTCCTGGGCCTGGGCCGGCCTTATATGGGCCGGCGAGGCTGGCTCGCCGGCTGCATGCCCCCAGCACCATAGCACCGTTGATACCCAGCGCTCAACCCAGCAAGGAGACGACAGCGGACAGCGTCGCGCCCACGTCGGCAGGCACTTTCAGCAAGAAGAGACCGTCACCGCGCGTGCGGCCTTGATTGACGGCCACCACGGGCTTGGCCGCATCGGCAGCCGCTTGAACGAAGCGAAAACCCGAATACACCATGAGCGACGACCCGGCGACGAGCACGGCATCGGACCTCGATAGCGCGGCGCGCGCCGCAGCCACGCGCTCGGGCGGCACGCTTTCGCCAAAAAACACGACGTCTGGCTTAAGCGGGCCAGCGCCGCAGTGGGGGCACGACGGCACTACGAAGCTGGAGAAATCAAGCCCGTCCAGTTCGGCATCGCCATCCGGCGCAGCCTGTGCTTGCTGCGACGCCCATGCCGGGTTGGCCTGCTGCAGCAGGTGTTGCAGCCTGGCCCTGGGCATGCGCGCTTCGCAATGCATGCACCTCACGGTGTCGATGCGGCCATGGAGGTCGATCGTGTGCAAGCTGCCCGCAGCGCCGTGCAGACCATCGACATTCTGGGTCAGCAGCATCTCGACATGCTCCATTGCCTCCAGCGCAGCCAACGCGTGGTGTGCCGATCCCGGCTGCGCATGCCCCATCACGCGCCAGCCCACCAGGCTTCGCGCCCAGTAACGCTTGCGCGTGGCCTCCTCACCCATGAACGCCTGGAACGTGACGGGTTGCGGGCGCTTCCATTGCCCGTCGTCGTCGCGGTAATCAGGAATGCCCGAGGCCGTGCTGCAGCCGGCGCCGGTCAGCACAAAGAGGCGTGGGTGCAAACGAATGAATGCCGCAAGGTCCGATGCATTGGCGGCGGCACCCGGTGCATCAGCCAGCAACAGTGATGGCTCAACCATAGCGCCGCCTACAGAGACGGAGCGATGCTCTCGGCATAGTCGTACAAAGCACCCAGGATGGCCTCACCGCGCTCGTCCGCCTCGCCGCCCAGCTGGTCCAGACGTGCGAACAGGTCATCGAACGTGAGCGCGCCCGCCTGGCCCTCCATCAGGCATGACACGCGGTGGGCCTCCCAGCGCTCCAGATCTTCTTCGCTCAGCGTGTGCGGAAAATTGCGCGCTCGGTAGCGCCAGACGAGCTCTTCCAGTCGCTCGTCATCGAAGCCCGTTCGCGCCACGGCCAGCTTTTCCGGCGGCAGGGAGCGCAGGTGATTCAGGCGCCGGCGGTCTTCGTTGCCGACAAAACCACCGTACAGGTCCTGATCCACATCGGTCGCTGCAGCGCCATCCTGCGGCCGGGCGAATACTGCCGCCCAGATCGCCGTCAGATCGGGCAGTGACCGCGCTGATTCAGCATGCGCAGCAGCACGCTCCAGGTCGATGCCCCAGCCCTCGGCGGTTTGCGCAGTCAGTGTGTTGACGTTGCCCACCACCATGGGCGACTTGTTCAGGTGCACCGTCTTGACCGGCAAGCGCGTCATGCCTTCGGGCAGGTCGGCACTGCGGGTGAACATGCGCAGCCGAATGGTGTCTGCGTCGAGCAGCGCCAGTTCGGCCGGGTCATGGGCCAAATCCCACGCGATCAGTTCGTTGCGATTGGTAGGGTGGCTGGCCAGCGGCCACATCACACCCAGGCAACCTCGCTCGGGGGGGAACATGCCCGATACATGCAGGAAGGGTCGCGCGGTTTCGGCCGTGGCGGGCAGGCGCAGCTCCGCTGCCACCTTGTCTTTCTTGTGCAGGCTCAGGGCGAAATCAAAGAGCTTTGGCTGCTGCTGGCGGATCAGGCGTGCCAGGGCGATGGTGGCACGCACATCGGACAAGGCGTCGTGCGCTGCTTCGTGGACCAGGCCATTGGCCTTTGACAGGTGTTCCAGCTTGAAGCTGGGCGAGCCATCTTCCTTGCGAGGCCATTCGATGCCCTGCGGACGCAGGGCATACGTCATGCGCACGACGTCCAGCAAGTCCCAGCGACCGCACTGGTTTTGCCATTCGCGGGCATACGGGTCCATCAGGTTGCGCCAGAACATGAAGCGGGTGATCTCGTCATCGAACCGAATGGTGTTGTAGCCCACGCCGATGGTGCCTGGCCTTGCCATTTCGGCTTCGATACGAGCGGCGAACTCGTGCTCTGGCAGTCCGCGCTCCAGGCAGACTTGTGGGGTGATGCCGGTGATCAGGCAGGACTCCGGGTCGGGCAGGTAGTCCGGCGCAGGCTGGCAATAAACCATCAGCGGATCGCCGATTTCGTTGAGTTCGGCATCGGTGCGGATGCCGGCGAACTGCGCGGGACGGTCGCGCCGGGTGTTAGCACCAAAGGTTTCGTAGTCGTGCCAATAGAAGGTGTGCATGGGAATCGCTACCGCAGGAAACACAAAGCCGCAAGTATGCCGGGGCAACGACAATGGGGCATGCACTCCAATTTGAACCGTGATTTCTCTTCGCGCGGTGCAGCAGCATGGCGCCTGTCCCCCTGGGCTGTGCCGCTGGCTTGCGTTGCATTGACTCTGGGCGGATGCGCGTCCACGCAGGCTCCGGGTGATCGGCCGGCAAGCACGCCAGCGACCGTCGCCACACCCTTGGCTCCGGCGCCGCAGCCGCCATTGACTGCGCCGCAAGCTGCCGCCACGGCACCTGCAGACCCAACAGCATTTCCTTCCGCAGCCGACGAACAGGCAGCATTCGACGCGTGGATTACCGCGTTCAGCGCAGACGCCCTAGCCGCAGGCTTGCGTCCCGCCACGGTGAAGCAAACGCTGTCAGGTGTGCGCCTGCAGCCTCGAGTGATCGAGCTGGACCGCGCTCAGCCTGAATTCACGCGCACGCCCTGGGCTTATCTCGACAGTGCCGTCTCGGCCCAGCGCATCGCTGGCGGCCGGTCGAAACTGGCGGAAAACAATGCACCGCTGGCAGCAGCCGAAGCCCGTTATGGCGTGCCCGCCAGCGTCGTCACCGCCATCTGGGGCATGGAAAGCAACTACGGCGGCAATTTCGGCAGCTTCCGTGCAGTGGACGCACTGGCCACGCTGGCTTTCGAAGGCCGCCGACGCGAATGGGCGCGCAACGAACTGCTGGCGGTGTTGCGCATCGTGGATCAAGGCGACATCGCAGCGGGTCGCATGGTCGGCTCATGGGCCGGGGCAATGGGGCACACACAATTCCTGCCGTCCGTATTTCTGGCGCACGCGGTCGACGCGGATGGCGACGGCCGCCGTGACATCTGGGGCAGCATTCCCGACGTCACTGCATCCACCGCGAACTACCTGGCCAGCGCCGGCTGGCGTCGTGGCGAGCCTTGGGGTGTCGAAGTGCAACTGCCGGCAGGTTTCGACCACAGCCGCGCGGAATTGACAATTCGGCAAGCCTCCGCCCAATGGGCTGCAGAAGGCGTGCAACCGATCGATGGGACGGCACTGCCTGCCTTCGATTCCGCGTCGGTGATCGCCCCTGCCGGTGCACGCGGGCCGGCATTTCTGATTGGGCCCAACTTCCGGGCCATCCTGCGCTACAACAACTCGGTGAACTACGCGCTGGGTGTCGGCTTGCTGGCCCGGCAGATCGACGGCGGTGCTGGCGTGCGCACAGCCTGGCCGCGTGATCTGCAGCCTTTGTCGCGCAGCCAGGTGCTGGAACTGCAAACCGCGCTCAACCAGCGCGGGTTCGACGCAGGCACTGCTGACGGAATTCTGGGCCCCGCCACCCGCGTAGGTTTGCGGAAGTTTCAGCAAAGCATGCAGCTGCCCGCTGACGGCTATCCGACGGTGGAACTGCTTCAGAAGCTCACCGCAACACCTTGAGCCATAGCAATAAAAAACCCGCAGACTGCTAGGTCTGCGGGTTTTGGGTTGAATCGCCTAGGGCCTGAAGCCAGTTCAGTCAGCGGTCGCCTCTTCCGGCTCTGTAGGCTCCGACTTGGCGGTGCGATCCCTCTTCGGCACGGGCTGAATGTCGAGTTGCACTTCCGCCGTTTCCACACCCTTCTCGTCGGTCGTCAGATCCACATCCACCGTCAGGCGACCACCGTCGGTCAAGCGGCCAAACAGCAACTCGTCGGCCAATGCACGGCGAATCATGTCCTGAATCAGGCGTTGCATGGGGCGGGCACCCATCAACGGATCGAAGCCCTTCTTCGCCAGGTGCTTGCGCAACTTGTCGGTGAAGGTCACTTCCACCTTCTTTTCCGACAATTGAGTTTCCAGTTGCAGCAGGAACTTGTCCACCACGCGCAGGATGACCTGCTCGTCGAGTGCCTTGAAGTTCACGATTGCATCCAGCCGATTGCGGAACTCGGGCGTGAAGAGGCGCTTGATGTCGCCCATCTCGTCGCCGGCCTGCCTTGGGTTGGTAAAGCCGATCGTGGCCTTGTTCATGGTCTCGGCACCCGCATTGGTCGTCATGATGAGAATGACGTTGCGGAAGTCGGCCTTGCGCCCGTTGTTGTCCGTCAGCGTGCCATGGTCCATCACCTGCAGCAGCACGTTGAAGATGTCCGGATGGGCCTTCTCGATCTCGTCGAGCAGCAACACGGCGTGTGGCTTCTTGGTGACCGCCTCGGTTAGCAAGCCGCCTTGGTCGAAGCCCACATAGCCGGGAGGTGCGCCTATCAGACGACTGACCGCGTGACGCTCCATGTACTCCGACATGTCGAAACGAATCAGCTCTATGCCCATGATGTAGGCCAGCTGCTTCGCTGCTTCGGTCTTGCCAACGCCCGTAGGACCGCTAAAGAGGAACGAACCGATGGGCTTGTCCCCCTTACCAAGGCCAGAGCGCGCCATCTTCACGGCGGAGGCCAGCACTTCGAGCGCCTTGTCCTGCCCGAACACCACGCTCTTCAAGTCGCGCTCGATGGTCTGCAGCTTGCTGCGGTCATCGTTGGACACGTTCGCGGGCGGAATGCGCGCGATCTTGGCCACGATCTCCTCGATCTCGGCCTTGCCGATGGTCTTCTTACGCTTGCTTGCCACCAAAATGCGCTGCGCTGCGCCGGCTTCGTCGATCACGTCAATGGCCTTGTCGGGCAGGTGGCGGTCGTTGATGTACTTGGCCGACAGCTCCGCTGCGGCCTGCAGGGCAGCCGCAGCGTACTTGACGCTGTGGTGTTCTTCGAAACGACTCTTCAGCCCCTTCAGAATGTCGATCGTTTCTTGCACCGTCGGCTCGACCACGTCGACCTTCTGAAAACGGCGTGACAGAGCAGCATCCTTTTCAAAGATGCCACGGTATTCGGTGAACGTGGTGGCGCCGATGCACTTGAGCTGGCCACTGGACAGTGCCGGCTTGAGCAAGTTGGAAGCGTCAAGGGTGCCGCCAGACGCAGCGCCGGCGCCGATCAGGGTGTGAATCTCGTCGATGAACAACACCGCATGCGGCTTGTCCTTGAGCGACTTGAGCACGCCCTTCAGACGCTGTTCGAAATCACCGCGGTATTTGGTGCCCGCCAGCAACGCCCCCATGTCGAGCGAATAGACGACCGCTTCGGCCAGAATCTCGGGCACATCGTTCTGCGTGATGCGCCATGCCAAGCCTTCAGCGATGGCCGTCTTGCCCACACCGGCTTCACCCACCAGCAGCGGATTGTTCTTGCGTCGACGGCACAGGATCTGAATCGTGCGCTCGACTTCGTAATGACGGCCGATCAACGGATCGATCTTTCCGTCCTTAGCAGCTTGGTTCAGATTCTGGGTGTACTGCTCCAGCGGCGAGGCTTTCTCGTTGCGCTCACCTGCATTGCCGCCCTCTTCACCCTCCGACGGGTTGTCGGCCTTGGCAGGCTCCGGTGGCTCGCCCTTCTTGATGCCGTGCGCGATGAAGTTCACGACGTCCAGGCGCGTGACTCCCTGCTGATGCAGGTAATACACCGCGTGGGAATCCTTCTCACCGAAGATGGCCACAAGTACGTTGGCACCAGTGACTTCCTTCTTGCCATTGCCTGTGGACTGCACGTGCATGATGGCGCGTTGGATCACGCGTTGAAACCCCAGCGTCGGCTGGGTGTCGACCTCGTCGGCACCCGCCACCTGGGGCGTGTTGTCCTTGATGAAATTCGATAACGACGCACGAAGGTCGTCAATGTTGGCCGAACAAGCGCGTAGCACCTCTGCGGCGCTCGGGTTGTCGAGAAGTGCGAGCAGCAGGTGTTCCACGGTAATGAATTCGTGGCGTTGCTGGCGGGCCTCGACAAAGGCCATGTGCAAGCTGACTTCCAGTTCCTGGGCAATCATGTGAACTCCTTTGTGCTTGCTTGGAAGGGATTACTGTAGATCGGGATCAAAAGCCATTTATTCAACAGGTTCACTCACGCATTGAAGTGGGTGGCCTGCCTTGTGTGCGGCTTCGAATACCTGGTCGACCTTGGTAGCAGCAACGTCGCGAGAATACACACCGCATACGCATTTGCCGTCCAGGTGGATCTTCAACATGATCTGGGTCGCAGCCTCTCGATCCTTGCTGAAAAATTCCTGCAGAACAACGATCACGAACTCCATCGGCGTGTAGTCGTCGTTGAGCATCACCACCTGGAACATCTGGGGAGGCTGCGTGCGCTGCGCGCGGCGCTCCAGCACCACCGATCCACCGTCGTCCCGTGCAGGTGCTCGGGTCGGTGGGGCAGGTGTCTTAAAGGGTGGTTTGGTTGCCATGAATTTCATTCTAGCGAGCCGAGCCGGTCGGCACAGCCTGATCAATCTGGTGTTACACCCGCTTTTTTCAAGCGATCAGCCAGCGTCATATACGACCAAAACCGTTCCACTGCCGGCCTGAGCGCTCCAAGCAGCCAACGCCGCGTCGGATGGAAAGAACCGGCTGGACTCGCCCAATTGCAGCTCTGCCGTCGCCGCGCCCTGCTCTGCCCTGCACCGCACGCCCATGCGCACCCGCAAACCGTGCACCAAGACGTCGCCATGCTCGGTTTCTTCGCGCTTGGCAGGAAACTCACGCACCAGCCGGTTCACATCGGGTACCGAATCGCCCACCGCCACCTGAAGGTATCGGCCGTACTTCGCCCGGGCAGCGGCCAGATCCCAAGCCTGTTGCACCTTCACGCGCAATCCGCCGCTGAAGTGGTCGATCTGCACTCGGCCGCTGATCACGACAAATTCATCGTCTTTCAAGACGTCGCGGTACGTGTTCAGCACGCCTTCGTCGGCGGAGGCTTCGATGGTGGCGGATTTGTCGTCCAGTTTGAACAGCGCCAGTTTGCCGCGCTGGCCGTTGATGACCCTCAGGTCACTCACGATGCCTGCCAGGATCTGCGGCTCACGGCTGTCACCCAACTCCTCGACCTTGGTGCGCACAAAGCGGCGCACTTCGAGCGCCACCTCATCAAACAGGTGGCCCGACAGGTAGTAGCCGATGGCGGTTTTTTCCTGGGTCAACCGCTCCTTGATGCCCCAGGGAGTCACATCGACCAAGTCGGGCTCCTGCGTGCTGGAGCCATGGGCGTCGTCTCCCATCATGTCGAACAACCCGCCCTGGTTCACGTTGGCATGCGTGGCGGCGGAAAAATCGAATGCGCGATCGAGCGACGCCGACAAGGCGGCGCGGTTCATCTGCAGCGCATCGAACGCCCCCGCCTTGATCAACGCATCCACCGTGCGCTTGTTAATGCGCGCCCGGTCGACACGAACGCAGAAGTCGAACAGGCTCGTGAACGGGCCCACGGTGCCGCCATGCGCGCCTTCGCCACGGCCTTCTCGGGCCGCGATGATGGCTTCGATGGCCTGCTGGCCCGTGCCCTTGATGGCGCCCAACCCGTAGCGAATGACCTTATCGGTGACCGGCTCGAACCGGTACCTGCCTCTGTTCACGTCAGGTGGCTCGAACGACAGGCCCATCTTCAGGGCGTCTTCGTACAAGACCTTCAGCTTGTCGGTATCGTCCATTTCCACGGTCATGTTGGCGCAGAAAAATTCCGCCGTGAAATGCACCTTCAGCCAGCCCGTGTGATACGCCAGCAACGAGTAGGCGGCGGCGTGCGACTTGTTGAAGCCGTAGCCCGCGAACTTCTCCATCAGGTCGAACACCTCGTCGGCTTTGTCCTGACCGATGCCCTTTTCTGCCGCGCCCTTGCGGAAGATCTCGCGGTGCTCGGCCATCTCCTCGGCCTTCTTCTTGCCCATGGCGCGGCGCAGCATGTCGGCTCCACCCAGGCTGTAGCCACCCAGCACCTGTGCGGTCTGCATCACCTGTTCCTGGTAGACCATGATTCCGTAGGTTTCGGACAACACAGGCTCGACCAAGGGGTGGGGGTACTCCACCGGCTCCTTGCCGTGCTTGCGGTTCACGAAGGTCGGAATCAGGTCCATCGGGCCCGGCCGATAGAGAGCGTTCAGCGCGATCAGGTCTTCCAGCCGGCTGGGCTTGGCCTCGCGCAGCATGCCCTGCATGCCGCGGGATTCAAACTGGAACACGGCCTCGGTCTTACCCTCGGAAAACAGGCGATATGTGGGTGCATCGTCGAGCGGGATGGTTTCATAGGTGAAGTTTTCCCGCCCCTTGTGCCGCTGAACGATGAATTCGCGCGCAATTTCAAGGATGGTGAGGGTGGCCAAGCCCAAGAAGTCAAACTTCACCAGGCCGATGGCCTCGACATCATCCTTGTCGTACTGGCTCACCGCCGACTCGCTACCAGGCTGTTGGTACAGCGGGCAGAAGTCCGTGAGCTTGCCAGGTGCGATCAACACGCCGCCCGCGTGCATGCCGATGTTTCGGGTCATGCCCTCGAGCTTTTGCGCCATCTCGATGATCGTGCGAACGTCTTCCTCCTTGCGCACGCGTTCGTACAGCATGGGCTCGAGCTCCAACGCGTAGTTGTTTTTATCGCCCTCCTTCTTCACCTCGGGCGGATAGGCCAGGGTGTACGACATGCCTGGTTTGCCCGGCACCAGCTTGGAAATGCCATCGCAGAAGGTGTAGCTCATGTCCATCACCCGGCCCACGTCGCGAATGGCGGCCTTGGCGGCGAGCGTTCCGAAGGTGGCAATCTGGCTCACGGCGTTCTTCCCGTACTTGTCCTTCACGTAATCGATCACACGATCCCGATTGGACTGGCAGAAATCGATGTCGAAGTCGGGCATGGACACCCGCTCCGGGTTCAGGAACCGCTCGAACAGCAGGTTGTATTGCAGCGGATCCAGATCAGTAATCTTGAGCGCATAGGCCACCAGTGAACCAGCGCCCGACCCCCGCCCAGGTCCCACCGGACAACCATTGCTTTTCGCCCACTGAATGAAGTCACCCACGATCAGGAAATATCCAGGGAAGCCCATCTTGAGAATGGTGCCCAGTTCGAACTCCAGGCGTTCCACGTACCGGGGGCGTTGCGCGTCGCGTTCCGTTTCTTTGGTGAAAAGCTGAACCAGCCGCTCTTCCAGCCCCTGAAATGACGCGTAGCGGAAATACTCGTCGATCGGCATGCCGTTGGGCGTGGGAAAGTCAGGCAGCCGAGGCTTGCCCAGCACCAGTGTCAGATTGCAGCGCTTTGCAATCTCCAGTGTGTTGGCGATGGCCGATGGCACGTCGGCGAAGAGTGCCTGCATCTCGGCGCTCGACTTGAAATACTGCTCACGCGTGAATTTGCGTACCCGGCGCTGATTGGCCAGAATTTCGCCTTCGGCAATGCAGATGCGCGCTTCATGCGCCTCGTAATCCTCGGCCACGGCAAATTGCACCGGGTGCGTGGCCACCACAGGCAGGTTCAGCCGCGCGGCCAGTTGGACAGCTGCAATCACATGCGCCTCGTCGTCAACCCGGCCGGCGCGTTGGATTTCCATGTAGAACCGATGCGGAAACGTGCCCGCCAATTCCAGCGCCATATCGGCCGCGCCTGCATCGTCGCCTCGCATCAGCGCCTGGCCAACGGGCCCGGCCTGCGCACCTGCCAGCACGATCAGGCCGGCATTCAGCTCGCGCAGCCATTCCCAGGTGCACACAGGCAAGTGCTTCACCACGTTGCGCGTCCACGCACGGGCCAGCAACTCCGACAGATTGAGGTAGCCCTGCATGTTCTGCACCAGCACCACCAACCGGCAGGGTGCCGCGGTCGACGAGGGAACGTAGATCTCAGCGCCCAGCAAAGGCTTCACGCCCTTGCCACGGGTTTCCTTGTAGAACTTGATGGCACCGAACAGATTGTTCAGGTCGGTAATGGCCAGCGCAGGCTGGCCGTCTTTGGCGGCGGCCTTCGCCACCTCGTCAATACGGTTGGTGCCGTCGACGACGGAAAATTCGGTGTGCAGGCGCAAGTGAACAAACATGCCGGCATTGTAGAAAGCTGGCGAATCAGATCGCGCGGCATGGATGCTGGCCGGACGTGCCCCACCTGCCTGGCTCGCTACAATGCCCGTTTTAGCGCTCGGGTGGCGCACGGCAGGTGTTCCTGTCGCCGGCCCACGGCCCCGCCCGCACAACGCCCGAGTCCATGACGACGAGTCCTCTCTGCCAGAAAGCCGCACCCATGTCGCGTATTTCCGCCCCCCTTCTGTCCGTATTGCTGGCTTCAGGCCTGCTGGCGGGCTGCTCCAGCACGCCAGAGGACAAAACCGCTGGGTGGAGTACAGACAAGATCTATTCGGAAGCGCGAGACGAGCTCAACAGCGGCGCATACGACAAGGCCGTTCCACTGCTGGAAAAGCTGGAAGGACGCGCTGCCGGCACGCCTTTGGCGCAACAGGCGCAGCTCGACAAGGCCTTTGCCCATTACAAGGCGGGTGAAAAAGCCCAGGCCATCGCCACGCTGGATCGCTTCATGAAGCTGCATCCAGCCAGCCCGGCCTACGACTACGCCCTGTACCTGAAAGGTCTGGTCAATTTCAACGACAACCTGGGCCTGTTCGCTTGGCTGTCGCGCCAGGATCTATCGGAGCGTGACCAGAAAGCCGCAAAAGACTCCTTCGAATCGTTCCGCGATCTGGCCACACGTTTTCCCGATTCGCGTTACGCGCAGGACGCGCGCCAGCGCATGACCTACATCGTGAATTCGCTGGCGCAATACGAAGTTCACGTGGCCCGCTACTACTTCGAACGGGGCGCTTATGTGGCTGCGATCAGCCGCGCGCAGATCGCCCTGGCCGATTACAAGGACGTCCCTGCGCTAGAAGAAGCGCTGTACATCCTGATCAAGTCCTACGACGCCTTGGGCATGACGCAGTTACGTGATGACGCCCAGCGTGTGATGCAGGCGTCCTATCCTCAGAGCCAGTTGCTGACCCAGAACGGCGTCAAGGCCAAGGCTGGCCCGTGGTGGAAGGTCTGGTGAGATCGTCCAGCGCCTGATCGAACGCCTCCTGCGTTTCCAGGCGCCGCATCGGTGGCAGCACACGTAACAGGCGCTTGCCGTAGCCCATGGTGAGCAGGCGTGTGTCAGCCACCACCAGCACGCCCGTGTCCGTCTCACTGCGAATCAATCGCCCCGCCCCTTGCTTGAGCGCCATGGCAGCCTCGGGCAGGGCAAAGTCACGAAAGGCGCTGCGACCTGCGCGGTCGAGCTGCTGACCACGCGCCTCCACCAGCGGGTCGCCCGGCGGCGGGAACGGCAGCTTGTCGATCACTACCAGCTGCAGGGCGTTGCCCGGCACGTCGAAGCCCTCCCAAAACGATGCGGATGCGACCAGCACGCGTCCGTACCCTGGTGGCGCTTCGTCTTCCTCCCAGGCACTCTGATCGCGCGTCTCGTTGCGAAAGCGCTCCATCAATTCGCGCTTGGTGCCCTGCCCCTGAACAAGTACCTCCACCTTGCCCGCCGCACCCAATCGCTGCTGCAACTGGACACCGATGCTGCGCAGCGCCCGTAGTGTGGTCGTCAGCACCAGCGTGCGCCCTCCCAGGCGCTCGACAGCATCACCGACCCAGTCGGCCAGCTTGTCAGTGTGGCGTGGATCGGCGGGTGCTGGCAGCTGCGCAGGAATGTACAAAGCGGCCTGCCGGGCATAGTCGAAAGGGCTGCCCATGCGAACAATGCGCGCAGCCTGCAGCCCGCAAGGTTCGGTGAACCAGCTCAGCGCATCGTCCGTGCCCAGCGTGGCGGAGGTGAATATCCATGCCCGACCGCGCTCCTTCGCACTTAGCACCTGCGCCGCTGGCGCCTCATCTTCATCATCCCAAGCGCCGGGTTCCTGCGCGGGACCCATCCAAAGAGATTGCAGGCTCGGTGCAATATCAAGTGGAGACTCCACCAGCCGCAGGTGCAAAGCCACATCGGCCCAGCGCGTCGCATCGGGCGGGCACGGCTGCGACAGGCGCACCAGCCGTTCCATGGCACTCACGGCACGTTCGTGCAGCCGCGCGAAATCAGGCGCCCGCTCGACCACCGTGTCGATGCATTCCAGCGCACCGCGCAATGCCCATTCCAGCGACTGCAAGGCAGCGCTCCAGCTGCGCGTATTGATTCCTTCCGGCGCTTCACCCGTCCATCGCAGCCGTGCTCCCGCCGGTGCTCCCGCGTCCCCGCCTGCCGCCGCAGCGCGCAAGCCGTCTGCAGCAAGGCGCATCGCCTGCGCTGGCGCGGCCCAGTCCACCAGCCCGCGCGCATGCTGCAAACCGACCTGCAACAGGTCGCGGGCCAGATCGTGCATCTGCCCCGTGCTGAACTGCATGCCGAAAAACTGCACTCCCGTTGCGTTGAGTTGGTGTGCCTCATCGAACACCACCACGCGCACTGAAGGCAACAGCTCCGCCATGCCTGACTCACGCACGCCCAGGTCGGCAAAGAACAGATGGTGGTTGATGACCACGATGTCGGCAGCCAAAGCCTCTCGCCGTGCCACGTTCACAAAACACGCCCGAAAGCGCGGACAGGCGGAGCCCAGGCAGTTCTCGCGGGTAGACGTGACGAGTGGAATCGCTGGAGATTTCTCGTCCAGCCCTGGCAATTCGGCCAGATCACCCGTGCGTGTTGCCTGTGCCCAGGTCTCCACGCGTGCCAGCACGTGCTGCAACGAGCGTTCACCCGCCAGCCCGTCCTGGCGCGCCTGCTCCAGTCGGTGCAGGCAGAGGTAACTGGATCGTCCCTTCAGCAGCGCCGCGCGCAGCGGCAAGGCCAGCACCTCCAGCAGCCGCGGAAGGTCGCGCGCGAACAACTGGTCCTGCAACGATTTGGTCGCCGTCGACACCAGCACGCGCTCGCCACTCAGAAGCGCCGGCACCAGATAGGCAAAGGTCTTGCCCACACCGGTGCCAGCTTCGACCACAAGCGCACCGCCCGCATCGATGGTCTCGGCCACCGCCTGCGCCATGTCCGACTGGCCCGCCCGAGAATGGAAATGGGGCAGAGCCCGAGCCAGGGTCCCTTCAGGCGCAAAGGCTGCGTCCACCAGCGCTGTCAACAGTGACATGAGCGCCTTTCTGCACGCCGCCTGCCGATAGGGACGTGTATGAGCACACCCACAGCTGATAATGCCGCCTTCGCCAAGATTGCGCTGCGCCTACCCATCCCATGACCAAAGCGTTCCGCCTCACAGCTTCCACAGGTATTCACCGGGGAGACCGGGAGTACCAACAGGACCAGGTCGCCCTGCTTTCGCACCCGCGCTTTCATGGGTGCGTTCTGGGCGTCGTTGCCGATGGCATGGGGGGCCGCAGCGGTGGACGCAAGGCCTCGGACCAGGTCATGCTGACGGCCCGCCAGCTGTTCGAACGCTATTCGCCTGACGCCGATGACGCTGCCAGCCTGCTCAAGCATCTGGTGCAAGAGGCGCACATCGTGATCCGGCTGACCGCCATCTCCGCCGAGCAGGAACCGCACAGCACGGTGGCCGCTTTCATCATCAACCCGCGCGGCGACTGCTACTGGGCGCATGCCGGCGACTCGCGGATCTACCACTTCAATCGATCGCGCATGGTGTTTCGCACCAGCGACCATTCGTACGTGCAGGCCCTGGTGGACCGGGGGGAAATCACCGAGGCCGAAGCCAATACGCACCCGCGCTCCAACATCCTGGTGGGCTGCCTGGGTGCGGAGAGTGACCCGCCGGTGGCCACCCATCACATCAACCAGCTGCAGCCGGGCGACGTACTGCTGGCCTGCAGCGATGGCGTGTGGCACTACTTTTCACCCGCCGAACTCGCGTCGGTGGTCGATTCACTGAGTCCGCGGGAAGCGTCGGAATTTCTCATCGACAAGGCGCGCTCGCGCGCTCGCGGCGGTGGCGACAACCTGTCGCTGATCGTCGTGAAGATCGAGCCGTTGGCATAGTGGCTGACGTGCGCCATGCCCACCGTCACGGGGCCGCAGAGTCCGGCCATTGCGGTGGTGGCAAGGCCGCCGGCTGCTTGCGGCCAGAGGTCTCGGCTTCTGCACGGGCCTTGTCGTGTTTGGCGCGACGTTCCTGGGCGGCCTGCTGCTTGGCTTCGTAGCGGGCGCGCGATTCCGCAATGCGGTTGGGCTCTGCAGTCTCGCGGCGCTCCTGGTCGGCCGCATGTCCGCTCTGGCGTGCGCGCTGCTGATCTGCCCGCTGGCGTGCCTGCTGGGCCTTGTCATCGCTGCTGGCCTGCCGGGCCGCCGCAGACGCCGCCGGTGTCTTGGGCTGCGCCGCAGCAGCGGCCTCTCGCGCTTGTTGCTGCTGCAGGTTTTCTTCGACGGAACGGCGCCGGTTTGCCGCCTTTTCACGGCGCTCTGCGTCATTCAGCGTCACTTCGCGCTCACGAAGTAAGGCCTCGGCAGACCGCGTGTCTGCACGCACTTTCTGCAGGCAGCTTTCCACAGCAAATCGCTGATAGCACTGGGCTTCATCCGAAGCACGCTGCGCTTGCAGTGCATTGCGGGTCTGCTGCAATTGCGCGCGCTCGGTGTCTCGCTCGGCCTGCGCGCTCAGGACTGAATCAGCCGCCGGTGGTACCGGCGCCTGCGCCAACGACAAACCGGAGGTACCTACCAGCGCCATCGCAGCCAGCCAGCCCAATCCACAGAATACTTTTTTTGTCATCAAGTCAGCCCCGTATCGACTACACGCCGCTCCAGCGCCAGAAATTCCTTCGACTGCATTTCGTTGAGCCGCGACACCGTGCGCGGAAACTCGTGCGCCAACGGCCCTTCGGTGTACAGCTGCTCGGGCGGCACCGCAGCAGAGAGGATCAGTTTCACGCGCCTATCGTAGAGCACGTCGATCAACCACGTAAACCGGCGGGCCGGCGATGCCATGGCCACCGGCATATAGGGCACGTCGGACAGCAGCACCGTATGGAACTGCGTCGCGATTTCCAGGTAGTCGTTCTGCGACCTGGGCCCTCCGCACAGTTCTCGGAAGTCGAACCACACCACGCCACCGGCCTTGCGGCGCGACCGAATTTCTCGCGCTTCAATGTGCAGCACCGGGTCTTCGTCGCGCACCTCGGCCAAGCGGTCAAAGGCTTCGGTCATGGCCGTATCGGCCTGCGGCCCCAACGGCGTGTGATACAGCTGCACCAGCTCGAGCGTGCGGCGCCGGTAGTCGGTGCCGTTATCGACATTGACGACTTCCATGCGCTCGTTGAGCAGCGCGATGGCCGGCAAGATGCGGTCACGGTGCAGGCCGCCGGGGTACAGGCCGTCAGGCTCGAAGTTGGAAGTGGTGACGAAGCCCACGCCGTTGTCGAACAGCGACTGCAGCAAGCGATGCAGGATCATCGCGTCGGTGATGTCCGCGACGTGGAACTCATCGAAGCAGATCAGCTTGTAGCGCTTGGAGATGCGCTCGCCCAGCACGTCGAGCGGGTTCACTGTGCCTTGAAGCCCGGCCAGCTCGCGGTGCACCTCACGCATGAATTCGTGAAAATGCAGGCGCACCTTGCGTTTCAAGGGCACGGCGTTGAAAAAGCATTCCATCAGAAAGCTTTTGCCGCGACCCACGCCCCCGTACATGTAGACGCCACGCGGCACGCCCGGGCGATTGATGAGCTTCTTCAGCGCATTGGATCGGCGCTCTTTGTAGACAGCCCACTCGTCGGCGCAGCGCTGCAGGGCGTCCACTGCGCGCAGTTGCGCCGGATCGCTTTGGAACCCCTTCGCGGCCAGTTCAGCCTCGTATGCCTGCCTTACTTTCACGCCCGCACCCCAATGCTATAAAACTAATAGCTGCTAGCGCTTACGTAATAAGCGCTAGCAGCCAATTTGACTCCAAACCTGGCCTCGCGCCAACTGCCGCAGCGGCGGCACGGTGGGGCAAAGATCAGAAGTTGAGCGTGCGCTTGTCCACCGCCAGGGCGGCTTCCTTCGTGGCTTCGCTCAAGCTGGGGTGGGCGTGGCAGATGCGTGCGATGTCTTCGGCGCTGGCCTTGAACTCCATGGCCACCACGCATTCAGCGATCAACTCGCTCGCCATCGGGCCGACGATATGCACGCCAAGGATCTCGTCCGTGTCGGCATCGGCCAGCATCTTGACCATGCCGGTCGTGTCACCCAGCGCGCGGGCGCGGCCATTGGCCAGGAACGGGAACGTGCCGGCTTTGTACTTCACGCCATCGGCCTTGAGTTGCTGCTCCGTGCGGCCCACCCATGCGATCTCGGGGTTGGTGTAGATGACCCAGGGGATGGTGTTGAAGTTCACGTGGCCATGCTGGCCCGCGATGCGTTCAGCCACGGCAACACCCTCTTCTTCCGCCTTATGCGCCAACATCGGGCCGCGAACCACGTCGCCGATCGCCCACACGCCGGGCAGGTTGGTCTTGCAATCGCCGTCCACGGCAATGGCACCGCGCTCGTCCAGTTGCAGGCCCACGGCTTCAGGGTTCAGGCCGATGGTGTTGGGCACGCGACCGATGGAGACGATGAGCTTGTCCACGTCCAGCGACACGGCCTCGCCCTTGGCGTTGGTGTAGGCCACGTTGACGCCCTTCTTGCCGGCCTTGATGTCACCCACCTTCACGCCGAGCTCGATCTTCAGGCCTTGCTTGTCGAAAGCCTTCTTTGCCTCTTTGGCGATCTGTTCGTCCACCGCACCCAGGAACGTGGGCAGGCCTTCCAGCACGGTCACGTCCGAGCCCAGACGGCGCCATACGGAGCCCATCTCCAGGCCGATGACACCGGAGCCGATCAGCGCCAACTTCTTGGGTACCGAGGTGATGCGCAGCGCGCCGTCGTTGGACAGCACGTTCTCTTCATCGAACGGCGTGCCAGGCAGCGCACGGGCGTTGGAGCCGGTGGCGATGATGATCTGCTTGCCCGTAATGGACTCTTCTTCCTTGCCTGCCACCTTGATCTCGTAGCCGCCCTCGACCGCCTTGGCGAACGAACCACGGCCATGGAAGAACGTGACCTTGTTCTTTTTGAACAGGTACTGCACGCCATCATTGTTCTGCTTCACGACGGTGTCCTTGCGGGCCACCATTTTTGCCACGTCCATCGACAGGCCCTTCACCGCGATGCCATGGTCGGCAAAGTGGTGGTTGGCCTGGTCGAAATGCTCGGACGACTGCAGCAGCGCCTTTGAGGGAATGCAGCCCACGTTGGTGCAGGTGCCGCCTAGAGCCGGGCCGCCCTTTTCGTTTTTCCACTCGTCGATACAGGCCACGTTGAAGCCCAGCTGGGCTGCACGAATGGCGGCGATGTAACCACCAGGGCCGCCACCGATCACGATCACGTCGAATTGTTTGCTCATGTCTATCTCACTCGTTCCGTTGAAAAAAGACCCACCGGCGGGCGCGGCCAGGGGCCAGCCACGCGGGTGGGTCGATATGTATCAGCTTAGATGTCGAACAGCAGGCGCGATGGGTCTTCCAGCGCATCCTTCATGGCGACCAAGCCCAACACAGCTTCGCGGCCGTCGATGATGCGGTGGTCGTACGACATGGCCAGATAGTTCATCGGGCGCACAACGACCTGGCCGTTTTCGACCACTGCGCGATCCTTGGTGGCGTGCACGCCCAGGATGGCCGACTGTGGTGGGTTGATGATGGGGGTGGACATCATCGAGCCGAAAGTGCCGCCATTGGAGATGGAGAAAGTGCCGCCGGTCATCTCTTCGATACCCAGCTTGCCTTCGGAGGCCTTCTTGCCGAATTCGGCGATCTTCTTTTCGATGTCGGCAAAGCTCATCTGGTCTGCGTTGCGCAGGATGGGCACCACCAGGCCGCGGGGCGAGCCCACGGCGATACCGATGTCGAAGTAGCCGTGGTAGACGATGTCGTTGCCGTCCACCGAGGCATTCAGCACGGGGTACTTCTTCAGCGCATGCACGGCCGCCTTCACGAAGAACGACATGAAGCCCAGCTTCGTGCCGTGTTCCTTGGTGAACGCGTCCTGGAACTTCTTGCGCAGATCCATCACCGGAGCCATGTTCACCTCGTTGAAGGTGGTCAGGATGGCGTTGGTGGATTGCGACTGCAGCAGGCGCTCGGCCACACGAGCGCGCAGGCGGCTCATGGCCACCCGTTGCTCCGGACGGTCGCCCAGCTCTTCCTTGCGGCCGGGTGCCGACACTTGCGGCAGCGACTTGGTGGGCGCGCCGGTAGGAATGACGCTAGGTGCAGCCGATGGCTTGGCACCGCCTGCCACGGCCGACAGCACGTCGCCCTTGGTCACGCGGCCATCCTTACCGGAGCCGGCAACGGACGACACTGCCAGGTTGTTGTCGGCCAGCAGCTTGGCGGCGGCAGGCATGGCCACGTCGCTCTTGGAGCCGCCCGTGGCCGCAGCCGCAGGTGCTGCAACGGGCGCTGCTGCAGCGGGGGCAGCAGCAGGAGCCGCAGCCGGCGCAGTCGCACCGGCCTTGCCTTCAGAGTCGATCTTGGCGATCACCTGATCGGACACCACCGTGCCGCCATCGCCCACAACGATTTCAGCCAGCACGCCGGCGGAAGGCGCTGGCACCTCCAGCACGACCTTGTCGGTCTCGATTTCGATCAGGATTTCATCGACGGCCACGGCTTCGCCGGCCTTCTTCTTCCAGGTGACCATCGTGGCTTCGGCCACGGATTCGGAGAGTTGGGGAACTTTGACTTCTACGATAGCCATATCAATTCTTTCGGGGTGTGTCTGTTGGTATTGGAGTGCGGGTAGCCGGCCTTACTTGGACAGGACAAACCCCTTGAGCTTGGCAAACGCGCCTTCTACCAGAGCCTTTTGCTGCTCCTGGTGCAGATGCGAGTAACCCACAGCAGGCGATGCCGAAGCAGCGCGGCCGGAATAACCCAGCTTCTGGCCGTCGAGCATGTTCTCGTGAATGTAGTGCTGCACGAAGAACCACGCGCCCTGGTTTTGCGGCTCGTCCTGGCACCACACGATATCGGTGGCGTTGGGGTACTTCTTCAGCTCGGCGGCGAAGGCCTTGTGCGGGAAGGGATAGAGCTGCTCGACGCGGATGATGGCCACGTCGTCGATTTCCTTCTCTTCGCGCTTCTTGACCAGGTCGTAGTACACCTTGCCGGAGCAGGCAATGATGCGCTTGACCTTATCGGCCTTCTGGTCGATGGCGTCCTTCTGCTCAGGAATGACGGTCTGGAAGGCGCCCTTCGTGAACTCGGACAGCGGCGAGGTCGCGTCCTTGTTACGCAGCAGCGACTTCGGCGTCATGATGATCAGCGGCTTGCGCAGATTGCGCACCATCTGGCGACGCAGCACGTGGAAGATCTGACTGGCCGTGGTGGGCTGCACCACTTGCATGTTGGCGTCGGCCGACAGCTGCATGAAGCGCTCCAGGCGTGCCGAGCTGTGCTCCGGGCCCTGGCCTTCGTAGCCGTGCGGCAGCATCAGCGTGATGCCGTTCACGCGGCCCCACTTGACTTCACCCGAGGCGATGAACTGGTCGATCACGACCTGTGCACCGTTGGCGAAGTCGCCGAACTGGGCTTCCCAGATCACCAGCGTGTTGGGGTCGTTCGATGCGTAGCCGTATTCGAAGCCCAGCACAGCCTCTTCGGACAGGATGGAGTCGATCACGACGAACGGAGCCTGGTTCTCGCTCACGTTCTGCAAAGGCACGTAGCTGCCGATGTCCCACTTTTCGCGCTTCTGGTCGTGAATGACGGAGTGGCGGTGCGTGAACGTGCCACGGCCGCAATCTTCGCCCGACAAGCGCACCGGGAAACCGCTGGCGACGAGCGACGCGAAAGCCATGTGCTCGCCCATGCCCCAGTCCACCGGAATGTCGCCACGGCCCATGGCTGCGCGGTCGTCGTACACCTTCTTGACCAGCTGGTGCGGCGTCACGCCTTCAGGAATGGTGGTGATCTTTTCCGACAGGCGCTTCCATTCGGCGAGCGGAATGGCGGTGTCGCCAGCGTCTGTCCACTTCTTGCCAAGGAACGGGCTCCAGTCCACCGCGTACTTGCTCTTGAAGTTGGTCAGCACCGGATCGACCGTGTGCTTGCCCGCTTCCATCGCAGCGCGATAGGCCTTGAACATGTCGTCACCCAGCGTCTCGCCCAGGCCCTGTGCGGCCAGCTTGTCGGCGTAGAGCTTGCGCGTGCCGGGGTGGGCGCCGATCGTCTTGTACATCAGCGGTTGGGTGAGTGCGGGAGTGTCCTGCTCGTTGTGGCCCAGCTTGCGGAAGCAGATGATGTCGACCACGACATCCTTCTGGAATTCCATGCGGAATTCGAGAGCGAGCTGAGTGGCCAGCGCCACGGCTTCCGGGTCGTCGCCGTTCACGTGCAGCACAGGCGACTCGACCATCTTCACGATGTCCGTGCAATACAGCGTGGAGCGTGCGTCGCGCGGGTCCGACGTGGTAAAGCCAATCTGGTTGTTGATGATGATGTGCACCGTGCCGCCCGTGGAGTAACCACGGGTCTGGGCCAATGCCAGCGTTTCCTGGTTCACGCCCTGGCCGGCGAAGGCCGCGTCACCGTGCACCAGCACGGGCAGCACTTGCTTGCCTTGCGGGTCAGCGCGGCGGTCCATGCGGGCGCGCACCGAGCCTTCGACCACGGGGTTCACGATTTCCAGGTGGGACGGGTTGAATGCCAGCGACAGATGCACCGGGCCGCCGGGAGTGGATACGTCGGAGCTGAAGCCCTGGTGGTACTTCACGTCGCCCGATGGCAGGTCTTCCGGTGCGGTGTGGTCGAACTCGGCGAACAGGTCCTTGGGCATCTTGCCCAGGGTGTTCACCAGCACGTTCAAACGGCCACGGTGGGCCATGCCGATCACGATTTCCTGCACGCCCTTGGCGCCGGCTTGCTGGATCAGCTCGTCCATCGCAGCGATGAAGCTTTCGCCGCCTTCGAGCGAGAAGCGCTTCTGGCCGACGTACTTCGTATGAAGGAACCGCTCCAGGCCTTCTGCGGCCGTCAGGCGATCGAGAATCTGCTTTTTCTTCTCGGGGCCGAAGCTGGGCTTGCTGCGGATGGTTTCCAGCTTTTCCTGCCACCAGCGCTTCTGGTTCTGGTCCGACGCGTACATGTACTCGGCGCCGATGGTGCCGCAGTAGGTTTCGCGCAGCGCGTTCATCAGCTCGCGCAGCGGCATCGATTCCTTGCCGAAAAACGTGTTGCTGGTGTTGAACACGGTTTCCTGATCGGCGTCCGTGAAGTCGTAGAACGAGGGTTCCAGCTCAGGGATCGCAGGGCGCTCAGTGCGCTTGAGCGGATCGAGGTCGGCCCAGCGTTGGCCCACGTTGCGGTAGGCCGCGATCAGCTGTTGTACGGAGGTGCGCTTGCGGCCCAGTTCAGAGTCGGCCCCAGTGGCGACCACGACCTTGGTGCCGCCCTGCTTTGCGCGCTCGGCGAAAGCATTGACGACAGGAAGATGGGGAATGTCTTTGGCATTGCTGCCATCCACCGCAGGTACGTGCTGCAGGGCATCGAAATAATCGCGCCAGCTGTCGGGCACGCTGCCCGGGTTGGCAAGATAGTTCTCATACATCTCTTCGACATAGGGCGCATTGCCGCCGAAGAGATAGGTGTTGCCTTGGTAGGCTTGATAGACGGACGTCGTATCGCTCATTGTTCCGCTGACCTCTGTTTCCCTGAGGGAAACGTTAGCTGGTTGGTAAACCTTCCGCGACACGGCTGAACCGGTTGGCGGATGCGACTGTGGCTAGGGAAGGGCCGGGGGTTGCGACCTGCATTGTGCCACCGAACCTCCGCGGCAACCCAGTGCTGATTTGCGGATGGCGCGCAACGCTTGGCAAAAAAACGCGCGCCTGCTTTACATTTGCAGGACTTTTCCACAGTACGGATCCATGAACCCTCCCCTGCTCCAGAGCCGCACCTTGCTGCTTTTGCTCGCCGCCGTCACGGTGGCTTTTTTCGCCATCCTTTGGCCTTTTCACGGTGCAGTGTTCTGGGGCATGGTTCTGGCCATTCTGTTCACCCCGCTCTATCGCAAACTGCTGCGGCTCATGCCCAAGCGGCACAACCTGGCGGCGCTGGCCACGCTGGTGCTCTGCCTTGTGGTGGTGATTCTTCCCATGACGCTCATCGGCATTTCGCTGGTACAGGAAGCCGGGTTGATCTACGAGCGACTGCGCTCGGGCCAGTTGAATCTGGGGGCCTATGTGCAACAGGTTTTGGCAGCCCTGCCCGACTGGGTGCGCTCTCTGCTCGACCGGTTCAACCTGACCTCGATGAACGATCTGCAGGACCGTCTCTCCACCGTGGGCTTGCAGGCTGGGCAGGCACTGGCCACGCGGGCGTTCGACGTGGGGCAGAACACGCTGCAGTTCCTGGTGAGCTTCGGCATCATGATGTACCTGCTCTTCTTTTTGCTGCGCGACGGGGCAGCGTTGGGTAAGCGCATCGGTGATGCCATTCCGCTGGAAGATGGTCACAAGCGACAGCTGACCAGCAAGTTCACCACCGTCATCCGCGCCACCGTCAAGGGCAATATCGTGGTCGCTGCGGTGCAGGGTGCACTGGGCGGGGTTGCGTTCTGGGCTCTGGGCATTCAGGGCCCGGTGTTGTGGGGCGTGCTGATGGCCTTTCTGTCGCTGTTGCCGGCGGTGGGGGCCGGACTGATCTGGGCGCCCGTCGCCATCTATTTCTTTGCGACGGGTGCCGTCATGCAAGGGGCCATATTGACCGGCTATGGCATCTTGGTGATCGGCCTGGTGGACAACGTTCTGCGCCCGCTGCTGGTGGGCAAGGACACCAAGATGCCGGACTACGTGGTGCTGATTTCCACGCTGGGCGGAATGGCGCTTTTCGGTCTGACCGGGTTCGTCATCGGCCCTGTGATCGCCGCACTGTTCATTGCCACCTGGGACCTGTTCGCGCCGCCGCGCTCTGCCCCGGCCACCTCTGCTAACACGTTGCCCTGACGATCTGAATTCAGCCGGACGGGTGGAGGCTCTGGCCTTTGCGGCAACGCGAGCCGTGCCTTGTTTTCGCCCGCTTATCACCGATGCGCCAACTCTCGCCCCGCCGATATGCAGCGCTCGCGCTGGCTTTGTCGATGGCCACTGCGGCCCTCTTCGCCCAGGTCATCCTGGCGCTTCGCGAAGACGCGTGGAACCACGCGCGCCAGACCAACGCCACGCTGGTCCACACCATCGAGCAGAACATCGGTCGCACCATCGATGGGTTTGCGTATTCGCTCGAAGGCATCGTCGTCGGCCTGGCGCGCCCCGACTTGCATACCCTGCAGCCATCGGTTCGCAACGCCCTGCTTTTCGACAATTCGCTGCGCACGCGGGGACTCGGCAACGTCGTGGTGCTGGATGCAGCGGGCAATATCATCTTCGACTCCACGTCGGAGATTCCGCGCAAGGGCAACCTCAGCGATCGCGACTACTTCCAGGTGCATGCGCAGGGTGCCATGCATGGCCTCTACATCGCCAAGCCGATTTATGCACGGCTTTCCGGTAATCAGCTCAGCCTGCCGCTCAGCCGAGCCTACTTCGATGCAGATGGAAATTTCGCTGGCGTGGTGGTGGGCTCCATCCGGTTGAAATACTTTGACGAGTTGTTTGCATCGGTGAATGTCGATGCGGCCAACCGCGTGGATCTATGGCGCTCGGACGGCATGACGATTGCCACGACGCCGCAGAACGAGGCACTCATCGGCTCCGTCACCATCGACCAGGCACATCTCCAGCGCGTGCTGGCGACTGACCACGGCACCTTTACCAGTGCCGACGATGCAGACGGCACAACACGCCTGCACGCATTCAGACAAATTCAGGGTCATCCGCTGGTGGTCAGTGTGTCCCAGCCAGTGGGCAGCATCCTGGCGCAATGGCGGCGCAGCGCCACGCAGCTCGGCGGTTTTGCCGCATTGCTGGTGTTGGCCAGCCTGGGGCTGGCCTGGCTCTTCGTGCGCGAATTGCGGCGCCGGCAGGCCATCGGTGCGCAACTCAAGCAGGCCGAGCACGACATGAGCACCATCCTGCACAACCTGCCCTCCATGGTGGCGTACTGGGACAGCGACCTGCACAACCGGTTTGCCAACCAGGCCTATCTGCAGTGGGCCGGCATGACTGCCGAGGAGTTGCGCGCCAAACGCATGGTAGAGGTGGCAGGCCCGCGCTTCTATGCGCAGGTGCGCGTGCATGTGGAACAGGCGCTGCAAGGCCATCGGCAGGTGTTTGAGCGGACGCTGCACATGAGCTCAGGTGAAACGCAGCACGCCCTCGTTTCCTACATTCCCGACCTGGACGGCGACAAGGTGCGGGGCTTTTTCGTGCAAATCGACGACCTGACCGAACGCAAGCGCATGGAAGACATGCTGTTCGAAGAAAAGGAACTGGTCCGTCTGACGCTGCAGGCCATTGGCGATGCCGTGATCTGTACTGACGCCCACGGCCACGTCACCTACCTCAACCCAGTGGCTGAATTGTTGACCGGCTGGCAGGCCTTCGACGCCGCCGGACAGCATGTCGACCTGCTCGCCCCGTTGAAGATGCCGGACGGCCAGACTTCTGACGCAAGCCCCATTCAACGCGCCCTGAGCGAGGGCGCCAACCAGGCGGCACAGCGCGGCGTGGTGCTGCGCCGGCGCGATGGCAAAGAGGTCGACGTTGAGGAGTCGGCCAGCCCCATCACCGACCGGCACGGCCACGTGACCGGCGCCGTGATGGTGCTGCGCGACGTGACACAGGCCATGGCCCTGTCGCGCCGCATGGCGCACCTGGCACAGTACGACGCGCTGACCGACCTGCCTAACCGGATGCTGCTGCAAGACCGCGCCGAGCAGGCCATTGCCCGTGCCAAGCGTGACAACCGCAGCCTGGCTCTGATGTACATCGATCTGGACGGGTTCAAGCAAGTCAACGACACCTTGGGCCACGATGCGGGCGATGCCCTGCTGGTGCAGATGGCGCAGCGCTTCACCGCGTCTGTCAGGCAGTCGGACACCGTGTGCCGCCAGGGCGGCGACGAGTTCGTGGTGCTGCTGCCTGCGCTGGACACCGCCGAACAGGCCTGCGTGGTGGCGGAGAAGCTGATGGCCGCATGCGCTGCGCCGTTCGATCTGGACGGCCAGGAGCGGCAGATCTATCTGAGCGGCGGTATCGCCATGTACCCGCAGCACGGCGACAGCTTCGAGGCACTGTCACGCAGTGCCGATGCGGCCATGTACGCCGCCAAGCGCGCAGGGCGCCGCCACTTTCGCCTGTACAACGGAAGCGGTCAGGAACACCTGCGCATGCCGCCTGCCAGCCACTGAAGCCGAGAGAAGGGGCGGGCTAAGGCGACAGTTGCTGCCAGTGCCAACTGACACTGACGCGCGCCCTCAGCACCACGCCATTACTATGGTTTTTATAGCTGCCAGCGCTTTATACATAAGCGCTAGAGGCCCATTTGACCCATAAAACTCACCGACGCCCAGCTGCCATCCATTCAGGGCAGTACCACCCGCGTGCGGGCCTTGGCTACCAAGGCATCGGCGTCGCGCTGCAGCAGCATCCGCTCGCGCACCAGGTCGGCCGCTGCCTGCTCCACCGCTGTCACGTAGCCCGCCTGCGTGCCGTACAGCTCCTGCAGCGAGGGGCGCGCGTCCCCTGCTGCCAGCCGCTGGGCACGGGTGATGTGGAACGGAATGAAGCTGCCCGTCAGGTTCGACAGATCGGTGATGCCGGGCGTGGCGACGTAGTTGAACTCGATGCTGGTGCCCAGCGGCACGCGGGCCTCCAGGCTGCGAATGCCCGCACGGGTGAGCCCGGTGGTGGCGTCCACCTGCGGCACCAGAATGGCGTACTGCTGCGCTGCTACACGCGGTGGCTGCAGCGTCGCGATGCCCGATTCGTCCTGTGGGATGTACTGCGGGCCGAAGTCGAGCAGCGGAAAGCCGTTGTAGAGCCCGCGGTAGTCGAAGGTGGGAATGGCGGTCTGCACGCCGCCCACGCTCCAGGTCAGACCGCGCATGGCCGGAAACACCAGTTGCTCGGGCCGCGCCAGTGTGCCGTCGGCAAGGCGTGGCACCTGGCTGGCCGGCGGCTCGGTGCCGCGAACCACCCAGTCTTCGAGCGTGACGAACAGCGCGCGGAAGGTGTCGGTGAAATGCACCACGGTGCCCGCCGGGTACACATTGCGTGTGGGGGCGTAGCTGATGCTTTCGGTGCCGCCTGCGCCGCCGTGCTGCGTGCTGGCGTAGTAGTAGATGCGGGCGTTGGCCGGCTGGGCGATGTCGCGCAGGCCCTTGGCATCGGTCAGCACGGGCGAGCCCTGCAACTGCCAGAACTCGGTGCCCGACAGGCCCAGGAAGAACTTCGGGCACGTGTCGGTGGCGGCGCAGCGCTTCATCACGCCACCCTGGCGGCCGCTGACGTCGTCCACATAGTCCTTGTCCAGCCCGCGCGGCGCCGTCTGGCCGAAGGCAGTGTGGTCGGTGCGCAGGCCGCCGCCGCCCCCCGGCACCGCGAAACGCGTGTTGACGTGGGTTTGCCGCGCGGCCACGTGGGCGAAGATGCCGTCGAACACCTTGCCGCCGTCTAGGCGCTGGTTGAAGCCCAGGTGCAGGAAGGTCTTCATCGCGTTACCCGACTGGGACGTTCCCTGGCCGATGGTGTGCTGGATGCGGCCCGCGAGCGGGTTGGCCCGCCCGTCCGCGTCGGCCGCCGCGCCACGGAAGAAACTGACCGTGTCGCGCAGTGCCGCCAGGCCCACGCCCATGAGCTTCGGGTCTTTGGCGACGTAGACCAGCTCGTACAAATACTGCGGATCGAAGCCGGCGCGCAGGCACACGCTGGTGGCGCTGGCCGTGCCGGGAAACGGATTGCCAGCCGTATCGCAGGTGGCGAACTTCCAGTCGCCAGCCGCCACAGGTTCACGCGCATCGGTCTCGTTGCGCCGGCGACTGAGGGAGTAACCAGGCTGCGTGTTGTCCAGGCTCGCCGGCTCGTAAGGAATCATCGTGCCGTTGAAAACGCCGCCCGGCAGCGTCATGGCGGCCGCGGCGGCAGTGGGCACCAGTTCAGTGCGGTAAGCGCCGGTGATGCTGCTGCCGTCGGCATTGCGCGCCACCGGCACGGTCACGGTCAGCCGCGCAGGCGTGCTCTTGGGCACATCCCCCTGCCACGCGGAATAGAGCATCACGTAGCCACGCTCGAAGTAGATCGCGTCGCTGGGGCTGGCGGTCAGATTGGGCTGCGTCAGGATGTTGCCCCGATTGGGCGCGTCGTAACGCAACACGCCGTTGGCCTGGGCCATGTTCTTGGGCTTGAGCATCATGAAGTCGGCGCTGTAGTCGACCATGCCGCGCGCGTTTCTCGGCGCCAGTTGCAAGTCCTGAATCACGGCGTTCTTCGGATCGGCCGGATCCACCTCGCCCTGCAGCGTGCCGGTGACCTTTTCGTAAGCACCCACGCTGCCGAAGTTGCCAGGGTAGTCCTCGGTCGCGGTCACCGTCAGTCGCAGCTGCGGCGCCTTGCTCTGCACCGAGCCACCGCCACCCCCACCGCAGGCCGACAGCGCCATGGCTGCAGCGGCGCAGGCCGCCAGGGCGAACGGGCGGCGCGAGAGGCTCGATACGCAGGATGTGGACGCACGGCGCCGCAACGCATGGCCGTAGGGAGTGATGAAAGAAGTGGACTGCATGGCTTTGTCTCCTGAAGGATGGGCCCCCGGGGGAACCCGAACGCAAGGCCCTGTCTGGTGATGCGCCGCGCGAAGCTGCGCCAGGCATCGCCACCAGCCAGGCTGCGCCGCGCTCGCCGTGCTTGGCGGCGAACGTCGGCATCTGAAAAAAGGGAAGGAAGAAGGAAAGGAAGGGTTTGCCTGAAAACGCAGCGGTCAGCTAGCCGCCCGCTGTCCCGTCAAGCGGCGATTACTCGGGCTCGATACCCGCGGCCTTGATGACCTGGCCCCACTTGCGCGTTTCGGCAGACTGGAACTGCGCCAGGCCGTCGGGCGTGGTGGTCCACGCTTCCGAGCCCGCCATGTCGTAGAAGGACTGTGCGGCTGCGCTCTTGGTGGCGGCGGCCAGCAGCTCGTTCAACCGCGCAACGACCGGCGCAGGCGTGCCCGCCGGTACATAGGCGGCAAACCAGTAGCCCATGTCATAGCCCTTCACTCCGGCCTCGGCGATGGTGGGAACGTCACGCAACTGCGTGCTGCGCTTTTGCGTGGAATAGCCCAGCGCGCGCAGCTTGCCGGCCTTGACCTGCGGCACGCCGGTGGAGGTGTCGGTGATCATCAAGTCGATTTGCCCGCCCAGCAGGTCGGTGATGGCCAGCGGGTTGCTCTTGTACGGCACATGCAGGATGTCCACGCCCGCCAGTTGCTTGAGCATTTCGCCCGCCATGCGGCTCGAGGAACTGCCGCTGCCGAACGACAGCTTGCCGGGGTTCTTCTTCGCGGCGGCCAGCAGCTCGGCCACGTTCTTGTACGGCGCCGCAGCGTTCACCACCAGCACCTGGCCGCCCTTGCCCAGACCGGTCACCGGCGCGAAATCCTTCACCGGGTCGTAGGGCAGCTTTTTATAGAGGTGTTCATTGGCCGCATGCGTGGTGTTGGTGGTGATCAGCACCGTGTAGCCGTCCGCCGCCGCCTTGGCCACCGATTGGGCTGCGATCATGCCGCTGGCGCCGGCCTTGTTGTCCACCACCACGGGCTGCTTGGTGTCGACGTTGATCGACTGGCCCAGGGCGCGCGCCAACTGGTCGGTGGCACTGCCGGCCGCAAAGGGCACCACGAACGTGATGGGTTTGGACGGATACGCCTGCGCCATGGCGCCGCCGGCAAGCGACAGCCCCAGCAGGGCCGCAGCCGTGGCCAGAACATGGCGGCGGGCAAATCGGCCCGAAGATTGATTGAGAAATGTGGCGTTCATCTTGTCTCCTGAATGTTTGATGTGATGGGGAAGAACGGGAAAAGAAAAGGCACAAAAAAAGGTGGCTGCTGGAAAAACTCCTTACGCTGGACCAGCGAGGTGGCTGTGCAGATCGGCAGGTACGTGCACTGGCAGTTCCAGCAGCAGGAATGAAAGCGCCTTGCCATGGCTGTCCAGGTTCAGCGCGTCGTTCACGCCACCATCCAGCACGTCGTCGATGACGAAGTTCATCGCATGCAGATTCGGCAGCAGATAACGCGTCACGCTGCGCGGGCGGCGTGAGGCGAAGTGCTGAGCCACCGCCTCTTCGGTGACCTGGCTCACCAGCAAGTCCCACAAGGCCGGGTGCCATGCGATCACGCTGATGTTGGATCGGTTGCCTTTGTCGCCCGTGCGGCTGTGCGCCAGGCGGTAGAGCGGCACGGCGGAGGTTGCTATGTCTGTCATGGTGGATGGATTTCTATGGCGATTGCTGGGTCAGTCCAGCCACTCGAAGCCCACTGCAACGGCCTCACGCGGCACCAGGCACGACACGGTGCCCAGGCGCGGCCGCATGGCGGTGCGCACGCCGCCGCCACCGGCCGGGCCGCAGCAATACAGTGCGGTCACCTCGCGTACCAGCCGCTGCGCCGTGGCGTGGTCGCGGTGCTGCCACGCCACGCGCAAGCGCACGTCGCGGGCGTCATCGCCCAGCGCTTGGGCGGCGGGCTCTTCTAGCCACCGGCTGCTGTCGTCGCCAAACACGCTGGTGACACCGATCAGGTCGATGCGCAAAGGCGCCACACCGGCCAGCCGCTCTCGCAGCACTGCACCGGCCAGCCGGGCACGGGCGCCAGCGCGAGGGCCGGCGTAGGAGATCTCACCTTCTGCAAACCAGCCGGATTCAAAGCACACGTTGACCTTGAGCGTGAGCGGCTGCGCATGCCCGCGCACGCCTGCCAGCCGTACGTTGTCGGGCCCTTCCTGCGTGACGCGGGCTTCGGTGATGTCGGCCACCACGTCTGGCGTGAGGTAGGCGGCGGGGTCGTGCAGTTCATACAGCAACTGCTCCTTGACGGTGCGCTCGTCCACACGCCCGCCGGTGCCCGCCGGCTTGGTGATGGTGCAATGGCCATCGGCGTCGATACGGGCAATGGGGTAGCCCAGCCGCGCCATGCCCGTCACGTCCTTGAAGCCCGGATCGGCGAAGTAGCCGCCCGTGACTTGAGCGCCGCATTCCAGCAAGTGGCCGGCCATGGTGGCGCGCGCCAGCCGGTCCCAGTCGTCCGTGCGCCAGCCGAAGTGCGCCAGCGCCGGCCCCAGCACCAGCGAAGGGTCGGCCACACGGCCGCAGACCACCACGTCGGCACCGCCGCGCAGGGCATCGGCAATCGGCTGCGCACCGATGTAGGCGTTGGCGCTCACGATGGGCTCCACCGGCAAGGCCTCGCCCAGCGCCGCCTGCAGCAGTGCGCGGTGCTGAGGCCCGCTCAGATCATCGCCCTGCACCACTGCCACACGCGGTGGCCGCGCACCGAGTTCTCGCGCAAGTTGCTGAATGCGGCGGGCAGCGCCCCACGGGTTGGCCGCGCCGAAGTTGCTGACGATGCGAATGCCATGCTGCAGACATTGCGCCAGCACGGGGCGCAGCATGTCGTCCAGCAAAGGCTCATAGCCGGCGTCGGGCTGCGTGCGGCGCGCCAGCTGGGCCAGCGCCAGCGTGCGCTCGGCCAGGGTCTCGAAGATCAGTACGGCCGGATGCCCGCTGGCGATGAGCGCTTGCACGACCGGCGCGGCAGCGTCGGTACGGTCGCCCGAAAAGCCGGCGGCACAGCCGATGAACAGGGGGGATGGGCTCGCCATGGGTTGCATCTTTCGCAGTCGTGTCTCCTGCGATGCAATGTAGACCTGAGCGGCCTGTCTGTGAAATAGATAATGAAGATCAATTCATCTGAAATTCAAATGAATATCTCCACCCGTCAGATCGATGCCTTCCTGGCGCTGGCCGCGCAGCGCAACTTCACGCGCGCTGCGGTGCAGTGCCACCTGTCGCAGCCCGCATTCAGCGCACTGGTGCGCGCGCTGGAAAACGACCTGGGCCTGCGCCTTTTCGACCGCAGCACCCGCCATGTGGACCTGACGCCCGAAGGCGTCAACTTTCTGGAGTCGGCCCGCCGCATTCGTGCCGAGGTCGACGCCGCGCTGGAGGGCATGCGCGATGCCGTCACGCTGCGGCGCGGACGCGTGTCGATGGCCTTGCTGCCCTCGCTCGCTGCAGGATGGCTGCCGCAGGTGCTTGCCACCTACCGCGCCGCGCACCCCGGCATCGAGCTGGACATCGCGGATGCGCTGTCGGAGCCCTGCATCGAGCGCGTCGCCGCCGGCAAGGCCGATTTCGCTTTGGCGGCTATTCGCGCAGACACCCCCGAGTTGCGCGCCGAGCCGTTCTGCAAGGACGGGTTTCACCTGGTGTGCCGTGAAGACCACCCGCTGGCCCTTCGCGTAACGGCGCGCGGCAAGCAGGCCGCCCTGTCGCCGGGCGATCTGGCCACCTGGCCCTTCATCCACCTGGCGCGCACCAGCAGCGTGCGGCAATACCTGGAAGCCGCCTTTCACCCCCAGGCCATGCACACGCTGATGGAGGTGGAACAACTGGCCACCGTGATGGGGATGGTGCGCGCTGGCTTGGGTATCAGTGTGGTGCCCACACTCACGCTCTTTCACTTCAACCAGCCGGGCCTGGTCACCCGGCCACTGCGGCTGGCCGGCCTGACCCGCCAGATCTACCTGGTGCGCAGGCGAGACCGTGGGCTGTCGCCCGCTGCGCAGGCGCTCTATGCGCTGGTGATGCAGCAGCGGCCGCGGCAGTGAGCGTGAGACCGGGCTCCAAGCCCGATCCGCATCACTTGGGTGTGTAGGTGATCTTGGTAACGTCGTAGGTGGAGGAAGTACCCGCGACATCGGCCGTGGTCTTGATCCTGACGGTGCGGCCGCGATAAGGCCCTTCGGCGACTGTCCAGATTTCGAACGTGGTCTTGCTGGACTCGTTCGCCCTCACCGTGGTCTTGGCGTTTGAGAACTTGCAGACGTTCAAGGTCCCCAACGCGGTCGGCAGCAGTTCCCGGCCCACATAGGTATACCGGTCTTCCACGCTGTCTTCGACCAAGGTCGTCGCACCGCCCGGGGCCTTGGCCACGACGGTTGATTTTTGCTTATAGGCACGGGCGTGCACCTGGCCGGGCTGCATGTCGATGGGACTGGTGACAGGGGGCTCATAAACCCAGGTCGTTACTTGCGTATCCACGTCAGATATGCCCCCGTAAGCCACCTCGTTTCCAGCCACCAAGTCGCGGAATTCCCGGTTGTTGCCCAGTGCGCCTGTCGACTGCGGTGTGAACGTGACCGGGTTGGCACCCGCAAAGTTCTGCCGCCCGCCCGTCGTGACGGTGGAGACGGTGGTGTAGTCGCTCGGGCCATTGCCCTTGGTAACGCCTTCTTCCACCACGACTGTGCCCTCGTTGTAATCCGCCGCGTTGATACAGGCGGCAGAGCTGCTGCCGGAGGGGGTTGGTGACGGGGCAGGAGCCGGCGACGGCGTGGGCGCAGGAGCGGGCGACGGGCTGGGCGCGGGAGCCGGCGTCTCGGTCACGGGCGGTGTGGCAGGGCTGTCGTCTCCGCCACCTCCACCCCCACAAGCAGTGAGGGACGCAGCAGCGAATGCAGCAAAAACGGCCAGGGCGGCAGCGGTACGTGGGCGATGGGAATGAATGGGCATGTTGTGCAAGGTGGCTGATGTCTGGCCATTCGGCGCACCATGCGCCAGCCGGCTGAACATCCAGTGAGAGCGTTGAACGGTATCGCTCAAGTGCACGCGCATAAACCCTCCCCGAGGAGGGTTGGGGTAAGCACCTGTTCCGGATTCGTTCGACTCTCAACCTCCCGACCCAGCAGCCGTTGCCCGTTGCCCGTTGCCCGTTGCTTAAGCTGCCGCAGCAGGGTGCTCATCGCGCAGAAAAGGCAGCGCCTGCGCAAGCAATGCCTCCGGCGCTTCCTCGGCAATGTAATGGCCGCAGGGCAAGGCCAGGCCTCGCACGTCGGTTGCCACCCGCTGCCACTCCACCAGTGGCTCAAAGCATTGGTGCACCGCGCCCTGCTGGCCCCACAAAGCCAGCAACGGCATCTGCAGCTTGCGCCCCGCTGCACGATCCTCGCGCTCGTGCTGCAGATCGATGCCTGCGGCCGCACGGTAGTCCTCGCACAGGCCATGCGCCGCGCCGGGCAAGGCCAGGCAGCGTTGGTACTCGGCCAGCGCACGTGGATCGAACGGTGCCAGGCCCGCACTGCGCCTGCCCATCACATCGCGCAAGTAGGCTGCGGGGTCGGCTTCGATCAACCGCTCGGGCAGCGGCGCGGGCTGAATGAGGAAGAACCAGTGCCAGTACGCACGAGCGAAGGCCTCGCTCGTTTGTTCGTACATGGCCAGCGTGGGCGCGATGTCGAGCAGCACCAGCCGCTGCACCGCGCGCGGGTGATCTGCCGCCAGCCGGTGCGCCACACGCGCTCCCCGGTCGTGCGCCAGCACCGAAAAGCGCTCATGGCCCAGCTGACGCATGGTCTCGACCATGTCCCTCGCCATCACGCGCTTGCTGTAGTTCGCATGCTGCGCGTCGCCAGACGGCTTGGCGGAATCGCCGTACCCACGCAAGTCAGCCAGCACCAGGGTGAAGTGCTGCGCCAGGCGCGGCGCCACCTTGTGCCAGATGGCATGCGTTTGCGGATGACCGTGCAGCAGCAACAACGGCGGGCCGCTTCCGCCACACTTCACCCGGATATGAACGCCGGGCTCGGTGGAAACATCATGCGCACTGAAATCTGGAAAAAGCGAGTCAGTCATAGGAAAGTGGTTGCGGGTTAGCGGCGCATGGTGCTTGCCGAATGCGTGGCCCATGCACCATTTCATTTTGTGCCAAGGCTGCCGATATGAGGCGATATGCAAGTCTCCCGAGCATCATCTCTCACCACCGCAGGCCGCTCGACCTCAGGCGGGTCCTCAGACACTGCCGCATTGCAAAAGCAGTTGCGTGACCTGACCGAGCAACTCAAGCAGGCCGCGACCGACTCCACGGCGGACAGCAAGGCACGTGAGCAGAAAGTACGTTTGCTGCAGGCCCAGATCCAGGCGGTACAGGCGCAGATCGAAGCGATCCAGCGGCGCAAGCAACAAGAACAAACGGAAAGCACGCAAGACAGCACACGCCAGGCTGGGGCCACCGACACCGTGCAATCGGCCTCTTCCGCCAGCAGTGCCGGCGCACAGGGCCGCCAAGGAAAAAACGTAGACACCTGCGCATGACCGGCTGATCCGCCGCGCCCGTAGCGGGCGCGCGCAGATCGTCGAGCAGTCAGTCCACCAAGGCAGCAGCCACCAATGTCTGCGTGTAGGGGTGGTGTGGCGCATCCAGCACTTGCGCAACTGGGCCGGCCTCCAGCACCTCGCCATCTTTCATCACGATCACGTCATGCGCCATGGCGCGAATGACGGCCACGTCGTGCGTGATCAGCAGATACGACAGGCCACGTTCCTTCTGCAGCCGCTGCAACAAGGACAGCACCTGCTGCTGAATGGTCACGTCTAGCGCACTGGTGGGCTCGTCAAGCACCAGCAGTTGCGGCTGCACGATGAGTGCACGGGCGATGGCCAGCCGCTGTCGCTGCCCACCGGAAAATTCGTGCGGATAACGCGCCAGCAGGCCAGGGAACTGCGCATCCGTCAGGCCCACGTCGGCCAGTGCCGACTCCACCCGCGTGCGGCGGTCGGCCGGAGGCAGCTTGCGCTCATGCACGCGCAAGCCTTCGCCCACGATCTCTTCCACCGTCAGGCGCGGAGACAGCGACGAGAACGGGTCCTGGAACACCACCTGCACCCGCCGGCGCAGCGCCTGATTGGCCGGCGTGTTGCGCTGGGCTGGCAACTGCCAGGCTTGGGCTTCGATGGACAGCTCCCCCTGATGCGGCAGCAACCCCAGCAGCGCCTGAGCCAGTGTGGATTTGCCCGAACCCGATTCGCCCACCACGCCCAGGGTGCGCCCTGGCGCGATGGAAAAGTCGGCCGATTGCACGGCCACGAACTCGCCCTTGCCGAACCAGCCGCGCACACCGGGCAAGGGCGTCGGGTACGCCACGCGCAGGCCACGCGCTTGCGCGGCAGGCACGGCATCGGCAGCCACCGGTAGTTCAGCCACGTCGCGCACGGGCACGCTGCCCATCAAGCGCTGCGTGTACGGATGGCTCGGCGCGCTGAATACCTCACCGACAGCGCCCTGCTCCACCAGCACGCCCTGCTCCATCACCGCCACGCGGTCGGCAAAACGGCGCACCAGGTTCAGGTCATGCGTGATGAGCAATACAGCCATGCCGGTCTGGCGCTGCAAATCTGACAGCAGATCGAGGATCTGGCCGCGCAAGGTCACGTCCAGCGCCGTGGTGGGCTCGTCGGCCAGCAGCAGTTGGGGGCGGCTGGCCAACGCCATGGCGATCATCGCGCGCTGGCGCTGGCCACCCGAGAGCTGGTGGGGAAACGCGCGTGCGCGCCGTGCGGGTTCCGGAATGCCGGTGCTTGCTATTAATTCAATAGCTGCCTGCGCTGACTGGGTGTGCGTTAGAGCCTGTTTCAGCTCCAAAACCTCGGCAATCTGATCACCCACGGTCATCAAGGGGTTCAGTGCGGTCATCGGCTCCTGGAACACCATGGCGATATCGCCACCGCGCACGCCGCGCATCTCGCGCTCGCTCAATTGCAGAAGGTCGCGCCCACCCATCCACGCCTGGCCGGTGATGCGCGCATCGCCCGCCAGCCGCAGAAGCGACAGCGCCGTGATGGTCTTGCCCGAACCCGATTCGCCCACCAGCGCCAGCTTTTCGCCGTGCGCGATATCGAAGCTGACGCTGCGCACCACCTCTTTGTCGCCGAACTGCACGCCCAGGTTTTGCACCCGCAGCAATGGCTCGGTGGCGCCACTGCGGCCTGTCATCGCGGTTTGTCGCTCGCTCATCGGTCGGCCTTGCGGGGGTCGAGGGCGTCGCGCAAGGCGTCGCCCATGAAGGTCAGCAGCAGCAGCGTGATCACCAGTGCGGCAAAGGTAAAGAGCGAGATCCACCAAGCGTCGATGTTGTTCTTGCCCTGGCTCAGCAACTCGCCCAGGCTCGGCGTGCCCGGTGGAACGCCCAGGCCGAGGAAGTCGAGCGACGCCAGCGCGAGGATGGCCGCACTCATTCGAAACGGCAGGAAGGTGACGACCGGCGTCATGCTGTTGGGCAAGATGTGCCGCCAGATGATCTGCCCGTTGGACACCCCCAGGGCGCGCGCGGCCTTGACGTAGTCGAGCTGCCGGTTGCGCAGGAATTCTGCGCGCACATAGTCCGACAGGCCCATCCAGCCGAAGAGCGACAGCAGCACCAGCAGCAGGCCCACGCTGGGCGCGAAGATGGCGCTGAAGATGATGAGCAGATACAGCTCGGGCATGGAGCCCCAGATCTCGATGAAGCGCTGAAACGCCAGGTCGGTCTTGCCACCGAAGAAACCCTGAATGGCCCCGGTCACGATGCCCAGCACGACGCCCACCGCCGTCAGCGCCAGCGCGAACAGCACGCTCACGCGAAAGCCGTAGATCAGTTGTGCCAGCAGGTCGCGGCCACGATCGTCCGTGCCCAGCCAGTTCTGCTGCGTGGGGCCGGACGGGTTGGGCGACTCTGCGAAATAGTTGAGCGTGTTGGGCCCGTAGCGATTGAGCGTGTACAGCGCCCAGTTGCTGCCCTGGCTCAGTCGCTGCTGGATGAACGGATCGAGATAGTCGGTGGGCGTATCGAAGTCACCGCCAAACGTCTTCTCGGAATAGTCGTGCAGCATGGGCAGATAGGTCTGCCCCTCGTAACGCACGATCAGCGGCCGGTCGCTGCTGAGCACCTCGGCCACCAGGCTCAACCCCACCAGCACACAGAACAGCACCAGGCTCCAGTAACCGAGCCGATTGCGCTTGAAGCGCAACCACGCGCGGCGCCCGGGTGAAAGAAATGGTGAGGCCACCGGAGACGGCGTGCGACCTGGCGCGGCGCCGGCGCCCGGCCCAGGGGGGTTAGTCAAATTTGACACGCGGATCCACCCAGACATAGCAGAGGTCGCTGATCAGCTTGGTGACGAGCCCGATCAGCGTGAAGAGATAGAGCGTGCCCAGCACGACGGGATAGTCGCGGCGGATCACGCTCTCGTAGCTCAGCAGACCCAGGCCGTCGAGCGAAAACAGCGTCTCGATCAGCAGCGAACCGGCAAAGAAGGCGCCGATGAAAGCGGCCGGAAAGCCGGTGATGATCGGAATCAGCGCATTGCGGAACACGTGCTTCCACAGCACCTGGCGCTCGCTCAGGCCCTTGGCGCGCGCCGTCAACACATATTGCTTGCGAATCTCTTCCAGAAAGGCGTTCTTGGTCAGCATGGCCGTGACGGCAAAGCTGCCCAGCACCATCGCCGTGACCGGCAAGGTGATGTGCCAGAGGTAGTCGGTGATGCGCGCGCCCCACGACAACTCTTCCCAATTGGCCGAGGTCAGCCCCCGTAGCGGAAACCACTGCAGCTGCCCGCCGAAGATGACCAGCAGCGCCACGCCCAGCACGAAGCCCGGAATCGCATAGCCCACCAGCACGATCAGCGTGGTGACGAAGTCGAACCGCGAGCCCGCCCGAACGGCCTTGGCCACGCCCAGCGGCACGGCGACCAGATAGCTGATGAAGAACGTCCACAGCCCCAGGCTGATGGAGACGGGCAGCTTTTCCTTCACCAATTGCCACACGTCCTTGTTCTGGAAAAAGCTCTTGCCCAGATCGAACCGCGCGAACTGGCCCAGCATCTGCACGAAGCGCTCGTGCGCGGGCTTGTCGAACCCGTACAGCGTCTTGATCTGCTCGAGCCGCTGGGGGTCCACGCCCTGCGCACCGCGATAGGCGATCCCACCCCCTTCGGCCCCGCCCGCTCGGCCGCCCATGCCGGCCTTGGCCTCGGCCATGTACTGCTCGACTGGGCCACCCGGCACAAACTGGATCACAACGAAGGTCAGCAAAAGCACACCCAGCAAAGTGGGCAGCATGAGCAAGACGCGCTTGAGGATGTAGGCAAACATGGTGGAGCGGTGTTGCTGCGATTGAGGTGGCCAAAGCTAGGGCTTCGCGGGCGCTGGCGCGGTCTGCGCTGGCGCGCGGGCCCACCAGGTGTCGATGGCCCACGCCTCTCCGGGCGAGTACGGTGGCAACACCTCGGGCCGCGCCAGCCGCCAGCCGTTGTAGACCATGCGGTGGGAAGCGGCATACCACTGCGGAATGAGATAGTGGCTGCTGACGATGATGCGCTCCAGCGCATGGCACGCAGGCAGCAGTTGCTCTTCGGTCTTGGCGCCGACCATGTTGCGGATCATGGCGTCCACCGCCCGGTTCTTCACGCCCGGAAAGTTGCCCGAGTCTTCGGTGTCGGCCGCCTCGGAGCCGAACAGGTCGGCAAACTCCTGGCCCGGGTTGTTCGAGCCCTGATAAGCAATGGTGGTGATGTCGAACTCAAACTTTTGCAGACGCTGCTGGTAGAGCGCGAAGTCCACCGAGCGGAAGTTCAGCGTGACGCCCAGCTTCTGCAGATTGCGGATCCAGGACGACAGCGTGCGCACTCCGCCCTCGTTGCTGTCGAGGTATTCCAGCACCAGCGCCTGGCCCTGGGCATTGCGCAACACGCCATCACGCACCTCCCAACCCGCGTCTTTCAGCAAGCCTTGAGCACGCCGCAGGTTGTCGCGCAGCGATGACGGCGGATCGGTGCTGGGCGGCGCGCTGATAGGGCCGAAGGCAGTCGGTGGAATGTCCTTGCGGTACGGCTCCATCAGCGCCAGTTCTTGCGGGCCGGGCGAGCCATGCGTCTCGCACGCCGTGTTGCCGAAGAGGCCGTGCACGCGTGCGTAGCTGCCATAGAACAGCTGGCGGCTCATCCACTCGAAGTCCATCGCCAGACCCAGCGCCTCGCGCACCCGCACGTCTTGCAGCAATGGCCGGCGGGTGTTGAGCACGTAGCTTTGAAATCCCGAAGGCAGCTTGTGCGCAAAGTCACCCTTGACCAGTTCGCCCGAATCGAATTTGCGGCCGTTGACGCGGCGCGCCCAGTCTCCGGCGCTGAAAAAGCGCATCAGGTCGAACTCGCCCGCCTTCAAGGCCTCGAGCCGCGCGGTGTTGTCCTTGTAGATCTTGACCAGGATGCGGTCGAAGTTGGCGGTGCCGCGGCGCACATTCAAATCGCGCGCCCAATAGTTCGTGTCGCGCACGTAGGTGATGTCTCGGCCGAAGTTCACCGGCCCGATCTTGTACGGCCCGCTGCCGATCGGGATGTCCATCACCACCTGGTCGAAGGGTTTGGCACGGCCGTTTTCGACGCCCCAGTCGCGGCTGAACACCGGCAGGCCGCCGACGGTCAGCGGCAGCTCGCGGTTGGGCTGCTTGAACCGGTAGCGCACGGTGCGATCGTCCAGCACGTCGATGCCGGCCACGTCGATCAGCGCCGTCTTGTATGCGGGCGAAGTGAAGGGGCCCATCAGCGTGTCGTAGCTGAACTTCACGTCTTGCGCCAGCACCGGCTTGCCGTTGTGAAAGCGCGCCTCAGGCCGCAGCCGGAAGGTGGCAGACAGGCCGTCGGCCGCCACATCGATGTCTTCGGCCAGCAATCCATACCCGGTCGCCGTCTCGTCCATCGAGCCGATCAACAGCGTGTCGAACATCAGCGACGACAGGTATGCCGGGGCATTGCCGCGAATGGTGAAGGGGTTGTATTTGTCGAAGGTGGATACGCGCAGGTTGCTTACCAGGCGCAGTTCGCCGCCCTTCGGCGCTGCCGGGTTGACGTAGCCGAAGTGGCTGAAACCGGGCGCGAGCTTGGGCGCTCCCCAGAGCGCGTACGCATGAGAACCCCAGGCAGGCGCAGCGCATACAGCGCTCGCCGTCAGCAGACAGATCGTCCAAAACCGCATGCGACAATTCTGCACTACACCGGCGGCTGTACGGCCCGGCATCCACGCTTTTACAGGCGGGTCGCCGCAAGTCATCAGCCCGCCACATCAATCGCATCCCCCAGGAGAACAACAATGGGTTTTCTGACCGGCAAGAAGCTGCTCATCACCGGCGTGCTGTCCAACCGCTCCATCGCCTACGGCATCGCCAAGGCCTGCCACGCACAAGGCGCAGAGCTGGCCTTCAGCTACGTCGGCGAACGCTTCAAGGATCGCATCACTGACTTTGCGGCCGAGTTCGACTCCAAGCTGGTGTTCGACTGCGACGTGGCGAGCGACGAGCAGATCGAGCGCATGTTCGCCGACCTGTCCGCCACTTGGCCCAAGTTCGACGGCTTCGTGCACAGCATCGGCTTCGCGCCGCGCGAAGCGATTGCCGGCGACTTTCTCGAAGGCCTGTCGCGCGAGTCGTTCCGCATTGCCCATGACATCAGCGCCTACAGCTTTCCGGCGATGGCCAAGGCCGCCCTGCCCTATCTGAACGACAAGGCGGCCGTGCTGACGCTGAGCTATCTGGGCGCACTGCGCGCGGTGCCCAACTACAACACCATGGGCCTGGCCAAGGCCAGCCTGGAAGCCAGCGTGCGCTACCTGGCCGAATCGCTCGGCCCCAAGGGCATGCGCGCCAACGGCATCAGCGCCGGCCCCATCAAGACGCTGGCCGCCAGCGGCATCAAGGACTTCGGCAAGCTGCTGGGCACCGTTGCCAATGCGGCGCCCCTGCGCCGCAACGTCACGGTCGACGACGTGGGCAATGCCGCTGCGTTTTTGCTGTCCGACCTGGCCAGCGGCGTAACGGCGGAAATCATGTACGTGGACGGCGGCTTCAGCCAGACCGGCGGCATCAGCCGCGACAGCGCCAACCTGGCCTGATACAAGCCAAAAATGCCTCTAGCGCTTATCCATCAAGCGCGAGCAGCTATCAAATTAGTAGCATGACGATATCACGACGCGTGCTGCTGTGTTGGGGCGCTCTGGGCTGCGGAGCGGCCATCGGTGCCTTTGCGCCGGTGGCAGCGCTTGCGCAATCCGCAGCAGCACCGCCCGCCGTGTGGCTGGCCAACCGCTACCGCGCCGGCATGCCGCTGCAGGACTACTGGGTCAGCGAAAAGTACGACGGTGTGCGCGGTAACTGGGACGGCCACACGCTGCGCACGCGCGGCGGCGAAACCATTCAAGCGCCGGCTTGGTTCACACAAGGGTGGCCCACCACGCCGATGGATGGCGAATTGTGGGCCGGCCGCGGCCGCTTCACCCACGCGCAATCCACCGTCCGCCAGCAGCAGCCGCAAGACGCTGCCTGGCGCCACATCGCCTTCATGGTGTTCGACCTACCGGCGCATGCTGGCAACTTCGACGACCGCCTGCCAGCCCTGCGCGAGCTGGTCGCGCGCATCGGCCAGCAATGGGTGCAGGCCGTGCCGCAACACCGCATCGCCACCGATGCTGAACTGCAGGCGCTGCTGCGCCGCACCGTGCGCGCCGGCGGCGAAGGGTTGATGCTGCACCGGGGCAGCGCGCCCTACCGCAGCGGCCGCAGCGACGACGTGCTCAAGGTCAAGACGCATGACGACGCCGAAGCACGCGTCATCGCCCATCTGCCCGGCCAGGGCAAGCATGCAGGCGTTTTGGGCGCGCTGTTGGTGGAAACACTCGAAGGGCAGCGCTTCAAGCTGGGCACGGGTTTCAGCGATGCCGAACGGCGCGCACCTCCACCCATAGGCAGCTGGGTGACCTATCGCTTCCGGGGCACGCACGACGGCGGTCTGCCGCGCTTTGCCAGCTATCTGCGTGTGCGGGAAGACATGGCGCCCGGCGTGAAGCCCCGATAAAAAAAGGCGCGACACCCTGCGGCCCCGCGCCCTTGCGCTGCTGCGGCAGGGTTAACGGCCCGCAGGGCGTCGTGACGCCAGTGCGCGATCAACCGGTCGATTTCATCGAACGTGTTGTAGAACGCGAGCGACGGCCGCACCGTGGCCTCGACGCCGAAGCGACGCAGGATGGGCTGCGCGCAGTGATGGCAGCACGGGCAGGCTGGCGGCCAGTGCGGCCATGACCACGCCACGGCGCGTGGACGACAAAGACCGAGATGGGCCGCGCGAGCCGTTGAGTGGAGAGGTCATGGAGTGAAAGCGAAAAAACGCTGAAGCAAAGTGAAGAAAAAGAAAGGCCGCCCGCTTCTTCGAAAGATGCGTGCGGCCTTGAGCGGCTGAGAAAGCGAAGTGAGAAAAAGCGAAAACCGCCAGCAGCAGCCTTACCAGCCGGCCAGTACCGCGCCCTTGAATTCCGTCTGAATGAACTGGCGCGTCTCTTCCGACTGGTAGGCCTTCACCAGCTTGGCCACCCAGGGCTTGTCCTTGTCGGCCTCGCGCACGGCGATCAGGTTGACGTAAGGGCTCTTGGCGCTTTCCTGCCCGATGGCGTCCTTGGCGGGGTTCAGGCCAGCCGACAGCGCGAAGTTGGTGTTGACCGCCGCAGCGTCCAGGTCATCCAGCGACCGGGCCAGTTGGGCGGCGTCCAGTTCCACGAAGCGCAGCTTTTTGGGGTTGCTCACCACATCCAGCGGCGTGGCCTTCAGGCCAGCGCCCTCCTTCAGCTTGATGAGTCCCTTCTCCTGCAGCACCAGCAGCACGCGGCCGCCGTTGGTGGGGTCGTTCGGAATGCCGAAGCGCGCGCCTTCCTTCAGGTCTTCGAGCTTCTTGACCTTCTTGGAATACAGGCCGATGGGGAAGTTGACCGTGTAGCCCACGGACACCAGCTTGTAGCCCCGGTCTTTGACCTGAACGTCCAGATACGGCTTGTGCTGGTAGCTGTTTGCGTCAAGGTCGCCCGATGCCAGCGCGGCGTTGGGTTGCACGTAGTCGCTGAATTCGACGATCTGGATCTTCAGGCCGTCTTTTTCGGCCGTTTTCTTCACGTTTTCCAAAATCTGAGCATGCGGGCCGGCCGTCACGCCGATCTTGATCGGCTTGTCTTGCGCCAGCACCCCGGAAGAGAAACTGGCAGCCAGAGACAGTGCGAGAGTGGCTTGAAGCAGGGAGCGCTTGTTCACGGGAAAACACCTTGTGTATGAAGATGTTTTGATAGTAGGCGTTCTGGCTTAACACCCAAAAGAATAGATTTTCATTTCTTAAAATAGATTCGTGCATATGGAGCGGATCTTTATATAAGCCCGCACGCCCCACCGCCACCCCTACGCCTCCCGCTTGACTACGCCCGGCTCAGCTTGAACACGCTCACCACCTGGGCCAGATGGGCCGCCTGCGCCTTCAAACCTTCGGCCGCGCCCGCACTGTGTTCGACCAGCGACGCGTTCTGCTGCGTGGCCCGGTCCAGTTGCATCACGGCGTCGCTGACCTGCGCAATCCCGCTGGTCTGCTCCATGGTGGCAGCGCTGATCTCGGCGATCAGGCCTGCCACGCGCTGCACTTGCGTGACGATGTCGGTCATCGTGGCTCCGGCATCCCCCACCAGCCGCGAACCCTCCTCCACCTTGCCCACGCTGCTGTCGATCAGTGCCTTGATCTCCTTGGCGGCGCCGGCGCTGCGCTGCGCCAGGCTGCGCACTTCGCTGGCCACCACGGCAAAGCCCCGGCCCTGCTCGCCCGCCCGGGCGGCCTCCACGGCGGCGTTCAGCGCGAGGATGTTGGTCTGGAAAGCGATGCCATCGATCACGCCGATGATGTCGGCGATCTTGCGTGAGCTGGCGGTGATGTCGTCCATCGTCGCCACCACCTGGCCCACCGCCACGCCACCCTTTTCAGCCGCAGCGCTGGCCGACGCGGCCAGTTGCGTGGCCTGACGGGCCGAGTCGGCGTTGTTCTTGACCGTGGCGGTCATCTGTTCCATCGACGCCGCCGTCTGCTGCAGGTTGGCGGCCTGTTCTTCCGTGCGCTTGAGCAACCCCGCGTTGCCGCTGGCAATTTCCAAAGAATCTGTCGCCATGGAATTGGAAGCCGCACGCACTTTGCCCACTACCGTCGCCAGGCTGGCCTGCATGGCTGCCAGGGACGCCATCACGCTGCCGTCGAGCGCCCGCGCCCTGTCGATACCAGGCGTCGGGCTCAGGTCGCCGGACGCCACCTGGCTGGCGACCTCGGCCAGCCCCTGCGGCTCAGCACCCAACTGGGTCACGATGCTGCGAGAAACGAACCAGGCCACCGCCCCGCTCAGCATCAGCGCCAGCACCAATGCCGTCAACATCACGACGAGAAAGCCGCCGGCATGTTCCAGTGCGGTCTTGTTCTCGGCCTGAATGCTGGCTTCGACGAAGTCGATGAGTTTGTTGATTGCCGCGAGCCACTGCACGTACTGCGGTTTGGCCTGGCTCCACAGCGCATCGCGGGCAGCGGCATCGCCGGCCTCGGCCTGCGCGACGATCGACCGCGTGGTGGCTACGGCCTGCGATTCGATCTGGCGGATGTCGGCGTAGAGCTTCGCCAGTTCGGGCGCGGCGCCCGGGCGAGCGATCAACTTTTCCAGCGGGCCGGCCGATTGGGCATAGAAAGCCGCCAGCGCGGTAATGGTGTCGATTTCTTTTTGCCGCTCAGCAGGTGTGGTGCTCAACACCACATCTCGCACGGCGATGGCGCGATCGTGGGCCGAGCCCCGGAAATTGATCGCATAACGCTGCACCAGCACATGCTCGTCGCTGTTGGCGTGCAGCGCCGTATTGACCACGTCGACCTTCACCAGCGCAATGCCCGTCACTACGACAAGCACCGCAAGAATGAGCCCGAACCCTGCGTAAAGCCGCCTCGCCACCGTCATCCGAGAGAACTGCATGAAATCGCCTTGTAAACAATTGTTTCAATCGATTCTAGGGTTTGCAGTCAAAGTCGGGTGACGGGAATTGCTATGACCTTATTAGTCGTCAGCGTGAGCGGCGCCGCACAAGAACGCGCAGCGCAAATCATGGCTCAGCGGTGGCTCAGCCGCCGCACTGCCCAGTCGCCCAGGCTCTGCACGGCCTGCACGAAGAAGATCAGCACCACCACCACGGCCAGCATGATGTCCGGCAGAAAGCGCTGGTAGCCATAGCGAATGCCCAGGTCGCCCAGCCCGCCGCCTCCGATGGCACCCGCCATGGCCGAATAGCCCGTCAGGCTGACGAAGGTGATGGTCAGGCCCGCCACGATGCCGGGTAACGCCTCGGGCAGCAGCACCTTCCAGACGATCTGGCTGGTGGTTGCACCCATGGCTTGCGCCGCTTCGACCAGGCCGTTGTCCACCTCGCGCAGCGAGGCCTCCACCAGCCGTGCGATGAAGGGCGCGGCGGCGATGGTGAGCGGCACCACGGCAGCCGCCGTGCCGATGGACGAGCCCGTGACGAAGCGGGTGAAAGGAATGATCGCCACCAGCAAGATGATGAACGGCGTGGAACGCACGGCGTTCACGATCCAGCCCACCGTCTTGTTGACGCCGCCGTTTTCCAGCACCCCGCCCTTGTCCGTCAGCCGCAGGAACACGCCCAGCGGAATGCCCAGCAGCGCGCCCGCCACGCCGGAGATGCCCACCATGATGAGCGTCTCCCACAGCGAGGTGACGAACAGCTCCAGCATCATTTGCGAAAAATTCTCGAACATCGTTTCAGCCCTCCAGGCCCAAGGCCGTGCCTTTACCGGCTGCGGCCACCTTCACCTCGTCCACCACCACACCTTCGGCACGCAGTTGCGCCACCGCCACCGCCAGCCGTGCGGGGTCGCCGCTGGCGTACACCGCCAGCGACCCAAAAGTCTGGCCCTGGATCTCGTCGATCTGCCCGTGCAGGATGGACAGGTCCAGTCCGTGCTCGCGAATCAGCCGCGACAGGATGGGCTGGTAGGCGCGCTCTCCTGAATACGACAGGCGCAGCAACTCGCCCGTCTCCCCAGCGGTTAGTTGGCTCGCCAGGTGGCGCACATGGTCCAGCACGCTGGCAGGCAGCTCCTGCGGCAGGATCTCGTCGATCAGGCTCTTGGTGATGGACTGCTGCGGGCGCGTGAACACGTCCAGCACCGGTCCTTGTTCCACGATGCGACCCGCGTCGATCACCGCCACGCGGTCGGCCACCTGCTTGATGACCTGCATCTGGTGCGTGATGAGCACCACGGTCAGGCCCAGTTCCTTGTTCACCTGCCGCAGCAGCGCCAGGATGGACCGTGTGGTTTCCGGGTCCAGCGCCGACGTGGCCTCGTCGGACAGCAGCACCTGCGGCCGGCTGGCCAGCGCCCGGGCGATGCCCACGCGCTGCTTTTGCCCGCCGCTGATCTGCGCCGGGTAGCGGTCGGCCAGGGCCGACAGGCCCACCAGCTCCAGCAGCGGATTCACACGCTCGCGGATGGCCGCCTTGTCCATGCCTGCCAGCTCCAGCGGCAGCGCGGCGTTGTCGAACACCGTGCGCGACGACAGCAAATTGAAATGCTGGAACACCATGCCGATGCCGCGGCGCGCCTCGCGCAGTTGCGCATCGTTCATCTGCACCAAATCACGTCCGCCGACGATCACCTGGCCTTTGGTCGGCCGGTTCAGCAGGTTGATGACGCGCACCAGCGAGCTCTTGCCCGCGCCGCTCTTGCCGATGATGCCGAACACCTCGCCCGGCTGAATGTGCAGGTCGATGCCGCGCAGCGCCTCCACCGGCCCTTGCGAGCCTTGGTAAATCTGGGTGATACCCCGTAAATCGATCATGTGAGAAAAAGCAAAGCGCCTGGCGGCCAAGCGCGCGGCGACGCTGTGTGCAGGGTTCAAAAGGGGTGGAATGTAAGAGGCCCGGGTGGATGCGGCAACCAACCAATGGTTGGGTGGATAGACGCTGCCGTTATTTGCAGCGTGTTAGCGCATCACCGGGGCTCGCGTCGTCTGCTATTTTTATTATAGCTATTAGCGCTTATCCAGTAAGCGCTAGAGGCCTAAAACACCTGAAGCTCCCACCTCAGGGATGGGGGTAAAGCCCGCCCGAGATGGTGTCCGGCTCGGCCCCGCCGTCACGCTCAAAACGTGCGGGCATGGGCGGCGCCAGCGCTCCCATCACCGTGCGTACCTTGGCGACCAGCGCCTGCGCGTCGAAAGGCTTGACCAGCAATTCCATCTGCGCACCCAGAAAGTTGGGGTTCATGGCGGCCTGCTCGGCATAGCCCGTCATCAGAATCACCCGGATGCCGGGCAGCTTCTCGCGGGCAAAGTCCGCCACCTGCCGGCCGTTCGGGCCGGGCAGGCCCACGTCGGACAGCAGCAGGTCGAAATGCAATGCGCCCGACAGCAGCGCCATGGCCTCGGTGCCGCTGGCGGCCTGCATGACCTGAAAGCCCATGTCGCGCAGCAGCTCGACGGCCAGCGACCGCACGGTCTCGTCGTCTTCCACCACCAGCGTCGAGTCAGGGCGCTTGTCGGCCGGCTGGCTGTCCAGAAAGTCCTGCGCTGGCTGGTCCAGCGACGCCTCGGTGCGCACAAAGTACAGGTGCACGCGCGTGCCCTCGCCCACCGTGCTGTCGATCACCGCCATGCCGCCCGTCTGCCGCATGTAGCCGTAGATCATCGACAGCCCCAGCCCGGTGCCCTGGCCGATGGGTTTGGTGGTGAAGAAGGGGTCGAACGCCCGGTCGATCACGTCGCGCGGCATGCCCATGCCGGTGTCGGCCACGGTCACGCACACGTAGTCGCCCGGCTCCAGGCCCTCGTGCAGGCCGGCCTGCTGCGACCCCAGCGAGCAGTTGCGCACGCTGATGCGGATCTGCCCGCCGGCTGGCATGGCGTCGCGGGCGTTGATGGCCAGGTTGAGGATGGCGCTCTCGAACTGGTGCGCGTCGGTCAGCGCGCGCCAGCAGTAGGCATCGACATCCATCGTCAGACCGATGTTTTCACCGCAGGTTGTGCGCAGCACCGGCTCCAGCCCCTGCAGCGACTCGCCCAGATCCACCGCGCGGGACGCCAGCGGCTGGCGGCGCGAAAAAGCCAGCAGCCGCTGCGTGAGTGAGCCGGCCCGTTTGGCCGCTGACAGCCCCGCCTCCACATAGCGCCCGATGTCGCCGTAGCGCTGCTGCGCCATGCGTTGGCGAATCAGTTGCAGCGGCAGCACAACGCCCTGCAGCATGTTGTTCAGGTCGTGCGCAATGCCGCCGGTCAACTGGCCGACGGCTTCCATCTTCTGGCTTTGGCGCAGGCGCTCCTCGGCGTCGTGCAGCGCCTCTACCTGCGCGCGCTCCTGCGTCACGTCGCGCCCCACGCCCTGGATGAAGCCCTCAGCAGGCACCGCCGTCCAGGCGATCCAGCGGTCGGCGCCGCTGCGGTGGCGGTAACGCTGCGTGGTCTGGCTGCGCTCTGCGCCGCTGCGCAAACTGCCCAACTCGGACAAGATGTTGCCGGTCTCGTCGGAATGCGCGAACGACAGGATGTGCCTGCCCACGGTTTCTTCCTCGGACCAGCCCAGCGCAGCGGTCCACGCCGGGTTGACGGTGACGATGACGCCGTCAAAGCGCAGCACGATCAGCAGCGCCTCTGCGCTGTGCCACAGCCGGTTGCGGTCGGCGGTACGGGCGGCCACCTGCGTCTCCAGCGACATGTTCTGGTCGCGCAGCCGGCGCTCGGCGATCACCTTGCCGGTGGTTTCCAGCACGGTGTCCAGCAGGCCGACCACATGGCCGTGCTCGTCGCGCAGCGGGCTGTAGCAGAAGGTGAAGAACGCCTGCTCGGACACGCCGTAGCGGTTGATCTGCAACTCGTAGTCTTCGATGAAGGTGGAGTCGCCGGCGTAGGCACTCTCGACGATGGGCAGGATGGTGGGCCAGATTTCACCCCACACCTCGCTGCAGGGACGGCCCAACGCCTCGGGCTTCTCGCCCAGGATCGCCCCGTACGCGTCGTTGTAGAACAGGAATTGCTGCGGCCCCCACATCAGGCACGCAGCTATGCGGTTGGCCAGCATCGACTCCAACGCCATTCGCAACGCGAGCGGCCATTGCTCCATGGGGCCCAGAGGATGCCGATGCCAATCGTACTGGCGCACCTTCGCGCTCATCTGGCCAGGAGCTTTCGGAAAGTCGGGCGGCGATGACGGGACAGCAGACATGAAAAGTGAGCGAGCGGCGCGGGCAGGCGCGAGTGGGAAGACCAGCGCCGCTTGCACGGCGCCCAGGGGCCTAAAGTCTAAATGCGAATCTTCGCCGCCCGCTTTACCCTGCCCGGCCGTGCGTTTCTGCGGCCGCTCCACCTGCGCTTGCCGCGCCGCCATGGCGCACCTGCATGGCCAACACGGTCACGGCCCCAATTCATTTCGCTATGTTTTTAATAGCGTACTGCGCTTACACATCAAGCGCTGCAGGCCCTTTTGACCCCAAAACCGGTCAGCGCACGGCCACGCCCCGTTCACCTGTTGCTGCGCGCGGTGGACGGCTACACCGTCGCCGTGAGCCTGGCCGACGCACGGGCCTGGCGCATGATCGTCGCCACCCACATCGACGGCCAGCCCATGGCCCTTGGCGGCCTGGGCCCGCAGTGGGCGGTGTACGACGCCGACGTGCTGCCCGCCTTCAAGGACAAGCCGGTGAAGGAACGCTTTGGCGTGTGCCCCTGGGGGCTGTATCACATCGAGGTGAAAACGGCCTGAGGGTCTGCAGTGCTCTTTTTTCGATAGCTGCCAGCGCTTATCCCATAAGCGCTAGAGCCCTATTTCTTCCATAAATCATCTGTGCCGCATTAACCGGTCCGCCGCGCCATCCGTACCGCCAGCGCGGCCAGCGACCCCGCCGTGGCCAGGCCCACCACGCCCAGCCAGCCCCACTGCGCCAAGGCCAGGCTGCCCAGCGCGGCCCCCGCCGACATGCCGATGAACATGCCCGTGAACAGCAGCGCATTGAGCCGGCTGCGCGCGGCAGGGTCGATGCCGTACACGATGGTCTGGTGCGCCACCAGCGTGGCCTGCACGCCGAAGTCGAAGCCGATGGCACTGGCCACGATCAACGCCAGCTGCGCCTGGGCCGGCAGCAACGGCGCCAGCGCCATCAAGGCGAACGATGCGGCCGCCAGCCCGGCGCCGTAGCGGGTCACCACCTCGGGCCCGCGCTTGTCGGCCAGGCGACCGGCCAACGGCGCAGCCAAGGCACCCGCCGCACCGGCCAGGCCAAACGCCCCGGCCGCCGCCGTGCCCAGGTCAAACTGGTGGTGCAGCATGACCGCCAGCGTGGACCAGAACGCGCTGAAGCCCACCGCCAGCAGCCCCTGCGCCCAGGTCGCGCGGCGCAGCGCGCCGTGCTGGCGCCACAACGCCACCATCGAGCCGAGCAGCGCGCCGTAGCCCAGCTGCGTGGTGGGTGCAAAACGCGGCAGCCCGCGCCACACCGCCACCGTCAGCAGCGCAATCGCCACGGCCGCCGCCACATACACCGTGCGCCAGCCCCACTGCTGCGCCACAAAGCCGCTGACCACGCGCGACAGCAAGATGCCCAGCAGCAGCCCCGTCATTACCGTGCCCACCATGCGACCGCGCTGTGCGGCCGGGGCCAGCGTGGCTGCGGCCGGCACCACGTCTTGCGCCACCGTGGCCGCCAGGCCCACGGCCAGGCTGGCCGCCAGCAGCGCGCCCATGCCCGGTGCCAGCCCGCTCAGCAGCAAGGCGAGCATCAGCGCCACCGACTTGATGACGATGATGCGGCGCCGGTCATACCGGTCACCCAGCGGGGCCAGCAGCAGAATGCCCAGCGCATACCCCAGTTGCGTGAGTGTGGGCACCAGGCCCACCACGCGGCTGTCGGCCTGCATGTCGGGCCCCAGCACGCCCAATATGGGCTGGCTGTAATAGAGCGACGCCACGCTCAGGCCCGCCGTGGTGGCCAACAGCAGCAACAGCGGCGTGCTTACCGCACCCTCGGCCGGAGGCTGCTCTGGCGCCGCGCCCATGGCAGGGCTTGCATGCACGTTTCGAATGGAAGACATCTCGACACCTGTTCAGCAAAAAGCAATGCCGCGATTGTTCTTGCGCGATCGCCCTATGGGTAGTGGGCTGGGCTGCAGATTTGTTATACGCTGGGCGCATGACCATCGCCCTGCCACCTGGCGCCGACCGCATCGAGCTGATGCAGACCTTCATCCGCATCGTGGAGACCGGCAGCCTGTCTGCCGCAGCCCAGCAACTGGGCACCAGCCAGCCCACCGTGAGCCGCCGCCTGCAGGCGCTGGAGCGCAGCCTGGGCATCAAGCTGCTGCAGCGGTCCACCCATGTGATGAAGTTGACGGAGGACGGCGAACGCTGCTTTGCCCACGCCAAGGCCCTGCTGGAAGACTGGCGCGCCATGGAAGACGACCTGCGCGGCACGGCCGACACCCCGCGCGGCACCCTGCGCGTGCTGGCGCCGCACGCCTTCGGGCAAGACCAGTTCATCGCCCCGCTGATGGGCTACTTGCACCGCTACCCCGAGGTGGATGTGGAGTGGATGCTGCACGACCGCCGCCCCAACTTCATCGCCGAAGGCATCGACTGCGCCATCCAGGTCGGCGCCGTGGACGACCCCTCGGTGGTGGCAGTGCGCCTGGCCGAAATACCCCGCATCGTGCTCGCCTCCCCCGCCCTGATGGCCGGCCGGCCGACGCCAGCACATGCGCAGGACCTGCAGCAACTGCCCTGGCTGGCGCTGAGCACGTTCTACCGGCGCGAAGTCACGCTGACGCACGAGCCCAGCGGCGAAGCCCACACCTTCGGCATCACGCCCCGGCTGGCGACGGACAGTCTGTACGCCCTGCGCAGCGCCGCCCTGGGCGGGTTGGGGGCGTGCATTTCATCGGCGTGGATCGTGGATGCGGATGTGCGCCAGGGGCACCTGCTGCATCTGGTGCCGACATGGCATGCGGCGCCGCTGCCGGTGTACTTGGTGTACCCGTATGCGCGTTTTTATCCGGCGCGGTTGCGGTTGTTTCTGGAGGCGATGCGGGGGGCTATGCCGGGGTTGGTGGGGATGCGGGCGGTGGGGTGAGTAACTGCCTGTGGGGCAAGTGAAAACAGACTCTCAACGTCGTGTGGAGAATGATCGGGTGGTCTAACCAATCGTTGATGTTTGAATTCATGGCGCCTAGTTGCGATTAAACGCGTCGGACCTCGCCTTCTGCCAAGCAGCCACGGAATACCATTCCTCTCTTCGCAATCGATCCGGGCATATTGTGGTTTTTGAGAGCAGTACCCCAAGCCTATCGAAGCAGTACCGCTCGGCGTATAGGCTTAGATGCCAAGTTGCCACTGCCAGCGATTTCGACCGTTCTGCGACCTCATCGAACGAAGGAACTTCGACGCGAATTGCTTCAAATCCATGCATAAGGGCCATGAATCTTCCGGCCGTATTCATGCTAATTGCGGGGGCTCGCGCCGTAATGAGAAAAGTCAATATCTCCCAAGCCTCATTTTCCATAGGGAGGGCGGCTGCTACAGCTCGTTCCATTACAGATTCCACATTCGAGGTAGGTACTGCATAGTCAAGGGGTTCCATAGCCATATACGGTGGATTTTCATTATCTAAGGGATACCTGCGCGAAAAAATAGACTTTCCTTCTACGCAGCCGTGGCTAGAACGAAATAACACGCTCTGTCGGGAAAGGAGTGATAGACAAAAGCGCACCCGATCGAACTGATTTGAAATTTTTTCCAATTCCGTCGGGGGGCATTTAAAAAAATGGTCGCAAATGTACCTGCAACTCCACTAAAGGTATCGGCTTGGTGATCGAAAACAGAGTTCCAATAACGATAAAAGGTGATGAGCCCGATTTCCGTCTCAATACCAAATATTGGATGAGCATCAGCCAACTTCCCTCAGCCAAGAGGACGCATTTTTTGCGTCAACTTTGGATTAGTCAGATGAACAGTGAAAACTTCCTCTTTTGGGATATTTTCTATATTCTTCGATCGGCTTATATCCAGCCATTCAATATGCAACAGTTCGATTACAGAACGGCCGAACTCTGTCAAATTTGCGCTTGTCTGTGTGTATCACTGCCAATGCAGCCCTCTCATATGAACAGTAATGGGGCCAGGAGGGCGTTGCGTAGTGCCTTCAAACGTGCACGCATTGGCAAGCGAGGGGGCCGGCATTGCCGAGTGAGGAATGGAAAGCTCAACAAATATTCGTTCGTGACTAGCTACAGGAAACGAAAGTCGGCAGTGCACACCTATTGTGTTGCCATGTTCATCTTTCAATTTGCCATCAAGCTCAAGTTCACGTGGGTGCATGAAATGCCCTGCCATGTTGCCTTCCATTACCGTTTTGTGTCTTTCCCAGTCTATCTAAGCAAACAGGCTCTGATCCCTGTAGTTAAAGTCAGCCGCCACTGATCATTTCGTCATCTCACACACAACCGCTACGAGCCCCGCCTTCTATTCCGCCGTCGCAGGCGACACGGCTGCGGTGGTGCAGCATGCGCCCATCTACTCACCGCCATGCAGCAGCTTGACTGGCGAGGCGGCGGCAATGTTGGAGGTCACCCCGCCACCCCGGTAACCCCCTCAAAGCACGAGCCGCCCAACACGCTCTGCCGCCACCGCCACATGGCGCAGCAACTCAGCCTTGCACACGTCGAACCCCGCGCTGAATTCATCTTCGTCCTCCAACCGGCGAACAAACACCTGCGCCATCACAAGCGCCTCTTTCCAAGCCGCCGCGCTGACCTGCTCCCCCACCGTCAGTTCAAGCGCCCGATCTGGCAAGCCTCCTCCGGCAGTGGGTGCAAACGCCATGGGCGTCATGTCATAAGCCGGCGCCAGTTCATAAGGCCTGCGCCCGTCTGACAAACACGAGAGATTGCCGCTGTGCATGTCGGTGTTGCCGATCAGGGTGCCAAACGCCCACAGCAGACAGGCGGTGTCAAAGGCCTGGGGGGTGATGACCCCTTCCTTCAACAACCCCCTGGCGATAACCGGCCAGTTGCCGCCGCTGCCGACAAATTCGGCATCCAGCGCCGCGAAGGAGTGCAGCGCCCTTCGTCCGCGAGTACCCAGCCGGTCAAACCGCTGCACTTCCAGAAATCGTTGCGTGCCGTGCATCCAGGTCATTGACTGCGCGGCAGCCACGCTATGGTCCCGCAGCACCTGCAGCGCGATGTGCTCGGCCAGCAGCAGGTCGCGCCAGCGCTCGCTGACGGGGGTGTCGAGTTCTGCGGTGAACTTGACCATCACGTGCGCGGCGGTGCCATCGGCATGCTGTGCGTAGGCGGTGAACTTGGGCTGCTCGCCGGCGGCTGAGGAGCCCGCCACTTCGCCGCGCGCGGCCATGTCGGCAAGCTGGGCGTAGGTGTGCAGCTTTTGCGCGGCTGCCATCGGCACAGGGTCGGGCGCGTTGACGAACTGGTCGCGCGCTATGCGGCCGATGAGCAGGTTGCCGGGCATGTCGTCGCCCTGGTCGAGGATGGCGCGCAGCGCGTGGGTGTCGCTCCAGTCACCCAGCCGCTCGGGCAGGCCCAGGCGCTGGCCGTGCCGCTGGCAGTACGCGCGCCCCAGGTAACCCTGCGGGCGCATGTCGTAGATCCACCAGGGCAGGCCGTCGCTGTGGAGCCTAGCCCCACCCGCCTCGATCATGACAAAGCCATCTGGGCTGACCGGAACCAGGGTGCCTAGCGTTTCCAGTGCGCCCTGGGCGGTGACGCGGTACACCGTGGCCCGCAGATCGGCGCGCAGGTGGTCTCGAAGCGTGTATTGAATAGATCTCGCAGCGCCAAAATGCACCACCTCTTCACCCAACGCACTGAGCGCCCTGGACACCGTGGGCTGGCTGATTTTCAGTGCCTGACCCAGTGTCTGCGCCCGGGCGGGGCCGGAGCGCAGCAGGTTTCGGATCGCATCGGCATGGGTCTGGGCGGCGGATGGCATGCGCTCAGAATACCCCCTTTTTGAATCAAAATTTGAATAGATAAAAGAATAGATATTTGACAGATTTCTTCAATCTCGAAAATGTCCGTTTGGTTTGGGCTTGTTCAAACTTTGCGCAGCCCCTCAAAATTTCCGGGTGAACGGTCTAAGCATGTGCTGCCAGATCCGTCGTTATGGGGAGGGTTGTGGCATCAGTGTCGGCCTAAACGCTCTCATTTCAATAGCTGCTAGCGCTTACCTATCAAGCGCCAGAGTCATTTTTCATATTCAAGCTCGCAACCACACGCTCATGCAGCCCCTTGCCAAACCCCTGCATCCGTAATCCCCGCCCCATCCACCCGCACCGGCAGGATCCCATCCCGCGCAGACCGGTCCGCCACCGTCTGCAGCGCTGCCACATCCGCGTGCGTCACCGGCCGGGTGGCGATGGCCGCGCGGCTGGTGATGATGCGTGAGGCCTCGATGGGCAGCCGGGTGAGCTGCGTGTAGACCTGCGCATACGCCTCGCGATTGGCCAGGGCCCAGTCGCCGGCGCGGGCCAGGCGGTCGAGGTACTGCACGATGGCGACGCGCTTGGCCGGGTCGGCCAGGGCCGCCTCGGTGGCGGTGATGAAGCCCAGGGCGGTGTTGATGCCGCGCCCGTCGCGCAGGATGCGGCCGCCTTGCTGCAGGGCCATGGTGTAGTACGGGTCGAAGATGGCCCAGGCGTCGATCTGCCTGGATGCAAAGGCGGCGGCTGCGTCGGTGGGCAGCACGAACTTGATCGTCCCTTCTTCGCGGTTGACGCCCGCCTCTTCCAGCGCGCCGTACAGCTGATATTGCGAGATGCTGGCAGCAACTCGCGCCCGTATTCGATGGCGTTCACCAGCAGATCAAAGCCGCGGATCAGGAAGGTGGTGATCCCTAAGTCGTAGTACTTGAGCAGTGCATCGGCTACCTGCTCGGGCGTGCCCACCAGGGATGTGGAGTTGGAGCGCCCGCCCGTCTCGCGCGAGATGGCCGTCCACAGGCGTTCGTCCACGCGGTCGCCGTTGGCGGCGTCGGCCAGCAGGCGCTGGGCGCCTTCGCTCTGCTGCGGGCCTGCGCCGCGCGAATAGCCCTGCGGCACCTGGCGCGCGCGGGTTTCTTGCAGGATGCGGTCGGCCTTGGCCCAGGCTTCTTCCTCGGTCTTGCCAAGGATGGGGCGAAACGAGATGCTGAATTCCACCGTGCGCCCGTTCTGCACCGCTTCGGCCCGCACACGCCGTACTCCGGCCTGGGCCAGCGATTCGCCCCACAGCGCGTAGACGTCTGCATGCCTGCCGGCCACCTGCAACGCAGGTGCCGACGCGCCGCCAAAGTAGATCGGCACATAGAGCTGCTGCAGCGGCTTGACTTCAGACACCGCGCCCTTGACGCGGTAGTACGCGCCCTCGTGGTCGAAGGGCTGGTCTTGCCAGTTGCCGCGCCGCCAGCGTGGGCGCCACGAAGCCGGGCCGGCGCGCCAGCAGAAAGCCGATCTTCTGCGTGACCGAAGCCGCATACGTCAGGGTGAGCAGCGTGTCGGGGCTCGACGAACTGGCGGGCACCAGGATGCGGTCGAAACCCGCGTGTTCATGCGCCTGGGCGAACACGCACATACGCGGGGTCCACCGCGGGCCCCTTGCGGGCGATGGTTTCCGACAACTCGTGCGGCTGGATCATGCCGATGAACTGAACACCCATCGAAGCTCCTTGCAAGACAGCCAGACAATCGAGTACGACAAGTGGCCACCTCAGGCACACGGCTGCTGTGCACCAACGAAGAAAAGCGGCTGTCGACATGCGGTTTTTGGCCTGCGCGCCGGGCTGGCGGGCTCGTGCCGCCGCAGACCATCGCCAGCATTCAGTACGCCACGGCATGACGGGGACAAGGCTTGAAGAGGAACGGTCATGTGCGCTTCTCCAGACAGATCGGGGACGAAAGAAGCCCGCAACGCTATCGGCCCGCCGCGCTGCGCCCGGCAAACGAAAGCGGCTATGGTTATGCAGCGCCGTCCGCCGGGACGCACCGCCGTCTGCAATAAGAACCCGTGCCAAGAAAGCGAGTTTGGTTATGCATAAGTCACCGTTGCCCGCCAGCGCGCCCGCCGCTACCGTGGCACCCATGAGCCTGGACACCACGGATGCCGAGCGCGCCGCAATACGAACCACCACCTCCACCCCGCCCACCACCATCGCGCCGCTGCGCGAATTCGTGCAGGCGCTGGGCTGGTTGCTGAACGATGCGCCCGCCGAAGAGCGCATCCTGGCTGAAGGCGGCGCCCTGCTGCGCACGCTGGTGTCGCGCGACGACTGGCTGCCTACCGCCTACGCCCAACCCAACCCGGACCGCTACCAGCAGCACCTGCTGCATGCCGACACGCTGGGCCGGTTCTCGGTGGTCAGCTTCGTCTGGGGGCCGGGGCAGTCCACGCCCATTCACGACCACACCGTGTGGGGCCTGATCGGCATGCTGCGCGGATCGGAACTGGCGCAGGGCTTTGCTCAAGGCGAAGACGGCCGCTGGCTGCCGCAGGGCGCGCCGCAGCGGCTGGTGCCGGGCCAGGTGGAGGCCGTGTCGCCCACCGTTGGCGACGTGCACCAGGTCAGCAATGCCTTCGCCGACCAGACATCGATCAGCATCCACGTCTACGGCGCCAACATCGGCGCGGTGGAGCGCAGCGTGTATTTGCCGGACGGCACGCGCAAGCCTTTCATCTCGGGCTACAGCAATGGCACGTTGCCCAACCTGTGGGACTTGTCGCGCAACCCCGCCACATTGGCCTGAACCACCAGACCACTCACCCAAATCACGCACCGCTTTCATGACCGCCCACGACTCTGCGCTGCCCGTCACCACCTCCACCCAAGTTCGCCAGTCGCTGCTGGACCGTAGCGAGATCGCGCTGCTCGACGTGCGCGAAGAAGACCCGTTCGCGCGCGCGCACCCGCTGTTCGCCGCCAACCTGCCGGCCGGCCGGGTAGAGATCGACGCCCTCACCCGCATCCCGCGCCTGGCCACACCCGTGGTGGTGTACGACGACGATGAAGGCCTGGCCGAGCCCGCCGCGCGCGCGCTGCAGGCGCTGGGCTACACGCAGGTGTCGCTGCTGCAAGGCGGCCTGCAGGGCTGGCGGGACGCGGGCGGTGAGATCTTCATCGACGTGAACGTGCCCAGCAAATCCTTCGGCGAGCTGGTCGAGGCCGACCGCCACACGCCCTCGCTGACGGCGCAAGAGGTCAAGGCGCTCATCGACCAGCAGGCCGACGTGGTGGTGCTGGACGCGCGCCGCTTCGACGAATACCAGACCATGAGCATTCCCACCGGCACCAGCGTGCCGGGCGCCGAGCTGGTGCTGCGCGCCACTGCGCTGGCGCCCGATCCGGCCACGCGCATCATCGTCAATTGCGCGGGCCGCACGCGCAGCATCATCGGCACGCAGTCGCTGGTGAATGCGGGCGTGCCCAACCCGGTGGCTGCACTGCGCAACGGCACCATCGGCTGGCTGCTGGCCGGCCAGACGCTGGAGCACGGCGCCGACCGGCGCGGCGGCCCGGTGAGCGAAGAGCAGCGCGCTGCCGCTGCCGATCGCGCCCGCCAGGTGGCCGACCGTGCCGGCGTGCGCCGCGCCACCGCCGCGGACCTGGCCCGGTTCGACGTCGAGGCCGCCGGCACCACCACCTACCGCTTCGACGTGCGCACGCCCGAGGAATACGCCGCCGGCCACCGGCCAGGGTTCCGCAGCACGCCGGGCGGCCAGCTGGTGCAGGAAACCGATCACTCCGCGCCCGTGCGCGGCGCACGCATCGTGCTGACGGACGAAGGCGACGGCGTGCGCGCCAACATGAGTGCATCGTGGCTGGCGCAGATGGGCTGGGATGTGTGGGTGCTGGACGAGGGCGACGCTGATTCCGCCACCGAAACCGGCGACCCAGCGCCGCAAGTGCCGGAACCCGCAGGCCCCATCCAGTGGATCAGCCCGCAGCAGCTGCAAACCTGGCTGCAGGTAGGGGACACGGCGCTGCTGGACCTGACGTCGAGCGCCAACTACGTGCAGCGCCACATCCCCGGCGCGTGGTGGGCGCTGCGCTCGCAACTGGCGCAAGCCGTGGGCACCGTGCAGGCTGCCGCTGAGCAGGCTGGGCAACCACCGCGCCGCTACGTGCTGACCTGTGGCTCGAGCTTTCTGGCGCGCTACGCGGCGGCCAAGCTGGCGCGCATCACCGGCGCAGAAGTGGCGGTGCTGAAAGGCGGCACGCTGGCCTGGATCGCCGAGGGCCTGCCGGTGGAGCCGGGCGAGACGCAGCTGGCCTCGCCCCGCATCGATCGCTACCGCCGCCCCTACGAAGGCACCAGCGCGCCACGCGCCGCCATGCAGGCCTACCTGGACTGGGAATACGGACTGGTCGACCAGTTGGCGCGAGACGGCACGCACCACTTTCGGGTGCTGTGAGGCATCAGCGGCCGCGCTGAAGGCCACCTTGCCAATGCTATTTTATTGATAGCTACTAGCGCTTACCCATAAAGCGCCACAGGCCTTTTTGGCTTGAAACCCCGCATCCTCCGACCATTCGCACGCAACCGCACGGCCGGCCAACGCGCGCCCTGCAGTGGCCGCACCTGCGCCGCGATGCGCCCTCGTCCGACGGTCCGGCAGCGCGGCGTGTGCGATCTTCCTCTCATCGTTAAAACAAGGTTTGCCATGAAAAGAATTGCACGCTCCGTGATCGCCCTCGCCGTCCTGTCGGCCTCCACTCTGGCCATGGCCCAACCTGCAGACCAAGAGGTGTGCGCCCAAAGACAGGCCGGCCTGACCAGCGAGATGGAGAACGCCAAGAGCGCTGGCGAAGACGCCCAAGCCCTGTCGCTGGAACGCGCCCGCGGCGAATTGGCAGTGAGCTGCAGCGAACCCGGTGCCCGCGCCATGCACGACCGCCGCGTGAGCACGCAGGAAAAGAAGGTCACGCAATTGCAAAAGGAATTGGACGCTGCGCGCAGCGGCGGCAAGGAAGACAACGTAGCCAAGGCGACCGCCAAGCTGAAGGAAGCCCAGGCCAGCCTGGCGGAAATGAAGCGTTCCGCGCCGCCCAAGTCCGAAAAGGACACCAAGGCCGCGCAAAAGGAACAGCAGCGGCACCCTGCTCATCAACAGCCTGCCAAGTGAACGTGATGGCCTGCGCAGGGCCGTGACCGACGGAAACCGTCACGCCGCCAGGCTCGATCTGCGATCGATTAAAGAGCATGTAACGCTTATCCATCCAGCGCTACATGCTCTTTTTTCTTAGAATCCTGGGATCTTGACCACCATGTCCACACTGCTTCGTCGCTACATCAGCGTGCCCGCCTGCCTTGGCCTGGCGGCCGTTCTTTGCAGCACGGCCCATGCGGCGGGTGCGGATGCGGCACCGCCGTCCCAAGCGCAAGGATGGGCGTTGGCCCAGGACAAATCCTGCCTGCGCTGCCACGCGGTGGATCGCCATTTCGTCGGACCGAGTTTTCAGCAGATTGCAGACCGGTACCGCGGCGACCCGGGCGCGGCAGACCGTTTGGCCACCAAGATCCGCCAAGGCAGCGTGGGCCAGTGGGGCCGAGTGATCATGCCGCGCCAGCCGCAGGTGTCGGCCGCAGACGCTGCGGTGCTGGCCGCGTGGGTCACGCAGCAGGGCCAGCCTGCGCGCTGAGTTCTTGCCACCCAAGCAAGTCGCCTTGCAGAGCGATTCAGATATTCAAAGGAATTTTCAGCGCTTGCGCACCACCGGCTTGCGGCGGGTGGACGAACGGGCCGATGGCACCGCCAGCGACGCGGTGTGCACCTGTTCCAGCCACAGCAGCGCATCCACATGCGCGACAAAATGCTGCAGGTAATCAGGGGCGATGTCCTGCATGCCCACCAGCGCGCGGTGCAACAGATGCAGTGAATTCAGCGGCCCGGCCTGCGGCGGCACCTGCGCCAGCGTCTGGCGCAGGCGCTCGTCGGCCGACAGGCGCGACCAGGTGCCGCGAAAACGCTGCACCGATGCCAGTTCACGCGGCGCTGCGGCCTGCGCAGCCGCTCCGCCGCCCGCCGCGCTGGGCAAGGTGCCCAAGGGCACGTCCACGCTGGGCTTGCGGGCGACGATGGCGGGCGTGTCGCCAATCCGTTGCCGCTGCGACGCACGCCTGCCGCGTTCAGGCGCTGTGGATTCCACCGGACGTTGCGCGAACACCGCCTCAGGGTCGGCCATGGCATCGGCCAATTGGCCCAATGCGCCGCGTGACGGTGGCACCGCTGCGTTGACAACACCAGCCGGAGCCACGCCTTCGCCACCCGGCAAAACGCCCCGCCCCGCCAGCCGCAGGCGCAAGTCGGCCACCAGCGTGTCCATGCGCGCATTCAGCAGTTGCCGCGTAGCGCCCTGGTGCTGCGCGGCACGGCGTGCGAGCGCTTCGACCAACGCGAAGCGCACGGGCTCCAGCTGGTGGCCGCCCTGTGTGTGCCAGTCGGCCAGCAAGGCCGTCAGGTCATGGCTTGCTGCAACATCCTCGGATGCGGTCGTGGACATGGGTAAAACCAGGGCTCAGCGCGTCGCGGCGCCGTCTGCCGTGTTCGTTTCCGCCGTCGTGCGCGCCGGCCGTGGCATGGGGGCCATCTCCACCCGGCGGTTGCGCGCCCGGCCCGCCGCATCGGCATTCGATGCCACGGCCTGCTCAGCGCCGAAGGCCGCAGCGAAGACGGCCGACGATGGCACGCCGGCCTCGATCAGCGCGCGCGTCACGGTCAGCGCGCGCTGGGCCGACAGCTCCCAGTTGTCGGCAAAGCGGTTGCCACCGCGCATGCGCTGGTCGTCGGTGAAGCCGCTCACCATCAGGATTTCGCTGCGCGATCCCAAATAGCTCGTCAACGGGCCGGCAAGGCTGCGCAGCAGTTGCTGGCCTTCGGGCTGCAGTTCATCCGAATTGAGCGCAAACAGCACGTTGCCGCTGATGCCGATGCGCCCGTCCACCAGCGTCACGCGCCCACCGGCCAGCGGCCCGGCCAGGGCCTGCTCCAGCGTTTGCAGGCGCTGGGTTTGCGCCTCACGCTGGCGCTGCTCGATCTTCAGGCGCTCGCTCAGGTCCATCTGCATGCCCAGCGCAGCCACCAGAATCAGCGCGAAAGCGCCCAGGGCGCCCGCCATCAGGTCGCCGAAGACGGCCCACACGGGCACGTCGGCGTCCAGGCTGGTGCCGGCTTCCAGTTCTTCGTGGCCCAGCATCGCGTCAGGCCCCGGCAGGTTCGGCCGCAGCCGGTGCGCGCGCGGCGACGACTTGCTGCAGCCCGTCCATCACCTGCTTTTGCGCCCCCACGCTCAGCTCGATTACCTCGCGCGCCTGAGCGACGTAGTAGTCGAGCTGCTCGTCGCTGCGGACCAGCGACTTGGACAGCGCGGCTTCGATGCGCTGCAGCTGCGCGACCAGTTGCTCGTTGGCATGGCCGAAGTGCTGTACCGCAGCACCGAACGCCTCGCCCAGGCTGGCCACTTCCACCGCGCTGCCGGTGAGCTGCGCGGCCACGCCGTCCATGCGGTCGGTCTGGGCCTGCAGGGTGTCGGCAAAGCGTGTGCCCGCGCGCTCAAGGGCGCCGGTCGTGCCATCCAGCAGCGTGTCGATGGCGCCGCGCTGCTGCGCCGAAGCTTCGCCCACCGTGTCCAGCAGCGTAGAGAGCGTCTGCAGGATGCGGCTGCGCTCTTCCAGCATGGCGTTGTCGCGCACCATGCTGTCGGCCAGCTTTTGGCGCAGCTCGCCAATCACCTCGGCTGCGGCGCGGGGCGCTTCCGACGCCGTCTGCACCAACGTGCCGATCTCGCCCAGCGTGCGCTGCGCATGCGTGTCCAGCGCCTGCGTGATCTCGCTGGTGCTGCGGGCCAGCGCCTCGCTGGCTTCATCCCAGCGCGCAGCGGTCAGTGCGCCGGCTTCTTGCCATTCGGTACGCAGCGTGGTGGACAGCGCCTGCAGCGACTGCGCCCAGGCCGCCTGGCGGGCCTCGTCCTGCGCGGCACGCTGGTCGATGTGCGAGAGCGCCTGCTTGGCCTGCTCTGCCGCGCGCGTGGTCACGCCTTCGGCGGTGGCCGCCAGCACTTCGCCCAGCTGGTGCCACTGGCCGGTGGATTGCACCTGCGCGGCCTGCCATTCGGCGCGCAGGCTTTCGGCAACCGACTGCAGCGATTGCGTCCACGCGGTCTGGCGCGCTTCGTCCTGCGCTGCCCGGTGTTCGATCTGCGCGAGCAGTTGCGTGGCCTGTTCGGCGCTGCGCTCGCTTATGCCATCGGCGGTGGCGGCCAGCATGTCGCCCAGCTGATGCCACTGGCCGGTGGATTGGGCTTGCGCGGCCTGCCATTCGGCACGCAGCGTTTCGGCAACGGATTGCAGCGACTGCGTCCATGCGGTTTGACGGGCTTCGTCCTGCGTGGCGCGGCGGTCGATCTGCGCCAGCAGCTGCGTGGCCTGATCGGCGCTGCGCTGGCTGATGCCGTCGGCCGTGGCGGCCAGCACGTCGCCCAGTTGATGCCACTGGCCGGTGGATTGGGCTTGCGCGGCCTGCCACTCGACACGCAGCGTTTCGGCGACGGACTGCAGCGATTGCGTCCACGCGGCCTGGCGCGCTTCGTCCTGTGCTGCGCGGTGCTCGATCTGTGCGAGCAAGTGCGTGGCCTGATCCGCGTTGCGGGCGGTGATGCTCTCGGCGGTGGTGGACAACAGCTGGCCCAGGTCGCGCCATTGGGTGGTGGCGCCCGCCTGTGCGGTCTGCCAGTCCTGGTGCAGCGCGCCCGACAGCGTGCGCAGCGATGCGTCCCATGCCTGCTGGCGGGCGGCGTCGCGCTCGGCCAGGTCGGCCTGCAGGCGGGCGTGGCTGTCCTGCACGGTGGTGTGCAGTACGTCGGCATGGCGCGCCCATTGATCGGCAGCGGCTTGCAGGGCCTGTTCATGGCGCACCGCGAGTTGCGCGCCGCCTTCGGCCTGCTGCGCCAGCGCCTCGCCCCAGCGGGCCGACAGCGCGTCGGACTGGTGCACAAGCCGCTCGGTCAGGCCATCGGCCAGCGCAGTGCTGCGCTGCTCAAAGCTCTGCGTGAAGCCGTCCAGCGTGCCGCGCAGGGCCTGGGCCGTGGCGTCGCTGGTGCGCTGGTGTTCGGCCAGTGCGCCGGTCCACTGGGTGGTGACGGCCGTAGTGGCCGCGGTGAACTGGCCGGCCATGCCGTCGAGCTGGTGGCGCACCTGGTCGGCCAGTGCGGTCTGCAGCTGGGCGCTTTCGCGGCCCAGGCCGGCCAGCGTGGCTTCTACCGCAGGCTGCAGGGCGGCGCCGGCCAGGCGCGCGCTTTCGGCGGTGCTGGCGGTCAACGTGCGTTCGACCGCGGCAGCCAGGCCGGTGTAGGCAGCTTCGGTTTCTTGATAAAAGCGCGCCTGGTCGGCCTGCAGGCGCTCGGCCAGCGCGGCCTGGCCGCGCTCCATGGCGACCATCGCATCGGTGATGCGATCAACCAGTGCGGGCAGCAACCCGGCTTGCTGTTCCAGCAGGCGCAGCGAGGCTTCGCGCTGGTGCAGCGGCGTGAACGGGCGCAGCGCGGTGGGCAGCAGCGCATCCAGCTGCTGGCCGGCCTGCAGCCGCTCGCGCCGGGCGAGTGCCGCCATCAGGCCCAGCATGGCCGATGCCGCCACCCCCGCCACCGACGTGCCGAAGGCCAGCCCCAGGCCGCGCACGGGCGCCGACAGCGCATCGCGAATGGCGCCCAAGCCGTCGGCGCCGGCCAACGCGGCACCGGTGCCGTCCAGCGTCACCACCATACCCAGGAAGGTGCCAACCATGCCCAAAAGCACCAGCAGGCCCGTCAGGTAAGACGCCAACACTGGCGCGGGCAGCCCGCTGCGGCCGCCTTCGATGCGCTGGCGCACGGCGTTGCGCAGGCTGACAGGCAACGTGGCCAGCCAGCCTTGCAGGGCGGCGGCGTCGGCATTGGCCGGGAAGGCCTGCAACGCGCCGGACAATGCACGCGTGTCTTGGCGGTAGCGGTGCAGCTCACGCGCGCCCAGCAAATAGAAGCCGGCGATCGCCACGGTGATGGCCAGCGCCATCAGGTGGCTGGACCCGTAGCCCACGCCCACCCAGACGGCCACTGCCAGCCCCGTGGCGAAGGCGGCGACGAAGGCCGCGGTGGCGGCGGCGTGAGAGGGTTGGAGATCGTTGTTCTTGTTCATGAACCACCTTGGGTGGAGTGTTGGCGAAGGGCTGCCAGCAGCCCTTGCACCGGTTGCAATCTGAGTTCCAGCTCGGCCAGCAGCACGGCTTGCAGGTCGAGGCGGAACAGTTCACGCCGGGAATCCACCACGGCGTTGGCGGCCTCCGGATCCACAGGTGGAGCGCCCTCTTCCTCTGGCGCATCGGCAGCCGCGCCGCACAGGCGCTCGAAATGCCGGCTCAGCATCGCTGCCACGGTGCCCAGCAGGCGCCGCTCCTGCACGGCCAGCACTTCGGCCATCACGGCATCGACCGCGGCCAGCCGGCCCGCCTCACCCGGGCACTCGGCCAGCGCAGCCCGCACGCGCTCGCGCAGCGGGCCGATGGCGATTTCCATCGCCTGCTGGCGGGACTGCAGGCAGTGGCGGAAAGGCGCAAAGCCCATTCCGGCATCCAGCGGCCCACGGCCGGCAGCGTCCACGTCGCGCGCAATGGCCTGCGCCATCAGCGCGCGCACGCGGTTGTGCTCGGCCAGGCCTGCGGCGTGGCGGTCTTGCGCGCCGGGGGTGCCGGCGGTTGCAGGAAGCGCCACAGCCAGCGGGCGGTCGAGTGCCTTGGAGAGAGCGATGGACTCGGTCCAGCCCGTCCACTGGTTCAGGGCGTCGGCGAACGACATCCGTGAGTCGCGCACCCGCTGCTGCGGGTCGATGAGCCCCGCCAAGAGGCGGACGAGCGTGGAACCGGTCAGGGGAGTGCGATCGGATCGCTGCGCCATGGGTACCGGACCAAAAAACCGCGCAGTCTACACGGCCGACCTCACCGCTCATCGGCCAGCCAGCGGCGCAAAGCGCCGCAGCCGCTGCTATCGTGCGACAGTCCCTACCCAAGCTGCACCGGCGCGCCCGCCGCCTCGCCGCATAGTGCTCCTATTTTGATAGCTACAAGCGCTTACAAAATAAGCGCTAGAGGCCTAAATGATTCATAAACGATGGCACCGCTGCACAGTCCGCCCTTGAAGCAAGCTCCAAAACCCGATCTGACCCGCATACAGGGGATTGAGGCATGCGCCTTCCACGCGTGGCCGGCACCGCAGACCGAACGGCATGGCGACTGGCTGCTGCGGCTGGCCGGTGGCTTCACCAAGCGCGCCAATTCAGCGAATCCCGGCGCGCCCGATGCGTCATTCGAGGGTGTGCAGGCAGCGGCTGAAGCGCTGTACGGCCGGCATGGTTTGCCGGCGATCTTTCGCATTACCCCGCTGGCGTCGCCCGAAGCCGATGTCCAGCTGGCATCGGCGGGCTATGTGCTTTTCGATCCGTCCTGCGTGATGACGCGTGTTCTGGAGGGCGCACCGGAATCGGTTGCCGATGCTTTCATCACCGAAGGCGTAACGATCGCATTGCAGCCCACCGACGCATGGCTGGACGGATTCTCCGCCGCCAATGGCGTGAGTGCACAGCACCAGGGCATCCATCACGCCATGCTGCGCTCCATCGCGCACTCCACGGGCTTTGCCACGCTGCACCACGCCGGCGATGCCATCGGTTTTGGCCTGGCCGTGCGCGAAGGCGACGCGCTGGGCTTCTACGACATCGTCATTGATCCGGCGCATCGCAACCAGGGCCACGGCGCCACGCTGATGCGCGCACTGATGGGCTGGGGCATAGCTATCGGAGCGCGTTGGGCGTACCTGCAGGTGCGAGAGGAAAACCCGGCGGCACGTGCGCTCTACGCCGGGCTGGGGTTCGCCGACCTGTATCGGTACCACTATCGGGTGCCCGGCGCGGCGCTCTAGCGCTGACCGGCTGGGATACCTGCGCCCGCAACTCTCAAGGCTGCATGGCGTTTTCCACCGCTGCGCGGTCCAGCGTGGGCACGAAGGTCTCGATAAAGCGGTAGGCATAGCCACGCAGCCAGCTGCCGCGCCGGATGGCCAGCCGCGTGAGGTTGACCTCGAAGAGGTGGCGCGCATCCAGGCTGCGCAGGTGGCGGTCGCGGTCGGGGTCCACCGCGATGGAGGCGACGATGCCCACGCCCATGCCCAGCTCCACATAGGTCTTGATCACGTCGGCGTCCATGGCGGTCAGCACCACGTCGGGCGCCAGGCCCTCGCGGGCGAACGCTTCGTCGATGTGCGCGCGGCCGGTGTAGCCCTGCTCGTAAGTGATGATCGGAAACTGCGCCAGCTGGTGCAGCGTGACGGGCGCGTCGCTGTCGAGCAGCGGGTGGCCCGGCGTGACGACGATGCTGTGCGTCCAGCGGTAGCACGGCAGCGTCACCAGCGCGTCGTAGCCTGCCAGCGCCTCGGTGGCCACGCCGATGTCGGCTTGGCCGTTCAGCAGCATCTCGGCAACCTGGCGGGGCGAGCCTGATGCAGTTGCAGCGTGACCTGTGGAAAGAGCGTGCGGAAGTCGCGCACCACCTGGGGCAGTGCATAGCGGGCTTGCGAATGGGTGGCAGCCACGGAAAGGCGCCCTTCCTGGCTGGCACTGAAGCCATGGCCTGCGCGCTTGAGATTGTCGGCCTCCAGCCGCAGGCGCTCGACGATGGGCAGCAGCGTTCCGCCGGGCGGCGTGAGGCCGGTCAGCCGCTTGCCGGCACGCACGAAGATCTCCACGCCCAGCTCTTCTTCCAGCTCGCGGATCTGCCGGCTGACGCCGGGCTGCGAGGTGTAGAGCATGGCCGCTACTTCGGTCAGGATAGTAGGAGTTCGGCTATCAAACTAAAAAGACTTTATCTCCATGACATCGGATCTGAAAGATCTATGAAGATGCGTGGCCCGGCCTGCGCAGCAAAACAATCACGAAGCAAGCGCCCAGGCCTGCCGTGACGATGCCCACCGGCAGCTCCTGCGCGCCCAGTGCAGTGCGCGCCACCAGATCGCTACCCACCAGCAGCGCTGCGCCCAACATTGCAGCCAGCGGCACAAAGCGCGCGTGCAGCGGCCCGGCCAGGCGCCGTGCCAGATGCGGCACCATCAGGCCGACGAAGCCGATGACGCCGCTGAGCGCCACGCAGCAGGCGGTGGCCGCCGCAGCCACCACGAAGATTTGAAGGCGCAGCCGCTGCGGCGCCACGCCCAGGCTGTGCGCGGTGTCGTCGCCGGCCAGCAGCGTGTCGAGCGCGCGATGGCGCCGCGCCACGAAGGCGGCCGCCACCAGCAGACCTGCCAGCGGCAGCCACAGGTTGTCCCACCGCGCCAGCCCCAGGCCGCCCAGCGACCAGAACACCACCGCATGCGCCGCGCGCTGATCGCCCGCGAACACCAGCACATGCGTGACCGCGCCCAGCAGGAAGGAGATGGCCAGCCCGCCCAGCACCATGTTGGCCGGCCCCTGGGCGCCCACGCGATGCACCAGCAGCAGCACAGCGGCAGCGGCCACCAGCGCGCCGCTGAAGGTGGCGGCCGGCAGCGTCCACGCGCCCAGGGCGTCACCCGCCCAGCCGATCACCGCCACCGCCGCAGCCGATGCGCCGGACGACAGGCCAAAGAGAAACGGGTCTGCCAGGTCGTTGCGCGTGCTGGTCTGCAGCAGGCCGCCCACCACGGCCAGCGCAGCGCCCACCAGCAGCGCCAGCAACAGGCGCGGCAGGCGCAGGTCGCGCACGATGGTCTGGGCCATCTCGCCCGATGCCGGCCAGCCCAGCGCTGGAGCCCACTGCCCGGCCAGGGCGGCCAGCGCATCGCGCCAACCCAGTGCCGTGCTGCCCACGCTGAGCGACGCCACGGCCAGCGCGATCAGCAGCACCACACCAGCGACGACGGCGCCAGCGGTGCGGGCTTTCAACGCGGCGCCCTCAAGGCGCGGGCGATCTTTTCGATGGCTTCGATGTTGGCGGGGCCGGGTGTCAGCTCGGCATAGCGCAGCAAGATGTAGCGCCGATGGCGCACGGCCTGGGTAAGCCGCATGGCGGGGTGCGCCTCCAGCACGCGGCGCAGGTGGTGGGGCCCCTGCCCGTTCTGGTAGTCGAGCAGCACGATGAACTGCGGGTCGCGCTCAGCCACGGCCTCCCACGACGTGGCGCCCCAGCCCATGGCGACGTCACCCAGCGCATTCACGCCGCCAGCCGCCGCGATCAGCGCATGCGGCATGGCGGCGCGGCCGGCGGTGAAGGGTTTGTCTTCACCCGAGTCGTAGACGAAGACGCGCGGCGGTTGGGGCAAGGCCGGCTGGGCGGCGGCGCGCACACGGTCGCGCCAGCCGGCCACCAGCTGCTCGGCCGCATCGCGCCGGCCGAAGACGGTGCCCAGGCGCAGCACGTCGCCATAGAGCAAATCCAGCGTGGCTGCAGGCTTGTCCGTGCGGGTGTGCACGCAGCTCTCGGTCAGCACCAGCGTGGCCACGCCGTGGCGGGCCAGCGTGCTGGGCGTGACCTCGCCACCCGGCTGCATGCCGTAGTACCAGCCGGCAAAAAACAGGTCAGGCTTCACGGCCAGGATGTTTTCGAGCGTGGGGTATTTGGGCGCCAGTTCGGGGACGTTGCCCAGCGCGCGAAAGAACGCGGCGTCGGCCTTGTACCAGCCGGTGATGCCCGTCACGCCCACCATGCGCGGCTGCAGGCCCAGGGCCAGCGCCATTTCGGCCATGTTCAGGTCGTGCACCACCAGGCGGCGCGGCGGGGCCTCGAATCGCACGGGCTGGCCGCAGCTGCTGACGGTGACGGGAAAGCCCGACTCGGTGGCACCCGCAACGCAGGCCAGCACTGAGAACCCCAGCGCCGCTGCCATTTTCAGAACATTCACAAAACACTTCATGCCGCTGCCCGTTCAAAAGCCCACAGCGTGCCGCCATGGCGTGGGTGCCGCGTGTGCACCAGTTCCATGCCGAACACGGCAGCCACCCGCACGGCGCTCAGCGCTTCGGCAGGCGGGCCGTCGGCCACCAGCCGGCCGCCGTGCAGCACCCAGGCGCGCGTGGCAAAACCGGGCACCAGCCCCAGTTCATGCAGCGCGGCAACGACGGTGATGCCCAGCCCGCGCACCAGCGCCAGCAGGTCGGCACGTGCGGCCAGATCCAGGTGGTTGGTGGGCTCGTCCAGCAGCAGCAGCGTGGGCTCTTGCGCCAGCGCCCGCGCCAGATGCACGCGTTGGCGCTCCCCGCCCGACAGGGTGCCCAGCGCGCGCCCCGCCAGCGCACCGGCTGCGCAGGTCTGCAGGGCCTGGTCCACGGCGCGCGCATGCTCGGCGCGGCTGGCGCGGTGCTGATGCGGCAGCCGGCCGAAGGCGACGTAGTCGCGCACCATCAGGCCCGTGTCCACCGTGTCGGCCTGGCCCAGCAGCGCCACATGGCGGGCACGCTCTGCTGCGGGCCAGGTGGCCAGGTCGTGCCCCAACAGCCGCACAGCACCCTGCGTGGGCGCAATGCGGGCGGCCAACAGCTTCAGCAGCGTGCTCTTGCCCGCACCGTTGGGCCCCACCAGCGCCACGCATTCGCCGGGCTGCACACGCGCATCTATGGGCGCGAGCAGCTCGCGCCCCTGCGCCGTGTGAAAGGCGGCGCCCTGCAGTTGCAGCACCGGGGTAGGCAAGGTCATGTGAAGGCTAGAGCGTCCAGCGCAGGGCCAGCTCGTAGCTGCGCGGTGCGCCCAGCAGGATCTGGTCGGGGTAGAACGGGTCGGACCAGGCGGCGTAGACGCGGTTGCCCAGGTTGCGCCCGCGCAGCGTGAGCTGCACGCCGCGCGCCACGTCCACCGACAGGGCGGCGTCGAACGCGGTGTAGGCGCTCAGCCGCACGGTGTTGGCGTCGCTGTGAAAGCGCTCGCCCACATGCCGTACCGACGCCGACAGCTGCATGGGCACGCCCGCGATAAAGCGATACCCCACGCCCGCGTTGGCCACCACGCGTGGAGCGTTGGGCGGCTGATTGCCCGAGAACGATGCGCCATTGGCCAGCGTGTAGCCGTCGTAGCGCGCACGGTTCAATGCCAGGTTGGACCAGACGCTCCAGCGCGCATCAGGCCGCAGCGCCACGGAGGCCTCTGCCCCATGCGACTTGAGCGCGCCGGCCTGCGCCAGCTGCTGGCCGCCTTGCGCGGCATAGACGTTGCGGCGCTCGGTGTCGTAGTACGCAAACGTCCATTCGCCGCGCTGCTGCCAGAACGATTGCTTCACGCCCACCTCGGCGTTGCGCGTGCGGGTCAGATCCAGCGGCTGGGAGGCGCCCAGCAGAAAGATGTTGTTGGCCGCCACGTCAGCCGCGGTGCCGTACTGGCCGTAAAAGGTGGTGCCGGGCGCCGCCTCCCAGGTCAGGCCGATGCGGCCGGTGGTGGGGTTCCAGGTCTTCTCATACGGAAAGCCCGTGCGCTGAGCGCCCGCCGCGTTGGCCGAACTGCGGTCCAGCGCGATGCGCTCGTGCCGCAGCCCGCCGATCAGCGCCACGGCCGGGGTCAGCTTGAGGCGATCTTCCAGCGCCAGCACGGTGTTGCGGATGCGCGTGGTCTGCAGCTGCGTGGTCAGCCGGCCATAGCTGCCGCGCTGCGGGTCCACCAGGCTCACACTGTCGCCCGGAAAGTTGGCCGCGCCGGGGCGGTCCAGGTCCATGTCGCTGTATTCGAAGGCGGCCACCACGCGGTTGTCCAGGCCCGCCACACGGCTGTCCCACTGCCATTCGGTCTTGTTGCCCCAGCTGGTCTGGTCCTGGGCGACGTAGAAGCGCTCGCGGTCGACCAGGCCGGTGGAAGCGTTGAACGCGCTGATCTCGTTGTTGAGCCAGGTGCGGTCGGCGGTGTAGCGCCAGAACTGGCTGCGCAACACCACGGCATCGCTCGCCTGCCACTCGCCGCCGGCGCGCGCCCAAGTCTCGCGCGCTTCGTTGCGGTTGTCCTGCACGTTGTAGTTGGTGCGCAGCGTGCGCCGGTCGATGGTGACCGGTCCCAGGTCGCTGCCATTGAAACCGGACACGTAGGTGCCCGACACCACGCCACCGCGCGGCTGCACGCCCGCAGCGCCGGCCGACACCAGCGGCGTGCCCCAGTAGCTGCTGCCGTCATCGCGCTTGGCCTCGCCCGCCACGAAGAGCTTGAGCCCCGGCAGCACGCGCCAGTCGAGCCCGCCCGACACATGCCGGTTGCGCTGGCCGGTGTCGTCGATGAAGCCATCGCTGTTCGATGCGCTGGCGTCGATTCGGTAGTCGAGGTCTTTCCACGCCGTGGTGCCACCCGAGCCCATCGACAAGCGCCGGTCGCCGAACGAGCCCACCGACGTGTTCACCTCGGTGCGCACCGGCCCCTGGTGCGGTGCCTTGGTGACGAAATTCACCGCGCCACCCGTGGCGCCCTCGCCCGACATCAGCGATGCCGCGCCCTTGAGGAATTCGATGCGTTCCAGGTTGGCCGTGTCCATCACGCGCGAGGTCATGTTGGGCGGGCCGATCTTGATGCCGTTGTAGAGCGTGTTGATCTGGCTGTTGGCAAAGCCGCGCATCGAGAACGCGCTGGGCTCGGCCGGAAAGTCTCCGGCCAGCACGCCCACCGCCGCCTGGGCGGCTTCGGTCACCGTGCGCAGGCCGCGCTCGGCCAGCACCTCGCGCGGCACCACGTCGATGGAAGCGGGCGTTTCGCGCACCGTGAGGCCCAGGCGCGATGCGCTGTCGGTGCGCTGCTCAAGCAACGGGCTGGGCGCAGCGGATTCCTTGACGACGACATCAGGCAAGGTACCTGAGTTCTGTGCATGCAAAGGGAAAGCAGCGGCCAGGGCGAAAGGCAACACGGCCAGGCGCAGGGAACGAGGAAAGTGGCTCATACGATGATCGAAGACAAATAGGCCCGGTGCCGGCCTCCCGCCAGCATTGGAGCGTAAAGGCCCTGCTCCGTCGGAGCAGAACCCACTTGTTGGCCGGTATCCGGGCTGGCGGAACAATCCCCTTGAGCCTTCCCAGGTGCTTGTTCAAGGCAATCCAGTGGCTGTGAAAAAGGGGAGCGGGTCACCTATCTGGCGACCCATCCGTTGACCGTTGCGGGGGCAGCGCAGGCGCAGCACTTTCCTGTTCGGTAGTGCCTCCCTGCTTCCCGTTGAACTGCAGCATGCGAACCATGCCACGAGCACCAACGGCGCGATTCTAGGGGCATGGATACAGCGTCAAGCAAGGCCGCTCAAAAGTCATACCTGGCAGACAACTCGAACGTGCGCTGTGGAGCGAGCAGCACCTGGCTGGTGGCCCGGCCTGCATAACTGGCATACAGCTTGTCCGTCAAATTGCGCACTCGGAAGGTGAGCAACACGGGCCTCACGCGCCAACTGGCCGCCACGTCGGCCGTGGTGTAGCCGTTGATACGGATCTGATTGGCGTTGTCCGTGTACATCTTGCCGGTGCGGTTGACCGAGAGGAACAGATCCACCGGGACGTCCTTGAACCGGTAGTTGGCGAACAGGTTCACGATGCGCTCGGGCACGTTGGGCGGCGTGTTGCCCACGCGCGATACCCCGCCCGCCTCGGTCAGCGTATCGAAGCGCGCATCCAAAGCCGCCACGTTGCCCGACAGCGTGAGCTGCTTCGTGGCGCGCCAGGCGGCCGCCAACTCCACTCCGCGCGAGGATTGCTGGCCATTGTTGACGGTGACATTCGCGTCGTTCGGGTCGCGCGAGAGCACGTTGTCCAGGGTGATGTGGTAGGCGGCGGCCGTCCATTCCACCGTGGCAAAACTCTGCTTGAACCCGACCTCCAACTGCTTGCCCTTGGACTGTGGGAACCTCGCGTTGCCCGCCGACAGCAAGAAGAGAGAGCCCACCGGAATGGTGGCATTGGTGTACTGCGCGTAGACAGAAGACTCTTTACTGAGGTCGAACACCGTGCCCAGGCGTGCGGAGTTGGCGGAGTACTTCGTGCCAAAGGCGCTGAAAGTGCCGAGGTTGAGGTCGGTCACGCTGCGGTCCACGTCCACACGGTCATGGCGCAGGCCGCCCACCAATGTCCAGGCAGGGGTGAGCTTGAGCGAATCTTCGGCAAAGACCGAGGTGCTGCGCACATCCGAGGTGAAGTTGGTGCGGTTGCCACCGCCGGCCATGAGGGCCGGGTCGTCGTTGTAATTGCCCACCACCGGGTCGAACAGCGGCACGCGAAGGCTGGCAGCGGTGGCGGCCGAGCCGTTCGAAAAGCGCCGCGTGTTGTCGAAATCTGTCTTGCTGATCTCGCCGCCCACCACGAACTTGTTTGCCATGCCCGCAAGGCGCCCCTGGTGCGACGCATCCAGCCGGTTGGACAGGTAGTGCTGGTCGTGCGCGATGGTGGTCTGGTCGCGCGTGATGGATGCGGGGGCGGTGAACGCCGCGCTCTCGGAATTGCGCCACAGCCGGTCGACCTTGTTGGCCGTCAATTCATTGCGCAGCGTCCATTCAGGCGTCACGCGGCTGGTGATACGGGCGCGCAGCCAGTAGGCCTCGGACTGGTTCTTGTCGTCCAGTATGTTGTAGTTGGTGCGTGCGATGCGCCGGTCCACCACGCGCCCGTCGGGCGTGCTGACCACGTTGGTGGGCTCGGTGGAAAGGCTGCGCGGGATGAGTGGCGTGCCCCAGTAGGCATGGCCCTCGTCGCGCGAGTAGTCGAACGAAAGGTCGAGCCGGGTAGCGCGCGCCACGTCGAACGACAGGCCTGTGGTCAGGTGTTCTAGCTTCTCGCTGTTGCGGTCGATGGTTCCCACGCGGGAGTCGTTGCGGCTGTAGTCGATGCGGTAGGCGCCGGTCTCGCCCACCGCGCCGCCCAGGCCCACGGCGGCACGGGTCGAGCCATAGCTGCCGTAAGACAACAGGGCTTCGCGGCCGGGGTTGCCGCGGTCGGGCCGCTTGGTCTGGAAGTTGACGATGCCGCCGATGGCGCTGTCGCCCTGCAGCACCGACGCCGGGCCCTTGAGCACCTCGATGCGCTCGTAATTCCAGGTGTCTTCCACCCGGTTGGTCACGCCCGCGCCGGACATGCGCACGCCGTCGTACAGGTACAGCACATTGGTGAAGCCGCGCATCGACAGCGTGGTGGGTGCCGCGGGCGTGCCACCGCCCGCCATGCCGGCCGCGCCGCGCAACGCTTCGCTCAAGGTGCGTGCGCCGCGCTCTTGCATCACGTCCTGCGAAATGATTTCCACCGATGCGGGAGTTTCCCGCAGCGTGAGCCCCAAGCGCGATGCGCTGGTGCTGCGGTTGTCCAGCTGCAGGCTGTCGCGGTCCTGCCCGCTCTGTATGTTGACGGCGGGCAGTTCGCGCTCGGGCTCTGGGGTCTGGGCCCAGCTGGCCTGCGTGGCAGCGGCCACCGCCAGCGCCACGGCGGTTCGGTTGAATCGGTTGAATCGGTTGAATCGGTTCATGGGATCGTCTTCTCGGGGTTCTTCTTGGGATGGATAGGCGTGATCGGATCTGGCCGCTACACCACGCGGTAGCGGCGCAGCCGCCAGAGCGCTATGCCCAGCAGCACCAGGGTGGGCAGCAGCAGTTGCAGCACGGCCCGCGCGGCCTGGGCCTGCACGGTGCCCGGCGCTTCGTCGCGCCACGCAAAGGCAGGGATGTGCGCGAAGTCCGCCTCGGTGATGGCCAGGCCGCCGTCGATGCGGGGAAAGAAGAAGTCCTTCCATGCCTGGTGGTATGCGTTGACCTGCGCCATGAACCAGGCGTTGCGGCTGTGGCCCGTGCCCGCCAGTGCGGTGATTCCCTCGTACGCCACCGCTGCCGGAGACACGGCGCCCCAGCGGGCCACCAGCGCCTGCTGGCGGGCCTGCTGCGCGTCGAAGCGATCTAGCTCTGGCTGCAGCGTGTCGTCCACCTTGCGCTGGATGCGGTAGTTGGCCATGGCCCGCCCGCTCATGGCCAGGCGGCCGTCCTTGGGCACCAGCACGTCGGGCTTGTCCACATGCTCGTAGTCGGTGGCCAGCAGTGCGGCGTTCTGCGACATGGCCTGCGCGGTGACCACGCGGGTGCGCGTGGCCAGTTCGGCACGCGAGGGGGCCGGGCTGGTGTGCGTGACCGCGATGTTCAGCAGCACCGGCACCACCAGCACCAGCACCACCCAGCCGATGATCAGCACCATCGCATTGGTGGCCGAAGACCGGCCGAAGGCATTCACCGCCACCACCGCCGTGAACCAGAAGAGCGCATAGGCCCCCACCACCAGCGCCCACCACAGCGTGGCGCCGGGCATGGCCAGGGCCTGCGGGCGGGCCACCAGCAGCACGGCCAGCGGCACCAGCACGGCGGCCCCCAGCAGCACCGCCGCGCGCACGGCGATTTTGCCGGCGATGAGCGTGGGCAGTGCCAGAGGCTGCGAGAGCAGCAGGCGCAAGGTGCCGTCTTCCTTCTCGCCCGACAACAGGTTGTAGCTGAGCGCGAAGATCAGCAGCGGCAGCAGGTACACCACCACGAACGCCAGGTCGAAGTGCCCGCTGAGCAGGTGCCAGGGGTTCTCGATGTCGTTGTTGTGCAGGAAGTTGACCTTGCTCTGGTGCGTGACCTTGAACTGCGCGGGGAACAGGTCGGTCTGCCCCAGAGCCACCGGCGCCAGCGCGGCGCTGGGCATCACGGCGTATTGCGCGCCCAGGCCGCTCGCCATATTGGCGGGGTTGGCCGGGTTGCCGAACGGCGTAGGCGTTTCGCTGCCCGCCGTGATGCGCTGGAGCTGCGCCAGCTGGTCGGCGCGCGCCTGCACATCGGCCGCTACCAAGGCCGCCTGCGCAGTGTCGCGATGCGTGGTCTGCAGCACACCGTTGAAGAGCGCGTAGCCGATGAGCAGCAGGAACAGGCCGCCCACCCACCACAGGCTGCGCTCCTTGAGCAGCAAGCGCAGCTCTTGCCGGGCGACCATGCGAAATCGTTGGAACTGAAATACTTGCACGGATGGTTTCCTTACAGCGCCCGCTGGCGCGCCACGGCAGCCCAGGCGAAGGCAACGGCCAGCGCCAGGCTGGCGCACAGCACCGCCAGGCTCGCGCCGCTGCGGGCCAGGGCCCAGCCCACGGAGGGCGCGTGGTACTCGAAAGCCGGCACGCGCGCCCACAGCGACGGGCTGGCCTGGTAGGCGAAGTGCTGGTGGCCCAGCGGGTCGGCGTGCTCCACCAGGTCCTGGCTCACGATGTCCTGGATGACGCGGCGGTGGCGCTCCGCAGCGGTGGTGAAATCACGGTGGTGCACAAAGTCGGTGCCTGCCATGGCGGTGGAGAAGGTGCGAATGGCCAGCAGCGGCATCAACAGGCCACCGGCTTCCTGCACCGCCTGCTGGTTCTCCCAGGTGTCCCACAGCCGGCCGAAATGGCGGTCGTACACGGCGTAGCTGGACTGGTCATCGAGCTTGAGGGCGATGCCCCACTTGTTGAGCGGCACATCGCGGCTCCAGCGCTCGGTGGTGCCAAAGGCCTGCATCCACACCTTGTCGGAGGTGGCCTTGCGGTCGGCATCCAGCGCCTGGTTGAATTCGAGCCGCGTCGGGCTGGGGAACACGGCGCGCGACAGCTCGGACATCACGCGCGGCGCCACTACGGTGTTGGCGATCCACAGCGCCAGCAGCACGGTGATGGCCACGCGCGAGGTGCGCGATGCGGCCGACACACCGAGCGTGATGAACACGAAGATCGCCAGGTACAGCGCATAGCCCAGCGCCAGGCCGGCAAAGCGCAGCAAGGCGTCGCCGCGCTCGCCACCGGCGGCAGACAGCGCCACCACCGCCGCCGCAATCAGCGCGGCCGGCAGCAGCAACGCCGCCAGTCCCATGCCCAGCGCGGCCGCCTTGCCCCACAGCAGGCGCAGCGGCGGCACGCCCAGGCTCAGCGTCTGGCGCAAGATGCCCTGCTCGCGCTCGCCCGCAAACGCGTTGAAGCCCAGCACCACCACCAGCAAAGGGCCCAGCACCTGCAGGATCCAGCCCACCGACAGATCGCCAAAGCGCTGCAGGCCGGTGGCGTCCTGCGCGGGGCGGAACTTCACCTCGCTTTGCCGGTGCGCCTGCAGCCACACCGTGCTGCCGATGTAGGGGTTGATGCCGGGGTCCAGCAGCGCCAGTGCCGCGTCGGGCTTGAAGGCGTGCATGCCCTGGTGCGCAGCGTCGTGCGGATGGCGTGCGCCCTGCCGCAACCAGTCCTGATAGTCGGAATTCTGCGCAGCAGCCTGCTCTGCGCGTGCTTCCTTCTGGTGGCCGTAACCCACGGCCAGCGCGGTGAACAGCAGCAGCATGACCAGGCCGCCCGCCCAGTACAGCCGCCCGTCGCGCAGGCGCTCGCGCAGGTCCTTGAAGGCAATCAGCCAGATCATTGGCCGCCCCGCATGTGCCGCAGGTACAGGGCCTGCAGGTCGGTGTCGCTGATCTGCTGGCTGTCCAGGCTCTCGACCAGGCGCCCCTCTTTCATGATGCCAATGCGCGTTGCCGTCTGCTTGGCGTGGAACAGGTCGTGCGTGGTGGCCAGAATGGCCACGCCCGCGTCGCTCGCACGCTGCAGCAGCGTGGTGAACTCGGCCGCGGCATGCGGGTCGAGGCCCGAGGTGGGCTCGTCCAGCAGCAGCGCCTTGGCGTCCTTGGCCAGCGCCACGGCGATCCAGATCTTCTGGCGCATGCCTTTGGAATACGCGGCCACCCGCTTGTCGGCTGCGCCGGCGTCGAGCCCCACCTGCGCCATCAGCTCCAGCAGGCGCGTGCGTGGCGGTGGCTCACCCAGCGCCAGCGCCGCAAAGTAGCGCAGGTTTTCCAGACCGGTCAGCGTGCCGTACAGATTCACCTGCTCTGGGATGTAGGCCACGTACTGCTTGGTGGCGACCGGCTCCAGCGCGACATCCACCCCCTGGATCAACGCCTTGCCGCCATCGGCGTCGATGAAGTTCAGAAACAGGTTGACCGTGGTCGTCTTGCCCGCCCCGTTAGCGCCCAGCAGGCAGTAGATCTCGCCTGGGCGGATGAGCAAGTCGAGCGGATGCAGGGCGATGTGTGCGCCGTAGCGTTTGGTCAGGCCGATGGCTTCAAGCACGAGGATTTTTCTCCAGTCGGACGCAGGAAAAGAGGCAGGCTCGCTACGACGACCGGACAGTCCGTGCGTAACCCTGGAAACTTGGCGTTGCAAGATCAGTCGAAAATGATAATGCATTATCGATATCATCAAAACAGAAACTGGCGCTGACTGGGGCTCGATCACGCACCCCACCGATAATTCGTGTCCAACTCCCCGACGCCACACGCCCCGATGGAACGATCCACCAAGCAACGCACTGCCATCAACGAAGCCATTGCGCACGCGCAACGTCCCCTGACGCCCCAGGAGGTGCTGGAAAGCGCACGGGAAAGCGTGGAAGGCCTGGGCCTGGCGACGGTCTATCGCAACATCAAGGCGCTGGTGGAAGATGGATCGGTGCAGGTGGTGAACCTGCCGGGCGAGAGTCCGCGCTATGAATCCGCCGCGCAAGATCACCACCACCACTTTCAGTGCACGGCGTGCTCGCGGGTGTTCGACGTACACGAATGCCCCGGCGACCTGCGCAACCTGGCGCCCAAAGGGTTCACGGTGGAACGCCACGAACTGACGCTCTATGGCCTTTGCGCAGACTGCGCCCCCTCGCGCAAGAGCAAGAGCTAAAGCACTCGTAGCTGCACCCTGCAACGACTGGGAGTGCGAGTTGCAAAGAAAAAGGCGAGCCGTAGCTCGCCTTTTCTTTTGCTATTTATTTTATAGCTATCAGCGCTTTATTCATAAGCGCTACAGGCCTTTTTGACCTTAAATAGCTCCACTCACAGCTTGGCGATCGACACTTCGGTGGACTTCACCAGCGCCACGACGTCGGAGCCGATGACCAAGCCCAGTTCGTCAACCGAGCGGGTGGTGATGACCGACGTGACGATGCCCCAGGGCGTCTCGACATCGACCTCGGACACGACGTCGCCGCGAACGATCTCGCGTACCTTGCCCTTGAATTGATTGCGCACGTTGATAGCTTGGATAGTCATGGTTTTTTCCTTGAATAAGTCCGGGAACGGCTGGGTGGTGGGTGACTGAAAAAACTGGCAGGAAGACGACAGCTACACGGCCCAGCGCAGGCCGTGCGCAGGAACGCCGGGTCACCCGCTGTCTGAGGGGGCGCCGCCGCCCGCATCGGGCTTTTGCAGTACGCGGTCGAGGATGCGTTTTTCGATGGCGGCAAATGCGGCATCGCCTTGCGAGCGGGGCCGCGCCAGGTCGATGCGCTCGTCCAGTGCGATGCGGCCGTCCTCGATCAGGATCACGCGGTCGGCCAGAGCCACCGCCTCTTGCACGTCATGCGTGACCAGCAGCGCGGTGAAGCGGCTGCGCTGCCACAACCCTTCGATCAGGCGGTGCATCTCGATGCGGGTGAGCGCGTCCAGTGCGCCCAGGGGTTCGTCCAGCAGCAGCAGGCGTGGCTGGTGCACCAGCGCACGCGCCAGGGCCACGCGCTGGCGCTGCCCGCCCGACAGGCGCGCGGGCCACCCGGTCTCGCGCTCGGCCAGCCCCACTTGGGCCAGCACCTCGCGGCCCCGGTTGCGGCGCTGCGCGGGCAGGCCCAGCGTGACGTTGTCGAGCACACGGCGCCAGGGCAGCAGGCGCGCCTCCTGAAACATGATGCGGGTGTCGTCGTGCAGGCCGTGAACGTCTTTGCCATCGGTGGTCAGCGACCCGCTGGTGGCGGGCTCCAGGCCGGCGACCAGGCGCAGCAGCGTGCTCTTGCCGCAGCCGCTGCGGCCCACGATGGCCACGAATTCGCCGGGCTCGATGGTGAGCTGCGTGTTGCGTAGCACCTCGCGCTGGCCATAGCGCTTGTGCAGGCCACGCGCCTGCAGGCGCACGCCGCCGGAGCCTTCAGCTTGTTGGGTGTCGGGGGTCGTCGTCATGGTGATCAGGCTCCGGGCTGAAACAGCGGCACGTCGCGCGCATCGACGCGGCGCGGCAGCAATTTCTCGTTAAAGAAGGCGTCGGCAATGCGTTGCTGTTCGACCAGGCCTTCAGGGAACACCGGGTGCACGGAATAGCTGCGGCGGCTGTTGGCCTGCTCGATGATGGCGGCGTCCAGCCCCCACACCGGCGCCAGCAGCGCGGCGGCATCGCGCGGGTTCTGCTTGACCCAGCGGCCGACTTTTTCCAGCTCGGCGTAGATCACGCGCAGCACGTCGGGCCGGGCCTTGGCAAACGCGGTGCTGGCCAGGTAATAGCGCTGGTACGACGCGATGCCCGTGCCGTCGGCCAGCACGCGCGCGCCAGATTGCGCCCGAGCGGCGGCGAGGAACGGGTCCCACACCACCCAGGCGTCGATGGCGCCTTTTTCAAAAGCGGCGCGGCCATCGGCCGGCGTCAGGTAGGCAGGCTGAATGTCGGCGAACGACAAGCCAGCCTTTCCCAGTGCGGCAATCAACAGGTAATGCGCGCCCGCTGCCTTGGCAAAACCGATTTTGCGGACCTTCAGGTCGGCTACCGTCTTCAAGGGCGAATCGGCCTTGACGAGGATGGCCTGCGCGGTGGGCGAAGGCGCCTCCTGCGCAACGAAGGTCAGTTGCGCACCGGCGGCCTGTGCGAAGACCGGCACGGTGTCGGCCACGTCGGCGCTGAAATCGAGGTTGTCCAGGTTCAGCGCTTCCAGCAGCGGCAGGCCGCTGGTGAACTCATGCCAGGAGGTCTTCACGCCCAGGGGCGCGAGCTGCTTTTCCAGCGTGCCCTGAATCTTCAGCACGGCGATGAGCGTGGACGACTTCTGATAGCCGATGCGCACGGTGGAGGCGGTTGGCTGCTGCGCCAGCGCAGTGCCGCCCGCGGTAGCCAGGCCGATGGCCGCCAGGGCCGTGCGGCGAGTGAAAGACAAACTCATAGCGGTTCCTGTGAAAAAGTAACGAGGTCTGAAACCGGCGCGGGCCCAAGCCAGCAGACGCCGTGGAACTGGCTTCGCCAGGCCACCGGCGGCGTCCCCCTTCCCGCGCGCAGCGCGAGAGAAGGGGGAAGGCGCGCAGCGCCTCAGGGGGTTGCTCACTTTTGATAGCCGGGGTGCCAGCGCAGCCACCATTGCTCCAGCGCGCGGGCGAACACGTCCGCCAGCTTGCCCAGCAGCGCATACAACAAGATGCCCACCAGCACGATGTCGGTCTGCAGGAATTCACGCGCGTTCATGGTCAGGTAGCCGATGCCCGATTGCGCCGAGATGGTTTCGGCCACGATCAAGATCACCCACATCAGCCCCAGCGAAAACCGCAGGCCCACCAGAATGGACGACAGCGCGCCGGGCAGGATGATTTCGCGGTACAGCTGCCAGCGGCTCAGCCCGTAGGTGCGGCCCATCTCGATCAGCTGCGGATCGACATTGCGAATGCCGTGGAAGGTGTTCAGGTAGATCGGAAAGAACACCGACACGCTGATCAAAAAGAGCTTGGCCGACTCATCGATGCCGAACCACAGAATCACCAGCGGAATCAGCGCCAGCGCCGGAATGTTGCGCACCATCTGAATAGTGGAGTCGAGCAGCGTCTCGAAGATGCGCAGCGAGCCGGTGAGCAGGCCCAGCACCAGGCCCAGCCCGCCGCCGATGGCCAGCCCTGCCAACGCACGGCCCGCGCTGACCTTCACGTGAACCCACAGCTCGCCCGACACTGCCAGCGTCCAGGCGGCCTTGACCACATCGACAGGTGCGGGCAGCACGCGCGTGGACAGCCAGCCCTGCGACGACGAGACCTGCCAGATCACGATGAGCGCCACCGGCACCAGCCAGGGCAGAAACAGGCGCCAGGCGGTCAGCAGCACCTGCCGGGCGCCGGCTGACAGCGCGCCGCCGGCGGGCGCCTCCAGCGCTTCGGGCAGCGGGGAGACCTGCAGTTCGCGAATCGATTGCGTCATACCGGCAACTCCTGTTCAGTGTCGGGTTCCAAAAATTCCAGTTGATTGCCCGCCGGGTCCTTCACGTAGAACCGCAGGTAGCCAGGCAGCGCCCGGTTCTCTACCAGCGGCAATTCGGCCTGCAACAGGCGGCCGCGCAGCTCGGGCAGGTTGTCTACTTCGAAGGCCAGGTGCGACACCACCGGCGCAGCAGCCCAGCGCTCCGTCGGCACCAGTTCGATGCGCTGTGCGCCGGCCGCGAAATGCAGCGCATTGCCGGTGGCCGCGTGGCGCAGCTCGGTCAGGCCCAGCAGCGCGCTGTAGAAATTGCGGATCTGTCCTTCGGCACCGGCCGGAAACGCCAGCTGCACGTGGTTGATGGAATGGATCGCCATAGTGTTCTTTCGTTGTCTGAGGGCGGTTCGGCCCGGTTCAGCTTTGTGCCGAGCGCGGCACGTACTGATTGCCCACCGTCTCGCCGAAGGGGCCCAGCGGGTTGCCACCGGCCAGTTGTTCCTGCACCGCCAGCGGCAGCAGCGGAAACACCAGTTCGGCAAAGCGATAGGCTTCTTCCAGATGGGGGTAGCCCGACAGCACGAAGGTGTCGATCCCTAAGTCCGCGTATTCCTTGATGCGCGCGGCCACGGTCTGCGGATCGCCCACCAGGGCCGTGCCCGCGCCGCCGCGCACCAGGCCCACGCCAGCCCACAGGTTGGGGCTGATCTCCAGGTCGGCGCGGCTGCGTCCAATCGCCGACGGGCCGCCCCTAGGCGATTGAGCCCCCTCGGGGGGCAGCGAGGACGCGTCAGCGCCGAGCGTGGGGGCTTTGTTTCTCGCCCTTGCATGCAGCGCGGCCATGCGGCGCTGGCCCTCGGAATCCATGCGTGCAAAAACGGCCTGTGCCTGCACCACGGTTTCGTCCTTGACCCGGCTGATCAGGTCTTCGGCGGCGGCCCAGGCGGCGGCATCGGTTTCGCGCACGATGACGTGCAGGCGGATGCCGAACTTCACCGTACGGCCCAGGCGCGCGGCCTTCTCGCGCACGTCGGCCACCTTCTTGGCCACTTCGGCAGGTGGCTCGCCCCAGGTCAGATAGGCGTCCACCTGTTCGGCGGCCAGGTCGTGCGCCGCGGCAGACGAGCCACCGAAGTACACCGGCGGATAAGGCTTTTGCAACGGCGGAAACAACAGCTTGGCACCTTTGACGGACAGGTGCTCGCCCTCCAAGTCGAGCGTCTCGCCGTCGTGGCTGCGCGTCAGGATTTCGCGCCAGATGCGAATGAACTCGGCCGACTGTTCGTATCGCGCAGCGTGGTCCAGAAAGACCCCATCGCCTTCCAGCTCGGTCTTGTCACCGCCCGTCACCAGGTTGATGAACAAGCGCCCGCCCGAGAGCCGGTCGAAGCTGGCCGCCATGCGCGCAGCCAGGCTGGGTTGGTGCAGGCCCGGGCGCACGGCGACCAGAAACTTCAGCCGCTTGGTAGCACCGATCAGCGCAGAGGCGATCACCCACGGGTCTTCGCACGAGCGGCCGGTGGGAATCAACACGCCTTCGTAGCCCAGGCTGTCGGCTGCCACGGCAATCTGCTTGAGGTAGTCGAAGCTGAGCGCACGGCCACCTTCTGCGGTGCCCAGATAGCGGCTGTCGCCGTGGGTAGGAATGAACCAGAACATGTGCATGGGGATCTCCTGCGGGTCTTGCGATGTGTAGTGGTGGCGGGCGCGCTCTTCTTGGGGACCAGCGCGCGCCGCTCGTCGATCAGTCAGTCGTTCGGTCGATCAATACGAGATGTCGAACCCATGCGCCGAAAGCCGCAGCCGCGAAGGGCTGGCGCTGCGCCGGTCGCGGCAGACGACGGCGCGTGCCGCTGCGACGATGGAACGGCGCGCGACGGCTTTGGCAGCAGGAGCGGACACATCCCAGGCCTGGGCGGTCACGCTCAGCACATGCGCTGCGCGCTCGGACGGAAGAAGATGATTCGGATGGGACATGGCGGTCTCCGGGAATGGCGGTTTCACGCGTTGCGAATGCGTCGTGTCGTGGTCAGACGAGATCGACCGGCGCTGCATGTAGCAGGTTGATCTTTTTCGGGATCAGCTTCAGGTCGAAGAACGTGTCTGCGATGACCTGTTGCTCGGCCAGGATCTGGCGGGTGACCACCGAGGTGCCGTAGCCCGCGCGGCTGATGAACAGCTCGGTGATGGAGCGATCCAGCCCCAGCAGGGCCGACAGCTCGGTCGCCGCCGCAGGCTTGTTCTTTTCGACCCACGCATCCACCGCGTTGACCTCTTCGATGGCCACCTTCAGCACGTCGGCATTGCGGGTAGCGAAGTCACGCGAGGTGAAATAGAAGGCGCGGTTGTTCACCACGCCGGTGGCGTCTGCCAGCAGGCGAGCGTCCAGCGTTTTCTGCGCAGCGGCCAGGAACGGATCCCAGATGACCCACGCATCGACGGCGCCGCGCTCGAAGGCGGCGCGGGCATCTGCAGGTGCCAGAAAGACCGGTTGCACGTCGGCGTACCGCAGGCCGTGCTTTTGCAGCAGCTTGACCAGGAAGTAATGCACGTTCGAGCCCTTGTTGAGGGCGACGCGCTTGCCCTTCAGCTCGGCCACGCTGCGGATGGGCGAGGCCTTGGGCACGATCACGGCCTCCAGCGTGGGCCGCGGCACGGTCGCGCCGGCATAGACCAGCGGCGCGCCGGCAGCCTGGGCGAAGATGGGCGGAGCCTCGCCCACGTCGCCAAAGTCGATCGAGCCGACGTTCAGGGCTTCCAGTTGCACCGGGCCGGCGTTGAATTCGATCCAGGTCACTTTTACGCTCAGCGGCGTCAGGCGCTTTTCCAGCGTGCCACGGCCCTTGAGCAGCGCGAGCCAGCCTTTCTGGTGCCCTATGCGCAGCACGCGATCGGCTTTCTGCGCCCACACGACTGGTGCACCGGCGATAGCCGCAGCGCCTGCGGTGGCTGCCAGCAACTGGCGACGCGAGAGATTCAGGTGCGAGGTCATGTCAAAGGACTCCGGTTCGATGCGTGCGGCTGGCACAACATTGGGGCAAGGCTGCGCCTCATCGCCGGCTCCGGCAGGTGCACGGGCGGGGCGGTATCGGCGACACAAAATTGAGGGAATGCGGTGAAGGCAGGCCTGCTGCAGGCCCTGTGCGTCAGACGCTACATCGCACTTGCGAGAAATGCACCGGTGAGAAATGCGTGGCCGGTAGCGGCTGCGGCCGCAAGGCTTCGCTGACCAGCGTGTGCACGGCCTCGTCAAGCCGTGCGCCCACGTCGGGGCCGACGGAATACGCGCCCTCAGGCGTCAAGGCCACCTGGGCATCGGTCGCGTAGATGCCAGGCAGGATGTGCTTGGCGCCAAGCGACTGCAGCACCGGGCGCAGCGCGTAGTCAAGCGCCAGCATGTGGTGCGGACTGCCACCCGTGGCCAGCGGCAGCACGGTCTTGCCCTTGAGCGCAGTCTGGGACAGCAGATCGAGAAAGACCTTCAGCACCCCGCTGTACGCTGCCTTGTAGACCGGCGTTGCTACGACCAGCACGCTCGCGTTCTGCACCAGTTGCACCGCATGCGCAATGCTGGGGTGGCCAAGATCGGCCAGCAGCAGCGCCTGCGGCGACAGGTCACGAATATTCAGGCGCTGCACCGCAGCGCCCTGGCGTTGAAGCCTGTGCGACACCGCATCCAACAAGACGGCCGATCGCGAACGTTCGGACGGGCTGCCAGCGATCAAAAGTACGGACATGGTGGATGTGACCGGTGGGGCGTGCTGTGGCGCTGGTGCTTACTTGCGATTGGTGTAGATCTGGTCGAAGCTGGCACCGTCGGCAAAGTGCTCCTTGTCAGCCTTGGCCCATCCGCCGAACGCTTGATCAATCGTCACCAGCGTCAGCTTGGGGAACTGCTTGTCGTACTTGGCCTTGGCCTTTTCGCTCGTCGGGCGGTAGAAGTTCTTGCCGGCGATTTCCTGGCCTTCATCGGAATACAGGTACTTCAGGTATTCCTCGGCCAATGCGCGGGTGCCCTTCTTGTCGACGTTCTTGTCGATCACGGCCACCGAGGGCTCTGCCAGGATGGAAATCGACGGCACGACGATCTCGAACTTCTCGGGGCCGAATTCCTTCAGCGCCAGGAAAGCTTCGTTTTCCCAGGCCAGCAGCACGTCGCCTACGCCGCGTTGCACGAAGGTGATCGTCGAGCCGCGCGCGCCTGTGTCCAGCACGGGCACGTTGCGGTAGAGCTTTTCGATGAAATCCTTGGCCTGCGCGTCGCCGCCGTACTTGCGCTTGGCAAATTCCCATGCGGCCAGATAGTTCCAGCGCGCGCCGCCCGAGGTCTTGGGGTTGGGGGTGATGACCTGCACGCCCGGCTTGGCCAGATCGTCCCAGTCCTTCAGACCCTTGGGATTGCCCTTCTTGACCAGAAAGACGATGGTGGAGCTGTAGGGCGCCGAGTTGTGCGGCAGGCGCTTTTGCCAGTCGGCCTTGAGCAGGCCGTGTGATGCGAGCGCATCGATATCGCCCCCCAAGGCCAGCGTGGCCACGTCGGCGTCGATGCCGTCGATGATCGAGCGGGCCTGCTTGCCCGAGCCGCCGTGCGACTGCTTGAACTGCACGTACTGACCGGTCTTGGCCTTCCAGTGCTTGCCGAAGGCCTGGTTGTATTCCACATACAGCTCGCGTGTCGGGTCGTACGACACGTTGAGGAACGAGACGGTCTGCGCAAACGACGGCAATGCCGTCAGGGCCAAGCCGGCCACCAGGGCAGCAGCCAGAGGAAACTTGATAAAGTCGCGGCGCACGTTCATTGAGAGGCTTTCTTGTCGTTGGGAATCGGTGCACATCACCGATGCAACGCATTCTGAAAGCCCCTCTTTAAAACTGGAACTACTCAAATTTCAGTTTCTAATACCGAAAACATCTAAACCCTATTCCGCAGGAAACCCATTCATGGCACGTACCGTTCAATGCATCAAGCTCGGCAAGGAAGCCGAAGGCCTTGATTTCCCCCCCTATCCCGGCGATCTGGGCAAGCGCATCTATGAAGGCGTGAGCAAGGAAGCCTGGGCCGGCTGGCTCAAGCACCAGACCATGCTGGTGAACGAAAACCGCCTGAACCTGGCAGACGCCCGCGCTCGCCAATATCTGGCGCGCCAGATGGAGCAGCACTTCTTCGGCGGTGGTGCCGATGCGGCTGCCGGCTACGTGCCGCCCAGCGCCTGATATCCATCACCCCCGGCCCGGCGCACCTTGGCAGGTCGCCGGGCTTTCTTTTTTGCGCTGAAAGCCGTGCATCGGCCTGATGCAGTTCAATGCGCGGCGCTCCGCGCGCCAGCCAACCAACCAGGCCCGCACAGACAATCCCCCGCATGTCCGAACCCATCGAATGGATGCCAGACGGCACGCCCTACAGCCCGCGCTTCGGCGACCGCTATCACAGCGAGCAAGGTGGCATCACGCAGGCGCGCGACACGTTCCTGCGCGGCTGCGGGCTGCCCGCGGCGTGGAAGGGCCAGCCGCAGTGGCGCATCCTGGAGACGGGCTTCGGCTTCGGGCTCAACTTCCTGGTCACCTGGGCGGCCTGGGCAGCGGACCCGGAACGGCCTCGACTGCTGCATTTCGTGTCGTGCGAGGCCTGGCCGGTCAGCGCCGCCGACCTGCTGCGCGCCGCAGGCGCTCACCCCGACCTGCTGCCGCTGGCACAGCAACTGCACGACCAGTTCTGGGGCCTGCTGCCGGGCGTGCACCGCCTGTCGTTCGAGGGCGGCGCCGTGCTGCTCACTCTGTATGTGGGCGACGCACAGGCCATGCTGCGCCAGCAGGCACCGCAGGCCGATTCGGTGTACCTGGACGGTTTCAGCCCGCAGCGCAACCCCGGCATGTGGGATGCGCACACCCTGAAAGCCGTGGCGCGCTGCTGCCGGCGTGGCACGCGGCTGGCCACCTGGACCATCTCGCGGCCTGTGCGCGATGCGCTGGCGCAGTGCGGCTTCATCGTTCAGAAAGTGCCGGGCACACCCCCGAAGCGCGACAACCTGCAAGCCACATACGACCCTGCATGGACGCCGCGCGTATCGCAGCAGGCCGAAGGCATCGATCCACCAGTAACCCAGGCGGGGCGCTGCGTCGTCATCGGCGGCGGCATGTCGGGCGCCGCTACCGCACGCAGCCTTGCACGGCGCGGCTGGCGTGTGCAAGTGCTGGACCAGGCGGCCACTCCGGCGGCCGGTGCGTCGGGCCTGCCCGCCGGGCTGTTCGCGCCCCATGTGTCGCGCGACGACGCGGTGCTGTCGCGCCTGTCGCGCAGCGGTGTGCGCACCACCTTGAACGCACTGGCCGCCCTGCCCGGCTTGAAGCCCGGGCAAGACTGGGCGGCCTGCGGCGTGCTCGAACACCGGGTCGACCGCGACGCCGGTGTGCCTGCGGACTGGAAAGACGGCGCGGGCGACGCATGGAGCGGGCCCGCCTCGCACGACCAATTGGAGCAGGCCGGCCTGCCCGCAGACACCGTGGCTTGCTGGCATGCGCGCGGCGGCTGGGTCAAGCCGGCGCGGCTGGTGGCCGAACTGCTGGCGCACGAGGCCATCACCTGGCGCGGCAAGCTGCAGGTCGCAACGCTGCGGCGCGACGAATCGTCGGCCCTCTGGCAGTGCTTCGATGCCGAAGGCGTGCTGCTGGCAGAGGCCGACTGCGTGGTCGTGGCGGCCGCTGGCGGCAGCGGGCCCTTGCTGCAGCACCGCTGGCGGCTGCAGTCGTTGCGAGGACAGATTTCATCGGGCACCGTGCCCGCAGGCGCGCAGGCCGCGTGGCCGCCGTTTCCGGTGAACGGCAACGGCAATCTGTTGCCCTGTGTGCCGGGCGACTCGGAAGAGTCTTCGTCGCAATGGCATCTCGGCTCCACCTTCGAGCGCGGCGAAAGCCGGTTGCCGCTGACGGCCGAAGAAGAAGCCGCCGCCCATGCAGCCAACCACGCCAAGCTGCGTGTGCTGCTGCCTGCTGCTGCTGAACAACTCGCAGAACACCCACCCTCCAGCGCCTGGGCCGGCGTGCGCTGCGCATCGACCGACCGGCTGCCGCTGGCCGGCCCGGCAGATGCGCTGGCCTGGCCGGGCCTGTGGGTGTGCACCGCCATGGGTGCACGCGGCCTGACGCTGTCGCTGCTGTGCGCAGAGCTGATCGCCGCGCGCCTGCATGGCGAGCCTTTGCCGCTCGATGCCCGGTTGGCCCGGGCGCTGGCGCCCGAGCGCCTGGCACCGGCAGAGGCGGCCCCACGCGCTGCGTCGTGAAAAACCGGCCCATCAGGCGCGCAGGCGCTGGGGGCCGCACACACCTTGCCAGCCCGCATGCAGCCTCGTGCATAAGCTTATTGGCATAAGAGCAGCACGAAACAATCGTTTGTGTCCATAAGGGTGGCTATTACAGTCGCCCGCAGGCACGATTTGGCGTCCGTTTCGACCCCGTCACTCCCGGCTCTGATCTGAGTGCGCACCGCAGCGCACAGCCCCACCATGTACCAATACACAGAATTCGATAAACAGTTCATCCGCCTGCGGGCAGAGCAATACCGCGACCAGCTGGAACGCTATTACGCCGGCAAGCTGTCAGGCGATGAGTTCAAGCCTCTGCGCCTGCAAAACGGCTGGTATGTGCAGCGCTATGCGCCCATGCTGCGCGTGGCGGTGCCTTACGGCGAGCTCTCCAGCACCCAGCTGCGCGTGCTGGCGAAGATCGCGCGGGAATACGACCAGCCAGACGCCACCCTGCTGGCCGACGCGCAGGCCGCGCAGGAGAAACTGGGCGACATTCCGCTGCACGACGGCCGCCGCATCGGCACCCGGCTGAAGTACGGTTACGGCCACTTCACCACCCGCACCAACGTGCAGTACAACTGGATTCCGCTGGACAAGAGCGCCGACGTGATGGACCTGCTGGCCAGCGTGCAGCTGCACGGCATTCAGACCAGCGGCAACTGCATCCGCAACATCAACAGCGACGCGCTGGCCGGCATCGCCGCCGACGAGATCGCCGACCCGCGCCCCTTCGCCGAAATATTGCGCCAGTGGAGCACGCTGCACCCCGAATTCGCCTTCCTGCCGCGCAAGTTCAAGGTGTCGCTGAACGGCGCACGCGAAGACCGCGCTGCGCTGGGCTGGTACGACGTGGGCCTGCAGCTGGTCAAGAACGCCACCGATGAACTGGGCTTCAAGGTGCGCGTAGGCGGCGGCATGGGCCGCACGCCGACCATCAGCCCGGTGCTGCGCGACTTCCTGCCGTGGAACCAGTTGATGAATTACCTGGAAGCGGTGATTCGCGTCTACAACCGCTACGGCCGGCGCGACAACCTCTGGAAGGCGCGCATCAAGATTCTGGTGAAGTCCGAAGGCCAGAGCTTCATCGACCAGGTCGATGAAGAGTTTCGCCAGATCGTGGAAGTGGAAGGCGGCCCGCACACCATCACGCAGGCCGAATACGACCGCGTGGCGGCCAACTTCCAGGAGCCCGCACTGGACCTGTCGCCCGCCGATGCCGAAGCCGAAACGCTGGCCCTGCTGCGCACCGCCACGGAAGAAGACAAGGACTTCGGCCGCTGGCTGACCCGCAACGTCGAACCCCACCGCCTGCCGCAGCTGCGCGCCGTGGTGCTGTCGTTCAAGCGCCTGGGTTATGCGCCCGGCGACGCCACGGCCGACCAGATGGAAGCCGCCGCCGACCTGGCCGACCGCTTCTCGGCCGGCGAGATGCGCGTGACGCACGAGCAGAACCTGGTGCTGCCCTGGGTGCGCCGCGACCAGTTGCCCGCGCTCTACAAGGCGGCCAAGGCCCTGGGCCTGGCGCAGCCCAACATTGGCCTGTTGACCGACATGATCGCCTGCCCCGGCGGCGACTTCTGCTCGCTGGCCAACGCGCGTTCGCTGCCCATTGCCGAGGCCATCACCGAGCGCTACCAAGACCTGGACGAGCTGTGGGACCTGGGCGAGATCGACCTGCACATCAGCGGCTGCATCAACAGCTGCGGCCACCACCACAGCGGCCACATCGGCATTCTGGGCGTCGACAAGGACGGCAAGGAGTGGTACCAGGTCACGCTCGGCGGCGCCGACGGCTCGGATCTCTCCGGCCCCGCCCAGCCGGGCAAGGCCATCGGCCCGTCGTTCAGCGCGTCGGAGATTCCCGGCGTGATCGAGGCCCTGCTGGCCACCTACCGCGAACAGCGCCAGGCCATCGAAGCCGACTCCGCCAGCGGCCCGCGCCACGAAAACTTCATCGACACGGTGCGCCGCGTCGGCATCGAGCCGTTCAAGCTCGCCGGCAATGCGGCCCGCCACCCGGCCGAGGCCCCGCAATCCGCCCCCGCCAACGCCTGAGCCTTTTTGAGAATCACTATGAAATTGATAGCTGCCAGCGCCCATTCCACAAGCGCGGAAGGCCAAAAAGTGCTTGAACTGGCCAATGACGCCGATCCGCTGCTGCAAGACCTGTCCGGCGTGACGCGCATCGACCTGCACTTTCCGAAGTTCACCGACGGCCGTGCCTACAGCCAGGCCCGCCTGCTGCGCCAGCGCGTGAAGTTCGCCGGCGAGATCCGCGCCACGGGCGACGTGCTGGTCGACCAGGTGGCGCAGATGGCCCGTTGCGGCTTCGACGTGGCGGTGCTGCGCGAAGGCCTGGACATCGCCGACGCCCAGCGCCAGCTCGACCGCTTTCCGGCCTTCTACCAGGGCGACGTGGACCAGCCGCTGCCGCATTTCCGGCAGACCGAGGCGGCTTGAGCTCGATCCATTCAGCCCGCCTTGCAAAGACAAGCAGCACAGAAAGCGAAGCAAAGCGCATGAACGCCCGAATCGATGAACCCCAAGCCACGGCGCTGAGCCAGCTCAGCAACCGCCACCTGAACGCGCTGGAAGAAGAAACCATCTTCATCCTGCGCGAGGTGGCCGCCGCCTTCGAACGCCCCACCTTGCTCTTTTCAGGCGGCAAGGACTCACTGGTGATGCTCAAGTGCGCCGAAAAGGCTTTTGGCGCGGGCCGCATCCCTTACCCGCTGCTGATGATCGACACGGGCCACAACTTTTCGGAAGTGACCGACTTTCGCGACTTCCGTGCCAAGGAACTGGGGGCCGAGCTGATCGTGCGCAGCGTCGAAGATTCGATGGCGCGCGGCACCGTGCGCCTGGCGCATCCAGGCGAGTCGCGCAACGTGCACCAGTCGGTCACGCTGCTCGAGGCGATTGAAGAATTCCGCTTCGACGCGCTGATCGGCGGCGCCCGCCGCGACGAGGAAAAGGCCCGCGCCAAGGAGCGCATCTTTTCGCACCGCGACAGCTTCGGCCAGTGGGCTCCGAAGGCCCAGCGGCCCGAGCTGTGGACGCTGTTCAACACGCGTCTGGCGCCCGGCGAGCACTTTCGTGTGTTCCCGATCAGCAACTGGACCGAGCTGGACGTGTGGCAATACATCGAGCGCGAAAACATCGCCCTGCCCAGCATTTACTACACCCACAAGCGCCAGGTGGTGAATCGCCGCGGCATGCTGATGCCGGTGACCGAGCTGACACCGCCGCGCGACGGCGAAACCGTGGAAACGCGCGACGTGCGCTTTCGCACCGTGGGCGACATCACCTGCACCGCCCCGGTGGAGAGCACGGCCGCCACCGCTGCCGACATCGTCATCGAGACGCTGGCCGCCGACGTGAGCGAGCGCGGCGCCACCCGCATGGACGACCAGACCAGCGACGCATCGATGGAAAAGCGCAAGAAGGACGGGTATTTCTGATGACCACTACTAATTTGATAGCTGCCAACGCTTATCCATCAAGCGCTACAGGCCTAAATGACCATCAATCTGCGCTCAAGTTCATCACCTGCGGCTCGGTCGATGACGGCAAGAGCACGCTGATCGGCCGCCTGCTGGTCGACAGCCGGGCCGTGCTGCAAGACCACCTGGCAGGCGTGCAGCGCGGCGGCGAGACCGATCTGGCGCTGCTGACCGACGGCCTTTCCGCCGAGCGCGAACAGGGCATCACCATCGACGTGGCCTACCGCTACTTCGCCACCGAAACGCGCAAGTTCATCATCGGCGACGCGCCGGGCCATGAGCAGTACACGCGCAACATGGTCACGGCCGCGAGCAGCGCCGACGCCGCCGTGGTGCTGGTCGATGCCACCAAGCTCGACTGGAAGAACCCGCAACTGGCCCTGCTGCCGCAGACGCGCCGCCACTCGCTGCTGGTCAATCTGCTGCGCGTGCCCTCGCTGGTGTTCGCCGTGAACAAGCTGGACGCAGTGGCAGATCCGGCCCTCGCCTTCACCCACATCCGCGCGGCCCTCGACCAGTTCGCGCAGGCCGCCGGCATCGCCGTGCGCGCCACGGTGCCGGTGTCGGCATTGAAGGGCTTCAACGTCGTCGACGGCACTCCCGGCTGGTGCGGCTATGACGGCCCCAGCCTGCTGCAGCTGCTGGAGCTGCTGCCCAACACGCCTGCGGACGTGGCGCTGCCCGTCGCGTTCCCGGTGCAGTGGGTCGAGAAGTTCTCGGGCTCGGCCGACACATCGCAAGGCCGCCGTGTTTTCTGGGGCCGCGTCGCTGCGGGCCAGGTCACGCCGGGCACGGCCGTGCAGGTCTTCCCAAGCGGCCAGCTGGCCACCGTAGCCCAGGTGCTCGACCATGCGCGCCGCCCCGGCAACGTGCAGGCCGGCACCAGCGCCGGCATCGTGCTCGACCGCGAGGTGGACGTGTCGCGCGGCGACTGGATTCTGGCCGCGCCCGTGGCCCCAGCGCAGGCGGCCGGCGATGACGATTTCGACACGCCGGCGTCGGTGCCCGCCTGGCCCGGCCAGCGCGAGCTGCTCACCACCGTCGCCTGGATGGACGACGAGCCGCTGGTGGCGGGGCGCGTGTACTGGGCGCTGCACGGCCACCGCTGGGTCAAGGCCAAGGTGCGACGCGTGGTGCACCGGCTGGACATCAACACCCTGGCCGAAGAAGACGCTTCGCAGCTCGACCCCAACGCCATCGGCCATGTGGAACTGCTGCTGCAAGAGCCCCTGCCCGCTGCGCCCTTCACGCAAGCCCGCGTGCTGGGCTCGCTGATTCTGGTAGACACCGCCAGCCACAGGACCGCTGGCGCAGCGCTGGTACGTTGACCCAGGGCACGAATCCTTCCCGCCGCAAGGGCCGGGCCCACAGCCCGGCCCCTGAAACGGCCTAAAATCGCGGGTTACCCCCGATTACAAAGACATTGACGAGCCATGACTCACGTCGTTTCCGAAAACTGCATCAAGTGCAAGTTCACCGATTGCGTGGACGTGTGCCCCGTGGACTGCTTCCGCGAGGGCCCCAACTTTCTCGTGATCGACCCTGACGAGTGCATCGATTGCGCCGTGTGCATTCCCGAATGCCCTGCCAATGCCATCTTTGCCGAAGAAGATCTGCCCGCAGACCAGATCGCGTTCATCAAGATCAACGCCGAGCTGTCGCCCCAGTTCAAGAGCATCACCAAGCGCAAGCCCCCCTTGCCCGACGCCGACGAGTGGAACGGCAAGCCGGGCAAGATTGCCGACCTGATCCGCTGATCTCGGTTTCGACCTCGCATTGCACGTGACCGGCCCAGCACCCCAAGAACCCCTGGCTGTTGACGCTGTCGTCATTGGCGCGGGGCCGGTGGGCCTGTGGCAGGTCTTCCAGCTGGGGCTGCACGGCATTCACGCCCATCTGATCGACGCCCTGCCCTACACGGGCGGCCAGTGCGCCGAGCTGTATGCAGACAAGCCCATCTATGACATTCCCGGCGTGCCCGTGTGCACTGGCCGGGAACTGGTGACGCTGCTGGAGCGGCAGATCGCGCCGTTCGCACCGCAGCGGCATCTGAGCCAGGTGGTGTCTGCGCTGGCGCTGCAGGATGACGGCCGCGTGCTGCTGCAAACCTCGGCCGGCACCCGGCTGCTGGCCCGCACGGTGTTCATCGCCGCCGGCGTGGGCGCCTTCGTGCCCCGCACCGTGAAGGCCGATGGCATCGACGCCTTCACGGGCACGCAGGTTCTCTATCACCCCGATGCCGCATCGTTGACAGTCAATACATCCGCGCGCCATGTGGTGGTGCATGGCGGCGAAGAGCCGGCCGTGATGGCCGCCGTCGCGCTGGGCAATCAGACTGAAAACACGCCCGCCAGCATCACCCTGCTGCACCGGCGCGATGCCTTCCAGGCCCCGCCCGAGGCGCTGGCCCAGCTGGCGGCGCTGCGCGAAGCCGGCCGCATTCGCGTGGTGGCCGGGCAGATCAACGGTATCGAAGCATCGGCGGACGGCAGCATGCTGCAGGCGCTGCGCCTGACCACACCCGAGGGCGGCGAGGAGCGCCTGCCGCTGGATCTGCTGCTCGCCTACCTGGGCATATCCCCGCGCCTGGGGCCGATTGCCGACTGGGGCCTGGCCATCGAGCGCAAGCAACTGGTGGTGGACACCGCCGCCTTCCGCACCAGCGTGCCGGCCATCCACGCGGTGGGCGACATCAACACCTATCCGGGCAAGCGCAAGCTGATTTTGTGCGGCTTCCACGAAGCCACGCTGGCGGCCTTCAGCGCTGCCGAATATCTCTCGGGCGACAAGGTGGCGCTGCAATACACGACCACCAGCACGCGCCTGCACGAGCGGCTGGGCGTGGCGCCATTGGCGAGTTGAGCCGTTGGCTGACGGCAGTGCCGTTCAGCAAGATTCAGCCATAAATCCCGTGCAGGAACCACCGACCCTGCAGGTCACGAAAGATCCAGACATGGCCGACGGTGGCGTTGTGCGCCACGAAGTAGTCGCGCCGCGCAGGTCCGGCGGCCGCCTCGCCTGGCATGACCGGCATCTCGGCGGCCGGTGCGTTCTGCTCCTGCGACCCGGCCTCCCACCACGCGGTTTCAAACCGCTGCGGCCCCACCAGCAGGCGCAGCGGGCCTTGCAGGCAAGGGCGGCTGCCCTGCAGGGCCAAGGCGCGCGGCGGCTGCACCAGCCAGCGCGGCCACAGCACGGCGCGGGCATCGGCAGGCAAGACCGTCGCAGCGCAGAGGCCACCGCCTGCGGCTGAGCCTTCGAGCGCCTGCCATTCCTGCATGCCTTCGGGCCGATGATCGGCCACAAGACGCAGGCCCTGCACACGGCCGGCTCCCAGTCGGGCAGACAGGCGCTCCAGCAACTGGTGCCAGGGCTCGCCCGGCATGTCGTGCGGGCCCGGGGGCAGCAAGCTGATGCTGTCGCCCGTCCAGGGCGCCGTCTGCAAGGCCTTCAGCGCAATGCGATTCACCGGCGCTGCCAACTGCTGACGGCCCAGTCGCTCGGCCAGCAGGCGTCGCAAGTGGGTCATTTCCTGAACGGGCTGGGCGGTGCGCACTTCCAGGCTTTGCCAGGCGGGCAAGTCCACGCCGTCGATGCGGCGCAGATCGTGGCGCCAGCCCAGCGACAACGCCAGCGCGCCCTGATGCCGCGCCTGCAGCCACGATTGCAACGCGCCCAACAGGCGGCTGGCGGACCAGAGCAGCGCATCGGCCGATTCGGCGAGGGCCGGCAGTTCGGCCTCCATGGCGAAGCTTTCGGGGGCCTGCAGCCAGGGCGGCAGGTGCTGCACGTCGCCCCACGCCCTGTCCAGCGCCAGCAAGGGGCCAGCGCCCAGCCGGCGCGCCAGGCCGGCACGCGGCAAGGCGCGCACGGCGCCCCAGGTGCGGCAGCCCATGTGCTCCAGCTCGGCCGCATGGGGGCGCAGGTCGGTCAAGGTACGCAGTGGCAGGTCGTACGGCAGGCGGCGCGGCAAGGGGCGGCTGGTCTGCAACAACCGCAGTTGCGCCAGCGCCTGCAAGGCCGTGGGGGCCTGGGCTGGGCCGGATTCGTCTGGCGGCTGCAATGCGGCGCTGCAACCCTGGCCATCCGCTGCGGGCAAGGGTAGCGGGCGATGCCGCTGCAGCAGTTGCAGCAATGCCGGCACACCGCCCCAGAGCCGCGCCACGCTGCCCACCTCGATGAGCAGGGCCTCTTCCAGCAATGCCACGCGCGGCGTGAAGCGCAACGCCCACCAGCCATGTGCCTGCACAGGCACGCCGCCGGGCTGCGGGTCAGGCGCGGGCAGGGGCAGTGCGATCCAGTGCATGGCGCGGCGATGGTTCGATGGGAAGCCCGAGTGCACGCAGGGTCTGCAGGCGCTGCTGGCTTTCCTGCCACTGCTGCTGCGCTGCTTCTTGCGCTGCCTGGCGACGCCGCGCCTGGGCTTGCAGCACCGCCGCCAATCGCGCGTCGCAAGCCGGCAACAGCACGGGCACCACCACGGGCGGGCCGCGGCGCTTGAGAACGTGCACCTGGACGACATCGGCATCGCCACCCGATTGCGCCCAGAGCCGCAACGGCGCGGGCGATGCCTGCATGCGCAGCTGTTCAGGCCGAAAGACCCAGAGCAGCCGCCCCTGGTGGGCAGCCGCCAGCTGCAGCCGCCGCAGTACCTCGGGGGCAGCCTGGGGCAACCAGGCCAGTACCGCCAGCACATCGCGGCAGCGCAGGGCTTGTTCGGCGGCCCAGGCAGCCTGCGCACCCTGATGGGGCCCTGCCACGATGCGGCATACCCGGTGTGCCGGCAACCCACCCATCACCAGCACCGGCCCGAAAGGCACGTGCGGAGGTGCCACCAGCACCACCTGGCCGGGCAGACCGGCGGCGATGGCACCGGCGAGTGCGGGCAGCACCAGACGCCATTCATGGAAAGCGTGCGCGGGCAACAGGATCTCCGACATGGCGCCCAGCGGCCACCCACCACCGGGCAGTTGCGCATCCAGCAGCGCATGGCCTGATGGCTGGGTCCGCTGCGGGCCCTGCTCCATGCCATCGGCACGCCAGACACCAGGCAACTCGCAGGCGCTTTCAGCCCGCCTCAGGGCGAGCCTGGGCAAAGAAGGGGCAGCGGAGAGCGCGGGGTGGACAAACATGGTGATGACTTGATGCTGTTTAAATATACAGTATTCAGCAGGCATCACACCTCGGCATCTTCACCACGTGTCACCGGATCCTCAACCGCAATGCGGCGATCAATGGCGGTCTATCGGACTAAATTGCCGCCAGCAGTTGCGTGCACTGGTCTTGCCAGTCCGCCACACAGGCGTCGCCCGCATCGGCACGGTCCGCCAGCAAGGGCCAGCGGCTGTGGCTGGCATTCAGGATGCTTTGCAGCTGCCAGATCGCCTCGCGGTTCAGCAGTTCCAGCTCGACCATGCCTTGCGCGTCGCCCTCCAGGTGCACCAGCATCTCGGCCTGCTGGTGGGGGTGCGAGCCGGCCTCGTACAGCGCCTTCTGCAGCGCAGTCAGGCGCATGTCTACAAAAGCACAGGCCCGGCCGGTGGGCAGCGCCAGCCAGGCGGCCGGCAGCGCCTTGCGGGCGTCGTCCCAGGCCTGGAAGGCATCGGCCAGGGTGGCGATGTGCTGCGCGGCCTCGTCCTTTGCGGACAGGGGCTGCTCCGCCTGCATGCCGCCCTGCCCCACGGCGGCCTGTTGCAACAGGGGCAGCAGCAATGACGCCAGCGGTGCAGAAAACTTGCGGTGGTTCAACCGCAGGCTGAGCGACAGGCGCTGCGCGGGCGCGTCGTCCTGGTACTTTTCAAAAAAAGCCGCGGCCACCTCGGCCAGCATCAGGATCTGCCCCATCGGCGAGATGGCGTTGCCCTGCAGGCTGCGCGGGTAGCCGGTGCCGTCCATGCGTTCGTGGTGCTCCAGCACCGCAGTTTCAACCGACTTGGCATACGCCTGCGCCCGCACCATCAGCATGGCCGACACCGGGTGCTTGCGGCCAGCACCCGTCACCCTTGTGGTAGGGGTCACGCCAGACCGGGTCCATGTGCAGCACGCCGATGTCATGCAGCAGCGCTGCAGCCGCCAGCGGAATGCACTCGCGTTCGCTCCAGCCGCTTTGCACGCCCAGGTACAACGCTATCAGCGCCATGCGCAGGCTGTGGGCCAGCAGGTCGGGCCGCTGCTCGCGCATGACGGTCAGCTTGAAAGCCATGGGCTGCGGCAGCGGCACGAACTGCAGTGGTGCCAGCAAACGGTCGGGGCCGCCCAGCGCATGCGACAGCAGCATGGGCAATGGATCTTGCGCGCACTGCGCCCGCGCGGCGGCAATCAGCGAAGGCACATCGACCGCGTTCTACACGCTGAGTTGGCTGTCGATGGAGCCGCGAAGCTTGTGCTGTACCAAGCGCTCGTACAGCCGGTTGTCCACGCGCGCACCCTTTTCCAGCAGCTTGATGCCTTTGTCAGTGTAGGCCGCGTCCTGCGCAACCACCTTGCAACGCTCGGCCATGTCGGTCACCGCACGCGGGTAGTGCAGGTTGTCGCAAGCGCCTTCTTCCGAAAGGGGAAGATCAGCAACGGTAGGGTTCTGGGCGTTCATGCGCTGGTCGAAAAGCAGAAGACGGGGGTAGATGCCAGCGGCGACTGTAAAGTGATTTGCCGGGGTCGGCGGCCAAACGGCCAAGGGCGATTGACGACGGTCAGGGCCAGTGCGGCGGGTGCGTTCCCGGCGGCACCGAAGGCCGCGACCAGCCGGCCGGAGTGCGCGACAGCTGAGCGCTGTGCCGCACGGCCTGCAATGCGCCAAAGCCGGAATCGCGGTGGTGCGCAAAATTGGCGTGAAGGCGCACGAACCCGTCGGCGCAGCGGTACAGCCCCGACAACGCGTCCCACAAATCGGGCGCTTGCCCATCCAGGCTGAACCAGCCGGTGCATTCGATGGCGGCATGGGCCATGTCCACCGCCACCTGCTGGCGGGCTGCACCGCGCTGGTGGGCAATTCGCAGGCCGCCAGTGCGGCCGCTGCAATGCTGGCCTGCGCGGCAACGCCGACGGCGAACGACGACGGCATAACCGGGTCGGCGCCGGTCAGCTGGGCAAAGGCGAGCGCCTCTAGCGGCAAGCCGGCCTGCAGCCAGAGGCCGCGCAGCGCCTCATCGGCCGTCGTTGCCACGGGCTGCGTGCCAGAAGCCATCGCACGCCCTGCCCCGCACTTTCAGCGGATCAGCGTCACGCCAGTTTTGGCCTGCAGCGCCTCGAAGCTGACTTCAGGCGCCAGCTCGACGACCTTCAGGCCTTCGGGCGTCACATCGAGCACGGCCAGGTCGGTGATGATGCGGTCCACCACGGCCACGCCCGTCAGGGGCAGCGTGCACTCGGGCAGGATCTTCAGATCTTCAGTGCCGTCTTTCTTCTTGGCGACGTGCTCCATCAGCACGATCACGCGCTTGACGCCAGCCACCAAGTCCATGGCACCGCCCATGCCCTTGACCATCTTGCCGGGGATCATCCAGTTGGCCAGGTCGCCCTTTTCGCTGACCTGCATCGCGCCCAGAATCGACAGGTTGATCTTGCCGCCACGGATCATCGCGAACGACTGGTCGCTGCCGAAGATGGCGGAGCCGGGAATGGTCGTCACCGTCTGCTTGCCTGCGTTGATCAGGTCGGCGTCCACCGCGTCTTCGGTCGGAAACGCGCCGATGCCGAGCATGCCGTTTTCGGACTGCAGCCACACTTCCTTGGTGCCCGTGTGGTTGGCCACCAGGGTCGGAATGCCGATGCCCAGGTTCACATAGAAGCCGTCTTCCAGCTCTTGCGCCGCGCGTGCGGCCATCTGGTCTTGGGTCCAGGGCATCTCAGGCTCCTTTTTGTTGGTTGGCGGGCACGGTGGGCACCGGCACTTCCACTTCGCTGCTGGCGGCAGCCTGGGCGATGACGGCCTGGGCCTCGACCTTGGCAGCTGCGGCATCCACCGGGACTGCAGCCGAGACAGTTCGCTTTTCGATGCGTTTTTCAGGTGTCGGGTTGTGCACGATGCGGTGCACGTAGATGCCCGGCAGATGCACGTCGTCGGGGGCGATCTGGCCGGTCTCGACGATCTCTTCGACTTCGACGATGCAGACCTTGCCGGCAGTGGCCGCAGCAGGGTTGAAGTTGCGTGCCGTGAGGCGGAACTGCAGGTTGCCGGACTTGTCGGCGCGGTGCGCCTTGACCAGCGACACGTCGGGCACCAGCGAGCGCTCCATCACGTAGGTCTCGCCGTCGAATTCGCGCAGCTCTTTGCCCTCGGCCACCATCGTGCCCACGCCGGTCTTGGTGAAGAACGCCGGAATGCCCGCGCCACCGGCACGCAGCTTTTCGGCCAGCGTGCCCTGGGGCGTGAATTCCAGCTCCAGCTCGCCGGCCAGGTACTGGCGCTCGAACTCCTTGTTCTCGCCCACATAGGACGAGATCATCTTCTTGATCTGCCGCGTCTCCAGCAGCTTGCCCAGGCCGAAACCGTCCACGCCGGCGTTGTTGGAAATGACGGTGAGGTCCTTGGTGCCGGAATCACGCAGCGCGTCGATCAGCGCCTCGGGAATGCCGCACAGCCCGAAGCCGCCCACGGCCATCAACTGGCCATCGGCGACGACGCCCTTGAGCGCCTCGGTCGCATTGGGAAAGATCTTGTTCACTGGTGACTCCTCATCAAGATGAATGGCGCTACTGATCGCGCTACGATACTACGTACTTTATTACGTAGTTTTCCCTAAAGACTTCCATGGATATCGCCGACTACCGCCTTGCGTTCGATATGGCCCCGGTGGGGCTGGTCATCTCCCGCAACCGCACCATGGTGGATTGCAACCGGCAGGTGTGCGAGATGTTCGGCGCCTCCCGCGAGGTGCTGATCGGCCAGTCCTTTCGCATTCTCTACCCCAGCGCCGACGAGTACGAGCGGCTGGGCCGGCGCATGGAGCCCATTCTGAACGCGCACGGCCACTACGCCGACAACCGCATCATGAAGCGCTCCAGCGGCGAGATGTTCTGGTGCCACGTGTCGGGCCGCGCCCTTAACCGCGAGGCGCCGCACGAATCGGGCATCTGGAGCTTTGAAGACCTGAGCGCGGAGCGCTCGGTCAAGGCCGAACTCACGGGCCGCGAACGCGAGGTGGCGGCGCGGCTGCTGGACGGGCTTACCTCCAAAGAAATCGGCCGCGCACTGAACATCAGCCACCGCACGGTGGAGATCTACCGCGCGCGACTGATGCGCAAGTACCACGCGTCCACCGCCGCCGACCTGGTGCAGAAGCTGCTGATCGGCTGAATCAAAAAAGTGAGCTGGTAGCGCTTGCTGCATAAGGCTTTCAATATCTTTTATATTGGAAAGCCAATGAAATCAAGCGCAATCAGCTATGTATTCAATAGCATCAGCTGTGTTTCAGACCATGCCGGTCAATGCAGCTTCAGCCGTCCCGACACCCGCTGCTGCAGCAGCCGCGCCAGCGCCAGCACCGCCGTCTTGCCAATGCCCAGAATGGCCCGGTGGTGGTTCAGATGCAGTGAGATGTACATCCACTTGGCGATCAGCCCGTTGACGAAGAAGTTGCGGCCACCCAGGCCCCCCATCAGGTTGCCCACGCCCTTGTTGTCGCCCAAGGAAACGAGCGAGCCGAAGTCCTTGTAGACGAAGGCCTCGGCCACTTCGCGCTCGCGCAGCAAGGCGCCCAGCACGCGGGCGAGGTAGTCGGCCTGCTGGTGTGCGGCCTGCGCGCGGGCGGGCACGGTGTTGCCGTCTTTCCACGGGCAGGCGGCGCAGTCGCCCAGGGCCAGCACGTCGGGCACCGAAGTGCGCAGCCGGTCGTCCACGATGAACTGGTTGAGCCGGTTCACCGCCAGCCCCAGCAGCGCATTGCCTTCGGCGGCCTTGATGCCGGCGGCCCACACCACCAGGTCGGCCGGGATTTCGCCGGCCGGCGTCACCAGCGCGCCCTTGCGGATCTCGGTCACGCGCGTGTCGGTCAGCACCTGCACCTGCTTGCGGCGCAGCGCCACGTCGGCCTGCGCAGAGATCTGCTCGGGCAGCCCGCCCAGAATGCGGCTGCCGCCCTCGACCAGCGTGATGTCGAGCCGAAAGCGCTGGCTGCTGCTCAGGCTGCCCAGCAGCTCGGCATGCGCTTCCAGCAACTCGGCCGACAGCTCCACGCCTGTCGCGCCGGCACCCACGATGGCGATCGACAGCGCCCGGTTGTCCGCGAACGAAGCACGCGCACAGGCGCCCAGCCAGTCGGAGTGAAAGCGCTGCGCGTCGCGCACGTTCTCCAGCAGATAAGCGTGTTCGATGCCCGGAGTGCCGAAGGCGTTGGAGCCGCTGCCGATGGCCAGCACCAGCCGCGTGTAGCTCACCGTGCGGCGCGGCACCAGCAGGTCGCCCTCGGCATTGCGGATCTCGCCCAGCTCGATGGTCTTGCGGGCCGTGTCCAGCCCCACCAGGTCGCCGATGGCAAAGCCGAAATGGTTGCGCCGCGCCAACACCGGGTACGACAGGCCTTCCTGGTGCGCATCCAGCGTGCCGGCAGCCACTTCGTGCAGCGTGGGCTTCCAGATGTGAAAGGGAGAGCGGTCCACCAGCAGCACGCGCTCGCGCCCCTGCTTCGCACCCAGGCTGCGGCCCAACCGGGCCGCCAGTTCCAGCCCGCCAGCCCCGCCGCCGACGATCGCGATGTCCGAGTGCATGTATGAATCTCCCGTTGCGCAACGCTGCAGTTTATTGCGGCAAACCCCTAGACGCGCGCAATCGTGGAAATCGCGGGGAGAGAGCCGCATGAAAAAAGCCCGCAGCGGCTGGCTGGGGGCTTTGAAGGGAAACGCGCTGGCACGAAAGCCAGCACCTCCTTGGGTCAGAACATGTCAGCGAAAAAGCCCTGGCGGCAACGGCGTGGTCTTGCCGTTCAGCGTCAGCTGGCCGCCTTGCAGCTTGATGGCGCTGGTCAGGAATTCGCCCTCCTGCAGCACGTAGCCTGCAGACTGGGCCATGCCGACCATCGCATCCACGTCTTTTTCCTTCGCCTCGGGCTTGCCGGTGGACTGCATCAGCGGCAGCACCCAGGCCTTGGGCAGCCGCGCGCCGGCTTGCAGCACCGAGGTTTTCATCAACGCCGGGGTCCAGCCTGCCTGGGCCACTTCGGCGTCGGTGGGCGCGCGCTGCACCTCGGCGCCGTAGTCCAGCTGGCCTGTCTTGCCCTGGTAGGTGGCCTGCACCTTCATGGAATAGGCGGGCAATGCCTGCACCAGGCGGGGCGCGTTCTCCATCAGTACGGTCATGCCTTGCTGCTCCATGGCGGCCACTGCATTGGCAACACCACCGGCGCGATAGCTGTCCAGCACCACGCGCTGGAAGCTGCGAATCGCTTCGATGCTGATGCGCTGGATCTTTTCCTCGAACCCGATCGATTCGAAGTCGATCGGGCCGAGGCGCCCGGCCGTTTTCAGGTTCGTCATCATGCCCAGCGTGCCGTCGGCGGCCTCGATGACATAGGTGCCGACGATGTTCTTGACGTCCATCATGGGTTTGGCATCGCCACCAGCCGCCGGCACCACGCTGGCAAAGGCCCGCTCCACGCGGAACTCGGCCTTGCCCGGGCCGATGCCCCAGAGGCCATCGATCACGGCATTGTCGAAGCTGCCTTCCATGCCCTGCAGGTTGACCGACGTGCGGTCCACCGGCTCCACGGCCGCCGTTTCGTCGTTGTCGTTTTCTTCTTCCTCCTGCTCGTCGGCCATGGCCTGGGCTGAGGCATCCGGAATGCCGATCAGGCCAAACTCGGGCAGGCGAAAGCTGCCCTTGAGATGCTTGCCATCGCGGCTGATGGCCATGTCATAGACCATCTCCTGCCAGCGCATCGTCATGCCGTCGTCACCCATCTCGCCGGCCGGCAGCTGGAAATGAATGTCGTGGCTGCCCGTCAGATGGTGCACGCTGGTCAGGATCGGCGCTGAGGCCTTGCTCAACCGGGCCTGGGTTTCAGCATCCAGCCCTTCCAGGGAAAAACGTGAATCGACCACGGCGCCGGCAACGCGTGCGCCCGCCAGCGGGCCGTGGCGTACCGCACTGTCGACCACCACCCGCAGCGGCTGCGGCGCGGGGGAGCCGGCTTCCTTAGGGGCTTGCGCCCACTGCAGCACCAGGCGCGCCTGCGACGAGAAGAACCCCTTGTCGTAGTCGTCAGACACCACGACATCGGCGCCCAGCGCCTTGCGCAGCTCAGCCACGGCCTCTTGATATTCCGCCTGCACACGCTGCCCGAAGTACCAAGTTGCGCCACCATACGCCACCACAGCCACGGCCACCGCAGTGGCCGCCGCCACTCCCACTCTCTTGTTGCTCATTGTCGATTTCCGTTTTTTGAAGAATTCATGGATTCCCGCTGCGCCTCGAACGAATCACTTTGGAAAGCAGAGGGTCAGGGGCGGCGAGATTAGCAGCTTCGCCGCCAACGGCCTTCAGATGAAAATGCTTCGGCCGGGAGCCACTGGGGCACACAGCTAGCGCAAGTTCGCGCTCACCTGGGGCGAACAGATGGACAACGGCCAGATGACTCCGTCACCGCAGGATGGATGCCACCTGCCACACGGCAAAGACCATCAGCACACCCGCACTCCCCAGGCTGATACGCTGCTGCCAGCGCGAATCGAAGCGCGCGCGGAGCCGGCCAACGATGCCGCTCAAAAATAGCCACCACATCGCCGAGCCGATCAGCACGCCCAACACCATCGTTGCGGGTGCTGTCACGGCCGAACGCCCGGCCATCGCGCCGAAGATCGCGACGAACAAGAGGATGGTCGCCGGGCTGGACAGCGTCAGCACGAACGTGGAGGCAAAGTAGTGCCAGCCGCTGCGTGCCACTCCGGCATCCACCGGCCCCAGGACCGCAGGCGCACGCACAAGCCGCCAGGCCATCCACAGCAGAAACCCTGCGCCGAACAGCGTGAGCGGCAAGCGCGCGGCAACCAGGGCCTGGATCAGCCAGCTCGCGCCAAAGGCGCCTACCGCGCCATAGACAGCATCCGCCGCTGCGGCGCCCAGCCCGGTGGCGAGCCCCGCGCGAGAACCGTGGTCGAGACTGCGCTGAATGGTCAGCACGCCGATCGGGCCGACAGGGGCGGCAATCGACAGCCCGATCAGCATCGAAGAGAAAAAGATTTCAACTAGTTCCATGCCACCTATCGTAGGTAAGTCAATTCACCACCTGAAGTTTTTTTTACTGTGATATTTAGCAAATACCAGAATATTTATGGAAAATAATATCGATGACAGAATCCATTCAACTCGACGCCAAAGCCTGGAAACTACTTGAAGCGCTGCAGGCCGATGGCCGTGCGCCGCTCAAGACGCTGGCCGAGGCGGCCGGCCTTTCGATCGCTGCCTCGGCCGAGCGTCTCAAGCGCCTGCAGGAAGCTGGTGTGATCCGCGGTGTGCACGCAGACCTCGATCCCACCAAGGTGGGGTTGCAGGTCCAGGCCATCATCGGCATCACCACCGGGCAACCGCACAAGCAGGCACTGCTGAAGGCGCTGCGCACGCGCGCCGAAGTTCTCGAGTGCCACCACGTCACCGGTGCCGATTCGTACGTGATGAGTGTGGCCGTGGCGGACATGGCTGCGCTGGAGTCCTTCCTTGGCGACATCAATCGGTGGGGAGAAACACGCACGGCGATCGTCATGTCCACGCCCATCTCCCGGCGCGGACCACGTCGGCTGTTACCTTGAGCGCGGCCGGACGGGTATGGAAAGCAAACGATTCGACTTGCTGCGTGCCGAATGAGCGGCATTGAAGCGGACGGAGCTTCGCGGCGGCCCTCATCGGCCCTGGGACCAAACCAGCGCTGGTACAGCGGGAGCAACATGCTTGTGAATCCCAGCATCCTGCAGTCCCACTCGTGTCTGTGAGCCGCGCGGCATGAGGGCATGTCATCGACTTCGGAATGCATGCTGTGCGAGTGCCGGTCAGAGGCCTCTATCAGCGCGCAAGGTTGAAATGTAGACGCCAACAGAACAAGCCGCACAGAAGAAAAAGCCCGCCACCTGTGTCAGGCAGCGGGCTCTTGCCAATGCGGCTCAGCCGTGTCAGGCGATCAACGCAGATCGAAGCGGTCCAGATCCATCACCTTGGCCCAGGCGGCCACGAAGTCGCGCACGAACTTCTCTTTCGCGTCGGCGCTGGCATAGACCTCGGCCACCGCGCGCAGCACGGCGTTGGAGCCAAAGGCGAGGTCGACGCGGGTGCCCGTCCATTTCGCGGCACCCGTCTTGCGGTCACGGCCTTCAAACACGTCGCCGGCGGGCTTCCACTCGGTGTTCATGTCCAGCAGGTTGGCAAAGAAGTCGTTGGACAACGCGCCTGGCCTGGCCGTGAAGACACCATGCTGCGTGCCATCCACGTTGATGTTGATGGTGCGCAAGCCGCCCACCAGCACGGCCATTTCGGGCGCCGTCAGCGTCAGCAACTGGGCCTTGTCGAGCAGCAGCACCTCGGCCGGCACGCTGTAGCGGCCCTTGGTGTAGTTGCGAAAGCCATCGGCCACGGGTTCGAGCACGGCGAACGATTCCACATCCGTCTGGTCCTGGCGCGCATCGCCCCGGCCCGGAATGAACGGCACCGTCACGGCCACGCCGGCGCTTTGGGCCGCCTGTTCGACGCCAGCGGCACCGGCCAGCACGATCAGGTCAGCCAAAGAAATGCGCTTGTCACCGTCGGCCGACTTGTTGAAGTCGCGCTGGATGCCTTCGAGCACCTGCAGCACGCGAGCCAGCTGTTCGGGCTGGTTCACGGCCCAGTCCTTCTGTGGAGCCAGGCGGATGCGCGCACCGTTGGCACCGCCGCGCTTGTCCGAGCCGCGGAAGGTGGAGGCCGACGCCCAGGCCGTACCCACCAGATCCTGCACGGTCAGGCCCGAGTCCAGCACGCGTTGCTTGAGGGCGGCGACATCGACCGGGGCGACCAGTGCATGCTGCACAGGTGCAATGGGGTCTTGCCAGATCAACTCTTCCTTCGGCACTTCGGGGCCCAGGTAACGGGCGCGGGGGCCCAGGTCGCGGTGGGTCAGCTTGAACCAGGCGCGGGCAAAGGCTTCGGCAAAGGCCTGCGGGTTGTCGAGAAAGCGGCGCGAGATCTTCTCGTAGGCGGGGTCGAAGCGCAGCGACAGGTCGGTGGTCAGCATGGTCGGCACGCGCTTTTGCGATGGGTCATGCGCATGGGGAATGGTCGCGGGAGCGTTCTTGGCCTGCCACTGGTGCGCGCCGGCCGGGCTTTTGGTCAGTTCCCACTCGAACTTGAAGAGGTTCTCGAAGAATTCGTTGCCCCACTGCGCGGGCGTGCTGGTCCAGGTGACTTCCAGGCCGCTGGTGATGGCATCGCCCGCTTTGCCGGAGCCGAAGCTGCTGGCCCAGCCCAGGCCCTGGTGTTCCAGGCCGGCGGCTTCGGGCTCGGCACCCACATGGTCGGCAGCGCCGGCGCCATGGGTCTTGCCGAAGGTGTGGCCGCCGGCGATCAGCGCCACGGTTTCCTCGTCGTCCATCGCCATGCGGGCGAAGGTCTCGCGGATGTCGTGCGCCGCTGCAATCGGGTCGGGGTTGCCTTCGGGGCCTTCGGGGTTCACGTAGATCAGGCCCATCTGCACGGCGGCCAGCGGGTTCTCGAGCACGCGTTCTTTTTCATGCCCGTGCATGGCGGGCTCGGCCACCAGCGTGCCGTCGCCCGGCGTGCCCTTGCCGTAGCGCGCATCGCCGCCCAGCCAGGTCTTCTCGTTGCCCCAGTACACGTCCTGATCGGGTTCCCAGGTGTCCTGGCGCCCGCCGGCAAAGCCGAAGGTGCGGAAACCCATGCTCTCCAGCGCCACGTTGCCGGTCAGCACCATCAGGTCGGCCCAGGAAATCTTCTGGCCGTACTTTTGCTTGATGGGCCAGAGCAGGCGGCGCGACTTGTCGATGTTGACGTTGTCGGGCCAGCTGTTGAGCGGCGCAAACCGCTGCTGGCCGCGCCCTGCGCCGCCACGGCCGTCGCCCGTGCGGTAGGTGCCGGAGGCATGCCAGGCCATGCGCACGAACTGCGGGCCGTAGTGGCCGAAGTCAGCCGGCCACCAGTCTTGCGAGTCGGTCATCAGCGCACGCAGATCGCGCTTGAGGCCTTCGTAGTCGAGCTTCCTGAACTCTTCGGCATAGTCGAAAGCACCGCCCAGCGGGTCGGACTTGCCGGAGTGCTGGTTCAGCAGATCCACGCGCAGCTGGTTGGGCCACCAGTCCTTGTTGATGGTTCCGCCATTGGCTGCGGCGGCGTGGAAAGGGCACTTGCTTGTTTCGGTCATGGGGCGATCCTCTCGGCTGTTAGACAGGTGAATAGTAAGGTCGTTGCCAGATACCTTTAAGTCAATTAATCGCATCTTCGGGATAGTTTTTGGCTACATCAAGCCACTTCTGCCCCGTCGCACCCGCAGATGCCGAACAGCAATGCGCGGGCCCAGCGGTGGCCCGACAAGCGGTGCGTGCGTTCATGCCATACCGCCGTCTTGGCAAACCCCGCAGTGGACAGCGGCGGCTCGCGCACGACCAGACCGGGCGCATGTGCCACCAGCCGCTGTGGCACCACGGCGAGGTCGCTGGTGCTCAAGATTTCAGGAAGCACCAGAAACTGGTGGCCGACAGCAGCACCCGCCGCGTGCGGCCCAGGCGGGCCAGCGCCTCGTCCGTCACACCTTCGAAGCGGCCCCCTCTGTAGGGAATGCGTGCGCGGTCCAGCGCGCAGAAGCGGTCCAGCGACAAAAGCCCGTTGCTGGCCTCGGGGTGGCCTTCGCGCATGACGCACACATGGTGCTCATCGAAGAGATGGCGGGCATACAGGCCCGGCGCGGTGTTCTCGGGCGAGATCAGCGCCAGATCGATGTCGCCGCGCTCCAGCCGCTCTTGCACCGGCAGGTGCTGCGGTGGCACCACGGCCACGCGCAGGTGCGGCGCGCCCTGGCGCAACCGCGCAAGAAACGGCACCACCACAGTCTGAAGGGCGTAGTCGGTCGATGCGATGCGCAGCGTCATGGTCGCCGTCCCAGGGTCGAAGTCGGGCGGCTGCAGCAGCGATTCCACCTGGCCCAGCAGCTGTTTGACCGGCAACGCCGGATCCTGCGCGCGCAGCGTGGGGGCGATGCCGCGCTGCATGCGCACAAACAGCGGGTCGTCAAAGCTCTCGCGCAACCGCGTGAGCATGCCGCTCACGGCCGGCTGCGTCAGCGCCAGCCGCTGGGCGGCGCGCGTCACGCTGCGCTCGTCGAGCAAGGCGTCCAGCGCTTTGAGCAGGTTCAGGTCCAGGGTTTTGATATCGGCCGGCATGCCACCGACGGCCTGACCAACGACTGGCATCAGGTGCATGACCCCTCCATCGCGCGCGGCGGCGCCGGGCTGGTGATCGTCGAAGCGACGGGCGTGTCGCCCGAGGGCCGCATCACCCCGGGCTGCACGGGGCTGTGGAACGACGAGCAGGCCGAGGGCCTGTCGCGCATCGCCGCCGGCATCAAGGCCGCAGGCGCTGTACCCGGCATCCAGATCGGCCATGCCGGCCGAAAGGCCAGCGCCAACCGCCCGTGGGAAGGTGACGACCACATCGCCGAAGGCGCGCCGGACAGCTGGCCCACCATCACGCCATCGGCCATCGCCTACGGTGAAAACCTGCCGCGCGTGCCCCGTGCCATGACGCTGGAGGATATCGCCCGCGTGCAGGCCGACTTCGTGGCCGCCGCGCGCCGCGCACGCGAGCGCGGGCTCGACCTGCTCAACGTCAGCGTCAACTTCGTCATTCCGGGCACGCAGATTCCCTGGGTCACGCCCGCCTTCCTGGCGCCCATCGCGCAGCGCGTCAGCCGCGAAGCCGGCGTGCCCGTGGCGTCGTCCTGGTGCATCGACGACCCACGCACCGCCGAGCGCGTGGTAGCCGAGGGCCAGATGAGTCTGGTGATGATCGGCCGCGCCCACCTGGCCAACCCGCACTACGCCTATCACCTGGCGCAGACGCTGGGCGAAGACCAGCCTGACTGGAAGCTGCCTGCGCCGTATGCGCACTGGCTGTCGCGCTACCGTGGCGCGGGCCGGTCGGCTGCAGCGCAGTGAACTGAGCGGGCCTCTTTCGCTATTAATTCAATAGCTACCAGCGCTTGATGCATAAGCGCTAGAGGCCTATTTGGCTCTAAACCTACCCGCAGGCAGCTCCAGACAGGTCATGCAGCAGCCGTGGCGGCAGGCGCGCGTGCCAGCACGGCCAGCAGGTTGCGCGCCGCGCCCACGCCCATGTTCACGTAGGCATCGGAGGTCACACCACCGATGTGCGGGCTGAGGATGAAGCGCCGCTCGCCCTGGAAGGGGTGGCCCGCTGCCATGGGCTCCACGGCGAAGCTGTCCAGCCCGGCGGCCATCACCTGGCCCGACCGCACGGCGGCCAGCAGCGCCGCTTCGTCGATGAGCCCGCCGCGCGCGGTGTTCACCACGATCACGCCGCGCTGGCACTGCGCCAGCGTGGCGGCGTTCACCAGGCCCCGGTTCTCGTCCTTCAGCGGGCAGTGCAGCGAAATGGCGTGGGACTCGCGCCAGATCGTGTCCAGATCCACGCTTTGCACATGGGCTGGCAAATCGCGGGCAAATGGATCAAACCCGATCACCCGCATGCCCAGCGCATCGGCCATCCTGGCAAACCGCAGCCCGATGGCGCCCAGGCCCACCACGCCCACGGTGCGCCCACCCAGCTCCAGGCTCTTGTGCGTGGCCTTGTCCCAGTGACCGGCGTGCATGCGCGCATCCAGCTGCACGACGGACTTGGCACAGGCCAGCAGCAGCGCCAGCGCCTGCTCGGCCACCGCCGCCGCGTTGGCACCCGCAGCGGCCACCACGTCGATGCCGCGCGCTTTTGCGGCCTCCTTGTCGATGGTGTCCGTGCCGCTGCCGTGCTTGGAGATCACCTTGAGCGAGGGCGCAGCATCCATCACCGCCGCGCCCACCTGGCCGTAGCGCACGATGATGGCCACCGGGTCGTGCTGCCTGCACAGCGCCACCAGGTCGCCTTCGGTGGGCGTCTTGCCGGCATAGACGATCTCGAAATCTTCAAGCAGATCGAGCGCCTGCTGCGCCAGGTCGGCGCCGGTGACGAGGATGGCACCGGCACTCACAGCGTTTCTCCATCCTTGAGCACACCGGCGGCGCGCAGCGCGGCAGGCAGCCACTTCGATGCCGTGTCGCCCCGGGCGATCGCCTCGATGCGCGCGGCCTCGTCGGCGACCTTCTTGTCGGCCAGGGCCAGCATGGCGGGCGCCTTGGCCCGCTCGATGACCACCACACCGTCGGCGTCGCCCACCACCAGGTCGCCCGGGTTCACCACGGCGCCACCTGCCGAAATGGGGTGGTTGATGCGCCCGGGCACGTACTTGGTCGGGCCGGCAGGGTTGAAGCCGGCGCTGAACACGGGAAAGCCCAGGTCGAGCAGTTCCAGCTTGTCGCGAATGGCGGCGTCCACGACCACGCCGGCCAGGCCGATCTTCTGGCAGGCGCTGAGCATCAGCGTGCCCATCAGCGCGGCAGTCTGGTCGCCCCTGCCGTCGATCACCAGCACGTCGCCGGGCTGGGCCAGCGCGATGGCGGCGTGGATCATCAGGTTGTCGCCGGGCCGCACCTCGACGGTGAAGGCCGGGCCGGCCACCTTCATGCTCTGGTGAACGGGCGCCACGCGGGCGTGCATGGTGCCGCGGCGTCCGGCCACGTCGGCCAGGATGGCGGCCTGGAAGGTCGCGGCCTTGGCGACGACTTCGGCGCCCACGCGCTCGATGTCACGGATGATGTCGGGAGAAGAAGTCATGGCGATGGTCTGGTGTGATGAATGCGATGCAGTGCGGGCAGACATCAATCCAGGCTGGCGCCCGAATCCTTGACGATCTTGGCCCAGCGGGGCACTTCGGCGCGCAGCAGCGCGCTGAACTTCTCGGGCGTGCCGCCCAGTACTTCCCCGCCTTCGGAGCGCAGCTTGTCGGCCACATCGGGCTGGGCCAGCGCACTGTTGATGGCCTTGTTCAGCTGCTGAACGATGGCCGCCGGCGTGCCGACCGGCGCGAGCACGCCGTACCACGACGTGGCCTCAAAACCCTTGTAGCCCGACTCCTCCATCGTCGCCGTCTGCGGCAGTTGGCTGGAGCGCTGGCGCGAGGTGACCACCACCGCATGCAGCTTGCCGTTGCGCACCTGGCCCAGCAGCGTGGGCACGGCCGACATGTACAGGTCGATCTGCCCGCCCACCAGGTCGGTCATGGCCTGCGATGCGCCCTTGTACGGAATGTGGCGCAGCTTGATGCCAGAGGCGCCCTGCGCCAGCTCGCCCGCCAGATGCGCCACCGTGCCGTTGCCCGAATAGCCGAGCGTGATGCCGTCGGGCTTGGCCTTGGCGGCCGCGACCACGTCGGCAAACGTCTTGTAGGGCGACGTGGCCGACGTGGCCATGACGATGGGCGCCGACGACACCAGCGCCACCGGCACCAGGTCCTTCAGAGAGTCATAAGGCAGCTTGGCATACAGCGACGGGTTGATGGCCAGGTTGCTGGTCTGGCCCATGACCAGCGTGTAGCCGTCGGGTGCGGACTTGGCCGCCGCGTCCACGCCCAGGTTGCCGCCAGCGCCGGGGCGGTTGTCCACCACCACCGTCCACTGGTTCTGATCGGCCAGCTTCTGCGCAACGGTGCGGGCAATCATGTCGGTGCCACCGCCGGGCGGGAATGGCACGATCAACCGGATGGGCTTGGCCGGATAGGCCGCCTGCGCCACGGCCACGGAGGGCACCGAAGCCAGCGCCAATGCAGCCAGCGCGGCGCCGGCCACGGCCAGGCGGATGCGCGGCAATGCCGGCTTGAGCGTGAGGGAAGAAGCGGCGGCGCGCGACGACGCAGCACAGGAATGCTGGAACATGGTTTTTGTCTCCGTTTATGAAAATTCGATCACCGCTCTGCAACCTGGGCTGCTGAATGGCGACGCGGGTGACTTTAGATAAACGTTTCAATCCATACAATGGCGTTTCACACAACGCAACGCGTAGCACCATGAGCAACCCGCACACACCGCTTCCCGCAGCGCTCGACGCAGTCCAGCCCGCCACCGAATCGACCGAGTCGAACGGCCCCGAGGCCATCGCCGCTGCTGCCGGCGGAGTGATTGCCGTCACCCGTGCGCTGCAGTTGCTCGAAGCCTTCGCGCTGGGCGAATCGCGTTTGGCGCTGGCCGAACTCAGCCGGCGCACCGGGCTGCATAAGACTACGGTGCTGCGGCTGGCGCGCACGCTGGCGCAGTCCGGCTTCATGGTGCAGCGCGAAGACGGCGACTGGCGCCTGGGGCCGGCCGCCGGCTGGCTGGGCGCGCGCTACCAGGCCGGCTTCGACGTGCAGAACGTGCTGGAGCCCGCGCTGCGCGAACTAACGCAGGCCACTGGCGAGAGCGCTGCGTTCTATGTGCGCGAAGGCAGCGTGCGGACCTGCCTGGTGCGGGTGGAAGGCCCGCATGCGCTGCGCCACCATGCCCGCATGGGCGAAGGCCTGCCGCTGGACAAGGGCTCGCCGGGCCGCGTGATCCTGGCGTTTTCGGGCGAGCCGGGCGAGGCCTACGAAGAGATCCGCCAGCGCGGCTACCACTGGTCCATCGGCGAGCGCGAACAGGGCGTGGCCACCGTGTCGGCGCCAGTCTTCGGCATGCATTGGCGGCTGATGGGATCGGTCTGCATCTCCGGGCCGGCGTCGCGTCTGCCGGCCGACCGCCTTGAAGCGCTGGCCCGCACGGTGGTGACTGCGGCCAACCAGCTGTCGTACGCACTGGCGGGCAACGCGGCTGCACCGGCCGGCAACGGCGCGCCGGTGCGGCCCAGCCAGTGGCACCCGTGATGTCGAATCGGTGACCCGGCATCCGTGATTTCCTGCTTACGTGCCTGGTGCGGCTTGGGTACAACCGTCTCTCAACCTCCAGGAGACTTTCACAGTGACCGAACCCCGCTTTCCCCTGCCCGACCTGAACACCCTTCCCGACGACCTGCGCGCCCGCATCCTGGAGGTGCAGGAAAAGAGCGGCTTCATTCCCAACGTGTTTCTGGCGTTTGCGCGCCGCCCGGCCGAATGGCGCGCGTTCTTCGCGTACCACGACGCGCTGATGCTCAAGGAGGAAGGCAGCCTGACCAAGGGCGAGCGCGAGATGATCGTCACCGCCACCAGCGCGGCCAATCAGTGCCTCTATTGCGTGGTGGCGCACGGCGCGATTTTGCGCATCTACGAGAAAAAACCGATGCTGGCCGACCAGGTGGCGGTCAACTGGCGCAAGGCCGACATCAGCCCGCGCGAGCACGCCATGCTCGACTTTGCGATGAAGGTGTGCCTGGCCAGCCACACCATCGAGGGCGCCGACATCGACGCCCTGCATGCCCACGGCTTCGACGATGAAGACGCCTGGGACATCGCGGCCATCACCGCGTTCTTCGGGCTGTCTAACCGCATGGCGAGCTTTGCGGGCATGCAGCCCAACCCGGAGTTCTATCTGATGGGCCGCGTGCCGCGCGAGAAGAAGTCGCTACCGAATTAATAGCTACCAGCGCTTGATACATAAGCGCTAGAGCCCGATTTGGCTCAATTTCAGCATCCAGAGCAATGGATGCGGCCTTAAGCCTCCACCGCCGCCGTGGACGCCCGCTCGATCAGCCGAAAGCCCAAATCGAACGACGAGCGCTCGGGCTGCAGCCCCCGGCAGCGGTCCACGATCAGCCGCGCGGCCAGGCGGCCGATCTCGGGGCCGTCCACATGCACGGTGGTGATGGCCGGCAGCATGTGCGCGCCGAATTCCGCATTGCCGAAACCCGACACCGCCAGGTCCTGCGGCACGCGCAGGCCGCGCGCACGCGCTTCCACCAGCACGCCGTGCGCCAGCATGTCGGAGCTGCAGGCCACGGCCTGCAGGCGCGGCTCCTTGTCCAGCAACTCGCCCAACGCGCGCCGGCCTGATTCGAGCGTGCTGGGCGCGGGCACCAGCGCCGTGGGCACGTCGCGGCCCCAGGCGGCCAGAAAGCCTTCGCGCCGCTGCATGGCGCGGTGGTCGTCGCCCGTGGCAATGCCCACGCGCTGGCAGCCGCGCGCCAGAAAGTAGCCCGCCAAAGCGCTGCCCACCTTCACGTGCGAAAAGCCGATCACCATGTCCACCGGCCGGTCGCTGATGTCCCAGGTCTCCACCACCGGAATGCGGGTGCGGCGCAGCCGCTCGCGGGCGCGCTCTGACTGCACCAGGCCCATCATTACGATGCCGTCGGGCTGGCGGCTGATCATCGCGGCCAGCACCTCGTCCTCGCGCTCGGCGTCGTAGAAGGTCTGGCCCAGCAGCAGCTGGTATCCCTCGTCGTGCAGCGCCGCCGTCAGCGCCTGCACCGTGGGCAAAAACTGCGACACCGACAGCGCCGGCACGATGCCCGCCACCATGCGGCTGCGCTTGGACTTCAAGCCGCCCGCCAACAGGTTGGGGATGTAGCCCGTCGCCTCCACCGCCTGCTCCACGCGTTCACGCGTCTTCGCCGAAACGATGCCCGGGTTGCCCAGCGCCCGCGACGCCGTGATCAGCGAGACGCCCGCCACCCGGGCCACGTCATGCAGCGTGGCGGCTTTGATGGGCGGTGAAGAGCGGGAATGGGCATTCATGAAGAAAAGAAGCTGGCGGGTGCGCAGATGCGGGCCGCGCGACGGTATCAGATCGCCCCGCCCTGCCGCTTTTGATGGCGACAACTTGCGGGAAAACCCTCATTCTTTTCCACAAATGACAACGATATCATTTTCCCTGACGCGTATTCATAGGCGCCCAGCGCTATCCAAAACAAAGCATGCCGTCCTGTCGCCTTCGGCAATGACAACGATGTCAAAGCCAGGCAACCCCTCAGGCAATCCATCAGGAGACAAACCCATGAAAAAGCTTTGCATGACCGCCGCGCTGGCACTGGCCGCCTTCGGCGCCGCTGCCCAGGCCTGGCCCGAAAAGCCCGTCACCCTCGTCGTTCCGTTCCCGCCCGGCGGCTCCACCGACCAGGTCGCCCGTGCCGTCAGCCCCCGCCTGACCGAGAAGTTCAAGCAGTCGTTCCTGGTGGACAACAAGCCCGGCGCGACCGGCACCATCGGCGCCACCTTCGTGCAGCGTGCGGCGTCCGATGGCAACACCTTCCTCGTCACCTCGTTGGGCCCGCTGGTCATCGTGCCGCACCTGATGAAGAGCCTGCCGTTCGATCCGCTGAAAGACTTCGACCTCATCACCGTGGCGGTGCAGTCGCCCAACGTGCTGGTGGTGCCCGCCAGCTCGCCCATCAAGAGCGTGGCCGACGTGGTGGCGCAGCTGAAGGCCAACCCCGGCAAGATGAGCTTCGCCTCGGCCGGCAATGGCTCCAGCGACCACCTGACGGCCGAACTTTTCTGGCAGCAGACCGGCACGCAAGGCATGCACGTGCCGTACAAGGGCGGCGCGCCCGCGCACACCGACATCATCGGCGGCCAGGTAGATGCATCGTTCCAGAACGTGAACTCGGTGATCCAGTACATCAAGGGCGGCAAGATGCGCGCGCTGGCTGTGACCAGCGGCAAGCGCTCGCCCGTGCTGCCCGACGTGCCCACGCTGGCCGAAGCCGGCGTGAAGAACGTGGAAGTCGCCTCCTGGCAGGCCATCGTCGCGCCTAAGGGCCTGCCGCCCGCCGTGCGCCAAAAGGCCCACGCCGCCTTCGTCGAGGCACTGAACGACCCGAAGGTGCGCGACCAGTTCGTCTCCATCGGCTTCGAGATGGTGGCCAACACACCGGAAGAGTTCGTGGCGTTCCAGCGCAAGGAATACGACCGCTGGAAGACCGTGATCCAGACCGGAAAGATCTCCATCGACTAGAGAACCACGGGCGCCAGCAGCCACTCGCGCCCTGCCTGTTCCTGAAGCCCACCGCCTGCCCTCTTTCGCCATGACCTCGTCGCCTGCCTCGTCTTCCTCAGCCACCGCCAGCCAGGACAGCATCGCCTGGATACGCCTGTCGTCTTGCTATCTGCCGCTGGCCAACCCGATCAGCGACGCCAAGGTGCTGACGGGCCGCCAGAAGCCGATGACCGAGATCGCGATGCTGTTCGCCGAGATCGAGACAAAGGACGGCCATCGCGGCCTGGGCTTCAGCTATTCCAAGCGCGCGGGCGGCCCCGGCCAGTTTGCGCATGCTAAGGAAATCGCACCCGCGCTGATCGGCGAAGACCCGAGCGATATATCTCGCCTGTGGACCAAGCTGTGCTGGGCTGGCGCGTCGGTGGGCCGCAGCGGCCTAGCGGTGCAGGCCATCGGCGCGTTCGACGTGGCGCTGTGGGACCTGAAGGCGCGCCGCGCCAACCTGTCGCTGTCCAAGCTGCTGGGCTCGCAGCGGGATTCGGTGCGCTGCTACAACACCTCGGGCGGCTTTCTGCACACGCCGCTCGACCAGTTGCTGCGCAATGCCGAAGCCTCGCTGGAGCGCGGCATCGGCGGGCTGAAGCTGAAAGTCGGCCAGCCCGACTGCGCGCTGGACATTCACCGCGTTTCCACCGCCCGCAAGCACCTGGGCGACCAGGTCTCGCTGATGGTGGACGCCAACCAGCAGTGGGACCGCCCCACCGCGCAGCGCATGTGCCGCACCTTCGAGGCCTTCAACCTGATCTGGATCGAAGAGCCGCTGGACGCCTACGACTACGAAGGCCACGCCGCATTGGCCGCGCAATTCGACACGCCCATCGCCACCGGCGAAATGCTGACCAGCGCCGCCGAACATGCCGAGCTGATCCGCCACCGCAGTGCCGACTTCATCATGCCCGACGGTCCCCGCCTGGGCGGCATCACGCCGTTCTTGAAGGTGGCCGCGCAGGCCGAGGCCGCCCACGTGATGCTGGCCCCGCACTTTGCGATGGAGCTGCACGTGCACCTGGGCGCCGTGTACCCCAGCGAGCCCTGGGTCGAGCATTTCGACTGGCTGGAACCGCTGTTCAACGAACGCCTGGAGTTGAAAGGCGGCCGCATGCTGGTGCCCACGCGCCCGGGCCTGGGCCTGTCGCTCAGCGAGCAGGCCGCCGGCTGGACGCGCGAATCGGCCGAGATCGGCCAGCGCGCCTGAAAAAAACGGCCGCCCAGAGCCCCCTGATTCCCCACTGAACGGGCACCCCTGAAGCCCGCGTATTTATGAGCCAAGCTGTACTCGACCCCTCCTCTTTATCTGCCCGCCCTGCAGCGGCGGCCAAGGAGCCGCGCACGCACGTTCGCTACTGGGTGCTGGCGATGATCTTCCTGGTCACCACCTTCAACTACGCCGACCGCGCCACGTTGTCGATCACCGGCCCGACGATGCAAAAGGAGTTCGGGTTCGACACCATCCAGATGGGCTACATCTTCTCGGCGTTCAGCTGGGCTTATGTGCTGTCGCAACTGCCGGGCGGCTGGCTGCTGGACCGCTTCGGCGCGCGGCGCGTGTATGCGGCCAGCATCTTCTTTTGGTCGGTGTTCACGCTGCTGCAGTCCACCGTGGGCATCTTCACCTCGGCCGCCACGGCTGTGGCCACGCTGTTCGTCATGCGCTTTCTGGTCGGCATGGCCGAAGCGCCGGCCTTTCCGGCCAACGCCAAGGTCGTGGCCGGCTGGTTCCCTACGCAAGAGCGCGGCACGGCGTCGGCCATCTTCAACTCGGCGCAGTATTTCGCGGCGGTGGTGTTCACGCCGCTGATGGCCGCGCTCACGCACTGGGTGGGCTGGCACTGGGTCTACATCTCGATGGGTGTCACGGGCATCGTGCTGGCCATTGTCTGGTGGTTCTTCATTCGCAGCCCCGCCTCGCACCCCGGCGTGAACCGCGCCGAACTGGACCACATCGCCGCAGGCGGCGGACTCATCCACATGGGTGAAGACGCTGCGGCCAACGCGCAGGCCAAGCCCAAGGGCCAGACCGCCCTCTACGCCTGGCAACTGCTGACCAACCGCATGCTGGTGGGCATCTACCTGGGCCAGTTCTCCATCAACGTGCTGACGTACTTCTTCTTGACCTGGTTCCCGGTGTACCTGGTGCAGGAACGCGGCATGTCCATCCTGAAAGCCGGCTTCATGGTGTCGCTGCCGGCCATCTGCGGCTTCATCGGCGGGGTGCTGGGCGGCGTCGTTTCGGACTGGATGCTGCGGCGCGGCGTATCGCTGACGGTGGCGCGCAAGACGCCCATCGTCATCGGCATGCTGATGTCGTCCAGCATGATCCTGTGCAACTACGTCAGCGCCGACTGGATGATCGTCGGCCTGATGGCGCTGGCCTTCTTCGGCAAGGGCTTCGGCGCCTTTGGCTGGGCGGTGATGGCCGACGTGGCGCCCAAGGAAGTGATCGGCCTGGCGGGCAGCATCTTCAACACCTTCGGCGCCATCGCCGGAATCGTCACGCCCATCGTCATCGGCTATATCCTCGCGGCCACGCATTCGTTCGGCGGCGCACTCGTCTTCGTCGGGCTCAACGCCCTGGTGACGGTCTTCGCCTATTTGGTGATCGTCCAGGACATCAAGCGCATCGAACTGAAGCCTGTCTGACAAAAAAGCGGCCTGAGAGCTGCTGAACCTCTTGCCACTGGAGCCCCCCATGAACGCTAGAACCACGCCCGTGCGCCCTCCGCTGCACATCAAGATGCACGAGGCCGACAACGTCGCCATCGTGGCCAACGACGGTGGCCTGCCCGTCGGCACCGTGCTGTCCGATGGCATCGTGCTGGTCGACCACGTGCCGCAGGCGCACAAGGTGGCGCTGCACGACATCGCCGAAGGCGGCGTGGTGCGCCGCTACAACGTGCCTATCGGCTATGCCGTCAAGGCCATTCCCGCTGGCAGCTGGGTGCATGAAAAGCTGCTGAACATGCCCGAGGCGCGCTCGCTCGAAGGCCTGCCGATCTCTACCGTGCAAGCGCCCGTCATGGAGCCGCTCACCGGCTACACCTTCGAGGGCTACCGCAATGCCGACGGCTCGGTGGGCACGCGCAACATTCTGGCCATCACGCAGACCGTGCAGTGCGTGGCCGGCGTGACCGACTTCGCCGTGCAGCGCATCAAGGCCGAGCTGCTGCCGCGCTTTCCGAACGTGGACGACGTGGTGGCGCTGGAGCACGGCTACGGCTGCGGCGTGGCCATCGACGCGCCCGACGCGATCATTCCCATCCGCACCCTGCGCAACATCAGCCTCAACCCCAACTTCGGCGGCGAGGTCATGGTCGTCAGCCTGGGCTGCGAGAAGCTGCAGCCCGAGCGCCTGCTGCCGCCCGGCAGCATTCCGCTGCGCGACGAACGTACGCTGGAAGAATCTCCGCTCGACGTGGTCTGCCTGCAGGACGACGCGCACGTGGGCTTCATGTCGATGGTCGAATCCATCATGCGGCAGGCCGAGGTGCACCTGCAACGCCTGAACGCCCGCCAGCGCGAGACCGTGCCTGCCAGCGAACTGGTGGTGGGCGTGCAGTGCGGCGGCAGCGACGCCTTCAGCGGCGTGACGGCCAACCCGGCCGTGGGCTTTTGCACCGACCTGCTGGTGCGCGCCGGCGCCACCGTGATGTTCAGTGAAGTGACCGAAGTGCGCGACGGCATCGACCAGCTCACCTCGCGCGCCAGCACGCCGGAAGTGGCCGAGGCCATGATTCGCGAGATGGCCTGGTACGACAACTATTTGAACCAGGGCCGCGTGGACCGCAGCGCCAACACCACGCCCGGCAACAAGAAGGGGGGCCTGTCCAACATCGTCGAGAAGGCCATGGGCTCCATCGTCAAGTCGGGCAGCGCGGCGATCTCGGGCGTCGTCGCGCCCGGCGACAAGGCGCGCCAGAAGGGCCTGCTCTACACCGCCACCCCGGCCAGCGACTTCATCTGCGGCACGCTGCAGCTGGCCGCCGGCATGAACCTGCACGTGTTCACCACCGGCCGGGGCACGCCCTACGGCCTGGCGCAGGTGCCCGTCATCAAAGTGGCCACGCGCAGCGACCTGGCGCGGCGCTGGCATGACCTGATGGACATCAACGCCGGCCGCATCGCCGACGGCGACGCCACCATCGCGGACGTGGGCTGGGAGATGTTCCACATGATGCTGGAGGTGGCCAGCGGCCGCCAGAAAACCTGGGCCGAGCGCTGGAAGCTGCACAACCAGCTGGTGCTGTTCAACCCGGCGCCGGTGACCTGATTACCTAACGTACCTAAATGCAGGTGATTCAGGAATAACTCCATAATCTGTAAAAATACGGCATTGAAGTTGCTTATTTATGGATCAAGGCCTAAAGACCTCCGATCTATACACGCTTTAGATCAAGCATGACTTCTTTAAAATCGCAAAATTATCGTGCTTATTGCCTCACATCTGCAATTGATCGGAATCGGTGTTTTCATCAATCATGCATGCGGGATCAAGCTTTATTATTTCGTGAAGACCGACAAGAGCCTGGCCGCACATGTTGTACAAACCAATATCATCAAAAAGCATTAAAACGGGTGCTGCAACATCCAGGTGACGCCCAAGCTCGGATTTAACGCTTTCGATAATTTTCATTTGGGCTTCAAAGGATTTTCCCGGGAGAAAATCTGTACGACCCAAGATATCCACGTAGGTGACATTTAATCTATTAAATTCTCGAAAAGCCCCCCGCCTATCGGTTGCAGCAAAATCTAATCGAGGGGCTGCTCTGAGGTCTAAAATTATTTCGATTGACTGGGATTCAAGAAAGCCAACAAAGCCCTGAATTTGATTAAATTCATGGGGAAAAACAAAAATTAAATCATGCGGCTTTTCAAACTGTAAAGATAGTTGCTTTGCGATGCACTTTTGAATATTAGCACCTTCCACCTCTGACCCTTTTTTTCGCCCATCTTTTAGATCACGATTTTTTACTTTATCTTCAAAAAAATACACATTACTAGCCATTTTGAAGCTCCTTCAAAAGTGCATTTTCAATGGATGTGTAGCCTTCTTTAAGGAGGTCTGAAGACCATAGACGCTCACCCACTTTAAAATCACCTTTTCCATCTTTCAGTTCTCTATCTTTCACAAAGGCGCGTTGATACAGCCTAGGGGCAACGCCTGTGAAAGGCCTAAAAAGCACTTTCTTAGGCTTCACACCGATTTTTGGATCAAAAGGAGAAATCCATTCGGAAGCAATTTGTCCAATTGCGTCTTGATGAAGTGTTAAGGCTTTACTTTTAGGATATGGCTCAATATACTGCACTTCCTCAATGCCTGCCGTAACAATATGTCTAGCACAATAATGACATGGAAATGTGGTCACAAACAGCTTTGATCCCACGGTCGATTTTCCTTGCCGGCCTGCAGACAACAAAGCATCCATTTCTGCATGTACAGCACGACTAAATTCAATCAACTGACCAAGTCGAGTCTTTTTGAGATTATCGCCAATATCTTTTGAATTTGAATTTTTCAATTCTGGAATTGCTTGTATCACTTCCTCAATAATCTCTGCTTGATTTTTTGTATTACTACAATATTTATTTGTTGCAAAACAGCGATGATCTGCCTCACTATTATCATCGAAATCAAATTTCTCACTATTCCCGCCGTAAACACCGCCGCCAGCACGAGGAACTTCGTTGGTTCCTGTAGCAATTAGGTTTCCTTTTCGGTCAGTGAGCGAGGCACCGACTTGACGAGAGAGGCATGCGCTCTTGTGCTGCGCCCCATGCGCATAAAACATTCCAGCTTCGCTAGGGGTCGGACGAACGACTTTTTTAGCTTGTAGAATATCAATCAGACGGCCCAATTTTTCATTAACATCCCAATTTGGATTGGATTCTCGATCTGCCGTCTCTCGATCTTCAGTATTATCTACAAAGAAGTCTGATAAGTGGAAAGTGGCAGCAACTTTTTGACCGTGTGGAACCCCCTCATTTTCATCTCTCTTCATGAATACGGCAACTTCATTACGAGATGAGTCGGGACACTTTTCTTCTTTTAATCTTTTTTCTCTTTTTTCTTTTTCACACACAACTCCTATCAAACAAAAAGACTCTCGATAGACACCCCGAAGCAGGGCAGCCTCTTCAGGATGCTTAAGAGAATCAATAATAAAAACTTTTTTTGGCCGCTCATTCTCATTAAGATAGGTCACGCCTTGTTTTTCAAGAAGTTCACGCTGATTTTTTATTTCAGCAATCATCTGAACCGCAAGAGCAGATGGATCTTCCCTACGAATCTCATCCCCTACATCTTGAAAAAGGGTAGCTCTCTTGAGCTTGTCCAAGACCGTGGCCTCTAAATCTTCCTTATTCGCGTGTTTTTCTATGATCTTGCTTGCTTTAATTTGCACAACCTGCACAGTCTCTTTATCACTTAGTTGATTGCGCACCAAAGTTTCGAGAGCTTTTGCGACAAAGCTAGTGCCGGAGCCAACCGGACCGACTATTGCGAAAATTAACTCAGCAGCAGAAAAATCATTGAATATAGTTCTATTTTTTCTTTTTTTTATTTCATTAATATTTACAGTAACTCCTGCTTGTGCCGACATTTCTCTCTCCCTTAGTCACAATTGGTTGCACGCAGTGTAATGTCTCCCCGGGCTAATAGGTGGTCAGTGACTCGCTTTTAAGGCGCTGCTTTGAAATGAACTCCCAAGCGAAAAGTTAGGGCTCGCCGCCATCGACCCGCAACAGGCCCCACACCATGCGCACCAGTTCGTCCTCGAACTCGCGCGTGCCCAGCAGGGGCGAGCCTTCCAGCGACGCGCTGCGGATGGCGCCCATCACCGCGCGCGTTGCCACGAACATCATCGCCGGCGTGGGCGCGCGCACCGAAGCGTCGCCTTGCTGCACCAGGCGCGACAGGGCCATCGCGTTGCGCTCGGCGCCTTCGCGCAGCGCGGCCGTGATGCGGTCGTGGTGGTCGATGCGCCAGCCCAGCCGCACCATGTGCCGCCCAGCCAGCGACCGCCCGCCGGTGCCGAACGCGGCCACCAGCAGCGCCACCATGTCGCGCAGCACGCCGCGCACCTCGCGCTGCTCGGCCACCGCCACACCCAGCAACTGTTGCAGCCGCTGCTGCACCCGGTCGCGCTCGCGCTCGACCATCGCCAGCAGGATCGACTCCTTGGACGGAAAGTACTGGTAGAGCGTGCCGATGGAAAAGCCCGCCACCTGGGCGATGCGGTTGGTGGTCACGGCCGCCTCTCCACCCTGTTCAACAATCTGAGCCGTCGCGCCGAAGATGGCCTCGATGGTCTGCAGCGCGCGCTCTTGCGTGGGCTGGCGGCGCATGTCTGGCGTGGGTTTTGGCGATATGGGCTTCTTCATGGATGGAGCTGGCAAAACCTGAGCATTAGGCGAGTAGCGCCAGCGGTGTAAACCTGAATAATGCTCAGAAACAAGGGGCGCTGCAAGCGTTCGACCCCGAACCGGAAATGCCATGACAAGCCCAGCCCCCGACCTCGCCGACACGTCTACCGAGACGCCCGCCAACAACGCCAAGCGCCCCAGCCCGCTGCCCATTCGCAAGCTTGGGGTGAACCTGCAGCAAGGCTTTGGCCGCCACTGGCACGGCGGCAATGCCTTTCGCACGCAGTTCTTCAACGCGCTGTCGATGAGCTTTCCGGTGGACGAACAATTCTTCATCGACGCCGTGCGCAACGCCGCGCCGCTACTTCCCAAAGCCCCGAAACATGCCGCGCTGCGCGAGGCGCCGCAAGAGCAGCTGCGTGGCTTCATCGGGCAAGAAGCGACGCACCGCCACATCCACGGCCTGTGCAACGCGCAGCTGGAAAAGCAGGGCCTGGTCAACCGCTGGCAGCACTGGGCGCGCCAACGCATCGACCTGCTGCAACGCCGCGCGCCCCACCCACTGCACGCGCTGGCCGCCACCTGCGCGTATGAGCACTACACCGCGCGGCTGGCCGACGGCACGCTGCGCTACCCGCGCTGGCTGGAGGGTGCCGAGCCCGAGATGCAGCTGCTGTGGCGCTGGCATGCAGCCGAGGAGACCGAACACCGCTCGGTCGCGTTCGACCTGTACCGCGCGGTGGGCGGCAACCACGCCTGGCGCGTGCGCTGGTTTGTGCTGGTAAGCCTGGTCTTCGTGCGGGAGGCCCTGTGCCAGACCGTGCTGAACCTGCACCGCGACGGCACGCTGTGGCGCCCCTCTACCTGGTGGCAGGCGCTGGACCTGTTCTGGGGCCGCGACGGCCTGGTCTGGCGCGCCGTGCCGGCTGCGCTGCGCTACCTGCGGCGCGATTTCCACCCCGACCACGAAGCGCAGTCGCCCGGCGCGGCCGAACTGGTCGCCGGCTGGCTGACGGCGCACGCCACGCGGTTTCGCGTGGTGCGTTGAAGGTTGCTACAAAATCAATAGCTGCTTGCGCTTATACATCAAGCGCTAGAGGCCGATTTGGCCTTCATATTGCTACCGATGCGCCTTGATCGACGCCAGGATGCCCAGCGTGAACAGCATGCAGGCTGCCCACTGCGCGGCGCTGGGCCAGCGGCCGTCCCAGGCGAAGGAATAGACCAGTGCGAACAAGGTCTCGCTGACGATGAGCTGGCCGCACAGGCTGGCCGACAGGCGCTGGCTGGCGACGTTCCACAAAAGTGTGGCCAGCCAGCTGGCGCCGACGCCGATGGCCAGGCACACCAGCACGAAGCCGCCAAAGCCCGGGCGCGCCGCCAGCGATGCCACGCTGGAACCATCGGCTAGCCACAGCAACAGCCCGCCCAGGCCGGTGGCAATGCCCAGCCAGTTGGCCCAGTCGGCCGCGCGCACGTCCGGGTGGCGCTTCAGCCAGGCGGAATTGAGCAACGCGAACGCCGTCCAGAAGACCAGCGCCACCAACGCCAGGCCGATGCCGCGCCAGTAGGTGGCGGCGGCCGATGCCGCATTGGCCGCCGCGGGCTCGCCATGCGGCACGTCGGCCATCAGCACCAGCCCGGCAACGGTGAGCGCCAGCCCGGGCAGCAAGGCCGCCCAGCGCAGGCCGTGCGGCTTGCCCAGCAAGATGACCCACAGCGGAATGGTGCCGATGATGAGCGCCGGCATTTCTGCGCCCGCGTCGCGAATGGCCAGCACCAGCAGAAAGTAGTAGCCCGTGAAGCCGAGGATGGACAGCCACAGCGCCGCACCGGCCTGGCGCAGCGTGGGCCAGCGCGGCGTGCCGCGCAGGTTCCACAGCAGCATGCCCACCGCCATGGCGCCGTAGGCGATGAAGCGCCCGGCCGTCAGGTCGGTGGAAGGAAAACCGCGCGCCATGGTCGGCGCCACGAACACCAGCCCCCAGAGTGCGCCCGCCGCCAGCCCCGCCGCGATGCCCGTGAGCATCAACGCGCAAAACCGACGGATGCGCCGGTGCCGAATGCTTCTCTGCCGAGCGTTTCATTGCGGTAAGCCATCCGTGGATCCCCTAAAAAAGAACGATCGTTCACTTGCCAAAAGCCATGCATACAATCGGTTGCGAGGTGAACGCCAGACTCCGCTCCAGCGACCCACCGTGACGATTATCAAACGATGAAGAGACGCCCATGACGAAAGACGAAATTCTGAGCACCTATGGCCCGCGCGAAGCCATGGAATACGACGTGGTGATCGTGGGTGGCGGGCCCGGCGGGCTGGCCAGCGCCATCCGGCTCAAGCAACTGGCGGCCGACAAGGGGCAGGAGCTGTCCGTCGTGGTGCTGGAAAAGGGCTCGGAGCCCGGCGCGCACATTCTGTCGGGCGCCATCATGGACCCGAAGGCGCTGACCGAACTCATCCCCGACTGGAAGGCCAAGGGCGCTCCGCTGACCCAGCCGGTCACCGACGACGCGATGATCTTCCTGGGCGAAAAGTCGTCCTGGCGCACGCCCAACTTCCTGCTGCCGGAGTGCTTTCAGAACCACGGCAACTACATCGTCAGCCTGGGCAACGTGGTGCGCTGGCTGGCCGCGCAGGCCGAAGAGCTGGGCGTGGAGATTTTCCCCGGCTTCCCGGCTGCCGAAGTGCTCTACAACGAAGACGGGTCGGTCAAGGGCGTGGCCACCGGCAACTTGGGGCTAGGCAAGGACGGCGAGCCCACGGGCGAATTCCAGCTGGGCATGGAGCTGCACGGCAAGTACACGCTGTTCGCCGAAGGCTCGCGCGGCCACCTGGGCAAGCAGCTCATCGAACGGTTCAAGCTCGACGAGGGGCGCGATCCGCAGAGCTACGGCATCGGCGTGAAGGAATTGTGGGAAATCGACCCCAAGCGCCACCAGCCTGGCTTCGTGATGCACACCGCCGGCTGGCCGATGAATGCCGACACCTACGGCGGCGCCTTCCTCTATCACGCCGAAGACAACAAGGTCACGCTGGGCTTCATCACCGGGCTGGACTACTCCAACCCCTACCTGAGCCCGTTCGAGGAATTCCAGCGCTGGAAGACGCACCCGAACATTCGCTACTACCTGGAAGGCGACGAGGCCAAGGGCATCAAGCCGGCCAAGCGCATTGGTTACGGCGCACGCGCCATCACCGCGGGCGGGCTGATGAGCCTGCCCAAGTTCGTCTTCCCTGGCGGCGCGCTCGTGGGCTGCGACGCGGGCTTTTTGAACGTGAGCCGCATCAAGGGCAGCCACGCCGCCATCAAGACCGGCATGCTGGCCGCCGAAGCGGCTTTCGAGGCCATTCAAGGCGGCCGTCAGCACGACGAGCTGGCCGCGTACCCCGCTGCCTTTGAAAACAGCTGGCTCTATACCGAGCTGAACAAGGCGCGCAACTTCAAGACCTGGTTCAAGAAGGGTCTGGCCACCGCCACGCTGATGAACGGCATCGAGCAGTTCGTGCTCAAGGGCCACATCCCGTGGACGCTGCACCGCGACAAGCCCGACCACGCCTGCCTGAAGCCGGCCGCCGACTGCAAGCCCATCGTCTATCCCAAGCCCGACGGCAAGCTGACCTTCGACCGCCTCTCCAGCGTGTTCATCAGCAACACCAACCACGCCGAAGACCAGCCCGCCCACCTGACGCTGAAGGACGCGAGCGTGCCGGTGAACATCAACCTGGCGAAATACGCCGGGCCCGAGGCGCGGTACTGCCCGGCTGCCGTGTACGAATTCGTGCCCGACGAAGCGAAGGGCGGCGACGCGCAACGGCTGCAGATCAACGCGCAGAACTGCGTGCACTGCAAGACCTGCGACATCAAGGACCCGACGCAGAACATCGTGTGGGTCACGCCCGAAGGCGGCGGCGGGCCGAACTATTCGGGCATGTAACTATCGAATTGATAGCCACAAAAGCTTGATGGGCCTGCGCTGCAGGCCTTTTTTATTGAGATTCTGGCTTGGCGCAGCTTCACGCCAGCTTGAACTGGCCCATGGCTCCGGCCAGCCGGTGCGCCTGGTCCTTGAGGCTTTGCGCCGCCGCCGCGCCCTGCTCTACCAGCGCGGCGTTCTGCTGGGTCATGTGGTCGAGCTGATCCACCGCCTGGCTCACCTGGCCGATCTGCGTGCTCTGCTCGCTGCTGGCGTCGTTGATCTCCGTCATCAGCGTGGTCACGCGCTCCACGCTGTGCACGATGTCGCCCATGGTGGCGCCCGCGGTCACCACCAGCCGGGCGCCGGCGCTCGCCTTATCCACGCTGTTTGCAATCAGGGCCTTGATCTCGCGCGCCGCGTTGGCGCTGCGCCCGGCCAGGCCGCGCACCTCGCTGGCCACCACGGCAAAGCCACGGCCCTGCTCGCCTGCGCGCGCGGCCTCCACTGCGGCGTTCAGCGCGAGGATGTTGGTCTGGAAGGCGATGCCATCGATGATGCCCACGATGTCGGCGATTTTCTTGCTGCTGGCGTTGATCTCTTCCATGGTCGTGACCACCTGGCCGACCACCTCACCGCCCTTGCGGGCCACTTGCGTAGCGGTGTGCGCCAGCGCATTGGCCTGGCGCGTGCTGTCGGCATTGGCAGCCACCGTCTGCGCCAGTTGGGCAATGCTGGCCGCCGTCTGCTGCAGATTGCTGGCGGCGTGCTCGGTGCGCGCGCTCAGGTCGGTATTGCCCGCCGCCACTTCGGAGCTGGCCACGTGGATCGAGTCGCCCGCATCGCGCACCTCGTTCACCACGTGGTGCAGCGATTCGACCATGCGGTTGAGCGCCGTGAGCAACTGGCCGATCTCGTCAGTGCGCGCCGTGTTCAGGTGCACGGTCAGGTCGCCGTGCGCCACCAAGGCCGCGGCTGCGGACGCCTGGCGCAACGGCAGCACGATGGATCGGCGCAGCAGCCAGCCGAACAGTGCAGACAGGCCCACCACCGCCAGCACGGCGATGGCGCTGATCCACTGCGCACGCGAGGCGTCTTGCACCATGGTGTCGGCCGCCACCAGCGATGACTGTTCAGAAGCACCCAGCAACTGGTCGATCGCCTTCAAGTACGCGTCCAGCGCCGCGGCATGTTCCTGAAGATCCTTCTGGCTGATGATTTTGGATTCCAGCGCGTTCTGCACCAGCGTGTCGCGCAGCGCCGCATATTGCTGCCGCTGCGCCTGGGCCTGCGCCCACAGCGGCTGGGTGCGCTCGGCGGTAGAGGCCCCGGCCAGCGCGGCCTCTATACGCTTTCGCAGCGCCTCCTCGGCGGTCAGCTGTTTGCGCATCTCGGCGACCAGCGGAAACACGTCTGGAGACACCGTGGTGCGCAATGCGATCTGGCCGATGGTGACCGACTGCGTCTTCCAGTCGCGCACCGACCGCTCGATGGGCAGTTGTTCCGACGCCAGCAAGGTGGCCTGGTGGCGCGTGCCCTCGCCGGTCATCCAGGTGGTGGCGCCCAGCAGCGCCACGGCGCAGCCGAGCAGGCCGAAGCTGGCAGCCAGCTTCTGGCCGACGCTCAGGCTGCGGCGATGCAGGGGCCGGGCGACGGCGCCGGCCATGCCAGCGGTTGGTAAGTGCTTCATGCGGAACCTGGGGTAGAAGAAAGACGGCTTGCTGTGGCGTGGGTGGAAGGCGAATGCGGCCTTGTGCCTACGAGGCCGATGCCACCGCATCCACGTCCGCCGTGGCCAACATCTGCATGACGTTCTGCACGGCAGGAATGGAAGGCGCCGTGGCCAGCGCCTGCTGCAACGGGCACCACGGACCGTCCAGCGCGCAGGCCCATGCCATCAATGCCGACGCATCGGCGGCAGGCAACGTGTGCATGGCCTCGATCACGATCTGCAGCTCCTGTGCGAGCCGGTTGTCCGCCGCAAAGCGCCAGCGGTATTGGCCGCAGCCCACCCGCGCGGCGCGGCTGTCTTTTTCGGTCATGACCACCAGCCAGCTGCAATCGAAGCTCGAACAGTCTGCATCCGGCGCTTCGGCCAGGCAGAAGGTGTAGACGTTGTCGTAGATGCGACCGAAGTTGCGCACCAGCGTGTCGGCGATGGCTTCGCGCCCCTCGGTTCTGGGCGGGAAGTTCATGCCGCCCTGGCGCACTTCCATCTGCAACAACGCAGCGTCGGTGAAGGCGTGCTCCATCAGGTGAGGCCGGTTGAGGTCCTTGGCGCGCAAATACATTTCTATCGTGTGGGCTGGCGTGTGCATGTGGCTGTCTCTGAGTGGTTTGCTGGAAAGCGCGGCGCGAAGGACTCAACGCTGCGTGTAGTACGGAATGAAAATCTGGTTGGCCTCTTTGCCCACGGAGTGCACCCACTCCAGCGAGAAGCGCTCACCCATGCGCTTGAGCTCGGCCTCCAGCTCGGGCGGCGCACGGTCGACCTTGATGCCCTTGCGCTGCAGCTCGGCCACCGACTCTTCAGCCACGGCCGCGCTCATGGCCCAGCCGCGTGTTTCGGCCGTGGTGGCCGCCTGCGCCACCGCCTGGCGCACGCTGGCGGGCAGCGCGTCGAAGGCTTGGCGGTTGACGAAAACGATGTTCTTGGGAAACCAGGCGTTGATGCCGTAGTACTGCCGGATCTGGCCCCAGACCTGGTTTTCCACCCCGGTCAAAGCCGAAGTGATCATGGAGTCGAGCTTGCCGGAGGACAGAGCTTTGCTGACCTCGACCATGGGCACGTCCACCGGCGTTGCGCCCAGCATTTCCGCGATGCGCACCGTGCCCGCGTTGTAGGTGCGCATGCGGGTGCCCTTGAAATCGCTGGGCGAGCGAACGGGCGCGATGGAGAAGAGCCCCTGTGGCGGCCAGGGCACGGCGTACAGGGCCTTGAGCCCCTTGGCCGCGAAATGCTTGTCGATCAACGGCCGCTGCAGATCCCACAGGCGGCGCGCGTCGGCATAGCTGCGCACCACGAAGGGCAAGGCATCGGCACCCGCGATCGGGATCTCACCCGCCAGGTTGGTCATGATGGTTTCACCCGCCTGAGGGTTGCCGCCTTGCACCGCCTGCGCAATGTCGGCCAGCTTGACCAGCGTGTTGTTGGCATGCACCTCGATGCGTAAGGCGCCTGCCGAAGTGCGCTCCACCTCCTGCGCGAACTTCACGAGGTTGCGGGTCTGGAACGACTCCGCGCGGTAGCCGGTGGCCAGCTTCCACTGTGTCTGGGCGTGCAGCGCCGGGGCCACGGCGAGCGCGGCCAGCAAGACCATCTTCATGGCAAGCTCCTGGGAAGGGGGTTGAAGCGCCGGCGCAGTACGGCCGGCGGACACGGGGACGAGAGCGGGCAGCGCGTGCTGCTATTTCTGCTGACCCATGACGAGATCGGGCACGATGGTGACGATCTGCGGAAAGGCCGTGATCAGGCAGATGCACAAGACCAGGCAGAAGAAGAACGGAATGGCGGCCTTGGCGATGAGGTTGCTGTCCTTGCCCGTCATGTTCTGCAGCACGAAGAGGTTGAAGCCCACCGGTGGCGTGACCTCGGCAATCTCGACCAGCAAGATCACGAAGATGCCGAACCAGATCAGATCGAACCCGGCCTTCTGCACCATGGGCATCACCACCGCCGCGGTCAGCACGATCATGCTGATGCCGTCGAGCGCCGTGCCCAGCACCAGGTACACCACCACCAGGCAACCGATCAGCGCATAGGGCGACAGGTTCATGGCGTCGACCCACTCCGCCAGCTCACGCGGGATCCCCGTGAAAGCCATGGTCTTGGTCAAAAACGCGGCGCCGGCCAAGATGAACATGATCATGCAGCTGGTGCGCGCCGAGCCTGCCAGGCCTTCCTTGAAGTTCTGCCACGTCAGCGCACGGCACCAGGCGGCAAGCGCCAGGGCACCCACCACGCCGTAGGCGGCGCATTCCGTGGCCGTCGCCCAGCCGGCCACCAGGGACCAGCAGATGAACACGATCAGCAGCGCACAGGGAATCAGGTTGCGCGACAGGTGCAGCTTCTCGCGGAAGGTCGTCGGCGGCTCGTCCGGCGGCATCAACGCCTTGTTGCGTGTGGACCACCAGGCGATGTAGCCCGAGAACAGCAGCATCAGCAGCAGCCCTGGCAGAAAGCCCGCCAGAAAGATGCGGATGATGGATGCATCGGCCGCCACGGCATACACCACCATGGTGATGGACGGCGGAATCAAGATGCCCAGCGTGCCGGCCGTGGCCAGCGACCCGATGGCGATGCTCTCGTTGTAGCCGCGCTTTTTAAGCGCCGGTAGCGACACCTTGGCAATCGTGGCGCACGTGGCGGCAGACGATCCTGATACCGAACCGAATATGCCGCAGCCCAGGATGGTGGTGTGAAACAGCCGCCCGGGCACCTTGCCCAGCCAGGGCGCCAGGCCCGTGAACATGTCTTCGCTGAGCCGGGTGCGAAACAGAATCTCGCCCATCCAGATAAACAAGGGCAACGCGGCCAGCTCCCAACTCGCATTGCTTTCCCAGAAGGCAGAAAACAGATTGAGCCCGGGCTGGCTGTTGGTGAAGAAGGCCTGGCCGACCCAGCCGCAGATGGCCAGCGTCATGGCGATCCAGACGCCGCCGGACAGCATGAGGAGCATGAGCAGCAGCAAGAAGGCGCCGATGGAAAGAACGTCCATGGATATGCTCTTTAAAGGTCGGAAGAAAAGTCACCGTTGGCATGGCGCTCTTGCACCAGTCGCACAAAGGTGGGTACGCCGCCCTGCACCACGATCCACCACTCGTCGACTACCGCGACGAGAAGCAGAACGGAGCCCAGCGCAAAGCTCAGCTGCGGAATCCAGATCGGGATGGCCCACAGGCCCTGCGCCAACTCATTGAACTGCCAGCTCTCGTAAGTGAAGGCGCAAGCCCACCAGGCCAGGTATCCGATCGCCACCGCAGCGATGCTCAGGCTGACCAGCTCAAACCTGCGGCGCACGGCCGGCGAGAGCTTTTCGAGCACCAGCGTGACCCGCACGAAGTCGCCATGCTTGAAGGCATGGGCCATGGTCAGGAAGGCTGCGGCGGCGCACAGCCAGGCCACCACGTCGTTGATGGCCCCGGTCGGAAAGCCGAACTGGCGTCCGAGCGACTGCACCACCATCAGCACGCAGATGAGGGCGATGCAGGCGGCACCCACCCCACCAGCGGCCAGGTAGGCGCCGTCGAGCATGCGCCGCAAAATGTGCGGCGGCATGCCCGGGGCCCCAGGGCTGCCGGCGGCCGCCGGGGGACGAGACAGGGCAGACATGGCAGGCTTGCTCACTTCTTGCCGTTGTAGGCTTCGATCACGGCCTGGCCTTCATTGCCGGCGGACTTGACCCAATCGGCGGTCATGCGGTCTCCCACGACCTTGAGTTCCTTCTTCAGGCTCTCTGCGCCTACATCCACCTGCATGCCCTTGGCGGCCAGCTCCTTGAGGTATTCCTGGTCCTTTTGCTCGCTCATGGCCCAGCCGCGCTGCTCGGCGATGGCGGCCTGCGCCAGCACTGCCTCTTGCGTGGGTTTATCCAGCGCATCGAACGCCTTCTGGTTCACCACCACTGCATTGCGCGGCAGCCAGGCGGCCACACCGTAGAAATATTTGGCGCTTTCGTAGAGCTTGCTGTCCACCCCGCTGGCGCTGGAGGTCAGGAAGTTGTCGATGGTGCCCGTGGCCAGCGCGGCCGGCAGCTCGGCCAGCTGGATGGTCACCGGCTGCGCGCCGATCAGGTTGGCAATCATGGAGGTCGCGGGGTTGTACGCCCGCATCTTGGTGCCCTTCAGGTCCTTGAGCGCCGTGACGGGTTTGACGGAGTACAGGCTCTGCGCAGGCCATGGCACGGTGTAGAGCAGCTTCATGCTCTGCTTGCCCAGGGTGCTGACCAGCAGCCCGCGCGAGGCCTGGTCAAGCCGCTTGGAGTCGGCGTAGCTGGTCGCCAGAAACGGGATCGAGTCCAGGCCGTAAACCGGCGCCTCATTGGCCGCGCCGGAGAGGATGAACTCGCCGATCGCCACCTGGCCGGACTGCACGGTGCGCTTGATCTCGTTGGCCTTGAACAGCGAAGCGTTGGGGTGCACCGCAATCTTGAGCTTGCCGCTGGTGGCCTTGTCCACACCGGCCACGAACTGCTGCAGGTTCTGCACCTGGAACGTGTTGACGGCGTAGCCCGAGGGCAGATCCCACTTGGTCTGGGCCTGCGCAAAGCTGACGGCGGCAACGGCACACAGGCCAAACATCAATTTTTTCATGGCAAAACTCCTGGGTTAAAGACTGGCAAGTTGGTGGTTGAGAAGGTCGGTAATCAGCATGCAACCGGGTGAATGGGTGATGCAGAAATCGGGCCGGGCATTGAGGATGGCGGACTGGGGCGTGACGCCGCAGGCCCAGAAGACCGGAATATCGCCAGGCAGCAACGACACGGCGTCGCCGTAGTCCGGCTGGCCGAGGTCGGCGATGCCGATGAGCGATGGGTCGCCGATGTGCACCGGGGCACCATGCACGTTGGGAAAGCGCGAGGTGACCTGCACGGCTCGGATCACGTCCGCCGCCGGCATGGGCCGCATGGAGACCACCATGGCGCCACCGAATGGGCCGGCGGGCTCGGTGGAGATGTTGGTGCGGTACATCGCCACGTTCTTGCCTTCATCGATGTGGCGCAGGCTGATGCCGGCCTCCACCAAGGCAGACTCGAACGAGAACGAACAGCCCAGGATGAAGGTGACCAGATCGGGCCGCCACAGGTCGCTGACATCGCTCACCTCCTGCACCAGCTTGCCGTGGCGCCACACGCGATATTGCGGCAGGTCGCTGCGGATGTCGATGTCGTGCCCCAGCGTGGGCAACGCGGTCTGGCCGGGCTCGCTCACAGCCAGCACCGGGCACGGTTTGGGATTGCGCTGGCAATAGCGCAGAAAGTCCCCGGCCAGCGCCTCGGGAAGGATCACCAGGTTGCCTTGCACCCGGCCATGGGCCAGCCCGCTGGTGTGCGAAGACCAGGCGCCTTGCCTGATCACGCTGCGGACATGGGCAGGGTCGTTGATGCCCTCAGCCCCCATCGCTGCGCGGGCTTTTTCTTGAATGGAATCCACCGTTTTTCCTTGCTTGGAATTAGGCCATTGCATGGCGTTGGGCGGATTGTGTTGGGGTGCGACCAACACTGGCAAATTCAAAAATTTCTGCTTACATCATCGATTTTTTCGATGCTCACCATTGGGGCAGAGGCACCCAACTTGGTGCCAAGGGATTACCCTTGGCTCAGCATTCAGGGTTAACACCGAGTCTTTTGAAAGCCATGAGAAAGGCAAGGCACACCGCTGGTCCAACGTGGTGCCCAGCGGTACCAAAACGGCACAGAATCGGCACGAAAACGGGATCGAGGCCGCACGGAACTCGATTTCAAAGCGGCGACTGGAAAGGCCGCCATGCACCGCAATGGTCTGCCAGCGGTAGGGGCGCTGCGCTTACCCGGCCTTCTTGGTGCCCTGGCGCGCAGCCTGCACGGTTGAGCCAGTGCGATTTTTAGGCAGCGGCTGCATGTTGTCGATGAAGTCGAGCGCGGAACGCACGATGTTTTCCATCGCCGGGGAAGAAGGATCTTCGCGGTAGCTCACGTGGATCGGCAGAGGCTTGAGCGCTGCGTCGCACGACAGCGCACGCAGGTCTGGAAACGCCAGCAACCGCGCCACGGCCAGGCGCGGCAGCGTGGCCACGCCGAAGCCGCCTTGCACCAGTTGCACCATCGCAGAGATCGACGACACGGTGTGCACGCGACGCGGCTCCACCTGCGCATGGCGGAAGGTATCGAGCAGGTACACATGCGGCTGCGAGCCGCGCTGGAAGGTGAGGATGTCGGTGTCGGCGAAATCGCCCAGCACATAGCGCCGCTTGCGATGGATGTTGCCGTTGCCGACGAAGACCATCTCCATGGGCGTGAGGGCCTGGTTGCGAATGCCGTCGGCCGATGCCGGCAACGCGGCGAACGCCACATCCAGGGTGCCGCGGCGCATCTGGTCGAGCAGCACCGGCGTGGTTTCCACCGTCAGTTCCAGGTTGAGCAGCGGATTGTCCTTGCGCAACTGCTCGATCCACGGAATCAACCACGAGTGCAGCACCGACTCGATGGCGCCCAGGCGCATGGACATCTCCACTGGCCCGCCCGACCCCATCTCGGTCTTGAGCTGCCGCTGCAGCTCCAGCATGCGCTTGGCGTAGATCAAGAAACGCGATCCGGCCACGGTCAGCTTGAAGTGCTTGTCGCGCCGGTCCAGCAGCAGCACGCCGAGTTCTTCTTCCAACGCAGCGATGCGGCTGGACATGGCCGACTGCGTAAGGAACAACTTTTCAGCGGCGCGGGTGACGCTCTTGAGCGAGGCGACCCAGTAAAAGGCTTCGACAAAGCGCAGGTTCATGGCGGTGGTTCCAGGGCAGCACGGGAAATGGCTGAAGCAAACGCTGCGCCGCGATGGTGCGCAGCGGATCACAGAAGGCAACCACGAACAATGCTATCAATAAAATAGCTATCAGCGCTTAATCAATAAGCGCTAGAGGCCTATTTGACTAGATATTTTGCTGATGATCCATCAAATCATCTTCACTGCCCGGCCAATGAAGACGATCGGCCCGGTCGGCCGGTCGATGGGCGAGCCGGCTTCGGGCTCCAGCGTCAGCTCGAACAGTTGGTTCGCCTCCAGCGGTGGCAGGCGGTCGATCGGCACCTTGACCGACTCGCCCGGCTGCACCAGGCCCAGGGACTTCGGCCCGGACCACTGATCGGCCTTGGTCCAGAACTGCAGCGATTTGCCTTGCGGCACCGGCGTGTTGGCCAGCGGTGTCAGCTGCAGCTGATTGGACGTGGCGGCGGCCTGCACCACCCAGCCGGGCGATGTGCCGCCCGGTGCCACCAGCACCACCATGTATTGCGGTGCCCCGGCGCCGCCCGGCACGCCCATGCGTGTGACCAGCACGGCCGCCAGCACCGCAGCGGCGGCGAAACCGCCGCCGGCCAGCCCGCGCCACAGCCGCAGGTCGTTCCACCAGGACGCCAAGGCCGATGGCGCCGCAGGTGCCTGCACGCGCACATCGGCACGTGACCAGCCCAGGCTGCGCTCGATGCGCGGCCACAGGGCGGCCGATGGCTCCACGGCGGGCGCCAGCGCGGTCAACGGGTGCAGGCGCTCTTCCCAGGCCTGCACGGCCTGGCGCAGCTCGGGATCGCGCGGCAGGCGGTCCTGCACTTCGAGGCGGCCGGCCAAGGGCAGCGTGCCCAGCACGTAGGCACTGGCCAGCGTGTCGATGTCGCCCGAGGGGTCTGATGTTGAATTCGTCGATGGGCTCGTCATGCCATGCACTCCCGCAGCGCGCGCATGCCGCGCTGTATCCAGGCCTTCACGGTGCCCAGTGGCGTCTGCGTACGCTCGGCGATCTCGCCGTGCGAGCAGCCTTCCACGTAAGCCAGCACGATGCAGTCGCGCCGTGCGGGCTCCAGGCGGCCCAGACAAGTGTCGAGCTTGCCCAGGTCGGCACCCAGTTCATAAGGGTCAATCCGGCTGCGGTAGCTCTCCAGCGCAGCCTGATCGTCGATGGCCTCCATGGCCTCTTCGTCGATACGCACGTCGCGCACGTTGCCGCGCGCCACATTCAGCGCCGCATGGCGCACCACGCTGTAGATCCAGCCCCGCCCCGCGCCGCGACCGGCATCGAAGCTGGCGGCACGCTGCCAGATGCTGAGGAAGGCGTCATGCAGCACGTCCTCGGCCTGGGCGCGTTCGCGCACGATGCGCAGGGCTACGCCCAGCAGGTAGCGGCCGTCGCGCTGATAGATGCGCTGCAGGGCCTGGTGGTCGCCGCGGGCACAGGCCCCGATGGCGGCGTCGTAGTCGAAGGGGTCGGCTGCTGCGTTCAAGGGCGGAGGTGGCGGGTTGAAGATGCGGCATGGTAGTGCATCGCACCATCAAGCCGCACGGTCGCGCCGCCCCCGGGGCGGCGTGGGTTTTCACGCCCACTCGACCCCTTGAACCACCCGCTTTTAGGCGGCCTTGTAGAAGATGTAGTCGGCCTGGTACGGCACGGTGGTCTTCTGGCCCTTGTTCGCGGCGGTACAGGCCATGTTCGCAGGGGCCACGCCGCCGGTCAGGGCCACGCGCTGGATGTAGGTCACGCCGGTCAGTGCGCCGCTGCCCATGGCAGGGTTGGCCTTGACGAGCTGGTAAGGCAGTGCGCCGGCGGTCGAAGGTGCCACGGCCAGTTGCGTTGCCGTCAGCTTGGAGCCGTCGTTCGCTTCCCAGGTGGCCGGTGGGCCGTAGTACTTGCCCACTTGCTTGCCACTGCGGTCGAGCAGCTTGGCGTCAGGGCCGGCGAACGTCCATTCGACCTGGCCGGGTGCATTGGCCTTGTCCTTGCATTCATAGGTGATGTCACCCTTGCCCACGGTTTCCCATGCCACCTTGTTGCCGGCGGGCACCTGGATGGATGCGGGCAGGCTGGCTTGGGAGAAAGTCATCATGCCGGATGCGGTGGTGGACGAAGAAGACATCGAACCGCAAGCGGCCAGCAGTGCGACGGCGGACACGGTGCCTGCCAGGGCGGCGATGCGGGAAGGACGGATGTTGCGCATAGGGTGCTCCTTTGAATGAATGATCAGTTGAGTGACTGACAGGCCCTTGTGTTCTCACGGGTCTGCCCAGGCTCTACACGTCAGCACGCGTTTTGGATGCACCTTCGGATGCAACAAGTTGCAACATGACCGATGCAGGGAATGCCGAGGCTGCAAGGCCGCCCGGGCCAAGGCGCGCCGCTATACTCCGGCCACTCGTCAGGAGAGAGCCGCCGCAACTTGCGGCAGCCGCCGAAGGCGCAGGGTTTCATCGCCCGAACGCTCAGGCAAAAGGACTGACAGGAACGCCCGCAGGGATGCAGGCGTTTCCCCAGCTGGAGAGAGGCTGCCGCCCACATCGGCAGGCAGCCCACCGAAGGAGCAAACCCCGCCGCAGCGCCGACCTTGTCGGCCACCGGCACGGTGAATCTCTCAGGTAAAGCGGACAGCGGGGCACATGCCGCGGCCAGCCATCAGGGCGGGCCGCTTCACTGCTTGCCCCCTGGAGAGTTCCGCCCATGTCGTCCCCCGCGCCCGCCGCCCTGCTGACCACCCCGCTCAACGCACTGCACCTGGAACTCGGCGCCCGCATGGTGCCCTTCGCCGGCTATTCCATGCCGGTGCAGTACCCCGCAGGCCTGATGGCCGAACACCACCACACGCGCACCGCCGCCGGCCTGTTCGACGTATCGCACATGGGCCAGTTGCGCCTCGTGGGGCCCGATGCCGCCGCCGCTTTTGAAACGCTGGTGCCGGTGGATGTGGTAGGGCTGGGCGTCGGCAAGCAGCGCTACGGCCTGCTGCTGAACGACGAGGGCGGCATCATCGACGACCTGATGTTCGTGAACCGGGGCAACGACCTGTTCGTCATCGTCAACGGCGCCTGCAAGGCGGGCGACATCGCGCACATCCAGTCGCGCATCGGCCACCTGTGCCAGGTGCAGCCGCTGCCCGACCAGGCGCTGCTGGCGCTGCAGGGTCCGCAGGCCGCCACGGCGCTGGGCCGCCTGGCGCCCGAGGTGTTGTCGCTGGTGTTCATGACGGGCGGGGCCTTCACCGTGGCCGGCTGCGACTGCTTCATCACCCGCAGCGGCTACACGGGCGAAGACGGCTTCGAGATATCCGTGCCCGCTACCCAGGCCGAGACGCTGGCTCGCGCGCTGCTGGCCCAGCCGGAAGTGCAACCCATTGGCCTGGGCGCGCGCAATTCGTTGCGGCTGGAAGCGGGCCTGTGCCTCTACGGCAACGACATCGACACCACCACCACGCCGCCCGAAGCCGCCCTGAACTGGGCCATCCAGAAGGTGCGCCGCACCGGGGGCGCGCGTGCCGGCGGCTTTCCGGGCGCAGGCCGGGTGCTGGCGCAGATCGACGACCCCGCGCTGCTGACCCGCAAACGCGTGGGCCTGGTGGCGCTGGAGCGCGTGCCGGTGCGCGAGCACACCGAGCTGCAGTCTGCAGAAGGCCAGCGCATCGGCGAAGTGACCAGCGGACTGCTCGGCCCCACGGTAGACCGGCCGGTGGCCATGGGCTACGTGGCGCCCGCCTTCGCCGCCGTGGGCAGCCGCGTCAACGCGCTGGTGCGGGGCAAGGCCGTGCCCATGGAAGTCGTCGCCCTGCCCTTCACGCCCGCGCGCTACCACCGCGGCTGATGGCCTGCGCTGCGGCCCGCCGCCAGGTGGCTGGCCGGGCTACAGTTACAGCTGACATCGGCGTCAATCTTTTTCCTCAAGTCTTTCACCTTTTTCTTTTCTGGAGTGCCCCATGACCGTCAAGTTTTCCAAGGACCACGAGTGGGTCGATACCGCTAGCCACGAAGCCGCCGTGGTTGGCATCACCGTGCATGCGCAGGACGCGCTGGGCGACGTGGTTTTCGTGGACCTGCCCGAAGTGGGCAAGACGTTCGCGCAAGGCGAAGTGGCCGGCGTGGTCGAGTCCGTCAAGGCCGCGGCCGACGTGTACATGCCCGTGTCGGGCGAAATCATCGAAGTGAACGAAGCGCTGCGCGCCGACCCGTCGCTGGCCAACAGCGACCCGCTGGGCACAGGCTGGTTCTTCAAGGTGCGCGCCTCCGACAAGGCCCAGTTCGACGCCCTGATGGACGAGCCGGCCTATACCGAGTTCGCCAAGAGCGCCTGACCGCGCACTGCCCTCCCTCGCGCCCGGCCACCACCGGGCGCGGCCGTTTTTTCGCCCCTGACTGACTGCCGCCGCCGATGACCACCGCCCTGCCCTCGCTCTCCGCGCTGGAGAACGCCACTGAATTCCAGCCCCGCCACATCGGCATCGATGCGGCCGATGAAGCGCACATGCTCTCCGTGATCGGCGAGGCCTCGCGCCGCGCGCTCATCGACGGCATCGTGCCGCGCTCCATCGCCCGCGCCAGGCCCATGCAGTTGCCGGCCGCCGTCACCGAAGCGGCCGCGCTCGCCGAGCTGAAGGCGCTGGCGGGCAAGAACCGCGTGCTGCGCAGCTTCATCGGCCAGGGCTACTACGGCACGCACACGCCGGGCGTCATCCTGCGCAACATTCTGGAAAACCCCGCCTGGTACACGGCCTACACGCCCTACCAGGCCGAGATCAGCCAGGGCCGCATGGAAGCACTGGTCAACTTTCAAACCATGGTGTGCGACCTCACGGCCATGCCGATCGCCAACGCGTCCATGCTTGACGAGGCCACCGCTGCCGCCGAGGCCATGACGCTGGCCAAGCGCTCGGTCAAGTCGAAAAGCACGCGCTTCATCGTGGCGGGCGACGCGCATCCGCAGACCATCGAGGTGATCAAGACGCGCGCCGCGCCGCTGGGCATCGAAGTGGTGCTGGCCAACTCTCTCGAGGAATGGAATGCAGCGCTCGACGGCGACTATTTCGCCGTGCTGGCGCAGTACCCCGCCACCAGCGGCCGCATCGACGACTTGAAGGACGACACGGCCAAGGTGCATGCCAAAGGCGCCGCCTTCATCGCAGCAGCCGACCTGCTCGCCTTGACCCTGATCACGCCGCCCGGTGAATGGGGCGCCGACATCGTCGTGGGCACGACCCAGCGTTTTGGCATGCCCATGGGCGCGGGTGGCCCGCACGCCGCCTTCATGGCTTGCCGCGACGAATACAAGCGGTCGTTGCCCGGCCGCCTCGTCGGCGTGAGTGTGGATGCGCACGGCAAACCCGCCTATCGCCTGGCGCTGCAGACGCGCGAGCAGCACATCCGCCGCGAAAAGGCCACCTCCAACATCTGCACGGCGCAGGTGCTGCCGGCCGTTGTCGCCAGCATGTACGCCGTGTACCACGGCCCCGAGGGCCTCACGCGCATCGCACAGCGTGTTGCCGCCTACACCGCCATCCTGGCCAAAGGGCTGGAGCAACTGGGCGCGCCACTGCGCCCGCAGGCGGTCTTCGACACCCTGTCGCTCAAGACGGATGGCGCTACCAAAACCATAGCTGCCAGAGCAGTATCCATGGGCGCCAACCTGCGAATTCACTTTGACAATTACCTGTGCATCTCGCTGGACGAGACCACCACGCGTGCTGACGTGGAGTTGCTGTGGAAGGTCTTCGCGCAAGAAGGCCAGGCCCTGCCCCGTTTTGCCGATTTCGAGCAGGGCGTGGAGCCGCTCATTCCCGCCGCGCTGCGCCGCAGCAGCGCCTTCATGACGCACCCGGTGTTCAACACCCACCACAGCGAAACCGGCATGCTGCGCTACATACGCCAGCTGTCCGACAAAGACCTGGCGCTGGACCGCACCATGATTCCGCTGGGCTCTTGCACCATGAAGCTCAACGCCACCAGCGAGATGATCCCCATCACCTGGCCTGAATTCGCGCAGGTGCACCCGTTCGCGCCGGCCGACCAGTTGCAGGGCTATGCCGAGCTGGATGAGCAACTGCGCGCCTGGCTGTGCGAGGCCACCGGGTACGCCGGCATCAGCCTGCAGCCCAACGCGGGCAGCCAGGGCGAATACGCCGGGCTGCTGGCTATTCGCGCCTATCACCAGGCGCAGGGCCAGGGCCACCGCGACATCTGCCTGATCCCGAGCAGCGCCCACGGCACCAACCCCGCCAGCGCGCAGATGGTGGGCATGCAGGTGGTCGTGACCGCCTGCGACGCGAATGGCAACGTCGATCTGGCCGACCTGCGCGCCAAGTGCGAGCAGCACAGCGAGCGCCTGGCCTGCGTGATGATCACCTACCCCAGCACGCACGGCGTGTTCGAGACGCAGGTCAAGGAGCTCTGCCAGTTGGTCCACCAACACGGCGGCCGTGTATACGTGGACGGCGCCAACATGAACGCCCTGGTGGGCGTGGCCGCGCCCGGTGAATTCGGCGGCGATGTGAGCCACCTGAACCTGCACAAGACCTTCTGCATTCCGCACGGCGGTGGCGGCCCGGGCGTCGGCCCGGTGTGCGTGGTGCAAGACCTGGTGCCGTACCTGCCGCGCCATGCATCGGCCGGTGTGCCAGGGGGAGTGGGCGCCGTCAGCGCGGCCCCCCTGGGCAATGCCGCCGTGCTGCCCATCAGCTGGATGTACATCCGCATGATGGGCGCCGACGGCCTGCAGGCCGCCACCGAAACCGCCATCCTCAGCGCCAACTACATCAGCGCGCGCCTGAAGAGCCACTACCCCACCCTGTACGCATCGGCCAACGGCCACGTCGCGCACGAATGCATCCTGGACCTGCGTGGCTTCAAGGACACCAGCGGCGTGATGGCCGAAGACGTCGCCAAGCGGCTGATCGACTACGGCTTTCACGCGCCCACGCTGTCCTTCCCCGTGCCCAACACGCTGATGGTGGAACCCACCGAGAGCGAAACACTGGTCGAGCTGGACCGCTTCATCGACGCGATGATCGCCATCCGCGAAGAGATTCGCCAGATCGAAAACGGCGCCTGGCCACAGGGCGACAACCCGCTGAAGAACGCACCGCATACGGCGGAAAGCCTGTTGGCTGCCGACTGGGCCCGGGCCTATAGCCGGGAAACTGCAGCGTTCCCGGTGCCTGCGCTGCGCCAGGCCAAATACTGGGCTCCCGTGGGGCGCGTAGACAACGTTTATGGGGACAGGAATCTGTTTTGCAGCTGTGTGCCGGTGAGTGAGTTGGCGGCTTAGCAATACTGCGGGTGCATCATGCACCGCGTGGGCAGGGCTACGATTTAAAAAACAAAAGCCTGGATGACCAGGCTTTTGTTCTTTTGGGGCAATAAGCAATGGGTTTTCAGGCCTGAAAGCGAAAGCCTGCGGTAAGCTACTGTAGTCACAGAAGCTGGTATGCAGGCGCGTTACGGTCTGGGCTGCAGTCATCTCGGTCGCCGCACAATCCGCAGATTTTTAGGTTTGCCTGAGAAATATGTCAACCGATCTGAACCTTGAAGAGCTGATGGCTCGGCACGCAGCGGGGTTGGCTGAACAAGCCAACGCCAAGCTGGCGAATGCAAGCGCTCAGATTGCAAAGATCACAACGCAGCGACGAAAGGATTTGCCTTAGACGCCAGTTCATTCGAGTACACCCCAATCACAGGGGTAGTTGCAACCGCATCTGGGCTTGCAAAAGCGCTCCTCGGATCAATGCAAACTGAGCGAGACGGACTACTTTCGTTTGGAGATCTCGCTACACGGTTGCCTCCAATTAAGTTCCAGCCTGGCTACTTTGTAGGAAGCGATTTCATGCTGATGGCACATTCGTGCTTCAGACGGCAGATGCACCCTAAGGCCAACTGGGCACCGCGATTCATTGAAATGCTCTGGGAGCTAGAGCTTCAAGGCGTCACGAGGTACGTGGCTATTGACGAAGATCGAGTTCGACTCAATGTCGACAACTCCGTATATCTCGAATCTGACACTTGGTATGGAGCGCCGTTCAATGAGGATGTGAGGCAAATCAAACCTGGAACCGCCAAGCTTCGCCCCCCTTGGATCTTGATCCTCGCTACATAGACTTTCTGTTCGCAAACGTGCATTGCCTCGATGTCAAATGGAGCGAGTCGGACGAAATCAAGACGTTTCAATCGCTTGAGCTAAAGACAGAGGATGTGCAACTCGAGATTGACGGGCAGTCGTACTTTCCGGCTCGCTATCTGCATGCAGAGTTTGATATCACGACCAACTGTTTTCGGCACTTCGATGGTGCTGTGCAATTCTTTCTTAGGGACGAATACTTCCAGCGTCGTGACTCTGACTTCAATATGACGGCAAAGAACGCCGATCACATCAAGGCTCGGTCAAAGAAGGTCTTTAAGTTGAACGGCCCTCTGAAGGCCGATTTATGGGTTGAACTGTGCTGTCAGTTTTACGCAGCCAATCCACTGACGTTTGAGTACTTCACCGGCGCGTATCCTCAGCACATCACGAACATTCTTAAGAAAATTCAGGCTTCCAATGCGTGACGCGGAACCGACGCCTAACCCTTCCATCGAGAGGACTCGCTCCGGCAAGCCTGGTCAAGCTTCTCATATCAAACGTTAGACCTCGTTGACAGACTATGAACACGCAAAGCTTGCTCGCCGCCCTCAATCCGACGGACCTTACTCTTGAAGCAACACCACTCGTCATTTGGGAAATGGGGGCCGCTTCAACAGAGGAAGAGGTTGCTCGCTTCATGTACCGAGGAGGTCCATTACCGCCACAAGCCTCCGCAGGGCCGCCACGCATTGGAGATCATCGCCCTGAAAAGAAATACTGGGATTTCGTCAAGTCAGAGATGCAGCTTTTTCTGTGCGCAGACGAAAAGAAGTACCGCGCGCTCTGGAAACAAATACTAGAAATGCAGAAGAATTCCACCACTGCAATCGTTGGCGTCATTGCCACGTTCCTCGGCGCATCAATAGGCGTTTCGGCAACACTGCTTTCTGGCTTTATTGCCGTATGTCTCTTTGCAGCGCTCAAGGTTGGCAAAGAGGCTTATTGCGCATTCACCTCGCAAAATGAGGCCTAACCCGTCATTGCAGCGGACCGCCTACGGCGCCCGCTGAACTTAAGCGCTAGGCCGCAGTGGTCGCCGCCTACTCTCTATTACTGCCATTGGACTTACGATCCCATGCAAGCATCAAATCCAAAGCGAACGGTCTCTGCGGCAACAAAGGCCAAGCAGGAAGAGGCTGTTAACGCTCGCCGTATGGCCAAGCTATATAGCAACCTAGATGCTGCAGTCAAAAATCTGAATCGTATGATCGAGTCTGGCAAGTTCTTCGACACCACTCCAAAGAAGAAGACTCGCAAAATACCGACCGCAGCCACCTCCCCAGTCTTCATCAGGAAAGTTGGCGCTGTCACGATCACATCGGACGAACCGTTTGACTTTCGACGCTACGACAGCTTTAAGCAAAAGATCAAGGCTGAAGGTCTTTCAATTAAAGGCCGCATCCGATTCGCCTACACAGACTCTCATGGCGAAATATCCATCCGCACCGTTATTTTGACTGCGACGTACCCATCAGATTCGCCAGAGTACGTTGTCGGCTATTGCGAACTACGCAAGGAAGAGAGGACGTTCAGAATCGAGAGCATCCAGGACCCGATCGACATGCAACAAGAAGAACATATCGCTGATGTTGGACGTTGGCTGTTCGATCGGAAGTCTTGATGTCATCGCATCTTTCACTGGTCCACGCAGCGTGTAGCGCTCTCCAGCCTTGCTGGCGCGTGCCGCGCACCACAAGCCTAGCATGGCCTGCGCGCTTGTCCTTCGGCCTAACCCCTCCTTTCAGCGCCGCTGAAGTCAAACGTTAGGCTCTTCACATTCCGCTTTATGCAAGCAAGCATTTATTCCAGCGCTTCGCCGTTATCAAAGGTGTGCCAAGCACTGGATTATTAAATCAGCTTCCACTGCACCCAGGCATCGCAGCGCGGGTAGCCACGGTGACGGCACTGTCGTCACGGCCTCCTGCATTGCGGGTGTAGGTGCAGCCATAACGGGCGTCGGCCAGAGTGGCGGGCGTCTTCACGTCGTCGCCGGCGGGCTTGGTGCCTTTCTCGACCCAATCGGCCAGAGCCTTGAAAGCCTCGGACTGCTCGGCGACGGTGAAATCGCAGTGGCTCGGTGCGCGGATGGCCCGCTGCACCAGCCACTGACCATTGCCGTTGGCCTCGGCGCGGTCGCGGTAGACCTGTTCCATGTGGAAGGGCACGTACATGTCGCCCAACGTATGGATGGTCACTACGGGGATGCGGAACTGGCCGTTGACCTGAGGTACCCAGCGCAGCCCGTCAGTACGCAGGCGGTTGGCGTCGGCGGCCGGCACCCACTTGGCGATGGTGGCGTTGAAATCCGCCACCTCGGCCGCGCTGGCGTTGAACCGGTAGACGGTGCCGGTGGTGTCGATGCCCTGCTTGTTCAGAATGCCGTTGATGGTGCCGTCGCGACCGAAGGTGCCCCACACGGTGTTCTGCAGCGGAGCGTTGGCAAAACCCTGGTCAAAGATCGGCCGCGGTCCGCCGGTCAGGTTCATCACGATGTCCTTGAGCTTTTGCCCCTGGGGGGTCACCGACGAGAACGATGTCTGGCTGGCGAACATAGCGTCGCGCACGCGCGGGGCGAGCGTGGCCCAGTCGGTCGTGGGCGCGGTGGTGGCGGGCACGCCGGCCAGCTTCTGCGCCGCCAGCTGGTAGGCACCGAAGTAGTTGTACAGCGACAGATCTCCCAGCACGGCGCACATCGGCAAGGCACCCTGGTAGCTGCGCTTGTTGACGGCGGTCCGCTGCGCCTCCTCCTCGATGGCAGCGGCGGTGATGTGGCCGCCCATCGACACACCGGTCAAGTAGGTGCGGGTGGGCTCGGGCAGCACACGGCCGTTGGCGGCGGCGATGCGCACGAAGGCGTTGGCCAGCGCATTGGTGTCTTCCACGCCCACGCGCACGTCGTAGAAATTCTTGGTGTAGCTTGACGCGGCCCAGGCATAGCCGTTCTCGATCAAGTACCGCCGGAAGGCCGGGTTGGACACGGTCAGCGCATTGCCTTCGCCGGCATAGCCGTGGGCGTACATGACCAACATGCCGTTCCAGTTCTTGGGCACCTCGATGCGGTAGCCCGCACCGGCATTGACGCCGGTCCAGCGGTCGGTCTCAGCTGTGGCGCCGTCCATGGCGGTGAACGGCAGGCTGGCGGTCGCTACAGCGAAGCTGGTGCGGCTGTCCTGCGCACGGGTTTCTTCCGGCACTGGGTCCGAGCCACCGCCACCACAGGCACCGAGAAGCAACGCGCCAACGGCGCAGACGGCGGCAGTACGGGGGGAGAAGCAAGAACAGTTGGGCATCATGTTTGTCTCTTTGAATCAGTGGGGAAATCCAGTGCGAGGCGCCAGTCTAGGGATGGCCTGCGCGGCCTCTGCGCGGGCTTTCCCGAGCGTTTTGTCGCCAGGGTGACGGCAGCGGCCACGGTGATTGAAGCCTAGGGATTCTCTGCACAAATCACCGCGCCGTGTGCATCTGCGGCCTCGGGCAGTCTGCGGCGTTGCAAATACTCGCAATAGCCAAGCTATTGCTGCGTTTTGCGCCTTGCAGCCCCTCCCGATCCGCAGCGCTCACTTTCCGCTCGATTCGTGCAGAGGATCCCTAGAGCTGTCTTGCCGCAGCGGACGGCTTTGCCGCCCACCAAGCTTGCCGTCAGATGCCTTGCAAAGCCGAGACGTCGATTTCTCTAAGATGAGCCTCTTGCCTCATTCCGGAGTTTTTCTTCATGCGCCTTCTTATCGCATCCCTGACCTTCGCCGCCCTCACCCCTCTCGCCATCGCACAGACACCCGCCGCGGCCCCCGTCACTACCTCAACCGGCCTGATCTACCAGTCGTTGAAGGAAGGCACGGGCGACTCGCCCAAGGCCACCGATACCGTCAAGGTGCACTACAAAGGCATGTTCCTGGACGGCAAGGAGTTCGACAGCTCCTACAAGCGCGGCGAGCCCACCGAGTTCCCGCTCAATGCCGTGATCCCGTGCTGGACCGAGGGCGTGCAGCGCATGAAGCCCGGCGGCAAGGCCAAGCTGACCTGCCCGGCCTCCATCGCCTACGGTGCACGGGGTGCAGGCAACGTGATTCCGCCTAACGCCACGCTGAACTTCGAGATCGAGCTGATTTCGGCTCGCCGCTGATGCGCGCATCGTCCGCTGCCGCCCTGCGGGGCTGAACAGCGGACGCCATCGCTTCGCGCGAGCACGGCGCGTACACTGGCCTCACCCGCCTGCGCAAGGCGGGTTGGGACCGGATGCCAAGGTTTCATCCGCAGCCATCACCCACGCCGCCGCCAGCGCCATGACGCGTCCAGACCTCTCCTTTCTCTTCCGCTCCGCGCAGCGTCCGCCCGCGGAGCGCACGCACGCGCCGCCGCCAGGCCTGCCCGAGCGCCGCCAGCCCGGCCGCCCGGCCGATGCCGTGGGTGCGCTGATCGACGAGCTGCGCGCCTCGCAGGCCGAGCTGGAGACGCAGAACAAGGTGCTGCGCTTCAGCCAGGCAGCGGCCGAAAGCGCGTCGGAACGGTTCGAGACGCTGTTCTCCAGCGTGCCGCTGTCGCTGATGGTGCTCGACGAGCACGACATGGTCGTGCAAGCCAACTCCATGGCGCACCGCTCGTTCCAACCCTCCGAGGCCGACCGGCCGCTGGTGGCGCTGATGCCCTTCGTGCGGGCAGACGACGCGCCCCGCGTGCGCGCTGCGTTCGACGAGGCCCGCGCGGCCGGCAGCGCCGAGGTGACCGAGGTGGTCTTCCACACCGGCGAGCACGCCCGCATCACCGGCGACCTGCACATCGCCCGCATCGAGACGCCGCAAGGTGACGGCCCGGTGGTGCCGCAGTTTCTGTGCGCCGTGATCGACCAGGGGCCGCTGCTGGCCGAGCGCCGCGCGCTGCAAGACAGCGCGGCCACGCTGAAAGATCGCAACGCGCAAATTCTGGCCAGCGAGCGGCGGCTGGAAGCGGTGATCAACTCCGCGCTCGACGCGATCATCTGCGTCGACCAGAACCACCGCATCACCGTCTTCAACCCCACGGCGTCGGCGCTTTTCGTGTGCACGCAAGAAGACGCGCTGGGCAGCGCGCTGGAGCGCTTTCTGCCCGACGCCGCCCAGGCCATGGCCCTGTCGCAGCTGACCACCCAGGCCGTGCTGGGCGAGGTGACGGCGCGCACCGCCACCGGGCGCGACTTGCCGGTGGAAGTGAGCCTGTCGTTCGAGAACCAGGGCGAAGGCACCAGCGCCACCGTCTTCGCGCGCGACCTGACCGGGCGCAAGAAGGCCGAGGCGCACCGCAACGAGCTGGAAGCGCAGCTGCGCGAGTCGCACAAGATGCAGGCCGTGGGCACCATGGCCGGCGGCATTGCGCACGACTTCAACAACATTCTGGGCGCGATTCTCGGCAACGTGGAACTCGCCAAGGCCGACGCGGGCGCCGAATCGCCCGTGCTCGAGAGCCTGGAAGAGATCCAGAAAGCCGGTCGCCGCGCCCGCGACCTGGTGCGCCAGATCCTCACCTTCAGCCGCAACGAGCCGCCCAAGCGCGCGCCCGTGTCGGTGCCCGAGGCCGTGAACGACACCGTGCGCCTGTTGCGCGTGACCGTGCCGCCCGGCGTGGACGTGCAGGTGCGCATCGACCCCGACGTGCCCGACATCCTGGCCGACCCGACGCAGGTCGAACAAGCCCTGCTGAACCTGTGTACCAACGCCCTGCATGCACTGGGCGACCAGCGCGGCACCGTGCTGCTGCAGGCCGTGTGCGCGCAGCCCGATGCGCGCATCTGCGAGCGGCTGGCCATTCCGCCCGGCGACTATGTGTGCCTGCGCGTGAGCGACAACGGCCCTGGCATGGACGCGGCCACGCAGCAGCGCATCTTTGAGCCCTTCTTCACCACCAAGCCCGTCGGCCAGGGCACCGGCCTGGGCCTGGCCGTGGTGCATGGCGTGATGCGCACGCACGGCGGCGCGGTCGACGTTTACAGCGTGCCGGGCGAAGGCAGCAGCTTCACGCTGTACTTTCCGGGCACATCGCATTGCCCGTCGGGAGCGGGCGATGGCGGGGCTTTCTGCATTCCGACCACGGTGCCGACGACACCGCCCGCGCCGGACATTCCAAGCCAAAGCCGCGCATCGGGCGCAACCCCGGTCGACGCGGGCGGCCCGCAGCAGCGCCAGCGCCACGTGATGTACGTGGACGACGACCAGGCGCTGGTGTTTCTGGTGCAGCGCCTGCTGCGCCGACGGGGCTACCGCGTGAGCGGCTTCACCGACCCGCACGAAGCCACCGCCGCGCTGCGCGCCGACCCCGAGGCCTACGACCTGGTCGTCACCGACTACAACATGCCGGGTTATTGCGGCGTGGATCTGGTGCGCGAAGCCAAACGCATTCGCCCTGCACTGCCGGTGGCACTGGCCTCGGGCTACGTCACCGCCGACATCGAACGCGCGGCGCTGGCAGAAGGCGCCAACGCGCTCATCCACAAGCCCAACGACGTGGAAGAACTGTGCGCGACCGTGCAGCGTCTGGCGCACGGCCCTGCAGGGGACGAGGCGCCGGACGAAAGCATGGGCCTGCCGCCCGCCGATGCCAGCGGTGGCTGAGCCCGGCGCCGCCTTGGCGCCCGGTGTGGAATGCCTGCACGAAGACGCCGACCTGCTGGTGCTGTGCAAGCCGTCGGGCCTGCTGTGCGTGCCGGGCCGGGGCCCCGACAAGCAGGACTGCCTGAGCGCCCGCGCGCAGCAGCGGTGGCCCGATGCGCTGGTGGTGCACCGGCTCGATCAGGCGACGTCGGGCATCGTGGTGATGGCGCGGTCGCTGGCGGTGCAGCGTGCGCTCAGCCAGGCATTCGCCGAGCGACGGGTGCACAAGCGCTATGTGGCCGTGGTGCAGGGCTGCCTTGCGGCGCCTGATGCGCAAGCAAATGCCCCAGCTGAACACGACGACGCGCCGCACTGGCACACCATCGACCTGCCGATTGCCGCCGACTGGGAGCGTCGCCCGCTGCGCGTGATCGATGCGGAGAAAGGCAAGCCCAGCCTGACCCGCTGGCGCACGGTTGTAGTTGATGCCGATGCCGCCAGCACCCGGGTCGAACTGCAACCCGTGACCGGCCGCACCCACCAGTTGCGCGTGCATCTGGCCGCGCTGGGCCACCCCATTCTGGGCGACGCGCTCTATGCCGACGCGCAGGCCCTGGCCCGCGCACCACGGCTGCTGCTGCATGCCACCCACATCGCATTCGATCACCCGGGCACGGGGCAGCCGCTGGCGTTCACTTCGCCAGCGCCCTTCTGAATTTCAAGCCTTTTTGACCTATAGCGCTTGATGCATAAGCGCTAGTAGCTATTAATTTAATAGCAAATTGCTGTGAAGAGCGCCGTATGCCTTCAAGCGCTCAAACCCTCAATCGGCCGTGCTGTCGAGCACGTCTTGCAGCGCACCGCTCCAGAGCGCATGTGCCGGGCCCGAGGCCTGGTGGCCGAATGCGGTGTCCATCTCCACATAGCGGGCCAGCCCGGTGCCCGCTGCGGCCAGCGTGCCGCGCACGGCAACGGGCGGAAACAGCAGGTCGGTGCTGGCCGTGACGTGCAGCAACTGGCAGCGCAGTTCATGCAGCCGGGGCCGCACATCAAAAGCCAGCGCTGCCTTCAGCAGCACGATCAAGGAGTGCGCATCAAATTCCGCCGCCCAGGCGCGGGCCATGGAGTCGATGCGTGCCTGCCGCGCGTGGGCATCGTGCACGCCCTGCGCGCGCAGCACCTCGTCCATGCCGTAAGCCTGCAGCGTTGCCTGGCGCAAGCGATGCAACGTGGGCTGCACGCCGGCGCCTTCGGCATAGCGGCCGGCGTTCCACCCTGGGTCGGCCTGCAGCGCTGCGTACAGCGTGGGCAGATCCATATGCGGGCTCGGCGGCATGAAGGGTGCCGAAACCACAGCAGCAATAGCATCCACCCGATCAGGATGGTCCAGCGCCCACTGCAGGGCCTGAAAGCCGCCGTATGAAGGACCGACCACCGCGCGCAGGCGCTGCACGCCCAGGTGCTGCAGCAACTGGTGCTGCACCTGGACGATGTCCTGCAGCGTGATGTCGGGGAAATCCGGGCCATAGACACGGCCGGTACGCGGGTCGATGCTGGCCGGCCCGGTGCTGCCGTAGCACGAGCCCAGCATGTTGGAGCAGACGATGAAATACCGGTCGGTGTCGAGCACCCGGCCCGGCCCGATCAGTGGCGCCCATGACCCTTCCGCCACGCCGTCGCCATGCGCCAGCATGCGGTGGCTGGCCGTATAGCCGTGGGTGACGAGGATGGCATTGTCGCCGCCGGGCGCAAGCCGCCCGTAGGTGGCGTAGGCCACGTCCACCTCGGGCAGCACTGCGCCAGATTGCAGGCGCAGCGGCCCCAGGCGATGCAGCGCGTCGTGCACGGCAGTGGAATCGGAGGGCGACAAAGCGGGCGAAAGGGCCGAGGACTGGAGCATGCGTGCGACAAAAAAACAGTGAGAGAAATCAGGACTCGATGCGGATCTGCGCGGCGCGAATCACCTCCGCCCAGCGCTGCGTGTCGCGCCGCACGAAGGCGTCGAATTCGCCGGGCGTCGATTCCCAGGGCACCCAGCCGTCGGCCTCGAGCGGCTGGCGCACTTCGGGCTGGCGCATGGCGTGTGCCACGGCGGCGGCCACGCGCTCCACGATGGGCGCGGGCGTACCCCGGGGCGCATCCACGCCCGCCCAGGAGGTGACCACCATGTCGGCAAAGCCCGATTCAACGAAGGTCGGCACGTTGGGCAGCGCGGGGTTGCGCTGCGCGCCGCTGATCGCCAGCGCCTTGAGCTTGCCGGCCTTCAGGTGCGGCAGGGCGGTATCTTGGTTGAGCGCGATGACGCGCACGGTGCCTGCCAGCACGTCCTGCAACGCAGGCGCCGTGCCTTTGTAGGCAATGTGGTTGAGCTGGATGCGGGCCGCGCGCTGGAACATCTCCAGCGTGAGGTGGCCCGACGTGCCATTGCCGCCGCTCGCAAAGTCGATGGCGCCCGGCTTGGCGCGTGCCAGCGCCACGAAGGCGGCCAGCGTGTCGGCGTCGAAGTCGGGCCGCACCACCAGCACGTTGGGGCCCTGCGTCATGGGCGCCACGCGAATGAAATCCTGCAGGTAGTCGTAGGGCAGCTTGGCGTACAGGCTGGGGTTGATGGCATTGAAGACCCCGGTGAACAGCAGCGTGTAGCCATCCGCCGGGGCCTTGGCCGCCACCGCCGTGCCCAGCGTGCCGCCAGCGCCGCCCCGGTTGTCCACCACGATGGGCTGGCCCAGGAACTTGCCCATGCCAGTGCCCAGCAGGCGCGCCAGCCGGTCACTGGCGCCGCCCGGCGGCGTGGGCACCACCAGGCGCACGGGGCGCGTCGGCCACTGCGCGTCCTGCGCGGCGGCCCAGGCGGGCAGCAGGCCCGTTCCCAGCGCCAGCATCGCGCCGCGCCGATTCGTCAAAAACGCCATGGTGTATCTCCAGTCATGCTTGTTGTCTACGAATGGTACCGGTACCATTTGAATCGTGAAAGGGTCAGCGCATGCTCGTTTTCCATGAGACGCGCGGCCGTCTTGCCGATCAGCTGGTCGCGCGCCGGGTGATGGAAAAACCGAGATCCCAAACGCGGCTGGCGATCTCCCGGCCTTCCAGGCGGTCGACGATGAGCTGCCCGGCGCGCGCGCCAATCGCCTGCCCATCCAGATGCACCGTGGTCAGCGCGGGCTCCATGTCGCCAGAGAACGGCAAGTCGCCACAGCCGACGATCGCCAGTTGACCTGGCACGCGCAGGCCCCGCGCCTGCGCCTCAATCAACACACCCATGGCCATCAGGTCCGAATTGCAGAACACGGCATCGACCGGCAATGCACCGCCCTGCTCCACCAACGCGGCCAGTGCGTCGCGCCCGCTGCGCACCGTGGCCGGCGCGGGCGCGGCATGCATCAGCGGCACGGGCAAGCCCAGCGCCTGCGCGGCTTGTGTGAAAGCGGCGGCGCGCGCCCGCGACCGGGCATCTTGCGCGCCGAAGAACGCCAGTCGCCGCCGGCCGCCCGCGTGCAAAAAAGCCACCACCTCCCGCGCCATGCCGGCGTGCGAAAAGCCCACCAGCAGGTCGATGGGGTCGTCCACCAGGTCCCAGGTTTCCACCACCGGCACGCCGCTGGCACGCAGGCGCTGGCGCCAGGCGGGCGATTCCAGCGGGCCGGTGATGACGATGCCGGCCGGCCGGCGGCCCAGCAGGGTTTCCAGAATGCCGTCCAGCCGGGCGTTGTCGTAGCCGGTCTGGCCCAGCAGCAATTGGCAGCCGCTGGGCTCCAGCGCCTCGCCCAGCGCTTCCAGCATGGGGTGCAGGGTGAGCGTGGACAGCGACGGCACCAGCGCCGCCACCATGCGGCTGTGGCCTGACGACAAGGCGCCGGCGATCAGGTTGGGCACGTAGCCGCTGGCGGCCACCGCCTCGCGCACGCGCTCGCGCACTGCCAGCGACACCTGGTCGGGCGTGCTCAAAGCGCGTGACACGGTGATCGGCGCCACGCCCGCCAGGCGCGCCACATCGCGGATGGTGACGTGGCCCGAACCTCGGCGTCGACGGGTAGCAGGGGGCTGGCTGGAATCTTCCATGTGGCGATTCTAGGGAGCGCGCCTTGCGCATGCCCCTTGCAGCCGCGGCACGCAGCGCGCCTTGCGCAAACCCTCGGTGCCTTTGCGCGCCCGGCCGCTACCATTGCCGCCCATGACGCAACCTCATCTCTATCTGATCACCGGAGCATCGCGCGGCATGGGCTTGGCCATGGCGCGCCAGCTGCTGCAGCCGGGCCACACGCTGGTCACGTTGTCGCGCAACCCGTCCGCTGAACTAACATCGGCCGCCGAAGGAACCGGGGCCACGCTGGAGCAGTGGCCCATCGACCTGGCGCAGGCGCCCGACGCCGCCGCACGGCTGCGCGACTGGCTCACCGCCCTGCCCGCCGGCCGCCTCGCGTCGGCCACGCTGATCAACAACGCGGGCGTGATTCCGCCAATCGCCCCGCTGTCGGATAGCGACCCCGATGCACTGGCGCAGGCACTGCGCGTGGGGCTGGAGGCGCCCATGCTGCTGACGGGTGCCTTCCTGGGCGCGACGGCCGGCTGGCAGGTGCCGCGCAAGGTGCTCAACATTTCGTCGGGCCTGGGCCGGCGCGCCATGGCGTCGCAGGCCGCCTACTGCGCGGCCAAGGCGGGCATGGACCACTTCACCCGCTGCGTGGCGCTCGACGAAGCAGCCCGGCCGCACGGCGCGCGCGTGTGTTCGCTGGCGCCCGGCGTCATCGACACCGACATGCAGACCCAGTTGCGCGGCGCCGACCCGCAGCGCTTTCCGGACGCGGGCAGCTTTGCGGCACTCAAGGACGAAGGCCGGCTCACATCGCCCGACGAGGCCGCCCGCCGCGTGCTGGCCTGGCTGGCGCGCGCCGACTTCGGCGATGCGCCTGTGGCCGACGTGCGCGAAGGCTGATCCACCCAAACGCTATCACTTTAATAGCTACTAGCGCTTATGGATAGGGCGCTAGAGGCATAATTGGCACTAAACCGCTGCAACCCTCTCATTTTTTGACGACAACGGAGACAACCACACCATGATTCGCACCCTGCTGTCCTTCACCGCCCTGGCCCTTGCCGTGAGCACCGGCGCGCACGCGCAGACCGCTGCTGCCGGCGCCGACTACCCCACCAAGCCGGTCCGCCTGATCGTGCCCTTCCCGCCCGGCGGCGGCACCGACATCCTGGCGCGCCTGGTGGCAACCAAGCTGGGCGAGAGCACCAAGTGGACTGTGGTGGCCGACAACCGACCCGGCGCCGGCGGCACGCTAGGCATCACCGAAACCGTTCGCATGGCGCCTACGGGCTACGACATCGTGATGGGCCAGAAGGACAACCTGGTCATCGGCCCATGGCTCTACAAGAACCTGCCATGGGAGCCCACGCGCGACCTGACGCCCATCGCCCACGTTGCCTACACGCCGGTGATCATCGCCACCAGCGCCAATTCGCGCTTCAAGACACTGGCCGACGTGGTGGCTGCCGCCAAGGCCACGCCGGGCACCATCACCTACGGCTCGCCGGGCAACGGCACCTCCATTCACCTGGCGGGCGACCTGTTTGAAAAGGCCGCCGGCGTGAAGCTGGTGCACGTGCCGTACAAGGGATCGAACCCGGCGCTGATGGATGCGCTGTCGGGCAACGTGGATCTGCTGGTGTCGTCAGTCCCCTCCGCCATCGGCCAGATCAAGTCGGGCAAGCTGCGCCCGCTGGCCGTGACGTCGGCACGCCGCAGCTCGTCGCTGCCTGACGTGCCCACCGTGGCCGAGTCGGGCTACGCCGGCTTCGACGTGAGCACCTGGTACGGCCTGTTCGCACCGGCCGGCACGCCCGCTGCCGTGGTCACCCGCTTGAATACCGAGGTCAACAAGCTGCTGGCCACGCCGGAGATGAAGGCGGCCATCCAGGCCCAGGGCGCCGAGCCTGAAGCGCTGTCGGTCAGCCAGTTCAACACGCTGTTCCGCAACGACTACGCCAAGTGGAAGGGCATCGTCGAGGCCTCGGGCGCGAAGATCGAGTAAGCCAAGCGAATCTCCAAAGCATGACAAAAGGCTCCCGAGGCGATTGCTTCGGGAGCCTTTTTTGATGGCCGCACCGCCCACCGCTTCAGAGAGGTGGGAGCTGCAATACAGATCAGTCGCGCACGACCAGCACCGGCACCTTGGCCACGCCCAGCACACGCTGCGTGACACTTCCCAGCACCAGCTTCTCCAGGCCGCGCCGGCCGTGGGAGCCCATGACGATCAGATCGGCGCCCGACGATTCCGCCGCGCGCGCAATGCCGTCGTGTACAGCGTGCCCTTCGCCCACCACCGTCGTCACGGGAATGCCCGCCTGCTCCAGGGCAGACTTGGCGGCATCCAGCGCCGTATTGGCCTCAGCCGTGGCGGCCGTCAGGTACTGCGACTGGCCGTAGGCAAAGTCGGCACCCACGCCCGTGAAGGGGTACGGGTCGACCACATACAAAGCCGTCACCTTGCTGCCGAACGCCTTGGCCAGGCCAGCAGCCTTGGACACTGCGATCTGCGAGGTGTTCGAACCGTCGACGGGAATCAGAATGTGTTGGAACATAGAGTCTTCTCCTTCAGGTTGAGAGACGGCCTGACAGCCGCGGGAACCATGACAGTGTGGCAGCGGCGGCGATCCTTGGCCTTGATGCCCATCAGTTCGCAGGGACTTGCACCGTCGTGTCTATGGCATCCTGAAAGCCGCCGCGCCTGCATGTGACTACCAGCGTATCGCGCCAACCGCCAGCCGCCAAGGGCTGGATGGGCGTGGTTTCGTGGATCATGCGGCTGTCGTCCAGCAGCAGCAGCGACCACGGCTCGGTCAACGTGAAACGCTGGCCGAAGGGGCCGGCCGCTTCGAAGATGCGGGTCTCGCCTCCCTTGATGCCCTCGCGCGCAACGAGGAACACCGCCACCAGATCCACGCCGTCGCGGTGCGCGCCTTCGGGCGTGGGGCGGCCGATGCCGCCTGCGGTGTCGATTCGGAACTGGTGCGCTTCGACAAACCACGGCTGCGGCTTGGACGCCAGCGCTGCCTGCGCCAGGCCCGCAAGCGACGCCATCAAACGCTGCCAGGCAGGTGCCGCCAACACCGCATCGGTCACGGGCGCGAACCAGCGCTCCATGCCACCGTGCAGCGCGTTGTATTCCACGGGTTGCCAATGGGCGCGGTGCGGCACGGGGCGCAACTGTATTTCACCGCTCAGCGGGTCGGGTTCGGCCACGAAGCTGGCATGGCGGCGCCGGCGGTAGCGGCCGCCGTCCTTCAGGAACTCGTCGGGCGGGAGATCGTTCCAGTCGGCGCGCAAAGCGTTGAGCTCGCCAAGGTCCGCGCCCGCCCAGGCCATGACATCCTGCGGGCTCAAGACCACGTGGCCGGTGTCACGCAGTTGCGCAGCGATATCGCCAACGGAAACATAGGGAGGGGGAAACGTCACTTGGGCCATAGCACGCGAGCTTAAGGCACCGCAGCGGCGTTGTTCAGAGCGTGCGCCACGCGGCCTCCGCCTTGCGCTAGCATGCCGGGCACCCACCAGGAGCTTTCCATGGCCTCAGAGCGCCGCCACTTCATCCGCATCGGGTTTCAAGCGCCCGCCCAGTTCACCACCGGCCACGGCACCTTCGCCGCACAGGTGCTGGATCTGTCGCTCAAAGGCGCGTTGCTGCAACTGCCGCCCGACGTCGTTCTGGCGGTGGGCATGCCCTGCCAGCTGGCCATGCCACTGTCGCCGGGCGAAGCGCACATCTCGATGTCTGCGGAAGTGGCTCACATCGACGGCGAGCAGGTCGGTTTGCTGTGCCGCGTAATCGACCTTGACAGCGTGACCCACTTGCGCCGCCTGATCGAATTGCAGCTGGAAGACCCAGCCCTGCTGGAGCGGGAGCTGGGCGAGCTGGCCGATACGCGTTCGTAAAGGCCCCCCGCGCCGAACCGCGACGCTCAACCGGGCTCGGCCTCCTGCAGCGCGCGCCACATCACCTTGCCGCTGCCGCTCTTGGGCAAGGCATCGACGAACTGCACGATGCGCGGCGCCTTGTACACCGCCATGTGTTCGTGGCACCACGCGGTAACGTCCGCTTCGGACACCTGGCCGCGCTGGTCGCTGCGCAGCACCACCACCGCCTTGACGGTTTCACCGCGGTAGGCGTCGCGTGCGGCGATTACGCAGGCTTCCTGGATTGCCGGGTGGCGGAACATCAGCGCCTCGACTTCCGCCGGCCACACCTTAAAGCCGCTGGCGTTGATCATCCGCTTGAGCCGGTCGGTGAGGAAGAAGTAGCCGTCTTCATCCCTGTGCCCCAGGTCGCCTGAACGGAAGAATCGCTTTCCGTCGATGTCGATGAAGGCCAATGCCGTGGCGTCGGGGCGCTTCCAGTAGCCATCGAACACCTCGGGCCCATGCATGACGATCTCGCCCTGCTCGCCCACGCCCAGCTCGCGCAGCGTGTCGGGGTCCACGATGCGGGCATCGGTGCTTATGAAGGGAATGCCCAGGCATTGCTGCTTGGGATGGTCGGGCGGGTTGGAATGCGTGGGCGCGGCGGTTTCGGTCAGCCCGTAGCCTTCGGAATAGCGCAGGCCGTAATGGTCGAACAGCCGCTGCGCCACCGCCTGCGGCATGGCGGCGCCGCCGCCGCCGATGTAGAGCAGGCTCGACAGGTCGTAGTCGCCGAAATGCGGGCTGCCCATCAGGTCGATGATCATGGTGGGTATGTTGGTCCAGCTGGTCACGCGGTAGTGCGAGATCAGCCGGCCCGCCAAGTCGCGGTCCCAGCGCGGCATGATCACCAGCGTGGAGCCGCAGTAGATCGTGGTGTGCATCACGCTGACCATGCCGGTGATGTGAAACATGGGCACTACCGCCAGCACCACGCCTTCGGGCGTGCCCGTGCCCCACAGGCTGCCGGCGACGGCGTTGTGCATGATGCTGCGGTGCGGGTGCATGCATCCCTTGGGCAAGCCGGTGGTGCCGCTGGTGTAGGGCAGTACGGCCAAGTCGCTGCTGGCCGCGTCATGCGCTGGTGCGGCGTCTGTGCAAGCCAGGGCATCGGTCCACGCATGCACCTGGCCGTGCGCCAAGCGAGGCAGTGCGCGCTGCGTGCACAGCCAGTCACGCCAGTGCGCGGGCACGGCATCAGGGCCCTCGGCACTGGGGTCGAACGCATCGGTGAATTGCGTGACGATCAAATGCCGCAAGGCAGATTCAGCAGGCAGCGCATCGCTGGCCTGGCCCAGTTCCGCCGCCAGGTCGGCGGTGGTGATGGCGACGCGGGTGTCGGGGTCGGTGATGTAGTGCTTGAGCTCCTCGGCACGATTCATCGGGTTGACCGGCACCACGACGGCATTGGCGCGCAGGATGGCGAAGTGCGCCACCACCAATTGCGGGCAGTTCTGCATGCACAGCACCACCCGGTCGCCCTTGCGCACACCCAGCGCATAGAGGTGCGCCGCCAGCCGCTCGGCGGAGTCGGCCAGTTCGCGGTACGGCATGTGCGCGCCGAAGAAGACCAACGCAGGCTTGTCGGGGTACCGACGCGCGCTGGTGGCCAGGTTGTCCCAGAGCGATGTGGCGGGAACTCGAAGCGCGTGCGGCAGCCGGCGCGGCCAGAAACGGTGGTGAGGTCGCATGCAAAATTGTTCCTTTGAAGCGGAGCGTAAACACGCACGCCGACGCCCGTATTGGGGATCGCACCAATGCGGCGTCGCCCAAGCGACCGCGAAAGGTCCGTGCTCAGCAAGGCAGCCCTAGGGACGTGGCGTTTTGTAACGGTGTGTCCCGTCTGGTTGCAAGCGGGCATTCGGGCGGCCGCCACGGCATGGGGATGAACGACAATGCGGCACCGGCGCAGCGTGCAATGCGACTGCCCCGTTGATTCGCCCTTTCTTTTTCTTGATGTAGCCAGTGGCGGCGGAACTCGTTTCCGGGCCCCCGGACCGCACCCGGTGCGGACGCAATGGACAACATGAACATAGTCATACTCGACGACTACCAGGACGCTGTGCGCAAGCTGCACTGCGCTGCACGGCTCGACCCCTATTCCGCCAAGGTGTACACAAATACGGTCAAAGGCCTGGGCCAGCTATCGGTGCGCCTGAAAGACGCAGACATCATCGTGCTGGTGCGAGAGCGCACCCAGATCACGCGTCAATTGGTGGAAAAGCTGCCGCGCCTGAGATTGATCGCACAGACCGGCAAGGTCGGCAGCCATGTCGATGTGCAGGCCTGTACCGAACGCGGCATTGCAGTGGCCGAAGGCGTGGGCTCACCCGTCGCCCCGGCGGAACTCACCTGGGCACTGATCATGGCGGCCATGCGCCGCCTGCCCCAGTACATCGCCAATCTGAAGCACGGCGCCTGGCAGCAGTCGGGCCTGCGCTCAGGGTCGATGCCGCCTAACTTTGGCGTCGGTACGGTGCTGCGTGGCAAGACGCTGGGCATCTGGGGCTATGGCCGTATTGGGCAGTTGGTGGCAGGCTACGGTCGCGCGTTCGGCATGAACGTGCGCGTGTGGGGCCGTGAGGCATCGCGCGCGCAGGCGCTGAGCGACGGCCTGCAGGTGGCCAGCACGCGCGAGGAATTCTTCTCGCAGTGCGACGTGATATCGCTGCATCTGCGGCTGAACGACGACACGCGCAACATCGTCACACTGGAAGACCTGTCGGCCATGAAGCCAACGTCGCTGATCGTGAACACGTCACGCGCTGAACTGATTCAGCCCGACGCGCTCATCGCCGCACTCAACCGCGGCCGACCCGGCATGGCGGCAGTAGATGTGTTCGAGAGCGAACCTATCCTGCAAGGCCATGCACTGCTGCGGCTGGAAAACTGCATTTGCACGCCCCACATCGGCTACGTGGAACAAGACAGCTACGAGCTGTACTTCGGGGCGGCTTTCGACAACGTCGTGAACTACATCCGCGGCACGCCGACGAACATCGTCAACCCAGGCGCGCTTCAGGTAAGACGCTAAACAATCAGCCCGCCAGCGCGGCCCAAGCCATGATGGCGCCGATCATCACGGGCTGGTGCAAGAGGTAGTAGCTCAAGCTGTGGCGGCCCAGCACGGGCAGCCACCCCATCGAGCGCGGCAAAGGCATGGCGAGCCAGTGCGGACGGTGGCGCAACAGCCACTGGCCGCTGGCAACGCCCCACCACATCACGCCCAGCCAGGGCAGCACAGGCACGTAGTCTTCTGTGAAAGGCTTGCGCGTGACCAGCCCGAGCCAATTGAGCGCGCGGCTGCTGAACACATCGGCAGCGCCAGCGAGCGGCCCCGAAAGGGCCCAGGCCGCCACGCTCGGCAACGCCAGCGCCACCACTCCGGCGGGCCACAACCAACGGCCGGCCGGCGTGCTCAGTCGTGCGATGAGCAGCATCACCGCCATGCCGTGCAAAACGCCGAAGTAGATGAAGGTGCGCGGAAACATGATGGCCGAGCCGGCCGTGACGAGCAGCGCTGCACCCACCACCTGCAACCACCGGCGGCTGAACCGTGACCAGCCCAGCCCGTTGGCCGATGCCAGCGCCTGCCCCATGCCGGCACAAATCAGGAACAGGCTGACGATCAGCGTGCGCTGGACCGTCCAGACAGGGTCGGAACGAAAGTCCTGCGCCCAGTAGCCGAAGTGGCTGAGATCGAAGCAGAAGTGAAAGACGGTCATCCATAGCATGGCGATGCCGCGCAGTGCATCGACCGCCTCCATGCGCTTGGCAGGCAGGAGAGCGGAAACGGGCAAATACGGTGAAACCAGGGGCATGCGACGTTGGTGCGACGTGCGTGGCGAGCCAGGCCGGATCGAGGGGCGGAAATGACAAAGGGGTTGCACCTTGCGATGCAACCCCTTGAATCAATGGTCGGAGCGGCGGGATTCGAACTCGCGACCCTCTGCTCCCAAAGCAGATGCGCTACCAGGCTGCGCTACGCTCCGACAAAAAGAATTCTAACCTGCAATTTGAGCCACTTTGGCCAGTTTGCAAAAGTTGCCGCGATTTTTTTGCGCGGCAACTATCCATCAACGGCTGGACGGACCAGGGCCGCGACCGGCCAAGTGACGGAACGTGATGCGGCCCTTGGTCAGGTCGTAAGGCGACAGTTCCAGCGACACCTTGTCGCCGGCCAGAATGCGGATGTGATGCTTGCGCATCTTGCCACCGGTATAGGCGATGAGTTGGTGGCCGTTTTCCAGCGTGACGCGAAAGCGCGAGTCAGGCAAGACTTCCGTCACGGAGCCCTGCATTTCAATCAGTTCTTCTTTTGCCATGTTTCAGTCAAGTTCCAAATAACAAATATTCTGGGGCGCACCTGCATGCCGACGCTGCTCACAACAAGCTGCTCAGGCCTTGAAAAGACCGGGCAGCGCGGGCATGACATGCAGGGGAGTCGCTGCACCCGGGGCGCATGAGGCGACAGGGCCGGGGGCGACGGCTTCAATGGACAGGCAAGTCGCTGTGCATTAGCCTGTCGATTGTACCGCGCTACGGTTCACTGCGCCATGCAGGGGAGCGCCACCCTCGCCGAGGCCTGCGCGCCTCTAGAATCATCGGCCCCACCCAAGGATTCCCCCCACGTGTCTGACCGCCTCGCCGTCCTCCCCCAGTACCTGTTGCCCAAGCAATTGCTCACCATGATTGCCGGCCGATTCGCCTCCGCCCGTGCGGGCAGCATCACCACCTCGGCGATCCGCCGCTTCGTGGCGCAGTACGGCGTCGATATGAAAGAGGCGGCCAATCCGGATATTGCCAGCTACGCGACCTTCAACGACTTCTTCACCCGCGCGCTGCGCCCTGGCGCCCGGCCGCTGGCCAATGCCGCCGTGGTGTGCCCGGTCGATGGTGCGGTAAGCCAGTTGGGCGCCATTGCGCACGACCAGATCTTCCAGGCCAAAGGCCACCACTATTCCACGACTGCACTGCTGGGTGGCGACGCAGCAACGGCAGCGCAGTTCAACGACGGTAGCTTTGCCACCATTTACCTGAGCCCGCGCGACTACCACCGCATCCACATGCCGTGCGCGGGCCGGCTGCTGCGCATGGTGCACGTGCCGGGTGCGCTGTTTTCGGTAAACCCGCTCACGGCGCGCGGCGTGCCGGGGCTGTTCGCGCGCAACGAAAGGGTCGTGTGTCTGTTCGAAACCCCGTTGGGGCCGATGGCGCTGGTGCTGGTAGGGGCCACCATCGTCGGCAGCATGGCGACCGTATGGCATGGGCAGGTGAACCCGCCACGCCCAGGCCGATTGGTTCAATGGGACTACGCCGACCAGCAGATCACGCTGAACCAGGGCGACGAGATGGGACGGTTTTTGCTGGGCTCCACCGTCGTGCTGCTGTTTCAACGCGATGCGGTGCAGTTCGAAGCGGGCTGGGGGCCGCTGCGGCCAACGCGGCTGGGCGAAGCCATGGCGCAACAGCCAGGCACGGCGACAGCCTGAACTGTGCGACTTTGGCTTTAGCGTGCTTCCGGCACGCGCAGAGTCGTAAAGGTAGTGGCGGCCAGCTCCAGCCGGGACGGGTCGACCGGCAAATCCCGGCCGACCAGATAGATCGCGAGCTCCTGGCGTCGCAGCCCGACGTGGCTCACGGTTTCCCACTCGCCCGCCATGCGCACCCGCGTGCCAGGACTGAATAGCGGCATGCAAAAGCGATCACCCCACCCCCATGCAGGCTCGGCATTCGGGGAAGCTGCCGGCGCTAGCGCCTGGCTGAGCTCGGTGTCTTGCATGGTGTCCATAGGCCCATAGTAGTCGTTTGGCGCTGCTGCGGGTGGTTCGTGATGGGATCGGGCGTCCTATCGCCTCGCCTGTGCGTGCGCGAACGCCAACGCTGCCTCGATCATCTGGCGCAAGGTCGGTTCCACACGGGCTGCCACGTCGGGCAGGTAGTCGAAGGGCAACGCCTCCTGCATGTAACTGGCCTGCGTCATTTCCAGTTGCACCGCATGCACGTTGTCTGCCGGGCGGCCGTATTGACGGGTGATGTGGCCGCCTTTGAAGCGGCCGTTGAGAACGGCGGAATATCCGCTGGCCTCGCCGATGGCCAGCAACTGCTGCGCCAGCTCGGGCGCGCAGCTCTCACCATTGGCCGTGCCCAGGTTCAGGTCGGGCAACCTGCCTTCGAAGAAACGCGGCAGCACGGAGCGGATGGAATGCGCGTCCCACAGCACGGCCACGCCATGCGCCGCGCGGATGCGCTCCAGTTCCTGACCAAGTTGCGCGTGATAAGGCGCCCACACCGCATCGCGGCGGGCAGCGGTTTCAGCCGCGTCGGGGCCATCGCGGTTGGCATAGATGGGCGTGTCGTCGAACGTGTCGACCGGGCACAGACCCGTCACGCTTTGGCCGGGATACAGGCTGGCCCCGTCGGGCGGGCGATTCAAATCGACCACGTAGCGCGAGTGCGTGGCAACGAGGATCGAGGCACCGAGTTCGCGCGCGAAGGCGTACAGGCGCTCCAGATGCCAATCGGTGTCTGGCACCTGGCGGGCTTCTTCGGTAAAGCGTGCCGCGATGGCGGGAGGTACATGGGTGCCGACGTGCGGCATCGACAGCAGCAGGGGTGCAGTGCCCTGGTGGAAGGTGAAAGCAGGAATGGCGATATCGGTCATGGGATGCAAAAAGTCTGCGGGAAGATCAATCAGTGTGAATGGTGGCAGAGCGCGCTTGCACGAAGGCTCGCGCAGCAGTGTCATGCAGCGGATGGCGGCCGGCCTGCACGCGCTGGCGGCCTGCCACCCACACGCCGTGCACTGCCGACGTGCGGTGGCTGCCGAACACATGCGCACCCAATTGGCTGTCCGCGGGCAGACCCTGCAGCGCCAGCTGATCGGCGTCCAGCGCCACCCAGTCGGCCTGTTGGCCCGTGGCCAGTCCCGCTATGGCACGCCCTGCCGCCTGAGCCCCGCCCTGCACCGCCTGCAGCGTCATAGCGGTGGCCACCTGCGGCTGGCTGGCGGTGGCCAGCACGTTGCGCTGGCGGGTCGACAGGCGCTGGCCGTATTCGAGCAGCATCAATTCTTCCGCCGCATTCACGCAGGCGTGGCTGTCGGATCCCACGCCCCAGCGCCCGCCGTTCTGCAGCCACAGCGGCATGTCGAAGAGGCCGTCGCCCAGGTTCGCTTCTGTCGTGGGGCAGATGCCGGCCACGGCGCCGGTGCGCGCGGCGGCGGCGTATTCGTCAGGCGTCATATGCGTGGCGTGCACCAGGCACCAGCGCGCATCGACGGGGGCGTTTTCCAGCAGCCACTGCACCGGGCGTTGGCCGCTCCAGGCCAAGCAATCCTGAACTTCCTGCGTCTGCTCGGCAATGTGGATGTGGATGGGCGCGCGTTCATTCAGCGCCGCCAACCCCTGCAGGGCCACACGCAGACTGTCGGGCGGCACGGCGCGCAGCGAATGCGGCGCCAGGCCCAAACAGGCCTGCTGCGCCCGTACTGCGGGCGCCAGGCGCTCCAATAAAGATAGCATCGAGTCGGTGGAGCGGATGAACCGGGCCTGGGCTTCGCGCGGCGGCTGGCCGCCGAAACCGCTGGTCTGATACAGCACGGGCAGCAGCGTGATGCCGATGCCTGCCGTGCTGGCGGCGCGCAGCAGCGTCTGCGCCAGCGTGGCGTCGTCGGCGTACGGCGTGCCGTCCTGGTCGTGGTGCACGTAGTGGAATTCGCAGACCGCGGTGTAGCCCGCCTCCAGCATTTCGACGTAGAGCCAGGTGGCGATGGCCTCCAGCGATTCGGGCGTGATGCGCGCGGCAAAGCGATACATCAGGCTGCGCCAGCTCCAGAAGCTGTCTTGCCCGCCGCCGGGCTGCGGTGCGCGGTATTCCGTCAGGCCGGCAAAGGCGCGCTGAAACGCATGCGAATGCAGATTGGGCAGACCAGGAATCAGCGGGCCCGGCGCGTGCGGCGCGCTGCCAGCCTGCGCGCCCGCTTGCACCGATTGCAGCGTGCCTGCCGCGTCCCAGCGCAGCAGCACGTCGCGCGCCCAGCCGGTGGGCAGCAGCGCATCGGCGGCAAACAGCGCGCCGCCGCCCTGCTCCGACGTGGAGATCATTTCCTTGATGGAGTCCATGTGTTCGTTCTTTCAGCGCCAACATGGGCGATCAGCCACCGCGCGCCACCCGGCCCTGCCGCACCACGGTGCAGGCCGGCCGGTCGCCAAACCAGTAGGCGATCTCGGCCGCCTCGGCCACGGGCCACAGTACGAAGTTGGCAGGCCGGCCGGCGGCGATCAAGCCGTGCGAATCCTGCAGGCCCAGGGCGCGCGCGGCGTGCGTGGTGATGCCGGCCAGCGCCTCGGGCACTGTCAGGCGAAACAGCGTGCAGGCCATGTTGGCCATCAGCCGCAGGCTCAGCGCGGGCGACGTGCCGGGGTTGTGGTCGGTGGAGACGGCCATGGACACGCCCGCGTCGCGCAATTGCTGAATGGGCGGCAGATGCGTGTCGCGCAGCGTGTAGTAGGCGCCCGGCAGCAGCACCGCCACGGTGCCTGCGTCGCGCATGGCGGCAATGCCCGCTGGCGACAGATGTTCGATGTGATCGCACGACAGCGCGCCGTACCGGGCCGCGAGCTGCGCGCCGCCCATGTCGGACAGCTGCTCGGCATGCAGCTTCACCGGCAGGCCCAGGCGCTGCGCGGCCTGGAAGACTTGGTTTGTCTCGGCCAGGGTGAAGGCGATGCGCTCGCAGAACACGTCCACCGCATCCACCAGGTTTTCTTCGGCCAGCGGGGGCAGCATCTCATGGCACACCAAGTCGATGTAATCCTGACTGCGGCCGGCATATTCGGGCGGCAGCGCGTGGGCGCCCAGGAAGGTGGTGCGCACAGTCACGCCGCAAGCTTCGCCCAGCCGCCGCGCCACACGCAGTTGCTTGCGCTCGTGCTCCAAAGACAGGCCATAGCCAGACTTGATCTCGACCGCACACACGCCTTCATCCAGCAGGGACTGCAGCCGCGGCAGGGCCTGGGCGAAAAGCTCGTCTTCGGTGGCCGCGCGGGTGGCCTGCACCGACGACACGATGCCGCCGCCCGCGCTCGCCACCTCTTCGTAGCTGGCGCCTGCCAGGCGCATGGCGAATTCGTTGGCGCGCTGCCCGCCGTAGACCAGGTGCGTATGGCAATCGACCAGACCTGGCGTGGCGAGCAGGCCGTTGCCCGCGCGTCTCGGAAGGTTGGCGAACATGGCTGGAAGCGCATCAGACGGCCCCACCCAGCGCACCAGCCCTTGCTGCACCACGATGCTGGCGGCAGCGCCTGGCGGCACCGGCACGTCGGGCCGCGCCAGCTCATCAACCAGCCGCACGTCACCCCATACGCCGTCGGCGCTGGGCAGTGGGGGCGCGAAGGCAGCAGACATGGCCAAATCCTTTTTACTATTATTTTGATAGCTACTAGCGCTTGACTGATAAGCGCTAGAGGCCAATTTCATTCATAAACTTGCTGTAATTCGATCCAGGCCAGCGCACAGTGGTCCACCGATTCTTGCGCTGCCAGTTGCGGCGCCAGCGCTTCGGCCGGTGCGCCCGCGCTCCACCACAAACCCTGGCCGGGCGTGAACAGCGCCCCGCCCTGCTGCCACGTGCCCGCCAGCACCATGCACAGCCCGGCTGGTGCTGCGCCCGGCTGCACGGCGTGGTGCACCACGTCGATGGCACCGCGCCAGGCGCCGCGCCGCAGCATGAGGTTGAAGTCCTGCGACGGCTCGCCCACCAGGGTGCAGGCCAGCGTGGCCTCGCCAGCAAAGGCAAAGGGATGCCAGGGCGCCTGCAAAACCCGGTCGATGGCTCCGTCATCAGATCGCACATGCAGGCCGCCACCGGTCAGCCACATGATCTGCCGGTCGATGCCGGGGAAGGCCGAAAACGGCCCCGCCTGCTCCACGCTCGCCACGCTCACGCGCCAGCCGAAGTCGTCGATGCCCGCGCCGGGCGGCCAGCAGACGATCTCGCGCGTGGTTCCGCCGCCGTTCTTCCACGGCATGGCGGGCGCGGTGGCCAGATCGAACCGGTGCAAGGTGTCGCTGGACATGTGCATGCCGGCTCCAGCGCTCAGCGCACCATGGGCAGGTTCAGGCCCTGCTTTTTGGCGGTGGCAATGGCGATGTCGTAGCCCGCATCGGCATGGCGCATCACGCCCGTAGCGGGGTCGTTCCACAGCACGCGGCCCAGGCGGGCAGCGGCTTCATCGGTGCCGTCGGCAACGATCACCACGCCCGCATGCTGCGAATAGCCCATGCCCACGCCGCCGCCGTGGTGCAGGCTCACCCACGTGGCGCCGCCGGCGGTGTTGAGCAGCGCGTTCAGCAGCGGCCAGTCGCTCACGGCGTCGGTGCCGTCCTTCATGGCCTCGGTCTCGCGGTTGGGGCTGGCGACCGAGCCGGTGTCCAGGTGGTCGCGGCCGATGACGATGGGCGCCTTCAGCTCGCCGCTTTTCACCATCTCGTTGAAGGCCAGCGCGGCCTTGTGGCGCTCGCCCAGGCCCAGCCAGCAGATGCGCGCAGGCAGGCCCTGGAAGGCGATGCGTTCGCGCGCCATGTCCAGCCAGCGGTGCGTGTGGTGGTTGTCGGGAAACAACTCCTTGATCTTGGCGTCGGTCTTGTAGATGTCTTCCGGGTCGCCCGAGAGCGCGACCCAGCGGAACGGGCCCTTGCCTTCGCAGAACAGCGGGCGGATGTAGGCCGGCACGAAGCCGGGGAAGTCAAAAGCGTTCTTCACGCCCTCGTCGAACGCCACCTGGCGGATGTTGTTGCCGTAATCGACCGTGGGAATGCCCATGGCCTGGAAGTCCAGCATGGCCTGCACATGCACGGCGCACGAATGGGCCGCGGCCTTTTGCAGTGCGGCGTGCTGCGCGGGGTCTTTCATGGCGGCCTGCCATTGCGGCACGCTCCAGCCGGCGGGCAGGTAGCCGTTGATCAGATCGTGCGCTGAGGTCTGGTCAGTCACCAGGTCGGGCTTGCAACCGCCCGCCGCCGCGCGCTTCACCAGCTCAGGCAGCACCTCGGCCGCATTGCCCAGCAGCGCGATCGACACCGCCTCCTTGGCATCGCAGTGCTCTTGAATCAATTCCAGCGCATGGTCAATGTCGCGCGCCTGCTTATCGACGTAGCGCGTGCGCAGGCGAAAGTCGATGCTGCTTTGCTGGCACTCGATGTTGAGCGACACGGCGCCGGCCAGCGTGGCCGCCAGCGGCTGCGCGCCGCCCATGCCGCCTAAGCCGGCGGTCAGGATCCACTTGCCCGCCAGGCTGTTGCCGTAGTGCTGGCGGCCGGCTTCGACGAAGGTCTCGAACGTGCCCTGCACGATGCCCTGGCTGCCGATGTAGATCCAGCTGCCGGCGGTCATCTGGCCGTACATGAAGAGGCCCTTGCGGTCCAGTTCGTTGAAATGATCCCAGGTGCCCCACTTCGGCACCAGGTTGGAATTGGCCAGCAGCACGCGCGGGGCGTTCTCGTGCGTCTTGAAAACGCCCACGGGCTTGCCCGACTGGATGAGCAGGGTTTCGTCGGCCTCCAGCACCTTGAGCGATGCAAGGATCTGGTCGTAGCAGGCCCAGTCGCGCGCGGCGCGGCCGATGCCGCCGTAGACCACCAGATCCTGCGGGCGCTCGGCCACCTCGGCATCGAGGTTGTTCTGCAGCATGCGATAGGCCGCTTCGGCCAGCCAGTTTTTGCAGTTCAGCTGGCTGCCGCGCGGGGCGCGAATCACGCGCGTGGGGTCGTGGCGCGGGTCGGCGTTGGGCACGGAGGGGGTGGCGGACAGGATGGCGTCGTTGGCGTTCATGGTGATTACTCCTTACGCGATGGGGGGCGGTCGGTCATTGGAAGCTGGGCAGGCAGGCGGTCAGCGGATCGGGCCAAGACGCTTCCAGCGCCCACACGCGCACGGCCTCGATGTCAGGGGCCAGATAGCGGTCCTGCTCCAGAAAAGCCACGCGCGCGCGAATGGCGGAGAACTGGGCTTCGACCAAAACCGAACTTTTGATGGATCGGTCGAACTCCATCCCCTGCGCGGCGGCCATGGCCTCAATGCCGACGATCACGCCCGTGTTGCGCACCATGTCCAGCAGGCGGCGAGCGGCGTAGGTGGCCATGGAGACGTGGTCTTCCTGGTTGGCCGACGTCGGCAGACTGGTCACGCTGCTGGGGTGCGCCAGGCACTGGTTCTCGGCCGCCAGGGCGGCGGCGGTGACCTGGGCGATCATGAAGCCGGAATTGACGCCGCTGTCGCGGATCAAAAAGGCCGGCAGGCCCGACAGGCCCGTGTCCAGCAGCAGCGCCAGGCGGCGCTCGGAGATGGCGCCGATCTCGGAAATAGCCAACGCGAGGATATCGGCGGCGAAGGCTACCGGCTCGGCATGGAAGTTGCCGCCGGAGATGACGTCGCCCGTGTCGGTAAACACCAGCGGGTTGTCCGACGCCGCATTGGCCTCGATCTGCAGCACGCGCGCGGCCTGGGTCAGGTTGTCGAGGCAGGCGCCCATCACCTGCGGCACGCAGCGAATCGAATATGGGTCTTGCACACGGCCGCAGTGCGGGTGCGATGTGTCGATGGCGCTGCCGTCGAGCAAGGCACGCACTGCCGCCGCCACGGCGATCTGGCCCGCCTGGCCGCGCGCTTCGTGGATGCGCGCATCGAAGGGTTTGACGGAGCCCTTGATGGCCTCCAGCGTCAGGCAGCCCGCCACCAGCCCGGCGGCGAACACGCTCTCGGCGCCGAACAGGCCGGCCAGCGCCAGCGCAGTGGATACCTGCGTGCCGTTGAGCAGCGCCAGCCCTTCCTTGGGGCCCAGAACGAAGGGCTCCAGGCCGATGGCCGCCATGGCTTCACGGCCCGAAACGACCTGGCCGTTCACTTTCGCAAAGCCTTCACCGATCAGCACGCAGGCCAGGTGCGCCAGCGGCGCTAGGTCGCCCGAGGCGCCGACCGAGCCCTTGGCGGGAATGACGGGCAACACGTCGGCATTGGCCAGCGCCAGCAGTGCGTGCACCAGCGCAGGCCGCACGCCCGAATGGCCGCGCGCCAGGCTGATCGCCTTGGTCGCCAGCACCATGCGCACCACGTCGTCCCCCAGCGGGTCGCCCGTGCCCACGCTGTGCGACAGCACCAGGTTGCGCTGCAGCTCGGCCAGCCGCTCATGGGCGATCTTCGTGCTGGCCAGCTTGCCGAAGCCGGTGTTGATGCCGTAGACCACCTGATCTTCTTCGACGATGCGATCGACCACGGCCTGCGCGGCCTGCATTCCGGGCGTGGCCGATGCGTCCAGCGTCAGCTGCACCCCGCCGGCCGCGATGGTGCGCAGATCGGCCAGTGTGACCTGGCCGGGGTGAAGCACGAGGGAGATGGGCACGGCGCTCATGAATCAATCCTGTCTATACAAGTTAATTTCAGAAAATAAAGCGTTTTCAGTCCGCTTGATGCCCCGATTGAATCATGGAACAATCATCTTGTATAGACAGGATGAGACTGCATTTCTTCAACCCACCAGCGCATGCCCATCCGCACGGATGCGGCTGCCGAGCCGATAGCGCGAGCCCGGATGCAGGCAGCGCACGATGGTGACCGGCACGCCCCGCGACCAGGTGCGGCGCGTGAGCAGCAGGCACGGGTCGGTCACGGCAATGTCCAGCAGACGGGCCTGCTCGGGCGTGGGCAGCACGGCGTCCACCACATGCTCCATCTGGTCGAACGGCACGTTGCGCACCAGATATTCAGAGGGTTGCAGCTGGGTGAAGTCCTGCGCACCGAACTGGGGCACGGCGCGCGGGTTCACGTAGCGGTCTTCCAGTTGCACGGGCACACCGTCCTCGCGGTGCACGCACAGCGAATGGAACACCGATTCGCCAGTGCGCACGTCCAGCGCGGCGGCCACGTCCAGCGGTGCGGAGACGCGCTCCACGGTCAGCACGTCGCAGCGGTAGTCGTGCCCGCGCTGGCGGATCTCGCTGGCCAGGTTGGCAATCTGCAGCAGCGTGGACTGCGGCTTGTCTTCGGCCACGAAGCTGCCCACGCCGGCCACGCGCACGATGCGGCCCTGCTCCATCAATTCGCGCAGCGCGCGGTTCACCGTCATGCGCGACATGCCGAACTGCAGCACCAGCTCGTTCTCCGACGGCAGGCGGTCGCCCGCGCGCCAGGAGCCGTCCTGAATGCGCCGCACGATGTGGTCCTTGACCTGCTGGTAGAGCGCCAGCGCGGGCTCGGCCGCGGCCGAGGTAGTGGCCAACGCAGCGGCGGGCTTGGAAGGTCGTTTGCGTGCGGAAGTCGTCATGGCGCGGGACTCTATCAGCGCACCCTCAGTGCGCATCCGCCGCCATCGACTCGGCGCGGATCTCTTCCGTCAGCCGCGCCTTCAGCGCCATGAACTCGGGCGAGGTCTTGATCGTGTAATGGCGCGGGTGCGGCAAGTCGACGGCCAGTTCGGTCTTGATGCGGCCGGGCCGCGCGCTGAACACCGCCACGCGGCTGGCCATGAAGATGGCCTCGTCGATGTCGTGCGTGACGAACAGCACCGTCTTGCGCTCGGCCTCCCATATGCCCAGCAGCAGCTCCTGCATCAGCACGCGGGTCTGGTTGTCGAGCGCGCCGAACGGCTCGTCCATGAGCAGGATCTTGGGGTCGTTGGCGAGCGCGCGGGCGATGGCCGTGCGCTGCTGCATGCCGCCCGACAGCTGCTTGGGGTAATGCTGCTCGAAGCCGCGCAAGCCCACCTTCGCGATGAAATACGCCGCGCGTTCCTTTTGCTGCCCCTCTGGCATGCCGCGCTCGCGCAGGCCGAAGCGGATGTTCTGCTCGATGGTGAGCCAGGGAAACAGCGTGTAGCTCTGGAACACCATGCCCCGGTCGGCGCCCGGGCCTTCGACTGGGCGGCCGTCCAGCAGCACGCGGCCGCTGGTGGGATGGTCCAGCCCCGCCACGATGCGCAGCATGGTCGATTTGCCGCAGCCTGACGGGCCGAGGATGGTGACGAAGTCGTTGTCGGCCACGTGGAAATCCACCGGCAGCAGCGCCTGGGTGGCCTGGCCCTTGGCCGAGGTGAAGGTGCGCGAGACACCCTGGATGGACAGCTCGCTCATCAGATGGTGCTCCACGCGAAGAGGCGGCGGTTGATCGCCTTGAAGAGGGAATCGGACACCAGTCCGATGAGGCCGATGACGATGATGCCGAAGATGATCTGGCCGGTGTTCAGCAGCGCCTGACTGTCGGTGATCATGTGGCCGATGCCCGATGACGAGCCGATCAGCTCGGCGACGATCACGTAGGTCCACGCCCAGCCCAGCACCAGGCGCAGGGTTTCGGCGATGTCGGGCGCGGCTCCCGGAATGAGCACGCGGCGCACGATGCCGGTGGGCGTGGCGCCCAGGGTGTAGGCGGCCTCCACCAAGTCGCGGCGCGCGCTGCCCACGATGACGGCGACCATCAGGATGATCTGGAACACAGAGCCGATGAAGATCACCAGCAGCTTCTGCATTTCGCCCAGGCCGGCCCACAGAATCAGCAGCGGAATGAAGGCCGAGGCCGGCAGGTAGCGGCAGAACGACACGAAGGGCTCCAGGAACGCCTCGAAGCCCTTGTGCGCGCCCATCGCAATGCCCAGCGGCACGGCCACGATGGCGGCCATGATGAACCCGCCCAGCACCCGCCACACCGTCATACCGATGTCGTACAGAAAGTTGAACTGAGTGAACAGCAGCCAGCCTTCTTGCACCATGGTGACCGGGCTGGCCAGGAAGGTGGGCGACACGAATCCGCCCAGGGTGGCCACTGCCCACACGGCGAAGAACAGCACGAAGAAGGCCACGCCCAGCAGCCAGCGCGTGACGGCGCCCACGGGCTCCAGCGGGCGCAGGCGGCGGCGGGCGGTTGTCGTCGGCACCGCCTCCATCATTTGATGAAGCTGTCGTCAAACATGGCGTTGAAGTTGTCCGGCTGCTTGCGGATCACGCCGGCCTCCAGCAACACGGCGGCAGCGTCTTTCATGAACTGCTGCAACTCGCCGGCGAAGAACTTCTGGTTGGCGGCCTTGTCCTGCCAGCGCAGATAGGCCGACGACTTGGCGAACGCGTCGCCGGTCTGCTTGACCGCAGCGCCCATGATCTCGTTGGCCTTGGCCGGGTCAGCCTTGATCAGATCGAGCGCGTCGAAGTACGACTGTGTGAGCGCCTGCGCCGCCTTGGGGTTGGCCTTGAGCCAGTCGGGCGCACAGCCCACGGTGTCCATCACCATGGGGTAGTCGATGGTGGTCGCCAAAATTTTGCCGGCCTGTGGGCTGGCGCGCACAGTGGACAGATAGGGCTCATATGTCATGGCCGCATCGTTCTGGCCCGCCACGAACGACTGCGCGGCGGGTTGCGGTTCCAGCGACACGGTCTTGACGTCCTTCAGGCTCATGCCGTTCTTGGAGAGCATCCACGCCAGGCCGAAGTACGGCGCAGTGCCCGGGGCGCTGACGGCGATGGTCTTGCCCTTGAGGTCGGCAAAGCTCTTGACGTCGTTGCGCACCGCAATGCCGTCGGCGCCATAGGACTTGTCCATCTGGAAGATCTGCACGATGGGCACGCCGTTGGTGTTCCAGGCGACATGCGTTTCCACCGTGGTGGCTGCGCACTGGATGGCCTTGGAGGCCAGGGCCAGGTGGCGGTCTTTCTGCGGAATCATCTTGAGTTCGACGTCCAGCCCGTTCTTCTTGAACAGGCCCGCCTTGTCGGCCAGCGTCAGCGGCGCAAAGCCCGTCCAGCCGGACATGCCCAGCACGATCTTCGTGTCCTGCGCCTGCACTGCCGTGGCAGCGCCCAGCAAGCACACCCCAGCCGCAATCAGCGACACCATCCTGCAACCCATCGTTCGGTTCATGTATTCAGCTCCTCGTTGAGATCCATCGAAACGCCACTGCGCCGGAATGATGCGCGCCCGCGTCCGCTGTCTATACAGGGAAAACGCGCAGGCATGGCGCAGAACCGGCCAACGTGCCCGGTGCGCTGCACCTGACGGGTGCGCACAACAACACTGCCGGCTATGCCATGCAAGACATGGGCCAACCTGTATAGGCATGTAGCCCCGCAGCATGGCTGTAGGCACTGAAGGGCGGAATTTATGGTCTTTTAAGGCTCTAGCGCTTATTCCAAAAGCGCTAGCAGCTATAAAAACAATAGCAAATCGGTTTCTTTACGGTTTCTATACGCGCGGCCGCTGCTTCTGTGCACCGTCTTTGCACGCCCGTTTCCAGAATCACTGCCATGTCTGACAACGGGAGTGATGCGATGGATTGGATGTGGATGGCCGCGATAGCGGCGCTGTGGGTGGCAGCCGCTGAGGCGGCCTTGTGGCTGCACCGCACGGCGCCGGCGCAACGGCAGGAGCGCACGTGATGGGCATCGAAGTGCTGTACGGCCTGGCCGGCATGGTGGCGGTGCTGCTGTTCGCGTACCTCGTGTTCGCGCTGATCTGCGCGGAGGAGTTCTGACATGACCGCTTCCGCCTGGGGGCTGCTCGCCCTCTTTCTCGCCGTGCTGGCGCTGCTGGCCTGGCCCGTGGGCCGCCTGCTGGCCGCGCTGTGCACTGGACAGTTGCCGCGTGTGCTGCAACGCATCGAGGCGCCCTTGTATCGCCTGGCTGGCGTGCAGCCGGACGCGTCGATGCCCTGGCACCGCTACGCGCTCAGCCTGATCGCCTTCAACGGCGTCGGCACGCTGGTGCTGTACGCCCTGCAGCGCATGCAGAACCACCTGCCGCTGAACCCCATGGCGCGCGGCGCGGTGTCGCCTGATTCGGCCTTCAACACCGCCGTGAGCTTTGTCGCCAACACCAACTGGCAGGGCTATGCGGGTGAGGCCACCATGAGCCATCTCACCCAGATGCTGGGGTTGACAGTGCAGAACTTTCTGTCCGCCGCCACGGGCATTGCGGTGGCGTTCGCGCTGGCGCGGGGCTTTGCGGGCCGGCGCGCCGACGGCAAAGGCCTGGTGGGCAACTTCTGGGCCGACGTCACGCGCATCACGCTGTGGGTGCTGGCGCCGCTGTCGTTCGCCATTGCGCTGCTGCTGGCCGGCCAGGGCGTGATCCAGAACTTCAAGCCCGACGCGGTGGTGACCCCGCTGGAGACCACGGTTTACCAAGCGCCGCGCGTGGATGCCGCAGGCCAGCCCGTGCTGGACGCGGCCGGCGCGCCGCTGACCGACACCGTGCGCAGCGACACCCAGGTGATCGCCATGGGCCCGGTGGCGTCGCAAGAGGCCATCAAGATGTTGGGCACCAACGGCGGCGGCTTCTTCAATGCCAATTCGGCGCATCCATATGAGAACCCCACGGCGCTCTCCAACTTCATCCAGATGCTGGCGATCTTCCTCATCCCGACCGCGCTGTGCCTGGCCTTCGGCCGCGTGGTGGGCGACCAGCGGCAAGGCTGGGCGCTGCTGGCGGCCATGACGGTGCTGTTCGTCGCAGCCGTCGTCGCCATCACCGCGGCCGAGCAGGCAGGCAACCCGCTGCTGGCGCGCCTGGGCGTGGACCAGACGGCCAGCGCCATGGCGGCTGGCGGCAACATGGAAGGCAAGGAAGTGCGCTTCGGCATCACCGCGTCGGCCCTGTTCGCAGCGGTGACGACGGCAGCGTCGTGCGGCGCGGTGAACACCCTGCACGATTCGCTCACGCCGCTGGGCGGCCTGGTGCCGCTGGTGCTGATGCAACTGGGCGAGGTGGTGTTTGGCGGCGTGGGCAGCGGGCTCTACGGCATGCTGGTGTTCGCGCTGCTGGCCGTGTTCATCGCGGGCCTGATGATCGGCCGCACGCCAGAGTACCTGGGCAAGAAGATCGAGGTGCGCGAGATGAAGCTGGTCTCGCTGGCCATTCTGGTCACGCCCATCGTGGTGCTGCTGGGCACCGCGGTGGCGGTAAGCACCGGCGCGGGCACCGCTGGCATCGCCAACCCGGGCGCGCACGGCTTTTCCGAAGTGCTGTACGCGCTGACCTCGGCCGCCAACAACAACGGCAGCGCCTTTGCCGGCCTGTCGGCCAACACGCCCTTCTACAACGCCTTGCTGGGCGTGGCGATGTGGCTGGGCCGCTTCGGCGTGATCGTGCCGGTGCTGGCCATTGCCGGCGCGCTGGCCGCCAAGCAGCGCCTGCCGGTGACCAGCGGCACGCTGCCCACGCACGGCCCACTCTTCGTGGCCTTGCTGGTGGCCACCGTGCTGCTGGTGGGCCTGCTGAATTACGTGCCGTCGCTGGCGCTGGGGCCGGTGGTCGAGCACTTGATGCTGTGGCCGGCCAAGTAAGGAAAGACAACGATGCAAACCCCTGCAACTCCCTCCACCCCCGTTACTCCCGCTACGGATTTCAAGCAGTCGTTGATGGATGTCGCCCTGCTCAAGCCCGCGCTGGTCGGCGCGTTCTCTAAGCTCTGGCCCGCCGCGCAGTGGCGCAACCCAGTGATGTTCGTCGTATACGTCGGCAGCATCATGACCACGCTGCTGTGGGCGCAGGCCTTGGCCGCGCCCGACGCGGCACAGGGGAGCGGCCTGTCTCCGCGCTTCATCCTGGCGGTGTCGCTGGGGCTGTGGTTCACCGTACTTTTCGCCAACTTTGCTGAGGCGCTGGCCGAAGGCCGCAGCAAAGCACAAGCCGCGTCGCTCAAGGGCCTGCGCAAGGATACGTGGGCCAAGAAGCTCCAGGCCGCCTGGCCCAGCCCTGACCGCACCTGGCTGCCCGCGCAAGCCAGCGACCTGCGGCGCGGCGATGTGGTGCTGGTGGAAACCGGTGACGTGATTCCGCTGGACGGCGAAGTGGTGGACGGCGTCGCGTCGGTGGACGAAAGCGCCATCACCGGCGAATCGGCCCCGGTGGTGCGCGAATCGGGCGGCGATTTTTCTGCCGTGACCGGCGGCACGCGCGTGCTGTCGGACTGGCTCGTCGTGCGCATCGCCGTGAACCCGGGCGAGTCGTTCCTTGACCGCATGATCGGCATGGTGGAGGCCGCGCGCCGCCAGAAGACGCCCAACGAGGTCGCGCTCACCATCTTGCTGGTGGCGCTGACCATCGTCTTCCTGGTGGTCACCGCCACGCTGCTGCCGTTCTCGCTGTTCAGCGTGCAGGCCGTCGGCGCAGGTTCGCCCGTGCCGCTGACCGCGCTGATCGCGCTGCTGGTGTGCCTGATCCCCACCACCATCGGCGGGCTGCTGTCGGCCGTGGGTGTGGCGGGCATGAGCCGCATGATGCAGGCCAACGTGATCGCCACGTCGGGCCGCGCGGTCGAAGCTGCCGGTGACGTGGACGTGCTGCTGCTGGACAAGACCGGCACCATCACGCACGGCAATCGCCAGGCCAGCGCGTTTTTGCCAGCGCCCGGCTGCGACAGCAGCGCGCTGGCCCGCGCCGCGCTGCTGGCGTCGCTGTCGGACGAAACGCCCGAGGGCCGCAGCATCGTCACGCTGGCGCACCAGGGCGGCGTGCGGGCCGATGCGCCCGGGCGCGCGGTGTTCGTGCCCTTCACGGCGCAGACGCGCATGAGCGGCATCGACCTGCCCGCGCCGGCGCTGTCGGTGAATGCGGAGCCGGTCGCCGTGCGCAAGGGCGCCGTGCAGGCCGTGTGCCGCCATGTTGAATCGCTGGGCGGCACCGTGCCCGCGGTCGTGCTGGCAGCAGCCGACGACGTGGCGCGGCGCGGCAGCACGCCGCTGGCAGTGGCCGAAGGCGCACGCGTGCTGGGCATCGTCGAGCTGAAAGACGTGGTCAAGGCCGGCATCAAGGAACGCTTTGCCGAGCTGCGCCGCATGGGCATCCAGACGGTGATGATCACCGGCGACAACCGGCTGACGGCCGCCGCCATTGCCGCCGAGGCGGGCGTGGACGACTTCCTGGCCGAGGCCACGCCCGAAGACAAGCTGGCACGCATCCGCAAGTACCAGGCCGAAGGCCACCTGGTCGCCATGACCGGCGACGGCACCAACGACGCCCCCGCCCTGGCGCAGGCCGACGTGGCGGTGGCCATGGGCAGCGGCACGCAGGCGGCCAAGGAAGCCGGCAACATGGTGGACCTGGATTCCAACCCCACCAAGCTGCTGGAGGTGGTGGAAACGGGCAAGGCGCTGCTGATGACGCGCGGCTCGCTGACCACCTTCTCGATCGCCAACGACGTGGCGAAATACTTTGCCATCGTGCCGGCGCTGTTCGCAGCCACCTACCCGCAGTTGGACGCGCTCAACGTCATGCGGCTGGCCAGTCCTTCGTCGGCCATTTTGTCGGCGGTGATCTTCAACGCGCTGATCATCGTGTTCCTGATTCCGCTGGCGCTCAAAGGCGTGCGCTACCGCCCCGTGGGTGCCGCGGCCCTGCTGCGCCGCAACCTGGCCATCTATGGGCTGGGCGGGCTCATCGTGCCGTTCATCGGCATCAAGCTGATCGACATGCTGCTGGCAGCAGCCGGCCTCGTCTGAAATTTCACACCATGTTCAACACAATCATTCGCCCGGCCCTGGTGCTGCTCGCCTTGCTGAGCGCCTTCACCGGCCTGCTCTACCCCGCCGCCGTCACGGGCGCGGTGCAGGCTCTTTTCCCCTGGCAGTCGCAGGGCAGCCTGCTGGAGCGGGATGGCCGCACCATCGGCTCGGCGCTGATCGGCCAGCCGTTTGCCGAACCGCGCAATTTCTGGGGCCGCCCGTCGGCCACCGCGTCCATGCCCAACAACGGCGCGGCCTCCGGCGGGTCGAACCAGGGACCGCTGAACCCAGCGCTGACCGAGGCTGTGCAGGCGCGCGTGCAAGCATTGCGCGAAGCCGATCCAGGCAACGACGCCCCCGTGCCTGCAGACCTGGTGACCACGTCGCCCAGCGGGCTCGACCCCCACATCACGCCCGCCGGCGCCCGCTACCAGGCCGCACGCGTGGCGCGGGTGCGCGGGCTGCCCGAAGCTGACGTGTTGGCGCTGATCGACCGCCACACCGAAGCCCCGCTCTTGGGCCTGATCGGCGAGCCGCGTGTGAACGTGCTGGCGCTCAATCTGGCGCTCGCCGCTGCCGATCCGTCCGCACGCCCTGCGCCATAAGTCATCATCACGCCCCATGCCCGACATCGAACGCCCCGACCCCGACGCGCTGATCGCCCAATTGCGCGCGCAAGAGGCCCAGCAGCGCACGGGGCGCCTGCGCATCTATTTCGGCGCCAATGCGGGCGTGGGCAAGTCCTGGTCGATGCTGAGCGCCGCGCAGCGCGAGCGCCAGGCGGGCCGCGACGTGCGGGTGGGCGTGATCGAAACCCATGGCCGCGCGGAGACCGCGGCCCTGCTGGATGGTCTGGCCGTGCTGCCCCTGCGCGAAATGCCGTACCGCGGCCGCGTGCTGCACGAGCTGGACCTGGACGCCGCGCTGGCTGCCCGCCCGCAGGTGCTGCTGGTGGACGAACTGGCGCACACCAATGCGCCTGGATCGCGCCACACCAAGCGCTGGCAGGACGTGCAGGAGCTGCTGGCGGCAGGCATTGACGTGTGGACCGCACTGAACGTGCAGCACCTGGAAAGCCTGAACGGCACGGTGGGAACTATCACCGGCATTCGCGTGCATGAAACCGTGCCTGATGCGGTGCTGGACGATGCCGACGAAGTGGTGCTGGTGGACGTGACGCCCGACGAATTGCTCGCGCGGCTGAAGGCCGGCAAGGTCTACGTGCCGGCGCAGGCGCAGCAGGCGGCACGCAACTTCTTTCGCACAGGCAACCTGATCGCACTGCGCGAGATTGCCCTGCGGCGCACGGCCGAGCATGTGGAAGACGACATGCGCGACTGGCGCGTGGAGCATTCCGGCAGCGCGGGCGCTGCGCAGGCCTGGAACACATCCGGCGCCCTGCTGGTGGCGGTCGGCGGCCACCCAGCCGCAGCGCAGACGGTGCGCACCGCCGCCCGCCTGGCGGGCCAACTGAATGTGCGCTGGCATGCCGTCCACGTCGAGACACCGCAGCGCCGCCTGCCCACCGCCCAGCGTGAACAGGCCCTGGCGACACTGCAGCTGGCGCAGAGCCTGGGCGCAGAAACAGCGGTACCGACGGCGCCCAGCGTGGTGCAGGGCCTGGCCGAACAGGCTGGCCGCTTGAACTGCGCAACGCTGGTCATCGGCCGTGGCGCGGACGCTCCAGCGTGGCGGCGTGCCTGCTCAGGCTCCCGCCTGCAGTCGCAACTGACGCGCAAGTTGCCAGGGGTGGACATCGTGCAGGTCGCGCCCGCACCGCATCGCGCATTGCCACGCACGCTGGCGACCAAGATCGCTGGCGAAGGCACGGTGCACCACCTGTTGCCCGCCCGTCCTTCTCGCGCATGGGGCTTTGCCTGGGCCACGGCGGTCAGCATTACGCTGACCCTGCTTACGCTGCCACTCATCGACATGCTCGACCTGGTGAACATCGTCATGCTGTTCCTGCTGGGCGTGGTGGGGGTGGCGCTGCGCTGGGGACGTGCACCTGCAGCGCTGGCCGCCTTGCTGAATGTGCTGTCCTTCGACTATTTTTTCGTGCCTCCTCGCATCTCGTTCGCGGTGAGCGATGCGCAATACCTGCTCACCTTCGCGGTCATGCTTGCGGTGGGCCTAGTGATTGGCCAGCTGACCGCCGGCTTGCGCTCATCCGCCGGCGTGGCAGCCGAGCGCGAGCGGCGCACCCATTCGCTCTTTGAATTGACGCGGGAGTTGTCGGGCGCGTTGGAGGCGCGACAAGTGGCTGAACTGGGTGAGCAAGCCATCCGCGCGTACTTCGGCGGCCAGGCCGTCGTGGTGCTGACCGATGCCGCCGACCGGCTGGTGCCGCCGCAGCCCCATCCGCCCGACTGGGACGGCCATGTCGCAGAATGGGCGTTTCGCCATGGCGAGCCGGCAGGCCTGGGCACGGCCACGCTGTCCGCCCAACCGTGGCGTTATTTGCCACTGCAAGCGCCCATGCGCGTGCGCGGCGTGCTGGCCCTGACGCTGCCCGTTCCCGATTTGCTGGCCGTGCCCGAACACGCCAGGCAACTGGACACGCTGGTCCGCCAAATCGCCATAGCGCTGGAGCGTGTGCATTACGTCGACATCGCACAACAGGCCGTCGTGGATATGGAATCGGAGCGGCTGCGCAACACGCTGCTGGGGGCGCTGTCGCACGACATCCGCACGCCGCTGACAGCCCTGCGCGGCTTGGCCGAAGCGCTGCCCGGCCAGCCCGCAACGCAGCATGCCGACACGGCCCGGGCCATCGTGTCGCAGGCCCGCGCGCTTCATGCACTGGTGACCAACCTGCTGGACATGGCGCGGCTGGACGGCGGCCTGCCCGGCGCGCCCCAGTTGCGGCGCGATTGGCAATCGGTGGAAGAGGTGGTCGGCTCGGCCATACGGGCCAGCCAGGCTGCGCTGGGCGGTTTGCCAGTGCAGACGCAGTTGCCAGAGGATCTGCCCTTGGTGGAATTCGACGCGGTCCTGGTGGAACGCGTGCTGGTCAATTTGCTGGAAAACGCTTCCAAGTACGGCGCGCCCCCGATCGAGATACGTGCCTGGACTGGCGACACCACGCTGAACATCACGGTAAGCGACAACGGGCCGGGCCTGCCTGCATCGCTGCGCGGAACGACAAGCACGCCGTTCGACAAGTTCACGCGCGGCCACGCGGAATCGGCCATTCCCGGCGTGGGCCTGGGGCTGGCCATATGCAAGGCCATCGCGCAGGCGCACGGCGGCGACATCACCGCGCATTCGGCACCGGGCGGTGGCGCGCTGTTCCATCTCACCCTGCCGCGCCGCGAGGCGCCTGAGATGGCAGGCGACTGAACGCCACCCCCGACAATCGGCCCATGCTTTCAGCCCGCACCGTGATCGTGATTGAAGACGAGCCGCAGATCCGTCGCTTTGTGCGCTCGGCGCTGGAGGCCGAAGGATGGCTGGTGCACGAGGCCGCCACGTTGCAGGCGGGACTGGCGGCCGTGGCCACTCGCAAGCCCGACCTGGTCGTCCTCGACCTGGGATTGCCGGACGGTGACGGGCTGGATCTGATCCGCGACGCGCGCGGCTGGTCGCCGGTGACCATCATCGTGCTGTCGGCCCGCGCGGACGAGTCCGACAAGATCGCCGCGCTGGATGCCGGTGCCGACGATTACCTGACCAAGCCCTTCGGCACGGGCGAACTGCTGGCGCGCGTGCGTGCGAACTTGCGACGCCCCCGGCTGGGTGAAGGCAGTGCCGACCCTGATCCGCTGTTGATTTTCGGCACGGTTCAAATCGACCGTGCCGCACGCACCGTATTGCGCGACGGCCAGCCAGTGCACCTCACGCCCATCGAATACCGCATGCTGACGGTGCTGGCCGCCAACGCTGGGCGGGTGCTGACGCAGCGCCAACTGCTGACGGAAGTGTGGGGGCCGGGCCATGTCGACCGCAGCCACTACCTGCGCATCCACATGGGCCACCTGCGCCGCAAGCTGGAGGTCGACCCCGCCCAGCCCCGGCATCTGCTGACAGAGACCGGTGTAGGCTATCGCCTTGTCCTGGAGGCCTTGCCCCACACAGCTTTAGACGCCTGGCTATAATTTACCCACGATGCTACGGTGGTTTATCACGGTCTTCACTCTGCACTTCTTCCTCAGCGTAGGAGTTTCGGCCGTGGGCTTTTCCACACCGACTGAGTCAGCGCAGCACCGCGCTAGCGTCGCCTCTTTGGTGTTGCAGCATCACGAGAAGGCGCAGCTAGCCGCGCTGGCAACCGTTTCCGAACTGCCCGCTCCCTCCCATAGCCCGGCCGACCAGGTACCCGACATGCCAGGCCATGCTTTGGCCGATGACCTGCACGAATTGCCAGACGAGTTGAACCCGTCCATGGCGGTTATGCGCCGTTCGGGCCCCACCTATTCACCAGTCCAGGTGGACCAGGCGCAGTCCGCCTCGCACGCTCCAGCCACACCCCGCAAGCCTCCGCGCATCGGCTTGTTTGCCTGACGTCCGCGCGGCTGCTTCGACGTAGCGTCTGCGCCAGGCTCCTGCAGCTCACTGCTTCGTGAGCAGCGCCCTTTCCCCTCTGTTTCTTTTCTCGTGCCTGTCCAAGGCGCCGCTGTTTTGCAGGGCCGATCCACATGTGTGGCCCCTGCGTCTGAAGGATCAGCACAGTGGCTCCCAAGACGTTGGCAACCTCGTTCCAGGAGTATTTTCATCATGCGTTTGACCACCCGAGGCAAGATGGCCGTCACTGCAGTCACCGACATGGCTCTGCGTTCTCACGGCGGCCCCGTCGCACTGCCCGGCATCAGTGCCCGGCAAGGCATCTCGCTGTCGTATCTGGAAGACATCTTCGGCGCACTGCGCCGCGCGGGCTTGGTCACGAGCATCCGCGGGCCCGGCGGCGGCTACACGTTGACACGCCAGCCGCAGGAACTGTCCGTGGCCGAGATCGTCGCTGCATCCGAGAAGTTCATGGCGCGGCCGACCACCGATGCGGCCGACCCTGCGTCAGACGCGTTGGGGCTGCCTTCAGCGGAAATGACGGAAGAACTGTGGATCTCCTTCCATTCCCGCGTGAAGGATTATCTGCAGTCCATCACGGTCGCTGACTTGCTGAAACAGCAGAACGCGCAGATTACGGAGAGCGAATCCTCCAATCGGCAGATTCGCCCAGCAGCACGCAGAGTCGTACGCACGCAATTGCCGGCGCGCAACGTTCCAAACTCTGTCTTTGCCCTGGGCGAGCTGAGCTCGGCCTGAGCCGCGTCTACAGCGCCGCCGCAGTTACTGGGCTTTGCGAAGCCTTTCAAGCTCCGCCTCGGCATCAGTTAGCTCGCCTCTCAGCTGAACGATCCTGAGTTCCAGATGCTTGATCCGGTCACCAGGGCTTTCAGAACCAGCTGTCAGAGAGCAGTTCTTCAGCAATGCGGCACGTTGGTCGGCCAACTGACGATGACGCAACATCTGCCCCTTGGAACGGGCCACATCCATGTCGCGCGAGATGGCTGTGGCCTCTGAACTGCACTGGCTGGCTGAGCCGACCACAGTGGACTGTGCGGCTGCTGTGCCTGCAAAAGCAATCACGATTGCCATGGCGCCTGAGCCGACGTGCATAAACAAGTACCTGGTGAACAAAGGATTGAGCATGCCAGCAATCGCTGCAAGGCAGCGACTAACCGCTTGATCCAGGGGCATTTGCAAGCCTCCACATCAGAGGCTCGGGCGTTGCTCAGGCCAGCATGATCCTAGGCAGCGCCGCCGTCATCCAGCGACGGAGGACGCAACAGATCTTCGTTGATGCCCATCGCCTGGCTCGCACGCTCAACCGCCTGCCAAAGTGGCGCCGGCATCTGCAGTATTTCGTCAGGCGATGAGGACCGGGCAATCCATGCACTGATCTGGGAATGCTGCTCGTGGGTCAGCAAGTCGAGATTCAGCATCTCATCGATGGTCTTCATTCTTTAGATCAGTCCAGGGCTTTCATATCGGGCGCCGTGCCAGACGCAGAAATCTACGTAGCGGCACAAAGAGAAAAGCCCCAAGTGACTGAATCACTTGGGGCTTTGAACTCTGGCGGAAACGGAGGGATTCGAACCCTCGATGAGGCTCTACACCCCATACTCCCTTAGCAGGGGAGCACCTTCGGCCACTCGGTCACGTTTCCAATCCCGCTATTATGCCTCAGTTTGAGGCCCTCTCAGGCGCTCAGGCGGCCGGTTGGTCGAGATCGAATGCCTTGTGCAAGGTACGCACGGCCAGCTCGACGTACTTCTCGTCGATGACCACCGAGGTCTTGATTTCCGAGGTGGAGATCATCTGGATGTTAATGCCCACTTCGCTCAGCACGCGGAACATCTTGGCGGCCACGCCGACGTGACTACGCATGCCGATGCCGACGATGCTCACCTTGCAGATCTTGGCGTCGCCCACGACTTCCTGCGCGCCCAGTTCGGGCAGAACCTTTTCCTTCAGCAGCTCGATCGTGCGTGCATAGTCGCTGCGGTTCACCGTGAAGCTGAAGTCGGTCTTTCCGTCCTTGCTCAGGTTCTGGGTGATCACGTCGACTTCGATTGTGGCGTCAGCCACCGCACCCAGGATCTGGTCGGCGATGCCTGCCTTGTCGGCACGCCCAGCACGGAGACCTTGGCGTCGTAGCGGTTGAATGCGATGCCGGATAAGACGGCTTGTTCCATTTTTTCGTCTTCCTCAAAAGTGATCAGCGTGCCGGAGCGGGCTTCTTCGTCGATGTCGATGTCCCAGGGCGTGAAGCTGGAGATCACACGCAACGGCACTTTGTATTTGTCGGCAAATTCGACCGAGCGAATCTGCAGCACCTTGCTGCCGAGGCTGGCCATTTCCCAGCATTTCGAGGCCAGCATGTCGAGTTCACGGTGATAGGCCGACGTGGCGCGCGAGGGTGCAAGATCTTCGGCCAGCCCGAGCAGGCGATTGGTTTCGCCACTCATGGCGCTGGGAACCACGACCATCTGGTGGCCGGCCCGAGCCCACTTGGCCACGCGCTTGGCAACGTTGCGGATGCGCTCGGTCGAGCCCATCGACGTGCCGCCGTATTTATGAACGATCAGTGCGATTGGATATGTGGAAAGACGAACCGAAAGGCAGGGCGCGAAAGGATGAGAAAAGCTGTTTTGGCGCGCCGCCGGTTCGTGCAGAAGTTGGAACCAAAACCTAGCAATTGCACCAACCGAGGACATCCGCCTCGCGCACGACGAAGCCCGAGCCCACGCGCATGCGGATGCGGTGCCCGCGGGTGGCGCAATTGGCGATCTGGGACTGCAGCTCGGCCAGTTGCGCACTGGACGGCGTGGCGCCGTGCGCCGTGCGCAGCCAGTGGCGCAGCAGGTTGGCTTGCCGCGCGGCGCTCATGCTTCGCAGTACGTCGATGCGGGGCGGGTTGCCGGCTGCGGCAAGGTCCTGCTCAGCGAGTTCATGCAGCAGCTCGCTCGCCTGCGCAGCATGCGCAGCACTGCGCGCGAACGTGTCGCGAAACTGCGGGAACACGGCGTCTAGTACTGGCAGCAGCTGCCGCCGGATGCGGTTGCGGGTGTAGCGCTCGTCGGCATTGGTGGGGTCTTCGACCCAGGTGGCGCCGCGCGCCTGCAGCCACCCACGCACGTCATGGCCAGCCACGCGCAGCAACGGCCGGTGCCAGTTAATGCCTGCCCGCTCCCAGCGGGCAGGCATGGCAGCCAGGCCGGGTGCGCCGGCACCGCGCGACAGCGCCAGCAACAGCGTTTCGGCCTGGTCGTCGGCATGCTGTGCCAATGCTATTGTTTTAATAGCTACCTGCGCTTGATAGTCAAGCACTAGAGCCTGAAAAGACTGATAACGTGCCCGGCGGGCCGCGTCTTCCGGGCTCTGTCCTGCTTGCGGCCGCGCGTCGATTCGGCAACTGCGCAGTGGCACGCCCAGGGTGTCGCAGATCGCACGGCAGTGGGCCTCGAAATCATCCGCAGCCGCTTGCAAACCGTGGTGTACATGCAGCGCGACCACCTGCCCCGGCCAGCGCGCATGGCAGGCCAGCAGCAGCGCGGTCGAATCCGCCCCGCCGCTGAAGCCTACGCCCAGCGGCAAGTCGGGCGCGAAGGCTTGCATGGCGGCGTCGAAGGATTGCGTCATTGATCTTGGCTGAGGGCCGCTGCTGCAGAACGGAGCCGCCCAGAAAAAACGGCCCCGCAGGGCCGCCTGGCAATTACCCGGGCTGCGATGGCCGCGGCAGCCGCAGCTTCAACGGCTGTCGGCCTTGGTGTCGGTAAAGCGGCCATAGCTCTGCAGCCGCTCGTAGCGGCGGTCGAGCAGGTCCTTGGGCTTGAGGTCGGCCAGTTGGCGGAAGGCGTCGCCCAGCGCGCGCTTGAGGAAGGCGGCCATCTGCTTGTGGTCGCGGTGCGCGCCGCCCACGGGCTCGCTGACGATCTTGTCCACCAGGCCCAGCGCCTTCAGGCGATGTGCGGTGATGCCCATGGCGTCGGCCGCGTCCTGCGCCTTGTCGCCCGTCTTCCAGAGGATGGAGGCGCAGCCTTCGGGGCTGATGACCGAGTAGATGGAGTACTGCAGCATGATGACCTGGTCGGCCACGCTGATGGCCAGCGCGCCGCCGGAGCCGCCTTCGCCGATCACCGTGGTGATGATGGGCACTTCCAGCTGGGCCATTTCAAAAATGTTGCGGCCGATGGCTTCGGACTGGCCACGCTCTTCGGCGTCGATGCCCGGATAGGCACCGGGCGTGTCGACGAAGGTGAAGACCGGCAGCTTGAACTTCTCTGCCGTTTTCATCAGGCGCAGCGCCTTGCGATAGCCCTCGGGGCGGCTCATGCCGAAGTTGCGCGCGGCGCGCTCCTTGGTGTCACGGCCCTTTTGCTGGCCGATGACCATGCAGGGGTGTCCGTTGAAGCGGGCCAGGCCGCCGATGATGGACAGGTCGTCCGCAAAGTGGCGGTCGCCGTGCATTTCCACGAAGTCGGTGAAAACCTCGCGCACGTAGTCCATGGTGTACGGGCGCTCAGGGTGGCGCGCAATCTTGGTGATCTGCCAGGGCGTCAGGTCGCCGTAGATGTCCTTGGTGAGCTGCTGGCTCTTCTTGCTCAGCTGGTCGATCTCTTCGGAGATATCGACCGCGCTTTCGGTCTGGACGTAACGCAGTTCTTCGATTTTCGATTCGAGCTCACCGATGGGCTGCTCGAAGTCCAGGAATGTCTTTTTCGCCAACTTGGTTCTCCTTGGGCGGGATGTGATGCCCAGTTTGGGTCTGCAGTGCGCGCAACAGGCGCCAGCGCGCGGCATGGCGCGCACAAGGACAGGATCAATAGTCCACCGGCAGGGGAGCGAGAGATCGCCAAATATACCAACTCGCCACGCTGCACCAGGGCCTCCAGGCGTCTGCCACCTCACGCGCATCGCTGCGGCTGACGGGATCGCCCGAGAAGTAATGCTGGCTGATGCCGGCGATCAGGCTGGCGTCATCCAAAGGCATGACGTTGGGGCGCGCCAGATGGAAGATCAGGAACATGTCGGCCGTCCAGCGGCTGATGCCACGGATGGCGACCAGCTCGCGCGTGATGGCGTCGTCGTCCATCGCGTCCCAGTCCTTGACGTGAAGCCGGCCGGAGTCGAAATGCAACGCCAGATCGACCAGGTAATCAACCTTGCGCGCCGACAGGCCTGCCGCGCGCATGTCGTCGACCTTGAGCTTGAGCACGTTGGCGGGCGTCATGCCCACGGGCAGCGCGGCAAACGCATCCCACACCTTCTGGGCGGACGCGACCGACACCTGCTGGCCGACGATGCTGCGCGCCAGAGTGGTGAAGGCGTCGCCCCGCTGGCTGAGCGCGACATCGCCCAGCTGCGGAATGAGGCGCTTCATCACCCGGTCTTTCTTCATCAGGTGCTTGCAGGCTTCGGCCCAGTATTCGGGCACCGGCGCGCTCAAAGGTGCAACCAGCGGCGATTCCGCTATCTTCTTTATAGCTGCCACCGCTTATACCACCTGCGCCAGAGGCCGTTTTGACTCGAAACTGCTCACTGCGCGGCCTCCCAGGTGGTGCCGGCGGCGGAATCCTTGAGGACGATGCCCTGGGCCAGCAACTCTTTGCGGATGCGATCGGCCTCAGCAAAGTCACGTGCCGCCTTGGCGGCGGCGCGGGCAGCAATCTGCTGCTGGATGTCGGCATCCTGCAGAACCGCACCCGCCTTCAAAAAGGTTTGCGGATCGCCCTGCAGCAGCCCCAGGCAACCGCCCAGCGCCTTCAGCAAGCCGGCAGCCTGGGCCGACCGGCTGCGGTTCACCTCGCCCGCCAGGTCGAACAGCACGGCGATGGCCTCGGGCGTGCCGAAGTCCTCGTCCATCGCCGCCTTGAACCGGGCGGCATACGGGTCGGCCCAGTCGATGGCCGCCAATTCGGCAGGCGCCATCTGGCTGAGCGCGGTGTACAGCCGCTTGAGCGCGCCGCGTGCGTCGTCCAAATGGGCGTCGCTGTAGTTGAGAGCGCTGCGGTAGTGGGCGCGCACGATGAAAAAGCGCACCGTTTCGGCGTCGTAGTTCTTCAGCACGTCGCGAATGGTGAAGAAGTTGCCGAGCGACTTGCTCATCTTCTCGTTGTCCACCCGCACGAAGCCGTTGTGCACCCAGAAGCGCGCCAGCGGCTGGCCCGTCGCGCCTTCGCTCTGGGCGATTTCGTTTTCATGGTGCGGAAACTGCAAATCGGCCCCGCCGCCGTGAATGTCGAAACTCTCGCCCAGCGTGGCGCAACTCATGGCCGAGCATTCGATGTGCCAGCCGGGGCGGCCCACGCCGAAGGGGCTGTCCCATTTCGCCTCGGGCGGCTCCTCGGGCTTGGCGGATTTCCACAGCACGAAATCGAGCGGATCGTCCTTGCCTTCCAGCACGGCCACGCGCTCGCCAGCACGCAACTCATCCAGCGATTTGCCCGACAGCTTGCCGTAGCCGTCGAACTTGCGCACGGCATAGTTCATGTCGCCCGTGCTGCCCTGGTAGGCCAAGCCTTTGTGCTGCAGCTTGTCGATGAGCGCCAGCATCTGCGGCACGTATTCGGTGGCGCGCGGCTCGACGGCGGGCGGCTCGATGCCCAAAGCGCCGATGTCCTGGTGCATGGCCGCGATCATCTCGTCAGTCAGCTGGCGAATGGTGATGCCGCGCTCCACCGCGCGCTTGATGATCTTGTCGTCGATGTCGGTGATGTTGCGCACGTAGGTGACGCGATAACCGCTGCTTTTCAGCCAGCGCTGCACCACGTCGAACGCCATCATCATGCGGGCGTGGCCGATGTGGCACAGGTCGTAGATGGTCATGCCGCACACGTACATGCGCACGTGGCCGGGTTCCAGCGGGGCAAAGTCTTCCAACGCACGCGACAGCGTGTTGTAGATACGCAAACTCATGGAATGTCAGTCAGGGTCTGGGGAGGATGCAGCTGGCGGCCGGCGAAGGGCTCGCCCAAGGCTCGCACAGAGGGCTGGAGGCCTGCTTGGGAGGCAGTGGCGGCACTGTGTGTGCCATCAAATCAGGAGCGGCAACAGCGTACCGGCATGACAAACCCCTCAGCTACAATCCGCCGCAGTATAAGCCTCGTTACGGCTTGACACCGCTCCAACTCCAGCACCGCCCATGAAGCCTGTCCTCCGCACCCTTCCCCACCTCCTGCGCCTGATCGCGCTGTCGGCTGCGCTGGGTGCGCCGCTCGCTCATGCAGACGATTACGCCGAGATCACGCAGCTGCTGCGTTCGGGCAAGCCGGCCGACGCACTGGCCAAGGCCGACCAGCGCCTGACCGCCAATCCGCGCGATCCGCAACTGCGGTTCCTGCGCGGCGTGGCGCAGGCCGATTCGGGCAAGCAGGCCGAAGCCGTAATCACCTTCACCAAGCTGACGGAAGACTATCCCGAGCTGCCCGAGCCCTATAACAACCTGGCCGTGCTGTACGCCAGCCAGAACCAGCTGGACAAGGCCCGCACGGCGCTGGAGATGGCGATCCGCACCAACCCCAGCTATTCGACCGCGCACGAAAACCTGGGCGACATCTACGCCAAGCTGGCCAGCCAGGCCTACAACAAGGCGCTGCAGCTGGACGGCACCAATGCCAATTCGGTGCGCCCGAAGCTGGCCTTGATTCGCGACCTGTTCTCGGGCGACGGCAAGTCGTCGTCGGCGAGCACTGCCCGCCCAACCACCACGACGGCGGCTGCCGCACCTGCGGCCCGTCCGGCTCCGGCACCCGCGCCAGCTGCGGTGGTGGCCACAGCCCCGCCACTGGCTCCAAAGCCGGTCGCTCCGGCACCGACCCCGGCTCCAACGCCCGCCCCGGCGCCTGCGCCAGTGGCAGCACCCGCCCCCGCCCCCGCTCCTGCGCCTTCGCCCGCTCCGGCTGCAGCCCCCGCAGCGGCACCCGCCGCAGCCAGCGCCACGGCTGAAAAAGACATCACCCGCGCAGTCAACGCCTGGGCCACCGCCTGGGAAAGCCAGGACATGGCCGGCTACCTCGGCGCCTATGACAGCAGCTACGCGCCGGGCAAGCAAAGCCGCGCTGCGTGGGAAAAGGAACGCCGCGATCGCATCGTCGGCCGCGCCAAGATCAACGTGTCCGTCAACGATCTGCGCGTGATGGTCAACGGCAACAAGGCGCAAGCCCGGTTCCGCCAGGGCTACAGTTCCGGTAGCTACAACGTCAACAGCCGCAAGACGCTGGACCTGGTCAACAACGGCGGCCGCTGGGTCATCGTGCGTGAGGCCACCGGCGGTTGATGGCGGTTGCTGCGGTACCGCGGGCGACTGCGCCCCTTATCCGTGTTGTCCCGTTCGCCCATGCGCACCGCGCAACGGTCTGACCGCAGCCGCGTGCTCGCGCCCACCATGACATGGAGCCGCGGCTTGGCCGCCAGCCTGGTTCTGACGCTGTGGGCTGCGCCGCCCGTCGTGCATGCCCAGGGCGACAAGCTGCGCGACATCGGCCAATCCAAACGGCCGGCACCCGCCGCCAAGACGGCCCCAGCCCCGCGCGGGGCCGCTCCCGCTGCGCTGCACGATGGTCTGGCAGAAAAGCGCCTGGTCGAGGTCTACCGCCTGACCGGCGAGGGCCGCACCCGCGAAGCACTCGCCAAGGCAGAAAGCCTGGTGCGCGACCACCCCAACTTTCAGCTGGCGCAACTGGCGCTCGGTGACCTGTTGGCCGCCCGCGTGCGGCCGCTGCATCAGCTGGGCGACGTACCCTCCCCGGCCGTGGCCGATGCGCCACCGCTGCGGCAAGCCAGCGAAGTGCTGAGCGAGCTGCGAGCTGAATCGCGCCAGCGCACCGACGCGCTGCGCACCCGCCCGCCGGCCGGCGCCGTTCCCACGCAGTTTCTGGAGATCGCGCCCCGCTCTCGCCATGCGATTGCCGTGGACGCATCGCGCTCGCGCCTGTACCTTTTCGAGAACACCGGCAAGGGCCTGGTGCTGATCGCCGACTATTACGCCTCGGTCGGCAAGCTGGGTATCGAAAAATCGCTGGAAGGCGACCAGCGCACGCCGCTGGGCGTGTACTACATCACCAGCCGGCTCGATGCGGCCAAGCTCACCGACTTCTACGGCGCCGGCGCGCTGCCCATCAATTACCCCAGCCCGCTGGATATAAGCCGGGGCAAGACAGGCAGCGGCATCTGGCTGCACGGCACGCCGCCGGACCAGTTCTCGCGTGCGCCGCTGGCTACCGATGGCTGCCTGGCGCTGGCCAATCCGGATCTGGAGCGCATCCTGCACACGGTGGAGCCGCGTACCACGCCGGTGGTCATCGCGCGGCAGCTGCAGTGGGTGCAGCCGCAAAGCCTGCAGCCCGAGCGCCAGAAGTTCGAAGCCGTGCTGGACGCCTGGCGCACCGCCAAGTCGCGCGGCGACATGCAGCAGCTGCTGGGCTTTTACGCCCCCACGTTCGAGAGCTACGGCAAGATGCCGCTGACCGACTGGAGCCGCGGCCTGGAAGCCGAGTCGCGCGCGTTGCGTGGCAGAGAGTTGCAACTCAAGGACAAGTCGTACCTGCGCTGGACGGACGCGGCCGATACCATGGTCGTCACGTTCGGCGAGGTGGCCGCCGGGGCCCGCACCGGGCCCGTCAAACGCCAGTACTGGATGCGTAAGGGCAACCAGTGGCAGATCTTTTTCGAAGGAGTGATAGGATGATTTCCAGAAGAAATACGACGCTGGCGCTTACCAGCATTGCGCTGACAGCTATCTTTTCAATAGCACCAGCACAGGCGCAAGAAGCCCCCAAGGTCAAGATCGCCACGTCGATGGGTGACATCGTCGTGCAACTCGACCCTGCCAAGGCGCCCAAGACCGTGGAGAACTTCCTCGCCTACGTGAACGACAAGCACTACGACGGCACGGTCTTTCACCGCGTGATCAACGGCTTCATGATCCAGGGCGGCGGCTTCACGCCCGACCTGCAGCAAAAGCCGACCAAGGCCCCAATCGTGCTGGAGGCCAACAACGGCCTGAAGAACGACACCTACACCATTGCGATGGCGCGCACCAACAACCCCAACTCGGCCACCTCACAGTTCTTCATCAACGTGAAGGACAACGCAATGCTCAACGCCACCGGCGAAGGCAATGGCTACGCCGTGTTCGGCAAGGTCGTTGCTGGCACCGACGTGGTGGACAAGATCAAGGGCGTGGCGACCAGCAACAAGGGCCCGCACCAGAACGTGCCGACCACCCCCGTCACCATCACCTCCGCCACGCTGGTGAAGTGAACGTAACCTCTTTGCACACAAGCCTCGAAAGGACATGAAATGAGCAACCCCCAAGTCGAACTCCACATTGCTGGCCACGGCGTCATCACCCTGGAACTGGATGCCGAGAAGGCCCCCAAGTCGGTGGAAAACTTTCTTGCCTACGTGAAGAAGGGCCACTACGACAACACCATCTTCCACCGGGTCATTCCTGGCTTCATGGTGCAAGGCGGCGGCTTCGAGCCGGGCATGAACCAGAAGAATTCCGATGCGCCCATCCAGAACGAAGCCAACAACGGCCTGAAGAACGCCAACTACACGGTGGCCATGGCCCGCACCAGCGACCCGCATTCGGCCACCGCGCAGTTCTTCATCAACGTGGCCGACAACGGCTTCCTGAACCACACCGCACCGTCCGCCCAGGGCTGGGGCTATGCCGTGTTCGGCAAGGTGATCAAGGGCACCGAAGTGGTGGACGCGATCAAGGCCGTGAAGACCGGCCGCAAGGGCTTTCATGACGACGTGCCCAAGGAAGACGTGATCATCGAGAAGGCCGTGGCGCTCTGATTCACGCGCCATGGTGAATCTGGCCGTGCCGCCTGCCGGGGAGCTCATCGCGCCCCCCGACTGGCGCACGGTCGATTTCGTTTCAGACCTGCACCTGGATGCGGCCCACCCGGCCACCGTGCAGGCCTTTGAGGGCTACCTGGCCGCCACGCCGGCCGACGCGGTCTTCCTGCTGGGTGACGTCTTCGAGGTCTGGGCGGGCGACGACGCCCTCGACGAGCCCGGCAGCTTCGAAGCCGCCTGCTGCGCACTGCTGCAGCGCACCGCCCAGCGCATTCCCCTTTTCTTCATGCACGGCAACCGGGACTTTCTGGTGGCCGGTGAATTTTCACGGCGTAGCGGCATCCCGCTGCTGGTCGACCCGACCGTGCTGACTTTTGCAGGCCAGCGCTGGCTGCTGTCGCACGGCGACGCCCTGTGCCTTCAGGATGTGGACTATCAGCGCTTTCGTGCCATGGCCCGCAACCCGCAATGGCAGGCCCAACTGCTCGCACGCCCGCTGGCAGAGCGCCGCGCGCTGGGCCGCAGCGTGCGTTCCGAGAGCGAGGCGCGCAAGCAGTCTGGCACGGGCTTCTATGGCGATGTCGATACCGATGCCGCGCTGGCCTGGCTGGCGGCCGCGCAAGCCCCTGCGCTGATCCACGGCCACACCCACCTGCCGGCCGACCATGTGCTGCGCGAGCAGGGGCCCGATGGCACCAGCCCCGCCCTCACCCGCCACGTGCTGACCGACTGGGACCTGGACGCCCAGCCCCCGCGGGCGGGCGTGCTGCGCCTGACCGGCCAGGGCTTGGAACGCGTCGCGCTCGTCCCCAAGTAGGGCCATGCCCGCCCTTCTACCCCGCGCCCTGCGCCGCTTCGTCAACCGCGTGCGCGCCACGCTGGCGCCCGTTCCCGACATCGACGTGCCGCTGTGGCTGCAGACCCTGCGGCGCTATCCGTTCCTGGCGGCCCTGACCACTCAAGAGCAGTCCAAGCTGCGCGCACTCAGCGCGCTCTTTTTGCAACGCAAGCAATTCACCGGCGCGCATGGTTTTGAAGTGACCGACGCCATGGCCGTGGCGATTGCGGCCCAGGCCTGCCTGCCGCTGCTGCACTGGGGCGACCCCGCCAAGGCGCTGGCCTGGTACGACGATTTCGTCGGCATCGTCGTGCACCCGGGCGAAGCGGTGGCGCGCCGCCAAGCGGTGGACGATGCGGGCGTGGTGCACGACTACGACGAAGTGCTGCTGGGCGAGGCCATGGAGCGCGGCCCCGTCATGCTCAGCTGGCCCGCCGTGGACGGTGCCGGCCGGCCGCTGGTGCATGCCGCGCACGGTGCCACAGCCAGCACAACCACGGACGCGAACGGCAGCGGCACCAGCGTGGTGATCCATGAATTCGTGCACAAGCTCGACATGCAGGGCGGCCACGCCGACGGCTGCCCCCCTCTGCCCAGCGGTTTTCTGGGCACGCGCGATTCGCGCACGGCGCGAACGCTCTGGCGCAATGCCTGGGCCCCAGCGTATTACGCGTTCCGTGAGAAGGTCATCATCGCCGAGCGCTTCGGCGGCGAGCGCCCGTGGCTGGACGGCTACGGCGCGACGGCACCCGCCGAGTTCTTCGCCGTCGCGTGCGAAGCCTATTTCGTCAGCCGCACCCGCTTCGCGCAGGAATTCCCCACGCTCATGCCGCTGCTGGACGCTTTCTTTCACACGGCCGACTGACGACTGCGCCAAAGCTTAGAGGCGAGCATTCCCGCGGTTTCATTGCACCTGGGTGCCGTACGCCACGCCGTCGCGCCCCGGGTCAGCGCCGCCATTCAGCCGCCCATCCGGTGCGATCTGCACGCCGTGCACCCAGCCGATGGTGTAGTTGTACGGGTTGCGAAACACCTCGTAGCCGTCCGCCTGCAACTGCCGGGTGACGTGACGCGGAATGCGGTTGCACACGTCGATGGAATTGCTGGTGGACGAAAAGCGCGGCGCCGACACGGCCTGCTGCATGTCCATGCCGTGGTCGATCATGTTCAGCAGCACCTGCAGCACGCCCATGGCGATCTGCGTGCCGCCCGGCGCGCCCAGCACGATCTCGGGCCGGCCTTCCTTGAAGACGATGCTCGGGCATGACGACGTGAAGCGGCTCTTGCCCGGCTGGATGCTGCCGGCCCGGCCAGGGCGCGGGTCGAACACGCCCATGCAGCCGTTGTAGAAAAAGCCCATGCCGGGCGTGATCACGCCGGACGGCATGGCCAGCGAATGCGTCATCGACACGCAGTTGCCGTCGCCATCGACCACGCTCAGGTGCGTGGTGTCGCGCGGCACGGGCGCGCCGGGGTTCACGCGCTCCACGCTGTGGCGCCGGCCTGCGCGAATGTCTTGGGCCACGCGTGCCGCGCCGTCCTTGGACAGCAGCTCGTCGAGCGGCACCTGCACGAAGGCCGGGTCGCCAATGTGCCGGTCTTTGTCGGCCGTGGCTTTCTTCATTGCCTCGCTCAACAGCCGCAAGTAGTCGGCGCCGTTGTGCTCCATGCCGCCGAGCCCGAAGTTCTCCAGGATGTTGAGCATCTGCAGCAGCATGGCGCCGCCGCCCGGTGGCTGGTTGGTGGTGATGGTGCGGTCGCGGTAGCGGCCTACCAGCGGTGCAGCGCGGCGCACCTGGTACTGCGCCAGGTCGTCCAGCGTCAGCAGGCCACCCATCGACTGCACGTGCGCCACCATGCGGCGCGCCAGCTCGCCTTCATAGAAGGGTGCAATGCCTTCCTGCGCTATCTGTGCCAGCACGTCGGCCATGCCCGGGTTGGCCAGTGGCGTGCCGATGGGTTTGGGCGATCCGTCAGCGCGGCAGTAGAGCGCGCGCCCGTCGTCGCTGTAGCGCAGGCGATCGAGGTTGCTGGCGCGACCCATGGTGGGCTCGTCGATCCAGAACGCGTGCATGCCCGGCCGCACGAAGAAACCCTCGGTCGCCCAGGCAATGGCCGGCGCCACCACCTCGTCCCACGGCAGGCGGCCGTGGGCGCGGTGCATGGCTTGAAGGCCTTTGAGCGTGGCCGGCGTGGCGATGGATTGCGGGCCGATGTCGTTGACGCGGCCGGCCAGGATGAAGCCGAAGCCGTCCTTGGTCTCACCTTCCAGCAGATGCGCCCACATGTCTTCGCGGCAGGCCAGCGGTGCCGGCGCGTGGAAGTCGAAATACTCGTGCGCCGGGGCGCCGGAGCCGCCCTGCATGTAAACGGCTGCCGTGCCAAAACCGGCGATGCCGCACATCAGCGGGTCCACCACCGTCTGCGCCAGTGCGGTGGCCACCGCGGCATCCACCGCGTTGCCGCCCGCGCGCAGGATCTCGATGCCCGACTCCGCCGCCTCCGGCTGCGGGCAGGACACCATGGCTTGCTTTGTCGACGCCGCCATCATTTGGCGCTCAGGTTCAGCGAATTGAGCGTGGATCCCCAGGCCTGCGCATCGCGGCGGGCGACCTCCATCAGCTGGCTGGCCGGCCCCGCCATCGGGATGGCGTTCATGCCCTTGAGTTTGGCCTGCACCTCGGCGTTGGCATGGAAGGCGCGCGTGCCTTCATGCAGCTTGGCGATGATGGCGGCAGGCGTGCCGCTTTTGGCAACGATGCCGCTCCAGCCCATGGTGTCGAAGTCTTTCACGCCCAGCTCGTTGGCCGCCGGCACGTCGGGCAGCTCGGGCAGGCGCGAAGGCGCCAGCACCACCAGCGGCACGACCTTGCCACTCTTGATGTGCGGCAGCGCGGTTCCACCCACCGGCGCCATCACCTGCGTCTGGCCGCCGATGGTGGCCATCAGGCCGTCCGGCTCGCCCTTGAACGGCACGTGGGTCATGGAAATGCCCAGCTTCTTTTGCAGCAGCTCCACCGCCAGCTGGGTCGAATTGCCCAGGCCCGACGAAGAGAAGTTCAACTCGCCCGGGTGCGCCTTGGCGTACTTCACCAGGTCATCGAGCGACTTGAAGCCAGTCGCAGGGTTGGCCACCAGCACGAAGGGCACGGTGCTCAGCATGCCCACACCGACGAAGTCCTTTTCCGGGTCGTAGGGCAGCGGCTTGTAGACGAACTTGTTCAGCACCATCTGCGACACCCCGCCGAACATCAGCGTGTAGCCGTCGGCCGGCTGGCTCAACACCTGCTGCACGGCGATGATGCCGCCCGCACCGGGCTTGTTCTCGACCACGATGTTGGCGTTGATGGCCTTGCCCGCATGCTCGGCCCACAGGCGTGCGACGGTGTCGGAGCTGCCGCCCGCTTGCTGCGACACGATGAGGCGAATGGGCCGCGTGCCAGGGTAGCCGGCGTCTTGCGCCAGCACGGGCGAGGCGGCCATGGCGCCCAACGACAGCACGGCGGCTGCGATCTTCGCAAGGCAGGAAGTTTTCTTCATGGTGTGCAATCTCCGAAAAGGGGTCGAGCAGAGGGTGGAGTGGAATCGAATCGCTGGCGGCACCGGGCCGCTCTGCCTTGATTATTCGGGCCGCCACCCCGCCGCGCCAGCGAATTCGCCCGATGGATCCATTAGCATTCACTCATGGGTTCCTACGATCAAGTCGCCTGGGCGCGCCGACTGAAGGTCAGGCACCTCGAGTCGTTCCTGGTGCTGGACGACGCCGGCACGCTGACCGAGGCAGCCCTGCGCATGCACATGACGCAGTCGGCCATGTCGCACTGGCTGGCCGATCTGGAGGAGCTGGTGGGCATGCCGCTGGTCACGCGCGGGCGGCGCATTCAGCTCACACCGGCGGGCATCATCATGAAGCGGCTGGCAGTCAGCGTGCTGGGCGACATCTCGCGCACGCAGATGGAACTGGGCGCCGTGGCCGAAGGCCGCACCGCACGCCTGCACATCGGCAGCGTATGGGCCGGCGTAGCGCGCGGGGTGCCGCAGGCGCTGGCTGAATTCCAGGCGCTGTACCCACACATTTCAGTCACCGTGTCGGAAAGCCCCTTCGGCCAGTTGCTCGAAGGGCTGCAGAACAAGCAGCTGGACGTGGTGGTGGGCTCGCTCGACGCACGCGCGCACGATGCACGGCTGGAACACCGCGAACTGTTTGAAGACAACGTGTGCCTGGTGGTCGGCCGTGCGAGCCGGTGGTGGAACGCCACTGGCACCGTGCGCCTGGCCGACCTGCTGCAAGAAAACTGGATCATGCCGCCCAAGGGCACGCTGATGCGCGCGCAGCTCGATACCGCCTTGCTCGACAGCGGTGCGCCCTGGCTGCTGCCCAAGGTGGAGACCGCCGCCATCACCACGCTGCAGGCGCTGGTGCACCAGGGCGACTACGTGGGCGTGTGCTCCGAAGCCATGGCCCAGTACCAGGCCACGCTGGGCAACATGCAGATCCTGGCGCTGGACCGCACCATCCGCTTCGGCCCCGTGGGCGTGGTCTGGAGCCGAGACAACCCATCGGAAGCCGTGCAGCGCTTCGTGGAGCACATCACCCGTACGGCAAGCGAATAGCTACCAAAACCATAGCTGCATGCGCTTGATGGATAAGCGCTAGAGGCCAATTTCACTCAAATTTTTGGTGCTGCTCAAAGCTTGCTGCGCCACCTGAACGATGTGGGCCGCGTCCACGCCGAAATAGCTGCGCAGCGCCGCCCGCGTGTCGCTGCGGCCAAAGCCGTCGGTGCCCAGCGTCAGATAACGGCGGCCGGCGGGCACGAAGGCGCGCACGCTCTCAGGCACTGTGCGCACGTAGTCGGTGGCGGCGATGACCGGGCCGCTCGTGCCGGCCAGCACCTGCTCCAGCCAGGGCGTGCCCGGCGCTGCGTCGCCTGCCAGGCTGCGCTGCTCGCACGCCACGCCGTCGCGCGCCAGCTCGCTCCAGCTGGTCACGCTGATGACGGTCACGTGGACGCCGTCAGCCGCCAGTTGCTCGGCCGCCTTGACCACTTCGGTCAGGATGGCGCCGGAGCCCAGTAGCGTGACGCGGTTTTCAGATTCAGATGAAATCGGCCTCTCGCGCTGGATGGACAAGCGCTTCCAGCTATCAAAAACATAGCACCCACGCAACACGCCGGTGCGCGCCGCTTCAGGCAAGTCGGGTTGGGCGTAGTTCTCGTTCATTAGCGTGACGTAGTAGAAGACGTCTTGCTGCTCGACCAGCATCTCGCGCATGCCCGCATCAACGATCACGGCCAGCTCGCCCGCATACGCCGGGTCGTAGGCCTTGCAATTGGGAATGGTCGCCGCCACCAGGTGGCTGGAGCCGTCCTGGTGCTGCAGGCCCTCGCCGCCCAGCGTGGTACGGCCGGATGTAGCGCCCAGCAAGAAGCCCCGCGCACGCTGGTCGGCCGCAGCCCAGATGGCGTCGCCCACCCGCTGAAAGCCGAACATCGAGTAGTAGATGTAGAACGGCAGCATGGCCAGGCCGTGCACGCTGTAGCTGGTGGCGGCCGCCGTCCAGCTGGCAATGGCGCCGGCCTCGCTAATGCCCTCTTCCAGAATCTGCCCGTCCATCGCCTCGCGGTACGGCAGCACCGAGCCGATGTCTTCCGGCGCATAGCGCTGGCCCACGCTGCTGTAGATGCCCACCTGCTTGAACAGGTTGGCCATGCCGAAGGTGCGCGCCTCGTCGGCCACGATGGGCACGATGCGGGGCCCGAGCTGCGCGTCCTTCAGCAGGCTGCCCAGCATGCGCACGAAGGCCATGGTCGTGCTCATCTCCTTGCCGTCCGCGCCCAGGGCGAACTGCGCGTATTGCGGCAGCGCCGGCACGGGCACCACGTCGCAGGTCGTGTCGCGACGAGGCAACGGGCCGCCCAGCGCGGTGCGGCGGGCGTGCAGGTATTGCATCTCCGGGCTGTCTTCGGCCGGGCGATAGAACGCCAGGCCGGTGGCCTGCGCGTCCGTCAAGGGCAAGTTGAAGCGGTTGCGAAATTCGATCAGGTCGGACTCGTCGAACTTCTTCTGGCTGTGCGTGGTCATCTTGCCCTGCCCCGCCGAGCCCATGCCGTAGCCCTTCTTGGTGTGCGCGAAGATCACCGTGGGCTGGCCCCGGTGCGCGGCGGCTGCGGCATAGGCGGCGTGGATCTTCACCAGGTCGTGCCCGCCGCGCTTCAAGCGGTCGATCTGCTCGTCGGTCAGGCCCTGGGCCAGTGCCGCCAGCTCGGGGTTCTGGCCGAAGAAATGGTCGCGGTTGAAGCGCCCGTCCTTGGCGGCGAAGGTCTGCATCTGCCCGTCCACCGTGCCGCCGAGCGTGCGCGCCAGCGTGCCCGTCAGGTCGCGCGCGAACAGGCCGTCCCAGTCGCTGCCCCACAGCAGCTTGACCACGTTCCAGCCCGCGCCGGCAAAGAGGCGTTCCAACTCATCGACGATGCGCCCGTTGCCGCGCACCGGGCCATCGAGCCGCTGCAGGTTGCAGTTGACCACCCAGACCAGGTTGTCCAGCCCCTCGCGCGCGGCCAGCGTCAGCGCGCTCATGCTCTCGGGCTCGTCCATCTCGCCGTCGCCGAACACGCCCCAGACTTTTCTGTTCGTGCAATCGAGCAGGTTGCGGTGCGTGAGGTAGCGCATGAAACGCGCGTGGTAGATGCTGCTGATCGGCCCGATGCCCATCGAGCCGGTCGGGAACTGCCAGAAGTCGGGCATCAGCCACGGGTGCGGATAGCTCGACAGGCCCTGCGCGCCGGCTTGCGATGCGGTGATCTCCTGGCGGTAGTGCTGCAGGTCGCGCTCGGTCAGGCGCCCCTCCAGGTACGCCCGCGCATACACGCCCGGCGCGCTGTGCGGCTGAAAGAACACCAGGTCGCCCCGGTGCTGGCCGGGCGCCGTGCCTTCGCGCGCATGGAAGAAGTGGTTGAAGCCGGCCTCGAACAGATCGGCCGCGCTGGCGTAGCTGGCGATGTGCCCGCCCAGCTCGCTCGATCCGCCCATCTCGGCCTGGTTGGCGCGCACCACCATCGCCAGCGCATTCCAGCGCATCAGCGACGCCAGGCGTTCTTCGATGGCCAGATCACCCGGGAACACGGGCTGTGCCTGCACGGCCACCGTGTTCACATACGGTGTGTTCAGCGTGGGCTGCCAGCCGGTGCGCTGCTGGCGCGCCAGGTTCGCCAGCTCGTCCAGCACGAAGCGCGCACGCTCGGGGCCGTGCGTGGCGACCAGCGCCTGGAAGGCCTCGCGCCATTCGGCGGTTTCTTGCGGATCGGAATCGGGCGCGGAGGTCTCGCCAAAGGCCAGGGCGTGCAGCGGCAAAGGAGCGTTCATGACAATCACTCTATCGACGACGCCACGGCATGAGCGGCTGTTACGCGTCGTGATTAACCCGATATGGCGGCATGTTGTGCCGCCATTTACTTAAACTGCAGCACATGAAACTCGACACCATGGATTTGCGCATTCTGGCCGAGCTGCAGGCCGACGGCTCCTTGTCGAACGTGGAACTGGCGCGCCGCGTTCAGCTGTCGCCATCGCCCTGCCTGGCGCGCGTGAAGGCGCTGGAGGCGGCTGGAGTCATCGCGCGCTACGTAGCGCTGGCCAACGCCGCGGCGCTGGGGTTGGGGCTGAACGTGTTCATCAACATCAGCCTCAAGTCACAGGCCAAGCCGTCGCTGGCCGACTTCGAGCGCCGCATCGCCGAGCACGACGAAGTGATGGAGTGCTATTTGATGAGCGGCGACTCCGACTACCTGATCCGCGTGGCGGTGGCCGACATCGGCGCGCTGGAGCGGTTCATTCTGGAGCAGCTCACGCCCATTCCGGGCATCGAGAAGATCCGCTCCAGCTTTGCCCTGAAGCAGGTGCGCTACAAAACCGCCCTGCCGTTGCCTTCGCTCACCTGAGCCCGCTCAGAGCACCGTCTCGAACAGTTCCAGCTGCGGCGGGCCAAGGTAGATCTCGCGGCGGCTGCCGGCACCGGCATGCGCTGCCCGGAAGGCTTCGGAGCGCGTCCAGTCGTCGAAAGCGGCGCGCGATTCCCACACGGTGTGCGAGGCGAACAGCGTGTGCTCGGCGGTCGACGCGCCCTGCAGCAGGTGGAACTGCTTGAAGCCCGGCACCTGCGCCAGATGGCTGTCGCGCTGCCGCCAGATCTCGATGAAATCGGCCTCGTGGCCCGGCACGATGCGAAAGCGGTTCATGGCAATGAACATGGGAAAGCTCCTGTGAATGGCAAGAAAATCGAGCGCTGCGCCGTTCAGGCAGCGCGTGCCGCACTCGGCGCATGGCCAATGATGCGCTTGAACGCCCGGCTGAACGAGGCCTCAGATTCGTACCCCAGGCGATGCGCCACCGTGGCCAGCCGCAAGTCTCCCCGTGCAATCCAGCGGCGCGCCTCGAACATCTTGACCTTGGCCACATAGCGCGCGGGGGTTTCGCCCATCACGCGGGTGAACGCCTCGGCAAAGCTGGAGCGCGATGCGCCCATGATGGCGGCCAGCGATTCGACAGTCCAGTCGCGCTCCGGCGCGGCATGGATCGCAGCGATCACCCGGCCGATGCGCGGGCAACGCACGGCGGCAATCCAACCGGTGGGCTGATTGCAGCCGCATTCCACCCACGCGCGGATGATGCTGGCCGCCAGGGCATCGGCCAGCCGGGCCAGCAGCCCGCAGGCGCCGATGCGGTCCAGCGCCACCTCGCGCTCCATCGCGTCGAGCAGCGCCGGCACCGTGGCGTCGCGCCGCGCCAGGTCGCCGGCCACCATCACCTCCGGCATCATGGCCAGCAGCGGGTGCAGCGGGTCGAGGTTGAAGCGCAGCGTGCCGCAGAACAGCACGTGCGATGCCTCCGCCTCGGTGGCGGCCGGGTCGCGCCCGTCCAGTAGATAGATGTTTTCAGACACCGGCACGCGGGCCAGCGAGCCGATGTCGATGGGCGGCGCATCGGGGGCACTGGCCAGCACATGCAGGCCGCCGTGGGGCAGCAGCACGGCATCGCCCGCCTTCAACCGCAGCCAGTCGGTGGTGGGAGTGCGCAGCCACGCGTCGCCACTGCTGACGAAGTGAAAGTGAAAGCGTGCCTCCTGCGCCGGGAACGCCACCGACCACGGGGCGTGAAACAGGCAACGGCCGTAATCCACGCCGTCGAGCCGCAGCCCGAGCAGGATCTGGGTGAGCAGATCCCGCGTCTCGGGCTCGTATCGGGGGATACCCGCAAAAGGTTTGGACGAAAAGTCATGCATCTCGGCGATCCAGGCATGGAAACGCCTGCATGTTATTCCTACGATGCACTTTCCTCCACGCTCAAGGTCTTCCCGTGTCCTCTTCTTCCTCCTGCTCTGCCAGCCTGGACTCCCCCGCCGGCCTGCCACCGGCCGCGCCCATCGACAACGCCACCGCTCCATCAAACGACCAGCCAGCCCAATGGGCGGCCGTGAGCTCGCTGTCGCTCGGTGTCTTCGGGCTGGTGACGGCCGAGTTTCTGCCGGTCAGCCTGCTGACGGCCATGGCAATCGATCTGGGCGTGACGGTGGGCGGCGCGGGCCAGGCGGTGACCGTGACGGCGCTGGTTGCCGCAGTCGCCGCGCCGTCGCTGCCGCTGCTCACGCGCCGGATGGACCGGCGTGTGGTGATGATCGCCTTCACGCTGCTGCTGGTGCTGTCGAACGTGCTGTCGGCCCTGGCCGGCAGCCTGGGCATGCTGCTGGCGGCCCGGGTGATGCTGGGTGTGGCGCTGGGCGGCTTCTGGTCGATGTCGGCCGCGCTGGCCATGCGGCTGGTGCCGCCCACGCTCTTCGCGCGGGCCATGTCATTCGTGCTGACGGGTGTGTCGGTGGCCACCGTATGCGCCGCCCCGGTGGGCGCCTGGATGGGCGAGCTGTGGGGCTGGCGCAGTGCCTTCGTGGCGGCGGGCGCCATCAGCCTGGTGACGCTGGCGGTGCAGTGCCTCGCGCTGCCGTCCCTGCCGCCGCGCGACAACCCCAGCCTGCGCGTGCTGGCCGAGCTGCTGCGCCGGCCCCAGGTGCGCACCGTGCTGCTGGCGGTGGTGCTGGTGATCTCCGGCCACTTCGCAGGCTTCACGTACATCCGGCCGATGATGGAGCAGATCGCGCTGCTGTCGGTAGGCGCTATTTCGGGCGTGCTGCTGGCCTATGGCATTGGCGGGTTCTTCGGCAACTTCGTGGGCGGCTGGATCGCCGGGCGCAGCGAGCGCCGGGCGATCATGCTGGGCGGCGCGCTGGTGGCCGTGCTGGCCGCCACCTTGCTGGTAGCGGGCCGCTCACCGGCCGTCACGGCCGTGGCGGTCACGCTGTGGGGGTTTGCCTTCGGCGCGTTTCCGGTCGGCTTTCAGACCTGGATGGTGCGCGCGGCACCCGACCAGGCCGAGGGCGCGGGCGGGCTGCTGGTGACGTCGTTCCAGATCGCGATCGCCTCCGGCGCCATTGGGGGCGGGCTGCTGGTGGACCATGTGGGCGCGCTGGGCGGGCCAGCCTTTGCCGTGGTGGCCGTCAGCCTGGGCACCTTGCTGGCCATGCGCTACGGCCCCAAGGCGCGGTGACGGCGCCTTGAGCGCCTGCGCTCAAGGCGCCGGCGTGCGGGGAACGGCTCCGCCAGTGGCAACTCGCTTGCGAAAGTCCACCAGCACGGCCTTCAGGCGGCGGGCGTTGTCCGGCCCCATGCGCAGCAGCATCTTCTGGCCGCTGGACAGCGCCTGCAGCTTCGGGTCGGCGAATTCATAGCGCACCCAGGGCCGGGTCGATGCCACCTCGCCCTGCACGCGGGTCAATTGCACTTGCAGCGGGCCGCGCGGCTCGGGCGTGGCGATCAGGTGGTCCAGCACGGCCACCAGGCGGTCGTTGAAATACTTGCCGGGATATCCCAGCTCTTCGTAAGCCGACTGGAACAGCGGGTAGAGCTGGGCATACAGCTTGACCGCGCCGTCGCGCGGCACCGATTCGGCAAACGTGACGAAGGCGCCGTAGCGCGCCGCGTTGGCCGGGGCGATGACCTGGGTCTGCGCGTCGGCCGGGCCTTCCACCAAGAAACGATCAGGCGCGGGTTGCACCGGCCACAGGCGCGACGCGGCCTGCGGGCGCGCCAGGTTGTCCACCGTGGCGACCACACGGCGCACGAAGCCGTCCAGTTGCAGGAAAGAGCTGACCTTCTGGCTGCCCAGCAGGTCGCCCAGGGCCTTGGCGACATGGCTGTCCGAATCGGCCAGCGCGGGCAGACTGCCTGCGGGCTGCGCCAGCGCATCCACCGGGTTCTGCGGGCCGGACGCCACCGGGCGTGGCGCGGAGGCGGGTGCTGCGGCCGGCGGCGCGGCGGTTTCGGGCTGCGGTGCTGCAGCCACCGGCGGCGCTACCGGCGCATGGGCCGGCCGCCACCAGAACCACCAGGCTGCTCCTGCCGCTACGGCAACCGCCAGCACGGTGGGCAGCACCCATGAACTGGAGGACGGCTTGGCACCAGGGCGGTAGGGATCGGCGGGTTCTCGTTCAGGCATGGCTCGTTCCTTTCAGGGTCGGCGATATCACGCCTGTGCGACACCGCAGGCGGCGCAGCGTTCCATCTCGAAACCAATTACTACTATTTTTATAGCTAATAACGCTTATGGATACAGCGCTAGAGGCCAAAAAGACTATGAAACCTCGACCTGGGCCTGCAGCCAGGCCATCGCGTCCTGCACTTCGTCGGGCCGCAGTTCGTGCAGGCTCTGGTACTCGCGATAGGTCAGCGCCAGCGGCGAGGCGCTGGCGTGGTCGCGAATGGCCTGGGCGCTGGTCAGCGGAATCACGTTGTCCTGCACGCCGTGGCTGACCCACAGCTGCTTGCCAGCCAGCGCATCGGCGGGCGCGGACTGCGGCAGCGCCTGGGGCAGCAGGCGGCTGTGCAGCACCAGCGCACCGTGCAGCACGGCGGGCCTGGTCAGCAGTAGCGTCAGCGCCATGATGCCGCCCTGGCTGAAGCCGCCCACGATCACGCGGCGTGCGGGCACGCCCAGTTGGCGCGCTGCGGCTTCCACCGTTTGCGCCACCAGGGCGCGGCTGGCGACTTCCTGCGGCTCATTGATGGAACGGCGGCCATCGGGTTCCACCGAAAAATCGAACCAGGCGTGGGCGTTGGGGCCCATGCGGTAAGGCGCGCGCAGGCTCAATACGTGAAAGGGAGCCGGCACGAAGCGCGACAGGCCGAACAGGTCGTCCTCGTTGCTGCCCACGCCGTGCATCAACACCAGCAGCCAGGGCTCGGGCGTGGCAGTGGTGGGTGGGCGGTGCAGGAAGGAGAGCGGCAAGTCCAGGTTCGGCATGGTCGGCGTCAAAAATCGGTAAAAGCGACAGGTGGGTCGCAACACCCCAGGTTCAAGTCGCCACCGCCCCGGACTTACCCTCCGTCACGTACTCGGCCACGCAGCGCTTTCACGTCGGAGCGCTGGGTTTTCGATTCCAGCCGGCGCTGGCGTGAGCCGTAGGTCGGCTTGGTCGCGCGGCGCGACTTCGGGACCACCGCGGCGGCATCGACCACCTCCTGCAGGCGGCGAAAGGCGTCGATTCGGTTGGCCTCCTGCGTGCGGAACTGCTGGGCCTTCAGCACGAACACGCCTTCCTGCGTGATGCGGCTGTCGCGCAGGCACAAGAGCCGCTCCTTCACCTCGTCAGGCAGCGACGACGCGGGCACGTCGAAGCGCAGGTGCACGGCGCTGGAGACCTTGTTGACGTTCTGCCCACCGGCGCCCTGCGCGCGCACGGCAGACCATTGCACCTCGCGCTCGTCGATCTGGATCAGCGGCTTGCGCTCCATAGTGCTTCAGCCTGGCGCGCCGGCCTGCAGCGCGGCCAGCAGCGCCGCCAGGAAGGCATCGGGCTGCTCGAACTGCACCCAGTGGCCGGCATCGGCAATCAGGGCCATGCCGCGAAAGTCGGGCACAGCGGCGGCATAGGCGCCTTCCAGCGCGGTGATCCACTCTTTATAAAGTGAGTCGTTGTAGCCATAGATGGCGTGCACCGGACACGCCACGCGTGGCAGCGAACGGGCCAGGATGTCGGTATGGGCGAGCCGGCGGCGCGGCATGCGATCACGCAGCACGTTGGCAATGTGCTGGCTGAGCGCCAGTCCTTCGATCAGGTTGGGGTCGTGCAGCATCAGCGCCGCCAGGTTGTAGCGGTGCACGTCCACCTGGTCCTCGGGCGACAGGTGCCGCCAGGCCTTCAGCTCAAACTGGCGCTTGGGCACCACGCCCATGGCGGGGGCGCCGACCAGCACCAGCTGGCGCGCCAGTTCGGGGTGGTCGGCCAGCAACAGGCCAGAGGTCAGCCCGCCGAACGAGAAGCCCACCAGGTCTATGGGCTGCGGCCCGAACAGCGTGCGCATGCCGTCGGCCAGCGGAGCGACGATGGCGTCGGCATCGGAGCCGCCCTCGGGCAGCGCCGAATCGCCGAAGCCCGGCATGTCAGGCACCCATACGCGCCGGCCAGCCGCCACCAGGCCGTCGATGTTGCGCACCCAGTGCGTCCAGCTGCCGCTGCCGCCGTGCAGCAGCACCAGCGGCGGCGTGCCGGGGCGCTCTGGCCCCCAGGCGTGCCAGACCGTTTCGCCATCACCGCAGGGGGTGGTGTGGCGCTCGGCCAGCGCCTGCAGGCGGGCGACTTCCGGGTGAACTGCTGGGGGCTGGGTCACAGGCCGGCCAGGCCGTCGATGGCCAGTGGATAGCCCTGCACGCCCAGACCGCACATGACGGCCTTGGCAACGGCAGACAGATAGGAATGGTGCCGGAACGCCTCGCGCGCATGCACGTTGCTGATGTGCAGTTCGATCAGGGTGACGCCCGTGCCCTTGACCGCGTCGGCCAGCGCCACGCTCGTGTGGGTGTAGGCGCCGGCATTGAAGACCAGGCCTGCCAGGTCGCCGGCCGCATGCATGCGGCCTGCTTCGTGGATCCAGTCCACCAGCACGCCTTCATGGTTGCTCTGGCGAAAGTCGAGTTGAAAGCCGTGGCGCGCGCAGGCGGACACGCACAGTTGCTCTACGTCGGCGAGCGTGTGCGCGCCATAGACTGCAGGCTCGCGTGTACCCAGCAGGTTCAGGTTGGGGCCATTGAGGACGAAGACGGTTTTCATGAGGATGGGGCGCTCCGGAACAGGGCCGTTGCACGTCGCAGGGCACGGGGCCGATAGGCCGGAATTATGAAGGCCCCGTTACCACCCTGTTTCGCCCATGAAAAAGCGGCCCCGTAGGGCCGCCATTCGTTAGTTGATAAGAAACGCTTTTTTTAACGCCAATCGCGCCGGCCATGGCCGTGGCCGTGGCGGTAGCCGTCACCATGCCCACGGCCGTTGCGATAGCCTTCACGGTAGTAGTAGCCGCCGCCATACACAGGCGGTGCCACGACGACGGGCGGTGCGTAGTACACCGGACGCGGTGGACGGTAGTACCCCGGCGGAGGGCCGTAAACCACGGGAGGGGCCGGTGCGTAATAGATTGGGCGCGGAGGCGGTGCGTAGTAGGCAGGTGGCGGGCCGTAATAGCCCGACGAAGCGCCCAGCACCACTCCGGGAACGCCCACGCCCACCGACCAGTGCACGTCACGCGCCTGGGCGGCGCCAGCGCTGGTCAGCAATGCCAGGGCCACGCCGGCTGAAGCGGCGAAGGCGCGGAAAGTGAGGCGTTGAGTCATGGAAATCTCCTTCTTCGTAGGGGGTGGCGCGGCCTGAGTGGCTCGCCCCGCAAAAACCTGGAACACACCTACAACGCACCAGGTGCCTGAAAGGATGGCACAAAGCACACCCGATCTTGTTTCTGGACGTAGCGCGCATTGTTTCATCGCGTAAGCCGCATAGACGCCGGCGCCTAAAATGCGGGGATGAGCTCCCCCTCCTCCCAAGCCACTGTCAAAGACCCCGTCAAGCCCAGCAATTTTCTGCGGCAGATCATCGAAAGCGATTTGTCGCAAGGCACCCATGCCCAGGCCCGCTGGGGTGGCACGCCCGGTGACGCGGCGCACCATGCTGCCGGCCAGCCTGACCCCGCCCGCATTCGCACGCGCTTTCCGCCCGAGCCCAACGGCTACCTGCATGTGGGCCATGCCAAGAGCATCTGCCTGAACTTCGGCCTGGCGGCCAACTATGGCGGCGTCTGCCATCTGCGCTTTGACGACACCAACCCGGAAAAGGAAGACCAGGAATACGTCGACGCGATCATCGACGCCGTGCACTGGCTGGGTTTCGACTGGAAAGCCAGCAGCGACGGCACCGACCACCTCTACTACGCCAGCAATTACTTCGACTTCATGTACCGCGCGGCGGAACACCTGATCGAAGCCGGCTTTGCCTATGTGGATGAGCAAACGCCCGAAGCGATGCGCGCCAACCGCGGCGACTTCGTCAAGCCCGGCGTGGACAGCCCTTTCCGCAGCCGTACGCCTGCGGAGAACCTGGCGCGCTTTCGGGAGATGAAGGCCGGCAGCCTGCCCGACGGCGCCGCCGTGCTGCGCGCCAAGATCGACATGGCCTCGGCAAATATCAATCTTCGCGATCCGGCCATCTACCGCATCAAGCATGCCGAACACCACAACACAGGGAACCAGTGGTGCATCTACCCGATGTACACCTTCGCGCACCCCATCGAGGACGCGCTGGAGCACATCACACACAGCTTCTGCACGCTCGAATTCGAAGACCAGCGCCCCTTCTACGACTGGCTGATGGACCGGCTGGTGGAAGGCGGCCTGATCGCCGCGCCGCAGCCGCGCCAATATGAATTTGCCCGGCTGAACCTGACTTACGTGGTCACCAGCAAGCGCAAGCTGAAGCACCTGGTGGACAGCGGCACCGTTGCCGGCTGGGACGACCCCCGCATGCCCACCATCGTGGGCCTGCGCCGGCGCGGCTACACGCCTGAATCGATCCGCATGTTCTGCGAGCGCATCGGCGTGACCAAGGACTACAGCTGGATCGACTACAGCACGCTGGAAGGCTGCCTGCGCGAAGACCTGGAAAACAAGGCCTACCGCGGCATGGCCGTGCTGGACCCGGTCAAGCTGGTGCTGACCAACTGGGACGAAGTCTTTGGTGCCGGCCACCTGGAGCCCTGCAGCCTGCCCGCCCTGCCTCACCCACCCGAAGGTGTTGAAGCGCCCGTGCGCCACTTCACGCTAGGCAAAGAGGTCTGGATCGAGCGCGAAGACTTCGAAGAAGTGCCGCCCAAAGGCTACAAGCGCCTCTTCCCCGGCAACAAGGTGCGCCTGAAGGGTGGCTACGTCATCGAATGCACCGGCTGCGAAAAGGACGCCAATGGCCGCATCACACAGGTGCTGGCCACCGTCGTGCCCGACACCAAGAGCGGCACCGCCGGCGCCGACACCGTGAAGGTGAAAGCCGCCATCACCTGGGTGGGCGTGGCCGACGGCGTGCCCGCCGAAGTGCGCCTGTACGACCGCCTGTTCACCGACGCGCAGCCCGACGCGGGCGGCAAGGACTTTCTGGCGCTGCTGAATGCGGACAGCCTGAAGGTGGTGACGGCGTATGTCGAGCCTTCACTGGCCCAGGCACAGCCCGACCAGAAGTTCCAGTTCGAACGCTTTGGCTACTTCGTGGCCGATCGCCAGGATCACGCCGCGGGCAAGCCCGTGTTCAACCGCGTGACGGGGCTGAAGGACAGCTGGGGCAAGTAAGGCGTGCGGCGAACCCACGGAAGGCCCGCATCTGCAAGCGGCCCTTCGGTACGCCACCTGGACAATGCTCATTTTTTGATAGCTGATAGCGCTTATGCATAAAGCGCTGGAGCCGTTTTTAACCACTAAATCACTCACCTCGGCCATGCAATTCTCAGCCCGCCTGCAACAGCTCCCTTCCGCGGCCCATCTGGCCGCCTTGCAACTGATCGACGCGCAGGGCCAGACAGTCGCGACGCTGGAGAACAAGCCCGGCCAGGCCGGTTCGGTGGCCGTCTATCACGCGCTTGCTGCGCTCTACGGCGGCACGATCACCCCGGCCGCCGCAACCTTGGGGCTGGAGTGGTATGCCGAGCACACGGCGGATGCGCGGGCCCATCCCGGCAAACATCCCAACATCGACCGCCTGGTGGCATGGGCAGAAGCAAGCCAGGCGTACGCCGTGAAATTGGTGCCCGCCGCTGCCCTGTAGCCCGAGGGCCGGGGCGCGAGAAAAGCAGCCACACAGCCAGACGGCGCGATCTCCGACGGGCGCGGCGCCAACGCCTGCCGACAATCCCCAGCGCTGGCGCTATCGAGCCCGCCCGGATGGCAATGCCCCGGAATCCCCACCGGAGCTGCCTTTGAAAACACCCCATCGAGGTTCCTGGGCGCGCGCTGCGCTCCAAGCCGCAGGCGCATTGGCGTTGATCGCGTGGCTGAGCGGCTGCTCGGCCGTCGGCACGCTCAACGCGGTGACGTCCCAAGACAGCCACACGCTGCAGACCGGCGTGGCTTACGGCTCGCTGCCGCGCCAGCAGCTGGATGTGTACCGGCCCAAAGCCACGGCCCCGGGGAACGGCTGGCCTGTCGTGGTGTTCTTCTACGGCGGATCCTGGAACAGCGGCGAGCGCGGCGACTACCGCTTCCTGGGCGAAGCGCTGGCCGCGCGTGGTGTGCTGACGCTCGTGGCCGACTATCGGCTCTACCCGGAAGTACGCTTTCCTGACTTTCTGGTCGACAGCGCACTGGCCGTGGCATATGGGCTGGACCAGGCCACCGTCCTGGGCGGCGACCCGAAGCGCGTCTTTGCCATGGGCCACAGCGCCGGCGGCTACAACGCTGCCATGGTGGCGCTGGACAGCCGCTGGCTGAAGCCGACGGGCCACACGCCCAGCGAACTCGCCGGCTGGATCGGGCTGGCCGGGCCTTATGACTTCTTCCCCACCGACAACCCTGATGCACAGCCGGTGTTTTTCCACCCGAACTACCCGCTGAATGCGCAACCCATCGAATTCGCCCACTCCAAGGCTCCCCGCAGCTTTCTGGGCGCCCCCACCAAAGACAAGTTGGTCAGCCCTGAGCGCAGCACGCGCCAGTTGGCCGCCAAACTGCAGGCCGCAGGCGTTCCGGTCACGTTGAAGATGTATTCAGGCGCCGCCACCCACACCACGCTGGTCGGCGCGTTTGCCTGGCCGCTGCGCTGGGTGGCGCCAGTGCTCGACGACGTGGTGAGTTTCATTGAGGCTGCACCGCCGGCGCCATGACACGCAACGCCTGGCGCAATGGCCAAACAGCTTGCGCCGGCTGCGTTGTAGCGCTTAAGGTGGTGTTTTCGTCCAGCGCTCGAGTGGACTCTTAGCGCTGATCGGTTTGAGCGTTGCGCCCGAAAGGGCTTCACAGGAGAAAACCATGTCCCTATCAACACCCGAGGCTACCGGGACGGTCACCCTGCATCGCGTGCTGCGTGCCCCACCAGACCGGGTCTACCGCGCCTTTCTTGATCCTGATGCCATGGCCAAGTGGTTGCCGCCCCACGGCTTCAGCGGCAAGGTGCTGGAAATGGACGCCCGCGTGGGTGGCCGCTACCGGATGCAGTTCACCAATTTCAGCAACGGGCAAATCCATGCCTTCGGTGGCGAATATCTGGAACTCGTTCCCGGCGAGCGCATCGTGAACACCGATCGATTCGACGCACCCGGCTTGCCGGGCGAAATGCGCACCACGGTCACGCTCAAAGCCGTGTCGCTGGGTACTGAACTGACGGCCGTTCAGGAAGGCATTCCGCCCATGATCCCCGTCGAAGCGTGCTATCTGGGTTGGCAGGAGTCGCTGCAACTGCTTGCACTGCTGGTGGAGCCAGAAATTCCAGCCGGTTGACTGTGTGGTGAAGGCGCGCTGCCTTCACCGCGGAACTTGCCTGGCCTCAGATTTGCTGGTCGCTGTGATCCGAGCGCGTGCACAGCCTCGTATCTCGCCACTTCCATCCAACACCCCGCCCATCATGCAGACATCGCCACGCCCCACCGCCAGCACATGGCCGCATCCCGACAACGCCATGCGTTACGGCTCCATCAGCCGCATGCTGCACTGGGCGATGGTTATTAGTTTCGCGGTGGTTTTTTTCGCCGCGCTGGCGCATTACTTTGTCGAAGACTCTTCACTGGACGCTGTACTGTGGCCGCTGCACAAGCCGTTCGGCGCCCTCCTCATGCTGCTGGGCTTGGTGCGCGTTCTGTGGGCCATCGCACACCGCCGGCAGACACCGCCACCCATCAGCGGCGCAGCGCGTTGGGGCCATGGGCTGTTGTACGCGCTGATGCTGTCGGTGCCAGCAATCGCACTGCTGCGCCAATACGGCTCCGGCCGCGCGTTCGCGCCGTTTGGCATTCCCCTGATGCAAGACCGGCCTGGCGAGAAGATCGACTGGATGACACAACTGGGCGGGCTGCTGCATGGTGAGCTGGGCTGGGTGCTGCTGGCCGCCGTGTGCGGGCACATTGCCCTCGCGCTGTGGCACCGCCGCTCGCCCAGCGAGAACGTGCTGCCTCGGATGTGGGGATGAATCAAACCATTGACTTGCTATTATTTATATAGCAAATACCGCTTATCCATCAAGCGCTACAGGCACTTTTCATTTAAAAACATTGGATTTCGCTGCATCGCTGCACCGCCTGGCGTCAGCGGCAACTCAGTTCAGATGCGGCGATTAGCTGCAGCCATCTACAACTGCGAGCGCAGCAGCGCCGTCATTTTCTCAGCCAGCCGTTCCTTCAGCGGACGGTTGAGCCAATCCTCATGGGTGACTCGGCGTGAGTTGCGAACATCGCCATCGAAAACGACGGTCTGCCGCTGGGCGAAGGCTTCGTCGTACACGTTCAGGTTGGCCTCATCGTTCAGCCGGAAAGAACGATTGTCGAAGTTGGTGGAGCCGACAGACACCATGCGTCCATCCACGATCATCACCTTGCAGTGGTACATCGTGGGGATGTACTCGTAGATCTCCGTGCCGGCCTGCAGCAGCGGCCCCCAGGTAGCGCGTGAAGCGGCCTTCACAGTTTCAGTATCCGTGTGCTCGCCTGGGGTGACGATGCGCAGCTTCACGCCGCGCTCAAGAGCATCCATCAGCAGTTTCAAAGTCAGCTCATCCGGCACGAAATAGGCGGCCGACAGGTCGATGCTGCGGTCGGCCGCAGTGATGGCCATGTGGTACATCAACTGCATGCTTTCGCTGCCGCTGGAGGGCGAGCTGGAGAACATCTGTGCACGGTGCTGGCCAACCGGTGCCAACGCTGGAAAGTACGCGTCGCCATGCAGTACCTTGCCTGTCACCTTCAGCCAGTTGTCCAAAAACGTGGCCTGCATGTGTGCCACGGCCGGGCCACGCACCTGGTAATGCGTATCGCGCCAGTGTTCAGGGTTTTGCGCATGGCCCGTCCATTCCGGGGCAATGCCGACCCCGCCGGTGAAACCCACCATGCCATCGGTGATCAACAATTTGCGGTGGGTGCGATTGTTCAGGCGGGCCAGGTTGTACCAATGCGGCTCATGGAATTTCTCGATCTCCACGCCAGACCGTTTCATCTCATCCAGGTAGCTCTCTTCCATCTTCGCGCTACCCACCCAGTCCAGCAGTACGTGCACCTTCACCCCAGCGCGTGCACGCTCGCTGAGGGCATCAGCAAACTGCTTGCCGATGTCGCCTGACCAATAGATGTAGGTTTCGAAGGTGACGGTACGCTGCGCCGCGCGAATCGCAGCCAGCATGGCCGGAAAGATATGGTCGCCGTTCTGCAAGTCGACCACCTCGTTGCCGTCCAGCACGCCCGGCCCCAGCAAGTTGCCCATCGCGCGATCGAACTGCGGGCTGGCGGTGCCGTACAGGCGCGGCAGTTGCTGTTGAACCTTTTTTTCACCGGCGGTGAAGTTCAACGCCAGCAAGACCAAAGCCACAGTCAAAACGAAAGTCAGGAGTACGACGCCTATCGTGCGGCTGGTTTTTTTCATGGTCGAGATTCTGTGCGGCCCGCCACGCTCAGGATGTAGGTGGAACACGGCAACAGACGCTGAGCCACCGATTTGCACCAAGCAGTGCAGATTTGCTTAAGCCTAAACAACAAAAAACCCGCCGAGGCGGGTTGTTTGTCAGTGGCAGTTTTTTAGAACCACCGCATGGTGCGCGTCAGGCTGCCGCTTTGGAAAGCAGGTCGTTCAGCGTCTTGCTGGGGCGCATCACGGCCTCGAGCTTGGCGGCGTCGGGCTGGTAGTAACCGCCGATGTCCACAGGCTTGCCTTGCACGTCAGCCAGTTCTTTGACGATGGCCTGTTCGTTCTCCGCCAAGGCCTTGGCCAAGGGCGTGAAACGCTCGTGCAGCGCCTTGTCTTCCGTTTGCGCAGCCAACTCCTGCGCCCAATACAAAGCCAGGTAGAACTGGCTGCCACGGTTGTCCAGCTGACCCGTCTTGGGCGATGGGTTCTTGTTGTTGTCCAGCAGCTTGCCAGTGGCCAAGTCCAACGTCTTGGCCAGAATCTTGGCCTGGGCGTTGTTTTCCTTGAGGCCCAGATCTTCCAGACTGACTGCCAGCGCCAGGAATTCGCCCAGCGAGTCCCAGCGCAAGTGGTTTTCTTCCACCAGTTGCTGCACGTGCTTGGGAGCGGAGCCGCCGGCGCCGGTTTCATACATGCCGCCACCCGCCATCAACGGCACGATGGACAGCATCTTGGCGCTGGTGCCCAGTTCCATGATGGGAAACAGGTCGGTCAGGTAGTCGCGCAGGATATTGCCGGTCACCGAGATAGTGTCGAGGCCACGGATCACGCGCTCCAGCGTGTAACGCATGGCGCGCACCTGGCTCATGATCTGGATGTCCAGGCCGTTGGTGTCATGGTCCTTGAGGTACTTCTTGACCTTCTTGATCACTTCGTTTTCGTGCGGACGATACGGATCCAGCCAGAACACGGCAGGCATGCCGGAGTTGCGGGCACGAGTAACGGCCAGCTTCACCCAGTCCTGGATTGGGGCGTCCTTGACCTGGCACATGCGCCAGATGTCACCGGCTTCAACGGTCTGACTCAGCAGCACTTCGCCTGAGGCCAAGTCAACGATGTTGGCCACGCCACCTTCAGAGACTTCAAAAGTCTTGTCGTGCGAACCATATTCCTCGGCCTGTTGCGCCATCAGGCCCACGTTGGGCACCGTGCCCATGGTCTTGGGGTCGAACGCACCGTGCCACTTACAGAAATTGATGATTTCTTGATAGATGCGGGCAAAGGTCGATTCAGGCATCACCGCCTTCACGTCCTTCAGGCGGCCATCGGCGCCCCACATCTTGCCGCTGTTGCGGATCATGGCAGGCATGGACGCATCCACGATCACGTCGTTGGGCGAATGGAAGTTGGTGATGCCCTTGGCGGAATCCACCATGGCCAGCTCGGGCCGATGTTCGTGGCAGGCGTGCAGGTCACGCTTGATTTCGTCCTGCTTGGCGCTAGGAAGCGTGGCGATCTTGTCGTACAGATTCACCATGCCGTTGTTGACGTTCACACCCAGTTCTTCGAACAGCTTGGCGTGCTTTTCGAACGCTTCCTTGTAGAAGATGCGCACGCAGTGGCCGAAAACGATGGGGTGCGACACCTTCATCATGGTGGCCTTCACGTGCAGCGAGAACATCACGCCGGTCTTGTGAGCGTCTTCGATTTCCTTCTCGTAGAACTCCAGCAGGGCCTTCTTGCTCATGAACATGCTGTCGATGATTTCGCCGTCCTTCAGCGACACCTTCGGCTTGAGCACGATGGTCTTTCCGCTGTCCGTCGTCAGCTCCATCTTGACGTCACGCGCCTTGTCCAGCGTGATGGACTTTTCACCATGATAGAAGTCGCCATGGTGCATGTGCGACACGTGCGAGCGTGATGCCTGGCTCCACTCGCCCATGGAATGCGGGTTCTTGCGGGCGTATTCCTTTACGGCGTTCGGGGCACGGCGGTCAGAGTTGCCTTCGCGCAGAACAGGGTTCACAGCGCTGCCAATACAGCGGGCATAGCGCGCGCGAATCGACTTTTCTTCGTCGGTCTTCGGATCTTCCGGAAAGTCGGGAATGGCGTAGCCCTTGCCCTGCAGTTCCTTGATACACGCCATCAGCTGCGACACCGATGCGCTGATGTTAGGCAGCTTGATGATGTTGGCGTCCGGCTGCAGCGTCTTCTTGCCCAGCTCGGCCAAGGTGTTGGGCGCTTTCTGCTCGTCCTTGAGATATTCCGGAAACTCACCCAGTACGCGGGCCGCCACCGAGATGTCGCTTTCGACCACATCAATGCCCGCAGGCGCTGTGAAGGCCCGCACGATCGGAAGGAACGACGCCGTCGCCAAGCGTGGCGCTTCGTCCGTCAGGGTATAGATGATGGTCGGCTTTTCGGTACTCATGGAATCTCCTCAATAGGGCCTGCAGCCCTGGATGCACTGGAAAAGAAAAGGGATTGCGCCGGACAAAGGCGCGGCAAAACGATGGGGGAACGCGCGGTCAAGCCTGCCACGCCCCTGCCTGGGTCACATGTTCTCGATCATCACCTTGCCAAAACCGGAACAGCTCACTTGCGTGGCGCCTTCCATGAGCCGGGCGAAGTCATAAGTCACGCGCTTGCTCTGGACCGACTTCTTCATGGCGCTGATGATCAGGTCGGCAGCTTCACTCCAACCAAGGTGGCGCAGCATCATTTCAGCCGAAAGGATTTCGGAGCCCGGGTTCACGTAGTCCTTGCCGGCGTACTTGGGCGAGGTGCCGTGCGTAGCTTCGAACATCGCGACCGAATCGGACATGTTGGCGCCCGGCGCGATGCCGATCCCGCCCACCTGTGCCGCGAGCGCATCGCTCAAATAATCGCCGTTCAGATTGAGCGTGGCAATCACGCTGTACTCGGCGGGTCGCAACAGAATCTGCTGCAAGAAGGCATCGGCAATGCTGTCCTTGACGGTGATTTCCTTGCCCGTCTTCGGATTCTTCAACTTCATCCAAGGCCCGCCATCGATCAACTCGGCACCGAACTCCTTTTGCGCCAGCGCATAGCTCCAGTCACGGAAGCTGCCTTCTGTGAACTTCATGATGTTGCCCTTGTGCACGATGGTCACGCTGGGTTTGTCATGGTCGATGGCGTACTGGATGGCCTTGCGCACCAGACGCTCGGTACCCTCGCGCGACACCGGCTTCACGCCAATGCCCGAGGTCTCCGGAAAGCGGATCTTCTGAATGCCAAACTCTTCACGAAGGAAAGCAATGAGCCGCCGCGCCTTGTCCGAGCCGGCTTCGAATTCGATGCCTGCGTAGATGTCTTCAGAGTTTTCCCGGAAAATCACCATATTGGTTTTGTGCGGCTCTTTCAAAGGCGATGGAACGCCTTCGAAATACTGAATGGGCCGCAGGCACACATACAGATCCAGTTGCTGGCGCAACGCCACGTTCAACGAACGGATGCCACCGCCCACCGGCGTTGTCAGCGGCCCTTTGATGGACACCACGTAATCACGGACGGCATGCAGCGTTTCTTCGGGCAACCACACGTCCGGGCCATACACCTTGGTTGATTTCTCGCCCGCATAGATTTCCATCCAGCGAATCTTGCGTTGACCGCCGTAGGCTTTTTCCACAGCAGCGTCGACCACCTTCAGCATCACAGGCGTAATGTCGATCCCGGTGCCGTCACCTTCAATGAACGGAATGATGGGCTGATCCGGCACGTTCAATGACATATCGGCATTGACTGTGATCTTCTGGCCCTCGGCAGGCACCTGAATGTGCTGGTAGCTGGTCATGTAGGGGATATCTCCGGTGGAATCGCTCAGGGCGTGTGTCTGCGCACTAACGAGCTGTCTGTAACCCGTCAATTCTAGCGACAAAGGGATTGCGCACTTTGTCAACGCGCAGGCGTGAAAATCCGTTAAAAAAGCGCCTCCCGGGCTTCTCCGCGAGCATCCCTCCTCAAGGAACTGGCATATATGAAAAAACTCCTCGCTGTCCTGATTTCCGCTGGCCTGTACACCGCAGGTGCTTTCGCACAAGCCCCCGCTCCGGCGCCGGTCACTCCAGCTCCAGCACTTGCTGCACCACAGGCACCTGCGGCATCGGCCGTGGATGCACGCACTCCAAAGGCCAAGGCCGCGCAATCTGCCAAGGCACACAACCACCACGCCAAGGCCGTCAAGGCACCTGCCAAGAAGGTCGCCCAGAAAAAGACCAAAAAGCACAAGGTTGCAGCCTGATCCATTGAAGGCAACTGCACACCGCACTTGCATGATCAGCCCGCCTTGTGCGGGCTTTTCTTCGCCTGCTAAGCTGGCACGCAAACGCTTGTCACCCCGCCACGCTTTTCTTTGCAGCACTCGCCATGACGCCTCGCTCGCCCTCACCCCTTCATCGGTCCATAGGCTCTGCAACATTTGTCGTTGCACTGCTCACCGGCCACATGGTTACCAGCCACGCGCAGCCTGCAGCACCGCAAACCGATCTGCAAAGAGTGGATATCACCGCAGGAATGCACCGCATCAACGCACAGGTTGCCGTCACACCAGAACAGCGGCAAATCGGTTTGATGCACCGCCCGGAGATGCCCGCGCAGGAAGGAATGCTTTTCGTTTTCGAGCAGCCGGCCACGCAGTGCTTTTGGATGAAGAACACGCTGCTGCCGTTGACAGCGGCCTTCGTGGCCGATGACGGAACCATCGTCAATCTGGCAGACATGAAACCGCAGACTCTGGATTCTCATTGCTCCAACAAACCGGTGCGTTACGTTCTGGAAATGAATCTGGGCTGGTTCGATAGAAAGGGCATCAAGCCGGGCTTCAAGTTGTCGGGATCCCTCTTTTCAAAACACCAGTGAACAACACGCCTCATGATGGCGAAGGAAGCATCGCTGCATCAGCGGTTTGTTGCACCGCTTCTTGAGTATGCGCAGTGTCGATGGGTCGATCCGGTTTGGACGACGATCACACAAACTCCCCGTTAGTCAATAAATGCCTTGCTTGCCAACTAGGGGCAACGCGTATGGCGCGCTTAAGGCTTTCCGTCACGATCCTACGGCTTGTGAGATATGCGCTTACAGGCTCACGCTGTTATTTGTCAATAAACCGCAAAGCCGTAAATGTCACTACCTGTTCATCGCCGCCAAGTTCTGTCTGCTACCGCCGCACTCATGGGTGCGTCGCTTCTTCCTGCTGCGGCTCAAAATACTGAATGGCCGACCAAACCTTTACGGCTGATCGTTCCTTTTCCTGCTGGAGGAACCAGCGATATGCTGGGGCGCACCGCTGCCGCTGAGTTGTCCAAATCCCTGGGGCAGCCTGTCACGGTCGACAATATTCCTGGGGCAGGCGGCGCCACTGGTTGCTCGGTCGCTGCGAAAGCGCCAGCAGACGGATACACCTTGGTGCTCTCGGGCATTGGCAGCAACGCGATAGCCCATGCCCTGACACCGCCCCCAGCGTATGAGGAAGAGCGTGACTTCATACACATTTCGCAAATCAATGCGGGGGCAAATGTACTGATCGTCCCAGCCAGTGCTCCCATCAAAACTCTGGGAGAGATGATCGATTTTTCCAAGAAGAACCCCGGCAAGCTTTCTTATGCCCAAGTGAATGCCTCATCAGGGCATTTGGCAATGGAGTTGCTGCGCCAAACCCTCACTACATGTGTTGGTGGAACCGCCACTGCCAATTGCAGCGCGCCGTCTATTACCGGCATGCCATTTGCCGGAGGCGGACCGGCACTATCGGCCGTATTGGACAATAAAGTCTCGATGATGTTCACCAACCTCGATGCGGCACTGCCTCACCTGCGCAGTGGCAAGCTTCGGGCCCTTGCAATCACGAGCCTGTTCCGCAGTCCGCTGCTGCCTGATGTACCGAGCGTGTCCGAGTCAGGGTATCCGGGTTTTATGGCCGTGTCGTGGGCGGGAGTGTCCGTGCCAGCTGGAACGCCGGCCAATATCGTGACACGCCTTGAAAAAGACATGATGCGGATTTTCAAGAACACACCCGCAGGGCAGCAACTGGAAGCCGTCGGATTCATGGTGATGGCGTCGCGGTCTGCTGACTACAAGGCCTTCATTCTTAGCGAAGCCCGCCGCTGGGGGCGCGTAGTTAGGGCTGCCGGCATTAAAAACAGCTGAGAGCGCGTTGATGAGTGCAGTTAAGTCCGACAGCGCAAATAAAAAATGCGCTACGACTTTCAAGCCGCAGCGCATTCAAATATTGGTGGGACGTGCGGGGGTCGAACCCACGACAAACGGATTAAAAGTCCGCTGCTCTACCAACTGAGCTAACGTCCCGTGCCGCAACTTACGCTGCAGCAAAGCCTTGAATTATAGCTTGCTTTTTTACCGTCGCTGGCTTTGCCAAACCATCAAGCACCCAACCCGCAGCGCACTGTCCGAACGTTGCTGTCACCGAGACCACAGACCCATACCCGTGGCAATTGAGACTGCCGTCTCCTTCGGTGATCTCGCATGTTGGATGTGGCGGCGCCACGGCTTCTCTGCTGAACACGCAAGTCACGCCAATCTTCTTTCCCTCTCGCTTGGCTCCATGCTCTTTGCGCAAGCGATAACGCAACTGCGCCAGCAATGGATCATGCGTGGTTTTGGAAAGGTCATCGATATCGACCTGATGCGCCAGCCGCTTGCCGCCAGCAGCGCCCACGGAAATGAACAAGATAGAAGGCTGGTTCATCGCCCAAGCCGCCATGACAAGCTTGGCCTTGACGTCGTCACACGCATCAATAACGGCATCGCAGCGATCAGGCATTAAGGCTGGCCAATTTGATGCGGCAACGAAATCGTCAATGCAATCGACCGTACACGACGGGTGAATGAGCGCAATGCGCTCTTTCATGGCCTCAATCTTGGCCTGCCCTACCGTAGACGACAAAGCATGGATTTGGCGATTGATGTTGGACTCAGCAATGTGATCCATGTCCACCAATGTCAGCCGGGCAACTCCACTTCTAGCCAGTGCCTCAGCTGCCCACGAGCCGACGCCACCGATACCTACGACCACAACGTGTGCAGAGCGAATACGGGATGCTCCATCGACACCGTACAGTCGCGCCAAGCCTCCGAAACGCCGTTCTGCGTCCACGGCAGCCTCCTGGCTCAAGTCAAGCGGTGCTGCCGCGGCTTCCAATGCGATCACTTCAGACGAGCCAGCCGCTCCTTGGCAGCGGTGGCAGCTTCGGATTGCGGATAGACCCGGATCAGATCTTCCAGCGTCTTTCGCGCTGCACGGGTGTCTTTCAACTCCACTTGGCAGTTGGCGATGGACAAAGCAGCTTCTGGCGCGCGAGCGTGGTCGGGCGCCGCCGCAAGCAGTGCCTTGAAGTTATTGACGGCTTCCTTGTAGTCACGCGTAGCGTATTGCGCATTGCCGAGCCAAAACCGTGCGGATGGCGCATAACCACCCGAAGGGTACTGGCGCAGAAAGTTTGTGAAGAGAGGCACCGCTTCTGGAAACTGACCTGCACGAAACACCGCCAACGCCGCTTCAAAGTCGCGCTTTTCAGCCGGATCGGCTTGAAATTCACGACCATCCACGGTGACCTTGGCGGGCTCGAATTGCCTGAGCCGCTCGTCCATGCCTTGCGCCAATTCTTTCTGGCGGCGCTGAAGTTCAGCCACGTCGCGCAGCAGCTGTTCGTTCTGCCCACGCAGATTGGCTTGTTCGGAGCGCAGCGTTTCGATCTGCGTTTGCAGCTCAAGCAAGCTGCGGCGCATCTGCGAGGTCTCGTCGCCGGTCCGCTGTCCGCCTTGCTGCAGCACGTCCACGCGCTGGCGCAACTCAAGGATGGCGCGGCGTGCCTCGTCGTCCTCGAACAGTGCAGCATGGCTGGCAGGCGTGGCCGTGCCAAACACCGCAGCCGCCAGCGCAGCCACCGCGAGATACTTGGTGTTCATGCGCTGCCAAGCCATTAGCGGTAAGACAACTCAGCGCGGCGGTTTTGCGCGTGCACGTCTTCGCTGTTGCCTTGCGCTGCCGGCTTTTCCTTGCCGAAGCTCACGGCTTCCATCTGGCTTTCCGGCACGCCCAGCAGACCCAGCGAGCGGCGCACAGCCTCAGCACGCTTTTGTCCCAGGGCCAGGTTGTATTCACGGCCACCGCGCTCATCGGTATGACCTTCAATCATGACCTTGCGATTGGGCGAGGCCTTGATGAAACGGGCGTGAGCGTCGATCAGCGACTGGAACTCGCCCTTGATAGAGTAGCTGTCGTAGTCGAAATAAACAATGCGAGCGACGCCCACGGGGCCGGCGCCATCCCGAGCGGAAGCATCCAGATTCACAGGAGCCACGCCGCTTTGGCCAGTGTTGCCGGAATTGGCGCCGCTGCCAGTCGTGGACGTTGCGCCACGGTCTTCAACGGGTGCGTCTTCCAGCTTGACGCCGGAGCTGCAACCAGCCATCAAGGCAGTGATGGCAAGGGCGAGGGACACACGTTTGAGCTTGGAATTCATCATTCAATTTCTCCTGTCGAGCTGATGCTTAAATAAAACCAACAAAAAATTATTGCTTCTGGAACGGGCCCCAATCGGGCTCGCGAATGTCGCCGCTCTTGCCCGCCAGGCGAGCCTTGATACGGCCGTCCAGAGTCGTCGTCATGAGTGCTTCGCGACCCTGCTGCTGGGTCGCATAAACGATCAGCTTGCTGTTAGGAGCAAAACTGGGGTTTTCATCTGTCGTGGTATCGGTCACGGCATTTGCAGTGCCCGATTTCAAATCCATGACGTGCAATTTGAAGGCGCCACCCACTCTGGAGATGTAGGCCAACCACTGGCCGTCTCCGCTGATACTCGGAGAAATGTTGTAAGAGCCAGAGAAAGTCACACGCTCTGCACTGCCGCCGGACGCGGGCACACGATAGATCTGCGGCGCGCCCCCACGGTCACTCACGAAGTAGATGCTGCGGCCGTCACTGGAGAATGCCGGTTCTGTGTCGATTCCGCTGCTTTGCATCAGCCGACGGGGTTCGCCGCCGGTAGCGTCGATGACATACAACTGGGATCCGCCATCACGGCTGAGCGTGACAGCCAGCGTGCGTCCATCGGGCGACCAGGCAGGAGCGCTGTTGGAGCCCCTGAAGTTCGCGATCAGGCGGCGGCGTCCGCTAGACACGTCATGCACGTACACCACGGGCTTGCGCGACTCGAAAGAGACGTATGCCAACTGTCCGCCGGACGGCGACCAGGCGGGCGAGATGATGGGCTCGGGGCTCGACAGCGCCGATTGCGCGTTCTCTCCGTCGGCATCGGCCACCCACAGGCTATAGCGTGACCCCACTTTGGTGACGTACGCAATGCGTGTCGAAAACACGCCGCGTTCGCCAGTGAGTTTTTCGTATATGAAGTCGGCGATACGGTGAGCCACAAGACGCAGATCGCCCTCTGTGATGACGAAGCTCTGGCCGCCGAGATCCTGGCCCTTGACCACATCCCAAAGGCGGAACCGTACGTCATAGCGCCCGTCGGCCAGCCGCGTGACGCTGCCGGAGGCAAGCGAATCGGCCTTCTTCTGACGCCACTGCGCCATGTCGGGGCGGGAAGACTCGTCGAGAGCGGGATCCGAAGCGTCAACGCCCACAAACTGGCCACTGCGTTCCAGATCAGCCTGAACGATGGCCGCAATTTTCTGGGGGGCCTGGGCCTCGCCTCGGAAGGGAGCGATGGCGATGGGCAACTGCGTGAGGCCAACGCCCTTGATTTCGACGCGGAACTGCGCCAGGGCAGGCACCGCTGAAGAAGCGGCCATGGCGGCCACTACATGGCGCCGGGAGAGTTGCGGCAAAGCCGCCAAGGGAGAAAGGGAATGAGGTGTTCGTTCAGTAGTCATTGGTCAACGATCGGGTAACCGTGTGAATGCCGGCAACGGAGCCATGCATGTTACACATCGCCCTCAGATGCCTGTGACAATCTGTGCAACCTGCCAAAGCTGAAAACTTAGAATCCGCCCCTCATGCAATCCTCGAATCATAGCGCTACGCAGGCTCCGTCAACGGGGAAAACCACGACACTTCCCCTGTTTACGCGGCTCAAAAGGCTCTATCCCTATTTCGGTCATCAACGCCTTTTATGGGCCGTCGCCATCGCGGCCACGCTCGTCGGCGCAATCACCGAGCCGCTCATCCCCGCCCTCCTCAAACCCCTGCTGGACCAAGGCTTTACCGAGGGCACTCTGAAGCTGTGGATGGTGCCCTTGGCCGTCATGGGAGTCTTTCTGGTGCGCGGCGTTGCCCAGTTCTGCGGGCAGTATGCGTTGGCGCGCATTGCCAACCAGGGCATGCTCAAGCTGCGCCAAGCACTGTTCGACCGGCTCCTCGCCGCAGACATGAGCCTCTTTGGCCGACAGTCGGCCAGTGCGCTGTCCAACACCGTCGTGTACGAAGTGCAGACCGGCTTTCTGTCGTTGGTGCAAGCCTTGATGGGTTTGTCGCGCGATGGTTTCACCCTGATCGCGCTGCTGGGTTACCTCATCTACCTGAATTGGCAATTGACACTGATCGTGGCGGTGCTGGTGCCCGGCGTCGCATGGATCATGAAAACCCTGTCTCGCCGGCTCTACAAGCTCACCAAGAGCAGCCAGCAAGCCACCGATGACCTGGCGTATGTGGTGGAAGAGAACGTATTGGCGCATCGCATGGTGCGACTGCATGGTGCACAGGCAAGCCAAGCTAAGCGCTTCGACCACTTGAGCCAAAGCCTGCGCGGCCTGGCGATCAAGTCCACCATCGCTTCAGCGGCGATGACACCGCTGACGCAATTGCTCGCCGCCGGCGCGTTGTCTGCCGTGATCTGCATTGCGCTCTGGCAAGCCCAGGCAGTAGGAACCCGTGACGTGACGGTGGGCGGCTTCGCCTCGTTCATTGCCGCCATGTTGATGCTGATTGCGCCTATTCGCAGACTGGCCGATGTAGCCAACCCCATCACGCGGGGCGTGGCGGCGCTGGAAAGGGGCCTTGTACTGCTGGAAAGCTCGCCGGCAGAAGTCGGTGGCAGCCATCGAACGGAGCGCGCGGCAGGCACCATCGCACTGCGGGACGTGACGGTGTCGTTCGGATCAGACCATTCCCTGGCGCTGGATCGCGTGACGCTGGACATCCAACCGGGCCAGATCGTCGCACTGGTCGGCCCGTCTGGTGCGGGCAAGACGACGTTGGTCAACCTGCTGCCACGATTCATTGCGCCCACGCAGGGCGAAGTGCTACTCGATGGTGTTGGCGTACAGCAATGGGATCTGGAATCTCTGCGCAGCCAGTTCGCCATGGTCAGCCAGGACGTCGTCATGTTCAATGACACCATTGCCGCGAACGTGGCGCTGGGTGGCAACATCGACGAGGTGCGGGTGCAGGCCTGCCTGGTGGCAGCCAATCTGGCCGAGCACGTGGCGGCGCTTCCGCAAGGCCTGCACACGCTGGTGGGGCACAACGCCACCCAACTATCGGGCGGCCAGCGGCAGCGGCTGGCCATAGCGCGCGCGCTCTATAAAGATGCGCCCGTCCTCATTCTCGACGAGGCAACCTCCGCGCTCGACACCGAATCGGAACGCCTGGTGCAAGAAGCCTTGCAACGGTTGATGCGCGGCCGCACCACCCTCGTGATCGCCCACCGGCTCTCTACCATCGAGCACGCCGACAGGGTCATCGTCATGGAGCGCGGCCGCATTGCCGAACAGGGCTCTCACGATGAGCTGGTGGCCAGCGGCGGCTTGTATGCGCGGCTGCAGTCGCGCCCCAGCGCACCCTGATCGCCCGCGCTGGTGGCGGCGGGGGAGTCAGCCCACCGTCACCACTTGCCCTGCCGGGGCTGCCGCTTGCGCATCGCCTCGGAGATGAGATCGACCATGTCCTTGCGGTCGGCGCCCACGGCGAAGTCGCGGGCTGTCATACCCAGCTGGTTCTTGATTGTCACATCGGCGCCCTGCTCCAGCAGCACGCGGGCCACTTCCGACGCCCCATAGCGCACCGCCATCATCAGCGGCGTGGTGCCGTTGGGCGAGCCTGCATCGATGTACGCATGGTTGTCCAGCAACAGCGACGTCATAGCCGCAGCGTCGTCGGTCGTGCAAGACGCGGCGTAGTGCAGAGGCGCCCAGCCCGTCTTGTTCACGTCAGCATCTTGGGCAATCAGTGCGCGAGCCGCCGGCAGATTGCCCTTGATCGCGGCCATCATCAGCGGGCTTTCATCCTGCGCATTGCGCGCTTCCACCTTGATACCGCGCGACTTCATCAAAGCGTCGAAGGCTTTCATCGAGCCTTCCTTCAGCGCCAGCGTCAGGCCGACCTGGCCCTTGGCATCGCGGGTGTTGGGATCGAAGCCGCGCCGCACCAGCGCGGTGATGGCGCCACCATCGTCGCGAATGATGGCGGTGAAGAAGTCGTCGAACGCTCCGGCGTGGGCGCAGCCGCCCATCGCGAGCAGAGCCATCCAGGTCATGCAATGCCGCCGATGAATCATGGCGTCGCCCCCTTGAAAAACAGGTTATCGAAATTGCGGCTGGTGGCCTCGGCCACCGCCTCGACTGGCACGCCCTTCACGGCGGCCAGTTGCTGCGCCACGAATGGCACGTACGACGGATTATTGGTCTTGCCCCGATACGGCACGGGCGCAAGGTAAGGGCTGTCAGTCTCGATCAGCAACCGGTCCATGGGCACGAAAGCGGCCACGTCGCGCAAATGCTGCGCGTTCTTGAAAGTGACGATGCCCGAAAACGAGATGTAGTAACCCAGATCGAGCGCGGCCCGGGCGACTTCTGCCGTTTCGGTAAAGCAGTGGAACACGCCGCCCGCCTGATTACCCGGGCCATCCTCGCCCTCTTCCTTCAGGATGGCGAGCGTGTCGTCGGATGCGCTGCGGGTGTGGATGACCAACGGCTTGGCGCACGCACGCCCCGCGCGAATGTGGGTGCGAAAGCGCTGCCGCTGCCACTCCAGATCTGCCACAGTGCGCCCGCCCTTGCGGTCTTCCATGCCGTAGTAGTCGAGCCCGGTTTCACCGATGGCCACCACGCGCGGCAACGCTGCACCGTCCAGCAGGTCTTGCAGTGAGGGCTCGGCAACCCCTTCGTTGTCCGGATGAACGCCTACCGTGGCCCAGAAGTTGTCGTAGCCCGTGGCCAGCGCATGCACACCGGCAAATTCCTCCAACGTGGTGCAGATGCACAGGGCGCGGTCCACACGGGCGTCGGCCATGGCCTGGCGAATCTGCGGCAACTGCTCCAGCAGTTCAGGAAAATTGAGATGGCAGTGCGAATCGGTAAACATGCGGTATGGAGAAAAGTGGGGCCCGCCTGCGCGAGCCTTGCCAGTATCCACAAAAGCAAATGCCGACCGTGCAGCACGGTCGGCATTGGAGGCTGGCTGGTTACGCTGTGCGCGGGGCGTGCGGCAGTCAGATCGTCTGGGTCGGCCGATCGGAACCCAAGGCAGTGCCCAGAATCTCTTCGATCTTGGCCTTCAGCTGGCGGGACTTTTCGTCCTTCGGAAACTGGATCCCGACGCCCTGCGTTCGGTTACCCGCAGCCCGCGCAGGGGTCACCCAGGCCACACGCCCGGCCACGGGGTAGCGTTGCGTGTCTTCAGGCAGCGTCAGCAGCACGTAAACGTCGTCACCCAACCGGTATTCCCGCGGTGTGGGCACGAAGATGCCGCCTTCGGCGAAAAAAGGAATGTAGGCAGCGTACAAGGCCGCCTTTTCCTTGATGGCCAGCTGCATGACACTGGGACGCGGCGCGGTAGTGGGGCTGTTCATGGGGCGATGGGGGGCTTCAATGCCGCGAGTGTAGGGTGTTTCGCGCCTGGGCGGCCAAGGCTTCCAGCATCAGTCCGGCATTGAACGGGTGCTCCGCCGTACGCGCCTCTTTGGCCAGCGCACGGCCCCAGCGCGTCAACGGGCCAACACCCGGCGGCGCGGGCAGATCGGCCGCGTCGAAGTAGCGCGGCGTGGCGCCCACGCGGTGGGCGAGCAGGTCGTAGCAGAGCTTTTGCAGCGCGTCCACCGCCTGTGCGGGCGACCAATCGGACAGCGCCGTCACGTCGCCGCGCGCCATGGCGCGGGGCAGGCGCGACCAGGCCTCGGGACTGCGGCCGGCGCGGGCCAGCGCCAGCGCGTCGTCGGGCCGTCCGCCCGCTGCGCGCAAAAACGCGGTTGCGGCATCTGCTGCCACGCCCTGCCCGGTCAGCCAATCGCGCATCGCGGCACCCTGCGGCCAGACCATGGTGTGGCCCAGGCAGCGGCTGCGGATGGTCGGCAGCAACTGGTGGGCGGCTTCCGTCGCCAGCACAAAGCGCACGTCGCCCGGCGGCTCTTCCAGCGTCTTGAGCAGCGCATTGGCGGTGACGTGGTTCATCTGCTCGGCCGGGTACACCAGCACGGCCTTGCCCCGCCCGCGCGCCGAGGTGCGCTGGCAAAACTCCACCGCATCGCGCATGGCATCCACGCGGATCTCGCGGCTGGCCTTGCGCTTCTTGTCGTCGATATCGGACTGCGCCTTTTCGGGCAGCGGCCAGCCCAGTTCGATCATTTGCGTTTCAGGCATCAGCACGCACAAGTCGGCATGCGCATGCACGTCGATGGCGTGGCAGCTGGTGCAGACACCGCAGGCGCCCTCGGGCGTAGCCGTGTCGCACAGCCAGGCACGCACCAGCTCCAGCGCCAGCGGGTACTGACCCAGGCCGGACGGGCCCTGCAGCATCCAGGCATGGCCGCGCTGGGCCAGCAGTGACTGCCGCTGGTGGGCGATCCAGGGCGCGAGTGCCGGCGCGGGCGGCGCGGCAGTGGTCGCAGCGCTCATTCGGTGGCTCCGGCTTGTGCCACACGCAGATAGCCGCGTGCGGTGAGCGCGTCAGCCAATTGCGCCCAGACGGCGCCGCGTTCCTGGCGCGCATCCAGGCGCACGAATCGCCCGGGCGCGCTGGCAGCCCGGTCGGCATAACCTTGCGCCACGCGGGCGAAGAACTCCTGCGGCTGCGACTCGAAACGGTCTGGCGCCCGTGCGCCGGCCAGTCGCGCGGCGGCCTCGGCCGGCGGCAGGTCGAACCACAGCGTGATGTCTGGATTTCGAATCAAATCGGCCTCTAGCGCTGATGTGGATTGCGCAAGACGCTCTAAAATTGATAGCACGCGAGTATCGAAGCCCCGGCCAGCGCCCTGATAAGCAAAGGTGGCATCGGTGAATCGGTCGCACAGCACGACGTCGCCGCGCGCCAGCGCAGGCTCGATCACGCAGCGCAAGTGGTCATGGCGGCCGGCGAAGATCAGCAAGGCCTCCGTCAGCGGGTCCATCGCGTCGTTCAGCAGCAGGGTACGCAGCTTCTCAGCCAAGGGCGTGCCGCCAGGTTCGCGCGTCACCACCACCTCGCGGCCTTGCGCACGCAGCGCGGCGGCCAAAGCATCGATGTGCGACGACTTGCCCGCGCCATCGATGCCTTCGAACGTGATGAAGCGGCCCTGCGGCGCGGGCAGCGTGCCGTCCGCATTCAGGGGTGTCGTCGCAGGGGAGCCCATGGCTGGCCTTGTCATTGCTGGCCGCGCTGGTAGCGGTTTACCGCGCGGTTGTGTTCGTCCAGCGTCGGGCTGAAGTGGCTGGTGCCGTCGCCGCGCGAGACGAAATACAGCGCAGGCGTGCGCTCGGGCTGCACCGCTGCCAGCAGCGCCGCCTTGCCGGGCATGGCGATGGGCGTGGGCGGCAGGCCGGGGCGGGTGTAGGTATTCCAGGGCGTGTCGGTCTGCAGGTCGCGCCGGCGCAGGTTGCCGTCGAACTTCTCGCCCAGGCCGTAGATGACGGTGGGATCGGTCTGCAGCAGCATGCCCACGCGCAGACGGTTGGTGAACACGCCGGCGATCTGCGCCCGGTCGGATGCGCGGCCGGTTTCCTTCTCGACGATGCTGGCCAGCACCAGCGCCTCGTCAGCAGACTTGAGCGGCGAGTCGGCCACGCGCTGGGCCCAGGCGGCTTCCAGCTTCTTGTCCATGGCGTGCAGCGCACGGCGCAGAACGGCCAGGTCGGTGCTGCCCTTGGCGTAGGTGTAAGTATCGGGAAAGAAGCGCCCTTCTGCCGCAACACCAGGCCGGCCGAGCCGCTGCATGATTTCAGCCTCCGACAGGTTGGCCGTCTCGGCCTTCAGCTGCTCTTCGCGGGCGAGCGCCTGGCGCACCTGCCGGAAGGTCCAGCCCTCCACCAGCGTCACGGCACGCAAGGCCTCTTCGCCGCGCACCAGCTTTTGCAGCAGGCCGCGGGGCGTCGTGCCCACGGGGATTTCATAGTTGCCGGCCTTGATGGCCCTGTCCTGGCCCGATACGCGGAACCAGGCGTAGAGCACGCGCGCGTCGATGGCCACGCCCGCCGCAGCCACGGCCTGGGCCACGCCGCGCGGCGTGGTGCCGGGCTCGATGGCCAGCTCCAGCGGCTCGTTGACCGACACGCCCGCGCGTGGGCCGACCGGCATGGGCGCGTGCAGCCACCAGGCTGCCGTGGCGCCCGCCGCCAAAATAATGACCAACACCAACGCGAGGAAACGACGCACGACCCTGCTGCCTGTATGAAAGGAACCGGGCATCATAATTCAGGCATGACCTCCTCACTGCCCCCGCTCCTTGATGGTGTTGCTCCTCTTGCCCACATGGGTGTGATCCGCGTCGAAGGCGAAGATGCAGCCTCTTTTCTGCAAGGCCAGCTCACGCAGGACTTCGCCCTGCTGGGCCTGCAAGAAGCCAGGCTGGCGGCCTTTTTGTCGGCCAAGGGGCGCATGCAGGCAAGCTTCATCGGATTCAAGCGCAGCCCCACCGAGATCCTGCTGATCTGCTCGCGCGACTTGCTGGCACCCACGCTCAAGCGGCTGTCCATGTTCGTCATGCGGGCCAAAGCCAAGCTGACCGATGCCACCGAAGACTTCGCCGTCTACGGACTGGCCGGCACCGCTGCACAGGCCCTGTTGCCAGAGGCTGGCGCCGCCTGGGCCAAGCGCGATGTGGATGGTGCATCGGTGGTGCGGCTGTACCCGGCACAGGGCCAAGCGCGCGCGCTGTGGGTCGCACCTGCTGGCACGCTCGCGCCTGCTGGCCCAGTGCTGAGCGACGCGCTGTGGCAATGGAGCGAGGTGCAAAGCGGCATCGCCACGCTGACCGCCCCGCTGGTTGAGGCCTTCGTGCCGCAAATGCTCAATTACGAGTCGGTGGGTGGGGTGAACTTCAAGAAAGGCTGCTACCCGGGCCAGGAAGTGGTGGCACGCAGCCAGTTCCGCGGCACGCTCAAGCGCCGCGCCTATCTGGCACACACGGCAGGGGACGTGGCCGTCGGCGCCGAGGTTTTTGCCCATGGCGACGCGGAGCAGCCCGTCGGCACCATCGTGCAGACAGCGCCCGCACCGGGCGGTGGCGTCGATCTGCTGGTGTCCATGCAGATCAGTGCCGCCAGCGCCGAGGCGTTGAACGCCACCAGCGCAGGCGGCCCTGCGCTGACGCTGCAGCCGCTGCCTTACACCCTGCTGGAAGACATCTGAGCCGCTGGGGGCGGGGCGACGCGATCGGCAGCACGGGGGCGCCGGGCAGATCCATCCGGTAAGTCGCCAGTAAGGCGGCCTGCCCGACCATCGGCATGTCTCAACATCCAGCGAACTCCCGTGCTTCACCACCACCTCCCTGCATCGCGCGCCAAGGTCTTGCAATACCTGGTCAACCTTTCCGCTTTCTGCGCCATCGGCGCGGGCATGCTGGCCCCGGTGGCGGCGCAGACGGGCTCCAGCGGAACCAGCGCATCGCAGGGCGACAAGCCCGGCTCCGCATCCACGCAATGGGGCCTGGGCCTGGGCGGTGGAGTCTTTCAACAGCCGTACCAGGGCGTGGACAACAAGAAACGCGCGCTGCCGCTGCTGTACGTGGAAAACTCCTGGCTTCGCATCGCCGGGCCCTCGGCCGACCTCAAGCTGGCGAACTGGCACGGGGGCTACGGCTCGATCGAGCTGGCCGCACGACTGAAGTACGAGGGCGTCGGCTACGAAGCCAGCGACTCCCCCGCCTTGGCCGGCATGGACGAGCGCAAAGAAAGCTTCTGGGCCGGCGGCGCCGCGTCATGGAAGACCCCGCTCGCCCAGCTGTCTGCCGAATGGATCGCCGACGCCTCCGGAAACAGCAAGGGCCAGCAATTGCAGCTGCAGGTGGACCGGCGATTCAGCTTCGGCGCATTCGCACTCACGCCACGCGTGCAGGCGCAGTGGCTGGACAAGAAGTATGTGGATTACTACTACGGCGTGAAGGCCAGAGAGGCCCTGCCCGGCCGCTCGCAATACAGCGGCAAGGCTGCTACCGCGCTCGGGGCCGGGCTGCGAGCAGACTATCAACTGCAGGCGCGCCAGGCCATCTTCATGGATCTCGCCGTCACTAGCCTGCCGGACGAGACCAAGAACAGCCCCATCGCCGGCCGGTCGAGTGTTTCGCACGTTTCCGCCGGCTATCTGTACCGCTTCTGATCCCGATGGGACGCCTTGCCAGCCCGAACACGCCGCGTCTTGCGCCCTGCCTTGCAGCATTGCCGACAGGCACGGCGCCGGATGGGTCGCACGGCGATGCGCACCGCGTCGGTATCGCGCGGCCTCTCGCGTTGCTTTGTGCAAGTCGCCAGGCCCGGCTCGATGCGGTCTTCGAGCGGTTGATACGGGCCTTTCGCGCAAAGTGGCTGAGCGCACTGGCGACCGAGGCACCAGGGCCTGCCCGCCACGTGCGCGCCTATGTGCGCAGCGTGTGCGACTGCGCGCTGCAACACTCCGGGGCACAGGAGCTGGCCCTGCAACTGCTAATGCAGCCCTGCTACCAGACCATCTGGCACGACTTCGTGGCCGAAGCATGCGCGCAGTACACGGCGGATCACGACCCGTCGCAGCATTGCCGCGCGGCGGTAGAAGGCCTGGTGTTGTGCTGGGCAGGCGCGCATTCGGCGGCCGCCTTTCACGGCATGGCGTCGGTGCAGACCCTCACGCCAACGACTTTGGCGGCCGAACGGGATCGTCTGCTTTCGGTGATCGACGCAGCACCTGCCCCGGCTCAGGCCAGCACTGCGGCAGATGCAGCACGGGGCACCGAATGAATCGCATCCCCCTCGTCGAAGACCATACCCGGCTGGCCGAACTGGCGCGACAGGCATTGGCCAATGCCGGCATCGAGGCGGACGTCTTCCATGACATCCACACCGCCTGGCTGGCGTCGACAAGCATCGACTACGGCGTGTTAGTGATCGACAGGGGCCTGCCCGACGGCGACGGGCTGCAACTCGTCAAGCGCCTGCGCACCGCCGGCCGCGCCAGCCCCTGCCTGATGCTGACAGCACGCGACGCGTTGCGCGACCGCATCGAGGGCCTGGACGGCGGCGCAGACGACTACCCGACCAAGCCCTTTCCGATGGAAGAACTCATCGCCCGCGTGCGTGCGCTGCTGCGGAGGCCGGCCGCCGTGCGCGACCTGGACCCGTCGTTCGGCGACATCCGCGTGAGTTCTGAACACAGCCACATGGTCTGCCACGGCGCGACCATTTCGCTGTCGGCGGCCGAGCTGCAGATCATGCTGTGCCTGGCGCGCAAGGCCGGGCAGACGGTGCGGCGCGCGGCGCTGGAGGCCGCCGCTTGGGGGTTGTCGGAAGCGGTCACGTCCAACGCGCTGGACGTGGCCACCGCAGACACTGGATGCGAGGCTGCGTGCAGACGGCCTGCCCAAGGAACTGTCGCCCCTGGTGGAAGCCTTCAACCATGCGCTGGACCGGCTGCAGACCGGCTTTCGCACGCAGCAGGAGTTTACGGCCAACGCGGCACACGAACTCAAGACCCCGCTGGCGCTGATCCGCGCGCAGATCGAGCTGGAGCCGAGCGACCAGCGCAACCCCTACTTGCTGCAGGACGTGGACCGCATGGCCCGGCAGGTGCAGCAGTTGCTGCACTTGGCCGAAGCCAGCGAGCCGCGCAACTACCACATCGAAGCCGTGCTGCCGCAGGCGGCGGTGGCCGAGGTCTGCGACTACATGGACCGGGTGGCCCGACAGAGCGGCGTGCGCATCGCACACCAGGTCGATGCCGCCGCTGGTGACTGGCAAGCCGACCGCGGTGCGCTGTTCACCCTGTTCAAAAACCTCTTGGAAAACGCCATTCAGCACAGCCCGCCCGACACGGTGGTGACGGTGCTGGCCGATGCCAGCGGCTTCACGGTAAGTGACCAGGGCCCGGGTGTGGCGCCGCCCGATCTGCCACGCCTGTTCGAGCGCTTCTGGCGGGGTGCCAGCCGGCGCGACGAAGGTGCCGGGCTGGGCCTGTCCATCTGCCAGGAAATCGCCCGTGCGCACGGCTGGACGATGCAGACGGGGCCGGGGCCCACCGGGCTGGAGATGCGCGTGCGCTTTGCCGGCGCACCAGCCAATGCTTGAGCCGCAATCAGCCATTCACTCCTGAAAAGAGAGCTGCTTGCGCTTGCCAATCAATGGATTCAATGTTATTTATATCTGAAACCCTTTGATATCAAGCGTAACCAGCTACCAATTAAATAGCAAATGGCAGGCGGCGTGCCATGGACACATGCGTGATGCCGGCTTCCTGATAGGGCGCCCCCACCACATCGAACCCCGCACGCCGATAGAAGCCTTCGGCGCTGGCCTGCGCATGCAGGGTGACCACGCTGTCGCCCCGCTGCGCTGCGGCGGCCACCAGTGCGTCAAGCACCTCGCGGCCCCAGCGCTGGCCGCGCACGGCGCGGTCCACCGCCATGCGGCCGATGAGGCCCTCGCCCACGGCGCCGCGCAGCAGCCGGCCGGTGGCTACCGGCAAGCCCAGGTAGTTGAAGGCCACGGCGTGCACGGCCGCGTCGTCGCGGCCGTCCTGTTCAAGGGCATCGGCGATGCCCTGCTCCTGAACGAACACCGCCGTGCGCAGCGCCGCGGCCTCGCGCCCCAGCGTGGCCCAGTCGCCCACGCGCACCTCGACCATGCCGTGCCCGGCATCGAAGCGCTCCAGCATGGCACGCAGCACGGCAGGCACGGGGCGCGACTTCTGCGTGGCGGGGTCGGCGAACACGTAGACCAGCTCGCCGGACACCAGCAGCCGGTCGCCGCAGAAGATGGCGAAGGCGAACAACAGCGACGAGGTGCCCACGCGCACGCAGCGCAGCCCCACGTCCAGCACGTCGTCGAGCCGGGCCGATGCGTGGTATTCCAGCGTGGCCTTCTTCACGTACAGCTCGCCGCCCAGCGCCTGCATGCCAGCCTCGTAGGGCACGGCCAGCAAGCGCCAGTACTCGCCCATGGCGTTGTCCGCGTACATCAGGTAATGCGCGTTGAAAACGATCTTCTGCATGTCCACTTCGGCCCAGCGCACGCGCAGGCGGTGCAGGCAGCGAAACTGGTCGCGGGTCGTGTCTGGCGTGGTCATCGGTCTTGGCGTGGGTGGGTTCCAAAGGCAGCGCGCAGGGCGCGGGCCGCGTCGGCATGGGCCTGGCGCGCTTCGGGAATGGCGCGGCCCATCTTGATGAATTCGTGGGTCACGCCCCGGTAGATTTCCAGGTCCACCGCCACGCCGGCGGCGCGCAGCTTGTCGGCATAGGCCACGCCTTCGTCCACCAGTGGATCGCATTCGGCCAGGCCCACCCAGGCGGGCGCCACGCCGTCCACATCGGGCGCCAGCAGGGGCGCGAACCGCCAGTCCTCGCGCTCTTGCGGACTGGAGACATAGTGGCCGAAGAACCAGTCGATGGCTTCGGCATCCAGCACCAGGCCGTGCGCGAAGCGCTGGTGCGATGCCGTGTCCTGATGCGCCGTGGTGCCGGGGTAGATCAGCAACTGCAGCGCCAGCGGCAGGCCCGCGTCGCGCGCCAGGATGGCGTTCACCGCCGCCAGCGTGCCGCCCGCGCTGTCGCCGCCCACCGCCAGCCGGGCGGCGTCGGCACCCAGCTCGGCCGCATGGGCCGCCAGCCAGGCCAGCGCGTCCCAGGCGTCGTTCGACGCGGTCGGAAAGCGGTGCTCGGGCGCGAGCCGGTAGTCCAGCGACACCACGATGCAGCCGGCCAGGCGTGCCAGCTCGCGGCACAGCACGTCGTGGGTCTGCACGCTGCCCACGGTGAAGCCACCGCCGTGCAGGTACAACAGCAACGGCAAGCCGGGGCCGCCTGCCTCGCCCGCGGGCTGATCGGCGTAGAGCCGCGCCGGCAAGACAGTACCGTCGCGCGTGGGAATGCCCAGCTCTTCCACACGGGCCAGCGTGGCTTTGGGCACTTCGAGCACGCCGGCGCCGGCCTCGTAAGCGGCGCGTGCGCGCACGGGGCCGAGCGTGTGCAGCGGCGGGCGGCCGGCGCGGGCCATGCGGTCGAGCACGTCGCGCATGGCGGTTGTCAGGAGTGGAGAAGACTGGAGCATGGTGAAAACGACGGCAAGTCTGAAAGAGGCCGGGGGCCGGACACAATAGAGGATAGAGGAGCCCGGCGCGCCTCGCACCTTCAACGGCTACGGCCCCACTGACTCATCGTTTCACCTTCGCATGCTGCCTTCCCTTTCTTCCGTTCGCATCGCCGTCATTGGCCTGGGCTATGTCGGTCTGCCGCTGGCGGTGGAATTCGGCAAGCAGCGCACCGTGGTGGGCTTCGACATTCGCCAGGAGCGCATCGCCGAGCTGCGTGCGGGGCGTGACCACACCCTGGAAGTGAGCGCGCAAGAGCTGGCCGAGGCGGCGCATCTGCAGTTCACCCATGAGCCGGCCGACATGGCAGGCTGCAACGTCTTCATCGTGACGGTGCCCACGCCCATCGACGAGCACAAGCAACCCGACCTGGGCCCGCTGATGCAGGCCAGCGAGGCGGTAGCGCGGCTGCTCAAACCCGGCGACGTGGTGGTCTACGAATCCACCGTGTACCCGGGCGCCACCGAAGACGACTGCGTGCCGGTGCTGGAGCGCCATTCCGGCCTGCGCTTCAACCAAGACTTCTTCGCCGGCTACAGCCCCGAGCGCATCAACCCGGGCGACAAGGCCCACCGGCTGACCGGCATCGTGAAGATCACCAGCGGCTCCACGCCCGAGGCGGCCGAACTGGTGGACTCGCTCTATGCGCAGATCATCACAGCCGGCACGCACAAGGCGGCCAGCATCCGCATTGCCGAGGCAGCCAAGGTGATCGAGAACACGCAGCGCGACGTGAACATCGCACTGGTGAACGAGCTGGCCCTCATCTTCAACCGCATGGGAATCGATACCGAGGCCGTGCTGCAGGCGGCCGGCACCAAGTGGAACTTTCAGCACTTCCGCCCCGGGCTGGTGGGCGGCCACTGCATCGGCGTGGACCCGTACTACCTGACGCACAAGGCCAAGGCGATCGGCTACCACCCCGAGATCATCCTGGCTGGCCGGCGGCTGAACGACAGCATGGGCGCCTACGTGGTCACGCAATTGGTCAAAGCCATGACGAAGCGGCGCATTCACGTGCAGGGCGCGAAGGTGCTGGTCATGGGCCTGGCCTTCAAGGAAAACTGCCCTGACCTGCGCAACACCCGCGTGGTGGACATCGTGCGAGAACTGGCGCAATACGACGTGGAGGCCGACGTGCACGACCCGTGGGTGAATGCGGGCGAAGCACAGGCCGAATACGGCATTGCGCTGGTGCCCACGCCTGCGCCCGGCGCCTACGATGCCATCATCGTGGCCGTCGCTCACCAGCAGTTCCGCGCACTGGGCGCCGCAGCCATCCGCGCGATGGGCAAGCCGGAACATGTGCTTTTCGACCTGAAGTACGTGCTGGACGCCGCAGAATCCGACATTCGACTGTGAGCTGCGCCCTCGCGGGCCGCTTCATCCTCTTTCGACCTTCCACTCTCCTTCACTTTTCCATGTCCATTGCCTACGACGCACTCCAGATCGAATTGGCCCGCGCACCGCGCACCTGGCTGGTGACCGGTGTGGCGGGCTTCATCGGCAGCCACCTGCTGGAAACGCTGCTGCGGCTGAACCAGCGCGTGGTGGGGCTGGACAATTTCTCCACAGGCCACCGCCGCAACCTGGACGAGGTGCGCACGCAGGTAAACGCTGCGCAGTGGCAGGCGTTCGACTTCATCGAGGGCGACATCCGCGACCTGGACACCTGCCGGCGCGCCTGCGCGGGCGTGAACCATGTGCTGCACCAGGCGGCGCTGGGCTCGATTCCGCGGTCACTCAACGACCCCATCGCCACCAACGGCACCAACATCGATGGCTTTTTGAACATGCTGGTGGCCGCCAAGGATGCGGCGGTAGGCAGCTTCACCTACGCGGCTTCAAGCTCGACCTATGGCGACCATCCTGGCCTGCCCAAGGTGGAAGACACCATCGGAAAGCCCCTTTCGCCCTACGCCGTGACCAAGTACGTCAACGAGCTGTACGCGCAGGTGTTCAGCCGCAGTTACGGCTTCCACGCCATCGGGCTGCGCTACTTCAACGTGTTCGGCCAGCGGCAGGACCCGGGCGGCGCCTATGCGGCGGTGATCCCGCTCTGGACGCGGTCGCTGCTGCGCGGCGACACCATCCACATCAATGGCGACGGCGAGACGAGCCGCGACTTCTGCTACGTGGCCAACGCCGTTCAGGCCAACCTGCTGGCCGCCACCACCCATGACCCCGCCGCGAAGAACCAGGTCTACAACGTGGCGGTGGGCGAGCGCACCAGCCTCAACACGCTGTTCCAGTTGCTGAAAGACCGCCTGCTCGGCAACGGCGTGCCGGCATCGGCCAGGCCCGTCTATCGCGACTTTCGCGCGGGGGACATTCGCCACAGCCAAGCCGACACGGCCAAGGCGCGCGGCCTGCTGGGCTATGAGCCATCGCACACGCTGGCGCAGGGGCTGGACGTTTGCGTTCCCTGGTATGCAGCGCAAGAGGCTGCACAAGCCGCGTCGGCTTCGCAAGACACACCGGCCGCCGGCTGACCGCATGCGCCTATCGCACGTGGCATGGAACCTGGCCGGCCTGGCCGTGCCGCTGGCCGTGGCCGCGCTGACTGTGCCGCAACTGCTGGCGAATGTCGGCCATGAAAAGTTCGGACTGCTGGCGCTGGCCTGGGGCCTCATCGGCTACGCCAGCGGCCTGGATCTGGGCATCGGCCGTGCGCTGACCCAGCGCGTCGCCGGCTTGCGCGGCGCGGGCAAGGACGGCGAAGTGCCCGACGTGCTGGCCACTGCCGGGCGCATCACCTTGATCGCCGGCTTGTTCTTCGGCCTGCTGGTGGTGCTGGCCGTACCGGCGGGCGCGCCCGGCTGGGTGCATGCTGTCAGCACACCACGCAGCGAGATCGCTACCGCTGTGCTGCTGCTGGCGCTGGCACTGCCTGCGCAGGCGATGAGCGCGACGTATCGCGGCCTCAACGAGGCGTACCTGAATTTCCGCGGCATCAGCCTGCTGCGTGCGGCGCTGGGTGTCGTCAATTTCGCCGGACCTTTTTTCGTGTCGCTGGCCACGCCGCACCTGGGCTGGCTGGTGCTGCCGCTGGTCGCCAGCCGCCTGCTGAGTCTGGCCATTTACCGCGCCCTGGCCTGGCGCTGCATTCGCCAGGGCGGCGAAGCGCGCACCGGCCACTACCAGCCGGCCACGGCGCGGGCGCTGTTCGCTTTTGGCGGCTGGGTCACCGTCAGCAGCGTGGTCAGCCCGGTGCTGGTGCAGGCAGACCGTTTCACCATCGGCGCCGTGCTGTCGGCAGCCGCAGTGTCGGCCTATGTGCTGCCTTACGAGGTGGTGGTGCAGAGCCTGGTGCTGGCAGGCGCGGTGTCGTCGGTGATGTTTCCGGGCCTGAGCCGGCTGCTGCTGCAAGACCCGCATGGCTGGCGGCCTTACTTTCTGAAATGGCTGCGGCGCGTGGCCGTGCTGATGGGCCTGGTGTGCGGCTTGCTGGCGGTGATGCTGCCCTGGCTGCTGCAGGCCTGGATCGGTGATGAGCTGCAGCCGGTGTCCGTGATGGTCGGGCAGATTTTGTGCCTGGGCGTCTTTGCCAACGCGCTCGGCACACTGTTCTACGCCCTGTTGCATGCCAGGGGCCGTGCGGACATCACGGCGCGCATGCACCTGGCGGAACTGCCCGTCTTTCTGATGCTGCTGGGCCTGCTGATCAGCCAGTACGGCCTGCCGGGCGCCGCGTGGGCCTGGACGCTGCGCATGGTGGCCGACGCGTCGCTGCTGGCGTTCTTCTCGCTGCGCCACAGCCCGCAACGCGCGGTAGCCACGCCATGATCGATATCGTCATCGTCAACTGGAATGCCGGCACGCAGTTGGCGCGGTGCCTGCAATCCATCCAGCGTGATGCCCTGGGCGCGAGCTGCGCGGTGCAGGTGATCGACAACGGTTCGGTGGACGACTCCGTCGAACATGCCCAGGCGCTTTTTCCCGACGTGGCGTTCATTCGCGCAGGCGCCAATCTGGGCTTTGGCAAGGCGTGCAATCTGGGCGCCCGCCAGGGCCGGGGCGAATTCATCCTTTTTTTGAACCCCGACGCCGAGTTGCGCGGCGATGCGCTCGGCCAGGCCGTGGCGACGCTGCGCGACCCGGCCCATGTGCGAACGGGCATCTGCGGTGTGCAGTTGATAGACGAAGCCGGCCATGTCGCCCGTAGCTGCTGCAGACTGCCCAATGCGGCCCGCATGGCCGCGCACGCCAGCGGGCTGACGCGCCGATTTCCCCGGCTGGGCTATGCCATGGCCGAATGGCCGCACACCGAATCGCGGCAGGTGGGCCATGTGATCGGCGCCTTCTATCTGGTGCGCCGCTCGTTGTTCGAGCAATTGCACGGCTTTGACGAACAGTTCTTTCTGTACTTTGAAGACCTGGACTTTTCCTGTCGCGCCCAGCAGGCCGGCTGGGCCACCTGGTACCTGGCGACCGCGCAGGCGTTCCATGCGGGCGGCGGAACCTCGCGGCAGATCAAGGCGCGGCGGTTGTTCTATTCGCTGCGCAGCCGCCTGCTGTATGCGCACAAGCATTGCAGCGCAGCCGGCGCGGCCGGTGTCGCGCTCACCACGCTGTGGGTGGAGCCGCTGGCCCGCATCGTGCAGGCGCTGGCACGGGGCTCCTGGCCGTCTATCAAGGAAACATCAACGGCCTACAGCATGTTGTGGCGCTGGCTGCTGAGCGCCAGAGACCAGGAGCCTGCGCCATGAAGCCCCTGCGCGTTCTCGCCCTCACCAAGTACGGCCGACTAGGCGCCTCGTCGCGTATGCGAACGCTGCAGTACCTGCCATGGCTGGCGTTGCACGGCGTGCAGATGGATGTGCGCCCGCTGGTGTCCGACGCCATGCTGCAAGCGCGCTACGACACGGGCCACTATGACAAGGCCGCTTTGATGGCAGCCTACGCACGCCGCGTGGGCGACTTGCTCGGCGCGCGGGCATTCGATGTGCTGTGGATTGAAAAAGAGGCGCTGGCCTGGCTGCCGCTGCCGCTGGAGCGGGCGCTGCTGAGCGCAGCGCCCTACGTGCTGGACTACGACGACGCCACCTTTCACCAGTACGACCTGCACCCTTCGCCCGCTGTCCGGAGGGTGTATGGCCGCAAGCTCGACGGGCTGATGGCTGGCGCTGCGCTGGTGGTGGCTGGCAACGGCTATCTGGCACAGCGCGCCACGGATGCAGGTGCTGCGCGCGTCGAGGTCGTACCGACGGTCGTGGACCTGGACCGTTATGACGCGGCCCCTGCGCTCAAAAAAGCGGGCGATGGCCGTGCACGCATCGTCTGGATCGGCTCGCCCTCCACAGCGCGCTATCTGCAGACCGTGGCCGAACCGCTGCGCGAACTCGCGGCCCGCACGCCCTTCGTACTGCGGGTGATCGGCGGGGGCGACGTGCAACTGCCCGACGTCACAACCGAGCCAGTGCCCTGGAGCGAAGCCACCGAAGCGCAGTCGCTGCAAGGCGCAGCCATCGGCATCATGCCGCTGCTCGATTCACCGTGGGAGCGCGGCAAGTGCGGCTACAAGCTCATCCAGTACATGGCCTGTGGCCTGCCCACGGTGGCGAGCGCCGTCGGTGCCAACCAGAGCATCGTGCTGCCCGGCGAGACTGGCTTTCTCGCGGCCAGCCCGCAGGAATGGGTGCAGTCGCTGGAAACGCTTTTGCACGACCCGTCGCTGCGCCAGCGCATGGGCGCTGCCGGCCGCGCGCGGGTCGAGCAACGGTACTGCCTGCAGGTCACCGCCCCGCGCCTGGCGCAATTGCTGCACCAGGCCGCACGCACCGAATCACCCCACAAGGAACACGCGAGATGAAGGGCCTGCTGATCGCCGGCTGGGCCGACTCGCTGATCAACTTTCGTGGCCCGCTGATGGCTGCCATGCAGGCACGCGGTGTCGACGTGCACGTCGCGGCACCGGGCTTGAGCGCGGATGATCCGGTAAGGCACGCACTGGAGCAGCGCGGCGTGACGGTGCACAGCGTGCCGCTCGCGCGCACCGGCACCAGTCCACTAGCCGATCTGCAGTCGCTCTGGGCGCTGTGGCGCCTGATGCGCCGGGTACGCCCGGACTTCGTGCTGGGCTACACCGCCAAGCCGGTCATCTACGGCTCGCTGGCGGCTTGGGCTGCGCGTGTGCCCCGGCGCCATGCGCTGATCACCGGGCTGGGCTACGCCTTTCAGGGCGATGGCCGCCGCAGCCGCCTGCGCCGCATCGTGCAGTCGCTGTACCGCGTGGCATTGTCGAAGGTGCACACCGTTTTCTTCCAGAACCCGGACGATCTGGCGCTCTTCCAGACGCGTGGGCTGCTTCACCCAGCCACGCCGGCCATGGTGGTCAACGGCTCCGGCGTGGACGTGCAGCACTTCGCGCCAGCGCCCCTACCCGGCGGCCCCGCCTGCTTTCTGCTGGTCGCGCGGCTGCTGGGCGACAAGGGCGTGCGCGAATATGCGCGGGCCGCAGCCATCGTGCGGCGCGACCACCCCAAGGTCCGCTGCCTGCTGGTGGGCTGGATCGACGAGAACCCCGATGCAATCGCCCAGCACGAACTGAACCAATGGGTGGCCGACGGCGACATCGAGTACCTGGGCAAGATGGCGGACGTGCGACCCGCCATCTCGGCCTGCAACGTCTATGTGCTGCCCTCGTACCGCGAAGGCACGCCGCGCACGGTGCTCGAAGCCATGGCCATGGGCCGTCCCATCATCACCACCGACGCGCCGGGCTGCCGCGAAACCGTAGTGCATGGGGACAATGGCCTGCTGGTGCCGGTGCGTTCGGCGCCTGCGCTCGCCGCCGCCATGAAGCAGTTGATCACCCACCCTGAACAGCGCCAACAGATGGGCGAGCGTGCCCGGCAGATCGCGCAGGAAAAGTACGACGTGCACCAGGTGAACGCGGCCATGCTGGAGGCGATGGGTCTGTTGTCCCCACCTGACTCATCGGCCTACCAAAAGGCAGCGCTTCCGTGAAACGTCTCTTCGACACCGTCTGTGCCGCTCTGGCCCTGGTGCTGCTGGCCCTGCCTCTCTTGCTGCTGGCCTGGCGCGTGCGCACCCGGCTGGGCAGCCCGGTGCTGTTCAAGCAGCAACGGCCAGGCCTGCATGGCCGGCCTTTCACCATGTTCAAGTTCCGCACCATGACCGATGCGCGCGATGAACGCGGCGCGCTGCTGCCCGACGCAGCGCGGCTCACGCCTTTCGGCCGCTGGCTGCGTTCCACCAGCCTGGACGAGCTTCCTGAACTCATCAACGTGCTGCGCGGCGAAATGAGCCTGGTCGGCCCCCGGCCGCTGCTGATGGAGTACCTGCCGCTCTATTCGCCCGAGCAGATGCGCCGCCACGACGTGCGGCCCGGCATCACCGGCTGGGCCCAGGTGAACGGGCGCAACGCTTTAAGTTGGGAAGCGAAATTCGCGCTCGATCTTTGGTATGTGGACCACCGCTCCTTCCTGCTCGATCTGCGCATACTCGGCCGAACCGTGTTGCAGGTGCTGCGCCGCGACGGCATCCACGCGCCGGGTGAGGCCACCGTAGCGCCCTTCACGGGCAGCGCCCACACGACAGACAAGGCCAATACGCCATGACCCTTCCGCTCTACGCCGTCTACGGCGCAAACGGCCACGGCCGCGAAATCATGCCCCTGGCCCGCGCCTGGTGCACCGCCCAGGCCGTGCCGCTGGACCGCCTGGTGTTCATCGACGATGCGCCACCCGCGCCCACGGTGAATGGGCACCGCGTAATGACCTATGCCGAATTTCTGTCGCAAGACGCCACCACCCGCCACGCCGCCATCGCCATCGCCCACAGCCGCGTGCGCGAGCGGCTGGCGCTGCAGTGCGAGGCAGACGGCGTGGCACTGTGGAGCCTGCAGGCCGACAACACGGTGCTGATGGACGATGTGCAGATCGGCCCTGGCGCGCTGCTCAGCCCCTTCGTCACGCTGACCTCCAACCTGCGCATCGGCCGCTGCTTTCATGCCAACCTCTACAGCCACGTCTCGCACGACTGCGTGATCGGCGACTACGTGACCTTCGCGCCTGGCGTGCGCTGCAACGGCAATGTCGCCATCGGCGACCACTCCTATATCGGTGCGGGCGCCGTGATCCGGCAGGGCCGGCCCGGTGCTCCGCTGGTCATCGGCGCCGGCGCCGTGGTCGGCATGGGCGCCGTGGTGACGAAAGACGTGGCGCCCGGCGCCGTGGTGGCCGGCAACCCGGCTCGGCCGCTGCCCCGCAAGGAACCCTGATGCTGAACACCCCTTTTGCCCCCTGGCCCAGCTTCACAGCGCAAGAGGCCGAGGCCGTGCAGCGCGTGCTGCTGTCCAACCGGGTCAACTACTGGACGGGCACCGAAGGCCGCGAGTTCGAACGCGAATTCGCCCAGTGGACCGGCGCGCGCCATGCGGTCGCCGTAGCCAACGGCACGCTGGCGCTGGATCTGGCGCTGCGCGGGCTGGGCGTGGGCGCGGGTGATGAGGTGATCGTCACGCCGCGTACCTTCGTCGCCAGCGTCTCCTGCGTGGTCAATGCGGGCGCCACGCCGGTGTTCGCCGACGTCGATGCGGACAGCGGTAACCTCACTGCCGAGACGATTGCCCGGGTGATCACGCCGCGCACTCGCTCGGTCATCGTGGTGCACCTGGCTGGCTGGCCGGCCGACATGGACCCGATCATGGCGCTGGCGCGGAAGCACGGCTTCAGTGTGATCGAAGACTGCGCGCAGGCGCACGGCGCCCGCTACAAGGGCCGCAGCGTGGGCACCATCGGTGATGTGGGCGCGTGGAGCTTCTGCCAGGACAAGATCATGACTACCGGCGGCGAAGGCGGCATGGTCACCACCCACGATGCCGGCCTGTGGTCGGCCATGTGGGCGTTCAAGGACCACGGCAAGACCTGGGAGGCCGTGTACGAGCGCACGCACCCGCCCGGCTTCCGGTGGCAAATCGACGGGTTCGGCACCAACTGGCGCATGCTGGAGATGCAGGCCGCCATCGGCCGCATTCAGCTAGGCCGCATGGCCGACTGGACTGCGCGGCGCCACCGCCATGCGCAGGCGATCCTGAGCGAAGCAGGACGACATGCCTGCGTGCGCGCGCCGCAGTGCCCTGACGATGAGGGCCAGACGCAGCATGCGCACTACAAGACTTACCTTTACGTTCAGCCAGACCGCCTGGCACCGGGCTGGAGCCGTGACCGCATCGTTCAGGCATTGATGGCCCAAGGCGTTCCCGCCTACCAGGGTTCGTGCTCCGAGGTGTACCTGGAGCGGGCCTTCGACTGCACGCCCTGGCGCCCGCGCGAACGGCTGCCAGTCGCGCGCCAGCTGGGCGACACCAGCATCATGTTGCTGGTGCACCCCACGTTGACCGAAGATGACATGGCGCGCACCGTGGCTGCGCTGCACTTGGTGCTGACCGAGGCGACTGCCCGGTGAGCAGCCCCTCCGCAGACACTCGGGCCCGCATGCGCAAGGAACCCGTCGCCATGCGCATTCGGCAGTTGCCGCGCCGTGCCAAGCGCCTGGTGGTCATGGCGCTGGACGCCGCCATGTGCGCGGCAGCCTTCGCGCTGGCGCTGATGGTGCGGCTGGATCGGATCGACATTTTTCAGGCGATCTACCTGCCCGGCCTGGTAGGTGCGCTGCTGCTCTTTTTGCCGATCTTTCTGGCCTCGGGCATGTACCGCGAAGTGTTCCGCTTCAGCGGCTGGACGGCGCTGGCTCTAGTGGTCAAGGCCACTGCCGTGTACGGCATCGCGTATGCCGCCATCTTCACGCTGCTGCGCGTGGGCGGGGTGCCGCGCACCGTGGGCATCATCCAGCCGGTGCTGTTCTTGACCTTCGTGCTCACGTCACGGGCAGTGGCGCGTTACTGGCTGGGCGGCATGCACCGCGACCTGAAGCTGCGCAAGCACTGGCCGCGCGTGCTGATCTACGGCGCCGGCAATGCGGGCCAGCAGCTAGCCAGCGCGCTTGCGCACGGCCGCAAGGTGTGGCTGGTCGGCTTTGTGGACGACGACGAACGGCTGCACGGCTCCAACCTGCAGGGCGTGCCGGTGCTCTCGCCTGCCGACCTGCCCGCGCTGCTGCGCAAGACGCGGCTCGATTCGCTGCTGCTGGCGCTGCCCAGCGTGACCCGCACGCGCCGCGCAGAAATCGTGCAGGCCGTGCGCGCCCTAGCACCCAACCTGGTGGTGCGCACCCTGCCCACCGTGACCGACATCGCGCAAGGCCGCGTGCAGGTAAGCCAGCTGCGCGACGTAGAGGTGTCCGATTTGCTGGGGCGTGACCCGATTCCACCCGACCCCGCCCTGCTGGGCCGCCACATCACTGCCAAGGTGGTGCTGGTGACGGGCGCGGGCGGCTCGATCGGCAGCGAGCTCTGCCGCCAGATTCTGCTGGCCCCGCCGCGTGTGCTGCTGCTGCTGGAGCACAGTGAGGCCGCGCTGCACGAAGTGAGCATGGACCTGGCCCAGCGCTGCGCCCAAGCCGGCGTGCCGACAGAGTTGGTGCCGCTACTGGCATCGGTGCGCGATGCCGACCGGTTGCGCAAGATCATGGCCGCCTGGCGGCCAGACACCGTCTACCACGCCGCTGCCTACAAGCACGTGCCCATCGTGGAGCACAACCCGGCCGAAGGCCTTAGCAACAACGTCTTCGGCACGCTGCAGACGGCGCTGGCCGCCATCGAACACGGCGTGGCCGACTTCGTGCTCGTCAGCACCGACAAGGCCGTGCGGCCCACCAACATCATGGGCGCCAGCAAGCGGCTGGCCGAGATGACGCTGCAGGCACTGTCGCACGATGCGCAGGCTTGCGGCCGCACGCGGATGTCGATGGTGCGCTTCGGCAATGTGCTCGACTCATCCGGCTCGGTCGTGCCGCTCTTTCGCGATCAGATCCGCAAGGGCCTGCCGGTCACGCTGACGCACCCGGACATCACGCGCTACTTCATGACCATTCCGGAGGCCGCGCAATTGGTGATTCAGGCCGGGGCCATGGCGCGCGGCGGCGATGTGTTCGTGCTCGACATGGGCCAGCCCATTCGCATTGCCGACCTGGCGCGACGAATGATCGAGCTGTCGGGCCTGTCGGTGCAAGACGATGCGCGGCCCGACGGCGACGTGGCCATCCGCGTGATCGGGCTGCGCCCTGGTGAGAAGCTGTACGAGGAACTGCTGATCGGCAATGACCCGCAGCCCACGGCGCACGAACGCATCATGAAAGCCCACGAAGACTTTCTGCCGTGGCCCGAGCTGCAGCCGCAACTGGCCGCGCTGCAGGCCGCCGTGCAGGCCAACGACGTCATCACCCTGCGCGCGCTGCTGCAGCGGCTGGTGTCGGGCTACCAGCCCACGGACGACGTCGTGGACTGGGTGTATTTGAAGCAACAGCCGCGGCAGCACGATGGCGCGCTGCCCGCCAGATCGCACACGGCTACTTGAAGGTCACGCGCACCGGCTGCGCGCCCGGCAACCCGTCGAACTTCGCCGTCACCGCCAGACCGGCGCGCGGCGGCAGCAGCGCCGAGAAAGAACCCAGGCTCACCAGGTCGCCCGGCTGCAGCGTGATGTCTTCCTTTTGCAGCGCGCCCGTCAGCCACACCACCGCCATCAACGGCTGGCCCAGGATGTCGCTGCCCGTGCCGCCCCCTAGCTTGTAGCCCTGCCCGTCGGTCAGCGTGACCGACATGCGTTCGAGCGCGTCCAGCAGCGCATATTGCTCGCCGCGCGTGGTCGGCACGGCGATGGGTTTGCCCGCCACGCCCAGCCGCGCGCCGACGTTGATGGCCGCCACGCCCGCGCCGTTGAGCTGCGACGGCGCCTGCACCATCAGGTCGGGCAGTTCGATGAACGGAATGACCTGGTCGATGTGCTGCAGCACTTCCAGCGGCGTGCGCGCATGGTTGATGGCGGCGCTCTTCACGCGCACCAGCATGTCGGCCTCATACAGCGGCCGCGCACCGAAGGCGGCGTCGACCGTGGCGCCGCTGGCCAGCACCATGCCTTCATAGAGCTTGCCCCACACCGGCTTGTCGGTGTTGAAGCGCTTTTGCACCGCCGGGTTGGTCAGCCCGGCCTTGTAGCCGATGACCTTGCCTAGCCGGGGCGCCAACTGCGCGTTCAGCTTGGCGCGCGTGCAGGCGCCATCGGCCTCCGACAGCGCCGGAAAGTTCGGTGCCGGCGTCTTCGCCACATAGCTCGCCGCCAGCTCGGCTACCTGCGTGTCGTTCAGGCATTCGGCCTGCGCCGTGATCGATGTCGCACAAGCGACGACAGCTGCCAGCGCGATGAGGGTTTGCTTCATGGTCATGCATGTCTCCGGGTTGTAGTGTGTGCAGCATCGTAATCAGGACTTACGAGCAGCGCACCATGGCTTTCATCTACTACGTCACCCAGATCCAGTTTGAGTTCGGCGCCGTGCGGCTGCTGCCGCAGGAATGCGCGCGCGTGGGCATCACTCGCCCGATGGTGGTGACCGACCAGGGCGTGAAGGCCGCTGGGGTGCTGCAGACCGCGCTCGACGCACTGGGCGGTCTGCCGCACGCCGTGTTCGACCAAACGCCCTCCAACCCCACCGAGGCCGCCGTGCGCGATGCCGTGGCGCTCTACCGCGCGCAGGGCTGCGACGGGTTGATCGCAGTGGGCGGCGGCTCGGCCATCGACTGCGCCAAGGGCATCGCCATTGCGGCCACGCACGAAGGGCCGCTCACGTCATACGCCACCATCGAAGGCGGCTCCGGGCGCATCACCGACCGGGCGGCGCCGCTGATCGCCGTGCCCACCACCAGCGGCACCGGCAGCGAGGTGGCGCGCGGCGCGATCCTCATCGTGGACGACCACCGCAAGCTCGGCTTTCATTCATGGCACATCGTGCCGCGCACCGCCATCTGCGACCCCGGCCTGACCATGGGCCTGCCGCCGCAACTGACCGCCGCCACCGGCATGGACGCCATCGCCCATTGCATGGAAACCTTCATGTCGTCGGCCTTCAACCCGCCCGCCGACGGCATTGCGCTCGACGGCCTGGAGCGCGGCTGGCACCACATCGAACGCGCCACGCGCGATGGCGCCGACCAGGACGCGCGCCTGAACATGATGAGCGCCAGCATGCAGGGCGCCATGGCGTTCCAGAAAGGGCTGGGCTGCGTGCATTCGCTGAGCCATAGCCTGGGCGGCGTGAACCCGCGCCTGCACCACGGCACGCTCAACGCCGTGTTCCTGCCCGCCGTGATCCGCTTCAACGCAGAGGCCGATGCCGTGCGCAAGGGCCGCCGGCTGGAGCGCATGGCCCATGCCATGGGCCTGCAGAGCGCCAGTGACGTGCCCGAGGCCGTGCGCGACATGAGTGCCCGGCTGGGCCTGCCCACCGGCTTGGCGGCCATGGGCGTCACCGAGGCGATGTTCGATGACGTGATTCGCGGCGCCATGGCCGACCACTGCCACAAGACCAACCCGCGCGAAGCGAGCGTGGACGATTACCGCGAGATGCTGCTCGCGTCGATGTAAGAACCTCTTCTAAGCCCTGGCAGTCACAGCGGCCGCACGCAATCCAGATCAGGGCGCTGCAGCCATTGGGCGAATTCGTCGGCCAGTTGCTGGCTAGCCGACGTGGCGGCTTTCCAGGCGCGCACGCGGGCGGCGGTGTCGGTGCCGTAGTGGGTGAAGTCATTGCGATCAGGCAGCTTGGCGCGCGGCAACGCGGCAACCCACTCGGCACTGGGCGAGAGCACGATCATGCGGTGCAGCGCGGGCGTACTGCGGTGGCGCCAGCGCAGGTTCTTGTCGAGCCAGCCGGGCACCACGCTGGACTGGAAGTGCGGGTACAGCACCAGGGGTGCACGGCCAGTTTCAGCATCTTTTTGGCCTCCAGCGCTTGATGGATAAGCGCTAACAGCTATATCTTTGATAGCAATCGAATCATCGACCCGGTAGCGCAGATGCAGGTGGTAGTCGGTGATGCCACCGTCCCAGTAAGCGCCGGGCGGCGCGCCCGGAATGCCATGCACCGCCTGCAGCACGAAGGGAATGGAGCAGCTGGCCTGCAGCGCAGGCAAAAGGTTGTCCAGCGACAGCGCCACCTGCCGGGTGGAGAAATCGCGCGCATCGAAGGGCAGCGGTGCGAGTCCCTCGCCATCGCCCTGCCCTGACGAGAACACCACCCGCTGCAGCCACCAGCCCAGCGCGCGCCGGTGCAAAGCGTTGGCGGCAAAGGCGCCCAGGTAGCCCAGCGGCGTGCCCAGGCGGTGCTCGCGCCCCAGCACGTGCCGTCCGCGCGCGGTGACGATGTGCAGGCGATAGCGCGGGTGCGTCAGCAACTCGGCCTCCCGCCCGGCGAAGAAGGCGCGCAGGTTCTGCCCGAAACGCTCGCTGACGTGTGCCGCCGTGGGCCGGCGCGCACCGGGCGGCAGGTCGTAGGTCTGGTGGATGTAGTCGTGCTCCAGCCGCTCGAAGGCCTGCACCGCGCCATGCTGCAGGCAGGCCGTGGCCATGCGCCAGGCGCCGATGGAAGCGCCCACCAGGTGCACCGGGTGGGTCGATGCGGCCAACCATTCACCGAACAAGAACCGATCCAGCGGCCCGAGGATCAGACCCTTCGGCCCGCCGGCTGCGGCCGGCACCACGCCCACGTTCTCTGGTGCCAGCCCGCCTTGATCGCGCAGCTGGCGCATGGCACCCGGGCCGGCGTGAATGCGCAAGGCCTTCACACAAAGTCGCCCGCGTCGGGCCGCACCGTCCAGTCGATAGGGTCTTGCTGCAGCACCATGTCGATGTCCAGCCCCAGCGTGACGCCCACTTCACCCGGAAAGCTCACCGCCAGTTCCTTGTCGCCCATCTCGGCCTCGCCCGCGCGCACGCGCCAGGCCGACAGATGCAGCACGCCGGCCAGCGGCTCATAGACGCCGTTGTCGAACGGCGCGCAGTGGTGCTGCAGTGCATCGACCACCGTCGGCGGCAACTGCCAGCGCCGCGCCATGCCGGCGCTGATGTGCGCGTAGCTGTAGCCCATCAACCGCTGCTCCAGCCGCGCGCGGCGCAGCTCCAGCGGAGCGATCAGCGTGTTGATGGACTGCGCGCGCTCCGGGTCGGCCAGGTGCAGCGCCAATTCGCCCACGCCGTGCAGCAGGCCGGCGGTGTAGGCGGCCAGCGGGCTCTGGTGGACGAGGCCCGCCAGCGACCGCGCCAGCTTGGCGGTGCGCAGGCTGTAGCGCCAGAACTGCTGCAGGTTCACACCCGGCACCGACCGCGACGTGGTGCCCAGCGGCGCCGACGCCACCAGTGTGCGCAGCTGGCGCAGGCCCAGCAGCGCCAGCGCTTCGGGAATGCCTGCCACCTGGCCCTGCGCGCCGAAGGCGGGCGAATTGGCCTCTTGCAACAGCCGCGCGGCCATTGCCGGGTCGGTGCCGAACAACTGGTTCACGCGACGCAAGTCGGGCTCGGCCGACGCCAGCTCGGTCATGAGCAGCGCCACGGCCTTCGGTAGGCTGGGCAGCGCGACGGGGACGGCCAGCAGTGCGTTCAGCTCCATGGATGGCGCGGCGTGTGGGGTTGGGTGGGGAGCCTGGATTATCCGGGCAGTTCAGCCGTGCGATCGACAGGAAAAACGCGGCATCCACCAGGCGGTACGCGCCGCGGGCCGCATTGCGCACGGCCCGCGCTCTCCCTGCCGCTGCGGTGCGATCTCAGCGCTTGCCCTGCTGCAGCTTGGCAAAGGCCGACGCCATGGCCGACTGCCCCGCCGGCTCGCTAGGGCGGCGCGGTGCCTGGTGCTGGCCGCGCCCTGCGCCCTCGAAGCGGTTGTCACGCGGCCCGTCCTTGCGGGCCGGTGCGGCATCCAGCTTCATGGTCAGGCCGATGCGCTTGCGCTCCACGTCCACCTCCATGACCTTCACCTTCACGATGTCGCCGGTCTTCACGACCTCGCGTGCATCGGTCACGAACTTGTGGCTCAGCTGGCTCACGTGTACCAGGCCGTCTTGATGCACGCCCAAGTCGATGAACGCGCCGAACTGCGCCACGTTGCTCACCGTGCCCTCCAGCACCATGCCTTCCTTCAAATCCTTGATGTCTTCCACGCCGTCGTTGAAGCGTGCCACCTTGAAGTCCGGGCGCGGGTCGCGGCCGGGCTTTTCCAGCTCGCCCAGAATGTCCCTGACCGTGATGACGCCGAACTTTTCGTTGGCGAACAGCTCGGGCTTCAGGGTCTTGAGCATGTCAGCGCGGCCCATGATCTCCGCCACGGGTTTGCCGGTCTTTTCCATGATCTGCTCGATCACCGGATAGGTCTCGGGGTGCACGCCGGTCATATCCAGCGGGTTGTCGCCACCGCGAATGCGCAAGAAGCCGGCGCTCTGCTCGAAGGTCTTGGCGCCCAGGCCCGACACGTCCATCAGCTGCCTGCGGCTCTTGAAGGCACCGTTGGCCTCGCGCCAGCGCACCACGGCCTTGGCCACGCTGCCCGACAGGCCCGACACACGTGACAGCAGCGGCACGCTGGCGGTGTTCAGGTCCACGCCGACCGAGTTCACGCAGTCTTCCACCACCGTACCCAGGGTCCTCGCCAACTCGCTCTGGTTCACGTCGTGCTGGTACTGGCCCACGCCGATGCTCTTGGGGTCGATCTTGACCAGCTCGGCCAGCGGGTCCTGCAGGCGCCGGGCGATGGATGCCGCACCGCGCAGGCTCACGTCCACATCGGGCATCTCCTGCGACGCGTATTCGCTGGCGGAATAGACGGACGCACCGGCTTCGCTCACCACCACCTTTTCAATGGCGCGCTCGGCCTTGGCGGCCAGCTTGATCAGGTCGGCCGCCAGCTTGTCGGTTTCACGGCTGGCCGTGCCGTTGCCGATGGCGATCAGGTTCACGCCGTGCTTTTCGGCCAGCTTGGCCAGCGTGTGCAGCGAGCCTTCCCAATCACGGCGCGGCTCGTGCGGGAAAACGGTCGCGGTTTCCACCAGCTTGCCGGTCGCATCCACCACCGCCACCTTCACGCCGGTGCGGATGCCCGGGTCCAGCCCCATCACCACGCGCGGGCCCGCAGGAGCGGCCAGCAACAGGTCGCGCAGGTTGTCGGCAAACACCTTGATGGCGACCTTCTCGGCGTCTTCGCGCAGTCGGGTGAACAGGTCGCGCTCGGTCGACAGGCTCAACTTCACGCGCCACGTCCAGCCCACGCATTTGCGCAGCAGGTCGTCGGCAGCGCGGCCCGCATGGCTCCAGCCCAGGTGCAGGGCGATCTTGCCTTCAGCCACGCTGGGTTTGCCCGGCTCGGGCTCGACCGGGAGCACCAGCTTGGCTTCGAGGATTTCGAGCGCCCGGCCCCGGAACACGGCCAGCGCGCGGTGCGAGGGCACACGGCCGATGGGCTCGTCGTACTCGAAGTAGTCGCGGAATTTCGAAACCTCGGGGTCGTTCTCGTTCTTGCCCTCGACCTTCTTGCTGCGCAAAAGCCCTTCGGCCCACAGCCATTCGCGCAGCGACTGCACGAGCACCGCATCTTCGGCCCAGCGCTCGCTGAGGATGTCGCGCACGCCGTCCAGCACCGCGGGCACGGTCGAGAAGTCGGCGCCGGGCTTGCCGTCGTCCAGCACTTCGGGCGGCTTGGTGAACGCCGCGGCTTCCTCGGCCGGGTTCAGTGTGGGGTCGGCAAACAGCTTGTCGGCCAGCGGCTCGATGCCGAACTCGCGCGCGATCTGGCCCTTTGTGCGGCGCTTCTGCTTGAAGGGCAGGTAGATGTCTTCCAGCTCCTGCTTGGTGGGGGCCGCAGCGATGGCAGATCGCAGCGTATCGGTCAGCTTGCCCTGCTCGTCAATGGCTTTCAGCACTGCCGCGCGCCGGTCCTCCAGCTCGCGCAGGTACGACAGGCGTGCTTCCAGTTCGCGCAGCTGAATGTCGTCCAGCCCGCCCGTCACTTCCTTGCGGTAGCGCGCGATGAACGGCACGGTAGCGCCACCGTCCAGCAGTTCCACCGCTGAACGCACCTGTTGTTCACTGACCCTGATTTCTGCGGCCAACTGCCGAATGATCTGCTGCATGTACTGCCGATGTTGTGAGACGAAAAACGAAGCCGGGAAGTTTGCCATAGCACCTACGCCCGATTCGACCTTGGCTGACACCTCGCCGCACGCTCAACTGCAACCATCTGCAAATCATCAACAGATCACAGGGAGTTTTTCATGCAACGCAAGACACTGGTCGCCATCGCCGCCTCGTTGTCGTTCTTCGCCGCTGCAGGCACGGCCACTGCGCAAGTGAGCAAGGCCGCTGCCGAGGCGTCTGATTCCGCCGAACACAAGATCGAACAAAAACGCGCCGAGAGCGAGGCCAAGAAGAGCGGCCCCGTAGGCAAGGCGGTGAACAACGCCAAATCGGGCTACCACAAGAACCGCTCCGAGCACTCGGCCGACAAGGCCAAGAAGTCGCTCAAGAACGCTGGATGACCGAAGGCTGTCGGTGAGCGCCACACGTCACCTTTCTTCCTAAAATGGGCATCGCCTTTTCTGTGGCGATGCCCATTTTTTTGATGACCCCTCTGCCCTTCCCCATCCGCACCGAATGCCCGCCCGGCGCCTGCGTGTGCGAACGGGATGCGCTGATGCAGCAGCAAGGTGGCGACGTGCGCATCCTGCAGTTGACGCGCGACGAAGAAAAGCGGCTGCTGGAGCGTCTGGAGAACTTGGCAGATCTGCCCGATCTGCGCCGCATGGAAAGCCGGCTTTTCGAGCTGCTGGGCGTGCGCCTGAGCATTGCGGCCAGCGCGAACGAAGTGCGCACCTTGCGGGGTATCACCATCCTCGTGCACGAACAGCCGGGCCTGTGCCGCAAGACGCGCCAGGCCATTCCGGCGGCCATCAAGAAAAGCATGGACCAGCGCCCGCAGATCGCATGGGACCTGTTGAACGAAGGCGGTCTGTTCGGCGCGGCCTGACGACGCACCACGCACACCGCGCCACACGCAACGCAGCCCATGCAAGACGATTTGTTCGGCGGCCCGCCCGCCCCGCCTCCTTCGGCACCCCCAGCACCCGCTGCGCCGCCTCCAGACGATGCAGACAGCAACGCAGCGCCACGCCGACGCACCGGCGTGCACCCTGCCGACTGGGACGAGGCACTGCGCGCACTGGGCGCCGCGTTGCCGCCGCACCTGCGGCTGGGCACCTCGTCGTGGACATATCCCGGCTGGAAGGGCCTGGTGTGGGAGGGCGAGCATTCCGACGCCACCCTGTCCAAGAACGGCCTGCCCATCTACGCCCAGCACCCGCTGCTGCGCACCGTCAGCATCGACCGCAGCTTCTATCGACCGCTCACCGCCGAGCAGTACGCCCGCTACGCAAGCCAGGTGCCGGGCGACTTCCGCTTCGTCGTGAAGGCGCCCAGCCTGGTCACAGACGCGCTGGTGCGCAGCGAAGACGGGCGCGGCAGGCAGGCCAACAGCGCGTTCCTGAACCCCGACCTGGCGCGGCAGGAATTCGTGCAGCCCGCGCTGGAAGGCCTGGGCGCCAAGGCCGGCGCGCTCGTCTTCCAACTCAGCCCCCTGCCGTTGACGCTGCTGCACCGCCTGCCCGAGGTGCTGGACCGCCTTCATGCGATGCTGAGCGCGCAGCCCCCGCTGCAAGCCGTGGCGCCCGATGCGGTGCTGGCCGTTGAAGTGCGCGACCCCGAATGGCTGGCGACCGACGTGCTGCCGCGCCTGGCTGAGGTGCTGCGCGCCAGCGGCGCCACCTATTGCCTGGGCCTGCACGCGCGCATGCCGGCGCTGCGCGACCAGTTGCAACTGCTGCGCCTGCTCTGGCCCGGGCCGCTGGTCTGCCGCTGGAACCTGCACCCGGTGCACGGCATGTATGGCTACGAAGATGCCGAAAAGCTCTACGCGCCCTACGACCGCATCCACCACCCCGACCCCGACCTGCACGCCGAGCTGGCGCAGGCGATTGCCGGCATCACGGGGCGGGGGCAGAACGCGTACGTGACCATCAGCAACCATGCCGAGGGCTGCGCGCCGCTCACGATCCGCACGCTGGCCGAGCAGATCGTGGCGGCCAATAAACTACTATGATTTTTATAGCTGATAGCGCTTGATGGATAAGCGCTAGAGGCCATTATGACCATTAATCGGTCAGTGCGCAGCCCCGGCCGCTTTGCGCCCCACGCGCAGCGAACTGCACACCCCCGCCAGCACTGCACTGCCCGCCGCCAGCAGCATGGCGATGGATTCGCCCCGGCCGTCATGCTGCGTCCAGACGGCGAAGATGCCGGCCAGCACCACTGCGCCCAACGTCTGCCCGGTAAGCCGCGCCGTGCCCAGCATGCCGCTGGCCGCGCCGCTGCGGTGCAGGGGCGCCGTCGTCACGATGGTGTGGTTGTTGGGCGACTGAAACAACGCAAAGCCGATGCCGCACAGCGCCATGCGCCACACCACATCGGCCGTGGCCGCATGCGCGGGCATGAACGCCAGCGCCAGCAGCCCGCAGGCGAACACGCCCATGCCGATGCCGCCCAGCAGCCCGTCCGCCACCTTGCCGATGAGCCACCCCGCGATGGGCGCCACCGTCACGATGGCCAGCGGCCACACGGTGATCAGCAGGCCCGCTTCGATGTGCGAGCGGCCATGCACTTCCAGCAACAGAAAGGGCAGCGACAGAAACGCCATCATCTGTGCGCAGAAGGCGCTGACCGATGCGCCCATGGACAGTGCGAACACCGGAATGCGCAGCAGATCGACCGGAAAGAGCGGCGTGGCCTGGTGCCCTTGCCGCCGCAGGTACACCACGCCCACCGCCGCGCCTGCGGCCAGCAGCAGCCAGCCCGCGCTGGGCCCGCCGAGCCCGGCAGCGGCAGGCGATGCGCGCACGCCCAACTGCTCAGCCCCGATGAAAATCAGCGTGAACATGGCGATGTTCAACAGCACATCGACCCAGGAAAAGCGGCCGCTCAGGGCGCTGACCGCGTTGGCCGGCAGCGCGCGGCGGCCCAGCCACAGCGTGAAAAGGCCCAGCGGCAGGTTCATCGCGAACAGCCAGGGCCATGACGCCACGGAAAGAACGGCGGCAGCTACCGAAGGCCCCGCCATCGACGCGCCCGCCACCACCAGCGAGTTGATGGCCATGCCCTTGCCCAACAACGCGCGCGGGTAAATCAGCCGCACCACGGCCGCGTTCACGCTCAAGACACCGGCGGCGCCCGCGCCCTGCAGCGCACGCGCTGCGATCAGCGTGGAAAGCGACGAGGCCAGCATGGCGCCCATCGATGCCAGCGCGAACACCGCCATGCCCACCAGATACACGCGCCGATAGCCCAAGCGGTCGCCCAGCGCAGCCAGCGGCAACAGCAAGACCAGCGCGGCGATCTGATAGGCGTTGACCACCCAGATGGCCTGCGAGGCATTGGCGTTCAGTTCACGCGCAATGCCGGGCAGCGCCAGGTTGAGGACGCTGCTGTCGAGCACCGCCAGCGTCAGGCCCAGGATGATGACCAGCATGGCCCGCAATCGCGGCCCCTGCGGCAGGCCATCGGGCGGGGCCGCCTGCGCACTGGAGGCCGTCAATGGGCGGCTCCACCCACCCGGTGTGCCCGCTTGCCGCCCAGCGTGGTCCAGGTCAGCGCAAAGCCCACCAGCGCGCCGGCCGACATGCCCACCACCATGGGCAGCGGCTTGCCGGTGGCGAAGGCGCCGCTGACGCCCATGGCCACAGCGCCCACCAGCATCTGCAGCGTGCCCAGCAGTGCAGACGCGGTGCCGGCGATGGCGCCATGCTCTTCCAGCGCCAGCACCGAGGTGGTCGGAATCACCAGCCCCATCGCGCCGCTGGCCAGAAAATACAGGCCCAGCAACACCGCCAGCCGGTCGCCGCCCGCCGCGTAATACGCCAGCATCGCGATCATTACCGAGGCAGCCACCGTCACCGCGGCCTTCACCACCCGCACCAGCCCGAAGCGCCGGCCCAGCGATGCGGTGAACTGCGCGGACACGAAGAAGGCCGCAGCGTTGACCGAAAACGCCAGGCTGTACTGCACGGAAGACAAGCCGTAATGGTTGATGAGCACGAAAGGCGAGCCGGCCAGGTAGACGAAAAAGCCTGCCATCGAGCAGCCGCCGATCAGCACCAGCCCCAGGTAGTGCCCGTCGCGCAGCAGCACGCCGTAAGCGGCCAGTGCGCTGGGCCCGCCAGCGCCGGCGCGCTGCTCGGCCGGCAGCGTCTCTGGCAGCGACTGACGCACCAGCACCAGCCCCGCCACGGCCGCAATCGCCACCGCCCAGAACACGCCGCGCCAGCCGGTCAGCGCGATCACGCCGCTGCCCGCCAGGGGCGCCAGCAGCGGCGACACGCTGAACACGAGCATCAGCAGCGACATGAGCCGAGCGGCCTCGGTGCCGGTGTGCAGGTCGCGCACCACCGCACGCGGAATCGCCATGCCCGCCGCTGCACCCAGGCCTTGCAGAAACCGCAGCCCGATCAGCGTCTGGATATCGGTGGCCAGCGCGCAGCCCACGCTGGCGACCGCGAAAAGCCCCAGGCCGAAATAGAGCGGCACCTTGCGGCCCACGCGGTCGGACACCGGCCCGTAGACCAGTTGGCCCACGCCCAGCGCGATGAAGAAAGCCGTCAGGCTCCACTGCACGGCACCCACGTCTGCGCCCAAGCTGGCGCCTATGTCGGGCAGCGCCGGCAGGTACATGTCGATGGCGAAGGGGCCGATGGCCGAGAGCAGCCCCAGTACCAAGGCCAGCCGAAGGAAGTGGGAGGATGAAGAAGACGAGCCGGAACGCGGCTGGGGAGACGACGGTGAACGCATTCGGGCAATTGTCGCCAACGGCGAACCACGGCGCCGGCGTAGGGTCAAAGTTTCAGTGTTTTTGGCCTCTAGCGCCTATTCATCAAGCGCTAGTAGCTATACTTTTTATAGCAACCAGCCGACTGACTCGAAAGCGGGTCAGAGGTATTTCAGCCAGGCGAGGTCCTTGCGCCGGGCCTTGAAGCGGCCAAAGGCGCGCACGGGCACGAACAAGGCAGCGGCCAGCGCAATGGACGCCAGCCACACGGCGCCCATGCCATCAAAGCCGAAGTAACGGCCTTGGGTTGTGCCCCAGACCGCCACGGCACCCAGGTACAGCAGCTTGAGCACGTACAAGTGCAGCAGGTAGAAAAACATGGGCGCGGCGCCATACACCGTCAGCACGCGCAGCACGCCGCTGGCGGGGTGCATGCGTTCGAAGGCACGCAGCAGCAGCAGGCCTATGCCCAGCGTCAGCGCGACGAACAGCAGCGAGGGCGGGTACTTGGTGACGTTGAAAAAGCCCATCACGGTGACCATGGCCGAATCGGCCAGGCCCCAAGGTTGGTCGCCATAGCCGTTCAGCGCGCGCAGCAAGACGAACCCGGCCAGCAGGCCCAGGCCCCACCCGAGCAGGCGCCTGCGCCGCACTGCCGCGTCAGCCCCGGCGGCAAACCAGGTGCCGGCGGCGTAACCCAGGGCGATCACACCGATCCACGGCAACAGCGGATACGACGTGCGCAGGCGCAAGGCACCCTCGCCGCCCAGCGTGATCCAGCCCCGGTCATGCAGCACCGCCCAGGGCACGTGCAGCGCATGGCCCGCGGGAAAGTGCAGCCCGTCCAGCAGGTTGTGCCCGGCCACCAGCACCAGGCCCAGCGCAATGAGCACCGGGCGCGGCAGCCACACCAGGGCCGCCAGCGCCAGCATGCTGAGGCCAATCACCCAGATCACCTGCAGGTAAATGATTTGCGGCGGGAACTGGAACGTCCACGCGAAGTTGACCAGCGTCACTTCCAGCAGCACCAGAAACAGCCCGCGCTTGGCCAGAAAGGCCGCTGCTGCAGCCCGGCCATCGGGCTGGCGTGCGCCGTACAGGTACGCGGACAGACCCGTCAGAAACACGAACACCGGCGCGCAGACGTGCGCCAGCAGGCGGCTGGCGAACAGCTCGGGCGACGTGGTCGCCACTGCCATGGGGTCGGTGACCTGGTGGTGCAGGAAGAAGGTTTCACGCACGTGGTCCAGCAACATGAACAAAATCACGAGGCCGCGCAAGGCGTCGATGGATGCGAGTCGTTGCGTGGCAGGCGTGCCGGCAGATGGCGCGCCCGGCAAGGTTGTCGATGAGAGCATGGGCAGAGGCACCGGCGTGCTAAAGGCCGGCCCGAAATCGAAAGAGGCGCCATTGTGCCGTCGCACATGCAGCCATCTGCAGTTGCTGCCACGGCGAATACGGGCTTGCGCGAGAATGCAGACGCCATGCCAAACCCCGCCCTGCCACTGTTGTCCCACATGGTCTTCCGCACGGCCGTGGCTGCGCTGCTGCTCTGCACGGCCGTCATCGCACGGCCCGTGCAGGCGGCACCACCCGACAAGCCGGCGGCCATGCGCGCGTCTGACGACGGCCTGTACGTGCTGGACGACCGCGCCAAGCTCGCGTGGCCTCGCTGCGTGGAGGGCATGCAGTGGAACGGCCGCACCTGCACGGGCGAGGCGCGCCTTTTCACCTATTCAGAAGCGCAGGCCCTGGCCAATGCGCGCTGGAAGGCCGAGGGCGTGCGCTGGCGCCTGCCGCGCGTGCCCGAACTGCGCCGGCTGGTGGACCGCAGCCGCCAGCCGCCGATGATCAGCCCGGTGCTGTTTCCGGCCACGCCCATGCAGTGGCACTGGACGGGCACGGCCAGCGTGAACACCGCCACCGCCACCGTCAACCCCTACAACTACGGCAACGTGGCGCGCGGCGGCAACGGCGAGGCCGGCATGCAGGCGCAACAAGGCTGGGCGGTGGACATGGAAACCGGCGAAGTGCGCGGCACCATGGGCAAGGGCAATCGGCTGCCGGTGCGGCTGGTGCGGCCACAGCCATGAATCCACCCGCCATGGTCCCCTCTTTCACCTCCAACCCGGCAGGCCGTTGAGCGCCTGAACACCATGCCCCTGTCCACCGCCCTCCGTTCCGTTCTGGCCCCGCAAGGCCGCATCCGTGCCGCCATCAACACCGGCAACCCCATCCTCGCGCGAGCAGCTGCGGAAGGTGGTGCCAAGGGCGTATCGGTCGACCTGGCGCGGCGCTTTGCCGAGCAGTTGGGCGTGCCGCTGGAGCTGTGCGTGTTCGACGCAGCGGGCAAGTCGGTGGAGGCCGTGACGGCCGAGCGCGCCGACTTCGGCTTTTTCGCGGTGGACCCGGTGCGCGGCGCCGGCATCGCTTTTTCAGCGCCCTATGTGTTGATCGAGGGCAGCTATCTGGTGCGGGAAGATTCGCCATTGCAGGACAACGCGGAGGTCGATGCCGCCGGCCACCGGCTGGTGGTAGGCAAAGGCAGCGCCTACGACCTGCATCTGACACGCGAGATCCGCCATGCCGAACTGGTGCGTGCGCCCACCTCGCCGGCGGTGGTCGGCACCTTTCTGGCTGAAAACGCCGATGTGGCCGCCGGCGTGCGCCAGCAGCTGCAGGCCGATGCCGCACGCCACCCGGGCCTGCGCCTGCTGCCCGGCCGCTTCATGGTGATTCAGCAGGCGATGGGCCTGCCCAAGTCGCGTGGCGCAGAGGCAGCGCAGGCGCTGGCTGATTTCGTGGAAGAAGCCAAGGCCTCGGGCTTCGTGGCCGAGGCGTTGGCCCGGCACGGCATCGAAGGCGCCTCAGTCGCGCCAGTTGCCTAAGTTGTAGAACCCGGCCCTACACCGCCCGCAGCTGCGCGCGCAACTGGGCGCCCAGTTCGGGCTTGCCCGCAAAAGGGTCGGTGGGGTTGCGGCCCTGCAGCACGTCTTCCAGCCGCGTCTGCACCGATCCGATCGCCTGCGGGTGGCTGTAGATGTAGAACTGGTTGCCGGCCACGGCGTCGAACACCTTCGCCGCCACGTCGGCGGCAGACACCTTGCCGCTGGTGACGGCCTTGCCCGTCATGGCCTGCCCGATCAGCTGGCTGCGCGTGGGCTGGCCGGCCGCCAGCGCACCCGGCCGGTTGCGTTCGCTGGCATGAATGCCAGTGGCCACGAAGAACGGGCACAGCACGCTGGCGCACACCTGATCGGTAACGAGAGAAAGGTCTTGGTACAGCGTTTCGCTCAGGCTGACCACCGCATGCTTGCTGACGTTGTAGACGCCCATGTTCGGCGGGTTCAGCAGGCCCGCCATGCTGGCGGTGTTGACGATGTGGCCGCGCCAGGCGGGGTCTTTGGCCGCCGCCTCCAGCATCATCGGCGTGAACAGGCGCACGCCGTGCACCACGCCCCACAGGTTCACGCCCAGCACCCATTGCCAGTCGGCCACCGTGCTTTCCCATAGCAGCCCGCCTGAGCCCACGCCGGCGTTGTTGAAGACCAGGTGCGGCGCGCCGAATTGCTGCTGCACATCAACCGCCAGTTGCTCCATCTGCGCGGCACTCGACACGTCCACGCGCCGGGCCAGCACCGGCACGCCGGCCGCGCCAAGTTCGACGGCTGCCGCATCCAGCGCGTCCTGCTGCACATCTACCAGCACCAGCTGCATGCCCCGCGCCGCGCCGATGCGCGCGCATTCCAGCCCGAAGCCGGAACCCGCACCCGTGATGACGGCGGTCTTGCCGTGGAAGTCTTCGATCATTGGCCTGTCTCCTTGAATGTGTTGATGCATGAAAAGCGCGCCGCCGGAACGCCCGCGCCGCCTAGGCCAGCAGACGCCGCGGGACTGGCTTTGCCAGACCGCTGGCGTCGTCCCCCTTCCCGGATCGCGAAGCGAGCCGAGAGAAGGGGCAAGCGGCGCAGCCGCTCAGGGGGTTGCTCTCAAGACGTATCCGATGCGCGGGAAATGGACGTGCACCGTGCCGGCGCGCGGGTCGCTGCGGCGCAGCGTGTAGCGGGTGCGCGTGGCAGCCACCAGCGTGCCGGCGGTGGGTTCGGTACCAAAGGTCTCGGCGGCGATGGTGACTGCGGTGCCCAGTGCAATGCCGTGCTCGTCCTGGAACACGTCGTCGGCCAGCGGTGCGGGCTCGGAGCGCTCGGCCACAGTGATCGCGCTTTGCGCATCGAACTTCTCCATGCGGCCATGCCCCAGCGCCGCGACGCGGTCCATCCACTCCACGACCGCCGGCGTCGCGGCAAAGATGTCGGCCATCACCGGCACGCACTGGCGCGTGAACCACAGCGGGTGGTAGGCGGCGAAGTCGGCCACGCAGGGCTCGGCGCCGAACAGGAATTCATGCTCTTCAGCCATGTGCGCGATACGGCGCAGGTACGACCGGTAGGCCGCCGTGGCGTCGCGCGGATCCAGCCGGGGCATTGCGCCGCTCATGGCCTTTCGGTCAGAAGAAAAAGCCTGCTGCGCCGCCTGCGGCAGGTTGGCGAACAGCACGCTGGCGCCGCGCGGCTGCAGGTTGTAGGCCATGGCGGCCCAAAAGAGCGTGGTGTCGGCCCACTGCGTGAACACGCGCGCCACGCCCTTCAGGTGGGGTGGAAACAAAGGCGGCTCGGGCTGCACATGCTCCAGCACGTCGCAGATGAGCGCCGTGTCGCAGTACACGTCGGCCCCCACCTGCAGAAAAGGCGTGCGCCGGTAGCCGCCCGTGAGCGCCACCACGTCGGGCTTGGGCGCCACGCTGGGCACGATGACCGACTTCCACGCCAGTTGCTTGAAGCCCAGCGCCGCGCGGATCTTTTCAGAGAAGGGCGACGAAGGGTAATGGTGCAGGATCAGCTCAGTGGTCATCGCGGGCTCCTCGTGGTGATGGAAATCTGCCTGTTGGCAAGCGCTCAGGCTATGGCGCGCTCGCCCGGACTCCACAGCATTTCGACATGGGGAATGCCGTCTTCCAGATATTCGGGCGACACGGTGGCAAAGCCATGCTCGCCATAGAAGCGCTGCAGATGGGCCTGCGCGCTGATGCGCACGGCCTGGCCGGGCCAAGCCTGCTGGCAACGCGCCAGGCCCTCAGCCACCAGCGCGCGGCCGGCGCCGGTGCCGCGCGCCTCGGGCGCCGTCACCACGCGGCCGATGGAGGGCTCGGGGTAGTTCACGCCACCATCCACCACCCGCAGCGTGGCCAGCAGCGGCCCGCCGGCGTGCGCGCGGCCCAGCAGGTGCCAGGCGGTCTTGTCGGCGTCGTCTGGGTCCTGGTACGGGCCTTGTTCAAGAATGAACACGCGGCAACGCAACGCCAGAGCGTCGTGCAGCGCATGCACGCCCAGGTCGTCGAACCGGGCCCAGGTCCAATGCAGTGCCATCAGACCAGCTTGACCAATTGCTTGCCGAAGTTCTTGCCTTTGAGCAGGCCCAGGAAGGCTTCGGGCGCAGCGGCCAGGCCGTCTGCGATGGTCTCGCGCGGGCGCAGCTTGCCGGCCGCGACCAGCCCGCCCAGTTCCTTGAGCGCCTCGGGCCACACTTCCATGTGTTCGCTGACGATGAAGCCCTGCACCTTCATGCGGTTGATGAGGATCAGCGCCGGGTTCTGCAGCGGCAGCGGCTGGCCGTCGTAGCCGGCGATCATTCCGCACACCGCCACGCGCGCGAAGGCGTTGGCGCGCAGCAGCACCGCGTCGAGGATGTAGCCGCCCACGTTCTCGAAGTAGCCGTCGATGCCGTCCGGGCAAGCCTCTTTCAGCGCCTTCGACATGGCCTTCAGATCGCCGTTGGCACGGTGGTCGATGCACACGTCAAAGCCCAGCTCTTCGGTGGCGTACCTGCACTTGTCCGGCCCGCCGGCAATGCCCACCACGCGGCAGCCGCGTGCCTTTGCCAGCGCAGCAAAGGCGCTGCCCACGGCGCCGGTGGCGGCACTGACGACCACCGTCTCGCCCGCCTTGGGCTCGATGATCTTCACCAAGCCATACCAGGCCGTCACGCCCGGCATGCCCACGGCGCCCAGGTAGTGCGACAGCGGCACGTGCGTCGTATCGACCTTGCGCAAGGCGCCGGCGGCATTGCCGTCGACCACGCTGTATTCCTGCCAGCCGCCCATGCCCACCACCTTGTCGCCCACGGCGAACTTGGCGTGGCGGCTTTCCACCACCTCGCCCACGGTGCCGCCGATCATCACTTCGCCCAGCGCCTGGCTGGCCGCGTAGCTCTTGCTTTCGTTCATGCGGCCGCGCATGTACGGGTCCAGGCTCAGGTAGTGGTGGCGCACCAGCACCTGGCCATCGCCCAGCGCTGGCGTGTCGGTGGCAACGAGCTTGAAATTGCCCGTGGTGGCTTCGCCCTGAGGGCGGTTGTCGAGAACGATCTGTTGATTGCGGGGCATGGCGAAACTCCTTTTGCTATATTTATGATAGCGGCCAGCGCTTTATTTACAAGCGCTGGAGCACGTTTTGATTCAAATTTTGCAAAGCGGCGATTTCAGACGCCGTGAAGAAGCATCAGTCGGTAGACAGTGCCGTGCCCTCGCCGGGCCCTTCCGCCGCGGCGCGCCGCACGTACTTGAAGGTGCCCGTGGCATGGCTGCACGCACGCCCTTCGGCGTCGTACACCGTGCCTTCGGCGAACGCGATGGAACGGGTGCGGTGAATGAGCCGGCCCTTGGCCACCAGCGGTCCGCGCGCGGGCTGCATGAAGCTGGTCTTCATCTCGATGGTGACCACTCCGTAGTCCGGCGTCTCGCTGCGCGCGGCTGTGGCCAGCGTCACGTCCAGCAGCGCCATGGTGGCGCCGCCGTGGGTCACGGCGAACGAATTGAGGTGCTCGGGCGCAGCCTCGTAGCGCAGCTCGGACTCGCCCGCCTCCAAGCGGTGCAGGGTGAAACCCAGGTGGGTCACGAAGGGAATCTCGACACCAAAATTCAGCACGGATAGGTCTCCTGTCAGCGGGTAGTGGTCAACACCCGGAGCTTAGCCGCCCGTCACCACGCTCACGCCGCCGTCCACCGCCATCCACTGCCCGGTGATGTGCTTGCCCGCATCGCTGGCATACAGCAGCGCGATGCCTTTGAGGTCCTCCTCGTCGCCCAGGCGGCGCAGCGGCGCGTGCGACGCCATCTTCTCCTCCCCCAAAGACTCGATCAGCACCGTTGCCATCTTGGTCTTGAAAAAGCCTGGGCAGATCGCGTTGACCGTGATGCCGTATTCGCCCCACTCCGCCGCCAGCGCACGGGTGAAGTTGATCACCGCGCCCTTGGACGTGTTGTAGGCGATGGTCTTCATCGCCGACGGGTTGCCCCCCAGCCCGGCGATGGACGCCACGTTCAGGATGCGGCCGCTCTTGCGCGGGATCATGCTGTGCTTGGCGATGGCCTGCGACAGCAGGAAGTAGCCGCGCACGTTGAGATTCATCACCTTGTCCCACGCGGCGGTGGGGTGGTCTTCGGCCGGGGCGCCCCAGCTGGCGCCAGCGTTGTTGATGAGGATGTCCACGTCGCCCAGGCGCTGCAGCGTCTCGGCGGCCAGGCGCTGGATGTCCGCTTCCTGCCCGCAGTCGGCCGCCACCCAGCGTGCGTCGATGCCTGCGGCCTGCAGCGTGGCGGTGGCCTCTTCCAGGTCGGGGGCCTTGCGCGACGTGATCAGCACGCGGGCGCCGGCCTCGCCCAACGCGTGGGCCATCTGCAGGCCCAACCCGCGCGAGCCGCCGGTGATGAGGGCAGTCTTGCCGGAAAGATCGAAGAGTTGCTGGACGGTTCGGCTCATGGGCTTGTGTCTCCTTGTGATGGCCTGTGAATCAGGTGCCGGCACATTGTGCGAGCGCTGCGGCCTGGGCCGTGTCGCGCCTTTGATAGGCGCGCCGCGCGGATCAGAACGCGTCTTCGGGCAGCGCCGCGCAGGTCTGGTCGCGCTGGCGCACCACGTTCAGCCAGGCGCCGATCTTGGGCAGTTCGTAATGATAGAAATAGCGTGCAGCGCCCATCCTGCCTGCGCTAGCAGCTATCGAAAGCGCAGCGTCGTTGCGCTGCGTGGCCAGCGCCACATCCAGCCAGACCCAGGCCAGCACGGTATGGCCGAAGGCTTGCATGTACGGCACGGCGTTGGCCAGCGCTTGCGCCGGCTCGCCCGTCGCCCAGGCCGCCTTGGTGGCCGCGCCCACTTCGGCCAGCGCACCGGCCAGCGCGTTGGCGTAGGTGGCCAGCTCGGGCTGCTGGATGGCCTGCTGCACGGTGGCGTTGATGCGGCCGGCCAGCAGCTGCAGCCCCCGGCCGCCTTCCATCAGCACCTTGCGGCCGAGCAGGTCCATCGCCTGGATGCCGTGCGTGCCTTCATGAATCATGTTCAGCCGGTTGTCGCGCCAGTACTGCTCCACGGGAAAGTCGCGCGTGTAGCCGTAGCCGCCGTGAACTTGAATGGCGAGCGAATTCGCCTCCAGGCACCATTCGCTGGGCCAGCTCTTGGCGATGGGGGTGAGCACTTCCAGCAGCAGGCGCGCCTCGTCGGCCGCCTGCGCGTCGCCCGTGTGCTGTTCATCGACCAGGCGCGCGCAGTACAGGTTCAGCGCCAGCGCGCCTTCGCCGTAGCTCTTTTGCGCCAGCAGCATGCGCTTGATGTCGGCATGCTCGATCAACCGCACCTGGGGCGCGGCGGCGTCCTTGCCGGACTTGCCCGCAGCGCTCGCGCTGCCCGCCTGGATGGGCCTGCCCTGCGGACGGTTCTTGGCGTAGTCCAGGCTGGCGTAGTAGCCGGCCAGCCCCAGCATGGTGGCCGCCATGCCGATGCCGATGCGCGCCTCGTTCATCATGTGGAACATGCACTTCAGGCCTTCGCCCGGCTGGCCGACCAAATAGCCGATGGCGCCCACGCCGCCGCGCACGGGATACTTGCCCTCACCGAAGTTCAGCAGCGTGTTGGTGGTGCCGCTCCAGCCCAGCTTGTGGTTCAGGCCGGCCAGTGCCACGTCGTTGCGCTCGCCCGTCAGTGCGCCGTCTGCGTTCACCAGATGCTTGGGCACGATGAAAAGCGAGATGCCCTTGACGCCCGGCACCAGCTTGCCATCCGGCCCCGGAATCTTGGCCAGCACCAGGTGCACGATGTTCTCGGTCAGCTCATGGTCGCCCGAGCTGATCCACATCTTGTTGCCGGTCAGGCGATAGCGCGCACCCAGCACGTCGCCATCCCAAGGGACTTCGCCGTTTGCGGCTACCGAAGCGGCCTCGTCTGCGGCTACCGAAGGGGTCTTGTCTGGGACGGCGCGCGTGGCCACGTCCGACAACGAAGAGCCCGCCTGCGGCTCGGACAAGCACATGGTGCCGGCCCAGCGGCCGTTGAATTCGTTGAGGGCAAACACCTGCTGCTGTGCCGGCGTGCCGTGCGCCATCAGCAGGTTGGCATTGCCCGAGGTCAGCAGGTTCGAGCCGATGCTGACCGACGCTGCGGCGAAGAAGCTGTTGGCCGCAGCCTCCACCGTGTAGGGCAACTGCATGCCACCCACTTCATAGTCTTGCGCGGCGCTGAGCAGGCCCGATTCGGCATAGGCGCGGCGCGCATCGTGCGTGGCTTGCGGCAGCACCACGCGCAGCGTGCCGTCCGGCTCGGTCACGGTGTGCGGCTGTTGCGTGTCGACCAGGCGGTTGAACGGCGCGTACTTTTCGCGGGCGATGCGCTCGCAGGTGTCCAGCACCGCATCGAAGGTCTCGCGCGAATGATCGGCAAAGCGCTCGCGCGTGGCCAGCGATTCGGCGCCGAGCCACTGGTAGAGCAGAAAGTCGAGGGTGGGACGCAGGCTCATGAACCGTGCCTCATTGAGGCCGCCAGCGCCCGCCAAGCAAGCGCTGACAGCTATTAAAAAGAGAGTGAAAGAGCAATCGATGCCACGCGCTGCCAGTGGCACAGCAGCGCGGGCACGCACCGCACGGGCGTCCCCAGGTGGGCCTTCACAGGGGCAGACACACGCGCGCCATCACGCCAGGGTCGCAACGTGCGTCACAGCACCTCGAACACACCCGCAGCACCCATGCCGCCGCCGATGCACATGGTCACACAGACACGCTTGGCACCGCGGCGTTTGCCCTCGATGAGCGCATGGCCTGTCAGGCGCTGGCCGCTCACGCCGTAGGGGTGGCCCAGGGCGATGGCGCCGCCGTTCACGTTCAGGCGGTCGGCCGGAATGCCCAGCTTGTCGCGGCAGTACAGCACCTGCACGGCAAAGGCTTCGTTCAGCTCCCACAGGTCGATGTCCTGCACCGTGAGGCCCAGTTTTTTCAGCACCTTGGGCACGGCAAAGATGGGGCCGATGCCCATCTCGTCGGGCTCGCAGCCGGCCACCGCAAAGCCCAGGAACCGGCCCAGCGGCTTCAAGCCGTGCTGGCTGGCGTAGGCTTCGCTGGTAACCACGCAGGCGCCGGCGCCGTCAGAAAACTGGCTGGCGTTGCCGGCTGAAATCAAACCGCCCGGCAGCGCGGAACGCAGACCGCTAATGGCCTCCACCGTCGTGCCTTCGCGCGTGCCTTCGTCCTTCGATACGGTGACTTGCCTGGTGATCAGGCCCAGCGTCTTGTCGGCAATGCCTGCCGTGACGGTGATGGGCGCGATCTCGGCATCGAACAGGCCGGCAGCCTGCGCGGCGCAGGCTTTTTGCTGGCTGCCGGCGCCGTACTCGTCCATGGCGTCGCGGCCGATGCCATAGCGCTTGGCTACCTGTTCTGCCGTCTGCAGCATGTTCCAGTAGATCTCGGGCTTTTGCTTGGCAAGGGCCAGGTCCTGGATCATGTGCAGGTTCATTTCCTGCTGCACGCACGAGATGCTTTCCACCCCGCCGGCCACATACACGTCGCCCTCGCCCGCGATGATGCGCTGCGCTGCCGTGGCGATGGTCTGCAGGCCCGAGGAGCAGAAGCGGTTGATGGTCATGCCCGAGGTGGTGACTGGCAGCCCGGCCTTGATGGCGATCTGGCGCGCGATGTTGCTGCCGGTGGCGCCTTCGGGCGTGGCGCAGCCCATGATGACGTCATCGACATGCGCGCCGTCGATGCCGGCGCGCTGCACCGCGTGCTGCACGGCGTGGCCGCCGAGCGTGGCGCCGTGGGTCATGTTGAAGGAGCCCTTCCAGCTCTTGGCGAGCGGCGTGCGGGCGGTGGAGACGATCACTGCGGAGGTCATGTGCAAATTCCTTGTTCTGTCGGCGAGGGCAATGGCGGATGCGGAGCGTGGGCGTTCAAGCGAACGCCTTGCCTTCGGCGGCCAGGCGCGAGAGCAGCGGTGCGGGCTCCCAGGCGCTGGCATCGTCCAGCGGGTTCTGCGCAAAGCGCTTCATCGACTGCTCGACGTTGAAGAGGCCCGTCTCGCTGGCGTAGTGCATGGGGCCGCCACGGTGGATCGGGAAGCCGTAGCCGGTCAAATACACCATGTCGATGTCACCCGCCTTGCTGGCGATGCCTTCGTCGAGGATCTTCGCGCCTTCGTTGACCAGCGCATACACCAGCCGCTGCACGATTTCATCGTCGGAAATCTTGCGCGGCGTGATGCCCAGCTCCTTGCGGTGGTCTTCGACCATCTTGTTCACCAGCTCGCTCGGAATGGCGTCGCGCTTGCCGGCCTGGTAGTCGTACCAGCCCGCGCCCGTCTTCTGGCCAAAGCGGCCCAGCTCGCACAGCTTGTCGGCCGTACGGCTGTACTTCATGTCGGGGCGCTCGATGGCGCGGCGCTTGCGAATCGCCCAGCCGATGTCGTTGCCCGCCAGGTCGCCCATGCGGAACGGGCCCATGGCAAAGCCGAACTTCTCGACGGCCTTGTCCACCTGTTGCGGCGTGGCGCCTTCGTCCAGCAGAAAGCCGGCCTGCTGGCTGTAGCGCTCGATCATGCGGTTGCCGATGAAGCCGTCGCACACGCCCGACACGACGGCCGTCTTGCGGATCTTCTTGGCAACGCCCATCACGGTGGCCAGCACGTCCTTGGCAGTGGCCTTGCCGCGCACCACTTCCAGCAGCTTCATCACGTTGGCGGGACTGAAGAAATGCATGCCGACCACATCCTGCGGGCGCTGGGTGAAGGCTGCGATCTGGTCCACGTCCAGCGTGGAGGTGTTGGACGCGAGGATCGCGCCCGGTTTGGCGACGGAATCGAGCTGCTTGAAGACGGTTTCCTTCACGCCCATTTCTTCGAACACGGCCTCGATGATGAGGTCGGCGTTCTTCAGGTCGTCGTAGCTCAGCGTGGTGCTCAGCAGGCCCATGCGCTGCTGGTACTTGTCTTCCTTGAGCTTGCCGCGCTTGACCTGCGACTCGTAGTTCTTTCGGATGGTGGCGATGCCGCGGTCCAGCGCTTCTTGCTTCGTCTCCAGCATCGTCACGGGAATGCCGGCGTTCAGGAAGTTCATGGCGATGCCGCCGCCCATGGTGCCGGCGCCGATCACGCCCACGGCCTTGACCTCGCGCTGGGGCGTGTCGGACGGCACGTCCGGAATCTTGCTGGCGGCGCGCTCGGAGAAGAAGATGTGACGCAGCGCGCGCGACTCGGGCGTCCACATCAGGTTGATGAACAGCTCACGCTCATAGGCCAGGCCGTCGTTGAACTTGCGCTTGGTGGCGGCTTCGACTGCGTCCACGCATTTGGCGGGCGCGGGCAGGTTCTTGGCCATCCCTTTGACCATGTTGCGCGCGAACTGGAAGTACGCGTCGCCCTCGGGGTGGCGGCACGGCAGGTTGCGCACCAGCGGCAGCGGCCGCACGTCGGCCACGCTGCGGGCAAAGGCCAGAGCTTCGCCGGCTAGCGCTTCGGCGGAGGCCGCCATCTTGTCGAACAATTTCTGGCCGGGCATGGAGCCGATCAGCTCGCTCTTGACCGGCTCGCCGCTCACGATCATGTTCAGCGCCGCCTCCACTCCCACCACGCGCGGCAGGCGCTGCGTGCCGCCGGCGCCGGGCAGCAGGCCCAGCTTCACTTCGGGCAGCGCCACGTTGCAGCCGGGCGCGGCCACGCGGTAGTGGCAACCCAGCGCCAATTCCAGCCCGCCGCCCATGCACACGGTGTGGATGGCCGCGACCACGGGCTTGGTGGAGTTTTCTACCGTGGCAATCACCGACAGCAGATTCGGCTCTTGCAGCGCCTTGTCGGTGCCGAATTCCTTGATGTCGGCCCCGCCCGAAAAAGCGCCGCCGGCGCCAGTGATGACGATGGCCTTGACTGCCGCATCGCCGTTGGCGCGCTCCAGGCCGTCGGTGATGCCCTTGCGCGTCGCGTGGCCCAGTCCATTGACGGGCGGGTTGTTCAGGGTGATCACGGCGATGTCGCCATGGACTTGGTATTCAGCGGTCATGCGGTCGGTCCCCTTGTGCTTTGGTGGAAGTAAATAGAACGATCGTACGTTTTTTTGCTGGAGGCTGGAAGTTCAGCCCCCGCGCATTTGTCTCTGGCGGGACAAGCCGGGCCCCATGCCGCGCAACGCCGCGACACCCAAGCAGTATTCGCTATAATTTTTATAGCTATCAGCGCTTATAAATAGGGCGCTAGAGCCCTATTTGACTCATAAAACTACAGCAGGTGCGGAAAGAGCCCGGGGCATGGGCTCAGACCTCCAGCCACTCCTTGCGCACGTAGCTGTTGGCGCGCAGTTCGTCGGGCGTGCCGTTGAAGACGATGCTGCCGTGCCCCATCACGAGCGCGCGGTCGGAGATCGTCATGGCGATGGTGAGCTTCTGCTCGATCAGCAGCACCGATACGCCCCGCGACTTGATCTTCATGAGGTACTCGGCCACCAGCTCGACGATCTTGGGCGCCAGGCCCTCGGTGGGCTCGTCGATGATGATGAGTTCGGGGTCACCCATCAGCGTGCGGCACAGCGTCAGCATCTGCTGCTCGCCACCGGACATCACGCCCGCCTCGGTGTGCTGGCGTTCCTTCAGGCGCGGAAACATCTCGTACATGTCGTCGAAGCCCCAGCGGCTGCCTTTGCCCTTGCCCTTCTGGCCCAGCAGCAGGTTCTGGTGCACGGTCAGGTTCGGAAAGATGTCGCGGCTCTCGGGCACGTAGCCGATGCCCCTGTGCGCGATCTCGTAGGCCTTGCGGCCCTGCAGGCTCTCGCCCCGCCATTGCAGGCCGCCTTCCCAGGTGACCAGTCCCATGACGGCCTTGGCGGTGGTGGAGCGGCCCGAGCCGTTGCGGCCCAGGAGCGCGACGATCTCACCAGGCTGCACGTCGAACGAAACGCCGTGCAGCACGTGGCTCTTGCCGTAATAGGCGTGCAGGTTGTCGATCTGGAGCATGTCAGTGCGCCCCTTCCTGTTGTGCGGCGACGGCGGAGCCCAGGTAGGCCTCCTGCACGCGCGGGTTGGCGCGCACCGCCTCGGGCGTGTCGAAGGCGATCACCTCGCCATAGACCACCACGGCGATCTTGTCGGCCAGGCCGAACACCACGCCCATGTCGTGTTCCACGGTCAGCAGCGTGCGGCCCACGGTCACTTCCTTGATGAGATGGATGAAGCGCGAGGTTTCGCTCTTGCTCATGCCGGCGGTGGGCTCGTCCAGCAGGATCACGTTGGCTCCGCCGGCGATGGTGATGCCGATCTCCAGCGCGCGCTGTTCGGCGTAGGTCAGGTTCATGGCCAGCGTGTCGCGCTTCTTGTCGAGCCGGATCTGCTGCATGAGCTCTTCGGCGCGCTCGTTCGCATCGTCCAGTCGCGACAGGAACCGCAGAAAGGTGTAGCGGTAGCCCAGGCTCCACAGCACGCTGCAACGCAGGTTCTCGAACACGCTCAACTTGGGGAAGATATTGGTGATCTGGAAGCTGCGCGACAGCCCCATGCGGTTGATCTCGTACGGCGCCTTGCCGTCGATGCGCTGGCCGTTCAGCAGCACCTGGCCGCTGGTGGCGCCGAAGCGGCCGCTGATCAGGTTGAACAGCGTGGATTTGCCCGCGCCGTTGGGGCCGATGATGGCCACGCGCTCGCCGGGCGCCACACGCAGATTGGCCCCGCGGATGATGGCGGTCTTGCCAAAGTTCTTGTGCAGGTCGCGCAGCTCCAGCGCAGGTGTGGCTGCCGTGCGCGCAGAGGTTGCTTGCGTTGTCGTTGCGGTCATGTCGTCGCGGCTCATTCAGGCACCCTCCCCGCGTTTCATGGCGTGCTCGATCTCTTCCTGGATCGTGCTCCATTGCTTTGAAAACTGCCGGCGGCACAGCTCGAACAGGCCCAGGCCCGTCAAGAAGACGAAGCCCGCACCGAACCAGGTGGCGAAGGCACGTGCGTCGAGGATGACGCCCATGAAGGTGAGCTTCGGCCCCAGTGCCGCGTTCAGTTGCAGGTGATAGGTCATCTCCACCATGACGGCAGCGCCCAGCACCGCCACCAGCGCCGTGCCGCCCAGTGCCAGATAGGACGGCACCAGCGCGCGCAGCTTGCCGTAGCGGGCCAGCCGCAGATTCATCATGATCAGACTGGCGATGCCGCCCGGCGCATACATCACCATGAAGAGGAAGGCCAGGCCCAGGTACAGCAGCCAGGCCTTGGACAGCTCTGACAGCAGCACGGACGCCAGCACCAGCAGCACCGCGCCGATGATCGGCCCGAAGAAGAAGGTGGCGCCGCCCAGGAAGGTGAAGAGCAGGTAGCCGCCCGATCGCAGCACGCTCACGCTGTCGGCGGCCGTGACGATCTCGAAGTTGATGGCCGCCAGCCCGCCGCCCACGCCCGCGAAAAAGCCCGCGATGATGAAGGCGAAGTAGCGCACGCGCTGCGTGTTGTAGCCGATGAATTCCACACGCTCGGGGTTGTCGCGCACCGCATTCAAGATGCGCCCCAGCGGCGTGCCGGTGAAGGCGAACATCAGCGCGGTGCACACGAAGCAGTACGCGGCGATCAGGTAATACACCTGGATGGCCGGCCCGAAACTGATGCCGAAGAAGGCTTTGCCATACACGCGGTCGGTGGTGATGCCGCCTTCGCCGCCGAAGAATTCAGGGAACATCAGCGCCATCGACGCCACCAGCTCGCCGATGCCCAGCGTGATCATGGCAAACGTGGTGCCCGACTTCTTGGTGGTCACAAAGCCCAGCAGCACCGCGAAGAACAGCCCGGCGAGGCCGCCCACCAGCGGAATCAGCACCAGCGGAATGGGCATGGAGCCCTTGGCCGCCAGGTTCATCGCATGGATGGCGATGAACGAGCCCAGCCCGGTGTACACCGCATGCCCGAAGCTCAGCATGCCGCCCTGCCCCAGCAAAATGTTGTACGACAGGCAGATGATGATGAGATAGCCGATCTGGGCCAGCATGGTCAGCGCCAGGCTGCTGGTGAATACCCAGGGCGCGGCGATCAGTGCCAGGGCGAAGGCGGTCCAGATGACGAAGCGGCCCACGTTCAGCGGCTTGAAGCGGTGGTAGCGCACGTCTGCGGACGGCGAGGCGGAGGAGGATGAAGGTGTCGAATGGCTCATCTTTAGTCCTCCCGGGTGCCGAGCAAGCCCTTGGGCCGGAAGATCAGGATCAGCACCAGAAAGAGGTACGGAAGGATCGGAGCGATCTGCGAGATCGTGAGCTTGAGCACGGGCCAGCCGAAGGTTTGTTCGGTGACCTGCACGCCGATGCGGGCAAAGGCATGCACCAGCGAATAGTCCAGCGCCACGGCGAAGGTCTGCACCAGCCCGATCAGCAGCGAGGCGATGAACGCTCCCGCCAGCGAGCCCATGCCACCCACCACCACCACGACGAAGATGATGGAGCCCACCGACGCGGCCATGGCGGGCTCGGTGATGTAGGTGTTACCGCCGATCACGCCAGCCAGCCCGGCCAACGCACAACCGCCGCCGAACACCAGCATGAACACCCGCGGCACGTTGTGGCCCAGCGCCTCGACCATGTCGGGATGCTTGAGCGCCGCTTGAATCACCAGGCCGATGCGCGTGCGCGTGAGCAGCAGCCAGACCGACACCAGCATCAGCAAAGCCACCAGCATGATGAACGAGCGCGACTTCGGAAACTGCGTGCCGTACAGCGTGAAGAGCGGCCCTTGCAGTTGGCTGGGTAGCGCATAGGGCACGGTCGAGCGGCCCCATATCAACTGCACCAGTTCCAGAATGAGGTAAGACAGGCCGAACGTGACCAGCAGCTCAGGCACATGGCCGAACTTGTGGACGCGGCGCAGTGCGAACCGCTCGAAGCCCGCGCCCATCGCGCCGATCAAGAGCGGCGCAATGACGAGCGCAGGCCAGAAGCCCACCACCCCGGCAATCGAATAGGCCAGGTAGGCGCCCAGCATGTAGAAGCTGGTGTGGGCGAAGTTGAGCACCCCCATCATGCTGAAGATGAGGGTCAGCCCCGAACTGAGCATGAACAGCAGCAAGCCGTAACTGACGCCGTTCAGCAAAGAGATGACGAAAAACTCAAGGTTCATCGGAATGGTCGGAAGCTGGGTAAAAAAAAGGCCCGAGAGCGAATCGGGCCTCGAAGGACTTCAAACAAAAATCATGTCACGACGGCCGCTTCATCTGGCACGACGTCGGCGTGCTGGCCACATAGGGCTCGTAGTACTTCACAGGAACGAATGTGTAGCCGGTGCTCTCCGCATCGTTCGGATATTTGCCGCCGGCCTTTTCCCATTTGGAGACAAACAGGCCCTGCTGCAGTTGGTGGTCGCTCTTGCGCATCTCCACTTCGCCGTTGAAGCTGTTGAACTTCAGCCCCTCCATCACCGCAGCCACCTTGACCGGGTCGGTGGATTTCGCCTTCACGAAGCTGTTGTCGAGGATCGAGAAGGCGTGATAGACGGCGCCGGTGTACATGTCGTCGTTGAACTTCGCCTTGTAGTCCTTGACGATGCGCCCGATGTCGCCAGGCAGGTTCAGATGGTTGTACGACACCATGTAGATGCGCCCTGAAGACGCCGCTCCCATGGCGGTGGGGCTGCCCGTTACACCGCCGTAGTAGGTGTAAAAATTGACGTTGTTCAGGCCCGAATCGTTGGCTGCCTTGATGAGCAGTGCCAGGTCAGAGCCCCAGTTGCCGGTGATCACCGTGTCGGCGCCCGACTGCTTGATCTTGGCGATGTAGGGCGAGAAATCACGCACCTGGGCCAGCGGGTGCAGGTCGTCCCCGACGATCTGCACGTCGGGCCGCTTGCGCGCCAGGTTTTCTTTGGCGAACTTGGCCACCTGCTGGCCGTGCGAATAATTCTGGTTGATGAGGTAGACCTTCTTCACCTCGGGCACGTCCTTGATGAAGGTGGTCATCGCCTCCATCTTCATCGACGTGTCGGCGTCGAGCCGGAAGTGCCAGTAGCTGCACTTGCTGTTGGTGAGGTCCGGGTCCACCGCGGCATAGTTGAGAAAGACGACTTCCTTGCCGGGGTTGCGCGCGTTGTGCTTTTCCAGGGCGTCCATGATGGCCAGCGCAGGGCCCGAGCCGTTGCCCTGCACGACGTAGCGCGCACCCTGGTCCATGGCCGAGCGCAGCGCGCTGGTGGTTTCCTGGGGGCTGAGTTTGTTGTCGATACCGATGATCTCGAACTTCACACCCGAGGCATTCTTCTTGCTGAACTCTTCGGCCAGGAACTGAAAGCTCTTGAGCTGGTTGGTGCCGACCGCCGCCATCAGGCCGGACAGAGGGTCCAGCCAAGCGATCTTGACGGTCTCACCCTTCTGAGCGAATGCGCCGCCAGCGCTCGCCAACAGGACGGATGCTGCTATTGATCTGATAGCGAAACCCATGGTCTGTCTCCTTTTTAGTGTCAACACGACGCAGCGTATCGACAAGGGGCCAGGTTCGTTTCAGGGAATGCCCGTAGCCGCTATCGCCCAAGCGACTGCGGGCATGAAAGAAGCCCTGCGCGACTGCGGGTACGCAGAGCGTTTTTACGTTCTCAGAGCCCCGGCAACCGGTAGTCTTTCAGATGCTCGCGCAGCCGCGTCTTGAGCATCTTGCCGGTAGCACCGATCGGAATCGCTTCTACGAATACCACGTCGTCCGGGATCTGCCACTTGGCCGTCTTGCCTTCGTAGAACTGCAGCAGCTCTTCGCGCGTGACTTCAGCCCCTGGCTTGCGCACCACCACCACGATGGGCCGCTCGTCCCACTTGGGGTGCGCCATGCCCACGCAGGCGGCCATGGCAACGGCCGGGTGCGCCATGGCGATGTTCTCGATGTCGATGGAGCTGATCCATTCGCCGCCGGACTTGACCACGTCTTTGCTGCGGTCGGTGATCTGCATGAAGCCGTCTTGGTCGATGGTGGCGACGTCGCCGGTCGGAAACCAGCCGATGCCGCGCTCATCGGGCACCAGCGGGTCGCCGCCTTCGGACTTGAAGTAGCTGGCGACGATCCACGGCCCCTTGACCAGCAGGTCGCCGTACGTCTTGCCGTCCCAGGGCAGCTCGCGGCCATTGCCATCGACGATCTTCATGTCCACGCCGAAGATGGCCCGGCCCTGCTTGCGCAGGATTTTCATCTGCTCGTCCTTGGGCCAGTCGCTGTGCTTGTTCTTCAGCGTGGACAGCGTGCCCAGCGGGCTCATCTCCGTCATTCCCCAGGCGTGCAGCACGCGCACGCCGTAGTCGTCCTGGAAGGTCTGGATCATCGCCGGCGGGCAGGCCGATCCGCCGATCACCGTGCGGTTGAGCGTGGAAAAGCGCAGGCCGCCCGCCTTGAGGTGGCCGAGCAGCATCTGCCAGACGGTGGGGACGCCGGCGGCGAAAGTCACGCCCTCCGCCTCGATCAACTCATAGACCGACTTGCCGTCCAGCGCCGGGCCCGGAAACACCAGCTTGCAGCCGGTGAGCGGCGCCGAGTAAGGAATGCCCCAGGCATTGACGTGGAACATGGGCACGACCGGCATGACCGAGTCGCGCGCGGACAAGCCCATCACGTCGGGCAGCGCCGCCGCATACGCATGCAGCGTGCTGGAGCGGTGGCTGTAGAGCGCCGCCTTGGGGTTGCCGGTGGTGCCGCTGGTGTAGCACATGCCGCAAGCGGTGTTCTCGTCGAACACGGGCCAGGCGTAGTCGGGCGATGCGTTGGCGATCAAGGCCTCGTAGCTGACGAGCCCGGGCACGCCGCTGTCCTGCGGCAGCCGGTCGGCGTCGCACAGGGCCACCCAGTGGCGCACCGTCGGGCACCGCGCATGCACGGCCTGCACCAGGGGCAGAAAGGTCAGATCGAAGCACAGCACCTGGTCTTCGGCATGGTTGACGATCCAGGCGATCTGGTCCGGGTGCAGCCGCGGGTTGACGGTGTGCAGCACGCGCTGGGAGCCGCTCACGCCGAAGTACATCTCCAGGTGGCGGTAGCCGTTCCATGCCAGGCTGGCCACGCGGGCGCCCGCTTGCAGGCCCAGGCTGTCCAGCGCGTTGGCGAGTTGCTTGGCGCGGGCCGACAGCGCACGGTAGGTGGTGCGATGGATGTCGCCTTCCACGCGGCGCGAAACGATCTCGGTGTCACCATGGTGGCGCTCCGCAAACTCGATCAGCGACGAAACCAGCAACGGTTGGTTCTGCATCAGACCCAGCATGTATGTGCTCCTTTTTTTAGTGGCTTACGGTGATTGGCCATCCTACCGCGCACCCGGCGGCCGCCGGGCAGGGCAAGCCCGACCTGCGCAGGCCGCCGGCACGGTTGTGTCGCGCAGCGGACAGCGTGCTGCTCCAAGTCCCTGCCCCGCTCTGGACATCGCCCCTGCGAGACAATGTGCCGATGTCTTCTACCCTCGCATCCACAGACGCTGTCCCGCGCTCTGGCCTGGCCTGGCGCAATGGCTTCGCGGCATTGGGGCCATCGTTTTTCACTGAATTGGTGCCGACCCCGCTGCCTGCGCCGCACTGGATCAGCACCAGCGCCAGCGCCGCCCAATGGCTGGGCGTCTCGCCCCAATGGCTGGCGTCGGACGCCGCACTGCAGGTGTTCAGCGGCAACGCCGTGCCGGCCGATGCGCGCCCGCTGGCGTCGGTCTACAGCGGCCACCAGTTCGGCGTGTGGGCAGGGCAGCTCGGCGACGGGCGCGCCATCTTGCTGGGCGAGACCCAAGGACACATCGAAGTGCAGTTGAAGGGAGCGGGCCGCACGCCCTATTCCCGTGGCGGCGATGGCCGCGCGGTGCTGCGATCGTCGATCCGCGAGTTTCTGTGCAGCGAGGCCATGCACGCCCTGGGCGTGCCCACCACGCGGGCGCTCAGCCTCACCGGCTCGCCCGCGCCCGTGTACCGCGAAGAGGCAGAAACGGCTGCGGTCGTCGCGCGCCTGGCGCCCAGCTTCATCCGCTTTGGGCATTTCGAACACTTTGCGTCCAGCGGCAAAGAGACCGAGTTGCGCCAGCTGGCCGACTACGTCATCGACCGCTATTACCCGGCCTGCCGCACGGCCGGGGCCAACGCGCACTTGGGCAGCAACGCCTACGCGGCGCTGCTGCAGGCGGTGAGCGAGCGCACGGCCGCGTTGCTGGCGCAATGGCAGGCGGTAGGTTTCTGCCACGGGGTGATGAACACCGACAACATGAGCATCCTGGGCCTGACCATCGACTACGGCCCGTTCCAGTTTCTCGATGCCTTCGTGCCCGGCCACGTCTGCAACCACAGCGACCACCAGGGTCGCTACGCCTTCAACCGCCAGCCCAACGTGGCGTACTGGAACCTGTTCTGCCTGGGGCAGGCGCTGATGCCTTTGATCGGCGATACGGCGCATGCCCAGACTGCGCTGGAATCGTACAAGACCGTCTTCCCTGCCGAATTTTTGGCCCGCATGCGCGCCAAGCTCGGTCTGCTGCAACCCGGCGAGGGCGATAGCGACGCAGCTCTCATCGACACGCTGCTGCAATTGCTGGCGCAGGACGGCGTGGACTGGGCCATCTTCTGGCGGCGCCTGTCGCACGCGCGGCGCTCCGGCGACTACGAACCGGTGGACGACCTGTTCATCCACCGTGATGGCTGGCATGCATGGAAGCTATCATTTCAGGAGCATACTGCGCTTATGGATAAAGCGCTAGCGGCCGATTTGATGCTAAAGACCAATCCGAAGTTCGTGCTGCGCAATCACCTGGGCGAGCAGGCCATTCGCGCAGCCCAGGCCGGCGACTTCTCTGTGCTGCACACGCTGCAAGCCCTGCTGGAACACCCGTTCGACGAACACGCAACCCAAGACGCCCACTGGGCGGACTTCCCGCCCGACTGGGCATCCACCATCGAAATCAGCTGTTCATCATGACCTACCCCATCGAAAAATCGGGCGCCGAATGGCAGGCCCTGCTGAAAGAAAAAGGCGCTGAACCTGCGTCGTACCAAGTCACGCGCCACGCCGCCACCGAGAGGCCGTTCACCGGCAAATACGAAGCGCACTGGGCCGACGGCAGCTACCACTGCGTTTGCTGCGGCGCCAAGCTGTTCGACTCTGACACCAAGTTCGACGCGGGCTGCGGCTGGCCTAGCTTTTCGCTCGCCGTGCCTGGTGCCATCAAGGAGATCGTCGACCGCACCCACGGCATGGTGCGCACTGAAACGGTTTGTGCACAATGCGGTGCGCATCTGGGCCACGTCTTCGAAGACGGGCCCACGCCTACCGGACTGCGCTACTGCATGAACTCCGCATCGCTCGACTTCGAGCCACCGGCACGCTGAAACGCCTGACTGCAGCCTGTCAACCTATCGGCCCGAACTCCGCTCCGCCTTTCATGAAACTGCTGATCGACTTCTTTCCCATCATCCTGTTCTTCGTGGCCTTCAAGGTCTGGGGCATCTACATCGCCACAGCCGTGACCATCGCGGCCTCCATCGTGCAGATCGCCTACCTGCGCTTTCGGCACGGCAAGGTCGAGCCCATGCAGTGGGTCAGCCTGGGCGTGATCGTCGTCTTCGGTGGCGCCACGCTGCTCTCACACAGCGAGACCTTCATCAAGTGGAAACCCACGGTGCTGTACTGGCTGATGGCTGCGGCCCTGGTGCTGGGGCAGCTGATCTTCCGCAAGAACCTCATTCGCTCCGTCATGGGCGCGCAGATGCAACTGCCCGACGCGGCCTGGCGCACCCTGCAATGGAGCTGGACGGGGTTCTTCACCTCCATGGGCATCATCAACCTGTGGGTGGCTTACACCTTCGACACCGACACCTGGGTGAACTTCAAGCTGTTCGGCGGCATGGGCCTGATGGTGGTCTTCATCGTGGCCCAGGCGCTCTACATCAGCCGCTACATGAAAGATGACGACAACGGCGACGATGCAGCCGCTGCGGCATCGAAGGATGTCCAGCCATGAGCCCTGACACTGGAGCAACCAACATGGCGATCACAGCGGAGGCCATGCATGCGCGCCTGGCTGACGCGCTCACTCCCACACAGCTAGAAGTCCTGGACGAAAGCGCCGCCCATGCAGGCCACGTCGGAGCCAACGGCACGGGCTCTGGTACCCATTTCCGGGTGCGCATCGCGTCACCTTTCTTTACGGGTCGTACACGCGTAGCACAGCATCGCCTTGTGTATGATGCGCTGCAGCTTTTCATTGACCGGGGCGCTCACGCCATCGCGATTGAAATTCTCTGATCTGCCCCACGTCGGGCTTGCGGCGCCCAGTGCTGCAACCAACTTCCTTTTTGTGGATATTCGAATGAAGAAAAAGCTCTTGTCCGGCCTCGTGGCCGCAGCTCTGCTGGGCACGGTGGTTCTGCCGGTCTCCGCGCAGAACATCGCCGTCGTCAACGGCAAGGCCGTCCCCAAGGAACGTGCCGACGCGCTGAAGCAGCAAGTGGAGCGCTCGGGCCGTCCTGTGACCCCCGAAATTGAAGGCCAGATCAAGGAAGAAGTCATCGCTCGCGAAGTCTTCCTGCAAGAAGCGCAAAAGCGCGGCCTGGAAGGCTCTGCCGATTACAAGACGCAAATGGAACTGGCTCGCCAGACCATCCTGATCCGCGAACTGTTCGCTGACTACCAGAAGACCAACCCCGTCACCGACGCCGAAATTCAGGCCGAATACGACAAGTTCGTTGCCGCCAACACCGGCAAGGAATACAAGGCAAGCCACATCCTGGTGGAAAAGGAAGATGAGGCCAAGGCCATCATCGCGTCCATCAAGAAGGGCGGCAAGTTCGCTGACATCGCCAAGAAGCAGTCGAAAGATCCTGGATCGGGCGCCCGTGGCGGCGATCTGGATTGGGCGAACGCCAGCACCTACGTGCCTGAATTCACTGAAGCCCTGGTCAAGCTGAACAAGGGCCAGATGACCCAGACCCCGGTCAAGAGCCAATTCGGCTATCACGTGATCCGCCTGGACGACGTGCGTGAAGCACAGCTGCCCAAGCTGGATGAAGTGAAGCCCCAGGTCGCACAGCAACTGCAGCAGCAGAAGCTGGCCAAGTTCCAGGAAGAACTGCGCGCCAAGGCCAAGGTCGAGTAATCGACCCTTCGGTGGCACGACCCCTTCCGGGGGCACGTGCTTTCCCGGCACGAAAAAAGCGGCTTCTGGCCGCTTTTTTCGTTCTGCCTGCGTTCACGCCAAGTCTGTAGGTAGGACGGCCTGAACAAACCAAGCCGAGGGGTACAGTCCAAACAAAAAAACGCCCGGCAGGATGGACATCCCGCCGGGCGTTTCAATCAGCCAGAACGATAAAGCGCGCTCAGTTCAGAGGCGTCTTCTTGCCGTCCTTGTAGACGTACAGCGTGATGGCCGGGTTCTTCATTTCACCATTCGGCTCGAAGGCGATGTTGGCGGTCACGCCCTTGTAGCTGGACTTGGCCAGCTCAGGGATGTAGACCTTAGGATCCCAGGAACCAGCGCGCTTCATGGCGTCGACCAGCAGCATGGTGGCGTCGTAGGTGTAAGGGCTGTAGACCTGGAACTGGTTAGGGTACTTGGCGTCATACTTGGCCTTCCATGCCGTGCCGCCAGGCATCTTGCCCAGCGACGCGCCGCCTTCAGCACACACCACGTTGCCCAGCGTCTTGGCGCCGGCAGCCAGCTTGGCGATTTCTGCCGTGCAGATGCCGTCACCGCCGAAGTACTTCACGTTGCCCATGCCCAGCTGTTCCAGCTGACGCAGCATGGGGCCGGCTTGAGGGTCCATACCGCCGAAGAAGATGCCATCTGGGTTCTTGGCCTTGATGGCCGTCAGGATGGCCATGAAGTCGGTGGCCTTGTCGGTGGTGAACTGCTCGTCAACCACCTTGATGCCCTTTTCAGCGGCAATCTTCTTGAACACGGTCGCCACGCCTTGGCCGTAAGCTGTGCGGTCGTCGACGATCGCCACGCTCTTGAGCTTGAGCGTGTCGGCAGCGTAGGCAGCCAGACCAGCGCCCAGGGCGTTGTCGTTCGCAATGATGCGGAACGTGGTCTTGTAACCAGGCTTGGTCAGGTTGGGGTTGGTCGCCGCACCCGTCACGTGCGGAATACCGCAGTCGTTGTAAACCTTCGATGCAGGGATGGTGGTGCCGGAGTTCAAGTGACCGACCACGCCAGCGACCTTGGCATCGCACAGCTTCTGTGCAGCGGCGGTGCCTTGCTTGGGGTCGGCCGCGTCGTCTTCGGCCTGCAGTTCAAACTTGACCTTTTTGCCGCCAATGGTCACGCCTTGGGCGTTCAACTCTTCGATCGCCATGCGGGCGCCGTTTTCGTTGTCCTTGCCGTAATGGGCCTGCGCACCAGAAACCGGGCCCACGTGGCCGATTTTCACCACTTCTTGGGCGGTGGCCATGCCAGCAACCGCAGCGATAGCAGCGGCAACGGTCAGTTTCAACTTCAATTGCATATGGATCTCCAGTAAAGGTAAACGCTGAGAAATATTGTTGTGTCTCAACGCAGGCGAACATATCGCAATTTACGGGCCAGATCACTAGGGAACACACGCAGGCATGCTCGAAATCGCAGGGATATACCCTGTCAACTCAAGCGTCCGTGTTTCCGTCGGCAGACAACTCGTCCGCCACGGCTTCATAAACCGCGTGGCGCACCACCGATTCCACCTCTTCGCGCAAACGGGGCACCATGGAGCGCGTCTGTTCCTGCACCACCGTGGCGATGGCCTCGCGCAGGCGCTGATCCAGCACCACATCCACGCGCTGCATCACCCGGTGAACGATGTATTCCTCAATCCCGGCGGGCAGTGCGGACGCGGAAGCGGCCCGAACGGTCGCCGCAGATGCGGCGGGACGCGCGTGCGCGGGAGCAGCAGCCCCCACCATGGGCGCAGAACTACTGGCTGCCTGGGGATTGGAAGCCACCCCTGCAACTAAAGCAGGCACAGCGGACGCTGCAGTTACAGGCGACGCAGAAGGAATAGCCGACGTGGGCAACGGCAGTGCATCAACCAGCACCACATCGGTGAGCGTGGGCACAAATCTGGGCGGCCCCTTGGGAGGTTGCGTCGTCATCAGGCACCTTTCAGAACGAGATCGTGCCGCACGATCTCATAGCCGCGTGCCGCGTAATGGCGCCAACGGTCGCGTGCTGCCTGGCGGTCGGGCTCGTCATGGCTGCTCACCACTTCTACCAGCTTGGAGTACCGGCTGAACGCCGGCGGAACGACCGACCCCATGTTCAACAGCACTTCGCTGTGCGATGCAACGCTGGCATCCCGGGCCAGCAGCACGGGCGACGCAAGCGTCGTCTCTTCGTCGGCATCGTCACGGCAATGCGCGACGAAATCGGTCGGACCCAGCGCCCAGAGCATGCGATCCAGCTGGTCAAGCACCTCTTCGGGCCCGGTAATCACCAGCCGAGCGTCGTTGCGCACCACCTTGCGGGCGAAGCGGCATGCGTAGGCCAGCTTGTCCGGCGCGTTGAAATGGAATGCGATCTCGGTCATCGCCGCCAACCTCGTTCTTATCGCGCGGCTGCGCGAGTGGCCTTGCCTGGCCGTGTCGCGGGTGCGGCCACAGATTTGCCTCCCGCCGCGCTCGCAGCAACGCGCCTCGCGGGTTTGGAGGCGCTGGCCGCGTTGCGTGCCACGTCCAGCAGATAGTGCACCAGCAAGCCAACCGGACGCCCCGTGCCGCCCTTGGCCGCGCCGCCCTTCCAGGCCGTGCCGGCAATGTCCAGATGCGCCCAGGGCGTGTCGCCGACAAAGCGCTGAAGGAACTTGGCGGCGGTGATGGCGCCACCGGCCCGGCCACCCACGTTACCCAGATCGGCGAAGTTGCTCTTGAGTCCTTCGGCATATTCGTCGTCCAGCGGCATGCGCCAGCAGGGGTCTAGCGCCGCGTCGCCAGCCGCTTCCAGTTGCTTGGCCAGCGCCTCGTCAGTGGCAAAAAGGCCGCTGCGCAGGCCGCCCAACGCCACAACGCAGGCACCCGTCAGCGTAGCGATGTCGACCAGAGCCGTGGGCTTGAAACGCGCGGCATAGGTGAGCGCATCGCAGAGCACCAGCCGGCCTTCGGCATCGGTGTTCAACACTTCGACGGTCAGACCGTTCATGGTGGTGACCACGTCGCCAGGCTTGACCGCACGACCGTCGGGCATGTTCTCGCACGCCGGAATCAGGCCCACCACGTTGATGGCCGGCTTGAGTTCGGCCAACGCGCGGAACACGCCCAGCACGCTGGCTGCGCCCCCCATGTCGAACTTCATCTCGTCCATTTCGGCCGCGGGCTTGATGGAAATGCCGCCCGTGTCGAAGGTAATGCCTTTGCCCACCAGCACGACTGGAGCCACGCCCTTGGCGGCGCCGTTGTAGTGCAGTTCGATGAAACGCAAGGGTTCTTCTGAGCCACGCGCCACCGCCAGGAACGAACCCATGCCCAGCCGCGCCACTTCGGCCGGGCCATGCACCTTGCACTGCATGTTCGGTGCCTTCGCCAGCGTCTTGGCTGCGTCAGCCAGCAAGGTGGGAGTCGCGTAGTTGGCAGGGCGGTTGGCCCACTCACGGGCAAATTCCACGCCAGCGGCTACGCCGGTGCCGCGAACGAAACCCTCACGCACGGCGGCAGCGTCAGGCACACCCACGGTCACCCGGGCCAGCGCCCGGGGCTCGGCCTTCGATTTGGTGGCGGTGTAGACATAGCTGCCATCGGCGAGCGCCAGCACGGCGGCACACACTGCATCGGCCTGCGCAATGCCTGCAAAGACCACGGCGGCACGTTTGACCTGCGTAGCCTTCAGCGCAGCAGCGCACGCCTGCAAAGCCTGGCGCACATGTCTGGCACCACCATTGCCGACGCCGGCCAATACCAGCCGCCGCGCAGCTACGGCAGGCGCCTGGTAGAGCGACAGGCTCTTGCCCGGCTTGGTGTCGAGGTCTCCCAGCTTGAGCGCATGGGTGACCAGGGTGGATAGGGCATCCGCGGCCGGCTTGAAGCCATCGGGAACGAGCACGACCAACAGGTCGCACTTCTCGGCAGCGGCGGTGGACAGCGGCAGGGTCTTCAGATCGAAGTTCATAATCGGCGTTTTCCTTCGAGCCCATGTTATTCGATTCATCCATCCGCAAGGAGCTGGCACGCAGCTTCGGAGCCACGCTGGTGGTGCTTGTCACCGTGGTCATGACGATGATGCTGATCCGCACGCTGGGCCAGGCTGCGCGCGGCAGTGTCAATCCGTCAGACGTCATGCTGGTGATGGGCTTTACCGTACTGGGCCAGTTGCCCACTATCCTCACGCTCAGCCTGTTCGTGGCCACGGTCAGCACGCTGTCGCGCATGTACCGCGACAGCGAAATGGTGATCTGGTTTGCCAGCGGCCAGGGCTTGATGAGCCTGCTCAAGCCGCTGCTGCGTTTTGCATGGCCGGTGATGCTGGTCGTCGCCGCGCTGTCGCTGGCCATCTGGCCCTGGGCCAACCGCCAAGTGCAGGAGCTGCGTGCGCAGTACGAGCAACGCAGCGACATCGACCGCATCGCTCCGGGTGAATTCCAGGAATCGGCGAACGGGACGCGCGTCTTTTTCATCGACCGTGCCACTTCCGACGCCGGTGAAGCCACCAACGTGTTCATCGCCACCAATGAACACAACCGCGAAACGGTCACCTCCGCGCGCAGCGCGCGCCTGGAAGTGCGCAACGACCAACGCATGGTGCTGCTGAGTAACGGCCAGCGACTGGAAACGACGCTCGACAAACCGGCCATCAAGGTCAGCGACTTCGTGGAGTACGGCACGCGCATCGGCGCCGCCTCCTCCCGCTCGTCGGACGAAGCCGCCATCAAGACACGCGACACGCTCGATCTGATGCGTGATCCATCAGCCAACGACCTGGCGGAACTGGGCTGGCGTTTCGGCCTCGCATTCGCTGCGCTCAACTTCGTCGTGCTGGGACTGGCCATTGCCGTGGTCAACCCGCGCGCAGGCCGCAGCGGCAGCATGCTATTTGCCTTGTTCGCTTTCATCACCTACTACAACCTGATGACCGTGGGCCAGAGCTGGGTCGCCGTCGGGCGGCTGGGCGTCGGGCCGTTCATGCTGATGCTGCACGGCGGCACCCTGGCCTTCGGGCTTGCACTGCTGGCCTGGCGCCACAACCACTGGTCTTTGCGCACGCTGTTCGCCGGCCGCAACCGCCCATGAAAACCATTCGCCGACTCATCTATCAGGAGGCCATCACGGGCGTGGCCTTCGTCACGCTGGCCTTCCTGGCGTTGTTTTTCTTCTTCGACATGGTCGACGAGCTGCGCTGGGTGGGCCGCGCCAGCGAAGTCGGCTACACGCTGTCGTACGCCCTGCTTTACGTGGCGCTGAGCCTGCCGGCGCACCTGTATGAACTGCTGCCGATCACGGTGCTGATCGGCACCATCTTCGTCATGGCGCGCCTGGCGCAGAGCTCCGAATTCACCATCATGCGCACCAGCGGGCTCGGCCCATGGCGTGCCCTGCGCACGCTGCTGGTGCTGGGTTGCGCGTTCGTCATCGTCACCTTTGCGGTGGGCGACTATGTGGCGCCCCTCAGCGACCGTGCGGCTCAGCTCGTCAAGGCTCGCCGTACCGGCCAGATCAGCGCGGGAGCCACAGGCGCCTGGCTCAAGGAGCGCCAGGGCGATCACTCGATCGCGGTGAATGTGCGTGCGCTCGACCCGAACGGCCACATGCGCAACGTGCACGTGTTCGAGTTCGATGCGCAGGGGCGTGTGGTCTCGACGCTGCATGCCGAACGCGGGCAGTTCGCACCAGAAGGCAACGGCTGGAGCCTCGAAGGCGTGCGACGCAACGTCTTTCACCACGGCAGCGCCCAGGGCGCTACAGCCGGTAATGCCGGTGCCCCCCGCGTGGAACGCTTGCAGGAGCCGCAGTTTCACTGGCAGACCCGCATCAGCACGGACATGGTGGCCGCGTCGCTGCTGAAACCCGACAAGATGGCGACCATTGATCTTTTCCAGTACATCCGGCACCTGGAAGCGAACGGCCAGTCCGCTCAGCGCTATGAGATCGAGTTTTGGCGCAAGGTGTTCTACCCGTTGAGCTGCCTGGTGATGGTGGTGCTGTCGCTGCCCTTTGCCTATCTGCATTTTCGTTCGGGCGGCATTGCGGCTTACGTGTTCGGCGGGGTAATGGCGGGCATCAGCTTCTTCCTGCTCAACAACGTGTTTGGCTATGCGGGCAACCTGCAGAACTGGTCCCCTTGGTTGACGGCTGCGGCGCCAGGGCTGATTTACTCGGTACTTTCACTCGGCGCCTTTGGCTGGCTGGTGCTCAGGCGATGACAACCTCAACTTCCTCTACCCAAGACGGCGTCGTACTGTTCGCGCACGGCTCTCGCGATCCGCTCTGGAGCAAGCCGATGGAAGCGGTCGCCGCACGTATCGCAGCGGACCGGCCCACGCTGGCGGTAGCCTGTGCGTACCTCGAACTTAGCGAACCTGATCTGCCCACCACCGTGGCCCATTTGGCGTCAACAGGCATCACACGCATCACCATCGTGCCGATGTTCCTGGGCACTGGCCGCCATGCGCGTGACGATTTGCCGATGTTGGTCAGTGCGCTGCGCGCCGAGTACCCGGGCGTGCAATTTCACGTGCAGCAGGCGATTGGGGAAGATGAGCGCATGACCTCGCTGATGGCTGAAATTGCAAGCACTCCGTTCGCCCCGTTCGCCTCGGCGTAAGCCATTGACTTAGAAGACTGCAGCATAATGATGCGACTTTTTAGCCGCAATCAGATATGAACCTGCACCAGTTCCGCTTCGTTCAGGAAGCTGCCCGCCGTAACCTGAATCTGACCGAAGCCGCGAAGGCATTGCACACTTCGCAGCCCGGAGTCTCCAAGGCCATCATCGAACTGGAAGACGAACTGGGCGTGGACATCTTCGCGCGCCACGGCAAGCGGCTCAAACGCATCACCGAGCCCGGGCAGCACGTACTCAAGAGCATCGAGCTGATCATGCGCGAGGTGGGCAACTTGAAGCGCATCGGCGAGCAGTTCAGCGCACAGGACAGCGGTACGCTCAGCATCGCCACCACCCACACGCAAGCCCGTTACGTATTGCCCATGCCGGTCGCCCGACTGCGCGAAGCCTACCCCAAGGTCAACATCAGCCTGCACCAGGCCACGCCACATGAGGTGGCTCGCATGGTGATCGACGAAGTGGCCGAAATCGGCATGGCTACGGAATCGCTGGCCGACTATCCCGACCTGGTGACCCTGCCCTGCTATGAATGGCAGCACGTACTGGTCGTTCCCAACGCCCACCCGCTGGCCCAGAAGGAGCGGATAGGGCTGGACGACATCGCCCACGAATCGCTGATCACCTACCACCCGTCATTCACCGGGCGCGGCAAGATCGACCAGGCCTTCGCCACGCGCAAGCTGCAACCACGCATCGTGCTGGAAGCCATTGACTCCGACGTGATCAAGACCTATGTGCGCCTTGGCCTGGGCGTAGGCATCGTTGCTGAAATGGCCATGCGCGACGATCCGATGAATGATTTGACAGTGCGTCCGGTGGGCCACCTCTTCGGCCAGAGCGTCGCACGCGTAGCTTTCAAGCGCGGGGCCTACCTGCGCAATTTCGTCTACAAGTTCGCGGAACTGCTCAGCGATCGCCTCAACCGCGAACTGATCGCGCGGGCCATGACTGGCCACGTGAACGATTACGAACTCTGAATGACTGCTGCCCCGCGCAGCACCGACCATTTCCCCAGCCCCGCCTTTCGTTGCCGCATGAATTACGCCGCCTCGCTCCCTCATCGCACCCCTGACGTGCCCACCAAGCTGCCGCAGGTCGGCACCACCATCTTTTCCGTGATGTCCGCGCTGGCGGCGGAACACAACGCGGTGAATCTCGGTCAAGGCTTTCCGGATTTCGCCTGCGACCCCGCGCTGGTTGACTCGGTCACCCAGGCCATGCAGGCCGGGCACAACCAGTACCCGCCCATGCCCGGCGTTCCGGCACTGCGGCAGGCCGTGGCGCGCAAGATCGAGGCGCTGCATGGCCGTGCCTATGACGCGAACACAGAAATCACCATCACGGCGGGCGCCACGCAGGCGATCCTGACCGCCATCCTCGCCACCGTGCAGCCAGGCGACGAGGTGATCGTGCTGGAGCCCTGCTACGACAGCTACGTGCCCAACATCGAGCTGGCGGGCGGCACCGTATTGCGTGTGCCGCTCACGCCTGGCAGCTTCCGCCCCGACTTCGATGCCATCGGCGCCGCCATGTCGCCGCGCACGCGGGCCCTCATCATCAACACGCCGCACAACCCCAGCGCCACCATCTGGACGGCAGACGACATGCGCACGCTGCAAGAGCTGCTCGCGCCGACCGACGTGCTGCTGATCAGCGACGAGGTGTACGAACACATGGTGTTCGACGGCGTGGAGCACCAGAGCGCCGCACGCTTTCCAGGTCTGGCGGCACGCGCGTTCATCGTGTCCAGCTTCGGCAAGACCTTCCACGTCACGGGCTGGAAGATCGGCACGGTGGCGGCACCGGCGCCGCTCATGGCGGAATTCCGCAAGGTGCACCAGTTCAATGTGTTCACGGTCAACACGCCCATGCAGCATGGGCTGGCGGCTTACCTGCAAGACCCGGCGCCGTATCTGCAATTGCCTGCCTTCTACCAGGCCAAGCGCGATCTGTTCCGCCAGGGGCTGGAAGGCTCGCGCCTGAAACTGCTGCCCAGCACCGGCAGCTACTTTCAATGCGTGGACATCTCCGGCGTCAGCGATCTGAACGAAGCCGACTTTTGCCAGTGGCTCACGCGCGAGATCGGCGTGGCAGCCATTCCGCTGTCGGCTTTCTACGGCAACGGCTTTGACCAGCGGGTGGTGCGCTTTTGCTTCGCCAAGCAGGACGCCACATTGAACGAGGCGCTGACGCGGCTGCGGAAGCTTTGACCTGAAGCCAGCGCAGCTCCGGGCGCGATCAGATTCGGAAGGCTCAGGCTGCGATCCAGTAGCCCGTCACAACAGCACGATGTCGTACTGCTCCTGCGCCATGGCGCTTTCCGATTGCAGTGAAATCGGTTTGCCGATGAAGTCCGACAGCCCCGCCAAGTGCTGGCTCTCCTCGTCCAGAAACAGCTCGACCACGCGGGGAGAGGCAACCACGCGGAATTCGCGCGGGTTGAACTGGCGCGCTTCCCGCAGGATCTCGCGCAGCACGTCGTAGCACACGCTGCGCGCTGTCTTCACGCTGCCTTTGCCCTGACAGTGCTCGCAGGGTTCGCACAGCATGTGTGCCAGCGATTCGCGAGTGCGCTTGCGGGTCATCTCCACCAAGCCCAGTTGCGAAAAGCCGCCCGACATCGTCTTGACCCGGTCGCGCGACAGCTGCTTGCGGAATTCGGCCAACACGGCCAGCTGGTGGTCTTCGCGCGCCATGTCGATGAAGTCGGCAATGATGATCCCGCCCAGATTGCGCAGGCGCAGCTGCCGTGCAATGGCACCCGCCGCCTCCAGATTGGTGCGAAAGATGGTGTCGTCGAAATTGCGCGCGCCCACATAGCCGCCCGTGTTCACGTCCACCGTGGTCAACGCTTCGGTCTGGTCAATGATCAGGTAGCCGCCCGATTTGAGGTCCACCCTTCGGCCGAGCGCCCGCGCAATCTCTTCGTCAATGGCATACAGATCGAAGATCGGCCGCTCGCCCCGGTAGAGCTGCAGCTTGGGCACCGCAGCCGGCATGAATTCTCGGCCGAACAGCTGCAGCTCGTTGAACTGCTCGCGCGAATCGAGGCGGATGCTGGTCGTCTCTTCACCCACCAGGTCGCGCAGTACGCGCTGCAGCAGGCTCAGGTCCTGGTGCAGCAGCGACGCGGGCGGCAGGCGCAGCGCGGCTTGCTTGATGCGCGCCCAGGTCTTGCGCAGGTAGGTGATGTCTTCGGCCAATTCGGCGTCAGTCGAATCTTCGCCATTGGTGCGCAGGATGAAACCGCCGCCCGACGCTCCGCCGTGGGTCTTGTCGGCCACCAGCGCTTGCAGCCGCGCGCGCAATGCATCGCGCTCGGCGGCGGGAATCTTCTGCGATATGCCAATGTGGTCGTCCTGCGGCAGAAAGACCAGCAGGCGGCCGGCCACACTGATCTGTGTCGAGAGCCGGGCGCCCTTGGTGCCGATGGGGTCCTTGATGACCTGCACCATGATCGACTGGCCCTCGAACACCTGCTTTTCGATCGGCACCAGCGGCTCGCCCTTGCGCGCGAACATGGGGGCCTCGCCGCCTTCCTGCCGCTGCCACACGTCGGCCACATGCAGGAAGGCCGCACGCTCCAGGCCCATGTCGATGAAGGCGGACTGCATGCCCGGTAGCACCCGCGAGACCTTGCCCAGGTAAACGTTGCCGACCAGCCCGCGTTCCAGCGTGCGCTCCACGTGCAGCTCCTGCACGGCGCCGTGCTCAACGACGGCAACGCGGGTTTCCTGGGGCGACCAGTTGATGAGAATGTCTTGTTGCATGGTCGGGGGGAAAGGTGGACAGGCAGGCGCCGAAAAATCAGACGGAGAAACAGGCTTCGCGCAGCAGCTGCGCCGTCTCGTACATGGGCAGTCCCATGATGCCCGAATAGCTGCCGGCCAAGTGTTCCACATGCGCTGCGGCGCGCCCCTGAATGCCGTACGCCCCCGCCTTGCCCAGCGACTCGCCGGTGGCCACATACGCGTCGATCTGCGCGGCCGTCATGGGCGCGAAACGCACCGTGGATACCGACAGGGCTGCCAGCCGCCGCTCACCCGCCTGCACCGCGACGGCGGTCAGCACACGATGCTCGCGCCCGGCGAGCGTGGCCAGCATGCGGGCAGCGTCGGCCGCGTCTTCGGGCTTGCCGAAGATGGCGTCGCCCAGCGCCACGGTGGTGTCGGAACACAGGATCGGCGCCACGGCCAAACCGCGCCGCGCACGCCGTGTCACCGCCGCGTCCAGCTTCAGGCCGGTCACGCGCTGCACGTACACCTCGGGCGACTCGCCCGGCAGCACGGCCTCGATGGCCTCCGCATCTTCTGCCGTGTCGCCTTCTGCATTGGGCAGCAGCAGTTCATGGCGAATGCCCAGTTGTTCCAGCAACTGCCGGCGGCGCGGGCTTTGGGATGCGAGGTAGATGAAGTCGGCCATGGCAAATGAATTTGAAACAAAATGGCCGCTAGCGCCCTACTGATAAGCGTTAGCAGCTATTTAAATAATAGCAAACCAGACGACTCGCGCAGCCGGAGCAGATCGTGGCCCGGGCCGCCAGAGGCGCCTTACTCACTCGCGGTGGTACGGGTGTCCGGCGTTGACGGACCAGGCACGGTAGAGCTGCTCGATCAGCAGCACACGCACCATGGCGTGCGGCAGCGTCAGGTCGGACAGCCGAATGCGCTCGTGGGCTGCCTGCCGGAAGGCCGGTTCCAAGCCATCGGGCCCGCCGATGACCAGCGCCACGTCGTCGCCGCTCAACTGCCAATCCTTCAGGCGCTGCGCCAGCGCCTTGGTGGTCAGGTTGGTGCCGCGCTCATCGAGCACCACCACGCGCATGCCGCGCGGAATGGCGGACTCGATGCGCTCGCGCTCGGCGGCGTAAAGCGTTTCCAGCGTCTTGGAGCTGCGCGGCTCCGTCTTGACGGCCTTGAGTTCGACCTTCAGCTCCGGCGGAAACCGCTTGGCATAGTCGTCGTAGGCCGTCTGCGCCCAGTCGGGCACGCGCTGGCCCACGGCCACGATGAGGAGCTTCATCGGTGGGTCGCTGGCATCAACAGATCAGTCAGCAGACCGATCAGCCCTTGCGGCCAGGTGCCTTCTTGGCGGCGGGGGCTGCGGCGCGCTGCGCCGGTGCCTTGGCGGCTGCGCGAGGCGCGGCGCGCGTGACGGTCTTGGCCGGTGCGGCCTTCTTGGTGATGGGCTTGACGATCAGCGTCTTGACGGGCTTGGCTGCCGTCTTTGCTGGCGCTTTGGCCGCAACCTTTGCGGCCGTCTTCACCGGCGCCCGGGTGGATGTGGAGGCCTTGCGGGTCGACGTCTTCACCGGGGCCTGGGCAACGGTCTTGACGGGGGTCCTAGTAGATGACTTGGCGGTCGTGGTCTTGCCCGCTGCCGTCTTGCGGCCAGCCGATGGAGCGGCGGCGGCGGTAGCTGGCTTGGCCCTGGACGCGCCAGGCTTGCGCGCCGGCTGTTCGGCCTTGGCAGCCACGTCGGCTTTCTTGCGTTTGGGCTTGACAGCCTTTTCCGCGACCACCGGCTTGGGCGCGCCCAGCTTCAGGCGCACGGGCTTGTCGCCCCAGATCTCTTCCAGGCGGTAATACGCGCGAATGGCCGGCTGCATGATGTGCGCCACGGCGGCGCCGCAGTCCACGATGATCCATTCACCGTTCTCTTCGCCTTCGATGCGCGGCTTGGGGAAACCCGCTTCGCGCACGGCGTCTCGCACGCTGGAAGCCAGCGCCTTGGTCTGTCGGTTGGACGTGCCCGACGCCACGATCACGCGCTCGAACAGCGGCGACAGATGCTCGGTGTTGAACACCTGCACGTCTTGCGCCTTGACGTCCTCCAGCCCGTCCACAATGGCACGCTGGAGCTTGGTCACGTCTTTCTTGGCGGCGGATTCCGATTGGCTGGAAGTGGTCATCAGGCTGTATTCAGTGAAGGATGGAAATCATTTATAGCGTGCAAGCGAAGCGGCGGCCAGTAGGGCCGCCCCCTTCGCCATCCGGCGTGGTGCGGGCCGGATTGGGTGCGTTTTGGGCGTCTTGCGCAATGGCGTCAAGCGCAGATAGCTATCAAAATTATAGTTGATCGGCTCAAATTGGCTGGGAGACTGGTTGAAAAGCGTCTCAGAGCCAGTCGCGCCGCTGCAAAAACCGCGCCGTCAATTCGGCCTCGGGCGAGCCCGCAGCGTCCTCGCGCTGGTAGGCCCAGGCGGCCAGGGGCGGCATCGACAGCAGGATGGATTCGGTGCGCCCGCCCGACTGCAGGCCGAAGTGCGTACCCCGGTCCCACACCAGATTGAACTCAACGTAGCGCCCCCGCCGGTAGAGCTGGAAAGCGCGTTCGCGCTCGCCGTAGGGCAGACTCTGGCGCCGCTGCACGATGGGCAGGTAGGCGCCCAGAAAGGCGTCGCCCACCGACTGCATCATGGCCAGGCTCTGCTCGAAGCCGGGCTCTGAAAAGTCGTCAAAGAAGATGCCGCCCACGCCGCGCTGCTCGTTGCGGTGCTTCAAGAAGAAATACTCGTCGCACCACTGCTTGAAGCGCGGGTATTTGTCGTCGCCGAAAGCCGCTAGTGCGGCCTGGCAGCTGCGGTGAAAGTGCACCGCGTCTTCGTCAAAGCCGTAGATGGGCGTCAAGTCCATGCCGCCGCCGAACCAACAGACCGGCGTGGCACCCGGGTGGCCGGCCGCGATCATGCGTACGTTCATGTGCACGGTGGGCACATAAGGGTTGCGCGGGTGGAACACCAGCGACACGCCCATGGCCTCGAACGGCGCGCCGGTCAGCTCGGGCCGGTGGGCCGTGGCCGAGGGTGGCAGGCGCGGTCCGCGCACGTGCGAGAAGCCACAGCCGGCCCGCTCGAACACGCGACCGCCTTCCAGGATGCAGGTGATGCCGTCGCCCTGCAGCGGCTCGCCCGGCGCCTTGGTCCAGGCATCTGAGCGAAAGCGCGCCCCGCCCTGCTCTCCCGGGCCTTCGACGTCTTCGAGAGCGCCGGTGATGCGGGCCTGCAGGCCGACCAGGTAATCGCGCACCCGAGCAGCCACCGCCCCGGAATGGATCGGCAGCGACGCCTCGGCAGCGGTCTGCAGCATCAGCTCTTGATGGCGCGGTGGCCGATGTCGCGGCGGTACTGCGCGCCTTCGAAGTGAATGCCGCGCGCCACGTCGTACACGCGCTGCTGCGCCAACTTCACGCTGTCGGCCAGGGCCGTCACGCACAGCACGCGGCCGCCGGCGGTACGCGGCACGCCGGCTTCATCCAGCGCGGTACCGGCATGGAACACCATGGCATCGTCGGTATCTGCCGGCAGGCCGGCGATGGCGTCGCCCTTGCGCGGGTTCTCCGGGTAGCCATGGGCTGCCATCACCACGCCCAGCGCGGGGCGGCGGTCCCACTGCATCTCTAGCTGGTCGAGCTTGCCGTCCACCGCTGCGCCCAGCACGTCCACCAGGTCGCTCTTCAAGCGCATCAGGATGGGCTGCGTTTCCGGGTCGCCCATGCGGCAGTTGAATTCCAGCGTCTTTGGGTGGCCGGCGGCGTCGATCATGAGGCCGGCGTACAGAAAGCCGGTGTACGGAATGCCGTCTTTTTCCATGCCGCGAATGGTGGGCAGGATGATCTCGCGCATGGCACGGGCGTGCACGTCGGCCGTGACCACGGGCGCCGGCGAATACGCGCCCATGCCGCCGGTGTTGGGGCCTTCGTCGCCGTCTTTCAGGCGCTTGTGGTCCTGGCTGGTGGCCAGCGCGGCCACGTTCTTGCCGTCGCACAGCACGATGAACGACGCTTCTTCGCCTTCCAGGAACTCTTCGATGACGACGCGCGGCTCGGCCTTCCCGTTCTCGCCTTCGTTGTGGCTCACGCCGTACTTGTTGTCGACCAGCATGAACTCCACCGCGTCATGCGCCTCCTGCAGCGTGGTGGCCACCACCACGCCCTTGCCGGCCGCCAGGCCGTCGGCCTTGACGACGATGGGCGCGCCCAGGCGGTCTACATAGGCATGCGCGGCCACCGGGTCGGTGAAGGCCTCGTATTCCGCCGTGGGAATGCCGTGGCGCTTCATGAAGGCCTTGGAAAAAGCCTTGGAGCTTTCCAGCTGTGCAGCGGCCTTCGTGGGGCCGAAGATGCGCAGGCCGTGTGCGCGGAATTCATCCACCACGCCAGCGGCCAGGGGCGCCTCGGGGCCGACTACGGCCAGGGTGATCTTCTGTGCCTGCGCCCACTCGCGCAGCGCACGCACATCGGTGATGTCCACGTTTTCCAGTTGGGAGTCGAGCGCCGTGCCGCCGTTGCCGGGCGCCACGTACACCTTCGTCACCTTGGGCGACTGGCTGATCTTCCAGGCCATTGCGTGTTCCCGGCCGCCGCCACCAATCACGAGAATTTTCATAATGCTGCGTTGTGATAGACCTCTTGCGCGTCGTCCAGGTCTTCCAGGACGTCGAGCAGTTTCTGCATCCGTGCAGCGTCGTCGCCTTCCAGCTCGATGGTGTTTTCAGCACGCATCGTGACTTCGGCCAATTCAGGCACCAACCCGGCCGCTTCCAGCGCGTTCTTCACCGTTTCAAAGTCGGCATACGCGGTCAAGACCTCGATGGCACCATCTTCGCCGGTGACCACGTCTTCGGCGCCGGCCTCCAGCGCCAGCTCCATCACGCGGTCTTCATCGGTGCCGGGGGCGAAGATGAGCTGACCGCAATGCTTGAATTGAAACGCCACCGAGCCTTCGGTGCCCATGTTGCCGCCATGCTTGCTGAAAGCGTGTCGTACTTCCGCCACGGTGCGCACGCGGTTGTCGGTCATCGTGTCGATGATGATGGCCGCGCCGCCGATGCCGTAGCCCTCGTAGCGGATTTCTTCATAGCTCACGCCCTCGGCATTGCCGGTGGCCTTGTCGATGTTGTATTTGATGCGGTCGGCCGGCATGTTGGCGGCCTTGGCCTTGTCGATCGCCAGGCGCAGGCGCGGGTTGGCCGACACATCGCCGCCGCCGGCACGCGCCGCCACCGTGATCTCGCGGATGATCCGCGTCCAGATCTTTCCGCGCTTCTCATCCTGCCGCCCCTTGCGGTGCTGGATGTTCGCCCATTTACTGTGTCCTGCCACGGGTGTCCTTGTGCTACTGGTATTGATTTAATCTACTGATTGCGATTTTACTTTTGACTGCCCACCCATCATGGCCGAACCTCTTTTGATCGCCCGCTCGGGCACCACCGAATGCCAACTTCTGCCCGGCCTGGCCAACCGGCACGGGCTCATCACCGGCGCCACCGGCACGGGCAAAACGGTGACGCTTCAGACGCTGGCCGAGGGCTTCTCGCGCATCGGCGTGCCGGTGTTCATGGCCGACGTGAAGGGCGACCTGACCGGCATCAGCCAATCCGGCCGCATCGGCGACAAACTCGCGGCCACGCTGGCCGAAAGGGGCATTGCGCTGCCCGAGCCCGCGGCCTGCCCCACCACGGTGTGGGACGTGTTCGGCGAGCAAGGCCACCCGGTGCGCGCCACCGTGTCCGACATGGGCCCGCTGCTGCTGGGCCGCATGCTGGCGCTGAACGAGACACAGCTGGGCGTGCTGAATCTGGTCTTCAAGATCGCCGATGACAATGGTTTGCTGTTGCTCGACCTGAAGGATCTGCGGGCCATGCTCACCTACGTGGGTGACAACGCGAAGCAGTTCACCACCGAATACGGCAACATCAGCGCCGCCAGCGTGGGCGCCATCCAGCGCGGCCTGCTGCAGATCGAAACGCAGGGCGGCGACCGGTTCTTCGGCGAGCCGATGCTCGACATCAACGACCTGATGCAGACGGTGGACGGCAAGGGCGTCATCAACATCCTGGCAGCCGATAAGCTGATGAACGCGCCGCGCCTTTACGCGACCTTCCTGCTGTGGATGCTGTCCGAGCTGTTCGAGACCCTGCCCGAGATCGGCGACCCCGACCAGCCCAAGCTCGTCTTCTTCTTCGACGAGGCGCATTTGCTGTTCAACGAGGCGCCCAAGGTGCTGGTCGAACGCATCGAGCTGGTGGTGCGGCTGGTGCGCTCCAAGGGCGTGGGCGTGTACTTCGTCACGCAGAACCCGCTGGACATTCCCGACAGCGTGCTGGCCCAACTGGGCAACCGCGTGCAGCACGCGCTGCGCGCCTTCACCCCGCGCGACCAGAAGGCCGTCAAGGCCACGGCCACCACCATGCGCCCCAAGCCGGGGCTGGACATCGAAGCCGCCATCACCGAGCTGGCCGTGGGCGAGGCGCTGGTGAGCTTTCTGGACGCCAAGGGCCGCCCCAGCATCACCGAGCGCGTCTACGTGCTGCCGCCGGGCAGCCAGATCGGCCCGATCACGCCGCAGCAACGCCAGGCGCTGCTGGCCCAGTCGCTGGTGGCCGGTGTGTATGAAAAGACCGTGGACCGCGAATCGGCCTACGAGAAGCTGCGCGGGCGCGCCGATACGGCGGCAGACAACGCCAGCAATGCCGCTAGCGCGCAACGCGGTGGCAGCGCAGCCGGCGCCCCGGCGTCGGGCGACGCAGGAATGATGGGCGGGCTGAACGACGTGCTGTTCGGCTCCACCGGCCCGCGCGGCGGCAAGCGCGACGGCTTGGTGCAGACCATGGCCAAGTCGGCCGTGCGCACCATGGGCACGTCGCTGGGCAAGGAAATTTTGCGCGGCGTGCTGGGTAGCATCTTCGGCGGCAAAAAGCGCTGAGATTCAGCCACCAGCGATTTACTATTATTTTGATAGCTACCAGCGCTTGATGGATAAGCGCTACAGGCCAATTTGACTCATATTCAAGCCGCCCTCAAGGCTCCAGCACCAGCCGGTGCCTGAAGCGCTCTGGCGCCAGCTGCAGCCGCCGCAGGCCGCCCTGCGCCCAGGCCTCGGCCATATCGCGGTAGCGCGGCGAGAACACCAGCCCGCTCTGCCCCGTCTGGTAGATGAACAGCGACTGTTCCGGGTCACCCAGGTCGTACACCGCGCGCAGCGATGCGGCGTGGCGGCTGGCGAAGGGCTCGGTCTTTTCGGCCGGGTTGTACTGGCCGACATTGACGGTGTAGGCGTCGCCCGGCGAGGGCACGCGCACGTCGAACCAGCGCGCCAGCAGCGGCACGTTGCTGAACGGGCGGTGCACGCTGAGCGCCGGGTGCGCCGCGCCCCAGCGCCAGCGGGCGGGGTCGGCGCCGTATTGGGCAGCCAGCCGATCCAGCGCCCGGTGCAGCGCAGCGCCGGCCTGCTGCGGGCAGGTCAACGGCTGGCACCACCAGGCGTCGCCGCGCTCCAGAATGCCTTCGATGGCGGCACGAAAGTCGCGCCGGCCGTAGAGTGCGGCGAATCGATCGGCGCCCATGCGCGGCAGCAGCAGGCCGCGCGCCAGCTCATCCGTCCACAGGGCAAAGATCAGCGGCGCCGCGCGGTCGGTTCGCATGTCGCCGTCCCAGCCCTGCAGTTCGGCCTGCGCGCGGCCCGCCAACGCGTGGGTGGAAGGCGCGGCGGCCAGATGCGGCAGCAGCCGCAGCGCGGCCAGCGAGACCGTGTCCTGCTGCAGCGCGCGCAGGCTGGCCACGTCGTGGCGCGGCGTGACCTCCAGCCGTTCGGCGATGCGGTCATAGCGATAGGGCAGCGCCCAGTCGGCGGTGATGAAGTGCGCGTAACCCTGCGCCGTGATGCGCTGGTTGGCCGTGGCCAGCCAGCCGCGTGCGGCGCCGTCGTCCTGCGGGGCGCCCTCCAGCGGCAGCCAGCCCTGCCAGTCGTAGCGCGCGTCCCAGCCGGGCGCGGGCGCCACGCCGCGCATGTCGTTGCCCTCGCCGCGCAGCGGCACGCGGCCCATGGCCTTGAAAGCGATGTGGCCGTGCACGTCGGCCGCCACCACGCTCTGCATGGGCGAGTGGTAGTGCGCGAACGCGGCGAACAATTCATCCACCGACTGCGCCTGGTTGGCCAGCAGGCCGGCCAGCACGGTCTGGTTGTCGGCGTCCAGCGCGCTCCAGCGCAGCGCCAGCACGTGGCGGTTCAGCTCGATCACGCCGCCGTGCAACGCTGGCTGCGCGTCGCTCAGCACCGGGCCGTGGCGCGTGGCGCGCACGGTATGGCGCACGTCGGGCTGGCCCTTGACGCGAATGGTGTGCTCGCGCTGCGTGAACGGCGCCCAGCCGTCGGGCGTGCGGTAGCGCTTCGCGTCCGCCGGGTCGATCTGCTCCAGATACAGATCCTGCACGTCGGGCGCGGTGTTGGTGAAGCCCCAGGCCGCCTGCGCCGTGCGCCCCAGCACTACGAAGGGCAAGCCGGGCAAGGTGGCGCCGATCACGTCCATGGCGGCGACGGCGCTGCCGTCGGACGCCACGCCTGCTGGCGCCTTCAGCCGCGCGAAGTACCAGAGCGCCGGCGCGCCCAGGCCCAGGTGCGGGTCGTTGGCCAGCAGCGGCTTGCCGCTCACGGTACGGCTGCCCGCGACCACCCAGTTGTTGCTGCCCCGCCCGCCCGGGTCGCCCGCTTGAGCGAAAAGCTCATGCGCCCATGGGACTGACGGCACGGCGGTGGCTTCGGCTGCTGACACCTTGTCGCCCTGCGCGCGATACACGCCCAGCCGCTCGTACAGCGCCGCCAGGTCCACACTCGTCGCGGGCGCCTCGCCGGGATACGGCGGCATCAGCTGCCAGAGCCGGTCGGTGGGCAGCGTGCGCGCCAGCGACAGGCGTGCGAATTCGCTGCCCCAGTTGCCGCTCAAGTCCAGCGCCATCATCAGCGCCCAGCCCACGCTGTCCTCGGGCGACCAGGGCGTGCCGCTGGCGCCGCCGGGTTGCGCGCCCAACAGCAAAAATTCTGGCGGCAGCGCCTGCGGCCGGTGCTGGTGGAACGAGGCGATGCCCCGGCTGTAGGCCTGCAGCGCCTCGCGCGCGAAGGGCGGCAGGCCGGCGTACTGGCGGCGCGCTGCGCCGGCGATGTCCAGCGTGCGCATCAGCCGGTCGGTGTCCAGCGCCGCCGGGCCGAAGAGCTCCGAGAGCTCGCCATGCATCAGGCGCCGGTTGAATTCAAGCTGCCAGGTGCGCTCCTGCGCATGCACGTAGCCCATGGCAAACCAGGCATCGAAGGGCGTGGCCGCTTCGATGTGGGTGACGTCTGCCTCGTCGCGCCGCACCTTCACGGGCTGCGTGAGGCCTGCCGCTTGCAAACGCCCGTCGAGCGCGGAAAAGCTGCGCAGCACGTAGACGGCGGCTGCGGCGCCTGCCAGCAGCGCCAGGGCCACCAGGGCGACCGCGCCTCGCCGAATCCATCCCATGGGTCGCCCTTCCCTTCAAATGCCCGGCAGGGCGATGTCCGTCAGTGAAGAAAAGTCCGTTCGGGCTGAGCCTGTCGAAGCCAGGGCACGCGGTTGCGAACACCCTTCGACAGGCTCAGGGTGAACGGGTTTCTCAGGGCGGACGGGTCTCATTGGCTGGCACTACGATGCAGGGGGAAATTCTTAGCGTGGGCCTTAGTGCCTTAGTGCCTTAGTGCGTATGGCCCCAGTAGATCAAGGCATCGCGCCCTTCCACCGACAGCGACACCGGCGCGCCAACGGGCAGCAGCACCTTGGTGGGCACATGGCCGAACGGCAGGTTGGTCAGCACGGGGGCCTTGATCTGCGTGCGCAGCCAGTCGACCACGCTCTGCAGCTTGAAGCCCTTGTCGTGCGGGGTGAGCTGGTAGTCGGAGAACTGCCCCAGCACGACGGCCTTCTGGCGGGCCAGCACGCCGGCGTGCAGCAGCTGGGTCAGCATCCGCTCGATGCGGTACGGGTGCTCGTTCACGTCTTCCAAAAACAGGATGCCGCCGCGCACGTCGGGGAGGTAGGGCGTGCCCACCAGCGACGCCAGCACGGCCAAGTTGCCGCCCCAGAGCGTGGCGTTCTTCACGTAGATGTCACGCACCGCGGGCTTGCCGTCGGCCTTAGGCTTTTCGGCGTTCATGCGCCAGCCGGTGCCTTCGCCGTGGCCGGTGAACAGGTCGTCCAGGCAGGCCAGCATGATGTCGTCGGGCTCGCCTTCGCAACCCAGGTCGCCGACCAGCGCCGGGCCGGCCCAGGTGGTGGCGCCAGTCTTCGCCAGCAGCGCGGATTGGAAAGCGGTGAAGTCGCTCAGGCCCACGAACCGCGTGCCACCGCCCACCGCCTTGGCCACGGCCTTGTAGCGAATGCCTGGCAGGATGCGCGAGAGGCCGTAGCCGCCGCGCGAGATCAGCGCCACGTCAGCACCGCTGGCGGCTGCGCGGTGGATGGCGGCCAGACGTGTGGCGTCGTCGCCGGCAAAACGCGTGTGGCTGGCCAGCGCGTCAGTGTCGATTTCGACCTCATGGCCCATGCTTTTGAGCCGCGCCACGCCGCGCTTGAAGCCGGCCTTGTCGCGCACCGCGCCCGAGGGCGAGTAAACGTAGATGTGCAGCGGGCCGTGGTGATGGCCGCAATGGTCGCCGTGGTGGGAATGGTCGTGATCTGAGGACAAGGCATTCAGGCCGTGCGCGGCCTGCTCCGAAAGAATGAACGTTGCGCAGCGCCTTCGCATGGCTGCGGGCGTGGCGTCAAGGGCGGAAGTATTCCACAGCGAGTGCGGCCAGGGCTTCGCCATTCAGCGCCGGGTCGGCCCGGGTAGCGACCGGCAAGCCCGCTTGCACAGCCCGCGCCCAACGCGCGAAGGCCCGTGGCGCGGCGCGATGCCCCGCGTCAGGGAACGGTGCGGCCCAGCAAGCGTCCACATCGCCCTCTTCACCGGCCTGCGATGCCGTGCAAGCCAGCAGGCCGGCGAAGCGCCCTGGCAACGCCACGGGCAACGCGGCCGCCAAACCGTCGTTTTCTTCGGGCACCACCAGCACGGCGTTGCGCAGGTCGAGCCGCTCTGCGAATTCGATCAGCACCTGCCGATGCCATTCCCACGTGTGCACGGCCTCCTTCTTGGGCTTGTCGCTCTTGCCAAAGCCGATGAGGTCGGGCGCGACCACACGATCACCCGCCGCCAAAAACACAGGCAGCATGCGCCGCCACGCGTAGCTCCACGCCGGGCTGGCATGCAGGCACAGCCAGGTGCGGGCAGCGCCCTGCGGGCCCTCATCAAGGTAGTGCAGGCGCAGGCCGTCCAGCGCGGGCAGGTCGCTCACGTAATGCGGCGCCCAGGGGTAGCCGGGCAGATCGGCAAAGTGGCGTTCGGGCGTCCTCAGTGCGTCGTCGCGCAGGGGGTGAGCGGCCTGGGCCTGCGCGCGCTGCTGCTGGCGGCGGCGCTGGAAGAAATCGCTCAGCAGCGCGCCGCATTCAGCAGCCAGTACACCGCCTTGCAAACCGGTCTGGTGATTGAGCTTCGGCTGGGCAAACAAGTTGACCACCGAGCCGGCCGCGCCCGTCTTCGCATCGGCCGCGCCAAACACCACGCGCGGCAGGCGCGCGTGCAGCATGGCGCCGCTGCACATGGCGCAGGGCTCCAGCGTGACGTAGAGCGTGCAGCCGTCGAGCCGGTAGTTGCCCAGCCGCTCGGCCGCCGCGCGCAGGGCCGCGATCTCGGCATGCGCCGTGGGGTCATGGCCGGCGATGGGCGCGTTGCGGCCGGTGGCGATCACTTCACCCGCGCGCACGACGACGGCGCCCACCGGCACCTCGCCCGCGTCGGCGGCGGCACGGGCTTCGGCCAGCGCCAGGCGCATCCAGACAGCGTCATCCTCCGAGGTGGCATGAAGGGTTGAATCACTCATCTTTTGATAGCTACTTGCGCTTATTAGACAAGCGCTGGAGGCATTTTTTTACTTGGATTCATCTTCGGGCATGGGGCGCGGCTGCTGCATCAGCGTGTCCATCTGCTGGCGCACCTGCTGCTGGATCTGCTGGCTCTGGTCGCGCACCGAGCCAGTCGGCGCGCTGGCCGGAGATTGCGGCGAACCTGTGACGGTGGGCAGCGCCGGCACAGCCAATTGCGGAGCTGCCATCTGGCGCTTGGCCAGCACCGCCACGATGGCCAGCGCCACCACCAACCCGACCAACCCGAACGCTCTGAACATCGCTTTGCCCCTGGAAAAACATGCGGGGGCCACTGTAGCGCGCCGCACAGCACAACGGCCGCTCGCGGCGGCCGTTGCGCAAGGCAAGAAACGCAGATCAGTTCAGCGCAACGCGGGCGTTGGTGGGGTAGTGGTACAGCGTCACGGCAGGCTGGGTCAGCTCGCCCTTGGGGGTGAATGCCACGTTGGCCGTCACGCCCTTGTACTGCGTCTTGGCGATGAAGGGCGTGTACTTGCGCGGGTCCACCGAGTCAGCGCGCTTCATGGCGTCGACCAGCACCATGGCCGCGTCGTAGGCGTAGGGGCTGTAGATCTGGAACTGGCCAGGGAACTGCGCGTCGTAGCGCTTCTTCCACTCGGCTCCGCCCTGCATCTTGGTGACCGACGCACCGCCGGTGGCGCAGGTCACGTTCTTCAGCGTGGCGGACTTGCTCGCCAGCTCGGGCAGCTTTTCGGTGCACAGCGCGTCGCCGCCGAAGAACTTCACTTGCCCCAGGCCCAGTTGCTCGATCTGGCGCAACATGGGGCCGGCCTGCGCGTCCAGCCCGCCGTAGAAGATGCCGTCGGGCTTCTTGCTCTTGAGCGAGGTCAGGATGGCCATGAAGTCGGTGGCACGGTCGTTGGTGAATTCTTCGCCCACCACGGTCAGGCCCTTTTGCTGCGCGGTGGCCTTGAAGACTTGAGCCACGCCCTGGCCGTAGGCCGTGCGGTCGTCGATGATGGCCACGGTCTTGAGCTTCAGGTGGTCGGCCGCGTAGATGGCCAGCGCCGCGCCCAGCGCGCTGTCGTTGGCGATCAGGCGAAAGGCGGTCTTGTAGCCGGGCTTGGTCAGGTCTGGGTTGGTGGCCGACGCGGTGATGTGCGGTAGATCGCACTTTTCATAGATGGTGGACGCGGGAATCGACGTGCCCGACTGCAGATGGCCCACCACGCCAGCGACCTTCAAGTCGCACAGCTTCTGCGCCACAGCGGTGGCTTGGCGCGGGTCGCCCGCGTCGTCTTCGGCGGCCAGCTCGAACTTGATCTTCTTGCCGCCGATGACCAGGTTCTGCGCGTTCAAATCGGCGAGCGCCATGCGCACGCCGTTCTCGGTGTCCTTGCCGATGTGGGCGATGCCGCCTGACAGGGGGCCGACGTGGCCGATCTTGACGGCCTGCACGTCCTGGGCAGACGCGGTGGCCGCCGCTGCAAGGGCGCAGGCCAGGGCCGTCAGTTGCAGGGGCAAACGCACGCGGGAAGCGGGGGGCAAAACAAACATTCGGTCTCCGTGGCTGACTTGGATAAAAGTTGCCGCAGCCGGTTGCTGCAAGCCTGCCTATGCTAACCAGGACCGCACCAAGAACGGGCAAACCAGGGGCAAAGACGCGTCAATCTGGTGCAACCGCGCCCCACATTGCGAACCCATTTGCGCAACGGATCCAAGCCCACCGTGCGCGGCGCAGCAGCTGCTGGATCTGCCGCCCATCCAGCTGCATGCGTCCACGCAGACCGACATCCGCACGCCCGAGAAAATGCGCCTCCTGCAGGACGACGGGCTGTCGCAGATCGTGATCGGGCGCGAGCTGGACCTGCAGGAGATCGCCGCCTTGCGCGCTGCCACCGACCCTGCGCGCACTACCATCGAGTTCTTCTTGCAAGGCGCTGTGCGTGGCGTACTCGGGCCAGTGCTACATCACCCATACCCACACGGGCCGCAGCGCCAACCGCTACAGTTCTACCGCACGCGGCCTGCGCTCCATTCGCTATCATAAAAGTAGCTACTAGCGCTGATAGAACAGGCGCTGCAGCCCTCTTTTCCATAAACCCTGTTGCGACTGCAAGCAACACGGCCCACGCATAAGCTCATCGCCAAAGATTCGATCCGCGCACGCAACCCCGGTGCCAAAATGGCCGCGCCCGGCCCGCCCCCAAGCGGCGCGCAGGCGCCCTTTCACACACCCCATCGGGAGACACACTGCATGAAGATCGAAACGCTTGCCGTCCACGCCGGCTACACGCCAGACCCCACGACCAAGGCCGTGGCGGTGCCCATCTACCAGACGGTGGCCTACGCCTTCGATAGCGCCCAGCACGGCGCGGATTTGTTCGACCTGAAGGTGCAGGGCAACATCTACAGCCGCATCATGAATCCGACCAACGACGTGCTGGAAAAGCGCGTCGCGGCGCTGGAAGGCGGCATCGCCGCGCTGGCAGTGGCCTCGGGCATGGCGGCCATCACCTATGCCATCCAGACCATCGCCGAGGCGGGCGACAACATTGTCTCGGCCGGCACGCTCTACGGCGGCACCTACAACCTGTTCGCCCACACGCTGCCGCAGCAAGGCATCACCACCCGCTTCGCCGATGCGCGCGACCCGGCCAGTTTTGCGCGGTTGATCGACGAGCGGACGAAGGCCATCTTCATCGAATCCATCGGCAACCCGCTGGGCAACGTGACCGACATCCGCGCGCTGGCCGACATTGCCCACGCGCACGGCGTGCCGCTGATCGTCGACAACACCGTGCCCAGCCCCTACCTGCTGCGGCCCATCGAGCATGGTGCGGACATCGTCGTGCATTCGCTCACCAAGTACCTGGGCGGGCACGGCAACAGCGTGGGCGGCGCCATCGTGGACAGCGGCAAGTTCCCCTGGGCGGAGCACAGGGCGCGCTTTCCCCGCCTGAACGAGCCCGACGTGAGCTACCACGGCGTGGTCTACACAGAAGCGCTGGGCGAGGCGGCCTTCATCGGCCGCGCCCGCGTTGTGCCGCTGCGCAATACCGGCGCCGCGCTGGCACCGCAGAACGCCTTCCTGATTCTGCAAGGCATCGAAACGCTGGCGCTGCGCATGGACCGCATCTGCGACAACGCGCTGGCGGTGGCCAGGCAGTTGCAAACGCACCCCAAGGTCGAATGGGTGCGCTACGCCGCCCTGCCCGACCATCCTGACCATGCCCTGGTGCAGCGGCAACTCGGCGGGCGCGCCTCGGGCATTCTGTCGTTCAGCTTGAAGACCCCGGACGGCATCGATCCCCGGGCGGCGGGCGCACGCTTTCTCGACGCGCTACAGCTCTTCACGCGGCTGGTCAACATCGGCGACGCGAAATCGCTGGCCACGCACCCGGCGTCCACCACGCACCGCCAGCTGAACGCGGCCGAGCTGGCCAACGCGGGCGTGAGCGAAGGCATGGTGCGCCTGTCGGTGGGCATCGAGCACATCGACGATCTGCTGGCCGACCTGGCCCAGGCGCTGGACGCGGTGTGAGCCTGCGGCGTGGCAGGGCCGCTCGCGCGATACTCGGGGCCATGACCCATCACCGCGCTCCCCTCGCCCGCCGCTCCCTCACGCTGGCCGCGACGCTTGCAGCCAGTGTGCTGCTGGCGGCCTGCGGCACCGGCCCCGCCGGCTCCGACAAGACGGAAGAAGACTTCATTGCCTACCGCAAGAGCCAGGACCTGCTGGTGCTGCAGCAGCAGATCAGCCCGCCGCTGGACGCCCCGCTCAAGCTGCTCGAATCGCCCGAGCCGCGCTATCCCTCGTACCTGATCACCATGGGGATCAAGGGCAATGTGGTGGTGGCTTTCGAGGTACTGCCCAGCGGACATGTGGGCGACGCCAAAGTGCTGCCCGGCACCGACGAGTCGTTGAACAAACCTGTGCTGGATGCAGTGCGCCGCTGGCGGTTCGATCCGCCGAAGCGCGATGGCAAGGCGGTTCGCCTGCAGTTGAAGCAGACGTTCAAGATGGCGCCCTGAGGCGTCTGCCGCGTCAGGCGTCGCGCGCCAGGCGAATGCCGCTGACCTGCCAGCGCGCGCTGGCCGGAAAGAAATTGCGATAGCTGGCCCGCACATGGCCGGCCGGCGTTACGCAGGAGCCGCCGCGCAGCACGTACTGATTCACCATGAACTTGCCGTTGTACTCACCAACCGCGCCGTCGGCAATCCGAAAGCCGGGATAGGCGGAGTAGCTCGACTGCGTCCATTGCCAGGCATCGCCGAAGAGTTGCGCTAAAGGCGTGTCGCCTTCCGCGGGCGTGCTGCGTGCGGCGCGCGGGTGCCATTCGCCGCTGTCGGCAAAGTGGCCGACCGAGCTGTCTGCACCGGCTGCGGCTGCCTCCCATTCGGCCTCGGTCGGTAGCCGCGCACCGGCCCAGCGGGCATACGCATCGGCTTCGTAGTACGACAGGTGCACCGCCGGCCGATGCGGCGCGAGCGGGCAGGCGCCGGCAAGGGTGAACTCTTCCCAGGCCGCAGCGCCCTGCAATGGCGCGCTGCCGTCGGCACGACCTGCCACCCGCCGCCAGTACATCGGGTGCTCCAGCTGTTGCGATTTGCGCCAGTCCCAGCCTTCGGCCAGCCAGTGCGCAGACTCCCGGTAACCGCCGTCTTCCATGAAAGCGAGATATTCGCCGTTGGTGACCAGGCGCGAGGCCAGTTGGTACGGTGCCAGGTACACGCGATGGCGCGGAACCTCGTTGTCGAACGCGAAGCCTTGGCCGCCGTGGCCAATATCCACCAAACCGCCTTGAAAGCTGCGCCACGCCAGCGGCAATGCTGCGGGGTGCAGCGAAGCGCCTGAAGCCGCCGTAGCGCGGGCCCGCTCTTCATAAGCCGGCCACAGCGGGTTGCATGACAGCAGGTGCTTCAGGTCGGTGAGGATCAATTCCTGGTGCTGTTGCTCATGCTGCAGGCCCAGCTCGATCAGTTTGGTCAATGCCGCGTCGTCTGCGCGATCGCGCAACAGGCGCGCGATTCGGCCATCCACGTTCATGCGGTAGGCCAGCACCTGCGGCAGCGCCGGCCGTGTCAGCAGGCCGCGCTGGGCGCGCGGGTGCTGCGCGCCCAGCCCGTTGTAGTACGAATTGAACAGCACGCGAAATGACGGATGGAACGGTGCGAAGCCTGGCTCATACGACTCGAGCACGAAGGTTTCGAAGAACCAGGTGGTGTGCGCCAGATGCCATTTCACCGGGCTGGCATCGGGCATGGACTGCGCGCAGCAGTCTTCATCGGTCAGCGGCATGGCCAGTGCCGCCGTGGCCTGGCGCACGTCTTCGTAGTGGTGTAGCAAGGTAGCCCCGTCTGCGGCAGAGAAGGCGCTGATGTCTTGGGACGGAATGGGTCGGGTCATGGTCATATTGGGCCTTGTCGTGTCGCTCAGGGGCGGGCATGCACCACGGCGTACCAGCCCTGGTCGTCCGTCCACGCCTGTGCGCGAGAAAAACCAGCGCCCGCCAGCAATGCCGAGAACGCGGGCAGCGTGTACTTGTAGCTGTTTTCGGTATGAATGCGCTCACCCACCGCGAACTGGCGCTGGCCGCCGGGCCAGCGCACACAGGCTTTGCTGCGCGCTTGCAGGTGCATCTCGATGCGCGACTGGGCGTCGTTGAAGAATGCCTGGTGCTGCCAGTCGCCCGGCGCGAAGTCACTGCCTATGAGACGGTTCACATGGGCGAGCACGTTCAGGTTGAAAGCCGCCGTCACGCCAGCAGCGTCGTCGTACGCGGCCTCCAGCACATCCACGCTCTTGCGCAGATCGACGCCAATCAACAGGGCGCCGTCAGCGTTCACCAGGGCGCGCATGTGACTCAGCAGCTCATGCGCTTGCGGCGGGTCGAAGTTGCCGATGGACGAGCCTGGGTAGAACACCAGCCGGCCAGCGCGCGGAATGTCTGGCGGCAGTGTGATGCCCTGGGTGATGTCGCCCGCCACCGCATGCGTGCGCAGGCCGGTCACGGCCGCGCCCAGGCGCGCCACGCCATCACGGAGAAAGTCAGCGGAAATGTCCACGCCCACGAAGCGCTCGGGCTGCAGCAGCCGACACAGCGTGCGGGCCTTTTCGCAGCTGCCGGCGCCCGGCTCGATCACCGTGGTGCAGGGCTTGACCGCACGTGCGATGTCTTCGCCATGCGCCTGCATCAAGGCGTTTTCGGTGCGCGTGGGGTAGTACTCCGGCACACGGGTGATCTCTTCGAACAGCTCGGAGCCGCGCTGGTCGTAGAAATACTTGGGTGAAATGCTGGCGGGGTGGCGCGACAGCCCCTGGATGATGTCGAGATGCAATGGGTAGTGCATGGCGTTCGGGGGAGCTGTGAATACGAAATGTACGGTGGCGGAAAAGGCATCCGCAGCGGCATAGATGATTGGGTCATGCCGATGTGACAGGATTGCAGAGCTGACCCGCATCGGCTGTAGGACTTGCCCGCTTCCGGGCTCGATCACCCCTGGCAAGGTCAATCCTTTGCCCATCTCTGCTAATTTCAGCGCATGGATTCACTCACTCAACTCGCCCTCGGCTCCGCCGTCTCCATCGCCGCGCTGGGTCGCCGCACCGCAGTGTGGAAGGCCGCCCTGTGGGGCGCCGCCGCCGGCACCTTGCCCGACCTGGACACCTTCATCGACCAGGGCGACGCCATCGCCAACATGGTGCTGCACCGGGCGGAAAGCCACGCCCTCTTCTATCTGACCCTGCTGTCGCTGCCGCTGGGCTGGCTGGCCGCGCGCGTGCATGGGCAATCGCACCAGTGGCGCCGCTGGTGGCTCGCCCTGTGGCTGGCGCTCATCACCCACCCGCTGCTGGACTGGATGACCGTGTACGGCACGCAGCTGCTGCGGCCGTTCGACGACACGCCGCTGGGCGTGGGCAGCATCTTCATCATCGACCCGGTCTACACGGTGCCGCTGCTTGCGGGCGTGTTGCTGGCCCTGCTGCTTCGCGGCGGGCGTGGGCTGCGGTGGAACGGCGTGGCGCTGGCGTTCACCACCCTCTACCTGGGCTGGAGCTTCGCGGCGCAGCAGTACGTGGCGCAGGTGGCGCGCCAGGCGCTGGCTCAGCGCGGCGTGCAGGCAGAGCGCGTGCTGGTCACGCCCACGCCTTTCAACACCGTGCTGTGGCGCGTGGTGGCCGTCACGCCCACGCAATACCTGGAAGGCTTCTATGCCCTGGCGGACGGCAAGAAGCCGATGCAGTGGACGGAACACCCTCGCGGTGCCGACCTGATCGCGCGCTACGGCCAGCACCCGCAGGTGCAGCGCATAGCGCACTTCAGCCGCGGCTTCTGGCGCCTGCAGCAAGATACGCGGGGCCACATCTTCGTGACCGACCTGCGCATGGGGCAAGAGCCGTCATACACCTTCCACTTCGACCTGGGGCCCGCCGATGCAGTGGCCGCTGGCGGTGGTGCCGTGACCCAGCAGTGGCAGCGGCCCGACATTGCGGCCGCCCTGCCCGCGCTGTGGCGGCGCATGCGCGGGCATGGCGGCGGCAGCGGAATGTTCGGGGTGACGAGCGCCGAATGATAGATTTATGGTCTTTTTGGCCTCTGGCGCTTATTGAATAAGCGCTGATAGCTATATTTTCTATAGCAAACCATCTATCAAGCCTGGCGCGCACAAAAAAACTGGTGCGCGGAACCCGCCGTTCTATGACCGACCTACTCAGCGATCAATGGGGCCTCAGAACCGCCAGCCCAGGCCCACGCCCGCCAACACGGGGTTGATCTTGAACGTGCCCACCTTGGCGCCAGCAGAGAACACATCTGTCTTGATGAACACCTTCTTCACGTCGAAGTTCAGGTACAGGTTCTTGGCCAGCGGAATATCCACGCCCACCTGCAGCGCGCCGCCCCAGCTGTCTTTGTCGATGGTGGGGTTCAAGGCGGCTTGCACCGCCGGGTCGAACCGCACGCTGGAAAAGCGCGTGTAGTTGATGCCAGCGCCCAGATAGGGCTTGAAGCCGTTGAACTGCGTGAAGTGGTATTGCGCCAGCAGCGCGGGTGGCAGATGCCTGAGCGTGCCGATCTGGCCCAGGCCGTCAGCGCGAATCTTCTGCTTTTGCGGCACGGTCAGGATCAGCTCGGCAGCGATGTTGGGGCTGAAGAAGTAGGTGATGTCCGCTTCAGGCAGCGCCTTGTCATTGATCGACAGGCCCAGGCCGGTGGAGTCCTTGTTCACGCTGTCCAGGTGCACTGCGCGTGCGCGCACCATCCACGAGCCCTCGGAAGCCGCCTGTTGAGCGAAAGCCGCGCCGGAAGTCATGACGCTCAGGACAGCGAGGGCCAGCCAATGTTTTTTCATAAGGAACTCAATGCGGTTGACCGGGGAAGACCCCCGTAGCCGTATTGAGCCCACTTACCGTGGTGCCAGCCTTGCCTCAGATCAAAGGTGCGCCCGCCTCTGTGGCGGCGCTTTGACCGGTCTCTGACCCAGCGCAAGCGTTGCGGCTCTTCCATCCACTCAGTGCGCGGCGGCGGCCTTGTCGGGCTTGGAGCCACGCAGGCGCTTGACCAGCATCACTACCATCAGGACGATCGCGCCGGCCACGATACCCACCAAGGCATTCAGCAGGTTGTTGACCAAAAAGCTCCACAGCCCGCCCGCCGGCCACTGGGCCGCGCTAGCAGCCAGCCCCTCGACCCAGTGCGCCACAGCAGGCACACCGTGCACCAGAATGCCGCCGCCCACCAAGAACATGGCGGCCGTGCCCGCAATCGACAGCCCCTTCATCAACCAGGGCGCCATAGCGACAATGCCGCGCCCGATGGCACGGGCCACGCTGCTGGCCTTGTTGCTCAGCCACAGGCCCAGGTCGTCGAGCTTGACGATGCCGGCCACCAGGCCGTAGACGCCCACGGTCATCAATACCGCGATGCCCACCAGCACGGCTACCTGCTGCGTGAAGGGCGCCTGGCTGACCGTACCCAGCGTGATGGCGATGATTTCGGCCGACAGGATGAAGTCGGTACGCACGGCGCCCTTGATCTTGTCCTTTTCAAAACTGGCCATGTCCACCGCCGGGTTGGCGTTGGCCAGGGCATGGGCCTCGCGGGCCGCGTCCTTGCGAGGCTCGTCGCTGTGCAAGAACTTGTGCGCCAGCTTCTCGAACCCCTCGTAGCACAGGAAGGCCCCGCCCACCATCAGCAGCGGCGTCACCGCCCAGGGCAGAAAGGCGCTGATGAGCAGCGCCGCCGGCACCAGGATGGCCTTGTTCACCATCGATCCCTTGGCCACCGCCCACACCACCGGAATCTCGCGCTCTGCGCGCACGCCGGACACCTGCTGCGCATTCAGCGCCAGGTCGTCCCCCAGCACACCCGCCGTCTTCTGCGCGGCGACCTTGGTCATCACCGACACGTCGTCGGCCATGGCCACGCTCTTGCGCGCAGCCACCTTGGTCATCAAGGCGACGTCGTCCAGCACCGTGGCGATGTCATCGAGCAAAGTCAGAAGGCTGGCACCGGCCATGGAAGTTCCCCAAGGTTACAAAGCGGCCGATTATGGGAGGAAAACCGGGCGCCGCCCCGCCGCACCGGCGGCAGCGTTCGCGGGACAAAACCCTGTCCTCTGCAACGTCGCCGGTGCGGCGCGAGACGGTGCCGAAGTGGCTGGGTTAAAGTTTCGCGTCTGTTTCCCTGCCTTTTTTCTTCCAGCCCATGCCGTTGCACAGCACTTCCGAGCCCGAGCGGCTGGCCACCCTGCAGGCCACGGGGTTGCTGGACACGCCCCCGTCTGAAGAATTCGACCGCATCACCCGGCTGGCCAGCCATGTGTTCGACGTACCCATGGCCCTGGTAAGCCTGGTGGATGCGGACCGGCAGTGGTTCAAGTCGGAAGTCGGCATGGACGTGCGCGAGACATGCCGCGAGGACGCTTTCTGCGACCACACCATCCGTGAGCACGGCGTGATGGTCGTGGAAGATGCGCTCACCGATCCACGCTTCAAGAACAACAACCTGGTCCTGGGCTCCCCGCACCTGCGCTTTTACGCGGGCGCGCCGCTGCGCCTGCGCAACGGGCACGCGCTGGGCAGTTTGTGCGTGCTGGACACGCGCCCCCGCAGCTTCGACGAGGCGCAGCAGCGGCAGTTGGTCGACCTGGCCGCGCTGGTGGTGGCACAGATCGACCTGCAATGTTCCTTCGCCCGGCTGGACGAGGCCACGCTGCTGCCCAATCGCAGCCAATTGCTGGCCGACCTGGCCGGACTGTGCATGAGCGAGCCTGGCGGCGAGCGCGTGCTGGTGTTGCTGGAACTGCTGCCCCTGGAAGCCCTGATGGACGTGAAACGTGCCGTGGGCATGGATGCGATCGAAGCGTTGAGCCACGAGATGGGCAAGCACATCACCCGCTGGCTGGCGGGCGCCGCGCGCGTGTACCGCACCGACATGGGACATTTGGCGCTGTTGCTGACCGGCCACTCTCTCACCGAAGCCCGTGCGTTCGCGCACGAGTTGCTCCATGCGCTCGACCAGTCGCGTTCCGGGCGGGACGACGGAAAGCGCGTTGTGATCCACCAGCACCGCCGCGTCGGCCTGGTGCCGTTTCTGCTGGAGCCGACGGATGCGGGCGATGCGCTGCGACGCGCGAACGTGGCGTTGTTTCACGGCCTGGACACGCTGGACGACGTGAGCGTGTACGACGCCGCAGCCGATGGCCGCCACCGGCATTCGTACGACCTGCTGTCGCGGGTTCCGCGCGCCTTGCAGGCCAACGAATTCCGGCTGGTCTACCAGCCGCAGTTCGATCGTGCATCGATGCAATACACCAGCGTGGAGGCGCTGCTGCGCTGGGACCACCCGCTGCTGGGAGCCGTCTCGCCGGGCGAATTCATTCCGCTGCTGGAAAAGACCACCTACATCCAGTCGGTGACGCATTGGGTGATGGACACCGCCATCGCGCAGATCCGCGAATGGGAGGACCACGGCCTGAGGGTGAACGTGGCCATCAACGTGTCGCCCCGCAATCTGGAGCAACCCGACTTCGTGCGGCAGCTGAGTGACTGCTGCAAGCGACATGGCGTGGAGCCATCGCGACTGGAGATCGAATGCACTGAGAACGCGGTGCTGACCGAAGGCCCCACGCTGGCCGCGATTCGCGCCGTGCGCGCGCTGGGCGTGCGCGTGGCGCTGGATGACTTCGGCACCGGCTATTGCAATTTCGGCTGCCTCTACGGCTTGCAGGCCGAGGTACTGAAGCTGGACCAGTCGCTGATCCGGCCCATCGGCCATGACGCCCGCGCGCTGGACGTCGTACGTGCCATGGTGCAGTTGGGCCACACGCTGGGCTACCGCATGTTGGCTGAAGGCGTGGAGACGGCCGAGGTCTTCGACGAGTTGCTGCAGATCGGCTGCGACCAGGCGCAGGGCTATTACCTGAGCCACCCGCTGCCGCCGGCAGCGGCGTTCGACTTCCTGCTCGGCTGGAACCAGCTCGTCACGCCGGTGTGACCGTGGCTCCCAGGTGCCGCAGCAGGCTCTGCAGGGCGGGCGGCAGGCTGGGCCAGTCGCTGTAGCAAAGGCACAACCGGCGCTGCGCCCAGCCATCCAGCAAAGGCACAGCGCGGTAATGGCGGCCGCGCCGCAGTCGCCGGGCCGTGCTCTGCGGCACGATGGCCACGCCCACGCCGTGCGACACCATGTCGCACTGTCCATCGAAGGTGTTCATGCGAATGCGTGTGGCCAGCACGGCGCCCGCCGCCCGGGCGTGCTCGTCAATGTGGTCCTGCAGCGCATGGCCTGCCGACAGGCCCACGAACGCTTCTCCCAGCACATCGACGAACCGCACTGAAAGTCCGGCCTGCGCGATGGGGTGCGCAAGCGGGGCGATCAGCACCAGCCGGTCGCGCGCCACCGGCTGCAACTGCAGGCCGGGGGCGTCCACAGCATCCGACACAATGCCGGCCTGCGCCAGCCCGGCCCCGATCAACCGCACGATGTCTGCGCTGGTGCGCTCCTTCAGATCCACCTGCAGGCCCGGGCGCTCGGCCAGCCAGGCGCCCAGCTGGCGCGGCAGGAATTCGGTGAGCGCGGCGGTATTGGCGTACAGATGCAGCGTGCCGCGCGCACCAGCGGCAAAGTCGCGCAACTCGCCACGCAGCAGTGCCTGCTGGCGCACGATGAGCCGCGCGTGGTGGGCAAGCGCCTCGCCGGCTTCCGTGGCCACCACGCCGCGCGGGCGGCGCTGCAGCAACGGCACACCAGCGTCAGCCTCGATGTGGCGCAAGCGCTCGCTGGCAGACGCCAGCGCCAGGTTCGCCTGCACGGCGCCCTGCGTGATGCTGCCGGCATCCACCACGCTGAGGAAGAGACGAAGATCCGCGAGATCGAGCCGCATTCGGTGGCTGCCAGTGGAGTGGATGGACGGTAACGCGCCTTCGGCTCACCCGAAGGCATCGCCGGAAGAATCCGCATTGTGCCGGCGGGCCGCCAACGCTCCAATGCAGGCATGCCCGACCTCCACACCTCACCCGGTTTCCTCGCCTGGCTGTGCCTGACCTTCGTGGCCGCGGGGCTGGTCAAGGGCGTGACCGGCATGGGTTTGCCCACGGTCGCCATGGGCCTGCTGGGCGCGGCCATGCCGCCCGTCGCGGCGGCTGCGCTGCTGGTGATTCCGTCGCTGGTGACCAACCTCTGGCAACTGGCGGTCGGGCCTGCGGAAGGCCCGCTGCTGCGCCGCCTCTGGCCCATGCTGCTGGGCAGCGTGCTGGGCACGTGGGCTGCGTCTGCGCTGCTGGCGCGGGCCGATCCCCGCTGGACGGGGCTGGCCCTGGGGCTGGCATTGATGGGCTACGCCGCCTATGCGCTAATGGCACGGCCGCTGTCGGTGCCGCGCTGTGCCGAAAGCTGGCTGTCGCCCGCCGTGGGCTTGACCACCGGAGCGATCACCGGCGCCACGGGCGTGTTCGTGATGCCTGCCGTGCCCTACCTGCAAGCGCTGCGGCTGGAGCGCGACGAACTGGTGCAGGCGCTCGGTCTGTCATTCACCGTGTCCACGCTGGCATTGGCCGCCGGGCTGGCCGGGCACGGCGCCCTGCCTGTGCAGCAGATGGGCTGGTCCACCCTGGCCACGCTGCCGGCGCTGGCCGGCATGTGGCTGGGGCAGCGGCTGCGGGAGCGCATCAGCCCACAGCGGTTTCGGCAGGGATTCCTTTGGTTCCTGCTGCTGCTCGGGCTGGAACTGGCCTCGCGCACGCTGCGCTGACCGGCTCCGTCGCCCGCGTCAGCCGACCCACTTGCGCGCGTTGCGCCAGATGCGCATCCACGGGCTGAAGGCGCTCACGTCGCCGTTAGTCCAGCTCATCTGCACGTTGCGGAACACGCGCTCGGGGTGCGGCATCATGGCCGTGAAGCGGCCGTCGGCCGTGGTGACGGCGGTGAGGCCGCCCGCGCTGCCGTTCGGGTTAAGCGGGTACTGCTCGGTGGGTGCGCCGTGGTGGTCCACGAAGCGCATGGCGGCAATCGTTTCGCTCTGGTTGCCGCGGCGTGCGAAGTTGGCATAGCCCTCGCCATGCGCCACGGCGATCGGCAGGCGGCTGCCAGCCATGCCAGAGAAGAACAGGCTGGGCGATTCCAGCACTTCCACCTGCGACAGGCGCGCCTCGAAGCGCTCGCTCTGGTTGGTGGTGAAGCGCGGCCAGGCTTCGGCACCCGGAATGATGTCGGCCAGCTCGGCGAACATCTGGCAGCCGTTGCACACGCCCAGGCCGAACGTGTCGCCGCGGCCGAAGAAGCCCTGGAACTGCGCCGCCAGCCGGTCGTTGAACGTGATGGAGCGCGCCCAGCCGATGCCGGCACCCAGCGTGTCGCCGTAGCTGAAGCCGCCACACGCCACCACGCCCTGGAAAGCGGCCAGGTCGGCGCGGCCGGTCTGCAGGTCGGTCATGTGCACGTCGTAAGCCTCGAAGCCGGCCTCGGTGAAGGCGTAAGCCATCTCGATATGCGAGTTGACGCCCTGCTCGCGCAGGATGGCGACCTTCGGGCGCGCCAGGTTCAGGAACGGCGCGGCGATGTTGTCTGCGGGGTCGAACGTCAGCGCCACGTGCAGGCCTGGGTCGTTCGGCTGGCCCACCGCTGCGTGTTCAGCATCGGCGCAGGCGGGGTTGTCGCGCTGCTGGCAGATCTTCCAGCTCACCGCGTCCCACACCTGATGCAGGTCGGACAGGCTGGCGCTGAAGACGCTCTTGGCATCGCGCCAGACCTGCAGCTCGCCCTTGCCCACATTCATGGTGGACGACTGCGGGCGCGTCTTGCCGACGAAGTGGCTCCACTTCGACAGCCCGTGATCGCGCAGCGTCTGCATGACCTCGTTGCGCTCGGCCGTGCGCACCTGCAGCAGCACGCCCAGCTCTTCGTTGAACAGCGCCTTGAGCGTCAGCTCTTCGCGCCGCGCGCTCACCTGCTGCGCCCAGTTCTTGGCGTCGCCCGTTTCCATGCGGCTGTCGCTGATGCCGTCGCCTTCTGTCACCAGCAAATCGACGTTCAGCGCCACGCCCACCTGGCCGGCAAAGGCCATTTCGGCCGCTGCCGCCAGCAGGCCGCCGTCGCTGCGGTCGTGATAGGCCAGGATGCGGCCCTGCGCGCGCAGGGCGTTCACGGCATTGACCAGGTTCACCAGGTCCTTGGCGTCGTCCAGGTCGGGCGCCACATCACCGGCCTGGCCCAGCACCTGGCCCAGGATGGAGCCGCCCATGCGGCTTTGCCCCTTGCCCAGGTCGACCAGCACTAGCGTGGTGTCGTCTTCGGTGGCGTCGAGTTGCGGCGTGAGCGTGCCGCGCACGTCGGCCAGCGTCGCGAAGGCGGTCACGATCAGGCTGACGGGCGAGGTCACCTTCCTGGCAGTGCCGGCCTCGTCCTTCCACTGCGTGCGCATGGAAAGACTGTCCTTGCCGACCGGAATGCTGATGCCCAAAGCCGGACACAGCTCCATGCCCACGGCCTTCACCGTGGCGTACAGGTCGGCGTCTTCACCGGCCTCGCCGCAGGCGGCCATCCAGTTGGCGCTGAGCTTCACGCGGGGCAGCTCGATAGGCGCGGCCAGCAGGTTGGTGATGGCCTCGGCCACCGCCATGCGGCCCGAAGCGGGTGCATCGATGGCGGCCAGCGGCGTGCGCTCGCCCAGGCTCATGGCCTCGCCGGCAAAGCCCTTGAAGTCGGCCAGCGTCACGGCGCAATCGGCCACCGGCACCTGCCAGGGGCCGACCATCTGGTCGCGGTGGCTCAAGCCGCCCACCGTGCGGTCGCCGATGGTGATCAGAAAGCGCTTGGACGCCACCGTCGGGTGGGCCAGCACGTCGATCACCGCTTGCTGCAGCGCCACGCCGGTCAGGTCGATGGGCGTGAGGGCGCGCTTGACGGTGGTGACGTCGCGGTGCATTTTGGGCGGCTTCCCCAGCAACACTTCCATGGGCATGTCGACGGGCAGCTTCTGTTCGCCTTCGGTGAGTGCCGTGTCGTCCAGCACCAGCTGGCGCTCGCCCGTGGCGGTGCCGATGACGGCGAAGGGGCAGCGTTCGCGTTCGCAGAACAGGCGGAACTGCTCCAGCGATTCGGGCGCAATAGCCAGCACGTAGCGTTCCTGGCTTTCGTTGGACCAGATTTCCTTCGGGGCCAAGCCCGATTCTTCCAGCTGCACCGCGCGCAGGTCGAAGCGCGCACCGCGCCCGGCGTCGTTGGTCAGCTCAGGAAACGCGTTGGACAGGCCGCCCGCGCCCACGTCGTGAATGGCCAGGATGGGGTTGGCCGCGCCTTGCGCCCAGCAGTGGTTGATGACCTCTTGCGCGCGGCGTTCGATCTCGGGGTTGCCGCGCTGCACCGAGTCAAAGTCCAGCTCGGCTGCATTGGCGCCGGTAGCCATCGAGCTGGCCGCACTGCCGCCCATGCCGATGCGCATGCCGGGCCCGCCCAGCTGAATCAGCAACGAGCCGGCCGGGAATTCGATCTTTTGCGTGAGGCCGGAATCGATGGTGCCCAGGCCGCCCGCGATCATGATGGGCTTGTGATAGCCGCGGTCGACGCCGCCCACGGTCTGCTCGTATTCGCGGAAGTAGCCCAGCAGGTTGGGCCGGCCGAATTCGTTGTTGAACGCCGCGCCGCCCAGCGGGCCTTCGACCATGATCTGCAGCGGGCTGGCGATGTGTTCGGGCTTGCCGAATTCACCGCCCCAGAGCTTGGACACCGTGAAGCCCGTCAGCCCTGCCTTGGGCTTGGAGCCGCGCCCGGTGGCGCCTTCGTCGCGGATCTCGCCCCCCGCCCCGGTCGAGGCGCCGGGGAAGGGCGAAATCGCCGTGGGGTGGTTGTGCGTTTCCACCTTCATCAGCACGTGGTTCAGTGCGCTACTCTTTTCATAGCTACTTGCGCTTGATGGATAAGCGCTAGAGGCCATTTTGGCTATAAATCGCTCAACCGGCGAGCCCTCCATGACCGAGGCGTTGTCCGAGTACGCCACCACCGTATGCTGCGGCGCCAGCTGGTGCGTGTTGCGGATCATGGCGAACAGGCTCTTGTCCTGCGTTTCGCCGTCGATGGTGAACTGCGCGTTGAAGATCTTGTGGCGGCAGTGCTCGCTGTTGGCCTGCGCGAACATCATCAGCTCGACATCGGTCGGGTTGCGCTTCAAGCCGGTGAACGCGTTGACCAGGTAGTCGATCTCATCCGTTGCCAGCGCCAGGCCCCAGCGCGTGTTGGCCGCTTCGAGCGCTGCACGCCCGCCGCCCAGCACGTCGACGAATTCCATCGGCGCGGCGGGCAGTTCGGTGAACAGCGCGGCGGCGCTGCCCAAGTCAGGCACCACCGATTCGGTCATGCGGTCGTGCAGCAGCGCGGCGACCTGGCCCCGCTGCGCCTCGGTCAGCTCGGGCGTGCCGCCCAGCAGGCCGGACTTGAGCTGCAGGCGGTATTCGGTCACGCGCTCGACGCGGCGAATGGCGAGGCCGCAGTTGCGCGCGATGTCGGTGGCTTTGGACGCCCATGGCGACACCGTGCCCAGGCGCGGCGTGACGATCAGCGCAGGACCCGCCACCGGGCCGGCGTACGGGTCGCCGTAGGTCAGCAGCGCGGCCAGGCGCTCGCGCTCGGCCGGCGTGGGCTGGGCATCGGTCGACACCAGGTGCACGAAGCGCGCCGCGATGCCGGTGATCTTGGGATGGATGGCCTCCAGGGCGGGCTGCAGTTGCTGGGCGCGGAAGGTGCTGAGGGCATTGCCGCCCTCCAGCTGAGTCATGTGCAAGGTCACGGTAGCGGCCTGTGTGATGGGGGTGGAACGCGGACTGCGCAGGACGGTGGCCGCTGAATGGGGACGCCGGCCCGGAGGTTCTCGGAAAACCCGGCATTTTAACGGTGCCCGGCCGCACCGAAGCCGCTTGGCTGCAAAGGCAAAAGCCGGGTGGGATAATTCGGCCCCATGAGCATCACCATCAAAGACGCCGAGGGCATTGCCGGCATGCGGGAGGCGTGTCGCCTGGCCTCCGAAGTGCTGGACTACATCACCCCCCACATTCGCACCGGCATCACCACCGCAGAAATCGACCGCCTGGGCGCCGAGTGCATGGCGCAACAAGGCACCGTCTCCGCCACCATCGGCTACCAGCCGCCGGGCTACCCGCCCTACCCCGGCCACCTGTGCACGTCGGTCAACCATGTGGTGTGCCACGGGATTCCGAACGACAAGCCTTTGAAGAAGGGCGACATCGTCAACGTGGACGTCACCGTCATCACCAAGGACGGCTGGTACGGCGACAACAGCCGCATGTACTTGATCGGCGAATGCTCGATTGCGGCCAAGCGCTTGAGCAGCCTGACGTTCGATGCCATGTGGCTGGGCATTCAGCAGGTCAAGGCAGGCGCGCGGCTGGGCGACGTGGGCCATGCGATCCAGAAATTTGCCGAAGGGCATGGCCTGTCCGTGGTGCGCGAATTCTGCGGCCACGGCATCGGCCAGAAGTTCCATGAAGAGCCGCAGGTGCTGCACTACGGCCGCCCGGGCACGCTGGACGAATTGCGCCCCGGCATGATCTTCACCATCGAGCCCATGCTGAACCTGGGCCGCCGCGAGATCAAGGAACTGGGCAACGACGGCTGGACCATCATCACCAAGGACCGCAGCCTGTCCGCGCAGTGGGAACACACGGTGCTGGTGACCGAAACCGGCTACGAAGTGCTGACGCTGTCGGCCGGATCGCCGCCGCTGCCTTCCTTCGTGACGGCCACCAAGACCTGATTTGCCCCGCCCGGCCCCGCGCCGGGCCTGGCGGGTGTTGTGCTTTCGTATGGATCTTGCTTGCACCCGCAGGCATGCCTCACAGTCCGCCCATGAGTACGCCCATGTCCGCCATCCCTTCCCCCACGCCTTCTGAACTCCCCGCGTTGCGGGACGCCTATCGGCAAGACAAGGCAGAGCTGCTCGCATCGCTGCAGGCAGGTGGCGTCTCCACCCGGGGCATTCGCCCGCTGCTGCTCAAGCTGTCGTCGCTGGCCGACGGACTGCTGCAGCAGTTGTGGCAGCGCGCTGGCCTGCCCGCCACCGTGGCGCTGGTGGCGGTGGGCGGCTACGGCCGGGCGCAGCTCTTTCCCTATTCCGACGTGGACGTGCTGGTGCTGCTGCCCGACGCCCTGTGCCCAGACCGCAGCGAAGGGCAAGAACCCTGCGTGGACACCGAAGCGCAAGACCCGCTGCGCACCGCGATGGAGACCTTCATCGGCAGCTGCTGGGACACGGGCCTGGAGATCGGCTCCAGCGTACGCACGGTGGCCGAATGCCTGAGCGAGTCGGCCGGCGACGTGACGGTGCAGACCTCGCTGCTGGAGTCGCGCCTGATCTGCGGCAACGCCGCGCTGTTCACCGAGTTCCGCCGCCGGTATCTGGAGCAGATGGACCCGGCCGCCTTCCTGGTCGCCAAGACGCTGGAGATGCGCCAGCGCCACAACAAGTACGAAAACACGCCCTACGCGCTGGAGCCCAACTGCAAGGAGTCGCCCGGCGGCCTGCGCGATCTGCAGATGATCACCTGGGTGTCCCGCGCAGCGGGCCTGGGCAGCACCTGGCGCAACCTGGCCGCCAGCGGGCTGGCCACGCCGTTCGAGGTACGCCAGATCGAGCGCAACGAGGCCTTGCTGTTCCTCATTCGCGCCCGCCTGCATGTAGTGGCCGGCCGCCACGAAGACCGCCTGGTGTTCGACCTGCAGACCGCCGTGGCCGAATCGTTCGGCTACCGCTCTACTTCGCCCGACGGTAAGCGGCTGGCCATGCGCGCCAGCGAAACGCTGATGCGCCGCTATTACTGGGCGGCCAAGGCCGTGTCGCAGCTCAGCCAGATGCTGTTGCTGAACATCGAGGAGCGCCTGTCGCCTTCCACGCACGAGCTGCGCCGCATCAACGACCGGTTCTTCGAAAAAGCCGGCCTGATCGAGGTGGCGAGCGACGACCTGTACCAGCAGCAGCCGCACGCCATTCTGGAAACGTTCTTGCTGTACGAGACCACCGGCGGGCTGAAAGACCTGTCGGTGCGCACGCTGCGCGCGCTCTACAACGCGCGTGGCGTCATGGATGCGGCCTTCCGGCGCGACCCGGTCAACCGCGCCACCTTCATGCAGATCGTCAAGCAGCCGGCCGGCATCACCCACGCCATGCGGCTGATGAACCAGACCTCGGTGCTGGGGCGCTACCTGTGGGCCTTTCGCCGCATCGTCGGGCAGATGCAGCACGACCTGTTCCACGTCTACACGGTCGACCAGCACATCCTGATGGTGCTGCGCAACGTGCGGCGCTTCTTCATGGCCGAGCATGCGCATGAATACCCGTTCTGCTCGCAACTGGCGAGCGGCTGGGACAAGCCCTGGCTGCTGTACCTGGCCGCGCTGTTCCACGACATCGGCAAGGGCCGTGGTGGCGACCATTCGCAGATCGGCGCGGAGGAAGTGCGCCACTTCAGCCGCCAGCACGGTGTGGACAAGGCCGACTCGGCGCTGATCGAATTCCTGGTGCGCGAGCATCTGGCGATGAGCCAGGTCGCGCAAAAGCAGGACCTGTCGGACCCTGACGTCATCGCCGCCTTCGCGCAGCGCGTGGGCAACGAGCGCAATCTGACCGCGCTTTACCTGCTGACGGTGGCGGACATCCGCGGCACCAGCCCCAAGGTCTGGAACGCCTGGAAGGGCAAGCTGCTGGAAGACCTGTACCGCGCCACGCTGCGCACGCTGGGCGGCCGCGCGCCCGATGCCGCCGCCGAGGTCGAAGCCAGCAAGCGCGAAGCGCTGGTGCTGCTGGCATTGAGCGCGCAGCCGGCCGATGGCCACCTGAAGCTGTGGGACACGCTGGACGTGGGCTACTTCATGCGGCACGAAGCTGCCGACATCGCCTGGCACGCGCGGCACCTGGCGCGGCTGGTGGGATCGGAGCGGCCGGTGGTGCGCGCACGCCAGTCGCTGGTGGGCGAAGGCCTGCAGGTGATGGTCTACGCGGCCGACCAGCCCGACCTGTTCGCGCGCATCTGCGGCTACTTCGACCGGGCAGGCTTCAGCATCTTGGATGCGCGTGTGCACACCACGCGCAATGGCTACGCGCTCGACACGTTCCAGGTGGTGGCATCCACCCAGGCGGGCCACTACCGTGAACTCACCCACATGGTCGAAAGCGATCTGGGGCGCGCCATCGCCGACGGCGGCGCCCTGCCCGAGCCGACGCGCAAGCGCGTGTCGCGGCGGGTCAGGAGCTTTCCGGTGGCCCCCCGCGTCACGCTGCGCCCCGACGAAAAAGCGCAGCGCTGGCTTATCTCTATCTCTGCCAGCGACCGTGCCGGCTTGCTGTATCTGATAGCGAGAGTGCTGTCGCAGCACCAGTTGAGCGTGCAGCTCGCCAAGGTCAGCACGCTGGGCGAGCGGGTGGAAGACACCTTCTTGGTGCAAGGCTCCGAGCTGCAGAACAACGCCCGGCAGATCCGCATCGAGACCGAGCTGCTCAAGGCGCTGGCGGACAGCGACTGAGCCCACCCGCTTTTGCTATTATATATATAGCTAGTAGCGCTTAATGGATAAGCGCTAGAGCACTATTTCATTCAAAACTCCACCCGCCGGATTCAATCGTCTTCGGCCGCGTTGATGTCCGGAAAAAGCACCTCGGTAAAGCCGAATCGCGAGAAGTCGCGCACCCGCATCGGGTAGAGCTTGCCGATCAGGTGATCGCATTCATGCTGCACCACACGCGCATGAAAACCCTCGGCGACCCGGTCGATCGGGTCGCCGTACGGATCGAACCCGGTATAGCGAATGCGCGACCAGCGCGGCACCACGCCGCGCAGGCCCGGCACGGACAGACAGCCTTCCCAGTCCTCTTCCTCCTCGTGGCCCAGCGGCATGATCACCGGGTTGACCAGCGTGGTCTGCGGCACCAGCGGGCGGTCCGGGTAGCGCGGGTTGCGCTGGTTCGAACCAAAGATCACCACCTGCAGATCGACGCCGATCTGCGGCGCGGCCAAGCCTGCGCCGTTGACGGACTGCATCGTCTCCAGCAGGTCGCGCACCAGCGTATGCAGAGCATCGGTGTCGAATTCGGTCACGGGCTGGGCAACGCGCAGAAGCCGCGGGTCGCCCATTTTCAGAATGGCGTGGATGGTCATGGATGTGTGGTTGCGCTGGGCGGCTGGCGAGCATAACGCCGCAGGCACAATCGGGCCATGCCCGTTCCGCCAGAGCCGCAGCCGCCGCTGCCCCCCCTACCGCCGCACGCGCCGCTGCCGCTGGTGGTGCGGTGGCTGCTGTTGGCGTTTGCGGCACTGTGCCTGGTGATGGGCGTCATCGGCATTTTCGTGCCGGGGCTGCCCACCACCGTCTTCATCTTGATGGCCGGCTGGGCAGCGGCGCGCAGTTCGCCCCGTCTGCACGCGTGGCTGTGGGGCCACCCCCTGTTCGGCTCCATGCTGCGCAACTGGGCCAACGGTGGCTGCGTGAGCCGCCGCGCCAAGTGGAGCGCCACCGCGTTGATGGCGCTGTGTGCGGTCGTGCTGGTGGTAAGCCAAGCGCCGCGTTGGGCGGCGGTGACGGCTAGCCTGTGCATGGCTTGCGTGCTGGCCTGGCTTTGGCGCCGCCCCGAGCCGTCGCTGGCACACGTACCCGAATCGCAGCGCCCCGGCGTGTGAGCTTCGCCGCCGCGCACCAGGGCCGCGCCGCACCGTCTGAAACCCGTTTTTTTGTGTATATAATCGAAGTCTTGTTCCTCGATAGCTCAGTTGGTAGAGCGCCGGACTGTTAATCCGTAGGTCCCTGGTTCGAGCCCAGGTCGAGGAGCCAAGATTTCAGATCTTTGTTCCAGCAACAAGCGATCAAACACCATTCATATTCCTCGATAGCTCAGTTGGTAGAGCGCCGGACTGTTAATCCGTAGGTCCCTGGTTCGAGCCCAGGTCGAGGAGCCACTACAAGCCGCAAAGCGAAAAAAGCCTGCCATCTCAATGATGGCGGGCTTTTTTTCTTGGCGCTGAGAGTCTTCTGCGCATTGCACCTACCGCCCAGAATTCTGTGCAGGCCGCTTGGTGAGGCCACCTGCGACGAGGCCGTCTAACAGCGACCTTTTGCCGACGGTGGTTGCTTCCCCTTCGCCAGAGAATGTTCTTGATGGTCCGCAGGCACCGGCAATTGAACAAGATGAAGATTCTTGCGCGGTGAGCTCAACAGATTCTCTGCGTCCCGGCAGTTAACAAGTCTGGTTTTAGAGCAGGTGGCGACAGCAAACCGTCAACTTCCACGCCAACCGACTCCTGCCGACGTAAACGTCACCTTAGGCCGACCGATACGTCTGCGCCGCGAGCGACACGCTCATGCGCGTCGACAATAGTTTCAAATTTTCTGAATACTGATTTTCCCGTCTACTTCAAGGAACGCATATCTAAGCTCGCTGATATCGCAATCGGCCTCCCTCAAGGCTTGGTCTATATCGTTTTGAGAAATCCGATGTTTCTTGCAAGCAGCATTTAATATCACCCCATCGCGCCCCAGGAGTACAGCTTCTCCGTCAAGTAATATCTCGGCGGCTCGGCTACGTGCAGTAATCGCCCCCACCAGCGTGTTGAGTCCTAGAAGGATAAGACAGACTATCAGCCCCCCTAGCAGGGATTGATCTTTCCCCGTCATGGAAGGGCCGGCAGCCTCACTGACAAGCATCACCACCAGAAGGTCAAACGGCGTGAACTGACCCACCGTCCGCTTTCCAGTCAGACGCATTACTAGCAACAGAATGCCGTAGACGATGACCGGCCGCACCATCAACTCCAGCACGTCCAACTCAAGATTAAACATTATTTGCTCCACGGCAAATCATGAATGGCGCCATTGAAAGTCCAGCACCTGGCCGCCCTCTACGCCTTTCCGGGCGGAGAGGTTATTGATCCCCTTGAAAAATCGAGCCTGCTTTCAAGACCGAATTACGCTAAGGGGTGTTTGCACCCATTTTCCCCTGCAGTACTGATATGAGATGCTGCTTCGCTTCAGCTAACTGTGCCTTGTCGGCTTCATGTACTTTGCGAAAAAAGGCTGCACATTCTGAAGATCCGGCAGCTTCGGCATCTTTGATGTACTGGTCATATGCGGTCAGCGCCTGCGCCTTGTTCTGCACCAGTGTCACCCAGTCATAAGCAAGATCGCTCAGCGGATGTCGGTCAGTGAATTTTTCCTGCATATACAGCCTTCCATGATTTGCAGCAAAGAGAAAGTCAGCCTTGAACGTGTTGGCCAGCTTTAAAACTGCATGCGTGCTCCACGCGAGCAGAGCCAGAATCAATCAATAGACGAAGTCGGATAGAGCCGACACGCGTCAGATTTGACTGACAGCCAGATGACCAGAGCAGCGCCACTGAACCCCCGACGGTTCGGAGGTTGGGCTCCCAGACCACCAGTTGGAATTTGCCTGAGTCTGTAACAGAGTCTGTTGAAAATGGCTTTATTCTGAACCACCAGCTTGGCGCGGCACCTTCATCGGCTCAACCATTGCCTCATTCACCAACGCGACTAAACGCTTGCGATGTCGCCATAGCAGAGTTGACACCATGCGCCCTCAAGACCCCGAAGAATTGCCAGTCGCCAAGAGTCAGCTGAACTTCCCGATCGTTGGGGTGGGCGCATCGGCAGGCGGCCTCGCAGCGCTACGAGATCTGCTAGGCAAGTTGCCAACCGACCCGGAAATGGCATTTGTTGTGGTCATGCATCTCAGCCCGGACCACGAAAGCGTGTTGGGATCCATTCTGCAGAGAGACGTCGCCCTACCCGTGGTGACTGTGACGGAAGTCACCACTATCGAGGTCAATCACGTCTATGTCATTTCACCCGCTTTGAAATTGGAAATGACGGACGGCAAATTGCGTGTTTCGCCCTTATCCACGCTCGCGGCAAGAAGAAGTTCAATTGATCTCTTTTTTCGCAGCTTGGCGCAGGCCCACGAGGAGCGCGCCATTTGCATAGTGCTCACGGGCACAGGCAGCGATGGAGCGCAGGGGCTCCGGCGTGTGAAGGAATTAGGCGGATTGACCTTCACCCAAAGCCCGGACGAAGCCGAATATGACAGCATGCCCCAATCGGCCATTCGCACCGGCATGGTGGACTTCGTTCTGCCGCTGGAAGAAATGGCGTCGAAGCTCAAATTCCTTTGGAAGAACGCCAAAAATATAGCGTTACCCGCGCCGCCGGCTGATCTCAGGGTTCTGACCCAGACCCCCGAGGAGGAACTCCAGTCGGAGGAAGCGCTAGCCTCTATCAAGGCGCTACTGCGTGAGCGCACCGGTCACGATTTTGCGCATTACAAACGCGGCACGGTGCTCCGTCGGTTGGAACGGCGCATGCAAGTCAACGCAGTGTCAGATCTTCCAAGCTACCGCAAACTGCTGGACACCGAGCCGCGCGAGACGCCTGCATTGCTGCAGGACATGCTGATCAGCGTTACGAACTTCTTCAGAGACCCGGAATCATTTGCAGCCTTGGAAGCGTCGCTTAGGAATGCCGCCTCTGAACGGCAGCAAAACGAACCGTTTCGCGCTTGGGTAGTGGGGTGCGCCACAGGCGAGGAAGCTTATTCCTTAGCCATCGTATTAAGAGAAATACTGGGGCAAGCCGCCACCATTCAAATCTTTGCTTCGGATATTGATGAACGAGCTATTGCAGCCGCCCGCACAGGGTTATTTCCGGAGTCCATCGCCGTAGATATCGATCCTCAAAGAATCGCAGATTTTTTCACGGCTGAGCCGGGGTGCCTGCGAATCACCAAGACTGTGAGAGACATGGTCGTGTTCTCGACCCATAACGCGTTGAGTGATCCTCCGTTCACGCGCATGGATCTTATTTCTTGCCGAAATGTGCTGATTTACCTGGACCGGGTCGCTCAAAATCAGGTGACGCGCAGCTTTCACTTTGCCTTGAAGCCCCAAGGTCTCTTGTTTCTCGGCAGCTCTGAAACCATCGACACAGCAGAAGGCCTGTTCGACGGCGTCGACAAGGGCCACCGTATCTACCGGGCCACCGCCAAAGCGCTTCGAGCCCGCTCGCTGCCACCAATGCCAGTGAAGATTCCAGAGGTTGCTGCGCCTGCGTTTACTGCGGATCCACCCCGGCAGGCGGAGCGTCCGCCGTTGGAAATGTTACATGAGCGTATCTTGCGTAACTACGGCCCGCCCACGGTTCTGATCGATGCGGACAACACCGTGCTGCACGTTAGCCAGCGAGCTACTCATCTGTTGAGACTGCCTGAAGGCGCACCGACAAACAAACTGCTTGCGTTGGCGCGACCTGAGTTGAGAGCGGAACTTCGCGCAGCTCTCACCCGGGCGATTGAGACCGGGCTGGTTGTGGAGGCACCGCGTGTACGGCTGAGAGTCAACGGCCAGTTGCATACCATCGTGATGACTGTGCGACCCGCGTTCGACGAAACGCCTAAGGGTCTGCTGCTCATCGTCTTTGATGAGGCTCAGGAAAGCCTGGCGACACCTGTCGATGGCAATATACATAGAGATCCGCTGGTCGACTCGTTGGAGAGAGAGCTACTTAGAACGCAAGAGCGACTGAGAACAATGGTGGGCGAGTCCAATGCATCAACGGAAGAGCTCAGGGCATCCAATGAAGAGCTTCAGACCATCAATGAAGAGCTTCGCTCAACGACGGAAGAGCTGGAAACCAGCCGTGAGGAACTGCAGGCGGTGAATGAGGAACTCACCACCGTCAATTCCGAGTTGACGATGCGCATCGAAGACTCTACCCAGCTCAATGACGACCTGCAGAATCTGATGAATTCAGCAGACATCGGCACTGTCTTTGTCGACCGGGAAATGCGCATCAAGCGCTTCACCCCGCAAGCTGCCACGCTTTTCAATTTGCTGACTTCGGATACGGGGCGTCCGCTGCTTGATATCACGCACCGTCTTGACTACCCCCAACTGGCCGACGATGTGCACGACGTTCTACGGAACCTGACACGTATCGAAAGAGAGGTCAGCAGCAATGACAAGCGTTGGTTTCTCGCGCGGGCTGTACCCTACCGCACGCTCACTGACCGCATCGAGGGCGCCGTTCTCGCATTTTTCGACATTACATCCAAACGGAAGGCCGAAGAGAACCTCCGCATGAGCGAGCGACGCATGCAACTCGTTGCGGAGAGCATGCGCGACTACGCCATCATCACAATGGATGAGACAGGAGTGATCGACACCTGGAGCCGGGGAGCAGAGAAAATTTTTGGCTACGCCGATTCCGAGGCCATAGGTCTGTCGTTCAGCATCCTTTTTTCTGAAGACGAGCGGCTGGCAAATAAGGCTGATGACGAGTTGGCAAAGGCAAGGGACTCTGGTTGCGCCGACGATAGCCGGTGGCACGTCCGAAAGGACGGAACGCGGGTGTATTGCAGCGGCATCACCACACCTATGCACGCAGATGGGCGTTTGATCGGATTTGCGAAAATCGCGCGCAATCTGACGGAGGAGGAACTGCGCGACCAGCGTAGAGATGCCGCTTTGGCTACTGAACGGGCCACCCGTGCGAAGTTGCAGGAGGTCGGCGCCATGAAGGACGAGTTCCTCGCCGTCGTGTCGCATGAGCTCAAAAACCCTCTGTCCGTGATTCAAATGAACGCTCAGTTGATACAACGACTGCCGTCACTGCAGCAGGATGAACGAGCGTTGCGGGCTGCTGCGTCAATCAAGAGTGCGGTGGCAAGTCAGCTACAGATCATCAACGACCTGCTGGAGCTGTCTCGCGCCAACATGGGCAAGATGACCTTGACCCCTTCGCTGGTGGATATGGCTGGCCTAGTGCGCAATATTGCCGACGCAGTGCGACCGGATGTGGAGAAGAAAGCGCAGCGTTTTTCCATGGAGTTAGCCGACGCCAGCATTTACGGAGATGCAGTACGCGTTGAGCAGATCGTTTGGAACCTCATCACCAACGCCGTCAAGTTCACTCCGCCAGAAGGAAGGATCGATGTACGCCTGGAGACCGAGGAAGGCATGGCCGTCATCACCGTCACGGATGATGGCATTGGCATGGACCCTGTCCACGTGACCGGTGTCTTCGAGATGTTCAGGCAGGTTGACGCCGGCCCCAGCCGGCGCACGGGAGGCCTGGGCATCGGATTGGCGCTGGTCAAGCAACTGGCAGAGTTGCACGGCGGCAGGGTAGCCGCTACTTCACAGGGCAAGGGTCTTGGTTCTTGCTTCAAGGTCTGGTTGCCGCTGGCCATTACCTTTGCTCAGGCAGCCTGCCAGGTTCAATCTGACGTGCGGCTGCAAGGAGTGCGGCTGTTGCTGGTGGACGACGAGCCCGAACTGCTTGGCGCCTTTTCTGCAATCCTCGAAAACGAAGGCGCGCAGGTACACCTGGCGAACAGTGCGGAGCAAGCGCTGCATCTCGCAAGAAACACAGCAATTGACGTGGTGGTGTCCGATATCGGCATGCCCATAAGAGACGGGTACTGGCTGGCGCAGCAGCTCCGTGAGCAGGAAGAGACGTTCAATATTGCCATGGTGGCCGTGTCTGGAATGGCCAGAGAGGTGGACCGGTCGCGGGCCATCGCTGCCGGCTTCGACGCCCATTTAGGTAAGCCTGTCGACCTAGAAATGCTGGAAAGCGCGGTGGTCGCGGCCATGCGTCAAAGACAAGCAAAAGTCTAATAGGGCGACAGATCTCTTTGTCGTCCGTCTCAGAGTAGGCATGCCACTTCGCGGGACGCTTCAAGTGTGTCGATACCCCGCCCCTTTAGCACTGTGCCTGGCACCTGCTCAACACATGTTGCCGCTGCCAATTGAATGCAGCAGGCCCACGGCTATGGGGCCGCACACGGCGCGATGGCCGACAAAACCGGCAACCATTGCTCCATAGGCTAAAGATCCCTCATCAATAGCAAGGTGCTTCCCCATGAAGGCTCTCACCTATCAAGGCGCCAAGAAGGTACGGGTGGAAACCGTTCCAGATCCGGTGCTTTATGCCCCCGACGACATCATCCTGCGAGTGACCGCCACGGCAATCTGCGGCTCGGATCTGCATATCTACCGCGGCAAGATTCCCGAAATGAAAGAGGGCGACATTCTGGGCCATGAGTTCATGGGGATCGTGGAAGACGTGGGTACGGGTGTGGCGGGCCTGCAGCGCGGCGACCGCGTGGTGATTCCATTCGTCATTGCGTGCGGCAGCTGCTTTTATTGCGACAAAACTCTGTTCGCCGCCTGTGAGACCACCAACCCAGGACGCGGCGCCATTCTGAACAAGAAGTCCGCCACCCCCGGTGCGGGGCTGTTCGGCTATTCCCACCTATACGGCGGCTACGCGGGAGGGCAGTCGGAATATGTGCGCGTTCCGCAGGCAAACGTGGGTCCGCTGAAGGTGCCCGACGTACTGAGTGATGAACAAGTGCTGTTTCTCTCGGACATCTTGCCCACCGGCTATCAGGCGGTACTCAATGCGGAACTGGGGCCCGGTTCCTCGGTAGCGATCTTTGGCGCGGGCCCGGTCGGTCTGATGTCAGCGCTATGCGCTCGCCATGTGGGTGCCGAGCGGATCTTCATGGTGGACGATAACGTCTCTCGCCTGGAGTTCGCCGTTCAGCAGTACGGCGTGATACCCATCAATTTCGACCAGGAAAGCGACCCGGCTGAAGTCATTCTGCAAGCTACGGCAGGGCACGGAGTGGACGCCACCATCGATGCCGTGGGCTTCGAAGCCAAAGGCAGCGCGCTGGAAACCGCCCTCACCGCGATCAAGCTCGAAGGCTCCAGTGGCAAGGCGCTGCGGCAGTGCATTGCCGCCACGCGGCGCGGCGGAGTCGTCAGCGTGCCGGGCGTGTACGCTGGATTCATTCACGGCTTTCTGTTCGGCGACGCGTTCGACAAGGGCCTGACCTTCAAGATGGGGCAGACACACGCCCAGCGGTTCATGCCTGAACTGCTCGAGCTCATCGGCGAAGGAAAGATGCGGCCGGACGTGATCATCTCGCACCGCATGAAGCTCTCAGAAGCTGAAAGCGCCTACGACATGTTCGACAAGGTCCAGGACGACTGCCGCAAAGTGGTGCTCACGCCCTGAGCTGGCCCCAGCGCGCTGGCCCTCACTACCAACCCATCACAAAGAAACTCCATGGTCACCCAAATCGATTCCCCCGACGGCAAGCCCCGCAAAGACACCGACCGTCCCAGCCCTGCCCTGGTAGAAACGGACAGCGGAGGCAAACCGGCGACGCCGGCTTACCAGCCGCATCCGGATGACGAGCGCGAAAAGCATTCTTCGTCAGGACCTGACGACGGCAAGACCGCTTCATAAAGCACGCTGCCTCAGCCGCTGGAGAGGCACAGAGCTGTGGTGCCACAGGACAGGAGGCACCCAGGGAACGTACAGCCAACGATCGTCGGCCTAGCACTGCACTCAAAGCTGGGCCAGCGCCTGCACCTTGAAATCCCGAATTTGCCAATGGCTGGTAGTCGTGCGCAGCGCGAACCAGCCTTCCAGATAAGCCGCCGGGTCGGTGTGGCTGAACACCAGCGCGCCGTTGGCGTACCAGCGCAGTGTGACTGGATCACCAGCCGTGGGGGCTCGCGAGACGATGCGCACCTGCGTTGGCTGGTTGGCCACCAGCGTGGTGGCGGCCGTCATGCCGCCTGCGCGGTCGTCCGCCGTGGCCGATGCGGGCGTGGAGTAGCCAGTGATCTGCGGGCGGCTGTCCGTGCCGTCGTTGCGGCGCAGCCGTGTGGTTGTGTTGCTGTTGGCGCCAAAGCCCACGTAGTAGAGCTTGACCGGGTTGTATGAATTCAGCGCCCCGTCGAACGTGTTCAGCGTGGGGTCACCGCCGCTTGCGCGCGGATCGACCGCGTTCCAGAACATGTTCAGATCGGAGATGCGATCAAAGAAGCGCGTGTCAGGAAAAGTGATGGGCACGGGCGTGGCCGAAAAGGTGATCTGGTAGTCGCCCGAGAACTTCTGCCGAAACCAGATCGTGGCGCCCGACGGCTGCACGATGTCCAGCACGCCGCCGCTGGCGGTCACGGTACCGGCTCCGTCCTGCTGCTCGACCTTCCAGCGGCCGAGGCCCTGGGTGAAATCGTCGTGCGCCAGTAGCCCAAGCGTCAGGTCGCCCGACCCTTCGCCCGAGCCGTCCCCACCGCCGCAGCCCACCACGGCCCCACCCGCCGCACAGGCCAAGATGGCCCCCCACAAGGCGCGGCGCGCTTTCGACAATAAGACCGGCATGCTGTGCTCTTTCTCTGATCCGAACTAAAAGAAGCTGCCATCTTCACGCAGCCAGAGGGGCGTGCCTGACTACCATTTCGTTGTTCGATATGCGGGTTTGAGCGGCGCGCAAGGGTGCGAAGATCACGCATTCCGTTACCGCCTTGCCGCACGCCACATGCCCGCCCACTCTTTCATCGCCCTGCCTCGTTCAAATCGCCGGCTGCTGCTGCAGCAGGCCCTGGCCGGCGCCAGCTTGTGCGCCCTGCCGGCGTGGGCGGCCAAGGACAGCCCACCCGCGCCGCCCACCGTGTGGCCGCGCGCCGTCGTGGTGCCCGGCGGCGTGGCGCGCATATCGCTGGGGCCGTCGGCCGAGCGGCCCGTGGCGCATGCCGATGGCGTGCCCCTGCTGGTGCTGGGCGACATGATCGAATGGACGGCCATCGTGGGCATCGCGCTGTCGGCACCGGTAGGCCCGGCGCACATCACCGTGCGCGTGGCGGGCGAGGCCGAACGCACGCTCACCTACCGCATCGCGGCGCACCAGTACCGAGAGCAGCGGCTGAACGTGGCTCCGCGCACAGTGGATTTGTCAGCCGAGGACCAGGCCCGCTACGAACGCGAGCGCGACCACCAGCGGCAGGTGATGGCCACGTTCTCGACCCCGTTGCCCCGCCTGCAGGACCTGCGCATGCAGGTGCCCGTACCGGGGCCGCGCTCCAGCTCGTTCGGGCTGCGGCGGGTGTTCAACGGCCAGGCGCGCAGCCCGCACAGCGGCATGGACATCGCAGCACCGACCGGCACGCCCGTGGTGGCGCCGCTGCCAGGGCGCGTGATCGACGTGGGCAACTATTTCTTCAATGGCGACACAGTGTGGCTGGACCACGGCGGCGGCCTGCTGACCATGGTGTGCCACCTGAGCGCGGTGGACGTGCGCGTAGGGGACACAGTGGCCGCCGGTCAGCCCTACTGCCGCGTAGGCGCCACCGGGCGGGTCACCGGGCCGCACCTGCACTGGGGCGTGATGCTGAACCGCGCGATGGTGAACCCGGCGTTGTTCCTGCCGGCGTGATGCCTTTTGGAGCGCCGGAATCTAGCGCAGCGCGTTCATGAAGCCGGTGATGATGACGGCGTTGAAGAAGTCGATGAAGAGCGAACCCACCAGTGGAATCACGAAGAACGCTTTCACCGATGGCCCGTTCGCCGTGGTGAATGCCTGCATGTTGGCCATGGCGTTGGGCGTGGCGCCCAGGCCAAAGCCGCAGTGGCCGGCGGCGATGACGGCCGCGTCGTAGTCGCGCCCCATCACCCGGAAGGTAATGAAGTAAGCGAAGCAGAACATCAGCGCTGTCTGCACGATGAGGATGACGAGCAGCGGGCCGGCCACCTCGGCCATCTCCCAGAGCTTCATCGACATCAGCGCCATCGCGAGGAAAAACCCCAGCGACACGTTGCCAACCACGTCGAACTGGTTGGCAGGCAGCACGCCGTCGCGCCAGTCGATCACGTTGCGCAGCAAGGCTGCCACCAGCATGGGGCCCAGGTAGGCCGGAATGACGATGCCCGCATCGGCAAGCCAGCGCACGATGACCGTGCCCGCGCCGATGGCCAACGCGATCAGCACGGTGGCGTACATCATGGTCTGCGCGTTGGTGTCTTCCGTTTCATGCGCGGTGACGACATGGCCGGGCACGGGCGGCGCGGCAGTGGCCTGCGCCTTCGGGCCGGTCAGCCCGTGGCGGCGCATCAGCAGCGAGCCCACCGGTCCGCCGATGGCCGAGCTGCACACCAGCCCCCAGGTGGCCGCTGCAATCGCCGCCGGCAGCGCACCGGCGGCGCCCGCCTGCTCCAGCAGCGGCCCGAAGGCTGCCGCCGTGCCGTGCCCGCCCGTGAGCGACATCGACCCCGCCGCCAGCCCGATCATCGGATGCACCCCCAGCAAAGCCGCCACGCCCACGCCGACCACGTTCTGCAGCAGCACCAGCGCCACGGCCGCGCCCAGAAAGATCGCTACGCCCACGCCGCCCTTCTTGAGCATCTCGAAGCTGGCCGAAAAGCCGATCGTGGTGAAGAACACCAGCAGCAGAAAAGCACGAATGCTCGCGTCGAACTGGATCGAGAAAAAGCCGCCCTGGTAGCCGGCCAGCGCCAGCAACGAAAACAGCACGCCGCCGATGACCGGCCCGGGAATGAAATAGCGCGAGAGCAGCCCCACGCGATTGCGGATGAATTCCCCAACCACGAGCAGGACGGCGGCCGCGCCCACGGTCTGGGCAATATCGAGCGAGATGGTGATCATGGGCTGGGATGAATCTGGGCGTTGGAATGGATGGCGGGGCGAGAAGCCCATGCGTCGCACCGCTTAAACGCTATCAACTTAATAGCTGTTAGCGCTTATGGATAAAGCGCTGGAGCCTTATTTTACTGTTATTTACCGCGCTGCCAGATGAGCCCGGCTGCGCGGTCGGGCGACCGCCGGGGCCGCTATGCTGGCAGCCCATGCCAGCTTTCCGCCACGCCCGCCCTCAACCCTCCGCCCCAGCCGCTGCAGCCGCTGGAACGCCCCGGCTGATCCGCTTCAACAAGCCCTACGGCGTGCTCAGCCAGTTCACGGCCGAGGGCCGCTGGCAGGGCCTGAAGGACTTCATCGACCTGCCCGGCGTGTACGTGGCCGGCCGGCTGGACGCGGACAGCGAAGGCCTGCTGCTGTTGACCAGCGATGGCCGCCTGCAGGCCCGCATTGCCGACCCACGCTTCAAGATGGAAAAGACCTACTGGGTGCAGGTGGAGGATGAGCCCGGCGACGACGCACTGGCAGCGCTGCGCCAAGGCGTGACGCTGAACGACGGGCTGACGCTGCCGGCCCGCGCCGGGCGCATCAAGCCACCCGCCACGCTGTGGGAACGCGATCCGCCGATTCGCGTGCGCCAGGCCCGCCCCACGGCCTGGATCGCGCTGACCATTCGCGAAGGCCGCAACCGCCAGGTGCGCCGCATGACCGCTGCCGTCGGGCACCCCACGCTGCGGCTGGTGCGCGCCGCCATCGGGCCGTATACGCTGGACGGACTCGCGCCGGGCGACTGGGCAGAGCAAGCCGTTTCGCTATAACTTTCATAGCTACTTGCGCTTATCAATAAAGCGCTAGAGGCCTAAAAGACCATAATTTTGGCCATGGCGACCGACCGGCTCGAGTTATGCCCGCAGCCTGTGGGCCGATCTGTGGACAAGCGCCCGGACAACCCCGCCAAAGCCGCGCCGGTGCTGCGTTTCAGCGCACTGCCTTGTTTTTAGGCAGATCGAACAAGCCGCAGATTTCGGCAGCCGCTGCACAGGCACGACGGTATAGTGCGCGGCTTTTCGTCCACGCACCTCACCTTCTTTTGTCTACCGTCGCCGCCTCTCTTTTCTGCCTCGTCGTCGCCATCAGCGACGGCGACACCCTCACGGTGCGCTGCGGCACGCCCGGCGAATACCGGCCGCAGAAGGTACGCATCGTCTCCATCGACGCGCCCGAGAGCAAGCAGGCCTTCGGCCAACGCGCCCGACAGAACCTCGCGCAGCTGTGCTTTCGCCAGCAGGCAGCGCTGCGCACGCAGGGGCACGACGCCTATGGCCGCCTGCTGGCTCACGTGCGCTGCGCAGGGCGCGACGTGGCGAGCGAACAGATCGGCGCCGGGCTGGCCTGGGTCTACACCCCGCACGCGTCGCGCTACCCCGAACTGGCAGCGCTGCAGCGCAAGGCCCGCGCCAGCCACACGGGCCTGTGGTCGCAAAAGCGCCCGCAAGCACCGTGGGACTACCGCCGGCGCCACCCGCGCTGACCCGAGGGGCCCACACGCGCCGAGCGCGAAGCCGGTAGGATCGGGCGCTTTTGCACGCCAGGGCCGACAGGCTGCCTGGACTATGCAATTGCTGCCGCGCCTGCCCCGGCCTCGCCCTCGATGACCGCTACCCCCAACGACCCTGCCGCGCCTGCCCCGGCCACCAGCGTGTACCGCCACGCCGGCTTCATCGCGTTCCTGATGGCGCGGCTGGCCGCAGTGTTCGCCACGCAGGTGCAGGCCGTGGTGGTGGCATGGCAGGTGTACGACCTGACGCGCGAGCCGCTGGCGCTGGCCTATGTCGGGCTGGCGCAGTTTCTGCCCATGCTCTGCCTGCTGCTGCCGGCGGGCGATTTGATCGACCGCTACAGCCGCAAGCGCATCCTGGCCGTGAGCTGGTCGGTGGGCGCTGTCTGCAGCGGCCTGCTGTGGTGGCTGTCAGGCCACGGCTCGGCGGGGGTTGCGGGCATCTACGCGGTGCTGGTGCTGTTCGGTTGTTCCCGCGCGTTCTCGGGGCCGGCGCTGCAAAGCCTACTGCCGCAGATCGTGCCGCGCGCCCAGTTGGCCCAGGCGATTGCGGCCAACAGCATGCTGATGCGTTCGGCCACCCTCGGCGGGCCGTTTCTGGGCGGCTTGCTGTACGCGCTGGGCGGGGGCGAATTGACGTACCCGGTGTGCCTGGTGTGCTTTGCGCTGGGCACGGCGCTGCTGCTGCGCGTGCCGGTGGCGCACGCTGCACCGCTGGGGCCCACGCAGGGCAGCATGGTCGAGCGCTTTGGCGCAGGCATTCGCTTCATCAAATCGCGCCCCATCATTCTGGGCACCATCTCGCTCGATCTGTTCGCGGTGCTGCTGGGCAGCGTGATCGCCCTGCTGCCCATCTACGCGCATGAAGTGCTCCACGTGGGGCCGCAGGGCCTGGGCGCGCTGCGCAGTGCGATGGCGATCGGCGAGGTCAGCGCCGGGCTGTACCTGAGCATGCGCCCGTTCAACCGCCATGTGGGACGCACCATGTTCATCGCTGTGGCGATCTTCGGCGTGGCGAACCTGGTGTTTTCCTTGTCCACGCTGTTCTGGCTGTCGTTCGCGGCGCTGATGGTGGCGGGCGCAGCGGACATGGTGAGTGTGTACATCCGTGGTGCGCTGGTGCAGTTCTCCACCCCCGACGCGATGCGCGGGCGCGTCAACGCGGTGAACATGCTGTTCATCGGGTCGTCCAATGAGCTGGGCGAATTCCGCGCCGGCACCAGCGCCGCGTGGCTGGGCGTGGTGCCCGCTGCCGTGCTGGGCGGCTTGTGCACGCTGGGCGTAGTGGGCACCTGGGCGCTGGTCTTCAAACCGCTGCGCAAGGTCGACCGCTTCGAGGAAGCCACGCCCGCAGCGCACCGCGCCGCCAGCTGATCGGTTGCACTCGGCCACAGGCCGATACATCTGTGTCGCCGGGGTAAAAACCGGCGCGGCCCCTTGCGGGCCGGAATGTGGCGGCGCACCATGCGCAGCGCAGCCACTACTTTTCCAACACCATGCTGTCTTTTGTGCGTGCCGCCTTGCCTGCCGCGCCCTCGCGCGGCGGTGACTTTTCGTCTGACCCAGCGCGCTTCTCCCCCGGGCTCAACCGCCGCCAATGGCTGGCGGTGACGGCTGCCAGCCTGTGCGGGCCGGCAGTCACCGGGTGGGCGGCTACTGAGACGGCCATCGATGCCGGCAGCGCACAAGGCGTACGCCTGCTGGATCGCCTGACCTGGGGCGCCGACAACGCCTCGCTGCAAGCACTGCAGCGCACCGGCACCGCCGCCACCGTTGCTGCGCTGCTGCGGCCCGGTACGCCAACCGCTCTGCCGCTGCAGGCCCAGGCGCAGATCGACGCCATGGCCATCACCCGCACGCCAATGGAAGCGCTGGCCATCGACATGCAGGCCCGCCAGCAGGCCATCAAGAACGACCCCACCGAAGACGCCCGCAAGGCCGCGCAGGACGCCTACCAGCGCGACATGCGCGCCCTGCAGCGCGAGGCTGAGCGCCGCTTCGTGCTGCGCGCCGTGTATTCGCCGGCGCAGCTGCAGGAAAAGATGACGTGGTTCTGGATGAACCATTTCAGCGTCTTCGCCGGCAAGGCCGACATTCGCGCCATGGTGGGCGACTATGAAGACCGCGCGATCCGCCCGCATGCGTTGGGGCGCTTTCGTGACCTGCTGGGCGCCACGGTGCGCCACCCGGCCATGCTGCGTTATCTGGACAATGCGCAGAACGCGGCGGGCCGCATCAACGAGAACTACGCGCGCGAGCTGATGGAGCTGCACACGCTGGGCGTGGGCGGTGGCTATTCGCAGCACGACGTACAGGAGCTGGCCCGTGTGCTCACCGGCCACGGCGTGTCCCTGCGCCCGCTGGACGAGCCGCCGCCGAAGCTGAAAGCCGAATGGGCGCGCCATTACGTGCGCAACGGCCTCTATGAATTCCACCCACAGCGCCACGACTGGCAACCGAAGGAGCTGCTGGGCCAGCCGCTGCAGGGCCAGGGCATGGCCGAACTGGACGAGGCGCTGGACCGCCTGGCGCGTGCTCCGGCCACTGCCCGCTTCGTCTCGCGCAAACTGGCCGCGTACCTGGTGGGCGACGCGCCATCGCCGGCCCTGGTGCAGGCCTTGGCCGAAAGCTTCACACGCAGCGACGGCCATATCGGCGCGGTGCTGCAGACGCTCATCGCCAGCGATGCGTTCAAGGCGTCGCTGGGCACCCGCTTGCGCGACCCGGTGCAGTACGTGATGGCCGGGCTGCGGCTGGGTTATGCCGACCGTGTGCTGGCCAACCCCGACCCCGCGCTGTCGTGGCTGCAGCGGCTGGCCGAACCGCTTTACGGCCGAGCCACGCCAGACGGCTACCCGCTGGACGCTGCCGCGTGGACCAGCTCTGGCCAGCTGGCCGTGCGGTTCGAGATCGCACGGGCGCTGGGCGGCGCCGGCACCGGCGCGCTCTACCGCGCGGAGGGCGCGCCACAGACCAAAGTACCGCCACCGGCCATCGCACAAAGCGAGGCCTTCCGCGCGCTGGAGCCGCTGCTGGCGCCGGCCACGCGCGTCGCGCTGGCCCGCGCCACATCGCCGGCGGAATGGAACACGTTCCTGCTTTCGGCGCCGGAATTCATGTACGCCTGAGGCCCCCAGGAAAGGTTCGCCATGCCGCACTCCGCTTTTTCAACTTCGACCGGCAGCTCTGGCAACACGCCCACGCGCCGCCATTGCCTGCAGGCGCTGGCCGCCATGGCCGCACCCGGCGTGCTGCAAGCCAGTCTGGCCGCGACGCCCGACGGCGCCACGGACGCACGCTTTCTGCTCGTCTTTCTGCGTGGCGGCTACGACTGCGCCAGCCTGCTGGTGCCAGTCGCCAGCGACTTCTACTACGAGACGCGCCCCAACATCGCCATTGCGCGCCCGGGCAGCGATGGCGGGGCGCTGCCCTTGACGGCGGACTGGGGCCTGCATCCGGCGCTGGCCGGGTCGCTGCAGCCGCTTTATGCCAAAAAACAGATCGCCTTCGTGCCGTTCTCAGGCACCGAAGACCTCACGCGCAGCCACTTCGACACGCAGGACAGCATCGAGCTGGGCCAGCCGGTGGCTGCGCGGCGCGACTACCGCTCGGGCTTTCTCAACCGGCTGGCGCTGGAGCTGGGGGCCCAGCCGCGCTGGCACGACCACCTGTCGCCCATGGCTTTTACCGACACGCTGCCGCTGGCGCTGCGCGGCGGCTACGACGTGCCCAACACCGCCCTGGGCGCGGCCGGCGCGGCCAAGCCGGGCATCGATGACCGGCAGGCTGGGCTGATCGCATCCATGTACCAGGGCACGCCGCTGGCGGTGCCCGTGGCCGAGGGGTTTCAAACCCGAGACGAGGTGGCGCGCACCATGCAGGGCGAGATGGATGCGGCCAGTCGCAACGCCCTGAGCACCAAAGGCTTTGAAGGCACGGCCCGGCGCATGGCGCGGCTGATGCAGTCGCGCTACAACCTGGGCTTCGTTGATGTGGGCGGCTGGGACACGCATGTGGGCCAAGGCAACGCCACCGGCGCGCTGGCCAACCGGTTCGAGGAACTGGGCCGGGGCCTGGCCGCCTTTGCCGACGAGATGGGCCCGTCGTGGACCCGCACCACCGTGGTGGTCGTCAGCGAGTTCGGACGCACCTTTCGCGAGAACGGCAACCGGGGCACCGACCACGGCCACGGCAGCGTCATGTGGGTGCTGGGCGGCAGCGTGGCGGGCGGGCGCATTGCGGGCGAGCAGCAGGCCCTGTCGGCCACCACGCTGTTCCAGAACCGCGACTACCCCGTGCTCAACGACTACCGTTCCGTGCTCGGTGGACTCTTCGCCCGCACCTATGGATTGAGGCCGGCCGCGCTGGCGCGCGTGTTTCCGCAGGCCCGCGCGGTCGATCTGAAGCTGGTGTAGCGCCCGGCGGCGATCAGGCCTTGAATTGCCCGCTCAGCAGTTCAGGCAGGCGGTCGGCGCCCATACGAAAGCCACACGCCTGTGCATGCCCGCCGCCACCCATGGTGACTGCCAGCAGCGAACAGTCGTAGCCGCGCTGCGAGCGCAGGCCGACCTTCACCTTGCCGTCCTTACCCACCGTCCACATCAGCGCGAAGGTGCCGCTCTGGGCAGAAAGCAGCTCGCCCACCAGGCTGTGGAAAGCGCCCGGCGCATTCACCATCAGGCCAGCCTCGCCGTTGAAGACCAGCGCCTGCGCGCCGCCCGCAACGTCCTGGGCCAGGTGGCGGAATTTCTCGTCCATGGCCTGCCCGCGCGCGATGAAGGCGACGGTGTCGGCCGGAGTGAATGCCGCGATTTGCTGCCAGCGCGCGAAGTCGAACGGCTCCATGTCGAGCGCGGCGACGTAGCCCGCCGTCTCCGGGTACTTCCAGGCCCAGAGGTCGCGGTCCTCGATGAAGCGCGCCAGGTCGGGCAGCGGCGCGTCGGGGTGAAAGAAGTCCCACGCGAGCCGCGTGCCGGACTTGGTCATGTCGAAATGCACGACGCCGCAGCGGCAGGCAAAGCCCGTCAATTGCTCTGCGGCGCTCTTGTGGTGGTCGAGCAACACCAACTTGGCAGCGCGCTCGTCGATGGCACCCAACAGGTCTGGCGCAAAGGCGAAGTCGAGGATGTACACCGCACGCCCTTGCAGCGGCGGCAGGTCGTCCACCGACGTGGCCTGCCCGTGCGAGAGACCCACGCATTCGACTTGGCCGCCGTAGTAGATCCATGCGGCCAGCGCCGCGCCGAAACCATCGGCGCAACGGCCGTGGTACAGCACCAGGGGTTGCGGGTCGTTTTTGTCAGGAGCTACCAGCAGTTGGCGGGGCAGCAGGGTGCGGGAGGAGTTCTGGGTCGTGGTCATCGCCGCTATTGTCGAGCAGCGCCGGTTGCGCGAGTGGTGGGGGTCGGCGCGCGCATTTTTTCGCCCGATATGTCCGCGCGGTCATGGCCGTGCAATCACCCATTTGCTCTCCGTCTTCGGCTGCGCTGCTTCGACCCATTTGCGCAAGCCGTCCTTGCCAGAAGCTGCGCGAAAGAGCAACGCACCCGCCATCGCCGCATGGAACACGGCGCGCCCGCGCGATGGCGCGGCGACTGCGCACGCCAGCAGGCCCAGCCCCGCGACAGCCACGAATCCGTGTTCGAACGGCGCACTCGCACGCGCATCGTCATAGGCAATCAGATCGTTCAACGACTCCCGAACGGAATCAGTCATGGGGCAAGTCCTTTCGTTGGATGAAGCCTTGAAACTAGCAGCACCCTGGCGTGCGCGGGCCGTCCGGCAGGCCATGGGCACGTAGGAGAAGGCTGGCCTGCGGGACGGCGGTGGGTTTAACCCAGGAACCAACCCGCCCTGCCCCGGCTCGCACATCGCATGCTCAAAACACTCAAGGATCTGTTCGATACATTCACCCGCTCGGCCATCGAGGCGCCTGCGGCAGAACGCCAGCACGCAGTGCAGCTGGCGGCAGCCGTGCTGCTGGTGGAGGTCATGCGTGCGGAGCCGGCATCCGAGCCGCAGGAACGCAAGGCCGTGGCCCAGGCGCTGTCCGAACGCTTCGCGCTGGCGGGCGATGAGCTGGACCAGCTGCTCGAGCTGGCAGATGCGACCGCCCGAACCGCCTACGATTACCAGCGCTTCACTTCTGCGCTGAACGACCATTTCACCCAGCCGGAAAAGATCCGGCTGGTGGAGGCCCTGTGGCAAGTGGCGTATGCCGACGACCATATTGGAGCCGGAGAGCAGCACGCCATCAGCAAGATTGCCGGTCTGCTGCACGTGACCCATGGGGAGTACATCGCAGCCAAGATGCACGCGCGCGGGCCTGCGTAGAAGCAGCCGGCAGCTGCGCTATTGGCGATGCGCACACGGGCGTTCACATGGGCATTGGATCGACCGAAATACGCAGCACGCCAGCGAAGACTACAATTTGGTACAAATTCCGCTTCTGCCATTACATTCGCACCGATCTATGCCGCCGCTGTCACCCGTTCCGGAATGCTTGCCCGATGCAGCGTCTTCCGGATCTGATCCATGGGAGCCGGCACTGTTCGACGCGGCGCCTGTGGGGATCGCCCTGGTGCACCAGGGGCTGCTGGTGCATTGCAACCCCCATTTCGAAAGCCTGTTGGGCTACGAGCCGGGCGAGCTGCGTGGTATTCCACAGCAGCAATGGGCAGTCGTCGAAGCCGGTGTGTTCGACGGCCAATTGACGTTGCTGCGCAAGGACGGTGAGCCTGTGCAGTGCCGCGTCAGCGTTCGGGCCATGCCCGGTGTGGAAGATGACGCCCAACAGTTTCTGTGGGCCGTGATGGATGGCGGCGTACGCGCCCGCCGCGCCGGCATGGCCAAGCGCCTGACCGACGAGTTGGAGCAGTTGGTGCAGGACCGAACCGAAGAGCTGCGTGCCACGGTCACCGACTTGCACCGCGAAATCCATGACCGCAAGCTCGACCAGGAACGCATCTACTGGCTGGCTCATTACGATCCCCTGACCGGTCTGCCCAACCGTACCCTGCTGGCCGAACGCAGCCAGCAGGCGATTCGCCTGGCGCAACAGAACGGCACGCCGCTGGCCGTGATGTTTCTGGACCTGGACCACTTCAAGCACGTGAACGATTCGCTGGGGCACCGCGTGGGCGACGACCTACTGGTGGAGATCGCCAAGCGGCTGCGGGCCATCGTGCGCGACCGCGACACCGTGGCGCGGCTGGGTGGCGACGAATTCGTACTGTTGCTGCCCGGCGCCAACGCCCTCGGCGCGGCGCGCGTTGCGGGCAAGCTGCAGGAAGCAGCGCGCCAGCCGTATCAAATTGGCCATCACGAGCTGACGATGGCACCATCGATGGGCATCGCCCTCTTCCCGCAAGACGGCGAAGACTTCGAAACCCTGACCCAGTCCGCGGACACCGCGATGTACCGTGCCAAGTCGGATGGCCGCAATACCTTCCGGTTCTTCACGCCGGAGATGCATGCGCAATCGACGCGGGCACTGCGACTGGAAAACGCCCTGCGCCGGGCGCTGGAGCGCAATCAGCTACACCTGCACTACCAGCCGCAGGTCACGCTGCGCACCGGCACCATCCGCAGCGTAGAAGCGCTGCTTCGCTGGGACCATCCCGAGCTGGGTTCCGTGTCGCCTGCTGAGTTCATTCCCATTGCCGAAGACACCGGCCAGATCCTGCAGATCGGTGAATGGGTGTTGCGCACGGCGCTGGCGCAACTGCACGCTTGGCGCGCCGAAGGGCTGGAAGCACTCACGATTGCGGTGAACCTGTCAGCCGTGCAGTTCCGCCAGCCACAATTGCCCGAGCTGATCGGCCGCATCCTTGATGAGGCGGTGTTGCCGGCGCACTTGCTGGAGCTGGAATTGACCGAGGGCGTGGCGGTCGACGATCCGCGTTCTGCCATCGCCACCATGGACCAGTTGCGCGAGCGCGGTGTGCGCATGTCCATGGACGACTTCGGCACCGGATATTCGTCGCTCAGCCACTTGAAGCGGTTCCAGATCTACAAGCTGAAGATCGACCAATCGTTCGTGCGTGATCTGGGCCATGACCCCAACGACCGCGCCATCGTCAGCGCCATCATCCGCATGGCCCAGGCGCTGGGCATGCGCACCACCGCCGAGGGCGTGGAAACAGCCGAGCAACTCGCGTTCTTGCGGGAGCAAGGGTGTGATGAGGCCCAAGGCTACTTTCTGAGCCGCCCCATGCCTGCGGAACAGATCACGCCGCTGTTGCGGCGTGGCGGGCATGGCTTGCTTACGGAGCCGGCGGCAGAAGAAGCCGCCACGCTGGATTTGTAGCCTCCAAGCCCAGGGACTTGAATCTTCGGCACATGTTGTACCGGGCATCCGTCAGCGCTGTGCGACCTTATCCGGCTCGCGCGGCATCCGCCAGGCGCTGCGCACACCGATTGGCCTGCTCAGCGTCACGTGCTTCCACCATCACACGCAACAGCGGCTCGGTGCCACTTGCGCGAATCAGCACGCGGCCGGTGTCTCCCAGTTCCGCTTCGACGGCCTTGATATCGTCTGACAGTAGCTGATTCGACTTCCAGTCCTGTTCCGGCGCCAGGCGCACGTTGAGCAGCACTTGCGGGAAAAGCGTCACGTCCTGCAGCAACTGGGCAATCGTGCGGCCACTGCGCACGCAGGCCTGAAGGATCTGCAGGGCACTGACCAATCCGTCGCCGGTCGTGTGGCGATCCAGCGCCAACAAGTGGCCCGAGCCTTCCCCCCCCAGCAGCCATCCGTGTCGTGCCAGTTCTTCCAGCACATACCGGTCACCCACCTTGGCACGCACGAACTGCACGCCGCGCTTGCGCAGCGCCACTTCCACGGCCATGTTGGTCATCAGCGTGCCAACAACGCCCGGAACGGCCTCGTTGCGGCCCAGGCGATCTGCCGCCATCAGGTAGAGCAGCTCGTCGCCGTTGTAGAGGCGCCCTGCGGCGTCCACGATCTGCAACCGGTCCGCGTCGCCATCCAGCGCAATGCCGTAGTCGGCATGGTTGGCCCGCACGGCGCGCACCAGAGCGTCGGGGTGCGTGGCGCCCACCTCGTGGTTGATGTTCAGCCCATCGGGCGAGCAGCCGATGGCGAGCACTTCGGCGCCCAGTTCGTGAAACACCTTGGGCGCTATGTGATAGGCCGCACCGTGAGCCGCATCGACGACGATCTTCAGCCCTCGCAGCGTCAAGTCCTGCGCGAAGGTGCTCTTGCAGAATTCGATGTACCGGCCGGCGGCATCGTCCAGCCTGCGCGTCTTGCCCAGCGACGCCGAATCGGCCCAGACGGGAGCGGCGGTCAGCGCCGTTTCCACCGACTGCTCCCACGCGTCCGATAGCTTGGCGCCCTGCGCACTGAAGAATTTGATGCCGTTATCGGGGTACGGATTGTGGCTGGCGCTGATCACCACGCCCAGGCTGGCCCGCTGCGCGCGAGTGAGGTAGGCAACGCCGGGCGTGGGCAGTGGCCCGAGCAGCACCACGTCGACGCCGGCCGAATTGAAGCCGGATTCGAGCGCGCTTTCCAGCATGTAGCCGGAAATGCGGGTGTCCTTGCCGATCAGCACCGTCGGGCGTTTTTCGGTTTCCCGCAGCACGCGTCCTACGGCGTGGGCCAGTCGCAAAACGAAATCAGGCGTGATGGGCGCCTGGCCCACGGTTCCACGGATGCCATCGGTGCCGAAATAGGTTCGCTTCATGTGCTCTCTCCTCACTGCCTTGTTGATTGTTATGCCAGCGGCTGAACTACGAATTGTCCGACAGCGCTGGGCCAATGCTTTGCTGCTGCATGGCGTGCCAGACCTGAATCGCTGCCACGGTATCACGCACGTCGTGCACCCGCACGATGCGTGCGCCACGGTCCACGGCCAGCACAGCAGCGGCCACGCTGGCGCCTAGACGCTGGTCTACCGGTAGCCCGGTGACCATACCCAGCGATGATTTGCGAGACCAGCCGGCCAGCCAGGGATAAGGAGCGGCCTGCAGCTCAGCTTGCCGGGCCAGCAGGGCGAAGTTCTGTTCCACGGTCTTGCCGAAGCCAATGCCCGCGTCCAGCACGATACGAGCCTTTTCGACCCCTAGCGCTTGCAGTTCAAGCGCAGATTGCTCTAAAAATAATAGCACCCGCTTGGGAACATCGCCTTCCATGGGCAGCTGCTGCATGGTTTGCGGATCGCGGTGCATGTGCATCAGGCACACGCCGCAGTGGGGGTGGCCCGCAATCACCTGCGCAGCGCCTGGCTGCCGCAGCGCCCAGATGTCGTTGACGATGTCGGCCCCGAGTTCCAGCACGGCCTGCATGACCTCTGGCTTGTAGGTGTCCACCGAAAGAGGCACGTTCAGCCTCACAGCCTCGCGCACCACGGGCATGACGCGCGCCAGTTCTTCCTCCAGCGATACGGCCGGACTGCCCGGGCGGGTCGACTCACCCCCGATGTCGAGAATGTCTGCGCCTTCGGCCAGCAATTGTTCGCAATGCGCCAGCGCCCTCGACAGCCCCGCGTTGCGTCCGCCGTCAGAAAAGGAATCGGGCGTCACATTGACGATGCCCATGACCTGCGGCCGCGACAGGTCGATGGCAAAACGCGAGGTGCGCCAATAGCCAGTAGCCGGCACCGACGTGTCCAACTTCACAGCCCGATCTCTGCAGAAAATTTGTCGTTGCGCATTGGAAGATCAAATGCGACAACGGGGCACAAGGCCCCGTTGTTCAGTTGCGCTGTTCCGCGCGTCAAGCAGCGGTAGGAGCGGGCTCGGTGTTCACGGCAGGTGTGCCACCACCAGAGTTGTCCCCACCGGACGATGGAGTGCGCGGCGTCCAATCCTTTGGTGGCCGCGGCTGGCGACCCGCCATGATGTCGTCAAGCTGCTCTGCATCAATGGTTTCCCATTCGAGCATGGCCTTAGCCATCGCGTGCATCTTGTCCTGGTTTTCCTCGATCAGGTGGCGGGCCAGGGCGTATTGCTCATCGATGATGCGTCGTACTTCGCCATCCACTTTCTCCATGGTCTGCTCGCTCATGGTGGTGGTCTTGGTCACCGAACGGCCCAGGAAAACCTCACCCTCGTTCTCAGCGTAGACCATGGGGCCCAGCGCCTCAGTCATGCCGTAGCGTGTGACCATGTCGCGGGCGATGGAGGTGGCACGCTCGAAGTCATTGCTAGCACCCGTAGTCATCTGGTTCATGAACACTTCTTCAGCGATGCGGCCACCGAACAGCATGCTGATCTGGTTGAGCATGTATTCACGGTCGTAGCTGTAGCGGTCCTTCTCGGGCAAGCTCATCGTCACGCCCAGGGCACGGCCGCGTGGAATGATCGTGACCTTGTGCACAGGGTCGCACTTGGGAAGCAGCTTGCCGATCAATGCGTGGCCAGCCTCGTGATAGGCCGTGTTGCGCCGCTCTTCCTCGGGCATGACCATGCTCTTGCGCTCTGGCCCCATGATGATCTTGTCCTTGGCCTTCTCGAAGTCCTGCATCTCCACGGTGCGGGCACTGCGGCGGGCAGCCATCAGGGCAGCTTCGTTACACAGGTTGGCCAAGTCAGCGCCCGACATGCCTGGCGTGCCACGGGCAATGATGCTGGGGTTCACGTCCTGACCCACGGGAATCTTGCGCATGTGCACGTTCAGGATCTGCTCGCGGCCGCGGATGTCAGGCAGCGTCACATAAACCTGGCGGTCGAACCGTCCTGGGCGCAGCAAGGCCGCATCCAAGATGTCAGGGCGGTTGGTGGCAGCCACCACGATCACGCCGAGGTTGGTTTCGAAACCGTCCATCTCGACCAGCATCTGGTTCAGCGTCTGCTCGCGCTCGTCATTCCCGCCGCCCAGGCCGGCACCACGCTGGCGTCCCACCGCATCGATTTCATCGATGAAGATGATGCAAGGCGCGTTCTTCTTGGCGTTCTCGAACATATCGCGGACTCGGGATGCGCCCACGCCGACAAACATCTCAACAAAGTCGGAGCCCGAAATGCTGAAGAACGGGACCTTGGCTTCACCGGCAATCGACTTGGCCAGCAGCGTCTTGCCGGTACCCGGAGGGCCGACCAGCAGCAAGCCACGTGGAATGCGGCCGCCGAGTTTCTGGAATTTCTGCGGGTCTTTCAGGAAGTCGACGACTTCCTTCACTTCTTCCTTGGCCTCGTCACAGCCTGCGACATCCGCAAAGGTCACGGTATTGCTGTTCTCGTCGAGCAGGCGTGCCTTGCTCTTGCCGAAGCTGAACGCGCCACCCTTGCCGCCGCCCTGCATCTGGCGCATGAAGTACACCCATACGCCGATCAACAGCAGCATGGGGCCCCAACTGACGAGCAAGGTCATCAGCAGCGAGCCTTCTTCGCGTGGCTTCACATCGAACTTGACGTTGTTGCTGATCAAATCGCCCACCAGGCCCCGGTCCAGGTAGGTGGCGGTCGTGCGGATCTTGCGGTCATCATTGGTGACCGCGACGATTTCAGTACCGCCTTGGCCTTCCTGGATGGTGGCGCTCTTGATGCGGTTGCTGCGGACTTCCTCCAGGAACTCCGAATAGCCCACGGCACCAGCGCTCGCACCCGCGCGGGTGTCAAACTGTTTGAACACCGTAAAAAGCACCATGGCAATGACAAGCCAGACGGCGACTTTTGAAAACCACTGATTGTTCAAGCGGAACTCCAGAAAGGGAAAGGTTGAACAGCCATGAGCGTGTCATGAAACCGTCCTAGCGCATTTGAGGCGCATTTTAGGCGTTTCAAGCCATGGGCCGAGGCGGCTTACCCCAGCAATGGCTATGGTCAACGCGGCACAGGCCGCAAATACCTCTGGCGACGCCTACTTCAGGCCAATGCCCACCAGAAAGGTTTCGGACGACCGGTCGCGTGAAGCCTTGGGTTTGAGCGGCTTGACGAGCTTGAAGTTGTCCTTGAAGAGCTGCACCAGTTCGGCGTAGCCACCTCCGTGAAACAGCTTCACCACCAAGGCGCCGTCGGGCTTGAGATGGACCTTGGCGAAATCCACCGCCAGCTCGATCAACAAGGAGATGCGGGCGGAGTCGGCCGATGCAATGCCGGAGAGGTTGGGCGCCATGTCCGAGATCACTACATCCACAGCCCTGCCCTGCACGACCTCCTGAAGCTTCTCGAGCACCGCATCCTCGCGGAAGTCGCCCTGCAGAAACACCACACCTTCGATGGGCTCCATGGGCAACATGTCCAGCGCAATGATGGTGCCCTTCAGCGCGCCGGCGGCAGCGCCGTCAGGAGACATGCGCCTGCGTACGTACTGACTCCAAGCACCTGGAGCCGAACCCAGGTCCACCACGATGTGGCCCGGCCGGATCAGCCCCAGCTGCTCATCGATCTCCTTGAGCTTGTATGCAGCGCGCGCGCGATAGCCGTCCCTTTGCGCCTGTTTGACGTACGGGTCGTTCATGTGGTCATGCAACCACGCTTTGTTGACCTTCTTGGGTTTGTTGTCGGCTTTCATCTGTTTTTCGCTGTGCATTCGCATGCCGCGGAGCCGGTTGCCGGCACCAGCCCGGCGCATTGAGATAATACGGCCCATGCCCCTCATTCAATTGACTCCCGCCGAGCGCCGGGAACACCGCGCTCAAGCCCACCATCTGGACCCTGTGGTTCTGATCGGCGGTGACGGCCTTACTCCTGCCGTGCAAAAAGAGGTGAACGCCGCCTTGAACGCGCACGGACTTATCAAGGTCCGCGTTTTCAGCGACGACCGCGTGGCGCGCGAACAGGTCTACCAACAGCTGGCCAACGATCTGAACGCAGCGCCCATTCAGCACATCGGCAAATTGCTGGTGCTCTGGCGCCCCGTGCCACCGAAGGAAAAGACCTTGGACGAAGACCGCATGCCCGGTCCTCGCGACGTGAAAGTGCTGAAGTTCAGCAAGCGCGGCGGCCAACGCCCCGAAGTAAAGCAACTGCGCGTGCTGGGCAACCAACGACTCACGCCGGGCGGCCAGATCAAGCGTGCCAAGCCGCCCAAGCAGAAATCGATCAAGAAACGGCAGGCTGATTAATGCCTGGCGCCACGGCGCCAGAGCGCCACGTCATCTGCATGAAATGGGGCACCAAGTACGGCCCCGAGTATGTCAACCGCCTTTACGCCATGGTGCGCCGCCACCTGCGCGGCGACTTTCATTTTGTCTGCCTGACGGACGATGCCTCTGGCATTCGCGAAGAAGTGCAGTGCCTGCCCATCCCGCCGCTGGATCTGCCTGCGGGTATTCCGGAGAGGGGCTGGACCAAGCTGGCGACCTTCAGTGCTGACCTGCACGGCCTGCGCGGCACCGCACTCTTTCTCGATGTCGACGTGGTGGTCACCGGAAGCCTGGACGAATTCTTTACCCAGTCGGGTGACTTCGTCATCATTCACGATTACAAGCGCCCCTGGCGGGTGACAGGCAATTCGTCGGTGTATCGTTTCGAGATCGGCGCGCATCCGGACGTCCTCGATTACTTTCGCGGGCACTTCGAAGAAATTCGAAGCCAGTTTCGCAATGAGCAGGCGTATCTGTCGGACTTCCTGCATCGCCAGGGCAAGCTGTCGTATTGGCCTGACGCCTGGTGTCCCAGCTTCAAGTACCACAGCATCCCCGCCTGGCCATCAAATTACTGGAAGGCGCCAGCCGTGCCTGCAGGCGCGCGCATCGTTATCTTCCACGGCGAATGCAATCCGCCAGACGCCCTGGCAGGCCGGCGCAACCGGCGTTTCCGCCATATCGAGCCGGCCACCTGGGTGGCGGAACACTGGCACGAGTGATCGAGTCATCGGGCAGATCGGCGCGGTGTTGTGACCGTGCTCAACTGACGATCTTTGAGGCCTCTGGCCTCTTATATCAACGCGGGGGTTGTTGAACGGTGCGCCACAGCACCGCGAGTGCGCATAGCCATTGCAGCGCATACAGCACCGTGCCGATCGAATGCCAGAGCTTGAGGTTCTGTCGCGCCACGATGCGGGGAGCCACGCCGTATTGCACGACCAAGGCCAGCAACAGCCCGCCAATGATAAAAATCATAGCTGCTCGCGCCCACTCCTCCTCGGTTTCAGCAAACTTTCGCTTGGAAAGCACCAGCAGCAAAGCGCCACATGCTATCGAAATGAAAGTCTGCGCCTCGAAAAGACGTGCCGCCATCAAGCCGGCAGCAGCTGGCGTGGCCAGATGGGCGAACAGCAAGGGCACCACCACGAACCCGATGGTGGACAGGCTGCCCCACCACAGCGCGGCAGCAAAAACAGGCAGGCGATCTCGCATGGCGTGCGCCCCGCCGTCCATCAACGGTAGCTGACCGCCACCACGTCGTAACGGCGTACGCCGCCGGGCGCCCGCACCTCTGCCGTGTCGCCCTCTTCCTTGCCGATCAGCGCACGGGCGATCGGGCTGGACACGTTGATCAGGCCCAGCTTCAGATCGGCTTCGTCCTCACCCACGATCTGATAGGTGACCGTCTCGCCGCTCTCTTCGTCTTCCAGTTCCACCGTGGCACCGAACACGACCTTGCCGCCTGCGTCCAACTGGCTCGGGTCGATGATCTGCGCGGCCGACAGCTTGCCTTCTACTTCCTGAATGCGGCCTTCAATGAAGCCCTGGCGATCCTTGGCGGCCTCGTACTCGGCGTTTTCGCTCAGGTCGCCTTGCGCACGCGCTTCGGAGATCGAGTTGATCACCCAGGGGCGCTCGACGGTTTTCAGGCGATGCAGTTCTTCCTTCAGCTTCTCTGCGCCGCGCTTGGTAATCGGGATGGTGGTCATGGGTCAATCTCTCCGTTCAACTCTTTGCTGCGCACAGATGCGCAACCCTCCTCAGCGTGTCGGCCGCACTGCCATGCAATGTGCCGCGACGCCACCAAAAGCAAACCGCCGCGCGTTGCCGCGCGGCGGTTTCAGTTCGAGTAGGGATTATGCCGCGTTTGACGCGGCGCCCTGCACCCAAAGACGTGCCGTCCGAACGGAGCGGCGGTCCTATCAGGCAGTCAGCTGGGCATGCAGTTCCTGCACCGAATACACGTCGAGGGTGTCGAGGTGCTTCATACCTTCCACGGCCGCCTCGGCGCCGAAGATGGTAGTGAAGGTGGTCACCCGGGCCAGCAAAGAGCTGGTGCGAATGGCGCGCGAATCGGCAATCGCGTTGCGGCGCTCCTCCACGGTGTTGATGACCATCACGATCTCGTCGTTCTTGATCATGTCCACGATGTGCGGGCGACCCTCGGTCACCTTGTTCACGACGGCCACCGGCACGCCCGCTTCGGCGATTGCAGCCGCCGTGCCCTTGGTCGCGACCAGATCGAAGCCCAGGGCGACGAGCTGGCGTGCAATGTCCACGGCGCGTGGTTTGTCGGCGTTCTTGACGGTGAGGAACACCTTGCCCGACGTCGGCAGCTTGGTGCCCGCACCCAGCTGGCTCTTCACGAAGGCTTCGCCAAAGGTCTTGCCCACGCCCATCACTTCGCCGGTGGACTTCATCTCGGGGCCGAGAATCGTGTCCACGCCGGGGAACTTGACGAACGGGAACACGGCCTCCTTTACGCTGAAGTACGGCGGCGTCACTTCCTTGGTGATGCCTTGCGAGGCCAGCGTCTGGCCGGCCATGCAGCGCGCGGCCACCTTGGCCAGCTGGATGCCGGTGGCCTTGCTCACGAAAGGCACCGTGCGCGAGGCGCGCGGGTTCACTTCGAGCACGTAGATCACGTCCTTGCCGTCCACCTCCTGGATCGCGAACTGCACGTTCATCAGGCCCACCACGCTCAGGCCTTGGGCCATGGCGGCGGTCTGGCGCTTGATCTCGTCGATGGTGGGCTGCGACAGGTAGTAAGGCGGCAGCGAGCAGGCGGAGTCGCCGCTGTGCACGCCTGCCTGTTCGATGTGCTCCATCACGCCACCGATGAAGGTGACGCCTGCGGAGTCACGCACGCAGTCCACGTCGCACTCGATGGCGTTGGAGAGGAAGCGGTCCAGCAGCACGGGCGAGTCGTTGCTGACCTTCACGGCCTCGCGCATATAGCGCTCCAGGTCACGCTGCTCGTGCACGATTTCCATCGCACGGCCGCCCAGCACGTAGCTGGGGCGCACCACCAGGGGGTAGCCCAGGGCCGCGGCCTTTTCCAGCGCCTCGGGTTCGGTACGGGCCGTGGCGTTGGGCGGCTGGCGCAGGCCCAGGTCGCCCAGCAGTTTCTGGAAGCGCTCGCGGTCTTCGGCCGCATCGATCATGTCGGGGCTGGTGCCGATGATCGGCACGCCTTCGGCTTCGAGGCCCAGGGCCAGCTTCAAGGGCGTCTGGCCGCCATACTGCACGATCACGCCAACCGGCTTTTCCTTGTTGACGATCTCCAGCACGTCCTCGAGCGTGACCGGCTCGAAGTACAGGCGGTCAGAGGTGTCGTAGTCGGTCGACACGGTCTCGGGGTTGCAGTTGACCATGATGGTTTCATAGCCGTCCTCGCGCATGGCGAGAGCGGCATGCACGCAGCAATAGTCGAACTCGATGCCCTGGCCGATGCGGTTGGGTCCACCGCCCAGCACCATGATCTTCTTGTTGTTGGTGGGCGCTGCCTCGCATTCGGCGACACCCCCGTACGTGGCAGTCTCGTAGGTGGAATAAAGGTACGCCGTGTCGGTAGCGAATTCCGCCGCGCAGGTATCCACGCGCTTGTAGACGGGGCGCACGTTGAGAGCGCGGCGCGCTTCGCGCACAGCCTTTTCGTTGGTCTTGAGCAGCTTGGCCAGGCGACGGTCGGAGAAGCCTTTTTGCTTGAGTGCGAGCAGCGTGCCTGCATCCAGCGCTGCCAAGGCGCCCTCACCCTTGTCGGCCACCAGCTTGTCGATGTCCAGCTCGATCTTCACGATCTGCTCGATCTGCACCAGGAACCACTTGTCGATCTTGGTGAGGTCGAACACCTCATCCACCGACAGGCCCATGGCGAACGCGTCACCCACGTACCAGATGCGCTCAGGGCCGGGCTCGCCCAGCTCCTTCTCGAGCAGCTCGCGGTCCTGGGTCTTCTCGTTCATGCCGTCCACGCCGACCTCCAGGCCGCGCAGGGCTTTCTGGAACGACTCCTGGAACGTGCGGCCCATGGCCATCACCTCGCCGACCGACTTCATCTGCGTCGTCAGGCGGCTATCAGCCGTGGGGAATTTCTCGAAAGCGAAGCGTGGAATCTTGGTGACGACGTAGTCGATCGAGGGCTCGAACGACGCTGGCGTGGCACCGCCCGTGATTTCGTTCTTGAGCTCGTCGAGCGTGTAGCCCACCGCCAGCTTGGCCGCGACCTTGGCGATCGGAAATCCCGTGGCCTTGGATGCCAGCGCGGACGAGCGCGACACGCGCGGATTCATCTCGATGACGACCATGCGGCCGTCTTTCGGGTTGATGGAGAACTGCACGTTGGAGCCGCCGGTGTCCACACCGATCTCCCGCAGCACGGCCAGCGACGCATTGCGCAGAACCTGGTATTCCTTGTCCGACAGCGTTTGCGCGGGGGCCACAGTGATGGAGTCGCCCGTGTGCACGCCCATCGGGTCCAGGTTCTCGATGGAGCAGATGATGATGCAGTTGTCCGCCTTGTCGCGCACCACTTCCATCTCGTACTCTTTCCAGCCGAGCAGCGATTCTTCGATCAGCAGCTCGTTGGTCGGCGAGGCTTCAAGGCCGCGTTTGCAGATGGTCTCGAATTCTTCGGGGTTGTAGGCGATGCCGCCGCCCGTGCCGCCCAGCGTGAAGCTGGGGCGGATCACGGTAGGAAAGCCCAACGTCTTCTGCACGGCCCAGGCCTCGTCCATCGAATGGGCGATGCCGGAGCGCGCAGAGCCCAGGCCGATCTTGGTCATCGCGTCCTTGAACTTCAGGCGGTCCTCGGCCTTGTCGATGGCCTCAGGCGTCGCGCCGATCAGCTCGACCTTGTACTTTTCGAGGACGCCGTGATGCCACAGGTCCAGTGCGCAGTTCAGTGCGGTCTGGCCACCCATGGTCGGCAGGATGGCGTCGGGACGCTCTTTGGCGATGATCTTCTCGACCGTCTGCCAAGTGATCGGCTCGATGTAGGTAACGTCGGCCGTGGCCGGGTCAGTCATGATCGTTGCAGGGTTGCTGTTGATCAGGATGACCTTGTAGCCCTCTTCGCGCAGCGCCTTGCAGGCCTGCACGCCGGAGTAGTCGAACTCGCACGCCTGGCCGATGATGATCGGACCTGCGCCGATGATGAGGATCGATTTGAGGTCGCTGCGCTTAGGCATTCTTGTTCTCCGTCTTGTGCTTTTCCATCAGGGCCGTGAAACGGTCGAACAGATAGGCGATGTCGTGCGGACCAGGCGAGGCTTCCGGATGGCCCTGAAAACAGAACGCAGGTTGGTCAGTGCGCTCCAGGCCCTGCAGCGTGCCGTCAAACAAGCTGATGTGCGTGGGGCGCAGCGTGCCGGGCAGCGAGTTGGCCTCTACCGCGAAGCCGTGGTTCTGGCTGGTGATGCTGACGCGGCCGTTGTCCAGATCCTTCACAGGGTGGTTCGCGCCATGGTGGCTGTTGTCCATCTTGAAGGTCTTGGCACCGCTGGCCAAGGCCATGATCTGGTGGCCCAGGCAAATGCCAAAGGTGGGCACACCGGCATCGATGATCTGCCGAGTCGCCTCGATGGCGTAATCGCAGGGCGCCGGATCGCCAGGGCCGTTGGACAGGAAAACGCCGTCCGGGCTCATCGCCAGCACATCGGCAGCGGATGTCTTCGCGGGCACCACGGTGAGCTTGCAGCCGCGCTCGGCCAGCATGCGAAGAATGTTCTTCTTCACGCCGTAGTCATACGCCACTACATGGAATCGCGGAGCCGTCTGCTGGCCGTAGCCTTCTCCCAGTTTCCACTCGGTCTGATCCCAGACATAGGACGTGGGCGTGCTCACGACCTTGGCCAAGTCCAGGCCATTCATGCTGGGCGCGGCCTTGGCAGCGGCCAGGGCTTCGTTAACGCGTGCCTGCGTCACGGCTTCACCGGCAGCCAAGCCCACGATGGCACCGTTTTGCGCACCCTTGTCGCGCAGGATGCGGGTGAGCTTGCGCGTGTCGATATTGGCGATGCCTACGGTCTTCTCGCGTACCAAGTACTGCGAAAGCGTTTCGGTGCTGCGGAAGTTGCTGGCCAGCAGAGGCAGGTCTTTGATAACGAGGCCTGCAGCGTGGACCTTGTCAGCCTCGATGTCCTCAGTATTGACGCCGTAGTTGCCGATGTGCGGATACGTCAATGTGACGATCTGCTGGCAGTAGCTGGGGTCAGTGAGGATTTCCTGGTAGCCGGTGATGGCGGTGTTGAACACCACTTCGCCGACGATAGTGCCGGTGGCACCGATCGAGTTGCCGATAAAGACCGTGCCGTCTGCGAGCGCCAGAATGGCGGGCGGGAAGGTTCCCTGTAGAGACAAGAGCACTGGGTTCTCCGAATGGTTACGGGTCGCCCGGAGTCCGCAGGAAGACGTTCCTGAAGACTGCTACTTGTTGGGGAATTGCTTTGGGTACGGCCGGGCGACGTTTTTGCGGGAAAGCCCCCGATTATAGCTGCACCACATGCCCGGCGCTTGTAACCAGGCACACATACCCAGCTTCAATCAGCAACGCTAACTGATCGATAAAGCAAAAAACCCAGCTCCGTTCGAAGCTGGGTTCTCAATAAATGGTCGGCGTGGCGGGATTCGAACTCGCGACCCCTTGCACCCCATGCAAGTGCGCTACCAGGCTGCGCTACACGCCGACAAGACAGCGATTATATGGTGTAAATTCCGTCACTTGAAAGAAGCTCGCGAATTTCGCGCAATTCTCTTCGAATTAATCGCGTATCCATCGGCACCGCCAAAGCGGCACGCTCCAGCCCTCCCTCCTCTTGTGGTCCCAACTCCTCAATCGTCTCCGATTCGGATTCACTGTCGGCACCTGGCCCGTCCTGCAGCCGATTGCGGGCGCCGCTGATGGTGAAACCCTGGTCGTAAAGCAAATCGCGAATGCGCCGGATCATCAGCACTTCATGGTGCTGGTAATAACGGCGATTGCCGCGCCGCTTCATCGGGCGCAGCTGGGTAAATTCTTGCTCCCAATATCGCAGCACGTGGGGTTTGACGCCGCACAACTCTGCTACCTCGCCAATAGTGAAGTAGCGTTTTGCAGGAATGGAAGGAAGCGATGTGCTCATGGAACTTCGCGAACAGGAAGATCAACCGCCAAGCGTACCGCAGCCACTGCGCTGGCACCAGTCCCTAGCGCTGCAACCACCTGGATTTAAGGCGTAGTCGCTTCCTGAATCTGCTCTTTGAGTTTGCTGCTGGCGTGGAAAGTAACGACACGCCTGGCTTCAATCGGAATGGATTCACCGGTGCGAGGGTTGCGCCCAGGGCGAGGCGCCTTGGTCCGAATCTGGAAGTTGCCGAAACCCGACAACTTCACATCTTTTCCTTCGACCAGACTCTGCGCCATCAGATCAAAGAACGCATCGACCATGTCTTTGGATTCACGCTTGTTCAATCCAATGTGATCGAACAGCAGATCAGCCAACTGTGCTTTGGTGAGCGCTGCCGTCTCCAGACTTTCCACCGAAAATTGAATCACTTCAGCACTCTCCTTCAACATCGTCACCGCAGTCGAGCGCCCGTGCGGCGCGAAAGTTCTTGCAGCGCAGCCTGCACGGCCGACTCGATCTCTGCATCAGTGAGCGACGCGTCATCGCTTGCCAGCGTCAAACGTACTGCCAGACTCTTTTCCCCAACCGCCAAAGCACCGCTGCCCGCCACTTCGCCGGTGCGCAGTTGCTTAGGCCGAAACACATCGAACAGCACTGCTGCACGCAGCACGCTTGAAGGAACAGCCGCTTCGATCGCCGCAATAATTTCATCGTGCGTCACCCGCTCGGCCACCACAACAGCGATGTCGCGTTCCACAGCCTGATGTTTGGTGACCGGAGAGAACACCGGCACAGGGCGTCGAAGTACAGCGTCCAGTTCGAGCTCGAAAACGACCGGCGCCAGAGGCAGCCCCCAAGACTGGCGCCACTGCGGATGCAATTCGCCGACATGCCCGATGGCTGCACCAGCCAGCAGCACGCGCGCGCATCGACCCGGATGCATTGCCGGATGCGAGCCAGGCTCGAAAGTGGCATCGAGAGGGGCAAGAAGCGCTTGCACGTCACCCTTGGCGTCATAGAAGTCAACAGCCTGATCGTTGCGACCCCACTGAAGCATTTCTAATGCGCCGTAAGCCAAGCCGGCAACACGCATCGGCTGGTGAACTCCGGCCACAGTGGTGTCGCTATCGAAAACCGCATCGTCTCGTAGAAAAACACGGCCCAGTTCAAACACCCGAACGCGGCCGACCTTGCGATCCAGATTGAACTTCAGCACCTGCAGCAACGAACCCAGCAGCGAAGATCGCATCACACTCAACTGGCTTGCAATGGGGTTCAGCAACTGAATCGGTTGCAAATTGGCCGCCAACTCATGCTCCCAGGACGCCTCCACAAAGCTGAAGTTGATGGTTTCTTGATAGCCCAGCGCAGCCAGTTCGCGGCGCACGGCGAACGCGCTACGGCGCGACTCTGCAGGCAGCTTTGGCGTAATGGGTGCGAGCGGCGGCGTGGTAGGCAGGTTTTCGTAACCCACCATGCGGGCTACCTCTTCGATGAGGTCTTCCTCGATGTTGATGTCGAAGCGATACGAAGGCGCCACCACGTGCAACACACCCTCTTCCGAAGTCACAGACAACCCTAGGCGCTGCAAAGCGTCTGCGCATTGCGCCTGCGTCAGTGGCATGCCGATCACCTTGGCTGCTCGAGCCACACGCAGAGTCACCTTGCTGGGCTGGGGAACGTTGAGCAGTTGGTCATCTACCGGCCCGCAGACTGTCTCAGGCGTGCCGCAGATGTCCAGCACGAGTTGCGTGATGCGCTCGATGTGCTCCACCGTGTTCTGAGGATCAACGCCACGTTCGAACCGATGGCCTGCGTCGGTAGAGAAGTTGAAGCGACGCGATCTGCCAGCCACCGCTTTCGGCCACCAGAAAGCAGCCTCGATATAAATGTGGCGGGTGTCATCCGATACCGCCGTGGTGTCACCGCCCATGATGCCGGCGAGCGATTCGACAGCCTGACTGTCGGCAATGACGCCGACGGTTTCATCGATGGTGACGGTGTTGCCATTCAGCAGCTTCAACTGCTCACCTGCACGTCCCCAGCGCACCTCCAGGCCGCCATGAATTTTGTCCAGATCGAAGATGTGCGAAGGCCGACCCAGCTCGAACATCACGTAGTTGGAGATATCCACCAACGGCGACACACTGCGTTGACCGCAACGGGCGAGGCGATCCACCATCCATTGCGGCGTCGCGACGCGGGTGTTGACGTTCCTCATGATGCGGCCCGAAAAACGGCCGCACAGATCCTTATGAACGATGCTCACGGGCAACTTGTCGTCCAACGACGTAACAACTACAGGGAATTCTGGAGACCGCAGGGGCGCACCGGTCAAGGCAGACAACTCGCGCGCAATCCCGTAGACGCTCAACGCGTGCGCCAAGTTGGGCGTGAGCTTGAGGGTCAAGAGCGTGTCGTCCAGATTCAATTGCTCACGGATATCGCGGCCTGGCACTGCGTCGTCCGACAGTTCCAGCAGCCCGCCATGGTCATCCGCCAGCTTGAGTTCTTTTGCGGAGCACAGCATGCCTTGACTCTCCACCCCGCGCAGCTTGCCCAGCTTGATCAGAAATGGCTTGCCCTCTTCACCCGGCGGCAGTTCCGCCCCGACCAGCGCACAGGGCACCTTGATGCCCACGCGGGCATTCGGCGCGCCGCAGACGATATTCAGCAACTCGCTCTGGCCCACATCAACTTGGCACACGCGCAGGCGGTCCGCGTTGGGATGCTGAACAGCCTCCTTGATCTCACCCACGACGATGTGGCTGAAGGCAGGAGCAACGGGGCGGAGTTCCTCCACCTCGAGCCCTGCCATCGTCAGGGTCTCGGCCAGCTCGGCAGTAGTCAACGGAGGATTGCAGAACTCGCGCAGCCAGGATTCTGGAAATTGCATTTTCGGATTCTCATGATTCGATCGATGATGGGGCTGGCCAGCAGCCCAGGCGCCAAGGTAGGAACGATGCGCCTTACTGGAACTGCGTCAAAAAGCGAACGTCGCCATCAAAAAACAAGCGTAGGTCATTGACGCCGTATCGCAGCATCGTCAGCCGGTCGGGCCCCATGCCGAAAGCAAAGCCGATGTAGGTTTCCGGATCCAGTCCCATGTTGTGCACCACGTTCGGATGCACCTGACCCGAACCCGCGACTTCAAGCCACCGACCGGCCAACGGGCCGGTCTGGAACTGGATATCGATCTCAGCGCTGGGCTCGGTGAAAGGGAAAAAGCTAGGGCGAAAACGTAGCACCAGATCATCGCTCTCGAAGAAGGCACGGCAGAAGGCGGTGAAGACCACCTTGAGATCCTTGAAACTCACGTTCTCGCCGATCCAGAGGCCTTCGCACTGATGGAACATGGGCGAATGGGTCGCATCGCTGTCGACCCGGTAGGTACGGCCGGGCGCGATCACGCGGATCTCGGGCATGCCCTGGCCTGCATCAATCTTGGCACGATGGCGCTTGACGTGCTGCACGGCATGGCGAACCTGCATGGGACTGGTGTGCGTGCGCAACAGGTGCGGGGCATCAGCCGTGCCGCCTTCTACATAGAAGGTGTCGTGCATGGACCGCGCGGGGTGATCCTGCGGTGTGTTCAACGCCGTGAAGTTGAACCAGTCGGTTTCGATCTCGGGCCCTTCTGCCACATCAAAACCCATCGAGCCGAAAATCTGCTCGATGCGCTCCAGCGTGAGGGATACGGGATGCAGACCACCACGCCCCTGCTGACGACCTGGCAGGGTCACATCCAGCGCCTCTGCCTTGAGTTGCGCCTGCAACTCAGCATCGGCAAGAGCCTGTCGACGCTCGGTCAAAGAGGCTTCTACCGCCTGCTTTGCCAGATTGATCGCAGCGCCACGCGACTTCTTTTCTTCTACCGACAACTGCGCCATGCCCTTCATCAGCTCGGTCAAGCGACCGGACTTGCCTAGAAACTGCGCTTTGGCGTTTTCCAGATCGGCAGGGGTTGCGGTTTGCGCGAAAAGTTGACGCGCGCTTTCGACCAGGGAATCCAGCTCGTTCATATCGACTCGTGAAAATAAACAAGGGCTAGTGCCTTTTCAAGCTCTAGCCCTTGTTGTTAGCGCGCAGAGCGCTATAAACAATATAGCACTCGACCGTGAACTCAAGCAGCCAGCTTGGCCTTGACTTGTTCCACGATGCTGCCAAAAGCAGCCTTGTCGTGCACCGCGAGGTCGGCCAACATCTTGCGGTCGATCTCGATGGACGCCTTCTTCAGGCCGTTCGTGAACTGGCTGTAGGTCAGGCCCAGTTCGCGCGAAGCGGCGTTGATACGGGCGATCCACAACTGGCGGAACACGCGCTTCTTGGTGCGGCGGTCACGGTAGGCATATTGCCCAGCCTTCATCACCGCCTGCTTGGCGATGCGGAAGACATTACCGCGGCGACCACGGAAGCCCTTGGCGAGGGCTAGAACTTTCTTGTGACGGGCACGGGCCGTTACACCACGTTTGACGCGAGGCATGTGAGTACTCCTTGTTCGTCGTTATTAAAGGCCGAAACCGGGCAGCATTTGTGCGATCGAGCCCATATTGGTCTCGTGCACAGCAACCGCACCACGCAACTGGCGCTTGTTCTTGGTGGTCTTCTTGGTCAAGATGTGACGCTTGAAGGCTTGACCGCGCTTGACGGTGCCACCGGGACGAACGCGGAAACGTTTCTTCGCGCTGCTCTTGGTCTTCATTTTGGGCATGTGAATGCTCCTTCTTGTTTGTGCTCGTGAGGCGTTTGCAAACCGATTCGCAAACTTGTTGGCCCCGAGCCACTTTTAGGCAACAACATTTCTGCGCTGCACGATGGCACTTACATGCCATCTGTTGCCGCGCCAGGCTTGCGACCCGACGCTGCACATCTCTTAAATCAGTCTGACCTCAGCCCTAGCCGGTCAAGCGGCAGGCGCAGTGCCCGTCGCTTCGGCAGCAGGCTTGACTGCAGCAGGCTTTTTGCGACCAGGAGCGATCATCATGATCATCTGGCGGCCTTCAAGCTTGGGAAACTGTTCGATCAGAATGGTGTCACCCAAGTCGTCACGAATGCGGTTCAGCAATGCAAGACCCAACTCTTGGTGGGTGATTTCACGGCCACGGAACCGCAGCGTGATTTTGCACTTGTCACCTTCCGCCAGAAAGCGGCGGATGTTGCGCATCTTGATGTTGTAGTCGCCGTCATCGGTACCCGGTCGGAACTTTACTTCCTTGATTTCAATGACCGTCTGCTTGGCCTTGGCCTCCGCCGCGCGTTTTTGCTCAAGGTACTTGAACTTGCCGTAATCCATCAGGCGGCAAACGGGAGGACTGGCCGTGGCGGCAATCTCCACCAAGTCCACATCCAACTCGCCCGCCATGCGGAGGGCTTCCATGAGACTCACAACACCTAACGGCTCATTGTCAGGACCCGAGAGGCGAACCTCAGGGGCCATGATTTCCCGGTTTAGGCGGTGCTTGCGCTCTTCACGGTGGCGACGATCACGAAATTCAGTAGCGATGACTATTTTCCTTCAATCAAAATGCTACAAAAATAGTAGCTGATGCCGCACTGTCCACGCGGACTAAAGCATGCTTCAAAACAAATCAGGCTTTAGAAGCGATGTCCTGAGCGATGAGCGCTACGAACGCTTCGACAGACATCACACCGAGGTCTCGGTTACCCCGGGCGCGCACTGCTACGGCGCCGGCTGCCTTTTCTTTCTCGCCAGCGACGAGGATGTAGGGCAGCTTTTGCAACGAATGCTCTCGTATTTTATACGTGATCTTTTCGTTACGCAGATCGGTCACCACCCTAAGGCCTTGATTCGGCAATGCTTTTTGAAGTTTTGCTGCAATTTCGCGACAGTAATCGTCCTGCGCACCGGTGATGTTGAGCACCGCAACCTGCACCGGGGCCAACCATGTCGGCAGCGCGCCAGCGTGCTGCTCGATCAAAATGCCGATGAATCGCTCCAGACTTCCGACGATTGCGCGGTGCAGCACGATCGGCGTGTGACGAGCGCCATCTTCCCCTACATACTCGGCGCCCAGGCGCTCCGGCATGGACGGGTCCACCTGAATCGTTCCGCACTGCCAGTGACGCCCAATGGCGTCACGCAACGTGTATTCCAGCTTGGGGCCGTAAAAAGCGCCGTCACCCACGGCAATCTGATACTCGCAACCGGAAGCTTTCAGACTTTCGATCAGTGCGTGTTCAGCCTTGTCCCAGCTTTCTTCCGAGCCGATGCGCTTTTCAGGCCGCGTTGCGACCTTGTAGATGATGTCGGTGAAGCCGAAATCCTTGTAGACGTTCTGCAGCAGCGATGTGAAGTTGATGCACTCCTGCTGGATCTGTTCTTCCGTGCAGAAGATGTGGCCGTCGTCCTGTGTGAAAGCGCGCACGCGCATGATGCCGTGCAGCCCGCCAGTGGGCTCGTTTCGATGGCATTGGCCAAATTCGCCAAATCGCAGCGGCAGGTCGCGGTAGCTTTTCACACCCTGGTTGAAGATCAGGATGTGACCAGGGCAGTTCATGGGCTTGAGCGCGTAGTCGTGCTTCTCGCTCTCCGTCGTGAACATGTTCTCGCGGTATTTGTCCCAGTGGCCGGTCTTTTCCCACAGGTGTTTGTCCAGAATCTGCGGACCCTTCACTTCCTGGTATCCATTGTCGCGGTACACCTGGCGCATGTACTGCTCCACGCCCTGCCAAACCGTCCAACCCTTGGGGTGCCAGAAAACCGTGCCGGGAGAGTACTCGTCGATATGGAACAGATCGAGTTCGCGGCCGAGCTTGCGGTGGTCACGCTTTTCGGCTTCTTCGATGCGCTGAATGTAGGCGTCCAGATCTTTCTTGTCGGCCCAGGCCGTGCCGTAGATGCGCTGCAGTTGCTCGTTTTTGGCATCGCCGCGCCAATAGGCTCCAGAAACGCGAGTGAGCTTGAAGGCTTTCAGGAAGCGCGTATTGGGCACGTGCGGGCCACGGCACATGTCAACGTATTCCTGGTGGTAATACAGACCCATGGCCTGCTCGTCCGGCATGTCTTCGATCAAGCGCAGCTTGTACTCTTCGCCACGCGACTTGAATACCTCGATCACCTCGGCACGGGGCGTCATTTTCTTGACCACGTCGTAGTCCAGAGCGATCAACTCCCTCATGCGCTTTTCGATGGCGGCCATGTCGTCAGGCGTGAATGGCCGCTCGAAGGCGATGTCGTAATAAAAGCCCTCTTCGATCACCGGGCCGATGACCATGCGCGCCGTGGGATAGAGCTGCTTGACGGCATGCCCCACCAAGTGGGCGCACGAGTGGCGAATGATCTCCACGCCTTCATGATCACGCGGCGTGATGATCTGCAAACGGGCGTTGTGATCGATGACGTCGCTGGCATCCACCAGGCGTCCGTCCACCTTGCCCGCGACGGTGATCTTGGCCAGACCAGGGCCGATAGAGCGGGCCACGTCGGACACCGTGACAGGCCCGGGGAATTCGCGCTGGGAGTTGTCGGGGAGCGTGATCTGAATCATTCAAAAATCCTGTTCGTCAATTCATCAAGTACAGAGTCCGCGCAGCACCCCAAAAACAAAAAGCGCGGAACGGTGTCCGCGCTTTCTGGAGGGGGTTGCAGCAAATCAGGTGTGCAGGCGCGAACATCCAGCCATCAATGGCCGGTGAATTTCTCCAAAGTAGTTCGCGGTGTCATAACCAGATTGCCTTTCTCGCCCTTGTGCGTTGAGATGCTCAGGATTTTAACCTGCTCGGTGGCGCGCTCCACAGTACGCAGAAAGCGCTAGGACTCTGACGCAAAAAGCCCGGCGCGAACCGGGCTTTAAGCATGAACACAGGCTTTCAGGCACCTGCGCTGCAAGGATCAGTGGAACTGCTCTTCTTCTGTCGAGCCCGTCAGCGCCTTCACGCTGGACGAGCCGCCCTGGATGACGGTGGTCACGTCGTCGAAGTAGCCCGCGCCCACTTCCTGCTGGTGCGACACGAACGTGTAACCCTTCTCGCGCGCCTCGAACTCGGGTTGCTGCACCTGTTCCACGTAGTGCTTCATGCCTTCGCCGCGTGCATATGCGTGGGCGAACTGAAAGGTGTTGTACCAGTTGATGTGGATGCCAGCCAGCGTGATGAACTGGTACTTGTAGCCCAGCGCGGACAGCTCGTCCTGGAAGCGGGCAATGGTCTTGTCGTCCAGGTTCTTCTTCCAGTTGAAGGAGGGCGAGCAGTTGTAGCTCAGCAGCTTGCCAGGGCTCTTGGCGTGCACGGCCTGAGCGAATTCACGGGCGAAGCCCAGATCGGGCGTGCCGGTTTCGCACCACACAAGATCGGCAAACGGCGCGTAGGCAACGCCACGGCTGATGGCCTGCTCCAGGCCATTCTTCACGCGGTGGAAGCCCTCTGGCGTACGGTCGCCTGTCAGGAAAGGCTTGTCGTTGGCGTCGTGATCTGAGGTGATCAGGTTGGCTGCCTCCGCGTCGGTGCGGGCCAGGATGATGGTGGGCACGCCCATGGTGTCGGCGGCAAAGCGCGCAGCCTGCAGTTTCTCGATCGCCTCATGCGTAGGCACCAGCACCTTGCCGCCCATGTGGCCGCACTTCTTCACTGCAGCCAATTGGTCTTCGAAGTGCACACCGGCAGCACCGGCGGAGATCATGTTCTTCATCAACTCGAAAGCGTTCAACACACCGCCAAAGCCAGCTTCGGCATCCGCCACGATGGGCAGGAAGTAGTCGATGAATTCCTGGTCGCCAGGGTTAAGACCGCGGCCCCACTGAATTTCATCAGCGCGCTTGAAGGTGTTGTTGATGCGGCGAACCATCGCAGGCACAGAGTCGTATGCATACAGCGACTGATCGGGATACATCGTCTCGGAGGTGTTGCCGTCCGCCGCGACCTGCCAGCCCGACAGGTACACCGCTTCCAACCCTGCCTTGGCCTGCTGCATAGCCTGGCCCGCCGAGATGGCGCCGAACGCATTCACGTAGCCCTTCTTTGCTCCGCCGTTGATCTTGTCCCACAGCTTTTCAGCGCCGCGCTGGGCCAACGTGTACTCGGGCTGGAGACTGCCGCGCAGGCGCACCACGTCGGCGGCAGAGTAGTTGCGCTTGACACTCTTCCACCGGGGGTTCTGCGCCCAGTCCAGTTCAAGGGCGGCGATTTGTTGTTCACGGCTCAATTGGGCATTCAGTGATTGCGGCATGGTTCACTCCAAGGAAGGTTTCGAAAATCTTCGGGCGGGCTGCCCTTGGGAACAACTTTAAGTCTTGTATAAGACCCACGCAAGCTCTTATGTCTTATACAAGAGTAAATTTTTATTCTTTTAAATCAACGTTATTTAAGATGAATTTCTCCATGCGATAAATCACTTCTCATATCAAGAAAAAATTGTGCGGCGCGGCATTCCGCATTTTCAAATTATGAAATCATGTTTTCACATGGTGCTGCCCATCTTGCGCATCGTTGTTCGGCGATGCCGACACCACCTGAAACCAGTCACCGTGCAAGAGTCGTGCACTGGCATCTGCAAACCGAGGATGAACCTCATACATGAAGCACGCCACAGACTGGCCTGCGACCTCCACGGTCACATCGCGCTTGGCGTATTCGTCCAGATCCTGCGGCGGCAGATCCAGTCGCAGGCCTTCGATGACATCCAGCTGCCGTTCCAGATCGGCGGTAACCACGTACACCTCGCCAATCACCGGGGGATCCTGCTCGGCGTGACCGTCCAAGCGCATGCCCGGATAAGGGCCTAATCCGTAAAGCGCACCGCGCAAGCGCGCCACGCCGACCCATACCGGCGCCGGTTGCAGCCGTGTGATGTCGTTGCTGCCACCCCGCCGGAGGGTTCCATAGACGAACACGTGCCGCGCAGTTGCAGCGGGTGATGGTAATTGGTGGGGCATGATCTGAACTCCAATGATTTGTGCCGAAGTCTAGTGAACACGCCCAGCCGCCCCATCGCCTACCTCTGTCTCGCCCTGAGCATGTCGCTGGTCGGCAGCTATGTTGCACTGTCCAAGCCGCTGGCAGCGGCCTTCCCGGTCTTTCTGCTGGCGTGGATGCGTTTCGGCATCGGTGGCGCGGCCATGTTGCACTGGCTGAAAAAGCCGGCAGATGAACCGCCACTGTCACGACGCATCGTCGCGTTGTTGTTCCTTCAGTCGCTGCTGGGCAACTTTCTTTTCACGGTATGCATGATCTATGGCGTCAGCATGACGAGTGCTACGTCGGCGGGCGTGATCATGTCGTCCATCCCTGCGGCGGTAGCGGTGATGAGTTGGTTTTTTCTACGCGAGCGTGTGGCACTACGCACCTGGTTATCTGTCGCCATGGCCGTCGCGGGCATTTTGCTCTTCTCGCTATCAAAACAAGAGCATCATGCGCCCGTGGAATCAGCGCTAGCGGCCCAAAACACTCAAAATCTGGTCTGGCTGGGCTACGCGCTGTTGCTGGCCGCATCCCTGTGCGAGGCCGCCTATTCGGTCATCGGAAAGAAATTGACCGGCACTCTCGGGCCCAAGCGCATCACCTCACTCATCAACCTCTGGGGTTTCGTGATTGCCACGCCATTCGGGCTATACGCGGCCTGGCGTTTCGACTTCGCCTCCGTCAGCGCCGGTACATGGCTATTGCTGGTCTTCTACGCCCTGGCCGCCTGCGTGTGGACTGTCTGGCTGTGGATGACTGGCCTCAAAGCGGTGCCGGCTGCACAGGGTGGCATCTTCACCGTTCTGCTGCCAGTCAGCGCCACGCTGGTGGGTGTGCTGGTGCTGGGCGAAAGGCTGTCTGCCATGCAGCTGGCGGCGTTCTGCATTGCGCTCACCAGCGTGTTGCTGGCGACGTTTCCCACGCGCGGCGCGGGTTCTGCCGCCCGCTTGTCGGCACACTGATGACGGCTACTTGCCGGTGACCTTGCGGATGGGCGGCTTGATACTGTCGCGCCGGGCCGGCAGCAACGGGGCATGTTCACGCGCCGCGTTCAGCACGATGCAGGTCGACGTCTGCGCCAACAGGCAAAAGCCGGTGACGACGGCGTCCAAATGGCTGACGTCGATCACCGCGATCTCCAGAATCCAGCTGTCTTCGCCCGTGACATTGAAGGCGTTCAACACTTCCGGCGTGTTCTCGATCAGCTGAACCACGCGCGCGTATTCCGCCCTGCCCACCCGCACCATCGCGCGAATGCCATAACCCAGCCGCGCATGGTCCACCCGGGCGCCGTAGCCCTGAATGACTCCAGCCGTCTCCATCTTGCGCACCCGCTCGGTCACCGCCGGCTGGCTCAGGTGAACGCGGCGGCCCAGCTCTGCCATCGTGATGCGGGCGTCGGCCTGCAACTCCGCCAAGATGCGGCCATCATGCGCATCCATAACAAATGTTTCTGTCATTGGTGCATTTAACCCGTAATTCAACGGCAGATAAGCATCCCAAGCTTAAAAGCTGCATGGTGTGAGAAAGCGCTTGTGCATAGTATTTGGACCATGAACACGCCCACTGCCGAACACCGTCCAGCCCTTGCAGCGGCCATGACCATTTCAGCCCCCATAGCCATGGCGCTACTCGCGTGCTATTTGGTCTGGGGCTCCACTTATCTGGCGATACGGTTGGCGCTGGTGAGCTTTCCGCCTTTCTTCCAGATGGGGACGCGGTTTCTGGTGGCTGGCGCGCTGTTGATGGGCTGGGTTTTGTGGAGGCGACGCCAAGACGCCAGCGCCGCGCACGCCTTGCCCACGCGGCGGCAGTGGGCGCACGCGCTGCTGGTCGGCACGCTGATGCTCGGCGCCGGCATGGGATTGACGGCCACAGCCAGCGTGGAGATTGGCTCCGGACTGATCGCCGCCTGCATTGCCGTGGTGCCCATGATGATCAGCGGCTGGGGGCTGCTCTGGGGGCGCCGACCCTCGCGTGGCGAGTTCGCTGGCATGCTGCTGGGCCTTGTAGGCGTGCTGCTGCTGGTGCGCGGCAACAGCTTTACGGCTTCACCAGTCAGCATGGTCTGCATTCTTGCGGCCACCGCGGCGTGGTCACTAGGATCAGTACTGTCTACCACACGCTTTCCGCTGGCGGCCGGCGCCAGCGGTTTCGCCAGCGAAATGCTGTGCGGGGGCGCGGTGCTGCTGGGCGTGTCCTGGGCATTGGGTGAAACACCGGTGTGGCCACCGCAACCGGTCGCTGTCGCTGCGTGGCTCTACTTGGTCGTGCTGGGGTCGCTGGTGGCTTTCAGTGCCTACCTGTATCTGCTGGCCCATGCCAGCGCTGCACTGGCGTCCAGTTATGCGTTCGTCAACCCGCTCATTGCGCTGCTGCTAGGCAGTGCGGTGGCTGGGGAAGCTGTCAGCACCGGCGAATGGGCTGCCTGCGGGGTCATCTTGCTGGCCGTTTTGGTGATCCTGCTGGCACGCCGTCGCAAGCCGGAATAACCATCGACGGAAAAAATGGACTTTTCAGGGCCCTCAAACCGGCCTGCCTCACCGCAACAACTAGAGGCAAAAAAACACTTTCCTCCCTTGGAAACGCGTTTTTTTCCTATTAGCATCACCGGGCCAGTGGGAAAGCAGGTTTTCGCTGGTCACGTATTTCACTTCCAACAAGGAAAACCCAACATGGCAACTGCAAAAAAAGCGCCGGCCTCCGAGGCCAAGGCTGCAGCCCCCGCTAAGAAGCGCACTCCCAACGCCGCATTCATGAAGGCCCTGACCCCCAGCCCCGCACTGGCTGCCGTGGTTGGCTCCGCGCCTCTGCCGCGCACGGAAGTCATCAGCAAGCTGTGGGTCTACATCAAGGCCAACAACCTGCAAGACGCATCGAACAAGCGCATGATCAACGCCGACGCAAAGCTCAAGGAAGTGTTCGGCAAGCCACAGGTCTCGATGTTCGAGATGGCTGGCCTGATCGGCAAGCACGTCAAGTAAGGCGCTCCGCGTAGTCCGCGGCTGCACAAAAAACCGGCCATGCGCCGGTTTTTTTTCGTTCGCCGGTTGTCCGCCACCCCCGCATGAAACAGCCACTTTTTACTTCGCCTTACCCCCTCAAACCGATAGAAATTGCAAATGCGATGAATTCGCATTTATAATGGCGCTATCTTCAACAGCCAGCCAACACTGCCTGCCCATGATCGTCTGTGTCTGCCACCGTGTTTCGGACCGCGAAATTGCACGCCATGCGCATGCGGGCATGAGCTTTGACGAAATCCAGTTTGAACTGGGTGTCGCCACACAATGCGGCCGTTGTGAAGACTGCGCTCGCGCCGTGGTGGAGCAATGCAGTGTGTCGCATCCCATGGCCGCGCTGCACAAAGAAACGATGCCGCAGACGATCCAGCTTGCCAAATCCATTATGGAAAGCAAAGCATGGAACTCCTCTCAACACTCGCTGGCAGCCTGATCCTCGTGGTCGGCTCGGTCTGGTGGATTCTCCGTAAATAACCTGGCCTTTCAGGCCGGCGGCGCCTGAGTTCGATGCGCCGGCTGCACTCATTTCTATGTCCCAGTTTGATCGATACGGCTCCTCCGGGGGCTTGAGCCGCAATGCCGTCATCGCCGGTTCGGTGGTGTTGCTGCACGTGGCGGGGCTATGGGCCTTGCAGTCGGGTTTGCTGCGGCGCGCTGCCGAGGTGATCGTCCCGGCTGAAGTGCTGAGCGAATTCATTTCGCCACCAGCGCCACCCGCACCGCCCGTGCCGCCGCCGCCCAAACCCGCGCCTCCACCACCGCCCAAGCCCGCCCCGCGCGCGCCTGCGCCGCGCCCTGCGCCCATGCCGGTGGCCATTCCTGACCCCACGCCTGCACCCAATGCGCCCACGGGCACGGTCGAGCCACAACCTCCCGCACCTCCCATTCAGGCACCCGTGGCACCGCCGGCACCTGCGCCAGCTCCTCCTGCGCCTCCGGCTCCACCCAAGATCGAGTTGCCCTCCAGCGACGCGGCCTACTTAAACAACCCCAAACCAACCTACCCTGCCATCAGCAAACGGCTGGGCGAGCAAGGCAAGGTGGTGCTGCGCGTGCTGATCGGCACCGATGGCTTGCCGCAAAAGGTCGAGGTCAACAAGTCCAGCGGTTTTGACCGGCTGGATCGCCAGGCCCAGGATGCCGTAATGCGCTGGCGCTTCGTGCCCGGCAAGCGCAACGGTGTGCCCGAGACCATGTGGAACCTGGTCCCCGTCAATTTTGTTCTCGAATAATCATCAGGAGTTTTCATGGAATCGCAATTCGGCATAGCCAACGTTTGGATTCAGGGCGACTTTGTCACCCGCTTCGTGGCGGTGCTGCTGCTCGGCATGTCACTGATCTCGTGGATCGTGATCCTCATCAAGGCGTTGGACATCATCCGGCTGAAAAAGCATGCCCGTGCGGCACGCGACTTCTGGCACAGCGAAGACTTCGCTTCGGGCTTGGCCAAGCTGGGTAACGCAGCAGACAACCCTTTCCGCCACCTGGCGCTCGAGGGCCGTGAATCCACCGCCCATCACCGCAACACCAAGGCACACCTGCACGACAGCCTGGACGTGAGCGACTGGGTGACACGTAGCCTGCGCAACTGCATCGATGAGTTCACGGCCCGCATCCAGTCGGGGTTGGCGATTCTGGCTTCGGTCGGCTCGACGGCTCCGTTCATCGGCCTGTTCGGTACCGTCTGGGGTATCTACCACGCGCTGGTGGCCATCGGCACTTCGGGCCAGTCCACCATCGACAAGGTGGCCGGCCCCATTGGCGAGGCGCTGATCATGACGGCGCTGGGCCTGGCGGTCGCCATTCCAGCCGTGCTGGGCTACAACGCCCTGGTGCGCGGCAACAAGTCGATCCTGAACAACCTCAACAGCTTCGCGCACGATCTGCATGCCTATTTCGTCACCGGCGCCCGCGTCAGCGCTCCCGGCGAGCAGGCCAAGGTGCTGCCGATCAAGAAGGGTTGATGCGCCATGGCCTTCGGAACGCAAGACGACGCCGATGACGTGATGAACGAAATCAACATGACGCCCCTGGTGGACGTCATGCTGGTGCTGCTCATCATCTTCATCATCACCGTGCCGGTCATGAAGCATGCCGTGCCGGTGGATCTGCCACGCACCTCCAACCAGCGTGAAGAGATCAAACCAGAGACGATCCGCCTGTCCGTCACCGCAGACGGAAAATTTCACTGGAACGAAACCACCATCACCGACGATGAGTTGGAGCCGCGCCTGAAGGCCGAGGCCTCCAAGGATCCGCAGCCCGACCTGCATATTCGGGGCGACAAGGAAGTGCGCTACGAACGGGTCGCCCTGGCCATGTCCGCTGCGCAGCGCGCCGGTGTGCGCAAGATTGGGTTCGTGACCGAGCCGCAACCTTGATGTAGCCGTCAGGCTTTCAGTCAGAAAACACACGAACCCCAGCCCCGCGCTGGGGTTTTTGTTGGCGCAAAGGCAGCGCCACTCAAGCGTGCGTGCGCCCGCTACTCCCGTCCTTCGTCCACGCTTTTTTCTCCTCTGTCCAGGTCGTACTTATTTACGATTTTGATCGCGTCAGCGCTTGACTATCAATTGCGAATAGTTATCATTACCTCAATCGCAACGCAACGAGGACTTCTCATGCAAGCCACCCTGACCGCTTCTTCTGCTTCTTCCTTTTTCGCCGGCACGCCATTCGATGTGCGAGGCACGAGCGATGCGTGCGCCGCCTCGCGTCAGGAGGCCAGCTTGGCGCATTCGGTGGACAGCAGCGCCTTGCTGCAAGGCCAGAAGACGGTCTCCATCAGCCATAACGGTTCGGTCTATCGCCTGCAGGCGACCAAGCTGGGCAAGCTCATCCTGACCAAGTGATCGGACGTCAGCCCAGGCATTCCAGAGTTTCATCGTGGGGCGACTCCAGAATCCGCACACCATCTGGATTCAAAGGGTCGTGTTGCCCAGCCAACGGGCGATACGTCCGCGTAGCCAGGCGCTTTTTGCCCGATGACTTGGGATGGCCCTGTGCGATCTCTCCAAAAGAAAACCGGCCAATTGGCCGGTTTTCTTTTGCAAGCTCACAGGAGCGCCAAAATAATGCTCATTTTGGCCTCCAGCACCCATGAGTAGAGCGCAAACAGCTATAAATTCAATAGCAAATCGAGGATGCCGGCAATCAAAGACCCAGCGCAGCGATACCCGCGCGGGCGATCTGGGCGTCTTCGGTCGACTTCACGCCACTCACGCCCACAGCGCCCAGGCACTGGCCGTCTTTCAGAATGGGCACGCCGCCTTCCAGCAAGCCATCCACGCCGGGGGCGGTCAAGAAAGCCGTGCGGCCGCCGTTGATGATGTCCTCGAACACCTTGCTCTCACGGCGGCCCAGGGCTGCCGTACGGGCCTTGGCTGGGCCAATCAGCGACGAGATCGCGGCTGCACCGTCAAGGCGCTGCAGCCACAGCAGGTGGCCGCCGTCGTCGACGATGGAGATCGTCACCGCCCACTTGTTCTTCACAGCCTCCGCTTCGGCTGCGGCAGCGATCTTCTTGACGTCGGCGAGTTCGAGTTCGGGTTTGGTCTTCATGGCGATACGGTGTTGATGAGTGAGCGAAGCACCAAAGCATAGCGGCCACCCCGCCCCGCAGCTGAGCAGTGCGAGCAAAAGATTGCATCCCAAAAGTACGGGATCGAGCGCGGGTATTGCAATGGTCCCTCCGGGCCGCACCTAGAATTTGTCGAACCTGCATCGTGCGGGTCATCAGGAGAGATCGAAATTATGAATACCGAAGTCACCCATCTCGGCACCGCGGGCTACGGCATTTCGCAGGAGCAGCGCCACAATGTGCTGCGCAATACCTACTGGCTGCTGGCACTGAGCATGTTGCCCACGGTGCTGGGCGCCTGGGTGGGCGTGGCCACCGGCATCACGCAGTCGCTGCGTGGCGGCGTGGGCTTGATCGTTTTTCTGGGCGGTGCATTCGCCTTCATGTATGCCATCGAGAAAACCAAGCGCTCGGCCGCTGGCGTGCCGGTGCTGCTGGCCTTCACGTTCTTCATGGGCCTGATGCTGTCGCGGCTGATCGGCATGGTGCTGGGCTTTTCCAACGGCGCTGAACTCATCATGACGGCCTTCGCCGGCACGGCGGGCGTGTTCTTCGTGATGGCCACCCTGGCCAGCGTGATCAAGCGCGACCTGTCGGGCATGGGCAAGTGGCTGTTCGTCGGTGCCATGGTGCTGATGGTGGGCGCCGTCATCAACGTGTTCGTGGGCTCGTCGGCCGGCATGATGGCGATCTCGGTCGCAGCGATCGGCATCTTCAGCGCCTACATGCTGTATGACCTCAAGCAGATTCTGGACGGCGGCGAAACCAACTACATCAGCGCCACGCTGGCTCTTTACCTGGACATCTTCAACGTGTTCCAGAGCCTGCTGGCCCTGCTGGGCCTGGCCGGCGGCGAACGCGAGTAAGCAGCACTCTCTGGGTGCTGCGCCATGGCGCAGCCCTTGAGCAAAGGCCTCTTCGGAGGCCTTTTCTTTTTGCTGGTGGGCCCGGATGCCGTGCATTCGGCCTCAACCCCCGCGCAAGTCTGCCGATAAGCTAGCTACATGACTGACCTTTTCCACGCTCTGCATACCCCTTCCCGCCGCTGCTGGACGGCCGCCGTGCTGGCCTTGCCGCTGCTGGCCGGGTGCGAAATCCCCGGACTCGGCCCGGACCCGCGCACCGTCGCGAAGGAGTCCGAAGCCAAGGCGGTGGGCGGCGCCTGCCGGCACGCCATGCGGGGGCTGGAAGACTGCTTCACCCTGAACCCCAAGGCCACCAAGGCCCAGGTGTTCGCCGGGTGGAAGGAGATGGATGGGTACATGCGCGAGAACAAGATCGAAGGCACGCCCTCGGTGCTGGGCAAGGTCGAGGAAAAACCCGCCACGCCTGCGCGCCGGCCTGCAGAGGGCGAAGGCACGACCCGCTCGGGAGAATCCAGCGCACGTACGCGCAGCTGAGCTCCTGGCGCTTCCAAGGCCAACGCTATATTTTTTATAGCTATCAGCGCTTACCCATCAAGCGCCAGAGGCCAAAAACACTGAAATTTTGGCAGTTGCAGATCCCCGAGGCAAGGGATGGCGCTAGAGCCAGCCCCGCCCTCTGATCAAGCCCGCTCGAAAACCGCCATGCTTTCGACGTGCGCGGTATGCGGAAACATATTGACCACGCCCGCCGCCACACAGCGGTAGCCGCCCTGGTGCACCAGAATGCCGGCGTCGCGCGCCAGCGTGGCGGGGTTGCAGCTCACGTAGACGATTCGCTGCGGCGGCGTCCAGTCTTGCGCTGCTTCGGGCAGCGGCGCCGCTTCTTCGGCACCGATGCGGGCCTGGTGGATGTCTGCCAGTGCCTTGACCAGTGCGAAGGCGCCTTCGCGTGGTGGGTCGACCAGCCACTTGTCGGCGGTGCCATCAGCCACCAGCATCTCCGGTGTCATCTCGAACAGGTTGCGCGCTACAAAATCAGTAGCTGCCAGCGCTTGTCCCTTGGGCGCTGCAGCCTGATTCAGCTGATAGTTGTCGCGCGACCGAGCCACCAGCGCCTCGCTTCCCTCAATGCCCAGCACCTCGCGCGCCTGCGTCGCGATGGGTAGCGTGAAGTTGCCCAGGCCGCAGAACCAGTCGATCACCCGCTCGTTCTTGCCAGCATCCAGCAGGCGCAGCGCCTTGGTCACCAGCACGCGGTTGATATGCGGATTCACCTGCGTGAAGTCGGTGGGCTTGAACGGCATAGTGATGCCAAAGTCGGGCAGCGCATAAGACAGCTGCGGGCCGTCTTCGTCCAGCAGCTTGACCGTGTCCGGCCCTTTGGATTGCAGCCACCACTGCACGCCGTGCTCGGCCGCAAAGGCGCGCAGCCGGGCCAGGTCGGCGTCCGACAGCGGATCCAGATGCCGCAGCACCATGGCGGTCACGTCGTCGCCGCAGGCCAGCTCGATCTGCGGGCAGGTGTCGCGTGCGTCCATCGCTGCGATCAAGCCGCGCAGCGGCATCAACATGGCGCTGACGTGCGGTGGCAGCACTGGGCAGATCTCCATGTCGGCGATGTAGCGGCTTTTGCGCTCATGAAAGCCGACCAGCACCGTGCCCTTCTTGATGACGTGGCGCACCGCCAGCCGCGCCCGGTAGCGGTAGCTCCAGGCCGGGCCTTCGATGGGGCGCATCACCGTTTCGGCCTTGACCTTGCCCAGGTGCCACAGATTGTCTTCCAGCACGCGCTGTTTGGAAGCGACCTGCGCGCCCACATGCAGATGCTGCATCTTGCAGCCGCCACAGGCACCGGCATGCAGGCCGAAATGCGGGCAGCCTGGACGCACCCGCTGCGACGATTCGCGGTGGATGGCCGTCAGGCTGGCCTGTTCCCAGTTGTTCTTCTTGCGATGGGTGTTGGCGCTGACAATCTCGGAGGTCAGCGCGCCGTCGATGAAGACCACCTTGCCGTCAGGCTTGCGGGCGACGCCCTGGGCGTCCATGTCCATGGAGGTGACTTCCAGCCAGCCCGCAGGCAGCTCGGAAGGCGCGGGGCCGGTTTCTGGCGAGGCGGCGGAGGCTTCTGCGATGGCCTCGGCGCGGCGGGTTTTTTCGGTATCTTTGGGGGCGCTCATAACCCGCCATTGTCTCAGGCCGCAGGGCGGCCCGAGCGCAGCATCAACCCCGGTCTGCGCGCGCCGGGCGTGGCACGTAACCTACGGCGTTGTAGCCGCTGCCGCCCGGCAAGCGGTTGATCTCGATCTCGCAGCCGTATTCGTCGAGGGTGAACACCATGGTGCTGCCCGGCGCCACGCGGGGCAACGTTTCGTGCAGCTGGCGCGACAAATCGACCGGCGGCACTTGCGAGCGGTAGATCACCTGCTTGTCGGCCGAATACACCACGTAGCAGGCCGCGAAGGCGCCCTGGCTGCAAAGACCCGCCAGCAACGCGGCGGCGGCAAAGCGAATGGATCGCATGGTTGTGTTCCTCAGATTGGATGGGCGATTATTGCGGAGTAAGCCCGCCGCGCCACGGGGCGATCACGCTCTTTTTGCGTCAGTGGATTCGCCATTGCCATCACGTGATCGGCAGATGGCTCGAATGCTTGACTTCTTCCATCACTGCGTAGGTGCGCGTTTCCCGCACGCCGGGCAATTGCCACAGCACGTTGCCGGCAAAGGCGCGGTAGGCGGCCATGTCGGCGCTGCGTGTCTTCAGCAGGTAGTCGAAGCCGCCGGCCACCATGTGGCATTCCATGATCTCAGGGTGCACCTGCACGGCCGCCTTGAACTGGTCGAACACGTTGGGCGTGGTGCGGTCCAGCAGCACCTCGACAAAAACGAGCATGCCGGCGCCAAGCTTGAGCGGGTCGAGCCGCGCCTCGTAGCCCAGGATAAAGCCGCCCTTCGTCAGGCGCTGCACGCGCGCCAGCACGGCCGTGGGCGACAGCGCAACGGCCTCGGCCAGCTTCAGGTTGGCAATGCGCCCGTCTTCTTGAAGAATCTTCAGGATCTTGCGGTCGATGCGGTCCAGATCGTCTTGCATGGCAGATGGTGTTAGTGAATTGTTCGTTCGGACCTTTTATTTTCAGCGAATTATTCGGCAACACAAATCAGATGATGGCGCCATTCCCGGCCCTTGCGTGCGCCGGGCTGACTTCACTCCTGTACCGCCATGTCCACAGCCCCCGAAGCCTTCGCTCCTCGTTCTGCCGACCAGCCCCTGCGCCGGTCCATCACCGCCGCCTACCGGCTGCCGGAACCCGAAGCGCTGGCGCCGCTGCTGGACCTGGCGCGCCTGCCGCAGAGCGTGTCGGCTGACGTACAGGCGCTGGCACTGCGCCTGGCCGGCGGACTGCGCGAGCGCAAGAGCGCCGGCGGGCGTGCCGGCATCGTGCAGGGCCTGCTGCAGGAATTCGCCCTCTCGTCGCAGGAAGGCGTAGCGCTGATGTGCCTGGCCGAAGCGTTGCTGCGCATCCCAGACGCCGCCACGCGCGATGCGCTGATCCGCGACAAGATCAGCCACGGCGACTGGGAGCCGCACCTGGGCAAGAGCCCCTCGCTCTTCGTCAACGCCGCCACGTGGGGCCTGCTGCTGACCGGCAAGCTGGTGGCCACGCACAGCGAAACGGGCCTGACCGCGTCGCTGCGGCGCCTGACGGCCAAGGGCGGCGAGCCGCTGATCCGCAAGGGCGTGGACATGGCCATGCGCATGATGGGCGAGCAGTTCGTCACCGGCGAAACCATCGCCAAGGCGCTGGTCCACGCGCAGCCGCTGGAGACGCAGGGCTTTCGCTATTCGTACGACATGCTGGGCGAGGCGGCGCTGACGGCCGATGACGCGGCCCGCTACTTGCGCTCGTATGTGGACGCCATCCATGCCATTGGCCAGGCAGCCAACGGGCGCGGCGTGTACGAAGGCCCGGGCATCTCGATCAAGCTCTCGGCATTGCACCCGCGCTACAGCCGCGCCCAGCACGCCCGCGTGATGGACGAGCTCTACCCCGTCGTGCTGCAACTGGCCCAACTGGCGCACGGCTACGACATCGGCCTGAACATCGACGCCGAAGAGGCCGACCGGCTGGAGCTGTCGCTGGACCTGCTGGAGCGGCTGTGCCACGCGCCCCAGCTGGCCGGCTGGAACGGCATCGGCTTCGTCATTCAGGCCTACCAAAAGCGCTGCCCACTGGTGATCGATTACGTGATCGATCTGGCGCGCCGCAGCGGCCACCGGCTGATGATTCGATTGGTCAAGGGCGCGTACTGGGACAGCGAGATCAAGCGCGCACAAGTCGACGGCCTGGCCGACTACCCGGTCTACACCCGCAAGGCCCACACCGATGTGTCGTACATCGCCTGCGCCCGCAAGCTGCTGGCCGCGCCCGAAGCGGTGTACCCGCAGTTCGCCACGCACAACGCGCAGACGCTGGCCACCATCTACCAACTGGCCGGGCCTGAGGCGTACCAGCCGGGGCAGTATGAGTTCCAGTGCCTGCACGGCATGGGCGAGCCGCTGTACGAGCAGGTGGTGGGCAGCGCCGGACTGGGCCGGCCGTGCCGCATCTACGCACCGGTTGGCACGCATGAAACACTGCTGGCCTACCTGGTGCGCCGCCTGTTGGAAAACGGCGCCAACACCTCCTTCGTGAACCGCGTGGCCGATTCCACACTGCCTTTGGCCACGCTGGTGGGCGACCCGGTCGGCACGGTGGATGCCGACACGGCCAGCGAGGGCCGCCCCGCCCTGCACCACCCGCGCATTCCGCTGCCGCCAGCGCTGTACGGCAGTGTCCGCATCAACTCGGCCGGCATCGACCTGTCGAACGAAGAAACCCTGAGCGCACTGAACACGGTGCTGGCGACCAGCGCCATGCGCACCTGGCAGGCCGGCCCGCTCATCGAGGGCGCCGTGCAGCCCGGCGCAGCTGGCCCCATGGCCCTGCGCAACCCGGCGGACCTGGCCGACACCGTCGGCCATGTGCAAGACGCCTCGCTCGCCGACGTCGACACCGCCATCGCCGCCGCCCAGGCCGCGCTACCCGCCTGGGCCGCCACGCCGCCGGCCGAGCGCGCGGCCCTGCTGCTGCGCACGGCCGACCTGCTGGAGGCTGGCATGCCCGATCTGCTGGGCCTATTGATGCGCGAAGCCGGCAAGACCTGCGCCAACGGCGTGGCAGAGGTGCGCGAGGCGGTGGACTTTTTGCGCTACTACGCGGCGCAGACGGCCGAGCACTTCGGCAATGCCACGCACCGCCCGCTGGGTCCGGTGGTGTGCATCAGCCCGTGGAACTTTCCGCTCGCCATTTTCATGGGCCAGGTCGCCGCTGCGCTGGCCGCCGGCAACACGGTGCTGGCCAAGCCGGCCGAGCAAACCCCGCTGGTCGCCGCCGTCGCCGTGCAAGCCCTGCACCGTGCAGGCGTGCCCGTCGGCGCCGTGCAATTGCTGCCCGGCGCAGGCGACACCGTCGGCGCACGGCTGGTGGCCGATGAACGCGTGATGGGCGTGATGTTCACCGGCTCGACCGAGGTCGCGCGCCTGCTGCAGCGCGGTGTGGCGGGCAGGCTGGACGCACAGGGCCGGCCGATTCCGCTGATCGCCGAGACCGGTGGGCAGAACGCGATGATCGTGGACTCGTCCGCGCTGGTGGAACAGGTGGTGAGCGATGTGGTCGCCTCGGCCTTTGACAGCGCCGGCCAGCGTTGCTCGGCCCTGCGCGTGCTGTGCGTGCAAGCCGACGCGGCCGACCGCGTGCTGGAAATGCTGCGCGGCGCCATGGCCGAACTGAAAGTGGGCAACCCCGGCCGGCTGGCGACCGACGTAGGACCGGTGATCGACAGCGAGGCGCTGGCCGGTATCCAGCAGCACATCGACGCGCTGCGGGCTCAGGGCCGCAGCGTGTTCCAGCCCCAGGTTGCGGCCGAGGTGTTGGCCCAGGGCACCTTCGTTCCGCCCACGCTGATCGAACTGAATAGCATTGCCGAGCTGCGGCGCGAGGTCTTCGGCCCCGTGCTGCATGTGGTGCGCTACGAGCGCGCGGGGCTAGACACGCTGCTGGACCAGATCAACGCCACCGGCTACGGCCTCACGCAGGGCCTGCACACCCGCATCGACGAAACGGTGGAACACGTGGTACGCCGCGCACATGCCGGCAATGTCTATGTGAACCGCAACATGGTGGGCGCCGTGGTGGGCGTGCAGCCCTTTGGCGGCGAAGGCCTGTCGGGCACGGGCCCCAAGGCCGGCGGGCCGCTTTACCTGCTGCGGTTGCTGTCGTCGCACCCGGCTGCATCGGCACTGCACGCCATCCGCAGCACCGCGGCTGCAGAGCCCGACACCACGCTGCAGGCCAGCCTGCAGGCCCCGTTACAGGCGCTGGCCGCATGGGCGCGCACGGCAGGCGATGGCGCGCTGGCGCAGCGGTGTTCGGCGCTGGCAGCCGTGTCGTGTGCCGGCTTGGCCTGCACCCTGCCCGGCCCCACCGGCGAGCGCAACCAGTACCTGCTGGCGCCCCGCGCCCACACGCTGTGCCTGGCCGGCACCGATGCCGACCGGCTGACGCAACTGGCCGCCGTGCTGGCCGTGGGCGGCAGCGCCGTCTGGCCGCGCCAGCCAGCACAGGCCCTGCATGCGTCGCTGCCCGGCGCGGTGCAGGCCCGCATAGCGCTGGTGCATGACTGGAAAGATGCCAGCATGGAAATTGACGCGGTGCTGCACCACGGTGACGCTGAGGCCCTGCGCAACGTGTGCCAGGCGGTGGCGCAACGCCCTGGGCCCATCGTCGGTGTGACGGGCATGCAGCCAGGAGACGTCGACGTGCCGCTGACCCGGCTGGTGATCGAACGTGCAGTCAGCGTGAACACGGCGGCGGCGGGCGGCAATGCCAGCCTGATGACCATGGCGTGAGCAGGTCGGCACAGACAGCGAATGCACGGCCGCCTTGAAACTTAAGGTCTTTTTGGCCTCTAGCGCTCTATCCATAAGCGCTAGTAGCTATTATTTTAATAGCATCATGAAGTCACCATGGTGCTGCTCTGCGCAGGTGCAGCCAGGGTATCGCCCAGGCGAAGCCCCCGCATGAGGTGGATGACCTGCGGCTGATCCACCATCACGCAGGCCTTGCCGGTGCGCTTGCAATGGTCCTGCACGCGCCAGTAATCGTTGTGGCCCAGGCAACCGGTCTGGCAGATCACCAGGTCTGCGGCGACCAGGCTGGCCTCCAGCGCCTCGGGGTCGTCGAACTCCAGCTCCAGGGCGTTGGCAGCCGCCGCGGCGTGCACGGGCGCGGGCGCATCCGGCACCAGGCCATCGAGCCCATCCACCATGCGCTGGGTGATCCAGCCGCCAGCGTCGCCGCGCGCAATGCACAGCACCGAACGCGGTGGCTGATCAGCTGTGGCAACCGCGGCGGCAGCAGCCGACGGGCCGGCCGTCGCAACCACCCCACGCGCTGCGCGCCACTGCCAATGCAGCACCTCCCGGGCGAGCACCTGCATCCGCATCGCCAGGCCTTCCACCTGCTTGGCCAGTGCCTTGCGCCGGGGCAGGCCCGGCAAGCTTGCGGCCAGCGCTTCGATGTCTTCGCGGGCAAATGCCAGTTCGGTTTCACGAATGATCGCCCTGGCGCGCAGTTGCATGGCCTCGGCCTGCAGCCGCTCGATCTCCCGTGCCTGCATGGTCAGCAAGTGAGTGCAACGCAATTGCGCGCGGCCGTAATGCGCCAGCAAGGCGCGATGCTCATGGAGCAAGTGCTCGAAAGGTGTGGTGCTCATATGCGGGACCCAGGCGTTCATCCGTCCAGTGCTCTGCTGTCAGCAAGCCCCAAGTCGGAGCCCCCAGTAGCGGCAAAAGAACAATTGAAAAAAGTTATTTCACTGATTGATAACCATTCTCATTCAATGCTACACTGCAGTCAATCGCCAAACGGTGCATCGTCCTTGCACCTACCGGCCACCAGTTTCATCGTGGGGCGACTCCAGGACCTTGGGTCCGAAGGGTCGTTTTTGCCAGCCAACGGGTTTTACTCGCGTAGCCAGGCTTTTTTTGCGATGACACGTCGATGCACATCTGCCGCACCGCCTGCTTCAGCAGCGCAGTCCGTGACGCACACCTTACCGCCCATGCCCGCCGATCTCCAGGCCACCGGCCTCAAGCCCACCCTGCCCCGCATTCAGGTGCTGGAAATCTTCAGCACCAGCCCCGAGCGGCACCTGGCCGCGGAAGACGTTTACCGCCTGCTGCTGCAGCGCAATACCGACCTGGGCCTGGCGACGGTGTACCGCGTGCTGGCGCAGTTCGAACAGACGGGCCTGTTGAAAAAGAGCCAGCTGAATCAGAACAAGGCGGTCTACGAATTGAACGATGGTGAAGAACACCACGGGCACCTGGTCTGCACCGCCACCGGGACAGTGCGCGAATTTCACGACCCGCTGATCGAGGAGCGGCTGCGTGCCACTGCAGCGCAGTTAGGGTTCGATCTGTCGGCCTACATGCTCACCGCGTACGGCACGCCAACCACGCCGCGTTGAAACGGCCACGGCCTCATCGGCAATCAAACGCCGCAGGGCCGCGTAATGATCTCGTAGTCGATGGGCTTGAAACTGCCGTTGTTGGAGTTTTCAGCCGAGCACGACGTCAACCCGCAGATCAGATTCATCTCCGCCCGCAGCTCGATATAGTCCCCAGCCCGTGACAGTGGCGGCTTCACGGCCACGGTGCCGTCGGGAGTCACCTCCACGTTCATGAAAACGTTGAACGTCGTGCCGATCTGCTCCGGCTGAATGCCGAACTTGCCCAGTGCCGTGTACAGGTTTTCAAAGCAGCTGGGGTGGTGACCCTGATGCTTGTACAGGATCTCGAACATTTCCTGGCTGCACGGCGTCAGCAAAAAGTCGTGGCGGCCCACGGTGTCTTTAAGAATTCGGAACATCGCCCGGCTGTCGTTGGAGTACAGGATGTCACCGGTGGTGAGGTAGATCTTCGACGCGTAGTCGATGCTGCGCCCCGACGACAGGCTGCAGCGATGGTCGCCATCGGCAAACGCAAACAGGTCTGCCACCTGCTCGCCCATCGGGTCGTAAATTCTCAACACCTCGCTGGCGCGCAGCTTGAACGCGGCGCCTGACTGCGGCGGAATTCGGCAGGTGTGCTGGCTGCATTCATGCATGTTCTGGCGCCTTCGCGTGAAACGGGCATTTCCAGGCGGCCTCGACGGCACGACCTGAGTATTGACGGGCTTCGGAAGACTCGCCAAAGCGGGCCAGCACGGGGTTGATGGAGCCTTGCAGAGCAATGTCCCGGGCGCGGATCGCGTCCTGCATCACGGCATATTTGCCGGTGGCTTTCAGATGCTCGAACTGCTCATGAAAGTTGAAAACGAGACAAGGCACCGGCGTGCGCCGCGCTGTGCGCGATGCGCCTGGATGCAGGCCCACCACGAAGAAAGCACGCCCGCCGACGCTGAAAGAAAAGTCCTTTCGCGCTGGATCGTTGCTGACGCCCTGCGCCCACTGCGCGCCTTGCATGGTGTCGTGCACATGCAGGCTCTGCAGTTGCCGCCACAAACACTGCTCGAACGCTTGTTCATCCATCACATCGGCGTCGAACATCGCGACAAAGCTCACCGGCAGGTTGCCGGGGTCGGGATAGAGGCCCGAAAAATCCAGCAAAGCTTGGTATAGCGTGGCGGTGTTGTCCGGATCGGCCAGGCGACCGAACGTCTGAGAATGCAATCGACCCTTGTTCAATGCCGACTTGGCGCCAACGCAAGGAAAGAACTTGTCAGCGATGAAGTCCTGGATTTTCGAATCAGGCGTTGCACGGTTCGCTTCGTCGTGTGAAGTATTGAAATTCATACTTCAAAACTAAAGGCGTGGCCAATCGCCTCCAAGGCGTGCAGCACCAACCCCAACGTGGGAACGGCCGCCCAGGTCGTGTAGGCGACAGCGCCACACCACAGGCGTGGTGTGGCGGCGTACACCTGTTCATCACACAATCGACGCTGCTGGCGCGCATCTCAACGTGAACGACCTCACTTCACTCCCACTCGATCGTCGCCGGCGGCTTGCTGCTCACGTCGTAGGTCACGCGGTTTATGCCACGCACTTCATTGATGATCCGGCCAGACACCTTCTTCAGCAGCGCGTAGGGCAACTCCGCCCAGTCGGCCGTCATGAAATCGCTGGTCTGCACCGCTCGGAGCGCGACCACGTAGTCATAGGTGCGGCCATCGCCCATCACGCCGACGCTCTTGACCGGCAGGAACACGGTGAAGGCTTGGCTCGTCAGGTCGTACCAGCTCTTGCCAGTGGCTTCGTCAATGAAGTTGCGCAGCTCTTCAATGAAGATGGCATCGGCCTCGCGCAGCAGATCTGCGTATTCCTTCTTGACCTCACCCAGAATGCGCACACCCAAGCCCGGGCCGGGGAATGGGTGGCGATACACCATCGCAGGTGGCAATCCAAGCGCGACACCTAACTCTCGCACTTCGTCCTTGAACAGTTCGCGCAGCGGCTCCAGCAGCTTGAGGCCCAGTTGCTCGGGCAGCCCGCCTACGTTGTGGTGGCTCTTGATGGTGACGGCCTTCTTGCTCTTGGCGCCGCCCGACTCGATGACGTCGGGGTAGATGGTGCCCTGCGCAAGGAAGGTGGCGCCCTTGTGCCCACCGTCACCCGCCTTGAGCTTGGCGGCTTCCTGCTTGAACACGGTGACGAATTCACCGCCGATGATCTTGCGCTTGGCTTCTGGCTCGCTCACGCCGGACAGCTTGCCGAGGAACAGGTCGCTGGCATCCACGCGAATGACCTTGGCGTGGAGCTTCCCCTCGAACATTTCCATCACCATGTCGCCTTCGTTCAGGCGCAAGAGGCCATGGTCGACGAAGACGCATGTGAGTTGATCGCCGATGGCACGATGGATCAGAGCTGCAGCCACGGATGAATCGACGCCGCCTGACAGGCCGAGGATCACTTCTTCATCGCCGACCTGCTGACGAATGTTCTCCACCGCCTCGGCGATGTAGTCGCCCATCACCCAATCAGCTTCAGCCTTGCAAACTCCCAGAACGAAGCGCTCAAGCAGCGCCTTGCCCTGCACCGTGTGCGTGACTTCCGGGTGGAACTGCAGCGCGTAAAAACGGCGCGTTTCGTCGGCCATGCCAGCGATGGGGCAGCTGCTGGTGCTGGCCATGAGCTTGAAACCGGGCGGCAGCTCGGTCACCTTGTCACCGTGGCTCATCCATACGTTCAGCATGCCGTGGCCTTCGGCCGTGGTGTAGTCAGCGATGTCTCTAAGCAGTTCGGTATGGCCGTGCGCACGCACGGCCGCAAAACCGAATTCGCGTTTGTGACCGCCCTCGACCTTGCCGCCCAACTGGTGCGCCATGGTCTGCATGCCGTAGCAGATGCCGAGCACGGGAACGCCGAGCTCAAAGACGGCCTGGGGCGCTTTGTCGGTCGTTTCTTCGTACACGCTGGCATGGCTGCCCGACAGGATCACACCCTTGAGCGAGCCGTCCTTGGCGTATTCGCGCACCCACTCGTCGGTCACGTCGCAAGGATGCACCTCGCTGTACACATGCGCTTCGCGCACGCGGCGGGCGATCAGCTGGGTGACCTGGGAACCGAAATCGAGGATGAGGATTTTCTGGTGGTGCATGGCGAGCGACGGAGAACGAAAATGACAAAGGCCCGAACACCTGGTTGCGGGTTCGGGCCTGTGGGTGCTGACGGGTCAGTCAGCGCGGTAGTTGGGGGCTTCCTTGGTGATCTGCACGTCGTGCACATGGCTTTCGCGGATGCCGGCAGTGGTGATCTCGACGAACTCTGCCTTGTTGTTCATGTCTTCGATCGAGCTGCATCCGCAATAGCCCATGGCTGCACGCACGCCGCCGGCCATCTGGAACACGATGGAAACCATCGAGCCCTTGTAGGGCACACGGCCTTCGATACCCTCTGGCACGAGCTTGTCGGCATTGGGATTGCCGGTCGTGGACTCTTGAAAGTACCGGTCGGCGCTGCCTTGCTGCATGGCGCCGATGGAGCCCATGCCGCGATAGCTCTTGTAACTGCGACCCTGGAACAGAATGACTTCGCCCGGCGCTTCTTCAGTGCCTGCGAACATGCCGCCCATCATGATGGTGCTGGCGCCTGCAGCCAGCGCCTTGGCGATGTCGCCGCTGTAGCGGATGCCGCCGTCGGCAATCAGCGGCACGCCCGTGCCCTTGAGGGCGGTGGCGACGTTGTCGATGGCCATGATCTGCGGCACGCCCACACCGGCGACGATACGCGTCGTACAGATGGAGCCTGGGCCAATACCGACCTTGACGGCATCCGCACCGGCTTCAACCAACGCCAGCGCCGCAGCGCCGGTGGCAATGTTGCCGCCGATCACATCCACTTGCGGGTAGTTTTTCTTGACCCAGCGAACACGCTCGATCACGCCGTGGCTATGGCCGTGCGCAGTGTCCACCACGATGGCGTCGACGCCGGCCTTGACCAGAGCCTCCACACGCTCTTCGGTGCCTTCGCCTACACCGACCGCTGCCCCCACTCGCAGGCGGCCCGAAGCGTCGCGTGCAGCGTTGGGAAAACTGGTCTGCTTGGTGATGTCCTTGACGGTGATCAGGCCCTTGAGCTCGAACGCGTCGTTGATCACCAACAGGCGTTCCAGCTTGTGCTTGTTCAGCAGCGCCTTGGCTTGCGCGGGCGACGTGCCGTCCTTCTCATTCACGGTGATAAGCTTTTCGCGCGGCGTCATGATCTCGTGGACCTTCACGTCGTACCGCGTTTCAAAGCGCAGGTCACGCCCGGTGACCAAACCCACCACCTTGCCACCGTCGCACACCGGAAACCCGGAGATGCCCAGCTGCTCGGACAACTGCAGCACTTGCAGCACGGTGTGTTCCGGCGTGATGACCACCGGGTCGCGCACCACACCCGACTCGTACCGCTTCACCTTGGCCACATGGGCCGCCTGCTCTTGGGGAGTCAGGTTCTTGTGGACGATGCCGATACCACCTTCCTGCGCGATGGCGATGGCCAGGCGCGCTTCGGTCACCGTGTCCATGGCGGCGGACACGAGCGGAAGGTTCAGTTGGATATTGCGGGAGAGTTTCGTCGCGAGGGACGTGTCCTTGGGCAGGACCTGGGAGTACGCTGGCACCAGCAACACATCGTCGAAGGTGAGCGCTTTTCCTAGAAGGCGCATGAGATAGGCTCCAAAAGCCGGATTGTACCCGTCGCAGCATGGCTGAAAGCGCACCCCCGCGCTTGCTCGCTGGTGCGCAGTGGGCGGCACAGATAAACTCCGGCGCATGACAAAGCACAAGCTGGTTCTGTTTGCCCTCGCCTGCACGTGGGCTCTGGGCGCTTCCGCGCAATGGCAATGGGTGGACAAAGATGGCCGCAAGGTCTTCAGCGACCGTCCGCCACCGGTCGACACGCCTCAGAGCAAGATCCTGAAGCAACCGCAATCTGCGCAGCGTGCAGCCCCGGCTGCGCCAGCTGCTGCTGCTGCTGCTGCTGCTGCCGCCGGCGGGCAGGATGGCAATGCGGCCGCCACGCAACCTGCGGGTGCTGCGCCAGGTCAGCCAGCCGCTCAAGCTCCGCGCCTCCCCGGCAAGGACGAAGCGCTGGAAAAGAAAAAAGCGGAAGCCGAAGGTGCTGAAGCCGCCAAGAAAAAGGCCGAGGCCGACCGCACGGCCAAAGTCCGCGCAGACAACTGCGCACGCGCCCAGCAGGCCAAGTCGACGTTGAATTCGGGTCAGTTGCTGTCGCACACCAATGCCAAAGGCGAGCGCGGCTTCATGGACGATGCCACCCGCCTGACAGAGAACCAGCGTGCAGATTCGGTGATCGCGTCGGAGTGCGGCCCCGCCGCTCGATGAGGCCTCGGCGGCTTTGAAACGCCGCCACGCTGAAGAACAACGTCAGTAGCCCGCCTTGGCCCCCGGCCTTCGGTCGGCGAACAAGCCGGCTGTCCGGGCGCCCTGCCGGGCAAACCGCTCACGCCGAGCAACCTTCGGGTCGACCAGCAACGACCGGCACCACTCCACGCGGTCCAGATCTCGCAACGCTTGCGCATGCGGCACGACGCGGCCCCATACGCTGCTGGAAAAGCGCTCATCAGCAGGATCGAACCCACAAGCGCGCAACGCGTCGGCTACGCAGGCTCCGTTGTTGAGATCCAGAGTCCATTCTTTCACCGCTCCGGGGTCCAATGACGCCGCGACGATGATTCTTACCGTGGATGGCGATGCGACTGCCTGGGCGTCTTCAGCCATAGACCTGCTCGGCTCGTTTGATGAATGCGTCCACCATGGTGCTGGCAATGCGGTCAAATACGGGCCCTACCAGGGCTGCCAGCGCAGCATTGTCAAAGCCGTACTGCAACTGCAGTTCCACCTTGCAGGCACGTTGCGACCCATCGCCCACCGGGTGAAATTGCCACAGACCTTCCAACTGCGAGAACGGCCCTTTGACGAGCTGCATCTGCACACTGCGGCCCGGCACATGGGTATTGCGCGTGACGAACGACTTGCGGATGGCGCCCAGGGCAATACCCACTTCGGCCGTCATGCTGTCGGTGTTGGTCTCCAGTACGGCCGCCCGATCGCACCAGGGCAGGAATTCAGGATACTTGGGCACGTCCGTCACCAACGCGAACATTTCTTCAGGGCTGTACCAGATCAGGACGGACTTGTTGACGGTTTTCATGGACGGAAATGATAGGCGCGTCAGATAGGTGCAGCGGGTGCCGCGTGACAGCGGCTCTTCGGCCAAGTGGTGGTGCGGCGCGAATTTGCCGAAGGCGTGCCCTAAAATCTGGATGAGCGAGACGACGACAATTGTAGGGAGGCCTTTCATCTCCCGGTTTGCGCCGCATCTGAAAGCCATGGCCAAGAAACCCGAAACATCGTCCCGCATTGCCGATAACAAAAAAGCGGCCTTCAACTATTTCTTCGAAGAACGTTTCGAGGCTGGCTTGGTGCTGCAAGGCTGGGAAGTGAAGGCCCTGCGTGAAGGCAAGGTGCAGCTTACCGACGGCTACGTAGTCGCGCGGGGCGGCGAGTTGTTCTTGATCGGCTGCCAGATCAACCCGCTCAAGACGGCATCGACGCATGTCAGCCCCGAGGCCGCGCGCACCAAGAAGCTGTTGCTGCATAAAGAACAGATCCTCAAGCTGATATCCAAGGTCGAGCAAAAAGGCTACACGCTCGTGCCCATCAACCTGCATTGGAAGGCCGGCCTGGTGAAATGCGAATTTGCTCTGGCGAAGGGCAAGGCCGAGCACGACAAGCGCGACGTGATCAAGGATCGCGAGGGCAAGCGGGAGGTCGAGCGCGCCATGAAAGTGCACCACCGCTAAAGGCGGCACGACGGCGGCGCTGCTTTTTTCACGGTCTGGTGGAATAAACCCCGCATCATGTGTGTTCATCCCGGTGCTGGCCGCATATCGCTTGGCCTGCATCCACCGGAGAATCCGATGAACCTGAAGATGAAGCTCAGTTCCACCGTCGCCCTGTTGGCATTGGCCAGCGGTTGCGCCATTGCGCAGGCACCCGTCACGACTCAGAACGGCGTGCTCACGGGCGCCAACGGCATGACGCTCTACACCTTCGACAAGGACACGGCCGGCAGCGGCAAGTCCGTGTGCAACGGGCCCTGCGCCACCAACTGGCCGCCGCTGACAGCCGCTACGGCCCCGGCAGGCGCCGATTACAGCGTCATCAAGCGTGACGATGGCACGAGCCAGATCGCCTATAAGGGAAAGCCGCTTTACTACTGGGTCAAGGACACCAAGCCCGGCGACAAAACGGGTGATGGCGTGAACCAGGTCTGGCGCACGGCCACTCCCTGACGTTTTGAGCCACCGCTGACCGCGCGTCCTGCTCCAGCCTCACCAATATCGCCCATGAACCGATCGCAGGTCGAGCATCACCTGCCCGGCCTGCGACGCTATGCGCGCGTGCTGACGGGTGATTCGTGGGCGGCGGACGATCTGGTGCAAGACACGCTGGAGCGCGCCTGCCGCAAATGGTTGCTGTGGCGCTCCGGCACCGACCTGCGGGCCTGGCTGTTCACCGTCATGCACAACGTGTATCTCAATCAGCGCCGCAGCGCACCGCCCCTGCAACTGCTGAACCTGGACGATGTGGAGGGCAGCCTTGCGGCTACTCCCGGGCAAAGCCCGGACACCGTGATCGATCTCGAGCGCTGCCTGCAACGCCTGCCAGCCGAACAGCGCGCCGTGCTGCTGCTGGTCACCGTGGAAGACATGGCGTACGCCGAAGTGGCGCGCGTGCTGCAGGTGCCGGTGGGCACCGTGATGTCGCGCCTGTCGCGCGCCCGCTCGCGCATGCGGGAGTGCATGGACGCCACCGCCAGCCCCCGCGTGCATGCCCCTCTGGCAACCGCGTCCGCACTGCGGCGCATGAAGTGAGGAGCTTGGGCGCCATGATTTCGCCACAGACCACAGACAAGCCCGATGATCTCGAGCGCCTTCACGCGCTGGCAGACCATCGGATGACCCCGTCGCAGGCGGCTGCATTTCGCGCCCACCTGTCTCCCGAAGACCTGGACACCGTGGCGCGCTGGGAACAGCAGCGTGATCAGTTGCGCCTCCTGCACGCCGAGCCTTCGCCAGACGCCACGCCGCAAGCGCTGCGCGAAGCAGCCCAGCGTTTGCAGGCGCATCATGACCGCCGCGCCGACTGGAGCCGCTGGGGCGGCATGGCGGCCGGCTTGCTTCTCGCATTTGGGTTGGGATGGGGCCTGCGTGGGCAGTGGAGCGACCGGCCGGTGACGGCATCCTCCAGCACCGGGTCATCCCTGGCCTTCGCCCAGCAGGCCGCCGTGGCCTACGCCGTGTTCGAGCCCGAGCAGCGCCACCCGGTCGAAGTGACGGCGGCGCAGCAGGATCACCTGGTGCAATGGCTTTCCAAGCGTCTGGAGCGCCCGTTGAAAGTGCCTGTGCTGCAGGCGCAAGGCTTCGAGCTGGTCGGCGGACGCCTGTTGCCCGGCACCACCGGCGCGCGTGCACAGTTCATGTACCAGAGCGCGTCGGGCCAGCGCATCACGCTGTACCTGGGCGCGGTGGCTGACGGCGCGCCATCGGCAGGGACCGCATTCCGCTTCCACACCGAGGGCGCGGTCGCCAGCTTCTACTGGGTAGACCAGGGGTTCGGCTACGCCCTCAGTGGTGACTTGCCACGTGCCGCCCTGCTGGCGCTGGCCACCACCGTGCACGGGCAGTTGTAGCGCCCCGATTCACAGACCGGCCAGCGGATGCGCGTGCGAGGGCCAGGGGCTGTGGAAGAACGCATTCACCAAATCGGGCGACACGTCTTCGATACGGGCGGGGTTCCAGCGCGGCGCGTGGTCCTTGTCGACCGCCAGTGCGCGAATGCCCTCCAGCGTTTCGCTCTGGCCCGGCCGCAGGAAAAAGCAGTTGCGCACTAGATCGCGCTCCATGCGCAAGTCGTCAGCCAGGTCCAGGTCCCGCGCGAGGCGAATCTGCTGCAGCACCACATGCAGCATCAGCGGAGAGCGCTTGCGCAGCGTCTCGGCAGTGGAGCGGCACCAGTCGTCGTCGGCCGCTTCCAGCGCCGTGATGATGGCGGGAATGTCGGCCAGACTGAAATATTGGTCAATTTGGCCTCTAGCGCTTATTCCATAAGCGCTGGCAGCTATCATCTTTGAAGCAACCCATTGCTGTACGGCAGCACCATCGGCGAAGGATTGTGTGCCCAATGCATCCCATATATGGGGCTGCTGATCAGACGCCAGCTTGCCGTCGGCCAACCCGGCCGCCATGGCATCGTCGGCGCCAATGGTATTGCCCGTGAGTGCCAGCCATTCGCCGATGCGCCCAGAGCAGCGCGACAGGAAGTAGCCACCGCCCACATCGGGGAAAAGGCCGATGGCCGTTTCCGGCATCGCCATCTTCGTGTGCTCGGTCACGATTCGCAGGCTCGCACCTTGGCTGATGCCCATGCCGCCGCCCATGACGATGCCATCCATGAACGCGATGTAGGGCTTTCCGTAGTGGTGAATCAGGTGGTTGAGCGCGTATTCCTCGGTGAAGAAGTCTTCGATCTGCGGATTGCCCTGGCTGCCGGCCTGGTGCAGAAAGCGGATGTCACCGCCAGCGCAGAAGGCGCCGAAGGGGCCTGCCTTGCCCGTGCCACGAATGGCCACGGCCAGCACCTGCTCATCGTGCTGCCAGGCCAGCAGCGTGCGCATCAGCTCGCGCACCATGCCCAGCGACAAGGCGTTCAGCGCCTTGGGCCGGTTCAGGGTGATGAAGCCCACCTGCCCGCGCACCTCGCTCAGCACGTCTTGCGAGCCCTGGCCTTGAGCCGGGCCATTCGCGTGGGCTACCGTCGCCGTCTTTGTCGTTGTCTCCGTCATCTTTGTTCTCTCCAACCCAGCAGTTCATTGCACACAAGCGCGCCGATCACCAGCACGCCCCCCGTCAGCACGGCCGGGCCAGGCTGTTCGCCTGCACCCAGCCACGCCAGCACGATTCCGAAAATCACTTCCAGCAAGCCCAGCAGCGCGATCTCCGGTGCCTTGAGCACCCGCCCGCATCGCACCACCAGCACGCAAGGAATCGCCAGTTGCACGACGCCCAGCAGGGCTAGCCATCCTAGGTCATGCGCAGATGCCTGGAACGGCATCGCCAGCGGCAGCGTCATCAAAGTGGACAGCACCGCGCCCACCAGCACGGCCGGAGCCAGGTCAACCGCATGGCCGTGGCGCTGCGAATGCTGCACCACCGTCCAGTTGGCGGCAGCCGCGACCGGGACGCACAGCGCCACCAGCGTGCCCAGCACGGGCAGCCCAGCCACCTGCGCGCCGTACATCCACGCAATGCCCAGCCCCGCCACGGCGATGGCGACCCATGTGCGTGGCGCGATGTGGTGGCCGATGAAGATGCGTGCGAACAGCGCCGTGAGCAGCGGCCCGATGGCCATGGTCACCAGCACGTTGGCCACGGGCATGAGCAGGATCGCCACCATGAACGCGGTGAACATCACGCTCCAGCACAGGCCCGACGCCCACAGTGCCCGGCCGCTGCGCCGCATGGAAGCGAACACCGCCCGCCCCTGAAGCGCCGGCAGGATGACGAGCAGCGCCAGCACGGTGAACAGGCTGCGCCAGAAGGTTACTTCGAAGCTGCGCGCCGCCTCCAGCTGCCGCGTGACCACACCGGCAATCGACCACATCAGCGTCACCGCCACCATCAGCCAGACCGCGCGGCCGTGGGTGAGCGTGGTGGGTGGCGTGAGGGGCGTCACGGTACTCACGTTCCTAGCGTTCGACATGAATCACTTTCAGCAGTCCGGATGCTGTTTCTTGAAAAATCTGGGGCGCGTTGCTAGGTGAAACTTCACTCAGGCAAACGGCGCGGGCGTGTCGCCACCAGTAAAAAGGGTGCGCCACCCTCGGAAGGTTGGCACACCCTTGTGTTGCTGCAGCGCCATGACGCTTGCAGTGGCGCGATCAGGAGCGGCCGGCGCGCTTGCGCTCATTTTCCGTCAGGAACCGCTTGCGGATCCGGATGGACTTGGGCGTGATTTCGACCAGTTCGTCGTCCTCGATGAATTCCACCGCGTATTCCAGCGTGGCATCGATCGGAGGCGTGATCTTGATCGCGTCTTCCTTGCCGGAAACGCGGAAGTTGGTCAGCTGCTTGGTACGCGTGGCGTTCACGATCAGGTCGTTGTCGCGGCTGTGGATGCCGACGATCATGCCTTCGTACACCGGGTCGTTCGCCTTCACGAACATGCGGCCGCGATCGTCCAGCTTGCCCAGGGCGTAGGTGAAGATTTCACCCGAGTCCATCGAGATCAGCACGCCGTTCTTGCGGCCGCCGATATCGCCTTTGTGCGGCTCGTAGCAGTCGAAGATGTTGGCGATCAGGCCGGAGCCGCGCGTCAGGTTGAGGAATTCGTTGGTGAAACCGATCAGGCCCCGCGCAGGAATACGGTATTCCAGGCGCACGCGTCCACGGCCGTCGGGCTCCATGTTCACCAGTTCGCCCTTGCGCTCGCCCAAGGCCTGCATCACGCCGCCTTGATGGCCTTCTTCGATGTCGGCCGTCACCAGCTCGATAGGCTCATGCTTTTCGCCGTCGATGGTGCGGAACACCACGCGGGGCTTGGACACGGCCAGTTCATAGCCTTCGCGGCGCATGTTTTCCAGCAGAATGGTCAAGTGCAATTCGCCACGACCCATGACTTCGAAGATGCCTTCCTCGTCGGTCTCGGACACGCGCAGTGCCACGTTGTGCTGCAGTTCCTTTTGCAGGCGGTCCCAGATCTGGCGGCTGGTCACGAACTTGCCTTCGCGGCCGGCCAGCGGGCTGGTGTTCACGCAGAAGTTCATCGTCAGCGTGGGCTCATCCACCTTCAGCATGGGCAGCGGCGCTGGATTGGCCGGGTCGGTCACGGTCACGCCGATGCCGATGTCCTCGATGCCGTTGATCAGCACGATGTCGCCAGGGCCGGCCAGCGGCGTCTGCATGCGGTCCAGGCCCTGGAACGTCAGCACCTGGTTGACTCGGCCCTTGGCGGTCTTGCCGTCCGGGCCTTCCATGACCAGCACGTCCTGGCCGGGCTTGATGGTGCCCTGGCTGATGCGGCCCACGCCGATGCGGCCCACGAAGGTGGAGAAATCGAGCGCCGAGATTTGCAGCTGCAACGGAGCGGCAGCATCACCAGAGTTCGGTGGAACATGCTTCAGGATGGTGTTGAATAGGGCCGACATGTCGGGGCCCCACTGCTCGCCTGGCGCGCCTTCTTCCAGCGAAGACCAGCCGTTGATGCCCGAGGCGTACACCACCGGGAAGTCCAGTTGCTCGTCGGTGGCACCCAGTTTGTCGAACAGATCGAACGCAGCGTTCACCACCTTGTCGGGGTTGGCACCGGGCTTGTCGACTTTGTTCACGACCAGGATCGGGCGCAGGCCGAGGGCCAGCGCCTTCTTCGTCACGAAGCGCGTCTGGGGCATGGGGCCCTCTTGCGCGTCGATCAGCAGCACCACGCTGTCGACCATGGACAGCGCGCGCTCCACTTCACCGCCGAAGTCCGCGTGACCGGGGGTGTCGACGATGTTGATGTGCGTGCCTTCCCAGCTCACGGCGCAGTTCTTGGCCAGGATGGTGATGCCGCGTTCTTTTTCGATGGCGTTGTTGTCCATCACGGTGTCGACGACCTTTTCATGGTCGGCGAAGGTACCGGACTGGCGCAGCAGTTGGTCGACCATGGTGGTCTTGCCATGGTCAACGTGCGCGATGATGGCGATGTTGCGAATTTGTTTGCTCATAGTGCTTCCAATGTGCCGCGCTCCGTTGCCCGCGGTGTGTTTTCGATTTCTAGAATCTGTTGAATTTCGAGCGGGCTCAGGAGCCGGTCAGGCACCAATTCACCTGCCGTGATGCGGCCCACACCCAGCAGGGCCCGGGGCTCTTCGCCGAATACCGCTACTGCCGCAGCGTCGGGCCAAGTCCCGCGGCGGCGCACCCCCGACAGGAATCGGCCTGCATTCTCACTGTCGAGCGTGACACGCTCATGCTGTGCCAGCAGCGTCTCGACCGGGTGCACGCACGCCAGCCGATCTTCCTCTGTCATGGCCTCCAGCGCCGCCAGCGTAACGCAGCGCTCCAGGCCCAACCCTCCCGTATCCGTGCGGCGCAGAAAAGTCAGGTGCGCGCCACAACCCAGTGCCCGTCCAATGTCTTCACCCAACGTGCGGATATACGTACCCTTGCTGCACGTTACTATTATTTTGATAGCTACAAGCGCTTGATCCACAAGCGCTGGAGCCAGATTCAATGCATGAATGATCACATCCCGCGCAGGCCGCTCGACTTCGATGCCCGCGCGCGCGTACTCGTACAGTGCCTTGCCGTCCTTTTTAAGCGCGCTGTGCATGGGCGGCACCTGGCTGATCGCGCCAGTGAACTGCTGCTGCACCTGAGCGAGCCGCTCGGGCGTCAGTTGCGCCGGATCGACTTCGCAGCGCTCCAGCACGTCACCTTCGGCATCGCCGGTGGTCGTGGTGACGCCCAGCAAAGCAATGGCTTCGTATGTCTTGGGGGCGTCGAGCTGCAACTGACTGAACTTGGTGGCCGCACCGAAACACAGCGGCAACACGCCGCTGGCCAAAGGGTCAAGCGTACCGGTATGGCCCGCCTTTTCGGCGCGCAGCAGCCACTTCGCCTTTTGCAAGGCGTCGTTGCTGGAGAAGCCCAGGGGTTTGTCGAGCAGCAGCACTCCGTGCACCGGGCGCCGCTGCACCCGGATGCGGGGAGCGCGTGCGGTCATGCGGGTTCGTCGTCTTTGGAGCGCGAAGCCACAGCACGCGCAATGAGCGCGTTCATGTCGGCCGCACGCTCGGTGGTGCGGTCGAACATGAAGTGCAGCGTCGGCACGGTATGGATGTGCAGGCGCTTGAACAGGCCGTTGCGCAGGAAGCCCGCGGCCTGGTTCAGTGCTTCCTGCGTGGCGTCCTGGTCGCCCACCAGTACGCTGTAGAACACCTTCGCGTGTGCGTAGTCGGGAGTGACTTCCACGGCCTGCAGGGTCACCATGCCGATCCGCGGGTCTTTCAACTCGCGGAGCAGCTCGGTCAGGTCGCGCTGGATCTGATCCGCGACCTTGAAGCCCCGATTGGGTGTGGAAGATTTCTTGCGAGCCATGGTTTACAGCGTCCGCGCGATTTCCTTGATGTCGAAGAACTCCAGTTGATCACCTTCCTTGATGTCGTTGTAGTTCTTCAACTTGATACCGCACTCGAAGCCTTCCTTGACTTCCTTGACGTCGTCCTTCAGGCGCTTGACCGAGTCCACTTCGCCTGTGTAGACCACGACGTTGTCGCGCAGCAGGCGGAAGCGTGCGTTGCGATGGACCATGCCGGACGTGATGTACGAGCCGGCAATCGTGCCGATCTTCGTGGCCACGAAAACGGTGCGGATCTCGGCCGTGCCGATGACTTCCTCGCGCTGCTCTGGAGCCAGCATGCCGGACATCGCCACCTTCAGCTCATCCACGGCGTCATAAATGATGCTGTAGTAGTGCAGATCGACGCCATTGTTCTCGGCCGTCTTGCGTGCGCCCGAATCGGCACGCACGTTGAAGCCGATCACGATGGCCTTGGAGGCGATCGCCAGGTTGATGTCGGACTCGCTGATACCGCCCACGCCGGCATACACCAGCTGGACCTTGATCTCATCCGTCGACAGCTTGAGCAGCGACTGCGACAGCGCTTCCTGCGAACCCTGCACATCGGCCTTGACGATGATGGGCAGGTACTTGACCTCGCCCGCCGTCATGTCGGCAAACATGTTTTCCAGCTTGGCAGCTTGCTGCTTGGCCAGCTTGGTGTTGCGGAACTTGCCAGCGCGATACGTGGCTACTTCACGCGCACGGCGTTCGTCACCCAGCACCTGGAAGTCGTCACCGGCTTGCGGCACTTCGGTCAGACCCTGGATTTCCACCGGGATCGACGGGCCTGCCGTCTTGGCGACCTTGCCGTTTTCGTCCAGCATGGCGCGCACGCGACCGTAGGTCTGGCCTGCCAGCACGATGTCGCCGACCTTCAGCGTGCCGGACTGCACCAGCACGGTCGCCACAGGGCCGCGGCCCTTGTCCAGTTGCGCTTCGATCACCAAGCCCTTGGCCGGCGATGCGACCGGCGCGCGGAGTTCAAGCACTTCGGCTTGCAGCAGCACCTGCTCCAGCAGCTCGTCGATGCCCGCACCGGTCTTGGAAGACACCGGAACGAATGGCGATTCGCCACCGTATTCTTCAGGCACCACCTGCTCGACCACCAGTTCCTGCTTGACGCGTTCGAAGTTCGCATCGGGCTTGTCGGACTTGGTGATGGCCACCACGATAGGAACACCAGCCGCCTTGGCGTGCTTGATGGCTTCCTTCGTCTGCGGCATCACGCCGTCGTCCGCCGCCACCACCAGGATGACGATGTCGGTCGCTTGCGCACCACGGGCACGCATGGCCGTGAAGGCTTCGTGGCCGGGGGTATCGAGGAACGACACCATGCCGCGCGGCGTTTCGACGTGATAAGCGCCGATGTGCTGCGTAATGCCGCCGGCTTCGCCCGCCGCCACCTTGGCACGGCGGATGTAGTCCAGCAGCGAGGTCTTGCCATGGTCCACGTGGCCCATGACAGTGACCACGGGAGCGCGTGGCAGGGACTCGACCTGCTGGCTGGACGTGTCGTCGTCGGTGAAGGCTTCCGGGTCGTCCAGAGCAGCGATCAAGGCTTTGTGGCCCATTTCCTCGACCACGATCATGGCCGTGTCCTGGTCCAGCGGCTGGTTGATGGTGACCATCTGGCCCATCTTCATCAGCACCTTGATGACCTCGGACGCCTTGATCGACATCTTGTGCGCCAACTCGGCCACCGTGATGGTTTCTGGTACGTGCACTTCGATGATGCGCGCCTCCACCGCCGCCTGAGCGTGATGGTGGTGGTTGTCATCGCCGCGCTCATTGCCACGACGGCCACGCGGGCCGGTGCGCCAGTTGTTGCGCCCCACGCCACCGCTGCTGTCGCCACGGGTCTTGATTTCTTTCTTCTTGGCGGGATCGCCTGCCCAGCTGGATGACAGCTTGGCAGACTTCACTTCCTTGCCAGCGGCTCCACCAGGAGCGGCCGGCGCGCCAGGACGCGCAGCACCGGGCACCACCGCCGGCTTGTGCAGCGTGCCCTTCTTGGCATCGGCAACACCCGCAGGCCGTGGAGTCGGCTTGGGTTCTTCAGGCTTCTTGGCAACCAGCACCTTTTTAGGTGCGGCCATCATGGCGCGAATGGCTTCGGCTTCGGCCAGCGCCTTGCGACGACGCTCGTCCAGGTCGGTCGCACGGGCAGTTTCTTCGGCTACGCGGGCAGCCGATTCAGCTTCCGCCTTGGCACGTGCTTCCATCTGCGCCGCATTGCGCGCGGCAGCTTCTGCCACCTGCTCACGCACCGCCTCTTCACGCTGCGCAGAAACCTGCGCACGCTTTTCGGCCGTCTGCATCGCATAGGCTGCAGCGCGCTCTTCTGCTTCGCGATCACGCAATTCGCGTGCTTCGCGTTCGCGGCGCTTGTCATTGAGCTCCACTTCCTGACGGCTGATCAGTTCGGCCTGGCCGCGCGCTTCTTCTTCGCGGCGAACCAGATCCAGATCTTCCGCACTGGGAGCGTCCACTGCATCAAGCGCAGCGTCATCGCCTTCAGGAATATTGTCGGAGCCATCTTCACGCTTGATGAAGGTGCGCTTTTTGCGCACTTCCACCTGAATCGTGCGCGCCTTGCCCGTCGCGTCCGCCTGCTTGATTTCGCTGGTGGACTTCTTGGTCAGGGTGATTTTCCTGCGGTCGATAGCGACCGTCCCATGGCTTGCCTGAAGAAACGCAAGCAGTTTCTGCTTGTCGGTTTCGGTCAATGCATCGCCCGGGTTGGACTTCGCAACGCCTGCGGACTTGAGCTGGTCGAGCAAGGTCTCAGGAGATTTTTTGAGTTCGATCGCGAACTCGGCAACGGTGTTACTGGACATATTGGGTTTGTACCTCCCTACCCTTACTCTGGCTGCCCCGCGAACCAATGTTCGCGCGCCTTCAAGATCAAGGCCTTGGCATCTTCCGGTGATTGCCCGGTCAATTCAGTCAATTCATCAATGGCCAGATCGGCCAGGTCGTCACGGCTGTGCACGCCACCTTCCGCCAGCGTGGCGATCAGTTCGGGCGTCAACCCTTCAAGGTCACGCAAATTCTGCGACACGCCCTCGACACTTTCCTCGCGGGCGATTTCCATCGTCAGCAAGGCGTCCTTGGCGCGAGCGCGCAGCTCATTGACCGTGTCTTCGTCGAAGCTTTCGATCTCCAGCATTTCCTGGATGGGCACATAGGCCACTTCTTCCAGGCTGGCGAAACCTTCGGCAATCAGAATGTCGGCGATTTCCTCGTCCACATCGAGCTTTTCCATGAACAGGCGGCGTGACGTATCGGTCTCCGTAGCCTGCTTTTGGGCGGATTCGGCCGCATCCATGATGTTGATCTTCCAGCCCGTCAGATCGGACGCGAGGCGCACGTTCTGCCCACCACGGCCAATCGCAATGGCGAGGTTTTCCTCATCCACCACCACATCCATGGCGTGTTTTTCTTCGTCCACCACGATGGACGAGACATTGGCCGGAGCCAGTGCACCGATGACAAACTGCGCCGGGTCTTCAGACCACAGTACGATGTCCACACGCTCGCCAGCGAGTTCGTTGGTCACTGCATTGACGCGCGTTCCACGCACGCCGACGCAGGTACCGATGGGATCCACACGCCGGTCGTGCGACAGCACGGCGATCTTGGCGCGGCTGCCGGCATCGCGAGCACAGCTCTTGATCTCCAGCAGGCCCTGCTCGATCTCTGGCACCTCGTTGCGGAACAGCTCGATCATGAAGTCGGGCGCGGACCGCGAAAGAATGATCGGAGCGCCACGCAGCGTCAGATCCACTTCCATGATCATTGCGCGCACGCGGTCGCCGCTGCGCAGATTTTCCTTCGGAATCATCTCGGAGCGGCGCAGGCGACCCTCCACACGGCCGGACTCGACAATGATGTCGCCCTTGTCCATGCGCTTGACCGTGCCGGTGAAGATTTTTTCGCCACGCGACATGAAGTCATTGAGCAGCATTTCGCGCTCGGCGTCTCGAATTTTCTGCAGGATGACCTGCTTGGCAGCCATCGCACCGATACGGCCGATGGGCACCGACTCAACGCCCTCTTCGATGTGCTCGCCGACTTCAATGTCTGAAATGCGGTCTTGCGCATCCATGAGCAGCTCTTCAGCTTCCGGATTTTGCAGGCCGGCATCGTCAGGAACGACCAGCCAGCGACGGAAAGTCTCGTAATTGCCGCTGTCGCGGTCGATCGACACGCGAATGTCCACCTCGCCGGGGTACAGCTTCTTCGTAGCTTGGGCCAGGGCCAGTTCCACGGCGCCGAACACTACATCGCGCTCCACGTTCTTTTCGCGCGAAATGGCTTCGACCAACATCAACAATTCGCGATTCATGCGAGGACTCTCCTATTTCAATCACCCGAGGACCGATGCGCCGGCAGCGGCCCGATATTGTTTTGCTGGGTTCAGGCCTCAGCCTGGCCCGCCTTGGCTCCACGCCCCTTGAAATCCACCAGCGGCGCAAGGCGGGCATCCCTGATTTCGTCCAGAACGAACCCCAGCGCTTGTAGCGGTGCGGGCACGCGTTTTTTGCTGACCTTCTGGCCGGGCTTGACTGGCCGCTCTTCGCTCCAGACGATTTGCCATCCACCGGTCTCGGCACGCTCCAGCGTGCCCCGGAATTTTTTTCGATTGGCGTTGACTTGCCCCTCGGCCGCAGCACCCAGCGGCGCCTTCAGCGTGATGTCGATGACTTCGCCGGCAAATCGCACGAAATCCTGCTCATGACGTAGGGGGCGGTCAATTCCTGGCGATGACACTTCGAGACGCTTGTAGTCCACGCCATCGACCTCCAGCGCAAACTGCAATTGGCGGGTCACCTTCTCGCAATCCTCCACCGTCACAAACTGATCGGGCAACGCATTTGCTTGCACATCACCCGAAGACACCGGACCAGCCCAGGGATGGTCGATGGTGATGCGCAGCAGCCCCCCAACGGAGCGCTCTATCTCCACCAGGTCATAGCCCAAGCCACCTACAGTTTGTTCAACGATCTCTTGCAACGCCACGTGTGTTCTGTTCAGTTTCCAGAAATACAAAAAACCCGACAACCACCCGAATCATTTCCGGCAGCTTCGAGCTCGAAAACAAACGCCCAAAAAAAACGGGCGGTATGTACCCGCCCGCTTGGTCGTGAGAGGACTATTGTAGCCTGTAACGCTTTGACTTGCCAAGGCAGAGGCACATAACTTGCATCATGCGCACTGTCATGATCGCGCTGCAATGATGCGCGCAAGCAACGCCTGAGCCCGAACCTCGGCCACAGTGTCGCCCTGCGCCTGCACGCTCTCCAACAAGCGCTTGAGAACCCCCGCCTGGGGAAGCAACGGCCCGAAAAAGCGGGCCACCTCACCTTGCCCCAGAAGCACGGTCGGAAAAGTATCTATATCGATATCGCCAGCCAGATCCTCATCGTCTTCCACATCCACCCAGACGAGACGAGCCCGCGGGTAGTCGGTGCCGATCTGATCCATCACTGCACGGTACTCACGGCAAACACCACACCATTCGGCACACAGACACACGACCCAGATGTCGTCACCATTGGGCTGCGCGCGCCCTGGAGGCGGTGCGGCTGAAACAGACATGAAACAGTAGCCTTCGAAAAATCGATCAAGGTGCGCGACGTTCGCGCACTCGGTAGACGTCGATAGTAGTCAACGGCGGCGCTCGATTTGCCCAGGCACTCCGGATATAGGTCAACACAGCCGCGATCTCATCGTCGCTGAGCGACTGGCTGAAAGGCGGCATGCCATGTGGCCGTGGATTTCCTGCCGTTGCCGGGGCGTAACCGCCTTCCAGAACTATTTTCACAAGGTTGGTGGGGTTGCGCAGGTTGACCGCCCTGTTGCCCGCCAAGGCCGGAAATTGGCCAGCCCGGCCTTCGCCGGAATCCCCATGGCACTGCGCACAGTGGCGTGCATACAGTTCCCCGCCCTGCCTGCCGCTATCTGCCATCGGCGAATTGGATAGTTGGTATTCGGGCTCCTTCATAGGCAGCGACTGCAAATAGATCGCAATCGCCTGGGCGTCCGCGTCCTGGAGGAATTGCGTGCTGCCAAAAACCACCTCGGCCATCGGGCCAGAGACCGAAGCACGAGGAGCAACTCCCGTCTGAAGGAGGGTGATGACATCCTGCTGAGGCCAGCCTGATACACCCGCTTCGCTCGGCGCGGCCAAGGAAGGTGCATACCAGTTCTGCACTGGCATCATTGCGCCGCCCAGTCCGTCTGCATTCACTGTGGCACCCCAGGCGTTGCGCGGCGCATGGCATGCGGCGCAGTGCCCGAGACCTTGCACGAGATAGGCACCTCGGTTCCATTCATTTGGCTTGTCTGACCGGGACTGCCACGCCTGCGGTCGGAAATAAGCAGCCCGCCAAACGGACAAAGCGGCCTGCGTGCTGAATGGAAAGCGCAATGCGTGAGGAAGGTTTGCCCGCACTACGGCTGGCAACGACTGCAGGTAATCAAAAATGGCATCCGAATCATCCCGCGTCACATAGGTGTAGCTAGAGTACGGAAATGCGGGATAAAGCAGCCGCCCATCGCGTGACTTGCCCTCGTGCATGGCCCTCCAGAATTCCTCTGAAGTCCATCGACCCGTGCCAGTGCCGGGATCAGATGTGAGGTTGGGCGAATAAACAGTGCCGAATGGTGTTTCGATACCGCGCCCGCCGGCAAAGGGCTCACCGCCTTGCACGGTGTGGCATCCGCGGCAATTGCCCAACCGGGCCAGGTACTCGCCACGCGCAATGCGCTCGGACGATGGCTCCAACCGCGAAAGCTGCTCCTGAGCCATCGGCGCAACCAAGCCTGCCGGGCGTATCAACAAAACAGAAACGCATGCCAATACCAGTAGCAGCAGCACGATGGCGCATAGCAGCCAACGCACAGTAGAGCGACTCATGACCCACCCTCGCCTGCACCAGGTCCAATACCGCCGCAGGGCAGCGGTGTTAGTGGATTCACATGTGCGCGCGGCACTGACAGCGGCACCGGCTGAACGGCGAGCCATGCAGACACGGCGCCGATATCAGCCGGCGTCAGTTTCTCCGCCACACGAGCCATGCAGTCAGGTGCATGCGCCTGGCGCCCACCGGTCTTCCAGGCGCCGATCTGCCCGTTGATGTAGTCACGAGGCAACCCGAGCAGACCTGGGATGTACCGCCCGCCGGCCAGGTCAGCGCCGTGGCACTGAACGCATGCAGGAAGTTTGCGGGCAGGATCACCTCGCAGAGCCAGCTGTTCGCCATGCTGGAACAGTGCTTTAGGCACCTTGGGTGCGGGCGCAGACGGGTACGGCAGGTCGAGTGCGGAAAAATGCGTTGCCATCTCCCACAGATAGGCATCTGTGAGATGCCGCAAAAGGTGCGCCATCGGCGCGTAGTTCCTGCGCCCATCACGGAAATTGATCAGTTGGTTGTACAGATAGCCTGCAGGCTTGCCTGCAATGCGCGGAAAGTAGCCATCGGGCGTTGAGCGGCCTTCTTTGCCATGGCAGGCGGTGCAGGCGAGGACGCGCGAGGCCATCGCATTGTGGTCCTCGATGGTTTGCGAGAGCCCAGTTACCGGACAGAGCGCTGCCGCCAAAGCCGTAGCGACAAGAGCGCAGCGAAATGCCATGGCCCAAGGCCACAGCGTCGATGGCACTCGGCTCCACACCGCACTAACCACGGCCGGCGAAAGGCATCTTCGTTGCCATGACGGTGTGGAACATCACATTGGCCTCCAGCGGAAGATTCGCCATGTAGAGCACCGACTGCCCGACAATGTCCACATCCATCAACGGCTCCGGAGCGACCTGCCCGTACGCCTGCATCACCCCTTGCGTCATGCGTTGAGCCAAGGCAGTTCCGGCGTTGCCGATATCGATCTGCCCTACCGCAATATCGAAGTGGCGCCCGTCCAGAGAGGCTGTTTTCGTCAACCCAACCACAGCGTGCTTGGTGGCGGTGTAAGCAATCGAATTGGGCCGCGGTGTGTGCGCCGAAATGGAACCATTGTTGATGATGCGCCCTCCTCGCGGCGACTGCGACTTCATCACGCGGAAGGCGTTTTGAATGCCGTAGAACATACCATTCAGATTGATGTCCACCACCTGCTTCCACTGCTCGATCGACAACTCGTCCAGGGGAACAGCGGGCGCGCCAACGCCTGCATTGTTGAAGAGCAAGTCCACACGCCCAAATGTCTCGACCGTGCGCTCAAACAGTGATCGAACGGATTGCGGATCGGCGACATCGCAGGAGATGGCCAGCGCACGCTCGCCCACGGTCGATTCTTCCGCAACGTCCAGCAGCGGCTGATTTCGACGGCCACTCAATACGACCGTCCAGCCGTCGCGCAAGAGCGCCAGAGAAGCAGCCCGGCCGATACCCGTCCCCGCACCAGTGACGATCGCCACCTTGGTTTTAGCTTCCACGATTCGCTTTCAAAGTTGGGTGGCGATTTACAGCAATCACCCGGCGACTACCGCTGCCTCAGCGCCGGGACCGACGGGATTTGGGAGCGCTTTTACCCGCCGGCTTCTTTCCTGCCGTCTTAGTGGCCGCGCCACCGCGGGCCGGGCGCTCCAGTACGCCCTCTGTGCGCGATCTGGAACCACGTCCGCTTCTGGTGGATGCGGAAGATTCGTCTTCACGCGGCTCGTTTCGCGGTGCCCGTGACGCTTCAGCACCCCGCTCGCGTGCAGGTTTTGCAGGCACGAATGCCTCACCATCTTTTACCAAACGAAAGTCAATCTTGCGCCCGTCCAGATCTACTCGGCTTACCTGCACATGGACCCGCGTTCCGATGGAATATCGAATGCCTGTGCGCTCGCCGCGCAACTCCTGCCGGGCCTCATCAAACTTGAAGTACTCGCCGCCGAGTTCGGTGATGTGCACCAAACCCTCCACGTACATGGCGTCAAGCGTGACGAAGATGCCAAAGCTGGTGGCTGAACTGACCACACCGCTGTACTCCTCGCCCAAATGCTCGCGCATGTACTTGCACTTGAGCCAGGCTTCCACATCACGACTGGCTTCATCTGCGCGCCGCTCATTCGCACTGCAATGCAGGCCAGCCGCCTCCCAGGCCTGCGTTTCCCGCGACGGCGGGGGAGTCTCTTTACGCGGCTTGTTCGAAGGCGCAGCAACACGCGCCGCCAAGCGCTTGGCGAGCTTGGCATGCGCTTCCCCCGGCGTTGGCAGTGCCGGCAACTTGTACTTCGTCTGGCCCAGGATCGCCTTGATGATCCGATGCACCAGTAGATCCGGATACCGGCGAATGGGACTGGTGAAGTGCGTATACGCCTCAAAAGCGAGACCGAAATGGCCGCTGTTCACAGGTGTGTAGATCGCCTGCTGCATGGACCGCAGCAGCATGGTGTGAATCTGCTGCGCGTCAGGCCGATCCTTCGTGGCAGCGGCGATGGCCTGGAATTCAGAAGGCTTTGGATCGTCGCTGATGGACATTCCGACACCCATGGCTTTCAGATAGCTGCGCAGCATCTCCTGCTTTTCCGGCGTCGGGCCTTCATGCACACGGAACAGGCCAGGCTGCTTGCCTTGCGCAATGAAGTCAGCACTGCAGACATTCGCGGCCAGCATCGCCTCTTCGATGAGCTTATGCGCCTCGTTGCGTGTGCGAGGAACGATTTTTTCGATCCGCCCGTTTTCGTCGCAGATGATCTGCGTTTCGGTCGTTTCGAAGTCCACCGCACCGCGCGTTTGCCGCGCGCCGAGCAAGGCACGATACACATCGTGAAGATTGAGCAGATCACCCACCCGCGCCTTGCGCTTGCTGGCCTCAGGCCCACGCGTGTTCGCAAGAATGGCCGCCACCTCGGTGTAGGTGAAGCGTGCATGGCTGAACATCACCGCCGGGTAGAACTGATAGGCATGGACTTCGCCCTTGGCGGAAACCAGCATGTCGCACACCATGCATAACCGCTCCACTTCCGGGTTCAGTGAGCACAAACCGTTAGAGAGTTTCTCCGGAAGCATCGGAATCACCCGACGGGGAAAATACACGCTCGTGGCCCGGTCATACGCGTCGATATCGATGTCGCTGCCCGTTTCCACGTAGTTGCTCACATCGGCAATAGCCACCAGCAAACGCCAGCCTTTCGCTCGGCCGACCTTGGCGGGCTCGCAGTACACGGCGTCGTCGAAGTCGCGGGCATCCTCACCATCGATCGTGACCAACGGAACATCGGTCAGATCCACTCGCTTGCGCTTGTCCTGAGGACGCACCTTGTCGGGCAACGCCTTCGCCTGAGCAAGGCAGGCCTCGGAAAATTCGTGGGGAACGCCGTACTTGCGCACTGCGATCTCTATTTCCATGCCGGGGTCGTCAACCTCCCCCAATACCTCCTTGACGCGACCAGCAGGCTGGCCGAACAGCGCGGGAGGCTCAGTCAACTCGACGACAACCACCTGCCCCGGCTTGGCCAAGCCCGTAGCGCCCTTCGGGATCAGCACATCCTGGCCGTAGCGCTTATCTTCTGGGGCCACTAGCCACACACCGCTCTCTTGCAAGAGACGGCCGATGATGGGATGCGCAGGACGTTCGACGATTTCCACCACCCGGCCTTCGGGGCGACCACGCCGGTCTTGCCTGACGATGCGCACCCGCACGCGATCCTTGTGCAGCACTGCCCGCATCTCGTTGGGGGGCAGGTAGATATCGCCCTCACCGTCGTCACGCAGAACAAAACCATGACCGTCCCGGTGCCCCTGCACGCTACCTTCGATTTCATCGGCGCCTGGCAACGTGGCGGTGCTGGAGTTCAATTTTTTAATATACAATCTAAGTCTTTCCTGAAAGCCCAGGTGGCGGAATTGGTAGACGCACTAGTTTCAGGTACTAGCGAGTAACATCGTGGAGGTTCGAGTCCTCTCCTGGGCACCAAGTTTAACGAGAACCCGTCCGGGTTTCTGCAAGAAAAGCCGCTTTGTACAAAGCGGCTTTTTTATTTTTCAAAACTGAATCTGCTGACAAAGCCGGTCGATCCCAAGTCGGTCTACATCAGCGCCATCCTTCGCGTCGAGTTGTTCGAGACGCCAAAAATCTGTTCTATAATTCGATCTTTCCTGAAATGCCCAGGTGGCGGAATTGGTAGACGCACTAGTTTCAGGTACTAGCGAGTAACATCGTGGAGGTTCGAGTCCTCTCCTGGGCACCAAATATAAAAAGCCGCTGTGTTTCACAGCGGCTTTTTTCTTGCCTGCTTGGTTTGCACCGAAGGTCGCACTAAAGTGAGGCAGCGGCTCTGCTTGGCAAGACTTCATGGTCGCACCGAGAAAAACATCCGCCTTCTCGGTGCACCCTATTTCGAACAAATCGCCCTACTTCCTCAGCAACGCCTTCAAGGCATTCTGCAAGCGCCGCGCCGTGGCATCATCGCTGGAACTGGCCAACACGCGCGCGGTGTCCTGGCCCCAGGTCTGTATAGGCGCCGGGTCGTTGCGGCGGGTCAGCAACTGCAACTGCAGTGCACGGCGCTCCGACAGTTGCTCTGCCGGGGTGGGAACCTCGGCAGCCATCTCCAGGCGCAGCAGCGATTGAGAAGCGTCGCCAGTCGCTGTAGAGGACAAAGCCTGCGCCCAGGCGGTGCGGGTCGCGGCATTGACTTGACCACCCAAGTCTTGCGCACTTGGAAGCAAAGCTGGATCACGCTGGCTCCAAGCGGACAGCACCTGGGTCAGAGCCTCTCCATGGGCTTGAGCGGCCAGTTTGCGCAGCGCGCTCTGGGCATGCTCGATAGCGTCGCGCTGGGCACGGAAAGCCGTGTCGCCCAGGCGCGGGCCACGCGATTCCTGCGCATCGCCACGGTCGCCGAAACGACCGCCGCGATCCGAACCGAAACGATCACCACCGGCACGTCCGGCATCCCGCGGTCCGCGAGCGCCATCCTTGCTGCGACTGTCTGGACGACCGCCGCGGCCACCGGCCGCTGGCTGCACATCTTTTTTCATGCCGGGGCGATCGTCGCCACGGACCGCTACCACAGGGCGCGGAGCCACCTTCGGCGCAGCAGCGGGCGCTGGTGCGGATGCATCAGCCTCAGCTGACTGCTCGCCGCCAGAGGCGTCATCTGCTACATTTTTTATAGCATCTTGCGCTTGATCCACGGGCGCTGCAGCCGTTTTTGGCTTGATATTCTCGCTGGTTGCCGCCCCGTCGCCCTGGGCCTGGCTGCGCAACGCGCTCTCCAGGTCGGCCATGGCACTGCGGATGCGCTGGGCATCGCCGGTGGCATTGGCAGCCTCAAGCGCCTTGGACGCGTCCAGCACAGCGCGGTCACGGGCGCTCAGCTCGGTCGTAGCGCGCTCGCGCTCTGCCGTCTTGCGGTTGAATGCTTCATCAATAGGCTTGCGGAAGGCGTCCCACAGCTTCTGCTCGTGCTTGCGATCCAGCGGCACCGACTGCGCCTCGGCCTGCCAACGCTGCTGCAAGGCCTTCACGGCATCCACACGCAGGCTTGGCGACGCGCCCAGCTCGCCCGCTTCGTCGATCATGGCGTGGCGGCGTGCCACGCTGTCCTTCTGCGCATTCTCCAGAGGCGCGGCCGCAGCAGCGAAAGCCTGCTTCCACTGCGGTTGCAATTCGGCAAAGAGTTTTTCGCCCACATGCCCACCATCGCGCCAGCGGTCACTGAACTGATGCAGCGCGCGGTTGACCGACTTCAGATCAGACGTCAGCGCAGGCAACTGGTCTTGCGTCCATGCCTTCAGCTCGTCGATGAGCGCCACGCGTTGGGCCTTGTGCTCCGCAGCGTCGGCACGCACCTTGTCCAGCCACGCCTCTACCACTTTGTGCGCCGCATTGCAGGCTTCGTCGAACTTCTTCCACAGCGCGTGATTGGCCGGACCACCCTGGTCGGCCTGCTTCCACTGGTCGCGCAGGTGGCGCAGGGTTTCCTGCATCTTGCGGCCACCCAAGGCCTGGCCGTCTGGGCGCTTGAGCAGGCTTTCGGCTCGCGCCACCAAATCTTCACGGACCTGATCGGCGCTCCAGCGTTGCCAACCTTCTAGCTCGCCGGCCGCCACCAGCGCACCATGCACGCGTTGCTCCAAGGCGGCATCGATGTGCTTGCCCTGCGTTTTCAGCACAGCGCGCAGGGCCGCAGCCGCTCCGACGCTGGCCTTGCCGTGGCCTTCAGCCGTTTCCTGCTCCAGCTTGGCCAGCGACTCGCTCACCGCTTGCACAGCCTTGTCGCGCACTTGCGGGTCGACCTTGGGCTTGGCAGGCTGACGGGGCTCGGACTTGGTGGCAACAGCTGCCGCTTCGGTAGGCAAGCCGCGCGATACACGCAACTCGTCCGCCCACACCGGCACGGGCGGCAGTGGAGCATTGGTGTCGTCTGCAGCGGCGGCAGCCTGCGCAACTGCCGGTTGGAAGGCGTCCCACACCAGCAGCAACTGTGCGCGGGATGCGTCCAGCAGAGGCGGAAAGCGCGCTTCCACGCTGGGCCAGGCTGCGTCGCTGGCCAGCTCCTGCGCCTGCTCCTGCCAACGGCCTACGTCGGTGCGCAGCACCTCCAGCGCGGCATGGGCGTCGCGCCACGGCTTGGTGGACAGCACCTCGATGCGCTGAGCCAGCAACACGGCCGCTTCACGCTGCACCTGCACGCGGTGCTGCAGGTCTTCGATGGTCTTCACTCGCTCGGCCAGTTGGCCCTTCAAGGCCGACAAAGGCTCGCGGGACAGCGGCGCGCCAGCCTTGGCGGCGTCCCGCTGCCAGGCCATCGCGTCGGCAATGTTGAGCTTGGATGCACCGAGCAATGCCTGGGCCTTCTCCGCCCACTCGGCAGCAATGGCCTCCTGCCCCTTGGCCCGGCGCAGTTCGTCAAGCCGCTCGCGCACTGCGCGGGCAGCGCCCTTGTCGCGAGCGCTCAACTCCTTGAACACTTCTTGGAGCTGTTCCTGCTCGGGCTGTGTCGCCAGCCAGTCACGAATGCGCGAGGCGCGCTCGCCCGAGGTGGGGGCAGAGAAGGCGCCGCCCGTCAACGCGTCAAGAGGATGCGGCTCGGAGGCCTTGGCCGGGGCCGGATTCACTTCAGGTGCGTCGGACATTTTGCTGCGGGAAGAAAAAGGAAACATGGATCCAGTAACGAGAAAGGATGGCTGACAGGAGGCCAGCGCTGATGGCCCGTGACGCGCCTGTGCGCGTTAGCCATCGAAAACGCTATTTTCGCCCGGTTTTGATCTGCGCCGAAGGCCAGCTGATCGCCGCCGATTGCGCAGGGTCATTGCCGCGACCGCCGAATCAGCGATTGAGATCGCAGTTGGGGACGTGCGAGCACACTGCAAGCGCCACTCTAGCAAGTTCGTGGAGCGTCATCGAAAGCATCTATTTATATGTATGTGTGCGTGCAGGAAGCGGCTTGCAACCGGCACCGGTTGCGTCACACGCAACAGACGCCTCAACGGCCACTCTTATCGCCTCTCCAGACTTAAGCTGGCACGAGGCCCCCACGAATCGCCAGATCCATCCACGCGAGGAGCGCCTACAAACAACCGATCCACCGTGACCGAGCGCTCTGCAAGATAGTCGCGTACCGCCACGCCGCGAGCGATCGCCAGGCTTCGCATGGCGTCAGCGGGCACCGGGATGTTGGCCAGCAACAAACTTTCCATGTCGGACTGAGGCAAATCCTTCGCCATGCCGACAAGATTGCGCGGCTTGTTGATGTCTGCACGGCGATACGCTTCTTCGAGCAATTGGGGGTACTCGGCTTCACTCACGGGTGACACCTGCCCTGCGGCCTGCCCCGTTCGCGCGGCCATGCGGCGTTTCTCAGACTGCACCAGGTCTTGCAGGCGTTGCCGCTTCCACCCTTCACGCTCTGCCTCCAGCGCCGCTTCGCCCACCACCGTCATGTTCAGCGCCGGGCGATCCGTCAGTGCCTGGGCCACTTTATCCAACCGGGCCTGCGCTTCGGGCTGCAGAGCGGCGCTACCGGGCGCGAACTCGACCACGCCCAGGTCTTCGGTGCCTCCGAACGCGCCCGCCAGCAGCGAGAACGGCGACGTGATCGCCTTCATCACCAGATTGCCGATGACCCGCCAGATCACCGCGCCCAGACTGAACTGCGGGTCATTGAGCGAGCCACTGACAGGCAGATCCACATCGATGACACCGTTGCGGTCGGCGAGCAGCGCCACCGCCAGCCGCACCGGCAGGCTGGCCGGCGCTCCTTCAACCGGGTCGCCGAAGGCCAGTTGACGCAGCACCAGTCGGTTGCTGGCCGTAAGCTCGCCACTGGGCAACACTTTGTAGTTCACGTCCATCGTCAGCTTGCCGCGCTCTATGCCATGCCCGGCATATTTCACGCTGTAAGGCGACAGTGGAGGAAGATCCAGATCGCGCATGCGGCCTTTGATGTCGAGCGCCAGCGGCTGGGCCAGCGGGTTGAGCTTGCCGACGATCTCGACGGCGGCCGTGCCTTCCGCCTTGCCGCGCAACTCCAGATCGGCCATCTGTGCTTCACCGCCCTCGCCCGGCACGGCGGATGAGAATGCGCTCAAACGCCCAGCAAGCTCGGTGATGTCGGCGGAATAGTTCGGCTTCACGAACCGGTCCGAAAACTGCACGCTGCCCCCACTGAGGGTGATGGGACCGAAACGCAGAGTGGGCGCGTCGGCCGCGCGCGCAATGGCGTCGGGGCCTGAAGACTCAGCAGCGCCAGGCGCCGATGATGACGGCGCCGTGCCACTCACGTTCCCCGCTGGCGAGGCCGACGCCTTGACGACCTCCTGAAGATTGAGGCGCCCGTTTTCCTGCAGCACGACCCGGGCGAAAAAGTCAGTCAGCGACGTATCGCGCACTTCCAGCGACACCGGCTGGCCTGGCAGTGCGGTTATGTTCACGCCGCGCAAGCCCAAGGACTTCCAGCGAATCAGATCGCTGCGGCCACCACCGCCCACGACGGCCGTGGCGTCGGACGAGCTTGCGCCGTTGTTCACGCCAGCGTCCCGCACGCGAACCTCGTCGAACACCAGGTCGCCCTGCAAGGTGGTGGAAGCTCCGCGCTCTGCCTGAGCATGCCGCAAATTCCCCGAAAAGCCACCCTCGGCACGCGCGATACGCACGTTCAATCGGTCTGCAATATACGGCTCGATGGCCTGCAAAGGCAGACGGCTTGCCTGCACCTTGCCCTGCAACTCCAGCGGCGCCACACGCAAAGTACCCTCGTAACTCAAGCGACCCGGATCGAACCGGCCCGAGCCGACGCGCGCGGAAATGTCGAGAGCCGACAGCGGCGACGACCCCGCCTGCGCCAGGGGTGCGAAATCTCGCAAGCGCATTTGCAGTGAAGACAGGTCAATGGCCACAGGCCTGCCCGCGGCCTCATCACGGAAGGCCAGCGCGCCACCCTCGACGACCGCCTCATTCAATTGCAGCGTCCAGGGTGCATTGGCGGCCGATGGGGCGGCAGGAGGTTTGGCCTGCGATGTTGGTGGCAGCGGCATCGATGCCGCAGGGCGTGGCGCCAGCCAGTCTTCAAAAGCCCAATGCCCCTGCGCATTGCGCGATACCAAAGCACGCGGCTCAATCAGCGAAACGCGTCCTACGCTGGCTTCTCGCTGGTGCAGACGAATCCACGCGTCTTCCACCATCAGGTTCTGCAGATCGAGCAGGCGCCCCTTGCCGGGCTTGTTCATGCCGGCCTCGGCCAGCGTGGCGGCACAAGGCGAAGCTCCGTCACCACAAGCCAAAGCCACATCCCGGACAGACAGCTTTGCCACCTTCACCACCTGCGCCGGCCCATTCCAAGCCAGCCCCATATCCGCATCGACGGCGCCACTGAGCCGAGGCTGCAGATAAGCCTTCAAATAAGGCGCCGCAAGCTCGAGCGGCAAGGCTTGCACCGATAACGCGGCGGAGGCCGAGCTATCGGTAGCCTGCCCCGCCAGCGACAGCTGTGCCGCGGGGACGACTGCAGCCACATCACCCACCACTTGCGCGTCAGCCTGAAAGTGCAGCGGGCGCTGCAAGGGCCAGGCGATGTCGGAGCTGACCAGATGGACGCGGCGCGCCTCCCAACGGCCGCCACCCACACTGAGGTCGGTCCAGCCGACAAGGGCATCTTGGACGGACAGCCGGCTCACCTCAACACGCCAGGCACCGGCAGCAGCCGTCGTTGGAGGCGTTGCCGGGACTGCCGACGCGCCGTCGGACGCTGGAACCCAGCCTGGCAGGTCCAGCGCGCCGTCAGCACCGCGCCGGAACTCGGCGCGCAGGCCCGACCAGTCCACCGCACCCAGCCGAACCACTCGCTTGAGCGGCTGCACGTCGCGTAACTGCACGCGCAGCCTGTCGAACGCGACCACATCCCGGTCTTGCCGATCCAGGAGCCGAGCCCCTTGAATGGCGGCGGAACCGGTGACAGAAATGGACGCCTGCTCGGCCTGCGCGTCCTGCTCGAACGACAGACGCAGATCGGCATCCAGCAGCCCTGACTGAAGCCGCAAGGGCACAGAAGCAGGCAGGTGTGCGGCAAAAGGGGCCAGGTCGAGCTGCCTGACCTGGAGATGCACATCAGCGCGATGGCCGGCCGCGAAAGGTGTGGCCTGGGCGGTGGTCTCGAAAGCGCTGCCGTTGAGCTCGAACGCCAGCCTGGGGGTCACGGTGATCTCACGGTGCACGGCCAAGGTGCTGAGAAAAGGCACCGCCAGGTTCAACTGGCGCACTGACTGGGTACGCCCCGCCGTACGGTCTTCGAAATCCATCGCGCCGCCGGCAAGCGTGATGTTGTAGAGAGCCACCCGCGCGGGTTCCGTGGAAGCAGGTGAAGGGGTGCTGCGAGCAGCCAGTCGCACAAGCACATCATCGATGTCGTAACGGCCGGGCGCCGTTTGGGCCCACCGAAAAACAGGCTCGTCGATCTGGATTGCATCAATGACCGGTGCCAGTCGCACCAGGGACTGCAGTTCCGCATCTATATAGAGACGCTTGATCTCCAGTTGGGGCGATGGCCCGGATGTGCGGGCTACCGCCACATCAAGCAGCGTGAGTTCCAGCGTCCAAGGCCGAAAATCCACTTCGCCTACCATGACTGCTCGACCTAGCAGATCTGAAACGCGTTTTTCCAACTGCGCCTTGACCACAATCGGAACCAGCCACCAGGCCAACAGCCAAGTCAGCATGACCGCGCCGATGCTCCAAGCAAGCACGAGAGAGGCGCGTCGCGCACGATTGGAAGCGAATATGGATGACAAGGGGCGAGACTTATGGTGTGTACGAATTCGGCATTCCACCAGAAATCGCGCAACCGACCTTGTAAATAAAAGCAAAAAAGAAAGCCCGGTGGCGGACGAATCCAGCACCGGGCTTGACGGCCGACACAAAGGTCGTATGCCATCGATTTGCGTCCCCGAGTTGAACGTCGGTTCGGCAGAAGGCAAGGTATTGCCTTCAGGGTATGCCTCGTGAAAGCCCAGGTGTCACGCTCGGGGCACTGAATGCCGGTCGAGCAGGCTGCCAAGCTCCATTTGGCGGCGCCTGCAGGTGCAGGCAACGCCACCTTAGTCCGATGTGGCAGGCCCTGCAAATGGTTTATTCAATGACTTGAAGGCCACCGATTGCGAGACCGCCGAGCAGCGGAAAAGGTGTGACAAATCACACCGCAAAAAGCCTAGGGAAAACCCTTTAACAAACCTTGAAGACTGTACTTTTAAACAGTTTCTTTATACTTTTTCATTCTTACAATTGAATTTGTTAGTATTGACTTGGCATTTAGACCGCTCCTAGAATCCGCCAGCCCAAAAGATAGGGCTGGTTAAAAACCCAATTCCGCTGCCGAAACCGGCTAAGTCAGTTCGTTTGTCATGCCGCGCAAATGCGCACGACGCGAATTCGATGGCGTACCAATCCAGGCGAGAAGCCTGGCAAGCGTCCCTTGTTGTGAGGGCCGCTTCACAGGTCTCGACTCAGAAAGGAAGAGCTATGACAGCGTCAGGAACTTTGGTGGCCGGTGTGCGAACTTTCGCATCCGATGTCGCCGACGGCTTTCTTGAAATCACCCACAGCGGTTTCGCCCTCGTCGGGCTGACCGTGGCCTTCGTGGCCATCACCCTCACTGCAAGACCCGACTTGCGCGATGCCGGTGAAGAGCAATTGCGCGGCTGGCTGCAAGCGCGCCAAGTCGCCGTACTGGGCGCTCCAGTGGAGCCAGGTGCCAGCGAACGCGCTACCGCTAGCAACCCGAAGGATCTGCCCAAGGAACAGGCAGCTGTGGCCTACTGGCTCAGCAAGAAGTACCGCGTGGCTCCCGAGCCGCTGGCCGTGCTGGTGTCGGAGGCCTATGACATCGGCTCGCGTACCAAGCTCGACCCGACGCTTATCCTGGCCATCATGGCGGTGGAGTCGAGCTTCAATCCCTTTGCGCAAAGCTCCGTGGGCGCTCAAGGGCTGATGCAGGTGATGACGCGCGTTCACACCGACAAGTACGACAACTTCGGCGGCCACTTTGCAGCGTTCGACCCCGTCTCGAATCTGCGCGTGGGAGTGAGGGTTCTGCAGGAGTGCATTACCCGCGCCGGTTCGTTGGAAGGTGGCTTGCGGCACTACGTCGGTGCCGCCAATCTGGCGGACGACGGCGGCTACGCAGCCAAGGTGCTGGCTGAGCATTTCCGCCTGCGGCAGGTGGCTGGCGGCCGATCGGTGCCTCTGGTGCCAGCGCAGCCGGCATCGCCACCCATGCTGTCCACCAAGGCGCCCGCTTCGGCGGCCCCGGTCGTCGTGCCCACCACGACCACCGCCACGCCCGACTCTGCACCGACTGAAAAGGTCGCGCTGCTCTCCGGCGCGGAAAGCTGAACGCAAGTCCTCTGCGCTGCCGGCTGCCAAGCAGGGCGCCGAGGTCAGCTACACTAGCAGGGCACGCGACTGGCGATAGGCGCGGCGACCTTTGCAGGCCGCCGCCGCTGACGTGGAATCCGGCAGGAGGCACCTCCTGTGAACCACTGGGAAGCGTGCCGCACCGATCCGTTCGCTGCGTTCAGCCGTTCGCCTGGGCAGCCCTTGTTTCAAGGGACACAAGTTCATAGGACTGCCACGCCATGTACCAACGCCATATTCTTGTCGAACAAGCCGATCCCGAAATCTGGGCGGCCATCCAGGCGGAAAACGTCCGCCAGGAAGAGCACATCGAGCTGATCGCCAGCGAAAACTACGCTTCGCCCGCCGTGATGGCTGCGCAAGGCTCGCAACTCACCAACAAGTACGCCGAAGGCTACCCAGGCAAGCGCTACTACGGCGGTTGCGAAAACGTGGACGTGGTTGAGCAGCTCGCCATTGACCGCGTCAAGAAGCTCTTCGGTGCCGACGCTGCCAACGTGCAGCCCAATTCCGGCTCGCAGGCCAATCAGGCCGTGCTGCTGGCGTTCGTCAAGCCGGGCGACACCATTCTGGGCATGAGCCTGGCCGAAGGCGGTCACCTGACGCACGGCATGCCGCTGAACATGAGCGGCAAGTGGTTCAACATCGTCTCCTACGGCCTGAACGACAAGGAAGAGATCGACTACGACGCGCTGGAGGCCAAGGCCCGTGAAGCCAAGCCCAAGCTGATCATCGCCGGCGCCTCGGCCTATGCCCTGCGCATCGACTTCGAACGCTTCGCCAAGATCGCCAAGGAAGTCGGCGCGATCTTCTGGGTGGACATTGCCCATTACGCCGGCCTGGTGGTGGCGGGTGAATACCCCAACCCCGTGCCGTTTGCCGATGTGGTCACGTCCACCACACACAAGAGCCTGCGCGGCCCACGCGGCGGCATCATCCTGATGAAGGCCGAGCACGAGAAGGCGATCAACTCCGCCATATTCCCCGGCCTGCAAGGTGGCCCGCTGGAGCACGTCATTGCCGCCAAGGCCGTGGCCTTCAAGGAAGCGCTGACACCCGAATTCAAGACCTATCAGCAGCAAGTGGTGAAGAACGCCAAGGTGTTCGCCGAGACGCTGATCGAGCGCGGCCTGCGCATCGTCAGCGGCCGTACTGAAAGCCACGTGATGCTGGTGGACCTGCGCGCCAAGGGCATCAACGGCAAGGAAGCCGAAGCGGCTCTGGGCCAGGCCCACATCACCATCAACAAGAACGCCATTCCGAACGATCCGGAAAAGCCGTTCGTGACCAGCGGCATCCGTGTGGGCACGCCCGCCATCACGACGCGCGGCTTCAAGGAAGAAGAAACCCGCATCACCGCGAACCTGCTGGCCGACGTGCTGGACAACCCGCGTGACGAGGCCAACCTGGCCGCAGTGCGTGCCAAGGTGCATGCGCTGACCAGCCGCTTCCCGGTCTACCGTTGAGCGCAGGCCTCGTTCGCCTTCGCAGGTACCGCAGGCACCTGCGATGAAGTGCCCGTTCTGCAGCCACCATGAGACGCAGGTGGTGGAGACCCGCGTGGCCGAGGACGGTGAATTCGTGCGGCGCAGGCGCCAATGCGGCGCCTGCGAAAAACGGTTCACTACCTACGAAAAGCCGGAAGTCAACTTTCCCACCATCGTGAAAAAGGATGGGCGGCGGGTGGATTACGACCGGGCCAAGCTGACGGGCTCGTTCACGCTGGCACTGCGCAAGCGGCCGGTAAGCACCACCCAGATCGACAGCGCCATCGAGCGCATCGAAGAAAAGCTGCTCAACCTGGGCCAGCGCGAGATCTTCTCCAACCGCATCGGTGAGCTGGTGATGCGCGAACTCAAGAAGCTCGACAAGGTGGCGTACATCCGCTTTGCGAGCGTCTACCGCAGCTTCGAAGACATCGACGAGTTCCGGGCCCTGGTGGACGAGGTGCGCAAGTAGCCGGAGCCTTGGCGCCTGGAAGCCCAACCGGCTTTTGCTAGCGCACGACGCTATGCTATTAATTTTATAGCTACTAGCGCTTACTACATAAGCGCTAGAGGCCAATTAGGCTTATAAAGCCAACCGAAGGCGGTTAGACCGGCGCCATGCCGGACCCTCCCCCGCCACCCACGTCAGAGAAACGAGGCCTTGATTGGCGGCACTTCCTGCACCACGTCGCCGCACTGGGCGCGATGGCGCAGTGCATGCTCCATGAGCACCAGCGCCAGCAGCGCCTCGGCGATGGGTGCGGCACGGATGCCCACGCAGGGGTCGTGCCGGCCCTTGGTGATCACCTCGGTGCTCTGGCCGTGCACGTCGATGGATTCACGCGGGCTGATGATGGAGCTGGTCGGCTTGATGGCAATGGTCGCCTCGATGTCCTGGCCGCTGCTGATGCCGCCCAGGATGCCGCCCGCGTTGTTGCTGGCAAAACCCTGGGGCGTGAGCGAGTCGCCGTGCGTGGTGCCGCGCTGCACCACGCTCGCAAATCCGGCGCCGATCTCTACCGCCTTGACCGCGTTCAGCCCCATCAGTGCGTGGGCGATGTCGGCATCCAGCTTGTCGTAGAGCGGCTCGCCCAACCCGACCGGCACGCCCGTGGCCTGCACGCGGATGCGAGCACCGCACGAGTCGCCCGCCTTGCGCAGCGCGTCCATGTAGTCCTCCAGCGCCGACACGTCGGCCATGGGCGCGAAGAACGGGTTGTGGGGCACGTGGTCCCAGCTCTCGAATGGAATCTCCAGCTCGCCGATCTGCGTCATGCAGGCGCGAAAGCGTGTGCCGTACTTTTCTTCCAGCCACTTCTTGGCGACGGCGCCGGCGGCCACGGTGGGCGCCGTCAGCCGTGCGGACGAACGCCCGCCGCCGCGCGGGTCGCGAATGCCGAACTTGTGCCAGTAGGTGTAGTCGGCATGGCCCGGGCGAAAGCTCTGAGCGATGTTCGAATAGTCCTTGCTGCGCTGGTCGGTGTTTCGAATCAGCAGGGCGATGGGCGTGCCGGTGGTGCGGCCTTCGTACACGCCCGACAGGATCTCCACCGCGTCGGGTTCCGCGCGCTGGGTGACATGGCGGCTGGTGCCGGGGCGGCGGCGGTCGAGGTCAGCTTGGATGTCGGCCTCCGTCAACGCCATGCCCGGCGGGCAGCCGTCGATCACGCAGCCAATGGCCGGGCCGTGGGATTCACCGAAATTGGTGACTGCGAATAGGGATCCGATGGTGTTGCCGCTCATGGGCGGCGATTATCCCTGCAGACGCAGGCCCGGCCGGCCCCACTCCACAGGACGCTCCCACGCAGCAACTGGGCATCGCTATCAAAAAAATAGCTGCCAGCGCCCTACTGATGGGCGCTGGCAGCTGATTTGATGCTGAAACTGGGGAAAGAAAGCAGTCGATCAGGCCGCGGGGCGCGACTCTTGCGAATCTTCTTCGGGCCAGTCGCGGATGTAGGCCTTGAGCATCTGGTTCTCGAAGTTCTGGCTGTCCACCACGGCCTTGGCCACGTCGTAGAAGCTGATCACGCCCATCAGCATGCGCTGGTTCATGACCGGCATGTAGCGGGCGTGGCGGCCCAGCATCATGCGGCGGACTTCGTCCATGTCGGTTTCCAGGGTGCAGGTCAGCGGCGCGTCGTCCATGGCGGTGCGCACCAGCATCGTGCCCACGCTGCCGCCGTTTTTCACCGTCGCCTGGATCACCTCGCGGAAAGTCAGCATGCCGACCAGGTCGCCGTGGTCCATCACCACCAGCGAGCCGATGTCCTTCTCGGCCATCACCTGCACCGCCTGCGCCAGCGGTTCGTCGGCCGTCACGGTATAGAGCGTGCTGCCTTTCACGCGAAGGATGTCACTGACTTTCATGGGGTGTCTCCGGGGATTCAGGCCCACGCGGGCGGCGGGCGGGTAGCGAAAGAATATAGCCCACAATGCTGCGCACAGACGTACAGAAGGAGACAAGACACAGATGCCCGGCTATTCCGACCCAGGCTTCGACACGCTTGCGCTGCATGCCGGCGCCGTGCCCGACCCCGCCACCGGCGCGCGCGCCGTTCCCATCCATCTCACCACCTCGTTCGTGTTCGAGTCGAGCGACCACGCCGCGTCGCTCTTCAACCTGGAACGCCCCGGCCACGTCTACAGCCGCATCAGCAACCCGACCAACGCGGTGCTGGAGCAACGCGTGGCTGCGCTCGAAGGCGGCGTGGGCGCCATCGCGGTGGCCAGCGGCCAGGCCGCTTTGCACCTGGCGATCTGCACGCTGATGGGCGCGGGCAGCCACATCGTCGCCAGCACGGCGCTGTATGGCGGCTCGCAGAACCTGCTGCACTACACGCTGGCGCGCTTCGGCATTCAGACGACGTTCGTCAAGCCCGATGACATCGACGGCTGGCGCGCGGCCGTGCGCCCTGAAACCAAGCTGTTCTTCGGTGAAACCGTGGGCAACCCAGGGCTGGACGTGCTGGACATTCCCACCGTGAGCGCGATCGCCCATGACGCCGGCGTGCCGCTGCTGGTCGATTCGACATTGACATCGCCCTGGCTCATCAAACCGTTCGAGCACGGCGCGGACCTGGTCTACCACTCGGCCACCAAGTTCCTGTCGGGCCACGGCACGGTGATCGGCGGCGTGGTGGTCGATGGCGGCAGCTTCGATTGGGACGGGCCGCGCTCGGCGGGCAAATTCGCCGAGCTGACCCAGCCCTACGACGGCTTTCACCAGATGGTGTTTACTGAAGAGTCGACCGTGGGCGCCTTCCTGCTGCGTGCGCGCCGCGAAGGGCTGCGCGACTTCGGCGCCTGCATGAGCCCGCACACGGCGTGGCTGATTCTGCAGGGCATCGAAACGCTGCCGCTGCGCATGGAGCGCCATATGCGCAACACACAGCGCGTGGTCGAATTTCTGGCGGCCCAGCCGGTCGTGGCCTGCGTGGGGCACCCGATGCTCGAATCGCACCCCAGCCATGCGCTGGCCCAGCGGTTGCTGCCGCGCGGCGCGGGCTCGGTGTTCAGCTTCGATCTGAAAGGCTCGCGCGCGCAGGGCAAGGCCTTTATCGAAGCGCTCAAGGTCTTCAGCCACCTGGCCAATGTGGGCGACTGCCGCAGCCTGGTGATCCACCCGGCCAGCACCACGCACTTTCGCATGAGCGACGAGGCGCTGCAGCAGGCCGGCATCTCGCAGGGCACCATCCGCCTGTCGATCGGCCTGGAAGATGCGGACGACCTGATCGACGACCTGAAACGCGCGCTGAAGGCGGCCGAGAAGGCGGGGGGCTGACACCATGTACATCGACGTCAACGGAGCCCGCACTTACTGCCACACCGGCGGCAAGCCCTTCGATGCGGCCCAACCCACCGTGGTGCTGATCCACGGCGTGCTGAACGACCACAGCGTGTGGGCACTGCAAAGCCGCTATCTGGCCCACCACGGCTGGAACGTGCTGGCGGTGGACCTTCCCGGCCACAGCCGCAGCGGAGGCGAGGCGCCCGCCAGCGTGGAACAGGCGGGCGACTTCATCATCGCCCTGCTGGACGCCGCCGGCGTGCAGCGCGCGGCGCTGGTCGGCCACAGTTGGGGATCGCTCATCGCGCTGGAAGCCGCCGCCCGGCTGCAAGGCCGCGCCAGCCACCTGGCACTGGTGGGCACCGCCTACCCGATGAAGGTGTCGCCGGCCTTGATCGACGCCGCGCTGAACGAGCCCGAAAAGGCGCTGCGCATGGTCAACGTGTTCTCCCGCAGCACGCTGGCGCCGCCTTCGGGCGCGGGTTTCTGGGTGTTCGGCGCGGGCATGGCGCTGGGCCGGCGTGTGCTGCGCTCGAACCCGGCGGTGAATGTGTTCCACCGTGGCTTCGTGGCCTGCGACCAGTACGCGGGCGGCGAAGCGGCCATCACCCGCGTCACCGCGCCGGTGCTGTTCGCGCTGGGCGGGCAGGATCAGATGACGCACCCCAAGGCCGCGCAGGGGTTGATCGCCACGGCGCGCGCCGCCGGCCGCACAGTGACTGTAGTGGAGTTGCCCAGCGGGCACCACCAGATGACGGAAGCGCCCGACGAAACGCTGTTCGCCCTGCGGGACTTTCTGACGGGCTGAGGTTCGGGTCGGCCCGCTGGTGCTCCGGCGGGGCGACTTCTACACTGGCCCAAGCGCCTCGGGTTTCAGAAGGCGCAAGGAGACACGCCATGTCCACACGCTCCCATCCGCCCCTGCCAGCCAGCGGGCTCGCCACCGACCCGCGCAGCTTTCGCAGCTTCGCGGAGTTCTACCCCTTCTACCTGACCGAGCACAGCGACCGTACCTGCAGGCGCCTGCACTTCACCGGCTCCACGCTGTCGCTGGTCTGCCTGGCGCTGATGGTGATGACCGGCCAGCCGGGCTGGCTGCTGGCGGGGTTGCTGTGCGGCTACGGCTTCGCCTGGGTCGGCCATTTCGCCTTCGAGAAGAACCGGCCAGCCAGCTTCAAGCGCCCGCTCTACAGCTTCATGGGCGACTGGGCCATGTACCGCGACATCTGGCGGGGCAAGGTTTCACTATAAAAATGGCCTCTAGCGCTTGATTAATAAGCGCAAGCAGCTATCTTTTTTATAGCAATCAGATCAACAAGGCGCACAGCCCGCGCAAGTCGTGCACGGTGGCATGCGGCACCTGCATATCGCCATGCGGCCACGGCTGGCCGGTGCGGTTGATCCACACGGCCTGCATGCCGGCGGCAACGGCGCCCTGCGCATCCATCGCTGCATCGTCGCCCACGTGCAGCACCTCGGCCGGCGCCACGCCCGCCGCCTCGGCAGCGGCCAGAAAGATGCGCGCATCGGGCTTGGGCGTGCCGAATTCACGCGCGCTGATGCTGGCGCGAAAGTAGCTGCCGATGCCGATCAGCTGCAGATCGGCATTGCCGTTGGACAGCGCCACCAGCGGGTGCCGGGCCGACAGGCACTCCAGCGTTTCCAGCGCGTCCTCGTACAGTTCCACCCGTTGGCGTTCGGCAAAAAACACGTCGAAGCCTTGCTCGGCCAGCGCGGTGTCTTCACCGGCTGCATGCAGCGCTGCGCGGATGCTCTCGCGCCGCAGCGCGCTCAGGTCGTGCGACAGGTGCGGGTGAGCGGCCACCACGCTGGCGCGAATGGCGCTGGCCGTTTCTGGCACGGCCAGCAGTGCGGCGGTGGCGGGCGCCGTGGTCAAGAGCCAAGCGCGCAGGACCTGCTCGGCTCGCTCGATGGTCGGCCAGATGGGCCAGAGCGTGTCGTCCAGGTCGAGCGTGATGGCGCGAATGCGGGAAATGTCGAGCATGACGGCGAGCATAGCGGTCATCCTCGACAATGGCCGCCATGCCTGCCCTGCCCCCTTCCGGCGCCCCCGCCGTAGCGCCACCCAATCCATCCGCCCCACCCCGCACCGCCGTGCTGCTGTGCAACCTGGGAACGCCCGACGAGCCCACCGCACCTGCGCTGCGGCGCTATCTGGCGCAGTTTCTGGGCGACCCGCGCGTGGTCGAGATTCCGCGCATCGCCTGGTTGCCCATCCTGTACGGAATCATTTTGCGGGTGCGGCCGGCCAAGTCGGCTGCCAAATACGCCAGCATCTGGACGCCCGAAGGATCGCCGCTGGCGGTGTGGACGGCCAAGCAGGCCGTGATGCTGTGCGGCTGGCTGGGCGAGGCTGGCGCGCGCATCGCCGTGCGGCACGCCATGCGCTATGGAAACCCATCTATCGCATCGCAATTGCAGGCACTGCAGGACGAAGGCGTGGACCGCGTACTGGTGCTGCCGCTCTATCCGCAATATTCCGCTACCACCACCGCCAGCGTGGTGGACGACGTCACGGCGTGGGCACGGCGACAACGGCGCTTTCCAGAGCTGCGCTTCGTCAACAGCTACCACGACCATCCCGGCTACATCGGCGCGTTGGCCCAAAGCGTGCGCGCCCATTGGCAGCGGGAGGGCGGACCGGCCGAAGAACTGGTGATGAGCTTTCACGGCATTCCAGAGTGCAACGTGCGCCTGGGCGACCCGTACCAGGCCGAATGCCTGGTCACCGCGCGCCTGCTGGCCGACGCGCTGGGCCTGGCGCCGCATCAGTTCCGCGTCACCTTCCAGTCGCGCTTTGGCAAGGCCAAGTGGCTGGAACCCTATACCGAGCCCACTCTGGTCGCCATGGCACAGGCCGGCACGCGGCGCGTGGATGTAATGTGCCCGGGCTTCACCGGCGACTGCCTGGAGACGCTGGAAGAAATCAACCAGGAAGCGCGTGAAGCCTTCCTGCATGCGGGCGGGCAGGAGTTTCGGTACATCCCCTGCCTGAACGACAGCGCGCCCTGGATCACGGCACTGACCGAAATCGCCCAGCAGAACCTGAGTGGCTGGACGCTGCGCTGAATCACACCGCAATCGTTTTTTTCCTGACCCTCAACCTTTGGCTGGAGCCTCTGCATGACGAATCGACTCGACGCCTTCCCGATCACCCGCAAATGGCCTGCAAAACATCCTGAAAGGCTGCAGCTGTATTCGCTGCCCACGCCCAACGGGGTGAAGGTGTCGATCATGCTGGAAGAAACCGGCCTGCCGTACGAGCCGCACCGCGTGGCATTCGATACCAACGACCAGACGTCGCCCGAATTTCTGTCGCTGAATCCGAACAACAAGATTCCGGCGATCCTTGACCCCGACGGGCCGGGCGGCAAGCCGTTGGCGCTGTTCGAGTCGGGCGCCATCCTGGTCTACCTGGCCGACAAGACCGGTCAGTTCATTCCGCAGGACGCCGCCGGGCGCTATCGCGTGCTGCAGTGGCTGATGTTCCAGATGGGCGGCGTCGGGCCCATGTTCGGCCAGGTCGGTTTCTTCCACAAGTTCGCCGGCAAGGACTATGAAGACAAACGTCCGCGCGACCGCTACGTGGCGGAATCGAAGCGGCTGCTGGGCGTGCTCGACCGACAATTGAAAGACAACGCCTGGGTGGCGGGCGACGACTACAGCATTGCGGACATCGCCATCTTTCCGTGGGTGCGCAACATGGGCGGGTTCTACGACGCTGCCGACTTGGTCGGCCTGGGCGACTTCAGCCATCTGCAGCGCGCACTGGACGCCTTCGTGCAACGCCCAGCCGTCGCGCGGGGCCTTCAGATTCCGGCCGTCGCCGCGTAAAGTTGGCCTGAGCGGCGCGGTGCCGCCCTGGCAGGCGCCAGAATCTGCAGCGTTAAAGGCGGTTTAGGCGCTTGGCATTGGCGACCGCTGCGGAACGCACCGGCGCCAGGCCCTTGCCCATCACGCCCAGCGCGGCCGACTGCCACTGCGTGGCCAGTGCCTGCTGACCGGTCCATCCCTTCGATCCCCAGGGCATGAACCAACTGCGTGCCATGCTCATCGCCAGCGCAGGGCCGGTCACCATTGACTGCGTGGCCATCGCCATCCAGGCCTGGGCAAAGGCGGTTTGCTTTTCGGCCACCATGCGGGTGAATTCGCGCTGGTCGCGTGCCGACGGCTGCGGTCCTGCTGCGGCCATGCGGGCAAGGCGGTGGGCTATCACCTGGGGGGCGGCAACGGACAACTCGGTGCCCTGGCGCCACAAGGCAGCAGCTTTTTGGTTGTTTCGGCTGGACATGGATGCACTCCTGGGCCGGCGGGCCCGATAACGGCAAAGGCTGATCCCGAGAATTCGATCCGGGTAGGAACTTGAATGCTGACGCCCTGGCCCGATACGCGACGTAGGCACGCAACGCGTTCTACCTGGTAACGGTTCTCATTCGCCATAGAATGCCGCCTTTGCAAGCGCGCTTCTCTGGTGGGGAGCCCCCGAAGGACGGCGCAGTCCTTCGGGGTGCCTGCGAAATGCGGTGCGTCCTCCTCGCCGCACAGGTTCGATGCATTCCGGTTTCCAGCGAGTTTCCGTTGCCTGACCACAACAACGGAATGTTAATAATTCTCATCTACTGAGAGAATCGCTGCGCCCCTCGTTTCGCTGTGGACCTCGGCATCCACCGTCGATGCTGCGATATCCAGCTGCGGCAGGCAGCCTGCATTGCCTCGAAGCTTCCCCCTTTTTGCCGTTTCCCCGAGCCGCGCCGCCACTAGCCGCCTCGCCAGCCGATCCACAACGACCATGACCTCACCTGAGCAGACATCCTCGCCCGCAGGCCCGCGCCGTTTTCTGCAACTCTGGCTGTGGCCGATCGTGCTCGGAGTGCTCACCCTCAGCGGCTTGCTCTCGGCCCTGGTGTCCGACGACTGGGGCGATACGTGGTCGTGGCTCGCACTGGGCGTTCCGGTGGCCGTGATGGCCTGGTACGCGTTGCCGCGCAAACGCACCACCGCCTCTGCGCCGCGCTGAGCAGCCCGCAAGCCGTGTAGCACCCACTTTTTCGTTTCTCCATCCCCAGTTCCGACCTCTACTTGTATTGGCTCATCCATGAACCGCCTCCATCCCATTGCCGCTGCCGCAGTTCTTGCCCTGCACACCCTGACAGCCCATGCACAAGATGCTGCAGCAGCAGCCAACGTACCCGCTGCCGAGTTGCCCACCGTCAACGTGAACGCCAGTGCCGACGCGTCGGCGCAGGGCCTGTCACCGGCTTTCCCCGGTGGGCAGGTCGCCCGCGGTGGGCGCGCCGGCATTCTGGGCACGCGGGACAACATGGAAACGCCGTTCTCCATTACCAGCTACACCAATGAGCTGATTCAGGACCGGCACGCGCGCAGCGTGGGCGACGTGCTGCAGAACGACCCCTCTGTGCGCATGGCGCGCGGTTTCGGCAACTTCCAGGAGTCGTACTTCATTCGCGGTTTCATCCTCAGCTCCGACGACGTCGCCTACAACGGCCTGTTCGGCCTGCTGCCTCGCCAGTACATCGCGACCGAATTGTTTGAGCGCGTCGAGGTGTTGCGAGGCGCTTCGGCCTTCCTTGTCGGCGCCAGCCCGAACGGCGGCGGCATCGGCGGCAGCATCAACCTGCTGCCCAAACGCGCACCCAACGAGTCATTGACCCGCGTGAGCACCAGCATCGACGACAGCGGCAACGCCACGGTCGCCACCGACATCGCGCGCCGCGTAGGCCCGGACGGCGCTACCGGTATCCGCCTGAACGCTGCCTATCGCGGCGACGGCACGTCCATCGACGACGAGAAGAGCCAGCTGGGCCTGCTCGCCCTGGGCCTGGACTGGCGCAGCCGCGACGTGCGCCTGTCGGGCGACGTGGGCTGGCAGGACAACCGGCTCAAGCGCACGCGCACGAACGTCACGCCTTCAGCCAACTTGGCTGGCATTCCCTCGGCACCTGATGCCGATTCCAACTGGGCCCAGCCATGGTCGTACTCGAACGAACGAGATGTGTTCGGCACCGTGCGTGGCGAGTGGGACATCAGCAGTGACGTGACGGCCTGGGCTGCCTACGGACTGCGGCGCAGCAAGGAAGCCAATTCCCTGGCCAACGTCACGCTCACCGACGCAGGCAACGGAGCAGCCACCACCAGCCGCTTCGACAACGCCCGCAAGGACCAGGTGGATACGGGCGAGGTCGGTGTACGCACCAAACTGCGGACAGGCAGCGTAGGCCACGAAATCGTCGCAGCCCTGTCGGCATTCCAGTTGAAGAAAGACAACGCATACGGCTTGAGTTCCGGCACCGGGCAGACGTTGCGCACCAGCATCTACACCCCCACAAGCTACGCGGTCACACCGCTCAACTTCCTGGGCAACGACCTGTCCAGCCCGGCCTACAACGGCAGCACAAAGCTGCGCAGTTTTGCGCTGGGCGACACGCTGTCATTCCTGGACGACCGCGCTTTGATCACCATCGGCGCGCGCCATCAGAAGATCGAAGTCGAATCGGTCGGCTATCGCGTGGTGTTCAACGATGCGGTGACCAACCCGGGCGGCAGCAGCACCGTGTACGAGGGCAGCCGTACGAGCCCCGTGCTGGGTGCCGTGTTCAAGGCCACGCCGCAGATCTCGGTGTACGGCAACTACATCGAAGGGCTGGTGCAAGGTGACACGGCTCCCGCCACGTCGGCCGGCGTTCCAGTCATCAACGCGGGCGACAACCTGGCTCCCTACGTCTCCAAGCAAAAGGAGATCGGCGTGAAGTATGACGGCGGCCGCGTGGGCGCGGGCATCGCCCTGTTCTCCACTGATAAACCGCGTTCCGTGCTGGTCAATAACCGGTTCACGTCGGAAGGCAAAGACCGCCATCAGGGCGTGGAACTGACCGTGCACGGCGAAGCCATGCGGGGCCTGCGTCTGTTGGGTGGCGCGACCTGGCTGGACGCCAAGCAACGCAGCACCGGCAGCGCGACGACCGACGGCAAGCGTGTGATCGGCGTTCCACGCCTGCAGGCCACGGTAGGCGCAGAGTGGGATGTTCCAGGCGCAAGCGGTTTGGCGCTGGATGCACGCGTCGTGCACACCGGCGCCAGTTACGCCAATGCCGTCAACACGCTGCGCGTGGACGGCTGGACCCGCCTGGATCTGGGCGTGCGCTACCTGACCGAATGGAACGGCCGCGCCCTCACGCTGCGCGCCCGCGTCGACAACGTAGCGGACAAAAATTACTGGGCGTCGGTCGGCGGCTATCCCGGCTCGGGCTACCTGGTGCTGGGCGCGCCGCGCACCTTCGTGGTCAGCGCCAGCGTGGACTTCTGAGCACGCACACGGCACCCATGATGTCGCCCCGCACGCTGCGCAGCTGGACCTGGCTGCACAAATGGAGCAGCCTGGTCTGCACGATCTTCATGCTGTTGCTGTGCCTGACCGGCCTGCCGCTGATCTTTCACCACGAGATCGGGCACCTGTTGGGCACCGAAGTAGAGGCGCCGCCCATGCCGCAAGGCACACCGCGCGCCAGCCTGGACACGGTGCTGGAGGTGGCTCGCGCCCAGCACCCCGACCGCGTGGTGCAGTTCGCATCGCACCCCGAGGACAGCACAGACCTGTGGTTCACCACGCTCACGCCCACGCCAGCGCCCACCGACGACTTCCGCTCGGTGGCCATCGATGCGCGCACAGCCGCCGTCCTGGCGCAGCCGCGCTTCGACGAAGGCTTCATGTACGTGATGTTCAAGCTGCACGTCGATCTGTTCGCGGGCTTGGCCGGCAAGCTGTTCCTCGGGTTCATGGGTTTGCTGTTGCTGGTAGCCCTGGTCACCGGCGTGGTGCTGTACGCCCCCTTCATGCGCAAGCTGCAATTCGGCGAGGTGCGCCGGGAGCGGTCCACCCGCGTGAAGTGGCTGGACCTGCACAACCTGCTGGGCATCGTCACTTTGGTGTGGGCGCTGGTGGTGGGCGGCACCGGCATGATCAACACCTGGGCCGACCTGCTGATCAAGTACTGGCAATACTCCGAGCTGACCGCTCTGCTGGAGCCTTACAAGGGCCAGGCCGTCACGCCGGTGGAGCAGCGCGCGTCGGTGCAGAAGTCGATGGAGGCGGCCATGGCCCGCGCGCCGGGCACCCAGCTGTCGTTCATCGCGTTCCCAGGCACGGCGTTTTCCAGCCCGCACCACCACACGTTCTTTTTGCGCGGCGATTCTCCCCTCACCTCGCGCCTGCTGCAGCCGGTGCTGGTGGATGCCAAGACGGCCCAGGTGACTGCTGCACCCCAGCTGCCGTGGTACCTCACCGCCCTGCTGGTCTCCCAGCCGCTGCACTTTGGTGACTACGGCGGCATGCCGATGAAGATCATCTGGGCATTGCTGGATATCGCAACCATCGTGGTGCTGGGCAGCGGGCTGTATCTGTGGCTGGCACGCCGACGGCTGAGCCGGGCCACGCAAACAGAAGCACCAGCGCTGTCTTCGGGGCAGACCACGCCTGCCCGCTGAAAGCTTTCAGCGCCGCCCATGCAAAACGCCCGGTCAAAGCCGGGCGTTTTCTGGTGCTACACCGCGCCGAGGTTCAGCGCGCGTCAGTCATGCCGATCACGCATCCATCTGATGCAGGCGCCGCAACTTGCGATTGGCCAGCTGCTTCATCACGCGCGGCACGATCAGCACGGCCAGCACGATCACCACCAGCGTGAGCGACATGGGCCGCTGCAAGAACACCAGCCAGCTGCCTTCGCCGATGGAAATGGCATTGCGCATCTGCGCTTCGGCGAGCGGGCCCAAGATCATGCCGACGACCACGGGAGCGGTGGGGAAGTCGAAGCGCCGCATCAGCACGCCCAGCAGGCCGATGCCATAGAGCAGGAACAGATCAAAGGTGCTCTGGCGCATGCCGTAAGCGCCCACGGTCGCGAAGATCAGAATGCCGGCGTAGAGCTGCGGCTTGGGCACTTTCAGCAACTTCACCCACAGGCTGATCAAGGGCAGGTTCAGCACCAGCAGCATGAGGTTGCCAATGTAGAGCGACGCAATCAGCGCCCAGACCAGCGTGGCCGAGGTGGTGAACAGTTGCGGACCAGGGTTGATGCCGTAGTTCTGGAACGCGCCCAGCAGCACTGCCGTGGTGTTCGATGTGGGAATGCCAAGCGTCAGCAGCGGAATCAGCGCCGCCGTTACCGTAGCGTTGTTGGCGGCTTCGGGGCCTGCCACGCCTTCAATAGCGCCCTTGGTGCCAAACTCGGCCTGGTTCTCCCCCTTGGCCAGCTTCTTTTCCATCGCGTAGCTCAGGAAGGTCGGAATCTCAGTGCCGCCGGCCGGAATGCAGCCAAAAGGCGTGCCGATGGCGGTACCGCGCAACCAGGCGGGAATGGATCGCTTCCAGTCCATATTGGTCATGTGCACGCGGCCCATGCGGTTTTGCGTGTCGACCACCTTGCCTTCGTACATGGCGGCATGCATTACCTCGGCCACTGCGAACAGGCCCACGGCCACCAGCACGATGTCGATGCCGTCCAGCAGTTCGGACTGGCCCAGCGTGTAGCGCGCGGCGCCGGAAATCTGGTCCATGCCGATGCAGCCGGCCGCCAGGCCCACGAACAGCGCCGTCATGCCGCGCACGGTGCTCTTGCCCAGCACCGCGCTGACGGTGGTGAAGGCCAGCACCATCAGCATGAAATATTCAGGCGGGCCGAGCTTGACGGCGAAGTCGGCCACGTAGGGCGCGAACAGCGTCACCACCACCGTGGCGATGGTGCCGGCCATGAACGAGCCGATGGCCGAGGTGGCCAGCGCAGCGCCCGCGCGCCCACTCTTGGCCATCTTGTTGCCTTCCATCGCCGTGACCATGCTGGCCGTCTCGCCCGGCGTGTTCAGCAAGATGGAGGTGGTCGAGCCGCCATACATGGCGCCGTAGTAAATGCCGGCAAAGAAGATCATCGAAGCCGTGACCTCGACCTTGGCCGTGATGGGCAGCAGCATGGCCACCGCCACGGCAGGGCCGATGCCGGGCAGCACGCCCACGGCGGTGCCCAGCGCGCAGCCCACCAGCGCCCACAGCAGATTGGCGGGCGTGGCGGCCGTGGCAAAGCCGGCCATCAATGCGTCAAATATTTCCATTACAGCCACCCCGTGTTCGTCAGGCCCGGCAGGTTGATCGCCAAAAATTGCGTGAACGCCCAGAAGACAGGGGCGGAGATGAGCAGCCCGGTGACGACATCAGTCACCCAGGTGCGCACCTGGCCCGAAGCAGGCTGGCCTGCCGCACGGCGCAGGCCCTGCACCGCCAGCACATAGCACAGCGTGCAGCTGAAGATGAAGCCGATGGTGGTGATGAGTGCAGCATTCAGCAGCAGGCCGGCCGACACCCAGACGAAGGCGCCTTTGTCGGCACGCTCGGCGCCGGTGCCCGCGTCCAGTTCACGAAAGCCGCCGGAGAGCGCCTCCCAGACCAGAAAGACGCCGCACACGCCCAGAACGGCCGCAACCAGCCAGGGCAGGAAGTTGGGGCCCACGCCGCCATAACCCGAGTTGGAGGGAATGCCGATGGCACCCCAGGCCAGAGCGGCCGCAGTCAGCAGCACGCCGGCTCCGACGACGGCCTGCATGCGTGCGGCGGGTACGTTGCCGGGGCCGGGCGAAGGCACCTCGCCCGTCGTGGTTTGATTTATCAAGCGTTCAGTCATGGGGAAGCTCCTGACACCGGGCGCAGCGGTTGCCACGCGTGCCGGCAAGGCTGCGGCGCACGCGGCCCGAGGTGGGTGGTGCGCCGCGCGCCGGCTCCGCTGCGAGGCGGAGCGGGGACACAGCAGAGAAGAAGGGTCAGACCATGCCGGCCTTGACCATCGTGGCGCGCAGGCTGGCGAACTCGGCATCCACGAAGGTGCCGAACTCGTCGCCGGCCAGCCACGCGGGCGTCCAGTCGTTCTTTTCCATCGACTCGGCCCAGCTCTTGCTCTTGAGGCCCTTGGCCACCATGTCGATGAGCGCCTTGCGTTGCTCCGGCGTGATGCCAGGGGCCGCATAGACGCCGCGCCAGTTGCCAATCTCCACGTTCACGCCCTGCTCCTTGAGCGTGGGCACCGAAGAGCCCTTGAGCCGCTGGCCGGACGTGACGGCGACAGGCACCATCTTCTTGGTGTTGATGTATTCGGCCATCTCGCTGTAGCCACCACCGCCGATGGTCACGTTGCCGCCCAAAATGGCAGCGATGGCCTCACCGCCCCCACGGAAGGCCACGTAGTTGATCTTGGCCGGGTCCACGCCCACTTCGCGGGCGATCATGGCAGCGGCGATGTGCTCGGTGGAACCGCGCGAACCGCCGCCCCACTTCACGCTGCCGGGGTCTTTCTTCAACTGGGCGATCACCTCGGCCATCGACTTGAAGGGCGAGTTGGCGGGCAGCACGAACACGTTGTATTCGCTGGTCAGGCGCGCGATGGGCGTGGCCTGCGTCAGGTTGACCGGCGGCTTGCCGGTGATGATGCCGCCCAGCATCACGGCGCCCATCACCATCAGCGCATTGGGGTCGCCCTTGGAGCCGTTGACGAACTGCGCCAGGCCGATGGCGCCGGCTGCACCACCCTTGTTGTCATAGGTGACCGAAGAGGCCACGCCTGCGTCCTGCAGGGCCTTGCCTAAAGCGCGGCCCGTGGTATCCCAGCCACCACCGGGGTTGGCCGGCAGCAGCATCTTGACGGCCGATGCGGCATGGGCCGACAGCGGCAGCGTGCCGGCAGCCGCCAGGGCGGCCAAAGACTTGAGGAAGGTATCGCGACGCATAGGTGTCTCCTAATGTTGGATGCAATCTGACGCAGGCGATGATGCGCGCGCAGCCTGTCAAATGGCTGTCCGCAGACTCAGGGAAAACACCCATGGGGCGGGCCCGCACAGCCGGTGATATGGTGCCGCGCATGCAACTGTTACTCGTGGAAGACGACGCCGCCATGCAGGCCACGCTGCAGCGATCGCTGGTGCGGCGCGGCATGGAGGTGACCGCCCTGGCCGACGGCCGCGCGGCGCTCGCCCAATGGATCGCCAGGCCGCCCGACGCCGTCGTGCTGGACCTCAGCCTGCCCGGGCTCGATGGCCTGCAAGTGCTGCAACAAGCCCGGGCGCGCGGCCTGCGCACGCCCGTGCTGCTACTGACGGCGCGCGGCACCGTGGGCGACCGCGTGCTGGGCCTGAACGCCGGTGCCGACGACTACCTGCCCAAACCGTTCGATCTGGACGAGCTGGAGGCGCGCCTGCGCGCCCTGCTGCGCCGCAGTGGCGAACAGTTGGAAGCCAAATCGGCCCCTAGCGCAATCACAGTGGGCGCCATACGCTATGAAAAAGATAGCGGTGCAATTTACTTGGCTGGCGAAGTGATGGAGCTGACCCCGCGCGAGCTGGCGCTGATGCACGCATTGTTGGCCCAGCCGGGGCATGCCATCACCAAGGAACGGCTCTACGAGCTGGTCTTCCCCGGCCAGCTCGACGTGCAGTACGAGGCCATCGAAGTCGTCGTCTACCGCCTGCGCAAGAAGCTGTCGGGCACGGGCCTGACGCTGATGACGCTGCGAGGGCTGGGTTACCTGCTGAAGGCCGACGCACAGGCTGATGCATGAGGCGACGCAGCAGGCACCCGCTGGCCCTGTCGCTGCGCCGGCAACTGCTGGTGGGCATTCTGGTGCCGGTGATCGTCTTCGTCGTCTTCAACACGCTGAGCCTCTACCGCGAAACGCTGGAATCGCTGCACACGGCGTATGACCGCACCCTGCTCGCATCGACCAAAAGCATCAGCGAGCAGCTGGACGTGAACGGCTACGACGACGCGGCCATCCTGCGTGCCACCGTGCCCTATTCGGCGCTGGAGACCTTCGAGGCCGACAACCAGAGCCGCATGTTCTACCGCGTATCCAACATGCATGGCGAGCTGGTGTCAGGCTTTGCCGAACTGCCCGTATGGCGCGGCACCATTCCCGACCGCCCGCCCTATGCCGCGCTGGTGGATTTCTATGACGACGAATTCCGGGGCCAGCCGGTGCGCGTGGCGGTGCTGCTGCAGCCCGTGTCGTCACCCAACGGCCGGGGCATGGCGGTGATCCAGGTCGCCGAAACGCTGGAGTTGCGCCGCACGCTCGCCCTGCAGATGCTGTGGGCCACCGTGTTACGGCAAGCGCTGCTGGTGGCCGCCATCGCGCTCATCGTGGTGCTGGTGGTGCAGCGCGCGACCCGCCCGGTGCGCCAGCTGAGCGTGCACCTGCAAAACCGCACCGAAGAAGACCTGAGCCCCATCAGCGCGCCTGCGGCACCGCGCGAGCTGCAACCGCTGATCGACGCCACCAACGGCGTCATGCAGCGCCTGGCCTACCTGCTGGAACACCAGAAGCGATTCGTGCGCGATGCCTCGCACCAGCTGCGCACGCCGCTTGCCGTGTTGAAAATTCAGGTGCAATCGGCCCTGCGTGGCGATGCGCCGCCCGAGCAGGCGCTGCGCGAGATCGGCGACACGGTTGATCGCGCCACGCAACTGGCCAACCAGATGCTGGCGCTGGCCAAGGTGGAGCAACTGCGCCAGCAAAGCGCGCCGCTCGTGGCGCGGCTGGATGCGGTGCTGCGCGAGGTGGCGCTCGATCTGTCGCCGCTGGTGGCCCAGCGCGACCTGGACTTCGGCATCCACACCGACCCGGCACCGCTGCGTGCGCATGAATGGATGCTGCGCGAATTGACGCGCAACCTGCTGCACAACGCCATCCGCCACGCGCCGCCCGGCAGCACCCTGACGGTGGATCTGCGCACCGACGGCCGCCACGCCGCGCTCACCATCGCCGACCAGGGGCCGGGCATCGACGCGGAACTGGCAACGCGCCTCTTTCAGCCCTTTTCAGCCGGAGACATCCGCACCGGTTCGGGCCTGGGGCTCGCCATCTGCCAGGAGATCGTGCTGACGCTGGGAGGCACCATCGCCCTGGTCAACCGGGAGGCAGGCGGCCACATCAACGGGTTGGACGCCGTCGTGCGCCTGCCGCTGGAGGCAAGCAACCCGAGCGCCAGCGAGCGCTGAATACCACCCCGCAAGACAGTTCTGCCCATTGGCTTTAAGCCTGCCAAAGCGTACCCACCTGATCCCAATGACCTCGATGACTAAGACTCCCCTCGCAGCCATGCGGCTGGACAAGTGGCTCTGGTGCGCTCGCTTCTACAAGACCCGCAGCCTTTCAGCGGAAGAGATCGGCAAGGGCCGGGTCACGGTGAATGGCCAACTGGCCAAGCCGTCACGCGATGTCCGGCCCGGCGACACATTGGTGATGCGGCAGGGGCCGGTGGAGCGCACCGTCACCGTGCGCGCACTAAGCGGCATGCGCGGCCCGGCGCCAGCGGCGCAGTTGCTTTATGAAGAAACACCCGACAGCGTTGCGGCACGCGCGGCCGCCGCCGAACTGCGGCGATTGGCCCCGGAGCCCGCAGACACGCTGCAGGACGGCCGCCCTACCAAACGCGACCGCCGCACCATCGACCAGGCCCGCGACTGGGGCCAGCGCTGGAGCGCGTCTATCGACGATTGAAGACGCGCGAAAACCTTCGAATCAGGCCGCGAGCGGCTCTGGAAAGTGCACCGCAAGCGCATCGCCCTCGCCCGCCAACAGGCTCAGGTACGACGGCGCTACCGGCTTCTCGCACGGCACCGAGCGAAAGCGGATCGCGATGTCGGCAGCTGCGGGCGAGAAGAACAGGCAAACCTTGTCGGCGACTGAGTCATAGCTTGAAAATAGCGCCCGGCCAGAACCCGGTTTTGCCATCAGAAACTTGGCCATGAAGACTTGCTGAATCTGGCGAGCGGGCTCGAACGCATCACGTTCACTGCCCAAATCCAAACGGTACCAGTTGCTCACGATAGCCTTTCACCGGACTAGCCGGAAGAATGTGAATGAGGCCATCGTAGAAAACCCTAGGTTCCGCGGACGTTCGCGAAGCGCCCATGCCTGCGTAGGACTCGACCGCATGCTGGCGGTCTATGCAAACCGGCGCGGACGAGTGCAATTCCCGTGTTTCCACCCAGCGGCACAACCGGCGCACACAGCGCACGGCAGCCATCCTAAGATGAATCCGTCGGCCTTACAGCCGGCACCCTCCCTTTGCTTTTCAAGCAATTTGACCTGCCTCGGCAGGTCTTTTTTTGCCTGTTGGCAGCCGTTCTGCGCTCGCCTTAGGCTCCGCTGCCGGCTACCTTCATGCGGTTGATCAGAATCGAGCCCACCGTCTTGGCGCCGTAGTTATACGCATCGGCACCTACCGCTTCGATGCCCTGCAGCATGTTCTTGAGGTTGCCGGCGATGGTGATCTCATGCACCGGGAAAGCGATTTCGCCGTTCTCTACCCAGAAGCCGCTGGCGCCGCGCGAATAGTCGCCCGTCACGTAGTTCACGCCCTGGCCCATCAGTTCGACCACGAAAAGACCCGTGCCCAGCTTCTTGAGCATGGCGTCCAGATCGTCGCCCGGCCGGGTGTGGCGCGAGGTGAGCGTGAGGTTGTGCGATCCGCCCGCATTGCCGGTGGTCTTCATGCCCAGCTTGCGCGCCGAATAGGTCGACAAAAAGTAGCCCTCCACGCGGCCGGCGTTCACCACCTTGCGGGCCGCCACGCGCACGCCTTCCTCGTCGAAGGGCGAACTGCCCTTGCCGCGCGGCGTGAAGGGATCTTCCAGCACATCGATGTGCTTGGGGAAGACGCGCTTGCCCAGCGAGTCGAGCAAGAAGGTGCTCTTGCGGTAGAGCGCGCCGCCGCTCACCGCCTGCACGAAGCCGCCGAGCAGGCCTGCGGCCAGCGGCGATTCGAACAGCACCGGGCATTCGATGGTCGGGATCTTGCGGCTGCCCAGGCGGCTCAAGGCGCGCTCGGCGGCGTAACGCCCGATCTGCGCGGGGGCCGACAGCTCGGCCGCATCGCGCATGGAGCTGTACCAGGCATCACGCTGCATCTCGGCGTTGCGCCCGGGCAGCGATGCGATGGGTGCCACCGACATGCTGTGGCGCGAGCTGGCATAGCCGCCGCGAAAGCCACGCGTGTGGGCGCTGAAGAAATGGCTCTGCTGGGCCGACACGCCCGCGCCCTCGCTGTTGGTGATGCGCTTGTGCGTGCGCAACGCCGCGTCTTCGCATTCGATGGCCAGGCGCGCCGCCTCTTCGCTGTTGATGGCCCAGGGGTGGAACAGTTGCAGGTCGCGGTGCGTGGCCTCGGGCGCGATGTCGGCCGCGTCGGGCAGGCCGGCCACCGGGTCTTCGGCGGTGAAGCGGGCGATGTCGTGCGCGGCCTGCACGGTGCGCTCGATGGCGGCCAGGGAAAAGTCCGACGTGCTGGCATTGCCGCGCCGGTGGCCCACGTACACCGTCACGCCCAGCGACTTGTCGCGGTTGCGCTCCACGGTTTCCAGCTCGCCCTTGCGCACGTTCACCGACAGACCGCAGCCTTCTGACGCTTCGGCGCCGGCATCGGTGGCGCCCAGCTTGCGGGCGTGCGCCAGGGCGTGGTCGACCAGGCCTTCAAAAAACGGACGGGTGTAGCTGAAGCCGTTGTCGGCGGGGGCGGAATCTGCGCCGGCGGCGGCGCGTGCACGGGGTGTATTCATATCGGCAGCTATGATACTTGCCGCTCCCCGGCGCCATGGAGCCGGGTCTTTCCCCGGGCACGCCCGTGCCCCTCCCCCTGTCTCCCCACCCATGTCACGCAAACCCACCAAAGGCTACTTCGTGCGAGGCCAGTTCGTTGCCGAAGGCAGCGAACTCGACATCGAACTGAAGGCCGAACTCAAAGGCACGAGCGAATCGAGCCGCACCGACCTGAAGCGCGAAAGCGATGCGCTGCAGATTCTCGGCCGCGACTTGCTTACCTTGCGCCTCGACCTGCTCGACCGCCTGCAGCTGCCTGAAAAGCTGCACGACGCGCTGGCCGAAGCCAAGCGCATCACGAATTTCGAAGGCAAGCGCCGCCAGATGCAGTACGTCGGCAAGCTGATGCGCAAGCTCGACGAAGCCACCGTGCTGGCCGCCCAGGCCGCGTTGCAAGAACAGCACAGCGGTTCGGCCACCGAGAAGCTGGCGCTGCACCAGGCCGAGCAATGGCGCGAACGGCTCATCGCCGAAGACGGCGCTTTGGCCGAATGGCTGGAGCAGTTTCCGCGCACCGACACGCAGCAGGTTCGCGCGCTGATCCGCCAGGCCCGCAAGGACGCGCAGCCCGAGGGCAAGGTCGCGAACGTGCAGGTGTCGCAAGGCCTGGCCCCGCGCAAGGGCCGCGCCTACCGCGAGCTGTTCCAGCTGGTGCGCGACCAGATGGACGACGCGGGCACCGATAACACAGACAGCAGCGATGCCTGAGACCCTGCCCGCCCTGCCGCCCCCCGAGCCGGTCCGCATCGGCATCGTCTCCATCAGCGACCGGGCCAGTACTGGCGTCTATGAAGACAAGGGCCTGCCTGCGTTGCAGGACTGGCTGGGCCGCGCGCTGCACAACCCCATCAGCTTCGAGCCCCGGCTCATTGCCGACGAGCAGGCCACCATCAGCGCCACGCTGATCGAGCTGGTGGACGGCTGCGGCTGCAGCCTGGTGCTGACCACGGGCGGCACAGGCCCCGCGCTGCGCGACGTGACGCCCGAGGCCACGCTGGCCGTGGCGCACAAGGAGATGCCAGGCTTTGGCGAGCAGATGCGGCAGATCAGCCTGGCTTTCGTGCCCACGGCGATCCTCTCGCGCCAGGTGGCGGTGGTGCGCGGCAGCGCGCTCATCATCAACCTGCCGGGCCAGCCCAAGGCGATTGCCGAAACGCTGGAGGGCCTCAAGCGCGCCGATGGCAGCCAGGCCGTGCCAGGCATCTTTGCGGCCGTGCCCTACTGCGTCGATCTGATCGGTGGGCCGTACCTGGAAACGCGCGACGCGGTGTGCAAGGCCTTCCGGCCCAAGACGGCGCAGCGGCCGCCGCGCGACTGAAAATATCAATCAAATCGGCCTCTAGCGCCCTATTTATAAGCGCTGGTAGCTATTATTTTTATAGCAAAAGGCCTACGCCGCCTTACTTGCCCACCAGCGCATTGAGGCGCTCGGCCTCGAACTGCTCGCTGCGGGCTGCGTTGCCCGGCACGCAGCCGCCGGCCTGCGGCGCGGTGCGGGCCAGCTTTTCGATGGCTTCCCACAGCAGCGCGATCTGCTGCTCCTGCGACGAGGCGTTGTCGATCAGCCCGCGCATGGCCTGCGACAGCGGATCGTCTTCCTGCGTGATGCCGTAGGCGCTGAAGCGCTGGGGCGGCTGCGGCTCGGTCACGTCGGCGCTGGCGCCGGTTTTGGACTCGATGATGCGCGCCGGAATGCCCACCGCCGTGGCGCCGGCCGGCACCGGCTTGATGACCACCGCGTTGCTGCCTATTTTTGCGCCGTCGCCCACTTCAAAGCCGCCCAGCACCTTGGCGCCCGCGCTCACCACCACGTCGCGGCCCAGCGTCGGGTGGCGCTTGGCGCCCTTGTAGAGCGAGGTGCCGCCCAGCGTGACGCCCTGGTAGATGGTGCAGCCGTCGCCGATCACCGCCGTCTCGCCCACCACCACGCCCATGGCATGGTCGAAGAACACGCGCTGGCCGATCACCGCGCCGGGGTGGATCTCGATGCCCGTGGCCCAGCGCGCGATGTGCGAGATGAAGCGCCCCAGCCATTTCAGGCCGTGGTTCCAGCACCAGTGCGCGGGCCGGTGCAGCCAGATCGCATGCAGGCCCGGATAACAGGTGACCACCTCCCACGTGCTGCGCGCGGCAGGATCGCGGTCGAGGATGCACTGGATGTCGGAGCGAAGGCGGGCAAACATGGGGGACGGACAGTTGTTTTTGAAATATGCGAATGAGCCAATCAGCGAAGACGCTGACGACGGCGGGCAGTCTATCGCCGCGCCCGCTCCGCTGTCTCCAGCATGGCCTTGGCGACACCACGCAGGATGTGGATTTCTTCCTGGCCCAGCTGCGCGCGGTTGAACAGCTGGTTCAGCCGGGGCATGAGCTTTTTGGGCGCGGCGGGGTCGAGAAAGCCGATGCCGACCAGCGCGCGCTCCCAGTGCTCCAGCATGCCGGCGACCTGCTGGGCATCGGCGCGCACGGGCGCTGCATCCGCAGGCACCGCCGGATTCTCGAAGCCGCCCAGCGCCTGGCGCCATTCATAGGCGATGACCTGCACCGCCGCGCCCAGGTTGAGCGAGCCGAACTGCGGGTCGGTGGGAATGGAGAGCGCGACGTGGCAGCGGTAGACGTCCTCGTTGGCCATGCCGAAGCGTTCGCTGCCGAAGAGAAAGGCCACGCCGGCTTCGGCTTCAGGCGTCACCTCTGGTTCATTGATCAAATCGGCCTGCAGCGCTTGACCATCAAGCGCTGGCTGCTCTTTTTTCAATAGCATCTCGAAATGCGCACGCGGCTGGCGCGTGGGAGGGCCGAAGTCGCGCGGCGTCATCGCCGTGGCGCACAGGTGGCTGATGCCGTCCAGCGCTTCGTCCAGCGTGGCGACGATGCGGGCGTTCGCCAGCACGTCCAGGGCACCGCTGGCGCGCTGGATGGTTTCCTCGCGGCGCAGCACGTTGGCCCAGCGCGGCGCCACCAGCACCAGATCGTCGAAACCCATGGTCTTCATGGCGCGCGCCGTGGCGCCCACGTTGCCGGCATGGCTGGTCTGGATGAGGATGAAGCGGGTGCGCATGGCAGAACTCACAGGAGGAAAAGGCAAGCGTCCGGGCGTGCCCCGAGACAGCCCGCCATTGTCGCCGCATGCCGGACACCCGAAGGCGAACAGCTTGCGAGCGCCGACATCGGAGGTCGCCGGATGCCTTCACAACGACACGCGCGAGCAGCATGGGTAAAATCCAGCCTACTTTCGCCCGCATCGCCGGTCCAGGCCGTTTTTCTGACGGCCCTTCTGTCCTTCCCAACACAATTCATGTCGACCAATCTGCATCCCATGCTCAACGTGGCCACCAAGGCCGCACGCGCCGCCGGCGCCATCATCAACCGCGCGGCGCTGGACGTGGAATCCGTGCGTATTTCGCAAAAGCAGATCAACGACTTCGTGACCGAGGTGGATCACGCCAGCGAAAAGATCATCATCGAGACGCTGCTGACGGCCTACCCCGGCCACGGCATCCTGGCCGAAGAGTCGGGCAATGAATATGGCGCGAAGGATTCGGAATTCGTCTGGATCATCGATCCGCTGGACGGCACCACCAACTTCATCCACGGCTTTCCCGTGTACTGCGTCAGCATCGCGCTGGCCGTGCGCGGCAAGGTCGAGCAGGCGGTCATCTTCGACCCCACCCGCAACGACCTGTTCACCGCCACCAAGGGCCGCGGCGCCTACATGAACGAGCGCCGCATCCGCGTGTCCAAGCGCACGCAGCTCAAGGAATCGCTCATCTCCACGGGCTTTCCGTTCCGCCCGGGCGACAACTTCAAGAACTACCTGAACATCATGGCCGACGTGATGCAGCGCACCGCCGGCCTGCGCCGCCCGGGCGCCGCCGCGCTCGACCTGGCTTACGTGGCCGCCGGGTTCACTGAAGGTTTCTTTGAAACCGGCCTGTCGATCTGGGACGTGGCGGCCGGCTCGCTGCTGGTGACCGAAGCCGGTGGCCTGGTGGGCAACTTCACGGGCGAGGCCGACTTCCTGGAGCAACGCGAATGCCTGGCCGGCTCGCCGCGCATCTACGGCCAGCTGGTGCCCATCCTCAGCAAGTACAGCAAGTTCGCCAGTGCCGGCGACAAGGCTGCAGTGCGCCAGGCGGCCGACGACCTGGACGTGCCGGTGGTACCGCAAGACGCCCAGCCCGCGCCCGGCGCCGCGACCGACGCCGCACCCGCAACGCCCACGTCTGGCGACGGCGACAAGCCCGCACCCGCCCTGTTCTGATCGGCATCACCGGGCTCGCTCCCGGTGCGCATTGCACAGATCGATCCAGGACATTGCTATAAATAAAATAGCTGCTCGCGCTTACCCCATAAGCGCTAGCAGCTATTTTTATGGGTATTTTCGAAGATCTCGGTTCAATCCGAGTAGGACTCCGGATCCGGATCAGGATATTTCTGCGCCACGACGCGGAAGTCGTCAGCCACCTCGACGAAGGCATCCACCATGTCGGGATCGAAATGGTTGCCTCGGCCCTTGATGATGGTGCCGCAAGCCTGTTCGTGCGTGTAGGCCGGCTTGTAGACGCGGCGGCTGATGAGCGCGTCGTACACGTCGGCCACCGCCATCAGCCGGGCCGACACCGGAATGTCGTCGCCTTTCAGGCCTTCGGGGTAGCCGCTGCCGTCCCACTTTTCCTGGTGGCTGTAGGCGATTTCCTTGGACGTGCTCAAGAACGCCACGCGCATCCCCAAGCGCCGCTCGGCTTCCTCGATTGCCCTGCGCCCCAGCGTGGTGTGGGTCTTCATGATGTCGAACTCTTCCGGCGTGAGCGGGCCGGGCTTGAGCAGGATGCGGTCGGGAATGCCGATCTTGCCGATGTCGTGCAGCGGCGCTGACTTGTACAGCAGGTCGATGGTGCGATCGTTCAGCAGGTATTCGAAGCGCGGGTGATGGCGCAGGCGTTCGGCCAGCACCTTCACGTACAGCTGCGTGCGGCGGATGTGGTTGCCGGTCTCGTTGTCGCGCGTCTCGGCCAACGAGGTCATCGCCATGATGGTCACGTCCTGAATGGCCTGCACCTCCAGAGTGCGCAGCGCCACCTCGCGCTCCAGGTAGGCGCTCTTGTCGCGCAGAAAGTCGGCCGTGGCCTTGAGCGCCAGGTGCGTGTGCACGCGCGCCAGCAGGATGGGCGGGCTGATAGGCTTGGTGATGTAGTCCACCGCGCCCAGCGCCAGGCCCACTCGCTCGTCTTCCGACTCCGCCCGCGCGGTCAAAAAGATGACGGGAATGTCGCGCGTCGCTGCGTTGGCCTTGAGCCGGCGGCAGACCTCGTGGCCGTCGACGCCCGGCATCATGATGTCCAGCAGGATCAGATCAGGCGGAGTGGCGGACTGGGCGATCTTCAGCGCCTTTTCGCCATGGTTGGCGACCCGCACGTGGTAGCGCCCGGCCAGCAGGTTGCCCATCAGCGTCAGGTTGTCGGGGGTGTCGTCCACCACCAGCACCGTGGCGCTGGGTTTGTCCGCAAAGCTGTCGCGGGGATCGGCAAGCGAAGTCGGGTCCATGGTGTCGGTTCCTGCGAGGTGAGGCTGTGAGGGGTGTCTTGTGGGTGCTCAGGCAGGGTCCACACGGCCGAGCAGTGCCAGTGCCTGCTCGAACTCGAAATCACGGGTGCTGCGCTCCAGCGCGTCGAAAGCGTCGCCCAGCGCCGCCTGCAGCGCAGCGCGGTTCTGTTGCAGGCAGTCCAGCGCTGCGGGGTCGTCTTCTTGCAGCAGGGCGGTGAGCTGGCGCACGGCCTCCTGGGACGTCGCCGCGTCAGCGTCGGCCGCGGCCGCAATGGCTTTGGGCATTGCAGCGGCGCGGGTGGCGTCGATCCAGGCGTCCAGCCCTCGCAGCAGCACGGCCAGCGACAAGGCCATCGCATCGCGCAGGTGCTGGCGCGCGTCGGCCGGCTCGCCCGCGCGCAGCGACTGTTCCAGCGCCTGGGCCTGCTCGGCCAGGCCGCGCGCGCCGATATTGGCGGCCACCGACCGCAGCGTGTGCACCAACCGTTCCGCCAGAGCCCGGTCGCCGGCCTGTTCGGCCGCCTCCAGCGCACGGTCGGTGCCGCGCTGGCCCTGGGCGAAGCGGCGCAGCATGTCGGCGTAGAGCGCCGGCTTGCCCAGCGCGCGCTGCAGCCCCAGCATGGCGTCCAGCCCAGCCACGTCGTGCGGCAACACCACGGCGGGCTCGCGCAGATGGTGCACAGGCCGGCTAGCCGGCGCACCGGCGGGCCGGGCAGAGATCGCAGCGCCCTCTCCGCGAGGCTTTATCCAGCGCACCAGGGCAGCCCACAGCACGGGCGGGTCGATGGGCTTGGCGACGTGGTCGTTCATGCCGGCGGCAAAGCAGCGCTGGCGGTCGGTCTCCATGGCATTGGCGGTCATGGCGATGATGGGCAGGCCGGCATGGCGCGGGTCGGCACGCAGCTGGCGGGTGGCGGTCTCGCCGTCCATCACCGGCATCTGCATGTCCATCAGCACCGCGTCGTAACGCTGGCGCGCGATGCGGTCCAGCGCAATCTGGCCGTTGGCGGCCAAGTCCACGCGCAGGCCGGCGTCGCGCAGCAGCTCGGTGGCAACGAGCTGGTTGAGTTCGTTGTCTTCCACCAGCAGCACCAGCGCGCCGCGTATCGACTCGGGCAGCTCGTCGGGCACGGCCTGCAGCAGCGGCGCGTGGCTGGGCAGCCAGCCGTGTTCCAGCGGCTGCATCAGCGTGTCGTACAGCACCGATGCACTGACCGGCTTGACCAGCACGGAGTCGATGCCTTCTTGGCGCGCGGCGCGAATCAGCTCGTCCCGCCCATACGCAGTGACCATGAGCATCTGCGGCACCTGGTCGAGCCCGATGGCGCGAATGCGCCGTGCCAACTCGATGCCATCCATGCCGGGCATCTGCCAGTCCAGCAGCAGCAGGCCGAAGCTGCGCCCCAGCGCGGCGGCGTCGTTCAGCGTCTGCAGTGCGGCGGCGCCGGAATGCACCTGCGTGGCTTCAAAGCCCATGGACTGCAGCATGTCGGCCAGCACGGTGGCTGCGGTTTCGTTGTCGTCCACCACCAGCACGCGCCGCTCGCGCATGCCAGCATGCGGCAGCAGCGAACGGGGCGCCTCGCCACGCTCCAGCGGCACCGTCACCCAGAACGACGAGCCCTCGCCCGGCGTGCTGTCGGCACCGGCCTGGCCGCCCATCAGCTCCGCCAGGTTCTTGCAGATCGCCAACCCCAGGCCCGTGCCGCCGTAGCGCCGCGTGGTGGACGCATCGGCCTGCTGAAAGCTCTGGAACAGCCGCTCCATCTGGTCGGGCGCAATGCCGATGCCGGTGTCGCGCACCTCGAAGCGCAGCACCACGCGCGCGCCCACCGCCTCCACCAGGCGCACCAGCACGTGGATTTCACCGCGCTCGGTGAACTTGACGGCGTTGTTGGCGTAGTTGATGAGAATCTGCCCCAGCCGCAGCGCGTCGCCCACCAGGTTGGGCGGCACGTCGGCGCCCACGTCCAGCACCAGCTCCAGCCCCTTGGCTGCCGCCTTGTAGCCCACCACGTCGGCCACGCCGCCGAGCATGCGGTCCAGCACGAAGGGCTGCTTGTCCACCACCAGCTTGCCGGCCTCGATCTTGGAGAAGTCGAGGATGTCGTTGATCACGCCCAGCAGGTGCTGCCCCGCCTGCTGGATCTTGGAGACGTAGCCCAACTGCCGCGCGTTCAACCCCGACTTGAGCGCCAGGTGCGACATGCCGATGATGGCGTTCATCGGCGTGCGGATCTCATGGCTCATGTTGGCCAGGAAGTTGGATTTGAGCGCGGCCGTTTCCTCGGCCAGTTCCTTGGCGCGGCGTAGGTCGTGCTCGGCGCGCTGGCGGTCGGTGATGTCGACGAAAGTACCGATGGCGCCGCCGGGCGAGCCATCGGGCCGGTTAAAGCCGTGCAGCCAGAACAAGGTGTGATGCACCAGGCCGTCGGCATAGGGCAAATCCACTTCCTTGTGTACCCACTGCTCGCCCGCCAGCGCCACCAGCGCGTCGCCCTCGAAGCGCGCGCGCGCGTCGGCGGGCAGAAATTCAAGGTCCAGCACGGTCTTGCCGATGAGGTCGCTGCGCTGCACCCCAAAGGCCTGCTCATACGCCCGGTTGAAGCCAATGTAGCGGCCGTCGGCCCCCTTGTAGAACAGCGGCACCGGAATGGCGTCGATCAGCGCCTGCTGAAACGCCAGCTGCTCGGCCACCTGCGCCTGCAGCGTGCGCCGGTCGGTCACGTCTTCATGCAGGCCGACGATGGCAATGCGCTTGCCCCGGGCGTCGAACACGGGCGACAGCGTGGCTTCGTCGTGGAACAGCGTGCCGTCCTTGCGTCGGTTGATGAAATGACCCTGCCACGATCGGCCGGCCAGCAGGTGCGACCACATGCCGTTGAACGTCTCGCGCGGGGTCTGGCCGCTGGCCACGATGCCGGGCTTGTGGCCGCGCACTTCGGCCAACGAATAGCCCGTCTTGCGCTCGTACTGCGGGTTCACCCACTCGATGACGCCATCGGCGTCGGTGATGGTGACCGCCACCGGGCTGCTCTCCAGCGCGGCGCCCAGCACGCGAAAGCGCTCCAGCGCCGCGCGCATGCGCATGCGGTTGCGCAGCATGTCCAGCACCATCGAGCCCAACAAGGTCAGCAGAGCGAAAACGCCACCACCCAGCCACAGCCGCTCTGCCGTGGGCATCAGCGCACTCACGTCGTCCAGCATCACCAGGCGCCAGGGGCCCGCCGGGTCATTCCAGTCGATGTCGCGGCGGCTGATGGCGTAGGGAACGCCGTCGATGAGCGCCTCCTGCGCATCGGCGCGGAAGGGCAACGCCGACGCCACACCGTTGTCGAACTGCCGCCCGAACTGCCGCAGCCCACGGATTTCTTCGATGCGCTCCTGCGTCAGCGGCGGAGTCATGGCGTAGAGCCATTCCCGCCGCGTGGACGCAAACGCCACACCCTGGGGCGACATCAGCAGCATCGGGTGGCCCACGCGGGTGAGCGTGGATTCGAAGGTGTCAAACACCATCTTGAACAGCACCACGCCAATGATGGCGCTGGAAGGTGTTTCCTTTTCATAGAGCGGGGCGGCGTAATAGAGCCCGCGCTCGTGCGTGTTGGTGCCCAGGGCCGCATACACCGCAACGGCGCCCCCCATCGCCCGGCGGAAGTACGGCCGGAAAGCCAGGTTCAAGCCGACCGCTGACGGCCCGGGCGTGTCGTGCGCCACCACGGTTCCGTCGGCAGACAACACATAGACGCCACTGCCCAGAAAGCGCTCGCGCACCAGCGCCAGGCGCGCCAGAGCGATGGGTGAGTCGGGCGGCAAACGTCCCAGCGCCAGTTCTTTGAGGGAGGGCTCGGCCAGCCCCATCAGCGTGACTGCGCCCAGCATGGGGCCGCCGCTGGTCTGGTGCACCAGCCGGTCGGCAGCGGCCTGCAGAATCTGCGCACGGTCGCCGGCCCGGTCGCGAGCGCGCAGTTCTGTCAGCAGCTCGACCAGCAAGATGGAGCCGACCAGCGCCACCAGCAGCACGACGAGCGTGCCTCGCCACCACCCGGCGCCACGGTCACTCCACCGCTCGAGCAGCGGGGCCGGAGCGCTGTCGCGGGCGCGACTCAAAAATACCTCCAGCCGAGCCTGCTGCAGGCGGGCGAACTGCCGGTGGGCGGTTCTGGGTGTTTTGCCATCACGGGATATGTCCTCATGCGGTGAGCGGAGGCGCCTGGGCTGCGATGGCAACGCGAGCGCTTTCCGTGTCTTTGCACAGTATGTCAAAACGTAACCGGATTAGGGTTGGTTTTTAGCCAGTGAATGTGAAGAGGTTCCGGCAGCCGGGAAGCTCTCCGACAGTCACCGAGCGCTGGCGCCCTTACGGTACGGGGTTTGCTTATCTGCTGGTCAACATCACCAGCCGATCACCCCATCCATGCTCGACTCACTACAGCTGTCCCCGTGGCTCGCCACGGCCGTTGCGGCGCTGGCCGCCGTCATTGCCGCCGCCATCGGGCACCGCATCGCCGCGATGGTGGCGCTGCGGGCTACCCGTTCTGCCCCCTTGCTGCACGCCGTCGTGAAGGCCAGCGTGCCGGTGATGCGCATCCTGCTGCCGCTTTTTGTCCTGCAACTGGTATGGCAGGCGGCGGGCGACGACCAGCTCTACATCAACAGCGTGCGCCATGTGAACGGCCTGCTCGTCATCGCCTGTGCCACCTGGCTGCTGGTGCGGGCGATCCGCGGGCTGGCCAACGGTGTCATCGCCCAGCACCCGGCCGACGTGGAAGACAACCTGCAGGCGCGGCGCATCGCCACGCAGGCGCGGGTGCTGTCGCGCACCGCCATGTCGGGCGTGGTCATGGCCGGCCTGTCGCTGATGCTGATGACCTTTCCGGGCGCGCGGCAGGTGGGCGCCAGCCTGCTGGCGTCGGCCGGGGTGGTGGGCCTGGTGGTCGGTATTGCCGCGCGGCCGGTGTTCAGCAACATGATCGCCGGGCTGCAGATCGCCCTGGCGCAGCCGATCCGCATCGACGACGTGCTGATCATCGAAGGCGAATGGGGCCGGGTGGAGGAGATCACCGGCACCTATGTGGTGCTGCGCATCTGGGACGAACGGCGGCTGATCATTCCGCTGCAGTGGTTCATCGAGAACCCGTTCCAGAACTGGACGCGCACCAGCTCGGAAATTCTGGGCACGGTGTTTCTGTTTGCCGACTACCGCCTGCCGCTGGACCCGCTGCGCGCCGAACTCGACCGGGTGCTGGAAACCGCGCCCGAATGGGACCGCCGGGTCAAGGTGCTGCAGCTGACCGACGTGACCGAGCGCACCATCCAGATCCGGGTGCTGGTGTCTGCGCGCTCGTCCGGCCTGGCGTTCGACTTGCGCTGCCGCGTGCGCGAGGCGCTGGTCACCTTCATTCAGCGGGAATATCCGGACTGCCTGCCCCAGGTGCGCATGCCCGCCGAAGGGCCGGGTTCGGGGCAACAGACGGCAGCGCGCGGCGTGCTGGCCCAACCCTGAGCCGGCCGGCCACTGCGCCGCCACTTGGAAAAATTCAAGCCAAATCGGCCTCTAGCGCTTATCCATCAAGCGCAGTTAGCTATTAAATTAATAGCAATCGCCATTCACGGCCAGCGGACCACTGGCAGCGCCTCCACCTCGGGCCGCGCAAAAAGGTAGCCTTGGAACACGTGCACGCCCATGCCCTGCAGCGTGTGCAGCTCCGCTTCGGTCTCCACACCCTCGGCCAGCGCCTGAATGCCCAGCGATTCGCACACGCCAAGAATCGCCCGCACGATCACCTGCCGCACCGTGTCGGTGTCGATGCCGCGCACCAGTGCCATGTCGATCTTGATGATGTCCGGCTGGAAGTCCGCCAGCAGGCCCAGGCCTGCATAGCCCGCGCCGAAGTCGTCGATGGCCGTGTGAAAGCCGCGGCGCTTGTATGACTGCAGGATGTTCTTCAGGTGTGCCTTGTCGACCACGTTTTCCTGCTCGGCCACCTCGAAGGCGATGCGGTTCAGCGGAAAGCCGCAGCGCTCGGCCACCGCCAGCGTGGCGCGGATACAGGCCTCGGGCTGGTAGACCGCGTTGGGCAGAAAGTTGATGTGCAGCAGGCCTTCCATGCCCAGACGGCTGGCGAGTTCCACCGCCTTCATGCGGCAGGACTGGTCGAACGCATAGCGGTTCGCGTCGGTCACCCGAGCCAGCACGCTGGCCGCGCCGCTGCCGTCCGTGCCGCGCACCAGGGCCTCATAGGCCACCACCCGGCGATCGCGCGTATCCACGATGGGCTGGAACGCCATGGTGAAAGTGAAGTCCAGCGACGGCGCGTCCTGGCAGGAGCGGCAGGGAGCGGGCGTGCCACCAGGCAACGAAGAAGGCGTGGTCATGGCAATAGCTTAGCGAATGTGAGAGCGGCGCCTGCGCCAGACGGCGCCTACAGGCCGCGCGGTGAAGAAGAAAACGCCGGCTTCAGCGGCCAAGCGGTCCATTGGGCGAAAATCCCCCGGTGTCCATCCCGCAGTCGTTCATCCAGGAGTTGCTTTCACGCGTCGACGTCGTCGACGTGGTGGGCCGCTACGTTCAGCTCAAGAAGGCCGGGGCAAACTTCATGGGCCTGTGCCCCTTCCATGGGGAAAAGTCGCCGTCGTTCAGCGTCAGCCCGTCCAAGCAGTTCTTTCACTGCTTCGGTTGCGGCAAGAACGGCAATGCCATCGGCTTCCTGATGGACCACGCCGGCATGGGCTTCGTCGAGGCCGTGCAGGACCTGGCCCAGCAGACCGGCTTGCAGGTGCCCGACGACAACGTGTCGCCGCAAGAGCGCGAGCGCGCCGCCGCCCAGCGCCAGAAGCAGGCCACGCTGAACGATGTGCTGGAAAAGGCGGGCGAGTCCTGGCGCCGCCACCTGCGCGATTCACCCCGCGCCATTCAATACTTCAAGGGCCGGGGCGTGTCGGGCTCGGTCGCCAAGCGCTACGGCCTGGGTTACGCGCCCGAAGGCTGGCGGGGGCTGGCCAGCGTGTTCCCCCAATACGACGACCCGTTGCTAGAAGAAAGCGGCCTGGTCATCGTGGGCGAGGACGGGCAGGACAAGCGCTACGACCGATTTCGCGACCGGGTGATGTTCCCGATCCGCAACGTCAAGGGCGAATGCATCGGCTACGGCGGCCGGGTACTGGGGGACGACAAGCCCAAATACCTGAATTCGCCCGAAACCCCGGTGTTCCATAAGGGCCGCGAGCTCTACGGCCTGTTCGAGGCACGGACCGCCATCCGCGAACACGGCTTTGCGCTGGTCACAGAGGGCTACATGGACGTGGTCGCGCTGGCGCAGTTGGGCTTTCCCAACGCCGTGGCCACGCTGGGCACCGCCTGCACACCCGAACACGTGCACAAGCTTTTTCGCTTCACCGACACGGTGGTGTTCAGCTTCGACGGCGACGGCGCCGGCCGCCGCGCGGCGCGCAAGGCGCTGGACGGCGCCCTGCCCTATGCCAGCGACACGCGCAGCGTGAAGTTTCTCTTTCTGCCGGCCGAGCACGACCCGGACAGCTTCATCCGCGCGCACGGTACCGAGGCCTTCGCACGCCATGTGGGCGACGCCATGCCGCTGAGCCGCTTCCTCGTCGAGGCGGCGCGTGAGGGGTGCGACCTGGGCACGGCAGAAGGCCGCGCGCACATGCTGAGCAATGCGCGCCCACTCTGGTCCGCACTGCCCGACGGTGCGCTGCGCCGCCAGTTGCTGGGCGAGCTGGGCGACCTCGGCCAACTGGATGCCAAAGACCTGGCCGAGCTGTGGCAGCAGGCCAGCGCGCAGGACGCAGCCCGTGCGCCCACGCGCAGCGCGGCCCGCCCACCGGCGGATGAGCACAACCCCTACGCCGACGAGCCGCCCTGGGGCCAGGGCGCTTCGGCCGACGGCGGCTGGTACCCGCCCAGCGAGGCCGCCGCAGGCGAGAGCTATGGCCGCAAGCCGTTTACCAAATCCAGCGGCGACTGGAAAAAGGGCGACTGGAAATCCAAGTGGAAGAAAGACGAGCGCCCGCCCCAGCCCCCGCTGCCGCGCACGCCGCTGTCCAGCCGCGCCGACCACGCCGCGCGGCTGCTGCTATCGCACATGGAGTTTCTGGAAGACCTGTCGCACGAGGACCACGCCACCCTCTGCGCACAGCCTGCGCCCCATGGATCGCTGTTCACGTGGTTGGAGGGCCAATTGCACGAACATGGCCCGCAAGCCTGGGCCGTGCTGCGCGAAGCCTTGCGCGGCCACGCCTGCGCAGCGACCGCCGAACGGGTGATGACAGGGTCGCACGCGCAGACCGAGGGCGACACCGTCGAGCTGCGCGGCGAACTGCGCAGCCTGCTCGACCGCATGCTGGTGGACGAGTTCAAGCGCGAGCAAAAAGAGCTGATTTTGCGCGTGACCCGCGAGCCCGACGCCCTGGCGCGCTACCAGGCGCTGGAGCAGCGCATCAAAGATTTGCGCGGCATAGCGCCCCGCACTACTTGACTTTTGGCTTGACATTGCCTCTTGCAATTTGGCAGGCCGGTATAATGTAGGGTTAATCGGCAAGAGCGACAGCAATACCTCCGGCCCCGGGGCAACCGTGACGAACGCGCACAACCGCCCCAACTGCCGCAAGGACTGCACACCAAATGTTCGCCCAGACATCTTGCCTTTTGAGAACCTGATACCTATTTCAGCTACCTGAATAGTTTCATGGCTTCTCGAGCCGCGCGGGCTGCGAGCCTGCGCCGTGCCACCCGCGCCGGGAACCGTGGCGCTTGCGTTTTCTTTGTGTCCGTCTTTGATCCTGAGGTTGCCTATGCCCGCTCAAAAGTCCGCGAAGTCGCCCAAGTCCGCCGTAGGCACCGCCGCGAAGGCCGTTTCAAAATCCGCTGTGAAAGCGCCCGCGAAAAAAACCGTGGCCGCCCCGCCTGCCCCCCGTGCCGCAGCCAACAAAGTCAAGACCTCACCCGTGAAAAGTTCTGCCGAGCTCATCAAAGCTGCCGATGAATTGCTGAAAAAGAAGCCCGTCCGCGTCAAGGCCGCACCTGCTGCCGCCGAAGGCGACGACGACACCCCGAAAAAGCGCCCCGGCCGCCCGGCCAAGGCTGCTGGCGCCGCCACGACGGCCGCTGCTTCCAAAGTGCCCGCCAAGCGCGGCCGCAAGCCCAAGGCCGGTGAAGCCGAAGGCGGCGACGATGCCGACCTGTCCGACATCGAGTCCGACCTGGAAGGCGAAGTCGAAGCGGAACCCGAAGTCGCCGTGGCCGCTGCTGCGCCGGTCGAAAAGGTCAAGCCGCTGCGCATGAAGATCAGCAAGGCGAAGGAACGCGCCTTGATGAAGGAATTCGGCCTGGACGAGACCGTCCTGTCCGAAGAAGACCTGGCCAAGCGCCGCTCGCGCCTGAAGACCCTGATCACGCTGGGCAAGACGCGCGGCTACCTGACGCAGGTCGAAATCTCCGACCACTTGCCCGACAAGCTGGTCGATGCCGAGACCATGGAAGTCGTGGTCACCATGCTCAACGACATGGGCGTGGCCGTGTACGAGCAGACGCCCGACGCTGAAACGCTGTTCCAGAACAACGTGACGCCCACGGCCGCTACCGTCGAAGAAGCGGAAGAAGAAGCCGAAGCGGCTCTCTCTACCGTCGACAGCGAATTCGGCCGCACGACCGACCCGGTCCGCATGTACATGCGCGAAATGGGCACCGTCGAGCTGCTGACGCGCGAAGGCGAAATCGAGATCGCCAAGCGCATCGAAGGCGGCCTGCAGGCCATGATGGAGGCGATCAGCGCATCGCCCGCCACCATCGCCGAGATCCTGAAGATGGGCGAAGAGATTCGCGAAGGCAAGGTCGTCATCTCCACCATCGTGGACGGCTTTTCCAACCCGAATGAAGCCGACGATTACGTGGCCGAAGAAGACTTCGACGAATTCGACGAAGAAGACGACGACGACGGCAAGGGCGGCTCCAAGGCCCTGACCAAGAAGCTCGAGGAATTGAAGCGCGAAGCGCTGTCCCGCTTCGACACCATGCGCGACCTGTTCGAGAAGGTCCACAAGATCTACGACAAGGAAGGCTACGGCACGCCCGCGTACATGAAGGCCCAGCAGGCCTTGTCGGCCGAGTTGATGACCATCCGCTTCACCGCCAAGACCATCGAGAAGCTGTGCGACATGGTGCGCGGCCAGGTGGACGACGTGCGCAAGAAGGAGCGCGAGCTGCGCCGCATCATCGTGGACAAGTGCGGCATGCCGCAGGAAACCTTCGTCAAGGATTTCCCGCCCAACCTGCTGAACCTGAAGTGGGTCGAGAAGCAGGCCGCATCGGGCAAGCCCTGGAGCGTCGTGCTGCAGCGCAATATTCCGCCGGTGCAAGAGCTGCAGCAGCGCCTGATGGACCTGCAAGCACGCGTCGTGGTGCCGCTGCCTGAACTCAAGGGCATCAACAAGCGCATGAACGACGGTGAAAGGTCTTCGCGCGATGCCAAGAAGGAAATGATCGAGGCCAACCTGCGCCTGGTGATCTCCATCGCCAAGAAGTACACCAACCGCGGCCTGCAGTTCCTCGACTTGATCCAGGAAGGCAACATCGGCCTGATGAAGGCGGTGGACAAGTTCGAATACCGCCGGGGCTACAAGTTCTCGACGTACGCCACGTGGTGGATCCGCCAGGCCATCACCCGCTCGATCGCCGACCAGGCGCGCACCATCCGGATTCCGGTGCACATGATCGAGACGATCAACAAGATGAACCGCATCTCGCGCCAGCATCTGCAGGAATTCGGTTTCGAGCCCGACGCGTCCATCCTGGCCGCGAAGATGGAGATTCCGGAAGACAAGATCCGCAAGATCATGAAGATCGCCAAAGAGCCGATCTCGATGGAAACGCCGATCGGCGACGACGACGACAGCCACCTGGGCGACTTCATCGAGGACGGTGCCAACACCGCCCCCATCGATGCCGCCATGCAGGCCGGCCTGCGCGACGTGGTCAAGGACATCCTGGACGGCCTGACGCCACGCGAAGCCAAGGTGCTGCGCATGCGCTTCGGCATCGAGATGTCCACCGACCACACGCTGGAAGAAGTGGGCAAGCAGTTCGACGTGACACGCGAGCGCATTCGCCAAATAGAAGCCAAGGCCCTGCGCAAGCTGAAGCACCCCAGCCGCAGCGACAAGCTGCGCAGCTTCATCGATTCGCTGTAAGCCTTCAGCGCTGCAGCCGGCCATCACACCGCGATGGCCGCACACACCATCAGCCCCGCACTCACCCTGCGGGGCTTTTTTATGGTCAAAACGGCCTCTAGCGCTTATTCATCAAGCGCTGACAGCTATTAATTCAGGAGCAATCATGTCCAACCAGGAATCGGCCTCTGCATCTGCCACCGCGCCCCTGCTGCGCATTGCCGTGCTCGGCGCCGGCGCGGTCGGTTGCTACTTCGGCGCCTTGCTGGCGCGCGCCGGCCATGGTGTCACGCTGATCGGGCGCCAGGCCCATGTGCAGGCCGTGCAGGCGCACGGCTTGCGGCTGCAGACCGTGGCGCTCGACGAGCAGGTGCCGCTGGCGGCCCACACCGACGCCAGCGCCGTGGCCGGTGCCGACGTGGTGCTGTTCTGCGTGAAGTCCACCGACACCGAGGACGCGGCCCGGCAGATGCGTCCGCACCTGGGCCCGCACGCGCTGGTGCTGACGTTGCAGAACGGCGTGGACAACGACGAGCGCGTGCGCAGCGTGCTGAGCGGCGAAGGAGATGACGGGCCGCCCGTCGCGGCCGCCGTGGTCTACGTGGCCACCGAGATGGCAGGCCCCGGCCACGTGCGGCATCACGGCCGGGGCGAGCTGGTGATTGCGCCCTCCCCGCTCAGCGCCACCGTGGCGCAGCAGTTCAGCGCGGCGGGCATCGCCACCGAGATCTCGGACAACGTGCGCGGCGCCCTGTGGGCCAAGCTGGTGCTCAACTGTGCGTACAACGCGCTCTCGGCCCTGTCGCAGCAGCCGTATGGCCAACTGGTGCAAACGCCGGGCGTCACCGACGTGATCGGCGACGTGGTGGCGGAATGCTTGCGGGTCGCCCAGGCCGACGGCATCCGCATTCCAGGCGATGTGCAGGCTGCCGTGCGCGGCATTGCCGCCACCATGCCGGGCCAGCTGTCGTCCACCGCGCAGGACCTGGCGCGCGGCAAGCCCAGCGAGATCGACCACCTCAACGGCTATGTGGTGCAGCGCGGGGCGGCGCTGGACGTGCCTACGCCGCTGAACCGGGCGCTGCAGGTGTTGGTGAAGCTGGCTGAGGCGCGCGGGCGCTAGCTACAACGGCAGGGTTGCGCCTCTCCGCGTATACCCTCATACAGACGACAGCCAATTGACAGCTTCAACGCACACCATGACTCCGGCTCACAAACAGTAACAATCAACGCCATGTCCTCCTCCAAACACGTGCATTCGGTCTCCGCTGACTTGGCTGCCATTCAGCAGCAAAAGAGCCTGATGAACGCTCCACGCAGAACGGTTCTGTTCCGGGTCGCAGCATGGGCGGCCTTGGCAACACCTTGGAGCAACGCCGTGCTGGCGCAGGCCACGGCACCCCGGCCGCAAGCCAAGGCCGTGCGACTGGCAGGCACGCTGCGTATCGTCATTCCGGCCAACGCGGGCGGTGGCTGGGACCAGACGGGCCGCGCACTCGGCGCTGCGCTGATCGGCGCGGGTGCAGTCGATCAGGTCGAGTACGAGAACGTGGGCGGCAAGGGCGGCACCATCGGCCTGGCGCGCTATGCCGAGAAGTACGGCAACGACCCCAACACCCTGCTGATGGGCGGCACGGTGATGGTCGGAGCGGTAGCGCTACAGAAGCCGGCCGTGGACCTGACACAGATTCAGCCGGTGGCACGCCTGACCAGCGATTACCTGGTGGCGGCCGTGCCTGCGTCGTCGCCCATTCGCACCACTCGCGACCTGGCCGATGCCATGAAGGCCGACCTGGCCGCCGTTCCGATCGCAGGCGGCTCCGCGGGCGGCGTGGACCACATTTTTGCGGGCGTGCTGGCTCGGGGCGCCAAGGCCAACCCCGAGGCACTGGTGTACCGCCCCTTTGCCGGCGGCAACGAGGTCGTGGAAGCCTTGCTGACAGGCAAGGCCGCCTTGGGCCTGTCGGGCTACAGCGAATTCAGCGACGCCATCGCATCGGGCAAGCTGCGCGCCATCGGCGTGTCGGCGCGCCGCTCCACCTTCGGCCTGCCGGCGTTTCGCGAACAGGGGCTGGACGCCGCCATGGCCAACTGGCGCGGCGTGTTCACCGGCAAGGGTGTTTCAGCGACCCGGCTGGCAGAGATGGTGACGGCGGTGGAGGCCGCCACCGCGCACGAATCCTGGCAACGCACCTTGCGCACCAACCGCTGGGACGCGTCGTGGCTGACGGGCAAGGACTTCGCCGAATTCATCGAGCTGGACCTGACCACCGCACGCGTGATGGTCTACCTGCTCAAGCTCAAGGCCTGAAGCCAAGCTCAAGGCCTGAAGCGTGCCGAGTCGCCCGCAGCCGTATCCCAAGGAAATCCGTGATGAAAATGTCCCAATACGCCATCGGCACGCGCATGGCAGGCGCGCTGGGCCTGGTGCTGGCGCTGATGATCGGCGCGTCGCTGTTCGGCATTGCCGCGCTGTACCGCACGTTGGGCACGTATGACACGACAGTGCAGCAGCGCGTAGCGCAAGAGCGCGCCGTGACCCGCATGGAAAGCGAGTTCAAGAACCAGGTCATGGAGTGGAAGAACACGCTGCTGCGCGGCGAAGACGCGCGCAAGCGCGAGCAGCACTGGAACGCGTTCCTCGTTAGCGAAAAACGCGTGGCCGACGCCGCCAAGGCGCTGTCGCCGCAACTGGTGGACGGCGCCGAGCGCGCGGCCCTGCAAAAGTTCGTCGATGCCCACACGCAGATGGCGCAGGGCTACCGCAAGGGCTTCGAGGCTTTCCAGTCGCTGGGCTTCGTCGCTTCTGCCGGTGACGCCGACGTGGCCGACATCGACCAGGGCCCCGCACGCCTGCTGGGCGAATTGAGCCAGCAGGTGGCCAGCAGCAGCACCGCGATTGCCGAGCAGGCGGCGCAGGATGCGCAGCGCGCGCTGGTCAGCAGCCTGGTGGCGTTGGCACTGGTGACCGGGCTGGGCGCGCTGGCGGGCTGGTGGCTGACCCGCTCCGTCGTGCGGCCGCTGCGCGTGGCCGTGTCGGTGGCCCACCAGGTGGCGGCGGGCGACCTGACCACGGCCATCGACGCCGAAGGCAACGATGAACCCGCACGGCTGCTGCAGGCCCTGGCCGCCATGCAGGACAACCTGGAGCGCGTGGTGTCGGGCGTACGCAGCAACGCGGAAGGCGTGGCCAGCGCCAGCGCCGAAATCGCCCAGGGCAACACCGACCTGAGCCTGCGCACCGAAGAGCAGGCCGCGTCGCTGGACGAAACCTCGTCGTCCATGCAGCAGTTGCAGCAGACCGTGCAGAACAACGCCTCCAGCGCGTTGCGTGCGAGCGAGCTGGCCCGCAATGGCGCCGCCGTGGCCGAGCGTGGCGGCCAGGTCGTGGGCCAGATGGTGGAAGTGGTGCAAGGCATTCAGGACAGCTCGCGCAAGATCGCCGACATCATCGGCGTGATCGACGGCATCGCCTTCCAGACCAACATCCTGGCGCTGAACGCCGCCGTCGAGGCTGCGCGTGCGGGCGAGCAGGGCCGCGGCTTTGCCGTGGTGGCCAGCGAAGTGCGCAGCCTGGCCACCCGCAGCGCCGCTGCCGCACGCGAGATCAAAGGGCTGATCCAGACCAGCGTGGAGCGCGTGGAAGCCGGCTCCACCCTGGCGCGCAATGCGGGCAGCACCATGGGCGAGGTGGTCGACTCCATTCGCGGCGTCAGTACCCTGATGGAAGCCATCAGCCAGGCCAGCGCCGAGCAAACGCGCGACATGCTGCGCGTGACCCAGGCCATCGTGCGCATGGACGACGCCACGCAGCAGAACGCTGCGCTGGTGGAAGAGAGCGCTGCAGCGGCCAGCAGCTTGAACGGGCAGGCCCGGCAACTGATCGATGGCGTGGCGGTGTTCCGCCTGCATGCAGCGGGCGCATCGCCATCGGTGCTATTAAGTTAATAGCTACATGTACTTGTTTAATAAGCGTGGAAGCCATCTCCAGCACAATTCCAGGATGAGAAACCAGCAGGGTTGAAAAATTCCTCGTCCCTCAGACTGCTCGAAACACCACTCGGTGGGGGCGTTGCCAATGGCATGCCACAACTGAGCTGTCGGTATGGGCTGGTAGTTGCAGGCGCCGGCGTCCTTGTACCTCTGCAGCTACTGGCACTTTTCAGCCGGTAACCCGAGCAAGACCAAGTTCCAAACTGATTGGTGCTGCAAGGCCAGAATACATGAGTACACACTTGAGGAATTGTTGAGATGGCGCTTTATGAACTGAGTGGTGATCACACCCTTGATCCCGTCCAGCTAAGCAGCTTCACCGATCTCGGTGTTTATGAGCGCAGTCACCTCCAGCGTGCGCTACGGGCAAACATCACCGCTATCACACCCGGCGTGCGGACGATGGTTCTGGCGGAGGAGTTTGGAGACTGGGTTGGCGCCAATCGTCGTATTGACCTCCTGTGCCTGGACGAGGATGCCAAGCTGGTGGTGGTTGAGCTGAAACGCGAAGATGGTGCTCACATGGAATTGCAGGCGCTCCGATATGCCGCAATGATCTCCACGATGAGCTTTAGCCAGGCCGTCGAGGCCCATCGGAAATACCTGTCCCAGCAAAAATCAGAGTTGGATGCGGAGCTGGGTATTCGCGCCTTTCTTGGAAAAGAAGAAGGCACTGTCGCGCTTGATGAAACGGTCCGAGTGGTGCTTGCCGCTTCCAACTTCAACCAAGAGCTCACGACCTCGGTGCTGTGGCTCAATCGCCAAGGACTTGACCTCCGCTGCGTACAGATCCGCCCCCATCAACTTGATCAACGAGTGCTGCTCGATGTTCAGCAATTGATACCCCTTCCTGAGGCCGCGCAATATCAGGTGGCGGTTCGTGAGAGAGCCCAGGAGCAAGCGGCGGCACGATCGTACGACCGCACCCTGGCCCGCTACGACCTATCCATTGGTGAGAAGAGCTTCGCGGGCATTGCAGGGCGCAGGGTGCTGCACCTGGTGGTAGCGGAAGCCTTACGACTGGGCATTTCGCCCAAACAGATCAGCGAAGCCATTCCTTGGAGATCCGACACGGTGTTCCTGTCTAGCGTGGGTCGTCTGAACGAGACGGAGTTCGTCCAAGCCATGCGTGGTCAATCCAGTGGCTACTTCACCCAGGACGCTGCGCTTTTCCACATTGAGAATCAAACCTATGCCTTGGCCAAACGCTGGGGAGACCAGGTGATGGAGGCTGTTGACCAGGTACTGGCGGTGCTACCCGAGGGAACCGACATCGTTTATGCATCCGCCATGACTGCAGGGGCATGCGCAACCGTTGAGGTCGGTGGATACATCATTGAGCGCGATGAGAGCACAACAATCTCGGTCTCAAAAGACGGGGTCACGGTGAGTCCCGCACTTCCAATCCTTCGACAGCTCGCGAATCAACTGGGCGTATCAATTCACAATAGGATGGGTGGAACCATGAATACGCGCCAACTGGGTGCGAAGGTGATTCAGGCCGCGCAATCGTCCGTGGAAGGGGCGTGATGTAGTTCCCAGAACCCAACTCTAATGATTGCCTTCGTTGTGCCAACACTTACCAAAGTACAGGCTGAAGAGCCACTTCGTTTCGGTCCTGAAATCCTTGCCGATTGAGAACCTAATGCATTGCGCTCAGCGCTTGGCTCAAAGAGGCCTGGCGAAGAATGCGACCCGCTCGTTTTGATTGCACCGGAGCTGCAGGCCGGCACGCTGCTGGCGGCGGGCACCGAGGGCGCTCAGGGTTGAGCGGTCATACGTGAAATATTGGTCAAATCGACCTCTAGCGCTCTACCAATAAGCGCAAGTAGCTATATTATTTATAGCACCTTGAATCCGCTACGCTTGGCATACCTGCCTGTGGCTCAACAGCTCAGATACCCTTTTTTCTGAGACCCGCAGCCCCAAGTTGGCGCACTGCAAAAGAAACGCCGTGCCGCCGCCACCGCTTCATAATCCGTCGCCCTCGACCTCGCCCTCGCCCATCACCCGCACGTCCAGCCTCCATGTACCGAGCAAGACTCTCCCTGGCGTTCGCCGCCCTTGTCGCCCTGGTCTGCATCCAGGCGGCCTTCGTGCATTGGGGCGTGCAGCGCGTGAACGACTACGCCCAACACAGCCGCCTGGCCAGTGACATCCTGACCGAGCTGCTGGATCTGTCGTCCGCCAAGCAGCGGCTGCGCGTGTGGGCCACGCAGCAGTTGATGAACGCCGGTGCCGAACCCGAAGTGCGCAACCGGCTGCTGCAGCAGATGCACGCCAACGCCGACGCCCTGACAGAGCTGGCGCAGCGCGACATGGCGCTGTGGACGGCGATGGCCCAACGGGACGGCACGGCGCTGCCGCAAGAGGTGCCCCAACTGGTGACGGTAGCCGAGCTGCTGGACGACAACATCCGCGCGGTCGAGGCGCGGCTCGCCCAGCTGCAGCCGCTTGAATCTGGGGCCGATTTCGCTGCTGTCTTTGCCGAGCTGAACGCCACATTCGACATGACGCGCGGCCGCGATCTGCGCGAGCTCATCAACGGCGCCATCGACCGCCAACGCGCCGCTGTGCCCGTGGCACGCAACAACACCGAGCAAGGCCTGGAGGCCCTGCGCCGCCGCGCCATCGCCATGGTGCTGATCACGCTGGCCGTGGCGGCCGCGCTGTCCTTTCACCTGAACCGCCGGCTGCAGCGCCCGCTGGAAGGCCTGCTGGAAGGCACGCGCGCACTGCAGGCGGGCGACCTGAACCACCGCGTGGCACTGGGTTCGCACGACGAGTTCGACCGCGTCGCGCAGCACTTCAACGCCATGGCGGCCGAGCTGCAGCAGCACCGCGCCCGAGCAGACGCGGCCCGCCGCGAGCTGGAAGACGCCGTGGCGGCGCGCACGCGCGAGTTGAGCGCCGCGCATGAGGCGCTGCAGGGTGCCGACCTGCGCCGGCGCCAATTGTTTGCCGACCTGGGACATGAGCTGCGCACGCCAGCCACCGCCATCCGCGGCGAGGCGGAGATCGCGCTGCGCGGTGCCGACCGGCCGCCCGAGGAATACCGCCACACGCTGCGGCGCATCGTCAGCGGGGTGGACCAACTCACCCAGGTCATTCGCGACCTGCTGCTGGTGGCCAAGGCCGAGGCCGACCGCTTGGTCATGCAGCCTAGGCGGGTTCCGCTGGGGCCGCTGCTGGCAGACGCGGCCGAGCAGGCCAGCGCACTGGGCGCCGGGCGCGGCGTGCAGGTGCAGGCCCCATCCGATGGCGCAGCGGGCGCGCTGCAAAAAGCCGCCCATGTGCAGGCCGACCCCGACCGGCTGCGCCAGGCGTTGATGATCGTGCTGGACAACGCCGTGCGCTATTCACTCACAGGTGGCACCGTGCGCCTGGACTGCGAATGCGTGGAAGGCGAGGCTCACATCGTCGTCAAAGACGAGGGCATCGGCATCGATCCGGAAGACGTTGCGCAGGTGTTCGACCGATTCGTGCGCGGCCAGCGGGCGCGTGCGCACCGGGCCGACGGCACCGGCATCGGCCTGTCGATCGCGCAGGCCATCGTGCAGGCGCACCACGGGCATATCGAGATAGAACACACCGCACCCGGTGCAGGCACGCAAGTGCGAATCACCTTGCTGCTGGCAGCCGAAGAAGACCAATCATGAATATTCTGGTGGTGGAAGACGACCCGCGGGTCGCGGACTTTCTCATTCGCGGCCTGCGGGCCGAGGGCTACACCGTGGAGCTGGCGCGCACCGGCCCCGAAGGCCTGGAGATGGCACGCGCCGCCGAGTCGGGCCTGCTGCTGCTGGACTTGATGCTGCCCGGCCTGAGCGGCCTGGAGCTGTGTCAGACGCTGCGCGCCGAGGGCTGCCAGCTGCCGGTGCTGATGCTCAGCGCGCTCAACGAAACCGAGGACAAGGTCAACGGCCTGCGCCTGGGTGCTGACGACTACCTGACCAAACCCTTCGCGTTCGAAGAACTGCTCGCGCGCATCGAAGCGTTGCTGCGTCGCGGCCGCGACCAGCGCCAGCGCGCCAGCACCTTGCAGGTGGCCGACCTGGTGCTCGACCGCGAGCGCATGCAGGTCAGCCGCGCGGGCCAGCCCATCGCCCTGACCGCCAAGGAACTCGCGTTTCTGGAATTGCTGATGAGCGCGCCAGGCCGCGTCTACAGCCGTGAGCGCATCCTGTCGAACGTGTGGGGCACCAACGAAGATCCGCTGACCAATGTGGTGGACGTCTATGTGCGGCGCCTGCGCACCAAGATCGATGAAGGCCACGCCGTGGCGCTGCTGAAAACCGTGCGCGGCTTCGGCTACCGGCTCGACGCGCAGCCAGACTGATATGGCTGAGGCGCGAGCCCGCCGCAGCGTTCACCTTCTGTTCATGTTCCCGTCATGCGTACTTCATGCGCAGGGCAGGTTCATGTTCATGCGCTCCTCGAAGAATAGGTTCTGCAACGCCATCGCGGTGCAACGCCGGCAAACAACACAAGCCGGCGTGTTCAAAAAACCTATTTCTACAAGGACGCACATTTCCATGAAGCTGCTTCGACTCTCTCTCTCGGCTGCTGCTCTGGCCACCCTGGCCGCAACGGCGCCCGCTATCGCACAGACGGCACCAGCAGCATCGACGGCGCCAGCAGCACTGAGCGACACCACTTGCGCTCCGATCAACGAGCAGCAGGTCAAGGGCCTGTTCGACCGCTGGAACGCCTCGCTTCGCACGCTGGATCCGGACAAGGTCACGGCCAACTACGCACAGGACGGCGTGCTGCTGCCCACCGTGTCGAACCAGCCGCGCACCACGCCGGCGGAAATTCGCGATTACTTCGTGAAGTTCCTTCAAGGCGAGCCGGTCGGGACCATCGACAAGCGCGTCATCCGCATCGGCTGCAACGTGGCGCAGGACGTGGGCACCTACACGTTCAAGTTCAAGGACGGCAAGAGCGTGAAAGCCCGCTACACCTACGTGTACGAGAAGGTCAACGGCCAGTGGCTGATCGCCCACCACCACTCGTCGGGCATGCCTGAAGTTGTCGCGGCGAAGTAAGCCACGCAGCCCCAAAAAGGGCTAAAGCTGCCCGGCCGGTCAAGTACCGCGCCGGGCAGCTTGCATTCGGGCCATCAATACACGTCGCGCCGGTAGCGCCCGCTGCGCACCAGTTCGTCCATGCGTGCATCGCCCAGCGCGCCCTGCAGCGCAGCGTGCACGCCCTGCGCCATGCCCTGCAGGCTGCCGCACACGTAGATGGCGGCGCCCTGCTCCACCCAGGTGCGCACATCGTCAGCGGCCTTTGCCAGTACGTCCTGCACATACACGCGCTCGGCCCCATCGCGCGAGAACGCCAGGTCCAGCCGGCGCAGCGTGCCGTCGGCCCGCCAGGCGTCGATCTCTGCGCGGTACAAAAAGTCGCAGGCAGACTGCCGCTCACCAAACACCAGCCAGTTTGGCGCGCCCTGACCTGCCGCGCTCCGTGCCCGCAGGTGGCTGCGCAGGCCGGCGATTCCCGTGCCATTGCCGATCAAGATCAACGGCTGCGCGGCATTGCCTTCCAAACGGAAGTTGCTGTGCGCACGCAAGCGCATCTCCACGGAGTCGCCCAGCGGCAGCCCCTCGCACAGCCAGCTCGATGCGATGCCCGGTGTGCCGTCGCCGCGCACGCTCTGGCGCACCGTCAGGTGCACGCGGCCGTCGGCGGGAACGGACGCGATGGAATAGTCGCGCGGGTGCTGCGCATCGGCCGGCACGCACACCTGCACCAGGTCGCCCGACTGCCATGCCGCAGCCTGCGCGGCTGCAGGCAGCGCGAATTCCAGGTGAAACACGGGCGCGCCCTGGCTGCCCGGGTTCAAGTGGCGGCGTGCTACCAGTGTCCAGGCCTCGAAGACAGGCGACTGCCATGCGGGCGGCTCATCCAGCGCGGCCACTTGCGCCAATTGATGTTGCCACGCCTGCAGCGCGGTGGCAGAGCCGTTGTCCATCTCCACGCGTTCAAAAAGCGCCATGGCACCTTGCGCGCGCAACCACTCGTCCAGTTGGCGGCCAAAGCCGCAAAAGTGCGCGTATTGGCGGTCGCCCAGGGCCAGCACGCCGTACTGCAGATGGGAAAGATGAGGGGGTTGCAGCGGTGCTGCGGCGCCCATCAGGCGGCCTTGAAAGCCACCCGCGTTGTCAGGCGCATCGCCTTCGCCGTAGGTGCTGACGATGAACAGCGCCCGCTGCGTGGCGGCCAGCCGGGCCGCGTCCACCGAGTCGAGTTCGCACAGCTGCACCGGCTCGCCCGCCGCATGCAGCAGGCGGGCAGTTTCACGGGCGATTTCCTCGGCCTGGCCGGTCTGGCTGGCATAGGCCACCAGCAGTGGCACAGCGCCGTCGCGCGCCGCGGCCAGCGACGCCGCCTCTGACCGCACATGCTGTGCGCGCCGGCGCTCGCGCCATGCGATGGCGGCGCACATCAGTGCGTAGAGCGCCACGGTCAGCAGCGCGGCGAACAGGCGCGACGCGGGAATCGACAAGCCCCACACCGCAGTCATGCCGAAAGGACGTCGAACGCGGACGTGGCAGCCCAGGCCAGGCCGTGCGGCATGCGCTCGCACAGCAGCACCGCCAGCCCATGGCGCTGCGCAAAGGCCAGGCCTTCGGCAGGCCCCAGCACGGTGATGACGGTAGCCAACGCATCGGCCTGCATGCATTGCGCGTGCAGCACGGTGACGCTGGCAAGTGCGTGGCGAACCGGCTCGCCCGTGCGCGGGTCGAGCGTGTGCGAATAGCGGCGGCCTGCATGCTCGAAGGCATGCCAGCGGTCGCCGGACGTGGCGATGGCGCAGTCCTGCAATGCGATGCTGCGCGGCGGGCCGTCGGCCGGGTCGGCCACGGCGACGCGCCAGGGTGCGCCGTCGGGCCGGCGGCCGCTGGCGCGCAATTCGCCGCCCACTTCCACCAGCACATCGGTGAAGCCCAGTGCCTGCAGGCGTTCGTGCACGTGGTCGACGGCAAAGCCTTTGGCGATGCCGCTCAGATTCAGGCGCACGCCGCCGGGCTGCAGGGCGCTGCGTGTTTCGGCGTCCAACGCCAATTGTTCGAAACCGACCAGGGCAAGCGCTTCAGCCAGTACGTTCACACACGGAATGCGCGGCGAGTCATGCGTCCCGAAGCCCCAGGCATCGACCAGCGGCCCAATGGTCGGATCCCACGCACCTGCGCTGGTGCGCGCCCAGTCGCAAGCCGACTGCAGCACGGCGAAGAATTCAGGCGACAAGCGGTGCCGGCTGCCCGGCGCAGAGTGATTGAAGCGCGACAGCTCCGATTCGGGCTCCCAGTGGCTCATCTGGGTGACCACCGTGGCCAGCGCTTCTTCGATGGCAGCCTGCACCGGTGCCAGCGGAGCGAACGCCGGGTTGGCCAGCCGCACGCTCCAGGTTGTGCCCATGGTTTCGCCCGACAAGGTCTGCAGCGCCGCCGGGTCGGCCCGGCGCAGGGTCACCGGTGCAGCGCCTTGTGCAAAAGACGTGGCGCCGGCCACCGGCAGCCGCTGACCCGGTTGCGCCAGCGCACCCGTGTAGCGCACACGCACCGGGGCGGCCCCGTTATCGTTGACGGGAGCAAAGCTCAGGGCAGCACCTCGAACGTGCCCACGTACGACAGGCGGCGCTCTTTGGCCTGCGGCAGCGAGGTCTTGGCGTCGGTCGCATCGGCGTCTACCCAGTACATGCCGGCGGTGGGCCAGGTCACGCTGAACTGGCCCTTGGCGTCGGTCGTGACCTTGATCTCTTCCTTCTTGTCGCGGTAGCGCGTGGCGCCGGGCACCAGCAGCACTTCAAGGCCGGCGGCGGGTTGGCCGTCCACATGGAAGGCGAAAGTGGCCTTGTCGCCCTTGACCAGATCGGTGGGGTGCGTGACCGCCACCAGTTCCAGGCCCTTGCCCGTGGGCTTGACGGCGCTGGGCTTGCCCACGGTGACGAAGGTTTCGATGCGGCCGACCGACTGCGTCACCTTCAGGTCCTGCGCGTCGGCAGGCACTTCGGCAGCGAACTTTTCGGCCGTGCCGCGCCAGCGCTTGTTGGCGCCGGCCTTGTCCTTGTACGTGGCAAAGAGGCCGTTGTTGACTACGGCCAGCTGGTAGGTGCCGGTTTGCGTCAGGTTCAGGTCGAACACGCTGCGCAGCTTGCCCTTGTGGGTGTTTTCCGGCGCAACGGTGGCGCCGTTGGGCGCGGTGACGACCAGGTTGTCGAGCCCCAGCGGAAAGTGGTTGAAGTAGAACAAGTCGTTGGACACCGCCGCATCGACGGTGATCCATTCGGCCTTGGACAGCACCGTGGACGACGGCAGCAACCACACGTTGTGGGCCTGGGCGGAGCCCAAGGCGCCGCAGAGCACGGCGAGGCAGGTGGCGATACGGGTCTTGAAATGCATGATGTGAGTCCTGGAGTTCAGTGAAAAAGCAAAAAGGTGAAAGGCGTTCTCAGGGCTTCAGGTCGAGAGTGACCTCTCCCAGTTCGCTGCTGCCCTTGGCGCGCAGTTGCTCGCCCTTGGGCGAAGGCCAGGCGAAGGGAATCGTGACCAGCTCGCGGCCGCCGACTTCGCGTGCGGCCTCCACCACCAGCTTGTAATTGCCCGCCGGCAGCTTGGCCAAGGGGTTGGAGCCTTCGGAGAACTGCAGCTGGTGCTTGCCGACCGGGCGAGTGGCGCCCGTCACGCCGTCGATGGGCAAGGCCAGTTCGCGCCCGGTGCGGCGCCACCACTGGCGCATGTCCTTGAGCCACTTGGCGCCCTCGTCGTTCTTGAGCTTCACGTCGTACCAGACAGCCAGCGTGCTGGCCACGGTGGCGTCCGCGCGCTCCACCCACACGGCCACGTAAGGGCGGTGGTATTCGGCCACGTCCAGGCGCGGAATCTCCACGCCAATGCTCAAGCCCGCGGCGAAGGCCGGCGCGCCCAGGCAGGCGCCCAGCGCTACGGAATAGCGCAACGCCGTCGGCTTTGTCGATGAATGCTTCATTCGTCGTCTTTCGGTTCAGTGGATAAAGAGGAGCGCCAGCAGCAGGGGCACCACCAGCCCCATGCCCACCATGGGCCAGGTGAAGGGGCGGTTGCCCGCATGCATCTTCAAGATGAAGAGGCCGGTGATGCAGAACACCAGGCAGGCGGCGGCGAAGATGTCAATGAACCAGCTCCAGGCGGCGCCCGTGTTGCGGCCCTTGTGCAGGTCGTTGAAATAGGAGATCCAGCCCCTGTCGGTGCGTTCGTACTCGGCCGCGCCATCGGCCAGGCCCACCCGCAGCCAGGCGTCGCCGCCGGGGCGCGGCAGCGACACGTAGACCTCGTCGGGCGACCACTCGGCCTCGCGGTCGGCGGTGTCGATGCTCCATTGCGCTTGCGCCCAGCGCTGCAGTGCGGGCGGCAACGGCGCCCGGTCCTTGCCTTCGGGCGGCTTTACGCTGCCCAGTACCTGAGCCGGCACCGTGGCCTGCAGGCTCGTGACGCGCGGCTTGGCCTCGATCTGCCCCGCGTGGTTGAGCGTGAAGCCGGTCACCGCAAACAACAGCATGCCGATGAGGCAGAGCGCGGAGCTCACCCAATGCCACTCGTGCAGAGTCTTGAGCCAGAAAGAACGGCGGCGGTGGTCCGGAGGGCGGGTCATGCAAAAAAGAAGGCGAGAGGCAGGAGGACGCGACTTGGACGCGTGAGGCGATCACAGGCCATGTGGCGCCCGGGAAAACCCGAGATTCTATGGCACGCGAATGAAAATTAATCGCATTTGTAAAGTCTTTACTTGGCCGCACAGGACATAGATCCTCAGAGGCGCAAAGTCAGCGCCCGCCGCTACGCTTCGCCAGTATGAGTATTGGCTGTTAGACCTGATGACCCGCTATGAAATCACCCGCCTGCTGAGCGTGAGCGCCAACGTGAACAACGTGTTCGACAAGCACTACTACGCGGGCGTGACGAACTTCACTTCGCAAGGGCTGTTCTACACCTGGGGCGCACCGCGCAGCGTGAACGTGAGTCTGCGCTACAACTTCTGAGCACCACAGGCTGCAGCACCGAAGCGCCAGTCCTTGGCGCCTTTTTATGACCAAATTGGCCTCTAGCGCTTGTTGGCAAAGCGCAACCAGCTATCAATTAAATAGCAAAACACTTTCAACCCAAGGGCGCCACGACGCAGCCGCGTCAGTCCATCTTCACGTTCGCGCTCTTGACCACCTGCGCCATGCGCGCCGCCTCGCTGCGAAAGAAGGCGGCGGCCTGCTCGGGCGGCGTGAGCTTGATCTCGTAGCCCTGCGCGACGAGCGCATCCCGTGCCTCGGGCATGTCCATGGCGGCCTTGAAGCCGCCATACAGGCGTGCCAGCTCGGCTTTCGGCAGACCTGCAGGCGCTACGGGTGCGATCCAGCCTTCCAGCTCGAACCCGGCCAGGCCCTGCTCGGCGATGGTGGGCACGCCGGGCAACGTAGGCACGCGCGCGGCCGTGGTGACGCCCAGGGCGCGCATGGCGCCCGACTTGATGTGCGCCGCCGCCGGCGCCACCGCCACCACGCCCAGCTGCACCTGACCGCCCAGGATGTCGTTCATGAGCGGCCCCATGCCCTTGTACGGGATGTGCTTGATATCAAGCTGCGTCTGGTCCACGAACATCGCCGCGCCCAGGTGCAGGATGGTGCCGTTGCCCGACGAGCCGTAATTCAGCACGCCGGGCTGGGCGCGGGCGTAAGCGATCAGTTCCTGCACCGTTTTGGCCGGCACCGAGGGATGCGCCACCAGCACGAAGGGCGTGGCGCCGAGGATGGTGATGGGCGTGATGTCGGCCAGCGAGTCGAACGGAATGTTCCGGTACACGCTGGGGTTGACCACGTGGTTGTTGGAGACCACGCCGATGACCGATCCATCCTTGGGCGCGCGCACGATCTGCGCCGTGCCGGTGATGCCGCCTGCGCCCGGCAGGTTCTCGATCACCACCGGCTGGCCCAGCGCCTTGGCCAGGCTGTGGCTGATGGCGCGCATGGCGCCGTCGGTGCCCGAGCCCGCAGACAGCGGCAGGATCACGCGCAGCGGCTTGTCGTTGTGCGGCTGCGCCCACGACACCCCGGGCCGCGCAAGCGTCGCCGCGCCCAGAGCGGCTGCGCTGCCCATGAGAATGCGGCGGCGCGCAGGCGATGACAGGGCGCCGGCACGAAGAAGTGTGGAATGCGTCATGGTGGTTGTCTCCGTTGTCGTTATCGATCTGTTCGGCGAGTGCGCGGACGATGGCCGCGCTGGCAAGGCGGCGTCATGCCACGGCGGCCGCTCCGTGCAGCGCGGCGATCTGCTGCGGTGTGTAGCCCAGGCTGGTCAACAACTCCTCGGTGTGCTGGCCGAGCTGCGGCGGGTCCATCCGCACACCCATGCGGTGGCCGGACAGCCGCAGCGGAAGCAGCGTCACGCGCGCCGTGCTACCGGCGCGCTCGCCGTCGGGCAGCGTCACGTCGGCCAGGCCGCCGGTGGCGTTCAGGTGCGGGTCGTCGAAAAGCTGCTCGGGCCGCAGGATGGGCGCGAACGGCAGGCCGTGGCGCTCGAAGATGCCCGACAGTTCCTCGGCCGTGTGCGCGGCCAGGCGGCGGCGCAGTTCGGGCAGCAGCGTGGGCCGCACGCGCACGCGGTCGTTGTTGAGCGCCAGTGCGGGGTCGTTCTTCAGGTCGGCATAGCCCATGGCGTCGCAGAACGTGACCCACTGCGCATCGCTCACCGCGGCCAGGAAGATCTGTTCGCCGTCCTTCACGCTGAACACGTCGTACAGCGACCAGGCGGAGATGCGGTCGGGCATGGGCGCGGCCGGCTGGCCTGTGACGGCGTACTGCATCATGTGCTGGCCGACGAGGAACACGTTGTTCTCGAACAGGGCCGAATCCACCTCCTGCCCGCGCCCGGTGATGCCCCGCTGCATCAGCGCGGCCATGGCACCAATGGCGCCGAACATGCCGCCCATGATGTCGTTCACGCTGGTGCCCGCGCGCAGCGGGTCGCCCGGTCGGCCGGTCATGTAGGCCAGCCCGCCCATCATCTGCACCACTTCGTCGAGCGCGGTGCGGTGCTCATAGGGGCCGGGCAGAAAGCCCGTGTGGTTCACATAGATCAGCCGCTCGTTCAACTTCGACAGTGCGGCGTAGTCCAGGCCGTATTTGGTCATCACGCCGGGCTTGAAGTTCTGCGCCACCACGTCGGCCGACGCGGCAAGCTTGCGCGCGACTTCCAGGCCTTCGGGCTTGCGCAGGTCGAGCGCAATGCTCTTCTTGTTGCGGTTGAACATGGGAAAGAAGCCCGCGCCCGCGCCCAGCAGGTGGCGCGTGCGGTCGCCATCCACGGGTTCGATCTTGATGACCTCGGCGCCCAGGTCGGCCAGCACCATGCCGCAGGTCGGCCCCATGACCATGTGGGTGAACTCCACCACGCGCAGGCCCGCCAGGGGCAATGGGGGGCGGTCGGCGGCGGGGGAAGATGGTGAAGAGAACGAAGGATTCATGGAGGCATTCATGGGAACAACGATAGCGGCTCAGACCGTTGCCAGCGCAGGGGCGGCGGCAGGCGCTGCGGTTCTGGGCAGGCCCGCCTTCCAGAGCGTGCCGTGCAGGCTCTCGCCCGCCAGCCAAACTCCGACGCGCTCGCGCAGGGCCAACAGCGCAGGCACATCCAGCCCCGTGCCGACGCCCATGCGCTCGAGCATGAAGGCCAGGTCTTCGGTGGTGACGTTGCCGCTTGCGCCCGGAGCGTGCGGGCAGCCACCGATGCCTGCCAGGCAGGCGTCGAAGCGCGTGATGCCGGTCTGCCAGGCGGCATAGACGTTGGCCAGGCCCATACCGCGCGTGTCGTGGAAGTGCGCGCAGGCCAGCCGGTCGCCCACCAGCGCGCGCGCCTTTTCAAACAGGCGCTGCACGGTGGCCGGGTCGGCGTAGCCCACTGTGTCGGCCAGGCTCACCCGGTCGGCGCCGGCGTCCAGCAGGGCCTGCATCAGCCGCAGCACTTCGCCCTCAGCCACCTCGCCCTGCAGCGTGCAGCCGAAGGCCGTGCCCACGCCTCCTTCGATCAATGTGCGACTGCCGGCCGCGTCGCGTGCCGCGCGGATGCGGGCGACTTCGGCCACCACCTCGTCGGGCGTCTTGCGCAGGTTGGCCAGGCTGTGCGCATGGCTGGCGGACAGCGGTACCACCATCAGGTCGGCCTGGCACTCGATGGCACGCTCGGCGCCTTTCAGATTGGGCACCAGCACCGAGGCGACGAGGCCCGGCAAGGTCTTGGCGTGCGCCAGCACCTCAGCGGTGTCGGCCAGTTGCGGCAGCAGGCGCGCAGGCACGAAGGAGCCGACTTCGATTTCGCGCTGGCCCGCCGCATAGGCCGCGTCGATCCACGCGAGCTTGTGGGCCGTCGGCACGATGGTGGCGATGCTTTGCAGGCCATCGCGCAGACCCACTTCGCGCACGATGGCTGCAGTCCCGGCGGGGCGGGGAATGGTGGGGCTCATGGTATCTCCGATCGTTATGGCGTCGATTCTAGGAATGCCCTGCTGCGCCATCTCATCAATTTTGGAAGGCTTATGCTTCCCGATGGGAATATCTGAGTCCTCGACTTGCCAACTCCACCCGCCACTTCAGAAAGCATGCCCCCATGCGCCCGCTCGACCTGCAAAGCCTGAAGCTCTTCGTGTCCGTCTGCGAGCACCGCAACATCGCCCGCGCCGCCGCGCAGGAAGCCATCGTCGGCTCGGCCATCAGCAAGCGTCTGGCGCAACTGGAAGACATCGTGGGCGCGCGCCTCCTGGTGCGCAGGCGTCATGGCGTAACTCCCACGCCCGCAGGCGAGGCGCTGCTGGAACATGCGCGCGAGATGCTGGCCAGCGTGGGGCGCATCGAGCGCGACATGGCAGCCTTCAGCGCCGGCGTGCGCGGCCATGTGCGCATGCTGGTGACCGCCTCGGTCATGGCCGAATCGCTGGCCGACGATGTGGCTGCCTTCCTGCAGAACCCGGTGCACCGCGACATCCGCGTGAGCATGGAAGAGCGTGTGAGCCCCGAGGTGGTGCGTGGCATTCGCGAGGGCGCTGCATCCATCGGCATCTGCTGGGACGCGGCCGACCTGCAGGGCCTGCAAACGCGCAGCTACCGGCACGACCACCTGGCCATCGTGGCGCATCCGTCGCACCCGGTGGCACAGCTGACGAGCGTGCGTTTTGCCGACGTGCTGGAACATGAATTCGTGAGCATGCCCGCGCTCAGCGCCGTGCAGATGCTGCTGACCCGCGCCGCCGCCGTGGCCGGCAAGACGCTGGCGCACCGCGTGCAGGTGACCAACTTCGATGCGGCGCTTCGCGTGGTGCGCGCCAACCTCGCCATCAGCGTGGTGCCGGCCGAGGTGGCCGCGCCGTTTGCCGCCGCATCGAACGTGCGCGTGGTGCCGCTGGCCGACGACTGGGCGCGGCGGCGGTTCGCCTTGTGCTTTCGTGCCGAGCCCGCCCTCACGCCCGCCGCGCAACTGCTGCTGAACCATCTGGGCGAGCGAACCTGACACGGACCGACCCCGCGTGGCACCGTTGCAACAGTCTACGTAACGCCACGTTTTCCGCGTCCAGCGCAGAGTGCAGTTCACTCCTGAGCTATTAAACTTGTAGCAAAATCAATTCGCCGCTATATTGATAGCGTTCCTGCGGTTCCACGCGCTGAAGGCGCGCCGGCCCGCATCCCCTGACATTTTGAGCAAGGAGAAGCGTCCATGAGCTCCAAAGAAAACGCCGCCATCAACCAGTTGTTCGAGAAGCTGGAATGCCGCTATGCCTTGCGCGTGTTGTGGGCACTGCGCGACGGCCACCCCCAAACCTTCCGTCTGCTGCAAGACAGCGTGGGCGGCATCACGCCCAACACATTGAACACCCGCATCAAGGAACTGCGCGAATGCGGCCTGCTGGACCACGGCAGCGACGGCTACACCGTCACGCCCTCCGGCGTGGACCTGCTCAAGCGCCTGTCGGACGTGCAGGCTTTCGCCACTCGCTGGGCTGCTGCCCGCGTGAAGAAGTAAAAAGGCAAGTGCTCTTGCTGTCGGGGCAGATGCGGCACGAGCCGCTCGGTCAAGCCGTCAGCTTTCAGAGCATTTTTGACCTCTAGCGCTTATTCAGCAAGCGCTAGCAGCTACACTTTTAATAGCAATTAAATCGTTAATCAAGGAACATCATGGCCCTGACCACCACCGATTCCGGCCTGCAATACGAAGACACCGTTGTGGGCGAAGGCGCTGAAGCCACGCCCGGCCAACCCGTGAGCGTGCACTACACCGGCTGGCTCTACAACAACGGCGAACAAGGCGCCAAGTTCGACTCCAGCCGCGACCGCAATGACCCGTTCGAGTTCGGCCTGGGCGCCGGCATGGTCATCAAGGGCTGGGACGAAGGCGTGCAGGGCATGAAGGTGGGCGGCCAGCGCACGCTGATCATTCCTGCGGCACTGGGCTATGGCGCCCGCGGCGCTGGCGGCGTGATTCCACCCAACGCCACGCTGAAGTTCGACGTGGAACTGCTGGGCGTGGGCAACTGAAGCAGCCGCACCCCTTCTGCGCAAACAGAAGCGGCCTCGACGGGCCGCTTTTTTCATGTTCGGGTGAAAGTTATGAAAACCCAAAAAACCCGGTCGGTGGTTTGCAGAACCGGTGCTCAGGCGTCGAGTGCCTTTTGCAGCCTTGCAAACTTGGCGTCGCCCACGGCCTCCCGAATGCGTGGGGCCAGTGCCACCAGGTCTTCGTAGCCTGACACGCCCTCCACCGCCAGATTCAACCGAAAGCCCCGCAGGCCCAGTTCAGCCGTCAGCGCAGTGGCAATCGGGTAAGCCGCCTGGTAGCGTTCCATGGTCGAACGTGCGGCGCCTGCTGGCGCATCGCTTGAGGCAGCGGGCACTGCAGTGCCGTCCAGCAATGCGGTCGACTCAGCGGAGCCTGACAGCAGCTCCAGCAAACCACTGTCGACCATGGCCTTCACGTCGGCCACGGTGATGCCCATGGCGGCTGTGGCAGCCAGCACCTGCTCCAGCGCCCGCTTTCCGTCAAACAGGATGAACGCCGAGCGCTGTCGAGGCGTGAGGCCGCCCTGGCGATCCTTCATTGCCTGTTGGCCGGTCTGCGTCTTCACGAGAATCATGGCGTCCCTTGAGAATCGACTGTGCAGCGGGGGCGGAATGGCCTCGCTGGATCGCATCAGAGATTGCCATAGTTGTAGCAATTTGTGAATGGGGCGATCCATGCCCCCTGAATTTGTCGGTTTTCCGCCAGGCGGCACTGGAGCGGTCGGCAGAAAGCGCCTTCACGCCGTGTTGATGCGTCCGGCACCTCGGGTCACCAAACTCACCGCCCATGCCACCGCCAAGCCCACCGGCACACCAAACACGCCCGCGGAAATCGGCTGGATGCCGAACCAGAAGCCATCGGCCAACAACGCCTGTGGCACCCATGCGCGCACGCCGGCCACATGCGACAGCAGGTAGTACACGGTGACGCCCAGCCCGGTCAGCATGCCGGCCACTGCGCCCTGGCGGGTGGTGCCGCGCCAGAAGATGCCCAGCACCATGGCAGGCACGAAGGCCGACGCAGCCAGCGAGAATGACGCCGTCACCATGGGCAAGATTTCAGAGGGCTTGAGCGCCGCCACGAAAGCCGCCGCCAGCGCCACGATCAGCAGCGTGAATTTGGTGAGGATCACGCGCTGCTCTGGCGACGCCGTGTGGTGGCCGTCCCGCACCCGCAGATCGCGCACCAGGGCGTTGCTGATGGTCAGCAGCAGCCCGTCGGCGGTGGACAGCGCAGCGGCCAGCCCGCCCGCCGCCACCAGGCCCGAGACGGCATAGGGCAGCCCGCCGATCTCGGGCGTGGCCAGCATGATGAGGTCAGTGCCCAGGTGGATCTCGCCGAACTGCAGGATGCCGTCCCCGTTCACGTCTTCCACCGACAGCAGCGCCGGGTCGACCCGCGCCCACTGCGCCATCCAGTGCGGCAGTGCGTCGAAGTGGCTGCCCACCAGGTTGTTCATCACCTCGAACTTCACAAGCACAGCCAGCGCCGGCGCGCTGAGATACAGCAGCGCAATGAAAAACAGCGACCACGCCACCGACGCGCGGGCTGACGACACGCTGGTGGTGGTGTAGTAGCGCGTCAGCAGGTGCGGCAGGCCGGCGGTGCCGACCATCAGGCAGAACATCAGCGCGAGGAAGTTGCGGCGCATGTTCTCGTACTCGGCCCGTTCTTCGGTCGTGCCTTCGGGGTCGCCCCCGTAGGCCTGGCTGTGGCGCGGCAGGCCACCCAGCGGGCGGGCACGCTCCTGGTTCTCACGCATCTCGCGCGTCCAGCGCGCGCGCGCGGTCGCTTCGTCGTGGGGCAGTGCCGCCATTTCGCGGCTGGCTGCCACGATCAGGCCCACATCGGCGTTCTGCGCGCGCAGGCGGCGCATGCGCTCGCTCAGCGCCTCGCGCTCACGCTCCATGGCGGCAGGCACATCGACCAGGCGTGATTCAAAGTCCTGCGCCCGTCGCTGGTAGGCCAGCACCACCTCGTGCTCGGCCGGCGACGCCAGCAGTTGCGCTTCCAGACCGGCGATCTTGCCGATCTGCGCGCCATATACCAGCGGCGCCACCGGGTTGCCCAGCTGCTTGTAGGCCAGCCACGACACAGGGATCAGGAAGGCCAGCAGCATGACCACGTACTGCGCTACCTGCGTCCAGGTGATGGCGCGCATGCCGCCCAAAAACGAGCACAGCAGCACGCCGCCCAGGCCCAGCATGATGCCGATCTCGAACTGCACGCCGGTCAGGCGTGAGGCGATCAGGCCCACGCCGTAGATCTGCGCCACCACGTAGGTGAACGAGCACGCCGCCGCGGCCAGCGCGGCGATCACGCGCGGCCAGCGGCCGCCGTAGCGCACTTGGAAGAAGTCGGGCACGGTGTAGAGGCGCATGGCGCGCAGGTGCGGCGCGATCAGCATGGCGACCAGGCAAAAGCCTCCCGTCCAGCCCAGTAGATAGGCCAGCCCGCCCGCTTGCCGGGGCAGGCCGGCAAAGCCCTGCAGATACAGCGCGCCGGCCAGGCTGATGAACGAGGCGGCGCTCATCCAGTCGGCCGCAGCAGCCATGCCGTTGTAGACGGCGGGCACGCGCCGGCCGGCGACGTAATATTCCTCGGGGTCGGTGGTGCGACCATAGACGCCGATGACCGCATAGGCCATTACCGTCAAAAACAGAAACAGCGGGCCGATCCACTGGCGCGACAGGCCCTGCTGCTCGGCCCAGGCCATCAGGCCGACGAACAGCAGCACGCCCACCACGTAGATCACCAGAATGCGGTGCAGGGCCGAGGTGGAGCGGCCGCCACCGTCATCGTGCTCAGACATGGTGCTGCGGTGGCGAAGGCGACGACGGCGTGGGCACCGCAGAGACTGCCGCCGACGCAGCGTCCTTGCGCTCGAAGCGGTCCATCGCCACGCAATACACGACGGCGACGGCGATGAAGACAAGGATGGCCCCTTGCGCCGCGATCCAGTAACCCAGCGGCCAGCCGGCCACCATCATCTGCAGGTCGCGGGCAAAGTAGCAGGCGCCGAAGGACACCAGCGCCCACACCAGCAGCAAGCCGGCCTTGAGCCACAGATGCCGCGCGTCATGCAGATCCGGCGCAAACGCGGTGCCCGTCACGGGCACATCGTCGGTGGCCGGCTGCAGCATGGCGGCGGCCGCGCTCGTCAGCGGGCCAGTTGCTGCCAGGTGGCGATCACGCTGTCGGGATTCAGCGAGATCGAGGAGATGCCTTCATCGGCCAGCCACTGGGCAAAGTCAGGGTGGTCGCTGGGGCCCTGGCCGCAGATGCCTACGTACTTGCCTTGCGCCAGGCAGGCAGAGATGGCCCGCTTGAGCAGCGCCTGCACGGCCGGATCACGCTCGTCAAAGTCAGCGGCCAGCAGCTCCAGGCCGGAATCGCGGTCCAGGCCCAGCGTCAGCTGGGTCAGGTCGTTGGAGCCGATCGAGAAGCCGTCGAAGAACTGCAGGAACTCGTCGGCCAGCACGGCGTTGGAAGGCACCTCGCACATCATGATGACCTTGAGGTCCGCCTCGCCGCGCTTGAGGCCATGTTCGGCCAGCAGTTGCGTGACCCGGTCGGCCTGGCCCAGCGTGCGCACGAAGGGCACCATCACCTGCACGTTGGTCAGGCCCATCTCGCCGCGCACGCGCTTGAGGGCTTCGCATTCCATGGCAAAGGCTTCGCCGAATTCCTTGCTGATGTAGCGCGCCGCTCCGCGAAATCCCAGCATCGGGTTTTCTTCTTCGGGCTCGTAGCGGCTGCCGCCGATCAGCTTGCGGTATTCGTTGGACTTGAAGTCCGACAGGCGCACGATCACGGGCTTGGGCCAGAAGGCCGCCGCGATGGTGGCGATGCCTTCGGCCACCTTGTCCACGTAGAAGGCGCGCGGCGATGCATGGCCCCGGGCCACCGATTCGACAGCCTTTTTCAGGTCGGCATCGATCTGCGGGTAGTCCAGGATGGCCTTCGGGTGCACGCCGATGTTGTTGTTGATGATGAATTCCAGCCGCGCCAGGCCCACGCCTTCGTTGGGCAGCTGGCAGAAGTCGAAGGCGAGCTGCGGATTGCCCACGTTCATCATGATCTTGGTCTTGATGGACGGCATCTCGCCGCGCTGCACCTCGGTCACCTCGGTTTCCAGCAGGCCGTCGTAGATCTTGCCGGTGTCGCCTTCAGCACAGCTCACCGTCACCAACGTGCCTTCTTTCAGCAAGCTGGTGGCGTCGCCACAGCCCACCACGGCCGGAATGCCGAGTTCGCGCGCGATGATCGCCGCGTGGCAGGTGCGCCCGCCGCGGTTGGTGACGATGGCGCTGGCGCGCTTCATCACAGGCTCCCAGTTCGGGTCGGTCATGTCGGTAACCAGCACGTCGCCGGGCTGCACCTTGTCCATCTCGGCGATGTCGCTCACCAGCCGCACGGGGCCGGTGCCGATCTTCTGGCCGATGGCGCGGCCTTCGGCCAGCACGGTGCCCTGGCCCTTGAGCTTGTAGCGCAGCTCGGCCTGGCCCTTGGACTGGCTCTTCACCGTCTCGGGGCGCGCCTGCAGGATGTAGAGCAGGCCGTCGGTGCCGTCCTTGCCCCATTCGATGTCCATCGGGCGGCCGTAATGCTTTTCGATGACCACAGCGTAGGCGGCCAGCTGCTGCACTTCGGCATCGGTCAGCGAATAGCGGTTGCGCAGCTCGGTGGGCACGTCGGTGGTCTTGACCAGCTTGCCCGATGCCTTCTTCTCGTCGGCCGAGGCGAACACCATCTGGATCAGCTTGGAGCCCAGGTTGCGGCGGATGACCGACTTCTTGCCAGCCGCCAGCATGGGCTTGTGCACGTAGAACTCGTCCGGGTTCACGGCGCCCTGCACCACCGTCTCGCCCAGGCCGTAGCTGGAGGTGATGAACACCACCTCTTCAAAACCGCTTTCGGTGTCGATGGTGAACATCACGCCGGCCGCGCCCAGATCGGAGCGCACCATGCGCTGCACGCCGGCCGACAGGGCCACCACGTCGTGCGCAAAGCCCTTGTGCACGCGGTAGCTGATGGCGCGGTCGTTGTAGAGCGACGCGAACACTTCCTTCATCTTGTGCAGCACGTCGTCAGCGCCCACCACGTTCAGGAAGGTTTCCTGCTGGCCGGCGAACGATGCATCGGGCAAATCCTCGGCCGTGGCGGACGAGCGCACGGCGAAGCTCGCTTCGGCATTGCCGGCAGACAGCGTGGCGAAGGCGTCGCGCACGGCCTTTTCCAGGTCGGCCGGGAACGGCTGGGCTTCGAGCCAGCCGCGGATCTCGGCGCCGGCCACAGCCAGCGCGCGCACGTCTTCGGTGTCGAGCGCGGCCAGGCGTTGGCTGATGCGGTCGGCCAGGCCTTCGTGCTTGAGGAATTCACGGAACGCGTGCGCCGTGGTGGCGAAGCCCGTGGGCACCCGCACGCCCTGGGGCAGCTGGGAGATCATCTCGCCGAGGGAGGCGTTTTTGCCGCCCACCGACTCGACGTCGGTCATTCTCAGGTTTTCAAACGGAACGACCAGGGCGGTCGCGTTGAAGAGTGCAGACATGGGAAAGCTCCAGAAGTTGAAAGCGGATCCGCGCCTGCGCCCAAGCGGAGCGAGAGAAGAAGTGGGCGTGCGCCCATGCGTGGCAGCTGGCTTTGCTGTTCTGATAGTGGGCAGCCGCGTCGCATGGTGGGGAATTGGGAATAATGGGCGAGATTGTAGGCTGGCAACGGCCCGCCCGCCCTGCCGAATTCGGCCGGCCTTTTTTCTCACCCCGATCCTTGCCTCCGGCACCCCTGCCCATGCACACGCGCACCGTTTTCTTCATCTCCGACGGCACCGGCATCACGGCCGAAACCTTCGGCAACGCCATCCTCGCGCAGTTCGAGATGAAACCGCGCCACGTGCGGCTGCCGTTCATCGACACCGAGGACAAGGCTCACCAGGTGGTGCGGCAGATCAACCACACGGCCGAGCTGGAGGGCAAGAAGCCCATCGTCTTCACCACGCTGGTGAACATGGGCGTGCTGCGCATCATCGAAGGCGGCTGCAAGGGCATGCTGCTGGACATGTTCGGCACCTTCATCCGCCCGCTGGAGGGCGAGCTGGGCATCAAGTCGCACCACCGCGTGGGGCGCTTTTCAGACGTGAGCCAGAGCAAGGAATACACGCAGCGCATCGACGCCATCAACTTCAGCCTGGACCACGACGACGGCCAGAGCCACCGCGACCTGGCCGGCGCGGACGTGATCCTGGTGGGCGTGTCGCGCAGCGGCAAGACCCCGACCAGCCTGTACCTGGCCATGCAGTGCGGCCTGAAGGTGGCGAACTACCCGCTGATTCCGGAAGACTTCGACCGCCGCCAGCTGCCACCCGCGCTGGAGGCGCACCGCAAGAAGATCTTTGGGCTGACCATCCTGCCCGAGCGGCTCTCGCAGATTCGCAACGAGCGGCGGCCGGGCTCGAAATACGCCGATTTGATCAATTGCCGCTACGAGGTGTCCGAGGCCGAGGCGATGATGCGGCGATCCGGCATTCGCTGGCTGTCCACCACCACCAAGAGCATCGAAGAGATCGCCACGACCATCCTGCAGGAAGTGCGGCCTGAGCGGTTGATGTACTGAGACCTTTTGCGTTTGCTATTATTTTTATAGCTACTAGCGCTTTATAGATAAGCGCTAGAGGCCAAAAACACTCAAACTTTTGAAGCCTGGACCGCAGCGACGGCAGCCGATCCCGCCGGCGTATCCAGCGCATCCAGCGGCCAGCGCGGCTTGACGTCGAAGGCGTAGTCGCGGTTGGGCGACTGCCGGCCCGCCGCGATGCGCATGGCCGCGGCCATGGCGATCATGGCGCCGTTGTCGGTGCACAGATGCAGTTCGGGGTAATGCACGCGCACCTTCAGGCGCGCGCAGGCGGCGTTGAGTTGTTCGCGCAGCAGGCGGTTGGCGCCCACGCCGCCGGCCACCACCACGCGCTGCAGGGCGCTTTGCTTCAGCGCGGCCAGGGTCTTCTTGACCAACACGTCGACGATGGCGGCCTCGGTGCTGGCGGCCAGGTCGGCGCGGCGCGCTTGCAGGTCGTCGCCCAGCTTCTTGGCCTGCGTCAGCACGGCGGTCTTCAGGCCGGCGAAGGAGAAGTCGAGGTTGCCGCTGTGCAGCAGCGGGCGCGGCAGCTTGAAGGCCAGGGGGTCGCCCTGCTCTGCCAGGCGCGACAGAGCCGGCCCGCCCGGGTAGCCCAGGCCCAGCAGCTTGGCCGACTTGTCGAAGGCTTCGCCCGCCGCATCGTCGATGGTCTCGCCCAGCAGGGTGTAGCGGCCCACGCCGTCCACGCGCATCAACTGCGTGTGCCCGCCGGACACCAGCAGCGCGACGAAGGGAAATTCCGGCGGATCGGCACTGAGGAACGGCGACAGCAAATGGCCTTCGAGGTGGTGCACGCCCAGCACGGGCTTGTCCAGCGACGCGCCCAGCGCGCAGGCCACGCCCGCGCCCACCAGCAGCGCGCCGGCCAGGCCCGGGCCGCGCGTATAGGCGATCACGTCCACGTCGGACAGCTGGTGGCCGGCTTCGGCCAGCACCGTTTCGGTCAGCGGCAGTACGCGGCGGATGTGGTCGCGGCTGGCCAGTTCGGGCACCACGCCGCCGTAGGCCTGGTGCATGGCGATCTGGCTGTGCAGTGCGTGGGCCAGCAGCGTGGGCACGCCGGGGCCGTCATGCGAGCGCACAAGCGCCACGCCGGTTTCGTCGCAGGACGATTCGATTCCGAGGATCAACAAACTCATGCCGCGAGTTTAGGCGGGCAGGCCGCCTCTCGTGGCACGCAGGGTGATCGCGCGACTACCAGCGGTCTGACCGCATGCGCATTTCCCAGCGGCCGCCGCGCAGGCTGTAGACGCCCACGGCGCCATAGCGCTGTTCGCCGGCCGCGTCCCAGGTCATGGTGCCGGTGACCGGCGCGTAGCCGTTGATGGTGTGCAGCGCAGCGGCAATGGCTTTGGGGTCGGCCGAGCCCGCCTGCTTGATGGCGGCAGACAGCACGTACATCGCGTCGTAGCTGTAGTGGCCACCATAGGCCGGCGCCTTCTTGAACTGAGCGGTGTATTTGTCCAGAAACTGCCGGCCGGTGATGAATTCACGCGCCTCCAGCACGGGCGACGTGGCGTACACCGCATCGACCATGCCGTCCGCCTTGGTCATGTCGGTGGTCTTGATGGTGTCGCCGCCCAGCACCGACACGCGGGTGTGGCCCACTTTCTTCAACGCTTCCAGCAGCGCCAGCACCTGAAAGTCGTTCAGCGTGGTGACGATCACGCCCACGCTGGCGGCCTGCAGCTTGCCCGCCACGTCGGCGAAGTCGGTGGTGCGGTCGTCGAACGACTGGCGCACGGTGACCTGCTTTTTCTCGGCCGCCAGTTGCTGCGCCGCGCCGTCGGCCAGGCCCTTGCCGTACGGCGTGCCGTCGTCCAGCACCGCATAGCTGGCTGTGGCCAGTTGGGTGGCGGCGAACGAGCCCATGGCCTTGGCCTGCAGCGTGTCGTTGGCCACCAGCCGGAAGGTGGTGGGCAGGTTCAGCTGGGTGAAGCGCGGGTTGGTCGAAATGGCCATCTGGGCGATGCCTTTTTCGCCGTAGATGGGCGCGGCCTCGATGCTGACGCCGGAATTGAGGTGGCCGATGACCGCCACCACGCCATCGTTCACCAGTTGCTGGGCGGCGGCCTTGCCCGAGGCGGCGTCGGCGCGGTCATCCTGCGCGATCACCTCCAGCGTCACGCGCTTGCCGTCCACCACAAAGCCGGCGCGGTTGAGTTCATCCACCGCCATGGTCACGCCGTTGAGCAGGTCCTGCCCTAGCGCCCCCAGATTGCCCGACAAAGGCTGCGCCACGCCGATGCGGATGGTGTCGGGCACCTTGCTGCACCCGCTCGCCCCCAAGCCCACTACGGCAGCTGCCGCCACTGCCGCCATGCGGGCGGTCCATTGGCGGCGGCGCTGTCCGACTACGCCTTGCCCTTGTTTCAACACAACCATTGTCTGAACTCCATCTCTGTGAATTGCGGTGCCGTGTATAGCCGACCGGGGAGTGAAAAGCTATGGGGTTTCCGCCGGCCTTGGGATTTCGCTATTCCCCGGACGGGCTTCCATGCAAGATTCAGCCCAACGCCCCAGGCCGACACGCATTCACCTCGGCGGTGCAAAAAAGGCGCAGGAGTCGAGCGGGTTTGGGTGTATTTCTTGCTTATGCTTGGGACATGAGCGAGCCCCTGAGAATCGTGGTGGTGGCCCCTGACCTGGCCATGACCGACCCGGACGACGAGCATGCGCTTCTGCAGGCCGAGCGCTCGCGTGCGCTGCGCATCGGGCTGCTGGAAAACCACTTCAACCTGGTCGCCACGCTGCCGGCCGACGTGTTCCTGCGCGAGCGCATCGCGCAGCTGCAGCCCGACATGATCATCGTGGACGCCGAGAGCGAGGCGCGCGACGCTCTAGAACACGTGGTGATGGCCACGCGCGATGAGCGCCGGCCCATCGTCATGTTCACCAACGACGAAGACACCACCCACGTGAAAGACGCGGTGGCGCTGGGTGTGTCGGCCTACATCGTGGCCGGGCTGGCGCCGCAGCGCATCCGCCCCATCCTGGACGTGGCCATGGCGCGCTTTCAGCACGAGCAGGAGCTGCGCTCGCAGCTGGCCGATGCGCGGTCCGAGCTGAAGGACCGCAAGACCATCGACCGCGCCAAGGGCCTGCTGATGCAGCGCCAGGGCCTGACGGAAAAGGCGGCCTACGACAAGCTGCGCAAAACCGCCATGGACAAGGGCTTGAAACTGGTGGACGTGGCCCAGCGCATGCTGGACGTGGCCGACCTGATGGGCTGAGCGCCCGGAGATCGCTTAGGGGTCGCTCAGAGATCGACCCGGCAGGCGCGCACCAGCGCAGCGCCTCACGACGGATTTGGTGCACCGCACAAGCGCAGTGCGGCAGCGCACCACAGACTGCGACTCACAGAGCCACCCAATGCACCAGCGTTTGAGTCAAACCAGCCTGCAGCGCCCGCGCATCAAGCGCAAACAGCTATCAAATAAATAGCAAAACACATTCTCGAACACGCTGGCACACCGCTTGCGTAATGCCTTGCAGACCAACGCAGGTCACACCGCGATGCATGCCGCCCAAGGGCGGGCGGTGCGCATCGAAATCCGGACAAAGGCGTCCCCACCCGCTGCAGCGAGCTTCATTGAACGCTGCGGTGGCGTGCGGACGCCTTTGTCGTTTTTCCAATCCGCTTCGAGGATGTTTTCCATGACCGATCTTTTGAAATCCAGCCTGCAACGCCGCACTGTGCTGCAAGCCGCCACCGTAGGCGCCGTGGGCATCAGCCCCGCGCTGCGTGCGCTGGTGCATGCCCAGGGCTCCGACGCCCCGGAAAAGAAGGAAGTGAAGATCGGCTTCATCCCGCTGACGGACTGCGCCAGCGTGGTGATGGCCTCGGTGCTGGGCATCGACAAGAAGTACGGCGTGACCATCGTGCCCAGCAAAGAAGCCAGCTGGGCCGGCGTGCGCGACAAGCTGGCCACCGGCGAGCTGGACTTTGCCCACGTGCTGTACGGCCTGATCTACGGCGTGCACATGGGCCTGGGCGGCCCGAAGAAGGACATGGCCGTGCTGATGAACCTGAACCAGAACGGCCAGGCCATCACGCTCAGCAAGAAGCTGGCGGACAAGGGCGCCATCAACGGCCCGACGCTCGCCAAGCTGATGGCCACCGAAAAGCGGGAATACACCTTCGCGCAGACCTTCCCCACCGGCACGCACGCGATGTGGCTCTATTACTGGCTGGCGGCCAACGGCATCGACCCGTTGAAGGACGCCAAGGTCATCACCGTGCCGCCGCCGCAGATGGTGGCCAACATGCGCGTGGGCAACATGGACGGCTTCTGCGTGGGCGAGCCCTGGAACCACCGCGCCATCATGGACGGCATCGGCATCACCGCTACCACCACGCAGGCGATCTGGAAGGACCACCCCGAAAAGGTGCTGGGCACCACGTCTGAATTCGTACAGAAGTACCCCAACACGGCGCGCGCTGTGACGGCCGCCATTCTGGAGGCGGGCCGCTGGATCGACGAAGGCCTGGCCAACAAGACCAAGATGGCCGAAACCATCGCCGGCAAGGCCTACGTGAACACCAGCGTGGACGCCATCAACCAGCGCATTCTGGGCCGCTACCAGGACGGCATGGGCAAGACGTGGGACGACCCGGACCACATGAAGTTCTACAACGGCGGCGCGGCCAACTTCCCGTACCTGTCGGACGGCATGTGGTTCTTGACGCAGCACAAGCGCTGGGGCTTGCTGAAGGACCACCCCGACTACCTGGGCGTGGCCAAGTCCATCAACCGCATCGACGTCTACAAGCAGGCCGCCACCGCCGCCAAGGTGCCGCTGCCCACCAGCGACATGCGCACGCACAAGCTGGTCGACGGCGTGGTCTGGGACGGCAAGGACCCGAAGAAGTACGCCGACGGCTTCAAGGTCAAGGCCTGAGCCCTCTGACCGCCATGTGACCGTCACCCCACAAAGCCCCACCCGTCAACGCACACCGGAGCACACACCATGGTCAGTGCCGTCTTTCATTCCCCGCTGGATTCCGCCCCTTCGGCATCCGACAACGCTATCAAGTTAGTAGCTGGAAGCGCTTTATCCATAAGCGCTACAGGCCAAAACGACTTGAAAACCCCTGCGGCCGCAGCATCTGCCGCGCCGCGCCGCGACTGGGCCGCGCTGTCGCGCAGCTTCTGGCTCGTCGTGCTGCCACCGGTTTGCGGGCTGGGCCTGCTGATCGGCGTGTGGGCCATCGTGTCCGCCGCCACCGCGCAGAGTATTCCAGGGCCCTTCGACACCTGGCAGCAGGCGCTGGAGATCTTCAAGAACCCGTTCTACCGCAACGGCCCCAACGACCAGGGCGTGGGCTGGAACGTGCTGGCGTCGCTCGAACGCGTGGCCGTGGGCTTCGGCCTGGCGGCGCTGGTGGGCATTCCGGCGGGCTTCGTGATCGGGCGCTTCACCTTCCTATCGCGCATGTTCAACCCGCTCATCAGCCTGCTGCGGCCGGTGTCGCCGCTGGCCTGGCTGCCGATCGGCCTCTTGGTCTTCAAGGGCGCCAACCCGGCGGCTATCTGGACCATCTTCATCTGCTCCATCTGGCCGATGATCATCAACACCGCCGTGGGCGTGCAGCGTGTGCCGCAGGACTACATGAACGTGGCCCGCGTGCTGAACCTCAGCGAGTGGAAGATCGCCACGACCATCCTGTTCCCTGCCGTGCTGCCCTACATGCTGACCGGGGTGCGATTGGCCGTGGGCACGGCCTGGCTGGTGATCGTCGCGGCCGAGATGCTGACCGGCGGCGTAGGCATCGGCTTCTGGGTGTGGGACGAGTGGAACAACCTGAACGTCAAGAACATCCTGATCGCGATCTTCGTCATCGGCATCGTCGGGCTGCTGCTCGAATACGCCCTGGTCAAGCTGGCTACGGCCTTCACGTTCGAAGAGGTCAAGACTTGACCCTCCCCTGAGCCGCGCCTACGGCGCGTCACCCCCTCAGGGGGCAGCACCACCAGTGGCCCGGCAAAGCCGGTTCCACGGTGGTCCTCGACAAAACCAGGAGTTCCTCATGCACACATCTCTCACCACCAAGTTCATCGAAGTCCAGCGGGTCGACCAGACCTTCAAGACCGCCAAGGGCCTGTTCCCGGCGCTCAAAGGCATCGATCTGACCATTGCCAAGGGCGAGTTCGTCGCGCTGATCGGCCATTCGGGCTGCGGCAAGAGCACGCTGCTGAACCTGATTGCGGGCCTGACCACGCCCACCGCCGGCGCGCTGCTGTGCGCCAACAAGGAAATCCAGGGCCCCGGCCCCGAGCGCGCGGTGGTGTTTCAAAACCATTCGCTGCTGCCCTGGCTCACGTGCTTCGACAACGTGTACCTGGCTGTCGAACGCGTCTTCGGCCGCAAGGAAACCAAGGCCCAGCTGCGCGAGCGCACCGACGCCGCACTGGCGCTGGTGGGCCTGACCGCTGCGGCGCAAAAGCGGCCGGGCGAGATTTCCGGCGGCATGAAGCAGCGCGTGGGCATCGCCCGGGCGTTGTCGATGGAGCCGCAGGTGCTGCTGATGGACGAGCCCTTCGGCGCGCTGGATGCGCTCACCCGCGCCAAGCTGCAGGACGAGCTGCTGGAGATCGTCGCGCGCACGCACAGCACCGTGGTCATGGTCACCCACGACGTGGACGAAGCCGTGCTGCTGTCCGACAAGATCGTGATGATGACCAACGGCCCGGCCGCCACCATCGGCGAGGTGCTGCACGTGGACATTCCGCGCCCACGCCACCGCGTGGCGCTGGCCGAAGACGCTCGCTACCTGCAGTGCCGCAAGGCGGTGCTCGACTTTCTGTACACACGCCAGGGCCACGTCGAAAAAGCGGCTTGAGGGCACAGGGGAAGTGCTTGCCTGCATTCACGAGGCGACATACCGTCTCGGTTTGCAGGCAAAGCCAACGTGGTTACCATCGTCGGCTCACAGTTACGCCTGCTGTGCGCCAATCCCGCGGCCGGATTGACACCGCGCGGAGGCGATCACGATGCAAGGATAGGTATGTTGAAACGGATGCGCCTGAAGAATTTCACGGTCTTTTCTGAAGCCGATCTGAATTTTTCGCCGCAGCTGAATGTCATCGTGGGAGAAAACGGCGCGGGCAAAACGCATTTGTTGAAGGTGGCTTATGCAGTCATGGCAACAAGCCACGATGAAGGACGCAAACCCAAAGCCGAAACGCCGACCCAAAAGGCGCTGCAAAGCTTGCTGGCAACCAAGCTGGTCAACGTTTTCCGTCCAGAAAGTCTGGGGCGGCTGGCACGCAGGCGTCAAGGAAGAGAAAGGTGCGACGTTGCACTGGAGTTTTCCGATACCGGGCTGAACACCGACTTCAGCTTCTCAACGAACAGCAAGTCCGAAGTGGTCATTGGCTCTGCGCCAAAGAAATGGCTGGAAGCTGCACCCGCCTATCTGCCCACGCGCGAACTTCTGGCTATCTTTCCCAACTTCGTTGCGGTGTATGAAAGCCGGTTTCTGGAGTTTGAAGAAACGTGGCGAGACACCTGCCTGCTCCTCGGGACACCCCTGCAGAGAGGCCCGAAACAGCACCGAATCAAAGAATTGCTGCAGCCCTTGGAAGCCGCGATGGATGGCAGCATAGAGCTGGACTCCAACGGACGTTTTTACTTGCAGCAGGGCAGTGGGCGCATGGAGATGCCACTGGTCGCAGAAGGCGTTCGCAAGCTGGGCATGCTTGCTCGATTGATCGCCTCAGGAGTGCTGCTGGATAAAGGCTACCTTTTCTGGGATGAGCCAGAGGCCAACCTGAATCCTCGGCTTGTGCGTGAAGTGGCGGGAGTGATCGCCGCATTGAGCAAAGCAGGAATTCAGATATTTCTGGCAACCCACAGTCTTTTCCTGTTGCGTGAACTGGACATCTTGCTGCACAGCGATGCCCATCGTGGCGTCAAGGCCCAGTTCTTCGGCCTGCAATCCGGCGACAACGGCATGGACGTCCACCAGGGACCCACGCTGGCGGACATGGGAGACATTAGCTCCCTGGAAGAAAGTCTGGCCCAGTCAGATCGCTATCTCGCCATGGAAGATTAACCATGCCCACTCTGCATGTAGATGGGCTGGATTTCGTTTTTCCGGATGCTTGGCAGGCCAGTAAATACGACGAGTGGGCGTTCTACCGCCAACATTTCAGCAAGATGTGCAATGGCGTAAAAGCAATGGACGTCGTGGCACTGTCGCCTGACAAGGTCGCGTACCTAATCGAGGTGAAGGACTACCGTCACCCAGACACGGAGAAGCCATCTCTGCTGCCAGATGCCATTGCAACGAAGGTGCTTCACACGCTGGCGGCACTCCTACCTGCAAAGCTTTCAGCCAGCGATGAGAGCGAACGCGTGCTGAGCCGTCAGTTGCTTGGATGTCGCAAACTCAACATCGTCGTACATGTCGAGCAAAGCGCGAGTCACATTCCCAAAGTGGATCTCGCAGATCTGAAGCAAAAATTGAAGGCGCGGCTGCGTTCGGTGGATACACATGTCAAGGTCACACACAAAGCCATGGCACCCCAACCCTGGACGGTGCACGACGGAGCCCACTGAAGCGCCGCTGGTGCCCCCGCACCAAATAAGCGCGCAGACGCACCAGTCTTGCAAGAAATTGCTGCATCTCACTTGAAGAGTTGCCCCCGTTTCGCTGGCATTGCACTTGCTTGAGGATGCGGAACCGGCAGTCAGGTGGCAATGGAGCCATCGGACTGATTCAGGACAAAGACGTCCGCCAAGAAGCAGCAACCACCGCAGCTTCTTAGCGGACGTTTTTTTTCGTCCATCCTCTTGCGTGCCCATAAAACGGCGCGGCGGAACACTTCCATGGCATCTCTTCGCGACTTTCACCGAGCCGGCCACGCCCCCACGCTGTGGGCATCGTTTCTCTACTTCGCCTTCTCGTGCGGCATCTGGGTCATCAACGGTGCCATGGCGCCGTTCATCAGCGAGACCTATCAGCTGACGCCCGCGCAAAAGGGCTTGATGCTGTCCATTCCCATCTTTGCCGGCGCGTTGATGCGCTTTCCGCTGGGCGTGCTGGCGCAGTACATCGGCCGCAAGAACGCCACGCTGGTCGAGATGGGCGGCATCGCGATCGCCCTGGGCTTTGGCTACTTCTTCGTCGACAGCTACCACGACCTGCTGGCCATGGGCGTGCTGCTGGGCATTGCGGGCGCCAGCTTCGGCGTGGCGCTGTCGCTGGGCTCGGGCTCGTTTCCACCGCGCTACAAGGGCCTGGCGATGGGCCTGGTGGGCGCGGGCAACGTGGGCACGGCCGTCTGCGCGCTGCTGGCGCCGCTGCTGGCCGAAAAATTCGGTTGGCAGTCGGTGTATGGCTTTGCGGCCATCGCCGTGGCCATTCCGGTGGTGGTGATGATCGTCTTCGCACAGGAGCCGCCCGACGTTGACAAGCACGCGAGCTTTCGCGACCACGTGGCATGCCTGTTCGAAAAAGACGGCTGGGCCTTCAGCCTGATCTACGCCGTCACCTTCGGCGGCTTCATCGGCCTGACCACCTTTTTGCCCAGCTACTTTCACGACCAGTTCGGCGTGAGCAAGGTACAGGCCGGCCAACTGACCATGCTGGCGGCCTTCATGGGCGCGGCGCTGCGCATCTGCGGCGGCTGGCTGTCGGACCACTGGGGCGGCGTGAACACGCTGACGGCCGTGCTGGCGGTGGCCACCATCAGCCTGCTGCTGTGCGGCTTTGCCGAAGGATCGCTGCCGGTGACGGTGCTGCTGTTTCTGGTCTGCTTCGCGGCGCTGGGCGCGGGCAACGGCGCGTTGTTTCAGCTGGTGCCGCTGCGCTGGCCACTGACCACGGCCGTGGCCGGCTCGATGATCGGCGAGATCGGCGCCTTGGGCGGCGGCTTCATCCCCAACGCCATGGGCCTGTCCAAGCAATACGCGGGCACCTACCTCTGGGGCTTTGTGCTCTTTTCAGCCTGCGCGGCCAGCATGCTGGTGCTGCTGCGGGTGATGCAACTGCGCTGGACCCGCACCTGGGCCGAAAAAGGCGGCCGGGCACGCGTGGTGCCGGCCTGATGTTTTCTGCCGCGGCCTAACGCGGCAGGAACAGCACCCAGAACACCAGCACCAGGTTCAGCAGCACGCTGACCACCAGCGCCATCTGCCACGGTGCCACGCGCGAGCGGGCCGTGAGCGGGCTGGCGCCGGGCGGTGGCAAGGGGCGCGATGCGCCACGTTGCAACGCCAGCACCAACTCTTCGGCCGTCTCAAAACGATTTGATTGGGCCCGCGCCACGGCCTTCAGCGCAATGTGGTCCAGCCAGATCGGCACGGCCGGGTGGTGGCGGCTGGGCGCCTGCGGGTCGCGGTGGTAGCGGCCCAACTGGTAGGGGGCCACTTCGCCGTAAGGCAGGCGACCCTGGCTCAGCAACTGGTAGAGCGTGACGCCCAGCGCGAACAGATCGCTGCGCGCATCGGGCACGGCAGCGCCGCCGCGCTGCGCCGCCAGGTCGTAGCCGGGCCACTGCTCGGGGTTGATGTAGCTGGGCGTGCCGGCATGCAGCAGCCGTGTGGCCTCGGGCTCGCGGCCAGACAGTGCCACGCCCAGGTCTAGCACGCGCAGCACGCCGTCATCGCCCACATGCAGGTTGTCGGGCTTGATGTCGCGGTGCACCACGCCCTGGCGGTGCAGCTGGCCCAGCGCCTGCGCGGCCTGGATGGTCCAGTCCACTGCCTGCGCCACCCTCACCGGCTGGCGCCGCGCCAGCAGCTGGCCCAGCGTGTCGCCGCCATGCCAGTCGTAGAGCAGGTAGAAAGCCGTGGCCGTACCGGAAGGCCGTGCAGCGTGCAGCCAGGCCAGATGGCGCCGGGCGCGGCCACCCTGCATGCGCTGCGCCAGCCAGGCTTCGTGCGCCAGCATGTCGCGCTCGACCTCGTCATGCGCGCGCTGGGGCGACAGCGCCTTGAGCACGTAATGCCGCGGGGCTGCGCCCTCATCGTCCGCCACCGGGGCGCTCATGCGGTAGACCAGGTGCGTGCCGGTATCGGCCAGCAACTCCAGCACCTGCAACCCGTCCAGCAACTCGCCCGGGCGCAGGCGCGGCGGCACCGGCAGCGCGCGCGCCTGGCGGGCGGTGTCGCGCAGCGTGGCCTCGCTGGCGCCGCGCACCTGCACCACCAGGGCGGTGCAGTTGTCGCGGCTGCCGTGGCTCAAGGCCGCCTGTACCAGCGCCTCTGCCAGGGCCTGGGGGGACAGGTCGGGCGATGCCGCCAGCGCGCGCCATTCGCGCTCGGGCAGCACGCCGTGCACGCCGTCGGTCAGCAGCACAAAGCGGTCGCCCGCCAGCAAGTCGCCCTGCGCGTAGTCGACCAGCAGGCGCTCGTCCGAGCCCACGCTGCGGGTCAGCTGGTGCGACAGGTCGCGGTGCGGCACCACGTGGTCGGTGGTCAGCTGCTGCAGCGTGCCGCCGCGCAGCAGATAAGCGCGCGTGTCGCCTACATGAGCCAGGGTGTAAGACTGGCCGCGCAGCACCAGCGCGGTGACGGTGGTCAGCCCCATCGCCGGCTGGCGGCGCCGGTTCATGCCGGCCAGCCACTGGTTGTGGGCCAACAGCACGCGGTCGAGCGCGACAGTGGTGTCCCAGGTGTCAGGCGTGGCGAAGTAGTCGCGCAGCAGCGCCCCGACGACGGTGGCAGCCGCCTCGGCGCCCCGGCCGCCAGCGCTCACGCCATCGGCAATGACGGCGATGGCGCCGTGTCCGACCTCGGAGCCCCGGCCTTCGGCGTGGCCCGCGCGGTCTTCGTTGACCGGCTTGCGGCCGGCCTCGCTGGCGCGGCCCCAGTCGAGGTCGAAGCTCATGCCGGCCGGCGCGCCGCTGGGGTTCGATGTGCAGCCGGCCGCATCAGGCGCGGTGGCCGGTGATGTACTGCTCCATCTGTTCGATGATGAACTGCTGCTCGGAGATGATGTGCTTGACCAGGTCGCCGATGGAGACGATGCCGGTCAACTGACCCGATTCGTCCACCACCGGCAGGTGGCGCAGGCGGTTTTCGGTCATCACGGCCATGCAGTGGTCGGTGCTCTGCGTGGGCCGCACGAAGCGCACGGCGCTGGTCATCACCTCGCGCACGCGGGTGTCGCCGGAGGTGCGGCCCAGCAGGGCCACCTTGCGGGCGTAATCGCGCTCGGTGAAGATGCCGGCGATGTCGTTGCCCTCCATCACCAGCAGGGCACCGATGCCCTGCTGTGCCATCAGCTGCAAGGCCTGCAGCACCGAATCGGTGGGCGTGACGGTGTGAACCTGGGTGTGGGGCTTGGAGCCGAGAATCTCTGCGACGGTGGTCATGGGCGCCTCCGGAAGGTGGGGTCAAAGGGAGTGTCTCGCCCCCAGTGTCCGCCGAACCGGGTCGCGCTGGCAACCCGTGCAACCCGTGCAAACGCTCCGTGCGTGTGAACGCGCGGGGCTTTAGCGTCGGCCACCCAGCAGGCTGCCGCCCGCCTTGATCAGGTCGCCCAGATCGAGCTTGCCGTCGCCGTTCTGGTCGAGCAGGCTGCCCAGCAGGCCTCCGCCTGCACCGCCCTGCTGCTGTGCATGGGCGCGCTCCTGGCCCAACGTGTCGCCCAGTGCGCCCGCATCCAGCCCGCCCGAGTTGACGCGCTGCGCCAGAAAGGCCATGACGATGGGCGCCAGCAGTTGCAGCAACTGGCCGGCGTTGGCGCCCAGGCCGGTCGCCTGGCCCAGCCCGGCCTCGGCCTGGCGCTGCTGGCCGCCAAAAATGTGGCCCAGGATGTCTGCGCCGCCCGATGTCGACGTGCCCGCGCCGCCGCCCAGCACCGAACCGAGCAGGCCGCCCAGATCAAACCCACCACCGGCGGTTGCGGGCGCCGCGTTCGCATGGTCGCGCTGCAGCGCACCGAAGATTGCCTGTGCGCCGCCGGGTTGCTCGGCATTGCGGCCCAAAGCGCCCAGCAGCAGCGGAAGGGCAGCGCCCACCGCATTTTGGGCCTGCGCCGGGCTGGTGCCCAGTTGCTGGGCGATCTGCTGCAACGGTGCGCCCTGCAGTTGCGAGAACAGTTGGTCGGCAAGCGAGTTGTTGGAAGTGCTCATGGATCGGTCCTTCAAGACAGCAGGTTGTCGCGGCCCGGGCGGGCGCGGTCACCTATGGTAGGCGCCAGCGGTTGGCGCCGCCCAGAAAAGGGGGCGCCGAGCCTGCGCAGTACAGGCTTGTTGACAATTCAGATCAAATGCTATGTTTTTTATAGCTATCAGCGCTTAACCAATAAGCGCTAGAGGCCGATTTGACCTCAAACCACGCTTCAGCCATGTCCCAATGAAGGCTGCGCGTGGGCATCAGCGCGCCGGGCCTTCATTGCCCGGCGCAGTGCCACTGCATCAGGTTGCTTGCTCGACGAGGCGCCCGCCGTGATGCGAAAGACCTGCACCGTCTCGGTCACGGTCTGCGCCTGGTGTTGCAGCTGCGTGGCCAGGCCCGCGCTGTGCTCTACCAGCGAGGCGTTCTGCTGGGTGATGGTGTCCAGGTGCGCCACGGCGGAATTCACCTGCGATATGCCCGACAGCTGCTCGGTCGCGGCGCTGTGGATCTCGCCGATCAGCGTGCCCACGTTGCGCACCAGGCCCAGCGACTCGGCCATGGTGGCCTGCGCGCCGTCGGTCTTGCGATGACCCTCTTGCACCTTGGCAGCCGAATCGTCGATCAGCGCACGAATCTCCTTGGCAGCCGTCAGCGTGCGGTGCGACAGGCTGCGCACTTCCTGCGCCACCACGGCAAAGCCACGCCCCTGCTCGCCCGCGCGGGCCGCTTCCACGGCTGCGTTCAGCGCCAGGATGTTGGTCTGGAACGCAATGCTGTCGATGAGCTGCGTGATCTCGCTGATGCGCCCCGACGCCGCCTGGATCTGCTGCATGGTGGCCGCCACGCTGTTGACGGCGTCGCTGGTGCGCTCGGCCATGCCGGTGGCCTGCTCTGCCAATTGGCTGGCCTGCCGCGCCGCATCCACCGTCTGCTTCACGGTGCCGGTGATCTCTTCCATCGACGCAGCGGTCTGCTGCAGGTTGCTGGCCTGCGTCTCGGTGCGCGCCGACAGGTCGTGGTTGCCGGTGGCGATCTCCTGCGTGGCCGCGCGCATCTTCTCGCTCTCCTGCCGCGCATCGCGCACGATGGACAGCAGGTTCACGTTGAGCTGGGCCAGCGCCTTCTGCAAGTCGCCCATCAAATCAGGCCGCGTGACCTGGATGGACTGCGTCAGGTCGCCCGCCGCGATGCGGTTGGCGGCCTGCACCATCTGCCCCAATGGCGCCACGGCTACGCGGCGCGCGTAGGCCAGCGCCGCCACGGTGACGCCCAGCGCGCCCAGCCAAGCGGCCACGGCATCTGCATCCAGTGCCTGTCCGTCGGCCACCGACGCCGCAAAGCACGCGGCGAAGACTGCGGCAAAACCCGCCGCCAGGCGCGCGCCCAGGCCCAGGTTCAGCCCTTGCGCCAATCGCCCGGCCCAGGTGCGCCGCACCAGCCGGCCGGCGCGCAGCGTGTGGATGCGCTGGCCGGCGTGCTTTTCAGCGCGCATGCGGGCGTATAGCGCTTCGGCCGCCTGGATCTGGTCGCGCGTGGCTTCGGTGCGCACCGACATGTAGCCTACCGGGCGCCCACTCTCCATCAGCGGCGTGACGTTGGCCATCACCCAATAGAAGTCGCCATCGGCGCGCCGGTTCTTCACGGCGGCGGACCACGGCATGCCTGCCGCGATGGTGGCCCACATGTCGCGAAACGCCTCCTCAGGCATGTCGGGGTGGCGAATCATGTTGTGAGGCTGACCCAACAGGTCCTCACGCGTGTAGCCGCTGACCTCGATGAACATCGGGTTGCAGTACAGCAGGCGGCCTTGCAGATCGGTGGTGGACACCAGCGTTTCGCCGCGCGGGAACGCGTATTCATTGGCACTGACCGGTAGATTGATTCGCACGAAGACCGCCCTGTCTTGGCCATTGCGCACCACCGGATGCCCCGGCGGCGCTGCAATGCATTGGGGAAAGTGCGAATCCGGCGCTGCCAGCACACGCACACGTTTTGACGCATGTTAGGAGCCGATCAACGCGCACGAAAGCCTTTTGACGCCGGCAAGGGAACACCCCTGTAAAAACCTTGATGCAGATCAAGTCGACCCGTCACCCTGCGGGCCGCTGGACCGAAATCAGAACACCGACAGTCCGGTTTTTGCCACAAACAATTCCAGCGCCTGCATGCCCAGGTGCGAATTGCCGCTGTCGTCCAGTGCTGGCGACCAGACGCACAGGCTCAGCTCGTCGGGCAGGATGGCGACGATGCCGCCGCCCACGCCGCTCTTGCACGGCAGGCCCACGCGGAATGCGAATTCGCCCGCCGCGTCGTAGGTGCCGCAGGTCAGCATCAGCGAGTTGATGCGACGTGCCTGCCGATCAGTCACCACGGCCTTGCCGCCGTAGGGGTGTTCGCCGTTGCGGCACAGGTAGCCCGCGGCACGCGCTAGCTGCACGCAGTTCATGCGGATAGCGCACTGATGAAAGTAGGCGTCCAGCACCTGGGCCACCGGGTTGTCGATCTTGCCGAAGCTCTTCATGAAGTGCGCCACGGCCAGATTGCGGTGCCCGTTCTCGGCCTCGGAATCGGCCACCTCCGGGTCGATGGCGATGGGCTCGCCACACAGGCTTTCCAGCAGCTCCAGAATCATCGCGGGCGCATCACCCAGGCTCACCAGCCGGTCGGCCACCGCAATGGCGCCGGCGTTGATGAACGGGTTGCGAGGCACGCCCTCTTCCAGCTCCAGCTGGATCAGCGAATTGAACGCGGTGCCGGAAGGCTCACGGCCGATGCGTTGCCAGAGCTCCTCGCCCATCGCCTTCATGGCGAGCGTGAGCGAGAACACCTTGGAGATGCTCTGCACCGAGAAGATCTCCTCGCTGTCGCCACTGGCGGCCTCTTGCCCGTCGCAGGTGCGCAGTGCGATGCCGAAGCGCTGAGCCGGCACCCGGCCCAGCGCGGGAATGTAGTCGGCCACCTTGCCGGCCTGGCCCATCTGGGGCCGCAATTCGGCGTTGATCTCGTCGAGCACTGTTTGAAAGTTCATGGAAGAACTATCACACAGCCGGCGTCGGCCCCCTGTCAGAGATCGAGCCTGAAGCCCACGCCGTACACCGCCCGGATCGGATCGCAATCCGCATCGACCTGCGCGAGCTTGCGGCGCAGGTTCTTGATGTGGCTGTCGACCGCGCGGTCGGTCACGGCGCGGTGGTCGTGGTGCAGCTTGGTCAACAGCACGTCGCGCGAGAACACATGGCCCGGCGCCGACGCCAGCGTGCGCAGCAGGCGAAATTCCACGGGCGTCAGGTCAAGCAGCGCGCCCTGGAAGTACGCGCGGTAGCTCTCCACATCGACCCGCAGTACCGGCCCTGCCGTGCCTGAGTCGCCGGATGGTGCCGAAGCCGGCGCGAGCCGGCTACGCCGCAAGATCGCCTTGACGCGCGCGACGATCTCGCGCGGGCTGAACGGCGTCTTGCAGATGTAGTCGTCGGCCCCGCATTCCAGGCCAGCCAGCCGGTCGGCTTCTTCCACCCGGGCAGTCAGGATGACCACCGGCACATCGCTGAAGGTGCGCAGCTCACGGCACACCTCCAGCCCGTCGCGGCCGGGCAGCATCACGTCCAGCAGCACCAGGTCGGGCTGGTGCTCGCGCACGAACGGCGCCACGGCACGGCCATCGTCGAGCCATTCGGCACGGTGGCCCGCAGCGCGCAGGTAGTCCATCACCAGTGCGGCCATCTTCGGCTCGTCTTCCACGATGAGGATGTGCGCGGGCGGCGCGGCCTGCGTGCTTGCGCCAGCGGCCGCCACCGAGGTCATTGCCCGGCCTCCAGCAGCGCGGCGGCCTGTGGCCCGGCCACCGGCAGGCGCAACGTGACGCACAGCCCGCCCAGCGGCGACTGCGCTGCTTCCATGCGGCCATGGTGGGCCTCGGCGATACGCCGGCAGATGGCCAGGCCCAGGCCGGCGCCGCCGCTGGCCCGGCTGCGCGAGGCTTCCACCCGGTAGAAGCGGTCGAAGAGGCGCGGCAAATGTTCCGCCGCCACGCCCGGCGCCGAATCGCTGAACGCCACGCGGATCCAGCCGGCGTCTTCGCGCTCGGCCTCGATGCGCAGCGTGCCGCCGCCGTCGGTGTAGCGCACCGCGTTTTCCAGCAGGTTGCCGAACAGCTGGTGCAGCCGGCGCGCATCGCCCGACACCACCAGCGTCTGCGCTGCCAGCCGCATCTCCAGCGCGATGCCGGCCCCGGCCAGGCGCGACCGGTAGGCGGTGGCACTGGCCTGCAGCAACTCGGCCAGGTCCAGCGGCGTGTGCCGGTAGGTCATGGCGCCGGCTTCGGCCAGCGACAGGTCGTACAAATCGCTGACGAGCTTGTTCAGGGTGGCCACTTCGGCCTGCAGCGATTGCACCGAGGCGCGCGTGAGCGGCCGCACACCGTCTTCCATGGCCTCCAGCTCGCCGTGCAGCACGCCCAGCGGGGTGCGCAGCTCGTGCGATATGTCGGCCATGAAGTCGCGGCGCATCTGCTCGTTGCACTCCAGCGTGAGCGCCAGCCGGTTGAAGTCCGACGCCAGCTGGCCCACCTCGTCGTGCGAATGCACCGGCACGCGGGTGGCGTAGTCGCCGGCCGCCAGCCGGTGGGTGGCAGCGGCCACCGCGCGCAGCGGGCGCAGCAGCGTGCGGGCCGCCCACAGGGCGATCAATGCGGCCAGCACGACGGAGACGGCGCCCATGGTCCAGCTGGCGCGGTACTGGCTGGCGGCAAAACGCACGTCGCCGGCCGCGCTCACGCTCTCGAACGGTGCGGTGGTGATCCAGCCGACGGTGTTGCCCTGCACCAGCAAAGGCCAGCGTGGAGCGTCCAGACGGAAGTCGGCGTGGCCGACGACGAACCGCATGTCGGCGTCCAGCAGGGTAGAGCGCAGCGCGGCGCCGGTCAGGTCCGACAGGGGCGGCGGCACGGGGCCGGCGGCCAAGGGCGCGTCCGGGTCGGCCACCGGGCGCAGCAGCTTGAACCAGCGCGAGCGCTCGTCGCGAAGAAAGTCCCAATTGGCGCCATGGGTGACGTAAGCCTGCACCACACGGGGCCGCGCGGCCTCCAGCCGTTCGCCGGCCAGCTGGTTCAGGTAGCCCACAAAACCCCGGCTGAAGCTCCATTGCGCAGCCGCGCCCATGGCGATCACCACGAACACCGCCGTGGACAGCACGGCCAGAAACAGCCGGGCAGTGATGCCAGGCTGGAAGCGACGCCAGGGAAAAGTCACGGGAACCCGATGGTTGGCATTGGAACGGAGGAGAGTGGCGGACAAGCCCGCCCACACGCGACGAGCCCACGGCCCGCCGCAGGATTACATCACCCACCGCCGCCGCCCGACGTGCTGACCTGCCAGGGCGTAGGCGCTTCAACCTTTCTCCCACATTGCCCGGCAAAATGTTCGCACCCCACATGATCCGGATAGCGCCCGCCCGATGAATCTGTTCTTCCGCCTTCGCGACAGCGCGCCTCCAGCGTTTCTCACGCCCGCCTCTGCGGCTTCCACCATGTCTCCTTCCCTGCCTTCTGCGATGAGCCTGCGCGGCGCTCGGTGGCTGGCTTGCGCCACCGCTTTTGTGGCGCTGGCCGCCTGTTCGGACAAGGCATCGCAAAAGCCCGCCGCGCGTGCGCCGGTGCAGGCGGGGGTCGTCACCCTTCAGCCCGAACGCCAGACGGTCACCACCGAGCTGCCCGGCCGCACCACAGCCTACCTCAGCGCCGAGATCCGCCCGCAGGTGGGTGGCATCGTGCAAAAGCGGCTCTTTACCGAAGGCGCCCAGGTCAAGGCCGGCCAGGTGCTCTACCAGCTGGACGCTTCGCCCTTCGAGGTCGCGCTTGCCAGCGCCCAGGCTGCGCAGTCCAAGGCCCGCTCGTCCGTCGGCACCGCCGAGACTAATGCCCGCCGCAATGCCGAGCTGGTGAAAATAGACGCCATCAGCCGCCAGGTGTACGACGACAGCCAGGCCGTGCTGGCGCAGGCGCAGTCCGACCTGGCCGTGGCCACGGCAGCGGTGGAAAACGCCCGCATCAACGTGGGCTACACCCGCATCAAGGCGCCCATCAGCGGCCGCACCACCACGTCCACCGTCACGCCTGGAGCGCTGGTCACGGCCAACCAGACCGCCGCGCTCACCACCATTTCGCAGACCGATCCGCTGTACGTGGACGTCACCCAGTCCACCACCGAGGTGCTGCGTCTCAAGCGCGAGCTGGCACAAGGGCGCTTTCAGCGCGTGGAGGGCGGCGATGCGCGCATCAACGTGGTGCTGGAAGACGGCAGCACCTACCCACAACCGGGCCGGCTGCAGTTCAGCGGCGTGAACGTGAACCCCACCACTGGCGCGATCACGCTGCGCGCGGTGATCCCCAACCCCGAAGGCCTGTTGATGCCCGGCATGTACGTGCGCGCCGTGCTGCAGACCGGCGTGAACGAACAGGCGCTGCTGGTGCCGCAGCAAGGCGTCACGCGCGATGCCGCGGGCAACGCCAGCGTGCTGCTGGTCAACGCCGAGAACAAGGTCGAGCGCCGCCGCATCCAGGTGGGCGATGCGGTGGGCAACCGCTGGCTGGCGACGAGCGGCATCGCCGCCGGCGATCGCGTGGTGGTCGACGGACTGCAGCGCGTGAAGCCGGGCGACACGGTGCAGGCGGTGGAGGTGCAGGTCAAGCCGCAGGGCCAGGGCGGTGCCGCCGCGCCTGCAGCCCCCGCAGCGCCGGGCGCATCCGCCGCTGCTGCAGCACCGACCGCGTCCGCGCCAGCGGCTGCCACGCCGGCCGCGGCGCGCTGACCGCAGGACGCGCCCCATGGCACAGTTCTTCATCAACCGGCCCATCTTTGCTTGGGTCATCGCCATCGTCATCATGCTGGCGGGCGGCATGTCCATCCGCCAGTTGCCGCTGGAGCAATACCCCGACATCGCCCCGCCGCGCGTGTCCATCAGCGCCACCTATACGGGCGCATCGGCCAAGACGGTGGAAGAGTCGGTCACCCAGGTCATCGAGCAACAGCTCAAAGGGCTGGACAACCTGATCTACATGGGCTCGACCAGCGATGCCTCGGGCGGCTCGCGCACCACGCTGACCTTCAACGCGGGCACCAACATCGACGTGGCCCAGGTGCAGGTGCAAAACAAGCTGCAGCAGGCCATGTCGCGCCTGCCTCCAGCCGTGCAGAGCCGGGGCGTCACCGTCACCAAGGGTGGCAACGACTACCTGATGATCATCACCTTCACCTCGCCCGATCCGTCGGTCACGCAGGTGGACATCGGCGACTACATCTCCAGCAACCTGGTTGATGTGATCAGCCGCATCGACGGCGTGGGCGACGTGGCCACGCTGGGCACGCCCTACGCCATGCGCGTGTGGATGGATCCGGCCAAGCTGGAGAAATTCGCGCTCATCCCGTCCGACGTGGGCAACGCCATCAACGCGCAGAACGCGCAGGTGTCGGCCGGCCAGCTGGGCGCCCTGCCCGCCGTGGGCGAACAGCAGCTCAACGCCACCATCACCGCACGCAGCAAGCTGCAAAGCCGGGAGGAGTTCGAGAACATTGTGCTGAAGGTGGCGACCGACGGCGCCGTGGTGCGCCTGAAGGACGTGGCCCGCATCGAGCTGGGTGCCGAGAACCTCACCATCACCTCGCGCCTGAACGGCCAGCCCGGCGCGGGCATGGGCGTGGTGCTGGCCGATGGGGCCAACGCCATGGCAGTGGCCGAGGCGGTGAATGCCCGCATCGCCCAGCTGCAGCCGTTCTTTCCGTACCAGCTCAAGCCTTTCACCAGCTACGACACCACGCCATTCGTGGAAGCCTCCATCGAAGAGGTGGTGAAGGCGCTGGCCGAGGCCATGATCCTCGTGGTGCTGGTGATGTACCTGTTCTTGCAGAACTTCCGCGCCACGCTGATTCCCGCCATTGCCGTGCCTGTGGTGCTGCTGGGCACCTTCGGCGTGCTGTCGGCCGCCGGCTATTCGATCAATACGCTGACCATGTTCGCCATGGTGCTGGCCATCGGCCTGCTGGTGGACGACGCCATCGTGGTGGTGGAAAACGTCGAGCGCGTGATGAGCGAGGAAGGCCTGTCGCCCAAAGAAGCCACGCGCAAGTCGATGGCCGAAATCACGCCCGCGCTGGTGGGCATCACGCTCACGCTGTCGGCGGTGTTCATTCCCATGGCGTTCTTCGGCGGCTCCACGGGTGTGATCTACCGGCAGTTCTCGATCACCATCGTCTCGGCGATGGTGCTGTCGGTACTGGTGGCGCTCACGCTCACACCGGCCCTGTGCGCCACGCTGCTCAAACCCATTCCGAAGGGCGCGCACAGCCCGCACGGCAGCACGCCCCGGCGCGGCCCCATGGGCTGGCTCGACCGTTTCTTCAACGGCTTCAACCGCCGCTTCGACCGCACGGCCGACGGCTACCAGCGCGGCGTGGGCCGCATCGTGCGCCGAGGTGGCCGCATGATGATCGTCTACGCGCTCATCGTGGGCGGCATGGCGGTGCTGTTCATGCGCCTGCCCACGGCCTTCCTGCCCAACGAAGACCAGGGCGCCGTGCAGGTGCAGATCACGCTGCCGGCGGGGTCGTCGAACACGCGCCTGCAGGCTGTGATGGGTGAGGTGCAGAAGTACTTCGCGGCCCAGCCCGACGTGGTGAGCTTCAACTCCATCACCGGCTCGAACGGCGACCAAAGTTCGGCGCGCGGCTTCGTGCGCCTCAAGGACTGGAGCGAGCGCCCGCTGGCGTCACAAAGCGCCGACGCCATCGCCCGCAAGGCCACGAACGACCTGCGCAAGATCCGCGACGCGCGCATCTTCGTCATCTTGCCGCCAGCGGTGCGCGGCCTGGGTGCCAACGCGGGCTTCAACTTTCAGCTCAAAGACCTGAACAGCGTCGGCCACGACGCCCTGGTGGTCGCGCGCGACAAGGTGCTGCAACTGACCAGCCAGCGGCCCGAACTGGCCAACGTGCGCAGCAACAACCCCGACGACACCTCGCAGCTGGGCGTGACCATCGACGACGCCAAGGCCGGCGCCCTGGGCCTGGCCACGGGCGACATCAACAGCACACTGTCGAGCGCCATCGGCGGCACCTACGTGAACGACTTTCTGAACAAGGGCCGCGTCAAGCGCGTGTACATGCAGGGCGACGCGCCCTACCGCATGCTGCCGCAGGACATCGCGCCCTGGACAGTGCGCAACAACCAGGGTCAGATGGTGCCGTTCTCTTCGTTCTCCAGCACGTACTGGACCTACGGCTCGCCCCAGCTGCAGCGCTACAACGGCAGCCCCAGCTATGAATTCGTGGGCGACGCGGCCACCGGCGTCAGCTCGGGCGCGGCGATGGACACGGTCGAGCAGGTCATGAAGGAGATGCCGGCCGGCATCGGCTTCGAGTGGACAGGCGCGTCTTACCAGGAGCGGCTCTCGGGCTCGCAGGCGCCTCTGCTCTACGCCATTTCGATCCTGTTCGTTTTCCTGTGCCTGGCCGCGCTGTATGAAAGCTGGTCGGTGCCGTTCTCGGTGATCCTGGTGGTGCCGCTGGGCGTCGTGGGGGCGCTGCTGGGCATTGGCAGCCGGGGGCTGTCCAACGACGTGTATTTCCAGGTCGGCCTGCTGACCACGGTGGGGCTGGCGTCCAAGAACGCGATCCTGATCGTGGAGTTCGCCACGCAGCTGCAGGCACAGGGCAAGAGCGTGATCGACGCCACGCTGGAGGCGGTGCGCCTGCGGCTGCGGCCCATTCTGATGACCTCGCTGGCCTTCGGCTTCGGCGTGCTGCCGCTGGCGATTGGCACTGGCGCGGGCGCGGGCGGGCGGCAGGCCATCGGCACGGCCGTGCTGGGCGGCATGGTGTCAGCCACGGTGCTGGGCATCTTCTTCGTGCCGGTGTTCTTCGTGCTGATTCGCGGATTCTTCGCCAAGCGCACGCCGCCGCCGGACGGCCCTGCGCCGCACCCTGCCCCGCAAGGATCCGCAGCATGAAGCGCCGCAACACTCCCCCGCTTTGCCTGATCGCCACGGCCGTGGCGACCGCCCTGTTGACCGGCTGCGTGAACCTGGCGCCAACCTACCAGCCCCCCGCTCTGCCCGTTCCTGCCACGCTGGCGGATGCACCGCAGCCCGCCGCAGCCGCAGCGACCAGCGCTTCGGCTGCCGATGCCGTGCCCTTGCTGGCCGACGCCGGCCCCATGGACTGGCGCGCCTTCGTGCAGGAGCCGCGCCTGGCGGAACTGATCGGGCTGTCGCTCGCCAACAACCGCGACCTGCGCATGGCGCTGCTGGCCATCGAACGGGCGCGGGCGCAGTACGGCATCCAGCGCGCGGGCCTGTTCCCGTCGGTCAACGCCACGGCGGGCGGCAGCCGCAGCCGCACGGCCGACGACCTGACCACCGCCGGGCGCTCCAGCGTGGGCGAGCAATACAGCGCGCAGCTGGGCTTTTCCAGCTACGAGATCGATTTCTTCGGCCGCGTGCGCAACCTGAACGACGCAGCGCTGCAAGAATTTTTGCGCACGGGCGAAAGCCGCCGCAGTGTGGAGCTGAGCCTGATCGCCGACATCGCCAATGCCTGGCTGACGCTGGACGCCGACAGCCGCCGCCTGCGCCTGGCGCGCGAAACGCTGCGCACGCGGCAGCAGTCGCTGGACGTGACGCGCCGGAGCCATGCGCTGGGCGGCGTATCGGGACTGACGTTGGCGCAGACGCAAACCACCGTCGATTCGGCCCGCGTGGATGTGGCGACCTTCGCCGCCCAGGTGGCGCGCGACCGCAATGCGCTGGCGCTGCTGGTCGGCGCCCCGGTGCCGGCCGCCCTGCTGCCTGACAGCGTGGCAGCGGCCGAACGCACCGACGCCAGCCCCGCGCCAACCGGCTCGCCCGGCGACACGCTGCGCACCACCAGCAGCGCGCCGTTGCCGCCACCGCCTGCCGCCGCCACAGCCTTGCTGGCCGTGCCGGCCGACCTGCCCGCCACCGTGCTGCTGCGCCGGCCCGACGTGCAGGCGGCCGAATACACGCTGCGCGGCAGCTACGCCAGCATTGGCGCAGCGCGCGCGGCGTTCTTTCCGTCGATCACGCTGACCGGCTCGGTGGGCACGGCCAGCAATGCGCTGTCGGGCCTGTTCGATGGCGGCAATCGCACCTGGAGTTTCGCGCCGCAGATCCGCCTGCCGATCTTCACCGCCGGACTCAACCAGGCCAATCTGCAGGTGGCGCAAGTGGCACGCGACACGGCCGTGGCGCAGTACGACAAGTCCATCCAGACCGCCTTCCGCGAGGTGGCCGACGCATTGGCCGACCGCGCCACGCTGCAGGAGCGGCTCGCCGCGCAGGCGTCACTGGTGGATGCGACGCAGCGCGCGCTCGACCTGTCGGTGGGCCGCTTTCGCCTGGGCGCCGACAGCTATCTGGCGGTGCTGGACGCGCAGCGCACGCTCTACACCGCGCAGCAGACGCAGATCTCGCTGCAACTGGCCGAGCAGGCCAATCGCATCACGCTGTACAAGGTGCTGGGCGGCGGCTGGGCCAGCGGCGCGGCGCCAACGCCTGACTGAAGCGGAGTCGTCGGCGCCAAGCGAACGGCGCACAAGAAAAAAGGAGCACCTTTCGGATGCTCCTTTTTTTATAGCTAATAGCGCTTGATGGATAAGCGATAGAGGCCGATTTAACATGAATAGAAACCTACCTCAGACATATCCACCGTTCGGCCTGAGCTTGTCGAAGGCTCGTGTGTCGCAAGCCCTTCGACAAGCTCAGGCCGAACGGGAGCTTTCTGTCTGTCGTCTGAGGCATGCACCCCCTCACATAATTGGGCCTCAAGCCGGTGCCGACGTGCGGATCAGGTGATCGAACGCACCCAGTGCGGCCTTCGCGCCGTCGCCGGCCGCAATGACGATCTGCTTGTAGGGCACCGTCGTGCAGTCGCCTGCAGCGAACACGCCCGGCACATTGGTGCGGCCATGCGCGTCCACCACGACTTCGCCGTAGCGCGACAACTCCACCGTACCCTTGAGCCAGTCGGTGTTGGGCAGCAGGCCGATCTGCACGAAGATGCCTTCGAGCGCGATCTGGCGCACTTCCTCGCTGGTGCGGTCCTTGTAGGTGATGCCCGTGACGCGGTTGCCGTCGCCGTTCACCTCGGTGGTCTGAGCATTCAGAATCACGTCCACGTTCGGCAAGCTGCGCAGCTTGCGTTGCAGCACGGCGTCGGCCTTCAGCTCGCCGGCAAATTCCAGCACCGTCACGTGCTTGACCACGCCGGCCAGGTCGATGGCCGCTTCCACGCCCGAATTGCCGCCGCCGATCACCGCCACGGCCTTGCCCTTGAAGAGCGGGCCGTCGCAATGCGGGCAGTACGTCACGCCCTTGGTGCGGTACTGCTCTTCGCCGGGCACGTTCATGTTGCGCCACCGCGCGCCGGTGGAAATGATGACCGATCGCGACTGCAGCGTGCCGCCGTTTTCCAGCGTGATCTCGATCAGGCCGCCTTCGGTGGCGGCGGGCTTGAGCGCACGGGCGCGCTGCAGGTTCATCAGGTCGACCTCGTAGTCGCGCACGTGCTGCTCCAACGCGGCAGCGAACTTGGGGCCGTCCGTCTTGCTGACCGAGATGTAGTTCTCGATGTCCAGCGTGTCGTTGACCTGGCCGCCGAAGCGCTCGGCCGCCACGCCGGTGCGAATGCCCTTGCGGGCGGCGTACACGGCAGCCGCCGCGCCGGCAGGGCCGCCGCCGACGATCAGCACGTCGTAGGGCGCCTTGGCCGACAGCTTGGCGGCTTCACGCGCAGCCGCGCCAGTGTCGAGCTTGGCGATCACTTCTTCGACCGTCATGCGGCCCGAGCCGAACACCTTGCCGTTGAGGAACACCATGGGCACGGCCATGATTTCGCGCTCGGTCACTTCCTGCTGGAAGGCGCCGCCTTCGATCACCGTGGTCTTGATGCGCGGGTTGATGATGGCCATGAGCGACATCGCCTGCACCACGTCAGGGCAGTTGTGGCAGGTCAGACTCATGTAGACCTCGAAATTGAAGTCGCTGCCATCGGCCGGTGCCAGTGCCTGGATCTGCTCGATCACGTCGGCTTCCACCTTCGGCGGATGGCCGCCCGTCCACAACAGTGCCAGCACCAGCGACGTGAATTCGTGGCCCAGCGGCAGGCCGGCAAAGCGCAGGCTGTTCTGGGCGCCGGCGCGCTGCAGGGTGAACGATGGCTTGCGTGCGTCGTTGCCGTCGGTGCGCAGGCTGATCTTGTCGCTGCGCAGGGTCTGGATGGTTTCCAGCAGCTCGCGGGTCTGCACGGAGGTTTCGCTGTCGGCCAGGGACGCCACGATCTCGAACGACTGCGTCACGCGCTCCAGATAGGCGGAAAGTTGGGATTTGAGTTGGTCGTCGAGCATGGGAAGTGTCCTGTGGAGTTCGAGTTGTGGGGCCAGCGCGGGCTGGCGGTCAGGCAAAAAAGCGGGCGAAAAAAAGCCGGACGGCATGGCGCAGGGGCGCCATGCTGAGGTCCGGCCGGAAGGCGCCGGGCGGCGCCTCCTGCTAGCGAACGGGAGTCGCTTAGATCTTGCCGACCAGATCCAGGGAAGGCGTCAGCGTCTTGGCGCCTTCCTTCCACTTGGCGGGGCAGACCTGGCCTGGGTTGGCGGCGGTGAACTGGGCAGCCTTGAGCTTGCGCAGGGTTTCCGACACGTCACGGGCGATTTCGTTGGAATGGATTTCCAGGGTCTTGATCACGCCGTCTGGGTTGATCACGAAGGTACCGCGCAGCGCCAGGCCTTCTTCATCGATGTGCACGCCGAAAGCCTTGGTCAGCTGGTGCGTTGGGTCGCCCACCAGCGGGAACTTGGCCTTGCCGACGGCGTCGGAGGTTTCGTGCCAGACCTTGTGCGAGAAGTGCGTGTCGGTGGTGACGATGTAGACCTCGGCACCGGCCTTCTGGAACTCGGCGTAATTGTCGGCCGCGTCTTCGATTTCGGTGGGGCAGTTGAAGGTGAATGCGGCTGGCATGAAGATCAGAACCGACCACTTGCCCTTCAGATTGGCTTCGGTCACTTCGACGAAGTCGCCCTTGCCGTCGCGGTTCACGAAGGCGGTGGTTTTGAAGGGCTGCACTTGCGTATTGATCAGGGACATTGCTTTTTCCTTAATGAATGGAGCGGATGGGTAAGAACAAGACTGAAGTCTAGGTGCAAACCCCCGATCAATCCAATTAATTGAACCCATGAGTTCGATTGTCAATTGCTATCGATTAAGACGTGGTGAAAGTCCGATCCAATGAGGCCGCCAAACGAGAAAGCGACTCAGCCTCACACGCACGCAGACCGGCAAGGCGGGGTCTTGCCTTGTGTGGCGTGACCTGGATCACGACAATGCGCGCATTACCCATACATAGATAGATAAAGAGGAGAGCCCCATGAAAGGCGACGATCAAGTCATTGCGCATCTGCAGGCGCAACTGAAGAACGAACTCACGGCCATCAACCAGTACTTCTTGCACTACCGCATGCTCAAGCACTGGGGCTTTGACCGGCTGGCCAAGAAGGAATACGAAGAGTCGATCGGCGAGATGAAGCATGCCGACAAGATCATGGACCGCATCTTCATGCTGGACGGCCTGCCCAACCTGCAGGACCTGGCCAAGCTGCAGGTCGGTGAAGACGTGCCAGAGATTTTGGAATGCGACTTGCGCTCCGAGCTGGGCGCGCAGGCCACCATCAAGGCCGGCATCGCCCATTGCGAAACCGTGCGCGACTACGTCTCCCGCGACCTGCTGCAGGGCATTCTGGACGACACGGAAGAGCACATCGACTTTCTGGAAACCCAGATCGACCTGCTGAGCAAGGTGGGCGTGCAGAACTACCTGCAGTCGCAGATGAGCGAAGAGGACTGAGCAGACAGTCACCAGGGCGCTTCCGGGCGCTCTACACAAACAAACGGGCTTCGGCCCGTTTTTTCATGCCTGCACGGTATTCCGAGTGCTAGCATTTTCAGAGCAGCATGGGTGGCGCGATAAGACAGCATTCCGCCCCGCTTGCCGCCGTTTTGCCGCAGCGCCCACATGTAACAGTCGGACGGCCATTTGTCAGCCTGCAGCGCCAGGGCCGACTCGGCACAGCACAGTCCAGGGCGTCGCCTGACGGTTGCTTCACAGTGACAGGAGTCTGGAGCAAGGCTTTGGCGCACCAACGGACGAGACGCGCTTGTAAGGCAAATTCCTACAAGAACGGCGCGCCAACCAGACGCTACGCGCAGCCAGCCCCCGACTTAATTTTTGTTTGGGGCGAATTCACAATCCATTTCAACGGATCAGGCAACACATGCAGACCGCATGCAACGCCGAACCGGGTACTGGAAAAAGGATTGAACATGACCTCCGAACAACTTCTCGCTGAAATCCGCGAAGCCAACCTCACTTACCTGATGCTGGCCCAGACGCTGATCCGTCACGACAAGGCGGAGGCGGTGTTCCGTCTGGGCATGAACGAAGACGCGGCTGACCTGCTGGCCTCGCTGTCGTCGGCGCAGGTGCTCAAGCTGGCATCGCGCAACACGCTGCTGTGCAGCTTCCGGGTGGACGATAGCCTGGTGTGGAGCCTGCTGACCAACCACAACACGCCCCGCAAGGTGGGCAACGAAGCGACCAACGCGCTGCACGCCAACATCCTGATGGCCAGCCGCGTGTCGGAAGTGCTCTGAAGCCGCCCTGGCTCATCGCACCGTTCGCCTCTCCCTTCACCGTCCTTCGAAAGCCCGCCATGTCCGCACCCGTCAAAAGCGTCCTGAACGAATCCAAGCAGATCGAACGCGCCGCGTTGCTGATCCAGATGGGCGCGCGCATGCAGGTGCTGGAATCGGAAACCACGCTGTCGTACGAGCGGCTGATTCGACTCTACAAGGAGATCGCGGGCAAGTCGCCATCGAAGGGCCAACTGCCCTTCTCGACCGACTGGTTCCTGACGTGGCAAGAGAACATCCACTCGTCGCTGTTTTTGAACATCTACGAATACCTATCCAAGGGCGTGGACCTGGACTCGGTGGAACTGCTGACCAAGGCCTACCGCCTGTACAACGAGCAAGTCGCCACGGCCGAGATCGAGCCGCTGCTGTCATTTACCCGCGCCTGGCGCCTCGTCAAGTTCGTCGATGCCGGCATGCTGACGCGCACGCAGTGCACGCAGTGCAACGGCCAGTTCGTGACCGAGCTGTATGAGAACCGGGGTTATGTCTGCGGCCTGTGCAACCCGCCGGCCCGCGCAGGCAAGAGCAAGAGCGCCGGCGCGTTGATGCTGCATTGAGCTTAAGCGCACCACTTCCGCATCAGACAAAAAAAATGGAGGCCTTTCAGGCCTCCAGCGCTTTATCCACCAGCGCAATCAGCTACCAATTTAATAGCATACCCCGACAGAGTCTTTACTGCGCTGCCACCAGCCCGCGCACCGTGCCGTCCATCGGCAACGCATAGTCGCACGCTGCCAGCACGATGTTGCCGACCGGGTTCACCAGCTTCAGGCTGACGAACACCGCACCGGACGACACCGCGTAGGTGCCCACCACCACGGCCTGCGCCGACTGCGCCTGCGTCACCTCGCGGGCTTCGCGCGACAGCAGCAGCTCGCCCTGGCCTGGCCGCATGGCCAATGTTTCGCGCAGCTTCAACTCGGTCACCCGCACGCCGCGTTGCGCCAGCCGGCCAGAGATATGTTCGGAAATCACGCGGCCCAGGCGCGACGATTCGCTGAGCCGGTCCACCTGCACGATGGTGGCGACCAGCACGGGCAGCGTTGGGTCCAGCGGCGCGGTCTGCAGCAGCACGTCGGCCGCGCGGTAATTGGCTTCGACGAGATCCACCGGATCGGTGGGCGCGGCGCTGCCGTAATAAAAGCGTGCGCAGCCCGTGGCGCCCAGCATGACGGTGGCAGCGGCCGCCAAGGCAGCCCGCAACACCAGGCGCCGGCCCGGTGGCGACACGGACGATCGGTCGGTCGTCATGGCACAACCCTCCAGGTGCGCATGATCGGCACCGGCGCAGCGGCCGGCTGAATCACGCGTGCCTGGTAGAGCGCCGCGTCGTCCTGCGCGATGGATACGACATCGGAGGTGCGCACCAGAATGCGCTGCTCGCGCTCGAGCGAGGTGGTCACCAGCACTTCGGTGCGCAGCGCGCCGGCAGCGATGTCTGGCGTGGGCACGACCGGGCTGCGGTCGGTGCGCACGCCGTCGGCCACCCACGGCCCGTTGGACGTGGGCGCCGCGCCCGCATGGTGCTGCACCAGTTGCGTGGCGATCTGCAATTGCAGCGGGCCCGCGTCGGTGGAGACCGCCAGGCCGCGCTCGACCAGCCGCGTCACCACCAGTTGCTTGAACCCCCGGCCGAAGCCGGAGTCGTCGGGCGACAAGGCCACGTGGATCGGATGCTCGCCCGCCGGCCATTCGCGCAGCCGGTCGGCCACCTGCGCGGCCACGTCGGTCGCCAGCACGTCCCAGTGGTGGGCGGCGCGGGCGGTCTTCTGGGTAGACAGCGCGTGCACTGCGGGTGCTGGCACGTCCTGCGGGGGCGCGACGCAGCCGGTCAGGGCCCACACCGTCGCCGCGGCAACGGCGCATGTGCGGGCCAGCGGCAGAGTCCGGCGCGCAGGCCGGATACGGAGCACCGCGTTAGCGGTTGCGTGGCGGGAAGCGCCCGGGGCGCGTGGTTCGAGAAGCATTGCGGAATGCTAAGGCTCCGGGCTCCGCTGAATCGGCCGAACAGCGCAGGCTTTCAGGGGCTGCTTGCCCGCTGGTGTTCAAGGCAACACCGGCGGCCCTCCAACAGCCTCGGATCAGATTGCTATTATATTAATAGCTACCAACGCTTACCCATCAAGCGCTACAGGCCTATTTCACTCAAAACCGGCGGGCAGCCAGCACAAGTGTGGCGCCGATGCTGCGCGGCACGGCGCACCAGACGGCGCTGCGGTGGCCGCCTACGCGCGGCGCGGCCACGGCCGACGCACAATCGCGGCCATGCCCGAAACGCCTCTTTCCTCCACCTCCACCGCCCGCCCGGCCGTGGAGCCCTCGCCAGCGGCCGAACAGCCCGCAGAAGCCGCCAGCGCCCCCGCCGACGAGCCACCGGCCGCCGCTGGCGAGGCCGTTGCAAGCGAGCCAGCCCCGCCGGACGAGCCGTTTGCCAAGGTGGTGACGCCACCCGCCGATCCCAGCCTGACGCCCCAGGCCGCTGCCGCCGTGCAGGCCGAGGCCCAGCGCATCGTGCTGAACATGCCGGTAGACATACGCAGCATGTCGCTCGCCCTGCTGGCGCTGTTTGCCAGCATCGCCGTGCTGCATTGGGCCAGCGCGGTGTTCATTCCACTCATGCTCAGCGTGCTGCTGACCATCTCGCTGCGGCCTGCCGTGCAGTGGCTCTACCGCTGGCATGTGCCGCGCTGGGCCGGCGCTGGCGTGCTGCTGCTGAGCATTCTCGGCGCGCTGGGTGGCACGGCCTGGTCGCTGAACGAAGGCGCGGCCGAACTGGTGGATTCGCTGCCCGTGGCCGCCCGCAAGGTGCGCGATGCCGTGCGCGAACGCGTGAGCGGCCCCAGCCCGCTGGACACCGTGCAGCGCGCGGCCAGCCAGATCGAGCAGGCCGCCGCCGGAACCGCGCCCCCGCAGACGCAGCGCGGCGTGCAGCGCGTGGTGATCGAGCGCCCGCCCTTCAACATCCGCGACTACGTTTGGAGCGGCACCATGGGCCTCGCGTCCGCCGTCGGCCAGATGACGGTAGTGGTGTTCCTCACCTTCTTCTCGCTGGCGTCGGGCAACCTCTTCAAGCGCAAGCTGATGCGCATCGCCGGCAGCAGCCTGGAGCGGCGCCGGATTACGGCCGAGGTACTGGAAGACATCACCAAACAGATCCAGCGCTACCTGCTGGTGCAGGTGTTCACCAGCGTGCTGGTGGGCTTTGCCACGTGGGCCGCCTATGCGGCGCTGGGGCTGGAAAACCCGGCCGTGTGGGGTGTGGTGGCCGCATCGCTGAACCTGGCACCCTACATCGGCTCGCTGGTGGTCACCGGCACATCCGCCCTGGTCGCCTTCCTGCAGTTCGGCACGCTGGACATGGCCCTGGCCATCGGCGGTGCGTCGCTCATCATCCACACCATCATCGGCAACCTCATCACGCCGTGGCTCACCAGCCGCACCAGCGCCATGAGCCCTGTGGCGGTGTTCGTCAGCGTGCTGGCGTGGGGCTGGCTGTGGGGCCTGTGGGGCCTGCTGCTGGGCATTCCAGTGATGATGATCGTCAAGGCCATCTGCGACCGGGTGGACGACCTGCGCCCGGTGGGCGAGCTACTGGGCGACTGACGACGCCTCGGCCAAGGCCGCCGGGCCTGCCACCAGCTGCGCAGCGATGATGCCCAGCGGCGCGATTTGCCGGCACACCAGCGCCAGCTGCGTCAGCACCAGCCGCAGCGGCTCGCCGGCCGTGTCGGCCTGTCGCTCCAGCGCATCGGCCAGGGCGGCGGCGGTGCCGTCGTCGGGCACCGGCGGGCGGCGTGCCATCAGTGCCTGGGCGATCTGCTCGATCTGCCCGGCCGCGTGCTCGGCTGACTGGGCCACCAGCGGGTCGTTCTCCTCGATGGCCAGCTGGCCCCGGTGGGCACCCAGTGCCGAGAGAAAATTCAGCAGCGTGTGCGACTGCACCAGCACCTGCATGCCCAGCCGCGCATGGCGGCGCACGGGGCGCGGCTCCTGCAGCATTTGCGACAGCGCGGTGGACAGCGCGGCGTCGGCGTTGTGCGCCGTGCGGCGCGCCAGGCGGTAGTCCAGGTCGTCCGCCTTGCCGGTGGCGTACTGCGACATGATCTCGCGCAGATAAAGTGCGTTGGACCGCACCGCCTGCGCCACCACGGCAGCCAGGCGCCGGCCCTGCCAGTCAGGCAGCACCAGCAGCATGGCGGCCGCCGCGATGGCGCTGCCCACCATCGTGTCCAGCAAGCGCGGCCAGATCAGCGCGTAGCCGTCGCCCGTGCTCTGGTTGAAGCACATCAGCACCAGCAGCGTGATGGCCGCCGTCGCCGTCAGATATCGACTGGTGCGCGTGACGAAGAACAGCACGCCCGAAGCCACCGCGAACAGCGCCTGCAGCTGCAGGCTCGGAAAAAGCCGCAGCAGCGCCCAGCCCACCACCAGCCCCACGGCCGTGCCCACCACGCGCTGCGTGACCTTCGAGAGCGTGGCGCCATAGGTCGGCTGGCAGACGAACAGGGTTGCCAGCAAGATCCAGTAGCCGTGCGCCGGGTCGGTGAACTGCATCACGCCATAGCCCGCTGCCAGCGACAGCGACAGCCGCACCGCGTGCCGCAAGAGCGGCGAGCCCGCATGCAATTGCGCGCGCACGCGGCCCCAGGCGTCGGCCAGCGAGCGCGGCGTGCGGTCGAACAGGCTGCTGTCGCCCAGGCGCTCGCCGCCTTCGGGGTGGGTGGCGGCGGTCAGTTGCGCATCCAGCGTGGCCAGGTTGCGCGCCAGCGCGCGCAGCGATCTGAGCGGGCGCTGCCAGGCAGCCTGCTGCTGGCGCTCCAGGTAGGCGATGGAGTCGTGCAGGTCGGCCAGTGCGCGCTCGACCTCGCCGTCGCGCACGAAGGGCTGGTGCAGCTGCAGCGTATCTGCGACCTGCGTGCAGTCGACGCCCTGCAGTTTGAGCACGCGTTGGCACCGGTACAGCACGTCGCTGTGGAACAGCACGTCGGCCCATTCGTTGTAGTGGTAGTGCGACGAGCTGGCGCGCTCGTGGATGTCCTGCGCCACGAAGTACAGGTTCAGGTGGCGCAGCATGCGGCCCGTGGGCGGCTGGCGGCCCAACCGGGAGAACAGGCTTTCCTTGGTGCTGTTGAGCGCAGCCACCACGCGGCCGTTGGTCTGGGCCAGCGCCAGGCGGCGGCGCTCCATGTCCACCGCCCGCACCGGCTCGAACACGCTGGCTTTCAGCCGCAGGTAGGCGCCCAGCTCACGGTATAGCCGCGCCAGGTTCTGCCTCACCGGCTGGTGCGGAAACAGCACGCACCAGGCCAGCGAGAGCAAACCGTACCAGGCCGCGCCCGCCAGCAGCAGGGCCGGCACATGCCAGAACGGGCTGCCCTCGCTTTGACTGGGCACCACGCTGATGGCGGTGTACAGCGCCAGGATCACGGTGGCCGATGCGATGGCGCGGTAGCGCTCGCCCAGGGCGCCCAACATGGTGAAGCCGAAAGTGGACAGCGCCAGTCCCACGACGAAGCCCATCGGCCAGCCCAGCAGCGCCTTGACCGAAAACGCCGCCGCCGCAAAGCAGCTCAGCGTGACCAGCAGCGCCCGCAGCCGGCCGCGCCAGCTGTCGTCGGTCTCGGCCAGCGCGCTGGCGATGATGCCCAGGAACACCGGGATGACCAGCGGCACCCGGCCAATCCACCAGCACAGAGCCATCGCGCCGCTGAGCGCCACGAACACCCGCAGGCTGTAGACGAACGCGTCCTGCGCCCAGAGACGCCGCAACCAACCTGTCATAGCGCTTTGCACGATTCCACTCTTTTCACGAAGACCAGGGCGAGCACGCAAGTTCCAAGCCCACCCGTCCCGGCCCACCCATCAGCAACAGCCACCGGCCATGGATCAACCCGTGTTGCGCAAGCCCGCCGCAATGCCGTTGATGGAAATGTGGATACCCGTCTGCACCCGGTCGTTGCCCTGACCGCCGCGCCAGCGTCGCACCAGCTCGACCTGCAGGTGATGCAGCGGGTCGATGTACGGAAACCGGTGGCGAATGGACCGCGCCAGCGCCGTGTTGCCGGCCAGCCGCTGACGCTCGCCGGTGATGCGCAACAAGGCGTCGCCGGTGCGCTGCCATTCGGCCTCAATGGCGCCGAACACCCTCTTGCGCAGGCGCGTGTCGGTCACCAGTTCGCTGTAGCGCGACGCCAGCGCCATATCGCTCTTGGCCATCACCATGTCCATGTTGGACAGCAGCGTACGAAAGAACGGCCATTGGCGGTACATCTTTTGCAACAGCGCCAGGCGCGCCTTCGGGTCTTCGCCCGGCGCCTTGATGAACGCCTCCACCGCCGCGCCAAACCCGTACCAGCCCGGCAGCGTCAGGCGGCACTGGCCCCAGCTGAAGCCCCACGGAATGGCGCGCAGGTCTTCGATCTTCTGGCTGGCCTTGCGCGACGCGGGGCGCGAGCCGATGTTCAGCTCGGCGATCTCGCGGATCGGTGTGGAATTGAAGAAGTACTCGGTAAAGCCCGGGGTCTCGTAGACCAGCGCGCGGTAGGCGCCCATGCTGGCCTGCGACAGTTGCGCGGCCGCTTCCAGGAAGGCCTTGGTCGCAGGTTTGGTCTGCTGCAGCAGCGTGGCCTCCAGCGTGGCGGCGACCAGCGTTTCCAGGTTGCGCCGGCCGATCTCGGGGTTGGCGTATTTGGAGGCGATGACCTCGCCCTGCTCGGTCAGGCGGATCTGCCCGCGCACCGTGCCCGGCGGCTGCGCCAGGATGGCCTGGTAGCTGGGCCCGCCACCACGCCCCACGGTGCCGCCCCGGCCGTGGAACATGCGCAGCTGAATGGGCGCGGCCGGCAGCGCGGCGGCGTTCATGTCGTCGAACAGGGCCACCAGCGCGATCTCGGCGCGGTAGAGCTCCCAGTTGCTGGTGAAGATGCCGCCGTCCTTGTTGCTGTCGCTGTAGCCCAGCATGATGTCCTGCTCGGCACCGCTGGCGCGCACCAGCGCGGCGAAGCCGGGCAGCGCATACAGCTCGCGCATGATGGGCGCGGCATTTCGCAGGTCTTCGATGGTCTCGAAGAGCGGCACGACGATCAGATCAGCACGCGCTGGGCCGTCCAGCGTGCCCTGCATCAGGCCCACTTCCTTTTGCAGCAGCAGCACCTCCAGCAGGTCACTCACCGTTTCGGTGTGGCTGATGATGTAGTGGCGGATCGCCTCGGCGCCGAAGCGTTCGCGCATCTGGCGCGCGGTCTCGAAGATGGCGATCTCGGCCGTCGTGTGTTCGGAATACGTGGCGCCCACCACGCGCAGCGGCCGGGCGTCGCACAGCAGGCGCAGCAGCAGCGCGCGCCGCTCGGGCTCGGGCAGCGCGCCGTAGTCAGGCTCGACACGCGCGGTGTCCAGCAGCTCGGCGATCACCCGCTCGTGCTGGTCAGAGCTTTGGCGCAAATCTACGGTGGCCAGGTGAAAGCCGAAGACCTCCACCGCGCGCACCAGCGGGTGCAGACGCTCGGCGGCCATGGCAGCGCCGCCGTGCGAATGCAGCGAGGCCTCGATCACGCGCAGGTCGGCCAGAAAGTCGCCTGCAGACGGGTACGCGTTCTGCGGCGCCACGGCGTGGCGCGCAGCGTCGCCGCCGGTCAGGTTCTTGAGCGTGGCCGCCAGGCGCGCGTACATGCCGGTCAGCGCGCGGCGGTAAGGCTCGTCCTGGCGGTGCTCGCTGGTGTCGGGCGAACGCTCGGCCAGCGCCTGCATTTCGGGCGACACCTTCACCAGGCGGGCCGACAGCGACAGCTCGCCGCCCAGGTAATGCACTTCGGTCAGGTAATGGCGCAGCGCCACCTCGGCCTGGCGTCCCAGCGCCAGCGACAGCGTGGCCGCGCTGACGTTCGGGTTGCCGTCGCGATCGCCGCCGATCCACTGGCCCATGCGCAGAAAGCTCGCCACGGGCTGGTTGCCCAGCTCGCGTTCCAGATCGGCGTAGATCTTCGGAATCTCCGAGAGGAAGGTCGATTCGTAATACGACAGCGCGTTCTCGATCTCATCGGCCACCGTGAGCTTGGAATAGCGCAGCAGCCGGGTCTGCCACAGCTGGGCGACGCGGGCGCGCAGACCGGCTTCGTTGGTGGCCAGCTCGCGCGGCGTGAGCGCGTCTTTCGCACTGTTGTAGAGCTGCGCGCGGTCGGTGATGTCGTCTCGCTGGGTCAGCAGCGTGGCGATGTCGCGCTCGGCATCCAGAATGCTCTTGCGCTGCACTTCGGTGGGGTGGGCGGTGAGCACCGGCGCCACGTAGCTTTTCGCCAGCGTCTGCGATACGGTACGCGGCGCAATGCCGGCCCAGCGCAGCCGCGCCAGCGCCACTTCGATGCTGCCTTCCTGCGCGCTGCCGGCACGCTCGTGCACGGTGCGGCGGCGGATGTGGTGGCGGTCTTCGGCCAGGTTGGCCAGGTGGCTGAAATACGTGAAGGCGCGAATCACGCTCACCGTCTGGTCGCCCGTCAGCCCCTTGAGCAGTTTCTTGAGCGCCTTGTCGGCGTCCTGGTCCGCATCGCGGCGGAACGCCACAGACAGCTTGCGCACCTGCTCGACCAGGTCATATGCGGCCACGCCTTCCTGCTCACGGATCACATCGCCCAGAATGCGGCCGAGCAGGCGAATGTCCTGGATCAGCGGCAAATCCTTGTCGGTCTTGCGGGCCACCACCACGGGCGTGCCGCTGGCGGCGTCGGTCTTGCGGGAAGTCGCGTTCATGCAGAGATCTCCAGGCGCGTCGGCGCAGGTTGTCGTGGTTCTTGGTTTCTATGACTTGCGTCAACAGGGCTGCTGCAGCGCAGCATGCTAGCATCCCGGGCACCCTGTCCAGCACGCGTTCCAGGCCCCCTTTTGTCTGCTGGCAGCGGCCTTTTCGAGCCCCGCGATGACCCCAGAAAACTCCCCCGCTCTCTCCATCACCATCGCCACGCGCGAAAGCCGCCTGGCCCTGTGGCAGGCCGAGCATGTGCAGGCCCTGCTGCGTGCGCGCGGCCATGCCGTGGACCTGCTGGGCATGACCACCAAGGGCGACCAGATCCTGGACCGATCGCTCAGCAAGGTGGGCGGCAAGGGCCTGTTCGTGAAAGAGCTGGAAGTGGCGCTGGAAGAAGGCCGCGCGCACATCGCCGTGCATTCCCTCAAGGACGTGCCCATGGAGCTGCCCGAGGGCTTTGTGCTGGCCTGCGTGATGGAGCGCGAAGACCCGCGCGACGCCTTCGTGTCGCCGCAATACGCGTCGCTGGCCGACCTGCCGCAGGGCGCCGTGGTCGGCACATCGAGCCTGCGCCGCCAGGTGCTGCTGCAGGCGCTGCGCCCGGACCTGAAGATCGAGCCGCTGCGAGGCAACCTGGACACCCGCCTGCGCAAGCTGGACGAAGGCCGCTACGACGCCATCGTGCTGGCCGCCGCCGGGCTCAAGCGCCTGGGCCTGACGGACCGCATCCGCACCGCCTTTGATCCTGCCGAAATGCTGCCGGCCGCCGGCCAGGGCGCATTGGGCATCGAGGTGCTGGGCGAGCGGCACGACCTGATCGCCGCGCTGGCGCCCCTCATGCACTTGCCCACGGGCCTGGCCGTGACGGCCGAGCGCGCCGTCAGCCGCGCCATGGGCGGCAGTTGCTCCATGCCGCTGGCCGCGCATGCCCGCTGGACAGACAAAACGCTGCGGCTGCAGGCCGCCTGGGGCGACCCGGAAGGCCGCCGCCCGCTGGTGCACGCGTTTGCCGAGGCCACCGTGGAGCGCGCAGCCGAGGCCGAAGCGCTGGGCGCCGACGTGTCGGCCCAGCTGCGTGCAGGCGGCGCGGGCTGAAAGAAGTGCCTCCACCACGCCGCCGCGCCATCGTCACCCGTCCTGCGCGCGACGCCGCGCAATGGGTGGCCGACCTGCAGGCGCGCGGCGTGCCGGCCGTGGCCCTGCCGCTGATCGCCATCGGGCCCGCCACCCAGCCGGCCTTGCAGACGGCGCTGCAACAGGCTCGGGCCGACTTGTGCCGCTGGCGCGCCCTCATGTTCGTGAGCGGCAATGCCGTGCATTACTTTTTTGAGCCAAATCAGGCTCTAGCGCTTGATACGCAAGCGCTGACAGCTATCAAAACAAGAGCATGGGCACCTGGCCCCGGCACGCGCCAGGCGCTGCTGGAGGCAGGCGTTCCCGCTGCAGCCATCGACAGCCCCGCAGCCGATGCAGAGCAGTTCGATTCCGAGTCGCTCTGGCTGCAGGTGCAGCCGCAGGTGCGGCCGGGTGATCGCGTGCTGGTGGTGCGCGGCACCACGTCGGGCGCATCAGTCGAGCCAGGCGGCACAGGCGGCCGGGGGCGCGACTGGCTGGCGCAGCAGATCGAACAGGCCGGCGGGCAGGTCGATTTCGTCGCCGTCTACGAACGCGGCGCGCCGCAACTCACGCCCGCGCAGCAATCGCTGGCGCAGCAAGCAACTGTCGATGGATCGGTATGGCTGCTGAGCAGCTCCGAAGCCGTCGCCCACCTGGCCGCCGCCCTGCCCGGCCAGCACTGGCAGGCGGCCCAGGCGCTGTGCACCCATCCGCGCATTGCGCAGGCGGCGCGCGGCCTGGGTTTCGGCATGGTTACCGAATGTCGTCCGGCCCTCTCGGACGTGGTCGCATCGATAGAATCCCTGCGATGAGTTTTGAGCCCACCCCCGGCCTTGCGCCTCCTGCGCCACAAAACCCGCCAACGGCCGCAGCGGCACCGTTGACGGCCAGCGCACGGCTTTTCATTGCCGTGCTGGGCTTCATCGCGCTGGCCGGCCTGGTGGCCAGCGTGCTGCTGTGGCAGCGCCTGTCGGGCATTCAGGAACAGCTGGCGCGGCAGTCGGCCGATTCCGGCGCGCAGGCCATCGAGGCGCGCACCATGGCCCGCCAGGCGCAAGACGTCTCGCGCGAGACCGCCGCCCGGCTGGCCGTGGCCGAAACCCGCGTGAGCGAGGTCGCGCTGCAACGCAGCCAGCTCGAAGAGCTGATGCAAAGCCTGTCGCGCTCGCGCGACGAGAACCTGGTGGTCGACATCGAGTCGGCCATTCGCCTGGCCCAGCAACAGACACAGCTGACCGGCAGCCTGGAGCCGCTGATTGCGGCCCTGCGCAGCGCCCACCAGCGCATCGACCGCGCAGCGCAGCCGCGCCTGGCACCGCTGCAGCGCGCCATCGAGCGCGACCAGGACCGCATCAGCCGCGCAGCCGTCACCGACACGGCAGGCCTGCTGGGTCGCATCGACGACCTGGTGCGCCAGGTGGACGACCTGCCCCTGCTGAACGCCGTGGCGCAGGCGGCGGCCACACGCCGCATGGCCGCCGCGCAGGCCGCGGGCGACGCCCCCACCTCCACCGCTGACCTTCCCCGTTGGCAGGCGGCACTGGTGACGGTATGGGAAGTGGTGCGCGACGAGGCCCGCGGCCTGCTGCGCATCAGCCGCATCGACCGGCCCGACGCTATTTTGCTGGCGCCCGACCAGGCGTTCTTTCTGCGCGAAAACCTCAAGTTGAAGCTGCTGAACGCCCGCCTGGGATTGCTGGCGCGGCAGATCGATTCGGCGCGGTCAGACCTCGCCGCCGCCAACACATCGCTGAACAAATACTTCGACCCCGCGTCGCGCCGCACCCAGGCTGCGGCCACCACGCTGCAGCAAGCGCAGGCGCACATGAAGACAGCTGAGTTGCCCGCGCTGGACGACACGCTCTCCGCGCTGGCCACCGCCGCCGCCGGCCGCTGAACCGCACGGGTTACGACACATGCGCGCAGCACTCTGGCTTCTTGGGCTTTTCGGCGTCGCCGTGGCGGTGGCGCTTTTCGCGGGCAACAACCAGGGCTCGGTCACGCTGTTCTGGCCGCCCTACCGCATCGATCTGTCGCTCAATCTGGTGCTGCTGCTGATCTTCGGCGGCTTCGGCTTTCTGTATGCGGCACTGCGCGGCCTGGCCGCGCTGCTCGAATTGCCCCGGCAAGCACGACGCTGGCGTGTGCAGCAAAAGGAGCGTGCCATGCACGGCGCCTTGCTGGACTCGCTCTCGCAACTGCTGGCCGGCCGCTTCCTGCGATCGCGCAAGGCCGCCGTCGCCGCGCTGATGCAGGAAAGCGCGCTCGATACCGCCGGCGAGCCCGCACCGCACGGCCGCCAGCTGCGCACGCTGGCGCATCTGGTGGCGGCCGAGGCATCGCACGCGCTGCAAGACCGGCCCACGCGCGCATCGCATCTGGATCACGCCCTGCGCAACATTCCAGACCGTGCGCCCTTGAGCGAGCTGGAGCTGCGCGAAGGCGCCCAGCTGCGCGCAGCCCGCTGGTCGCTGGACGAGCGCGACGCACCCGCCGCGCTGGAATGGCTGGCCGCGCTGCCACAAGGCGCCGCACGCCGCACGCTGGCGCTGCGCGCCCGCCTGAAGGCCACGCGCCTGTCGCACCAGACGCAGGAGGCGCTGGACACCGCACGCCTGCTGGGCAAGCACCGCGCCTTCTCGCCCGCCGCTGCACAAAGCATGGTGCGCGGCCTGGCGATGGAGCTGATCGACGGCGCGCACGACACGGCCCAGCTGCAACGCATGTGGCTGGCGCTGGAGCCCGCCGAGCGCGCCATGCCCGAACTGGCGGTGCATGCCGCGCAGCGCCTGAGCCACCTGGGGGGCGACGCATCCCAGGTGCGCACCTGGCTGCTGCCCGCCTGGGACCGGCTGGCCGACGCGGCCGCAGGCTTGCCCGATGCGGTAGCGTTGAAGCTAGTGCGCGTGCTGGAAAACAGCCTGGACGCGCTCGACCCCGCCTGGCTGGCGCGCATAGAAACCGCCGAGCAGAACAACCCGCGCGACCCACGGCTGCACTACCTGTCGGCCATGGCTTGCCTGCGCCGGCAACTGTGGGGCATTGCGCAACAGCGGTTCATGCAGGCGGCGCAACAGCTTGACGACGACGCCCTGCGCAGCCGTGCGTGGCGTCACCTGGCCGAACTGGCCGAGCAGCGCGGCGATGCTGATGCCGCCGCCGCGGCCTGGAAGAACGCCGCGTTGGCCCATTGAGCTGATGGGGTTACCGGCAAATCGCTGGCGAGGGACGCATCCAAGTTCCACCGCCGTTGCTGCCACGCCCAATTCACCTGCGGCTTCAGCGCACTCAAAAAGCGCGGGTCGTGCGACACCACCAGCAAGGCACCGGTGAACGAAGCCAGTGCGGATTCCAGCGCCGCCGTATTGGCGCAGGCCCAAAGGGCTGAGTTCGGCGATGCGGTCCACCACGTCCAGTAATTCGCGGTCGTGCGTGGCGACGAGCACGGCGCCGTGCCAATCGGCCAGCGCAGACATCAGCCATTGCCGCGCGGGCCCATCGAGATGGTTGGTGGGTTCGTCGAGCAGCAGCACGTCGGCGTCTGAAAGAAACGCCCCGGCCAAGGCGACGCGGGCGCGCTCGCCGCCGCTCAGTTTGTTTGCGTCCTGTCGCGGCGCAAGATGCTCCAGCCCCACGCCGGCCAGTGCACGCTGCCAGCGAGCTGGCATATCCCAGCGACCGTCCGCCAGCAACAAGTCGGCTTCATTGCCTAGGCCTTCCCCCAGCCGGGCCAGCGCTGCCAGCACGGCATCAATGCCCGCCAGCGCAGCCACGGTGACGCCCGCACAGTGCTGGTTCACCACATGCACCCGCCCCTGGCGCGCAACGGTACCTGCGGCCGGCTCCAGCGTGCCGGCCGCCAGGGCCAAAAGCACACTCTTGCCCACGCCGTTGTCGCCCACCAGGCCGGCAATGCCGCCGGAAAGGTTCAGCGTCAGCGGCTCGGCCCACAGCACATTGCCGTCGGGACGCAGCCACTGCACCTGGCAGAACCGCAGCGCGCAAGCATCAGAGGAAGAAGAAGAGGAAGAGAAATCGGGGGCGGTGGCCCATGCACCGCGTTGCGGACGGGTGCCCGCGTTGAATGTCGCCATGGTCAAGCTGCAAGCCATCGAATCAGCCGCATTCCCCGACGTTGTGGGAAGGCGGAACGGACGGAAGGGGGCTTACAGGCGCATGGGTGAAGAACCTCGGTGAAGGTGTTGCAGCGATCAGGGCGTGATCGAAGCTGCGAACTTTAAGAGCAGTCGGCAGCCCATGCAAGTTCACTTTAATGAAATTGATTACGGATAGTAGAATTCACCCCATTACTTACTATTCACCGGAGACCGCCATGAATGCCCTCGCGCAACCCGTGCTGGCCGACCTGCCCCCACCCGCCGCCGTGCAGCAGCTGCACCACTTCGCCTACAAGGCGCGCGATGCGGAAGAAACCCGCCATTTCTACGAAGACATCCTGGGCCTGCCGCTCTATCACATCATCCAGAGCGACCACGTGCCCAGCACGGGTGAGTACTGCCCGTACACGCACTTTTTCTTCCGGCTGCGCGACGGCTCGTTCATCGCCTTCTTCGACCTGGGCGACGACGTCAAGGCAGAGCCATCGCCCAACACGCCGCTGTGGGTCAACCACATCTCGTTTCGCGTAGATACCGTGCAAGAGTTGCAGAACACCAAGGTGCGGCTGGAAGCTTTCGGCGTTGAGGTGCTTGGCGTCACGGACCATCACATCTTCAAGAGCATTTACTTTTTCGATCCCAACGGCATTCGCCTGGAGCTGACCGCGCAACTGGCCGATGCCGATGCCATGGCCAAGGACAGCACCGTGGCCCATGCACGCTTGAAAGAGTGGACGGCCCGCAAGGAGCAGTGGCGCCGAGAGCGTGCGGTGGGCAAGGTGGCCGAGCCGCTCAAGCCTCAGCGCAATGATCGGCCCGAGTTTTTGCAAGATAGCCACTGATCACCATCGAGTCGGGCGAACGGTATCCCCTTCGTTGGAAGGAAAGTCTTCGTGGCTATGCACAATGGCCGGTCCTTCTCTCCAGACGTCAGGAGCTTGCGCATGCAGTCAACCAGAGCCACTTCGTCCATCCGCCAGTTCACAAAAGCATCGTGGCTGGCCACCTTCGTGGTCGGATTGGGTCTCACGGCCTGTGGCGGTGGCGGTGGCGGTGGCGGTCGCGAGCCGACACCCGTGACGATCAACGACTCGCTCAGGGTCGACACGACCTACGGTGAAAACGGCGTTGCCACGCTTCCCCTGGGCAGCTCCCTGGGGATACAGCCGGACGGCAAGTTGTTGATCGCCGGCAGCCGAGTAACGGTGCCGATGCCACTCCCGAATGTCGGGGGCCTTGAGACGACACAAGCCTATGTGATGCGAGTGGGCGTCGACGGGGCCGTCGACCGAAGCTTCGGCCTGAATGGCGAGTCGCGCTTTTCTGTGAAAGGCTCTGACCGCCTTGTCGACGTGCAGGTTCAATCGAACGGCAGGATCCTGGTGGCTGTCATGGCGCACGAGCCGTGTGTCATTCCGGATTTTCAGTTGAGGTGCGTTACGACGTCGGGCGCAACGGGGTCTTGGCACAACACGGTGGTCGGGCTCACGCCTGCGGGCACGCTGGACAACCCGTTTGGCACTCAAGGGGTCGGCGAGGGCTTCATCTCGAGAAACATGACCGACCTGTCGCTGGCCATCCAGTCTGACCAAAAGCCGTTGCTGCTGACCTCCAACCACTTCGAGCCCCTCCAGATCTTCCGTCGTGCCCTGCGGCGCCTGTCTGCAGACGGTCAGCCTGATGTGGCTTTCAATGACGTCGGTCCACCACAACCCATCGACACACCACAGCCATCGCTTCCCTGCGCAGCCGGCGGCGAAGCCGTGCTGGCACTGCCGAACGGAAACATCATCAGCGCTGGCGGTTTCCCAGGCCGCGTCTATCCCGACCCCGCGTCGGATCCCGGCCTGTGCATTGCCGTGCATGGCAGCAGCCAGCAAGCCCAGACCGCTGGCGGGTGGACTTCCTTCGGTGAAGACCTCAAGGAGTTCCGCCTGCAGCCGCACCCCGATGGTGGCTTCGTCATCGGCGCACGCACCTGCGGGGCCAGCAGTTGCCGCCTCAGCGTCGCCAAATTCCAGGCGAACGGAACCATCGATGCATCGTTTGGAAGCCAAGGCATCGCACGCATCGGCGTACCTGCCAATTTCGGGCTGTTATCTCTCTTCACCCAAGCGAATGGCAGCATGGTGGTTTACGGATCCGCGGCCGCAGACGCATCGGGCGGCGGCGTGGCGCAACGCTACCGTGCTGTCTGGGTGTCCCTCAACGCGAACGGCACGCCAGACAGCCAATTCGGCAATCAAGGGGTGATGACCCAGGAGTCGTCAGCCGCCGTGCCTCAAAAGGTGTTGCGAGACGGCGCAGGGCGTTGGCTGGTGGTCACCTCGGAACGCAATAGCGAAGGCAATGCGGTGATGAAGGTTCAGCGCACGATGGGAACGGCTGCGCGCAATCCGTGATCCCGAAGGGCGCAACGGAGGCCGCTCTTGCAAAGATGGCGCGCAGCACTTGGCACTCAGGCGCGCCGTTTGCTACCATATTAATAGCTGTTAGCGCTTACCTTTCAAGCGCTACAGGCCGATTTGACCATTAAATACGGCCTGTACGCACCGGCTGGCGCTGCGCGACCCGAGGCCTTTGGGCCGCCCGGTAAAATCGGCGCAAACGCCCTCTGCCAACCAGACGGCATCTTGTACGCAAGGTGCCGTTTTTTTATCTGCCCGCCATGAGTGACACCCCTTCGCAGCCCGGCCTTGAAAGCCTGTCCAAATCGTTCGAGCCCGCCGCCCTGGAGGCCCATTGGGGGCCGGAGTGGGAACGCCGGGGCTACGGTGTAGCGGGCCATCGCGGCACGCAGCAGCCCGATGCGAACGCGCCCGCCTTTGCCGTGCAGCTGCCGCCACCGAACGTGACCGGAACGCTGCACATGGGGCACGCGTTCAACCAGACGATCATGGACAGCCTCACGCGCTACCACCGCATGCTGGGGCACAACACGCTGTGGGTGCCGGGCACCGACCACGCCGGCATCGCCACGCAGATCGTGGTGGAGCGTCAGCTGCAGGAGCAAGGCGTGAGCCGCCACGACCTGGGCCGCGAGAGTTTCGTGAAGAAGGTGTGGGAGTGGAAGGAAAAGTCGGGCAACACCATCACCACGCAGATGCGCCGCATGGGCGACAGCGTGGACTGGAGCCGCGAATACTTCACCATGGACGACAAGCTGTCCAAGGTGGTGACCGACACCTTCGTGAAGCTGTACCAGCAGGGCCTGATCTACCGCGGCAAGCGCCTGGTGAACTGGGACCCGAAGCTGCAGTCCGCTGTCTCTGACCTGGAAGTGGAGAGCGAAGAGAAAGACGGCTCGCTCTGGCACATCGCCTATCCGCTCACCGATGGCAGCGGCAGCCTGACGGTGGCAACGACGCGCCCCGAGACGATGCTGGGCGACGTGGCGCTGATGGTGCACCCCGAGGACGAGCGCTACACGGCGCTGATCGGCAAGACGGTGACGCTGCCCCTGGTGGGCCGCGAGATTCCGATCATTGCAGACGACTACGTGGACAAGGAATTCGGCACCGGCGTGGTCAAGGTCACACCTGCGCACGACCCCAACGACTACCAGGTAGGCCAGCGGCACAACCTGCCGATGATCATCGTGCTGACGCTGCAAGCCACTATCAACGAAAACGCACCGGCCAAGTACCAGGGCCTGGACCGCTTCGTGGCCCGCAAGGCCATCGTGGCCGACCTGGACGCCATCGGCGCATTGGTCGAAACCAAGAAGCACAAGCTGATGGTGCCCATTTGCACTCGCACCGGCCAGGTGGTCGAGCCCATGCTGACCGACCAGTGGTTCGTTGCCATGAGCAAGGTGAGCGAGCAAGACCCCACGGGTAAGAGCATCGCCCAGAAGGCCATCGATGCCGTGGCCTCGGGCGACGTGCAGTTCGTGCCCGAGAACTGGGTGAATACCTATAACCAGTGGATGAACAACATCCAGGACTGGTGCATCAGCCGCCAGCTGTGGTGGGGCCACCAGATTCCGGCGTGGTACGACGAAGCCGGCAACGTGTACGTGGCCCGTGATGAAGCAGACGCTCAGGCGCAGGCCGGCGCGGGCGCCAAGCTCACGCGCGATGCCGACGTGCTGGACACGTGGTATTCGTCCGCACTGGTGCCTTTCTCTTCCCTGGGCTGGCCCGAGGCGCTGGACGACACCTCCGCCACCAAGGACTACGACCTGTACCTGCCCTCTTCCGTGCTCGTCACGGGCTACGACATCATCTTCTTCTGGGTCGCCCGGATGATCATGATGACGAAGCACTTCACGGGCCGCGTGCCGTTCAAGCACGTGTACATCCACGGCCTGGTGCGCGATGCACAGGGCAAGAAGATGAGCAAGTCGGAAGGTAACGTGCTCGACCCCGTGGACCTGATCGACGGCATCTCGCTCGAACCCTTGCTGGACAAGCGCACCACCGGTCTGCGAAAGCCCGAGACAGCACCCGCCGTGCGCAAGAACACGCAAAAGGAATTCCCTGAAGGCATTCCCGCCTACGGCGCCGATGCGCTGCGCTTCACCTTCGCGGCGCTAGCCAGCCTGGGCCGCAGCATCAACTTCGACAGCAAGCGCTGCGAGGGCTATCGCAACTTCTGCAACAAGCTCTGGAACGCCAGCCGCTTCGTGCTGATGAACTGCGAAGGCCGTGACTGCGGGCTGAACGACGAGGCATCTGCACTGGCTGACGCCGAGTACGTGCAGTTCAGCCAGGCCGATCGCTGGATCGTGTCGCTGCTGCAGCAGGTCGAAGCCGAGGTCGCCAAGGGCTTTGCCGAGTTCCGGCTCGACAACGTGGCCAACACGATCTACGACTTCGCCTGGAACGAGTTCTGCGACTGGTACCTGGAAATCGCCAAGGTGCAGATCCAGACCGGCAACGAAGCACAGCAACGCGCCACCCGCCGCACGCTGATCCGCATTCTGGAATCGACCCTGCGCCTGGCGCACCCGATCATTCCGTTCATCACCGAAGGGCTGTGGCAACAGGTGGCGCCCGTTGCCGGTCGCGCTGGTGCGTCGATCAGCATCGCCGCCTATCCGCAATCGCAGCCCGAGAAGATCGACCCAGCCGCCATTGCCCACGTGGCGCGGCTCAAGTCCCTGGTCGATGCCTGCCGCACGCTGCGCGGCGAGATGAACGTATCGCCCGCCACCCGTCTACCGCTTTTCGTGGTGGGCGACACCGAATTCATGCGCGGCGCCGCGCCTGTGCTGCAAGCGCTGGCCAAGCTGAGCGAGGTCAAGGTGTTTGACGACGAAGCCGCCTGGGCCGCCGCCGCACAGGCGGCCCCTGTGGCCATGGTGGGTGAGGCGCGCATGTGCCTGCACATGGAAATCGACGTGGCCGCCGAGAAGGCCCGCTTGTCCAAGGAAGTGGCCCGCATCGAAGGCGAGATCACCAAGGCCGGTGCCAAGCTGTCGAACGAGGCCTTCGTCGCCAAGGCGCCGCCTGCCGTCATCGACCAGGAAAAGAAGCGCGTGGCCGACTTCGGCGTCACGCTCTCTCGCCTGAAAGACCAGTTGGCACGGTTGGGCTGAAGGGGCTTGGTACAGCGCAGGCCGGCACCCTGCCGTCTGCGCCGGCCGCCCGACGCCCTTTGGCGCAATAGACTACATGGCGTTACTGGCTGGGCCCTTATGATCGCCACCGACTTTCATTCTTCCCCCGAACGAACTGCATGACCGAATCCACCGCCACGATCCGCAAGGCCGTTTTCCCCGTTGCCGGCCTGGGTACCCGCTTCCTGCCAGCCACCAAAGCGCAGCCGAAGGAGATGCTGCCCGTGGTGGACAAGCCGCTGATCCAGTACGCCGTCGAAGAGGCCTATGCGGCGGGTATCCGGCAGATGATTTTCATCAATGGCCGCAACAAGCGCGCCATTCCAGATCACTTCGATACGGCCTACGAGTTGGAGTCCGAACTGGAATCCAAGGGCAAGGACGAGTTGCTGTCACTGGCGCGTTCCATCGTGCCGGACGACATGGAATGCATCTACATTCGCCAGCCCAAGGCGCTGGGACTGGGCCATGCGGTGTATTGCGCACACAGCGTGGTCGGCAATGAACCCTTCGCCGTGCTGCTGGCCGATGACTTGATGGTCGGCAAACCGCCAGTACTCAAGCAGATGGTGGACCAGTTCGCCGAATGGCAAGCGACCATCCTGGCCGTGCAGGAGGTGCCCGACGACCACACGCGCCGCTACGGCATCGTGGCTGGCAAGGCAGTCAATGACCGCCTGCTGGAGTTGTCGCACATGGTCGAAAAGCCGGCGCCGGAAGACGCACCTTCGCGACTGGGCGTGGCGGGACGCTACATCCTCACGCCCGGCGTGTTCCGCGAAATCGCGGCGCTGCCCCGTGGTGTGGGCGGCGAGATCCAGCTGACCGACGGCATCGCCGCGCTGATGCGCCGCGAAAAGGTGTTTGCCTATCGCTACGACGGCAAGCGCTACGACTGCGGCAGCAAGGAAGGCTTCTTGCAAGCCAACGTGGAACTGGCACTCGATCACCCTGACTTGGGCGCCGAGTTTCGCTCGTACCTCAAGGGTCTTGATCTTTGAGCCTGCTCCTCAGCAGCAGAAATACGAAGGCCCGCACATTGCGGGCCTTTTGCATTGTCGCGTTGACGCGCTGCTAGAGACGGATCAGCGCCGGCGCAGCACGTGGATGAATTCCTCGCCCACGGTCTGCTGCTCCACCAGCTCGTTGCCTGTCTGCTTGGCAAAGGCCTGGAAGTCGCGCAGCGAACCGATATCGGTCGCCAGCACCTTGAGCAACTGGCCGCTGTCCATGCCCGCCAGGGCCTTCTTGGCCTTCAAGATAGGCAGCGGGCAATTCAGGCCGCGGGTGTCGATTTCCTGGTGGATGTGCATCGGTGATTCCTGAACGTAGACACGCATTTTAAGCCGCGTCGTCCGCACTGCGCGGCGCCTGGAAATCAGCGTAGCGCGGCTCTATCCCCCGCGTGCGCAGCCAGTCGGCCAACGCATGGCCCGTGCCCGCGGGCCAGCACAGCACGGAGGGCGGTGGTATCAGCCGGTATTCCACCAGTTCGGGCGACAGCCGCACCGTGCCCTGGGCCACGGCATGGAAGGCAATCAGCACCTGATTCATGCGCTGAAAGTCATACACACCCACGAGTTGCAAGGCGTCCTGGTCCACATCCAGCTGCGTTTCTTCCTTGATCTCGCGGGCAATGCCTTCGCGCGGTGATTCGCCCGCCTCCATGAACCCGGTGATGAGCCCGAACGCCCGCCCCGACCACGCCGCATTGCGCGCCAGCAGCACCTGGCCTTCGTATTCGACGATGGCGACGAGCACCGGCGTAGGGTTGTTCCAGTGCGTCCAGCCGCAGGCCGGGCAGCGCAGGCGCTCGGTCGGCCCGCCGTCTTCCAGCAGCGTCATTCGCTCCAGCGCCGTGGCACAGTGGGTACAGAAACGGGTTTCGTAAACCATGGGTGCGCTCTGCGTTAGCAATGGCGTTGGCTGGTACTACTTATTTAATAGCACCTAGCGCTTACTGATAAAGCGCTAGAGGCCGATTTGGCTAAAAAGTGGCTGGGTGCATCAAACCGGAAAGACGCCAGTGGAAAGATAGCGGTCGCCGCGGTCGCACACCACGAACACAATGGTCGCGTTGCGCTCCCGGCTGGCAATCTGCTGCGCCGTCCAGCACGCACCTGCGGCAGAAATGCCGCCGAAGATACCTTCTTCTCGCGCTAGGCGCCGGCACATGTCTTCAGCATCGTCCTGGCCCACATTGATCGTCTCGTCCACCGCGCGGGGGTCGAAAATCTTGGGCAGGTATTCCTCGGGCCACTTGCGGATGCCTGGAATGCGTGAGCCTTCCTTGGGCTGCGCACCGATGATCTGGATCGCCGGGTTCTTCTCTTTCAGATAGTGCGACACCCCCGTGATGGTGCCGGTCGTACCCATCGCACTCACGAAGTGCGTGATGCGGCCGTCGGTCTGCTCCCACAGTTCGGGGCCGGTGGTCTCATAGTGGATGCGCGGGTTGTCGGGGTTGGCGAACTGGTCCAGCACCCGGCCTTTGCCCTGCTTGACCATGTTGTCCGCCAAGTCGCGCGAATATTCGATGCCGCCGCTCTTGGGCGTGAGGATCAACTCGGCGCCATAGGCCTTCATGGTCTGCGCACGCTCGATGGACAGGTCCTCCGGCATGATCAGAATCATGCGGTAGCCCTTGATGGCCGCCGCCATCGCCAGCGCAATGCCGGTATTGCCAGAGGTCGCCTCGATCAACGTATCGCCAGGCTTGATCTCTCCGCGCTCTTCCGCCCGACGGATCATCGACAGTGCTGGCCGGTCTTTCACAGAGCCCGCCGGATTGTTGCCCTCCAGCTTGCCCAGCACGACGTTGCCACGCACTTCGTTGTCCTGCGCGCCAATGCGCTGCAATGCCACCAATGGCGTGCGGCCGATGGCGTCCTCGATGGTCGGATAGGTCTTCATATGCTACTACTGTGCCATAATTCGAAGCTTCAATCTTCGCGTCGCCCGGGTGGTGGAATTGGTAGACGCAGGGGACTCAAAATCCCCCGCCGCAAGGCGTGCCGGTTCGATTCCGGCCCCGGGCACCATAGCTTTCTTGCTATGGTTTTAGGAATGTGTTCCGCATTCAGTTCCGCGCATGTTCCGCATCGCGCACTTCGCTCTCTTCCGAACTGCAACTGTCAAAGCGCCCACCTCAGCAGACATTGGGCGGCATTTCATCCTTCCTGCACGGTCCGCGCAATACCAAAATCGCGGCACAGCCGTTCCATGTCGTCCGCGGCTGAAGGCTGGTCGGATGTCTGCAGCGAGATACGAGCAACCAAACGTTCGCCGGCATCCTCCAGTAGCTTGTAAGTCCGACCACCAGCAGCGTCACGCCAGAGAATCAGCACGTTCAGAGAATCTGTGGCTGCCGTGTTCTGACGGAAAAACCCATGGACGGGATCACGGGTGAAAAGGTAAGTGGCGGTGATCATGCCGCCATCGTATCGGCCCACCAGCAGTCGCTCGAGACAGAGCTGTCGTGATCCGGGTCTGATCCGTCCTTAATTCGGAGCTGAGAACCTCCCAGCCTCAAGCGCATCGCGCCGCTTGCTTGGCAAGTACACACCCTCCTCAGCTTCCCGGATCCGCTTCTGCCGCATGTTCACGCTTTGCGCCAGCTGCATCGCCTGGATGCGACGGTTCGGGTTCTTCTCGTTGAACCGGGCGATGTCCTCACGGGCATCGGCCTTGCCCTTCTCGTCCCCGGCCATGGCCGCCATGGCGAACTGCTCCACCAGGGCGCTGCGCCGCGCCTGCAGTGCGCGGTCATGCTGCACGATCGCGCTCTTGCCTTCGTAGGCGTTGCGTACGCCCGACGGCGAGAACCCGGCAGCTTGGCCAAGCAGCGAGGCGCCGTCCACCTCGTCCTGTACCACGATCCCTGACTTGTCGCGCACGCCTTCGGTGCCATAGCGAAAGGACTTCAGCGGCCCGCGCAGCACGCTGGGTGCCATCGACTCCAGCCCACGCAGGTACTGGCCCTCGCCCATCAACTGCACGCCCTTCAGCGCGTTGATGCCGATGCCGGCGACCGGGCCCAGAGCGGCAGCCATCGCCGACTCGCCCAGGCGCTGCCCTTCTAGGCCTTCCTGCACGTCGGGAAAGATCAGCTTGTCCAGACCGACCCGGCCCGAGATGTCCCAGGGGGTCAGCCGCGACAGGCCGTGGGCCATCACCTCGGCCGGCTTCTGCCCGAAGGTGTCGGCCAGCATGTTCTGCAGCGCCACCTGTGCGTCCCAGGGCTCGTCGTCGTCGCCCCCCAGCATCGACGCGGCAGCCAGCAGCGTCGTGACCATGGGCAGGCCGAGGGCGCCGGCGGCCAGGCCATGCATGGTCAGCAGGCCGCCCAGCGCCTTGCGGGCTTGCGCGCGCTCCTCCGGCGTGGCGCCCTTGAGCGACTGGTGCGCGTTGCGGGCCAGCGTGTAGACCATGTTCTGGCCGTACTGCTTGAACAGCAGCAGCACTCGCGCCACGTTGCCCTGCATCGCGCGTGGACGGTTGTTGGAGCTGTAGTCGAAGTGGCCGTCATAGGTGGCCTGCACGGCCTGCTCGTACGCTGCCTTGTCGCCGGCGCCGGCCTCGCGCGCCAGACGGTAGGCGGCCACGAAGGTCACCTGCCGGTTGAACTTCTCGGCGTGGTGAAACAGGAAGCTCGCCGCACGCATGACCGGCCGCAGCTTGTACGACACGTTCTGGTCCTCGCCCTGGGCGATGCCGGCCAGGTCGTGCGCCATGGTCACGTCGATCACGCCCGAGCGCACGGCCTCGTCAAACGCAGCCTTCTCTTCGCCGCTCAGGCTGGCCGTGATGTCGTTCTTGCCGCGGGCGGCCTCGCCCGAGGCCTTGAGCAGCGCGGTGCTGGCATTCTTGAAGCCCCACTTCGCCGCCATCACTGGGTAGGCCACCAGCGCCGTCTGGGTAAGGTTGACCATGGCCGACGCCGGCGACAGGCCCAGGTGGAACATGAAGCCCAGGCTGGTGAGCGCGGTGGACACTGCATTCGTCTTGGGATTCATGGCGGCATCGTGGCGCTTGACCATCTCGTCCACCACTTGCTGCGCCTTCACGGAGTCGAAGCCACTGTCGGTCGAGCCGGCGTCCACACGGCGCTGCATCTCGCCCAGCTCGTCCTGCAGGCGGTCGCCGTAACGCAGCTTGGCCAAGTAGCTGGCGCCGTGGAAGACGTTCTGAGCGAAGGCCCGGCGCGCGTCCTGGCTGAAACCGGCCGTGCCCTTGCGGTGAATGCCGTGCTTCGCCCAGGACAGGTCTGGCAGCGAGGACAGATACAGCTGGCCCAGCGCATCCTCCAGCTCGGCGCGCTGCTTGGTGTCCATGCCCTGCTTGTCCAGCACGCCGTAGAGCTGCTCCATGAAGCCGCGGCCCACGCTATCGCGCTCGGCCACGAAGTCCTTGGCCTTGAGCACCTTGCCCACCGTGTAACCCTTGGTGGCTGGGAAGGCATCCTGCAGCTGCCGGCGCGACGCATCGGCCTCGGCCATGGTCTCGGCCCGGCTCACGTTCTCCACTTTTCCGTCGGCGCCCTTGACCACCACCACGTACTGGCCGAAGCGGGCCAGCGGGAAGTAGACGCCCTTAATGTGGCCGAAGAACTCGTCGTCCATCCGCTTGAGCATGGTGGCCTTGCGCTCGGAGCTGATCTCGGTGCGCTCGATGCGCTCCTTGATGGCGCTGCGCACATCGCGCATGTGCTGGCGGTAGGTGTCGCGGGCCCGGGCGTACACGTCCTTGGCGCCGGGCGTGAGGGCGCTGTAGCGCGCCTGCAGCCGGGTCCAGTCGGTCTTGTTGTCACCGGCCACGAAGTCGCGCGAGGGATCGATCTGCGCCAGCGTGGAGTCGTGCATCAGTTCGGCCAGCACGCGCTCGTCAGGCAGCTTGGCCCAGTCCTGCGCCAGCTGATCAGCACCAGAGCCCGCCTCGTTCTTGTCGGCGTCCATGCGCGCCATCAAGTCGCTGTAGTTGCGCATCTCCGGCAGCATGCCGCCGTACACGTCGACGAGCTGGCGGCGGCCCAGCAGCTGAAGGCCCAGGCCGCGGTAGTCGGCCGCCTTGTAGCCGGCCTGCTGTTTGATATTCGCGACCGTCACGGACTTCAGCGCGTTGCCCACACGCTCGGCGGTGGGGGTGTCGTCCTTGGCGCGGTACCGGATGTCCGGGTTGGCCGGGTCAAAAGTGCCCCGGTTACCGGTGGCGGACTTCACCTGGCCGGACTCGCGAACCATGTAGACCGTCTGGGTACCACCGTCGCGCATGGCCACTCGGATGATCGCGCCGTCGTTGCCCGGCTTCAGGCCCGACAGCAGCAGCTTGTCAGCCGCCATCATGTTCTCGGCTTCCAGGCGCAGGGGGTTTTTCAGCGACAGGTAGGCCGGCATGATGGCCTGAGCATCCTGCGACATGCGGGCGTAGTTCCCGGCCACCTCGGCGTTGTTTGTGAAGAAAAAGCCCGTCCCGGTGTTGCCGGCGCCCGTCGTGGCCCCAGCCCGCGAGCGGCTGAACACGCTGAAGTCGCCGCCGGTGCCATGGAATACGCGCAGTGGCTGACCAGCGCCGTCCACTGCGGTGCTGTCGCCGAACCAGCGCTGAAACGCCTGGCTCTGGGTCTGGTCCACAGCGCGGAACCGCACGCCGGCAGGGGCGCCCGTGCGGCTGCCGGCATGCTCGATGGCCCGCAGCACGAAGCGCTCGGCCTCGTTGTAGGTCATGCCGCGGATCCGCTTGGCCAAGCCATCCATCCCCATGCGCTCGGCCACGCCGGCCAGCCAGTTGGCCAGCGTTCGCACGCGCAGGCCCAGCTTGGTACCAGCCTGCTTCTGGGCGCGCAGCTCCTCGGCCACCACGGCCAAGCCCTCCTCGATGGACAGGGCCTGGTACTGGGCGGTGAGTTCGCTGCCGGTGTGCCCCTGGTCGCGCAGAGCCTGCAGTTGCTGCTGAGCGTCCGGCGCCTCGCGCTTCCACCGGTCCGCGTATTCCTGCACGCGGCTGTCGCGCTTTGCCAGGTCCAGCATCGCCTGCACATAATCGGGGGCCGGCAACACATTGCGCACACCCAGGTGGAACATCTCATGGAAAACCGTCTCGACGATAGCGTCAGCACTCCCGTGAGCGGAGGCCACGACAACGATCCGGCCCTCGCCTGGTATCGCCGCCCCCATTACGCCGTCCGGCGCACCGATCCCAAGCTCCTCGCTCCGGCCCACAACGTCGACTGGTGGCGGATTGGCCAACCCCGCAAGGGCGTGCTGCACCGCCTGCTGGGCCTGTTCAAGCGATAGCCCGCGCCCGGGCTGCGCCGCGTCGCTGGCGCTGTAGAGCACCACTGCCCCGCCGTCGCCCTCGCGGGTATCGACCGTCTGGAAGAAGTTGTCAAAGGCGCCTCGGATCACAGGCAGTTCGCCAGCCGTGGGGTACGGGTAGCCGCCTTCCAGAGCGAAGGCGCTGGCCGGCACTACGTTCGCCAGGTAGTCGTTGCCGGCGTTCTGATCTTTCAGCTTGGCGATCACGTAGCTCTCGAACGCCCGGGCCGACATCTCCGGCTTCGTGGTCCAGTAGGCCGTGGTGCGCCGGTCGTCCAGCTTGCGGCTGCGCTCCTGCATCCGGGTGCGGTTTATCGCCCCGTTCACTTCTCGAAAGGCCGCACGCATCTGCTCGCGTACGCCCTCGCCGCCCTGCTCCTGTTGAGTCATGTAGCTGGCGCCGTCGCCGCGCTCGCGCGAGAAGTAGTTGTCGAGGCCGTGCCACCACTCGTGCGCCAGGCTGCCCGCGCCCTCGCGCTTGGTCAGGTTGATGACCACGTTGCCGCGCTCGTAGTGGGCCGCCGCCGCGTCGGTGCCCCCGGTGCCGCGCGCGCCGAAGGCGAGGCCCAGGCGCCCGCCCAGCGACAGGGCCTTGGGCGGCAGGTTCAGCACTCCAGCCAGGTCCATCAGCGCGTCATACGCCTGGTTCAGATCCTGCTGTCGGCGCCCGCCCTCCACGTAGTTGCCGAACTGCACGCCGCGAAACCCGAAGGCGTTCTGGAACTGCTCGGGCGTCACGTCGGCGCCCTTGCGGTAATCCTCGCCAATACGCGGGGAGTTGGTGGTGGAGCGCACCGGCGGGATGGCTTTGAACTTGGCCAACAGGTCTTCCAGCTCGCTCTGTTTGCCGGCGAGGTACTGGCGCGCGGCCTGAATGTCGCCGAAGCCCGACTTCAGTTCGGCCACCTTGCCGCCGATCTTCTTGCCGATGTAGAACTCGCGAGCGCCGCCCGCCCGCCTGCCGTAGATCTCGAACGTCGCGCCGCGGGTGGGCGCCTGCTGGTCGGCCAGCAGCTCAGCCGCCCGGCGCTGGAAGGCGCTGGTCGCCTGCTCGCGGGTGTCGCCCTTGGCCAGTTCGCGCGGCCAGTTACCGAAGGTCGTGCCCTTGGCGGCGCGCGACACGGTCCAGATGGTGCGCGGCGGGACGTACCGCTGGCCTTCATACAGCGAGTAGCTGTGGTCTGCCAGCTCGATGCCCTTCAGCGATCGCTCGTGACCCATGGCCTCGTAGAGGGCGGCCTGGTTGGTCACGCCTCGCAGATTGGCCCGCTGCACGGCTTCGGCGACGGTGGCCGTGTCCATGGTGCCGCTTACCAGGTCCTCGGCGAAGCCGCGCAGGGACTCCATCCTGCTGGTCCAGCCCTTGAGCTTCCACGTCGACTGCGGTTTCGTGGGCACAGCGTCGCGCAGCGCGCGGGCCATCGCCACGGCGGCCGGCGGCGTGCCGCCGTCGAGCAGCTTGCCGTAGTCGGGCTCGGGCCACGTCTTCGAGAGCGGGTGCGATTGGGCGTCCAGCTCCTTGGCCTGAGCCATGCTATCGCCGTAGACCTCGGCGTAGAGCATCTTGCGGGCGCCCTTCAGCTCCTCGCCGAAGTCCTCGATTCTGGTGGTGGGACGTGGTGCTGCTGCGCGCGGTGGGCGTGGGCCAGCGGCTGCGTAATCCGCTCCTGAATTTGTAGCTGCTGGCGCTTTCGCTGCAAGCGCTGGAGCCTGATTTTCTGCAGTTTCTGGGCGTGGGCCAGACCGTGGTGCTCGATCCTGCAGCAGGCCACCCCCCTGACGCGCCCCGGATGTATCGCCAGCGCTTTGCACATCAGCGCTTTCAGCTACCAATTCAGGAGCAAAATCGGTGGGCGACACCGTGGTGGTGGCCGCCCCCTCGCCGCGCGTGCTGCCGGGGATGGAATCCTGCAACTGCTGAAGCGCCCGCAGGTCAGCACCTGGCCGGCCTTTCGCCTGCTCGTACTTGCCCCAGGCCGATGCTGAGCTCGCGTCTGCGAACTCCGGCGCACCGTCAATTGCCCAGCTACCAGACTCGCCGACCTTCACCCCCGGTATCCAGCGCCCCTCACCGAGACGCATCGCAGCGCCCGGAGGATAGGGGCCGTTGGCAGCGCGCAGAGCAGCGAGGTCGACCCGGCCAGCGGCCAAGTTCGATCCGTCGGACACGGCACCCGCACTGTCAGCGTCGACTGCATCGATCTCGGCCACCACCTCTGCGAGGCGCTTGCCCTTCGGGTAGAGGCCCATGCTGCGCGCCACGCGGTTGGCCTGCATGGCGTTGGTCCGCCAGTTCGCTGCACGTCTCGCTACTGATTCAATAGCGCCCTGCGCTTGATCAGTAAGCGCGGCACCCTGATTTCGATCCCTTTCCTGCAGCACGAAACCCAGCGTCTCATCGCCACCGGCCGGAATGACCTCATGGGTGCTGGCCAACTGCTGGCGCTGGAGTTCTCGCCGGGCAGACTGGCGTGAGGGGAACGGCGCGCCACTGGTGCTGGCCACGGTCTGCGGTGCAGGCGCGGGCTGGTTGGCACGGTTCACCACCTCGGCTCGGCGCTCTTGCCGCACGCCGTCTGCACCCGCGACCATGCGGCCGGTGGGCGCGTTGTCGAAGGACACCTGACGCAAAGCAGGATTTCCTCCTTCGGTCACCGGTGCCACGGGCGTGATGTTGCTCAGGCCCAGCTCGGTGCGGCTCTGGCGTTCGGCCTCCACCTCTTGGCGCCGCGCCGCCGCTGCGTTGCCGCGCGCGACCGCCTCGGGCCGGATCTCCGCCCGCACGCTGCTGTCAGGTGCGGCCACCAGCCGGCCTGTGGCGCTCTGGTCGTAGGAAAGCTGGGCGGCGGCCTCCTCCTGCGGCATGGCCGCCCGCGCAGCGGGATCCAGGCGCGCAGTGGGCGCTACGTCGTAGCCGCGCCCGCTGGGGTGCGGCACCACCGAAACGGGAATCCCCGCTTCGGCTGCACCGCGGCGGAGTGCGTGGGCTTGATTCAACTGCAGCGGCTGGCCGGGCGTGAGCTCGGCCTCGAGCGCCAGTTGGAAGACTCGCTCCGCAGATGGATCAGCCAGCACCTCGCGAGCAGGATCGGAATTGAATTCCAACCCCTCGACGCCGTTGGAAAGGCCGTCCTGCTCCAGCTCCAGTCGGGACGGCGGTTGCACACCCGCGCGCGCGTCGAAGCTCTGCAGCACTCGGCCGCGCTCCATGTCACTCGGCGTCAGCTCCACCGGCGCTGCTGGTGCGCCGTCGACCAGCTCCTGCACCCGAGCGCTGCGCATGGCGCGCACACCAGCGGGCAGGCCTTCACGGTCGGCGTCCGCAAGCTCCATGCGCGCCTCGCGCTGCTGCAGCTCAGGCAGGCGGGCGATGGCGTCTTCCAGTTGCACACGCTGTTCCTCCGCCGTGGGCGCAGGCGGTGCCGGTGCAAGTTCCATGTCTGCCGCCAGGGCGGCTGCACGGGACATCACACCGTCTTCGGGGTTGATCCCCATAGCTTCGCTGGGGCGCTGGGCCGGCGCGGCAACGGGCTCAGCATTGAGCGCGTTGGGGTTGGGTTGCGCACCTGATGCTGAAGCGGGGTGCCCGCCAGTGAGCAGCGACACGCCGCTGCCCGTCGCCCCGCGCAGCGCCGCGCCCATCGCAGCCGCTGCGGCCACGCCCTTGCTGGGGTCGATAGTCGAGTCGTACGGCATCGCAGCCCGCTGACCCTCGTACTGCGTTACGCCTTCCTCGATCGCCTCCTGGGTGCCCTCCACCGCGCCGGTCTTCAGCGCACGCGAGACGGCGTTGCCGGCAAAGCCCTTCGCTCCGGCCACCAGGCGCTCCGCACCCACCACGCCGCCGACACCACCGATCACGGCGGGCAGCATGCTCGCCTGGCGCCCGGCCGCCACCCCTTGCTCGTCCGTGGCGCCGGCGTTGGTGGACTGCTCGTAGGCAGTGCCTGCGGCATCCCCGCCCGCCATGGCAGCACCGGCTGCAGCACCGCCAGCCAGGCCGCCGCGCGCCGCGTTCAGGCCAGCAATGGATGCCAGGGTGCGCCCGGCCTTCACGGCTGCGCCCGGGCCCACGAAGGAGCCCACAGCCTGGGCAGCCGCCAGTCCGGGGTTGTTGACCACGTAGCGGCCGACAGCGCCAACCTCGTCCAGAGCGCCACCGGCGTTGCTCACGTCCTGGCGGAAGCGCTGTTTCTCCGCCTTGACCGCATCGCTCTGGTTGGCCTCGCCGGCCTCAACGATGTTCTTGTCGATCCAGCCAGAGACCGCGTTGCCGGGCCGCACGAAGTTGGCTGCCGCGGACACGCCGCCGGCAGCCGCATTTGCAACCTCGATCACTGTGTCGTTCGCGACCGACGCAAGGGTGCGTTTCTTCAGAGGAGGATTCAGGAACGCGTCGATTTGGCTGGGCTCGCCAGCGGGCGCCTGTGGGGCAGACGTACCATTCAGGAAGTCATCGATTTGGCTCATGCCCCCAGTCTTCCGGCCCGGGGGGAGGCAAGCAAACCCTACGGGGTTGGGTGGCCTGCGGTCTCATCAGCAGGCTGAGTGTTGATACACGCAGCGTGGGAGTCAGGGGGAGCGGCGTCTCAGGACGTTGTGCTGCTTTGGACGATCTCCACGTCCAACGACAATCTGTGGATGGAATACCTGCTGCAGCTTCTCTTTTCCTGCCCGCGCTGCTGGCGGAACATCGGGCGCGTGATGTTCACAGTCTGCAGCACGCTCGCCCTGATCGGCTGGCAATTGGCTTCACGCGTCGACCGTGTGGAGCGCAAGACAGGCGTGCTCGTGGAACTGGACAAGGTGCTGGCGTCTATTCCGCTCCCCATTCCGACAACTGGTTTTGGGATCGGCCTGGCGGTGTTCGGGGCGGGCATCGGACTGGCGCTGGCCAAATTCGGGAAGTGGGCTGAGAAGGCGTTCTAGGAAAACGCTTTCGCGGCCCTTCCATACCTCGCTGCAAATTGCTGAGCTGACTCTATTAACCCATTCACTAAGCTGAATAAGCCAAAAGCAATTGACGTGATTGCCACTTTGTCTCACAGGCGCTGCAGCATTAACACTTCGTGTAGTTATTCCGGGGTGCAGAATTTAGGAAAACACCGGATAAAATCTTAGACCGCCCAGTAATTTGACGGTCTTTGCCGACCAAATGTGCTGTCCACGGCAGTAGCGAATGCGCGAAAAGAATCACACTTTTTATAAACCTTTTGAAGATCGAGATAAGGAGCAATCAATTTATTATGAGTCGCGTTTGAATATAGAGGCTTTGCCCTACTACGACAGATCGATTCAATCTCACTTTTTGGATGCCGAATGTTTTCAGGATTCACGTAATCTTTTGACCGTGGCAGGGATGTGAACACTTTTCGGCAAGCATTAATATCGGCAAGTATCCAAGACTCGATCATAGCCACCGGCACGATTGATATCGCCGCCTTACCTTCTAGAGTCACCGGCTGAATTACTCTACGAATAACTTCCTGCTGCTTTGCGGCTGGATCAAGAGAATCGGCGTCATGACACACAAAAATTGTACGCACAGCTTTAAAACTTGCCAACAAGCGCAATTCACGAGCGCCATCATTGAGCAACTCAGAACCAGACCCAAAACCCTTCCCAGCAACTGAAACACTCTTACTTCCGCAGAGACTCCAAACAATCTCTTTGAGCATTGCGTGGTCCGATTTATCCTCCGCCAATATCGCGAACATTATCCCTCGATCATGCTAATAAAATTATACAGGGGGCCGTCATCCTGGAGGTAGCTACAAGCAGCATCGAGTTCGTCCTCGGACAACTCGCGCACGGAAGTCACTCCACTAGCAGAATGGACTATTCTAATTTCCTCTGGACGTGCCGCATTCATGACCTCCGGTGAATGCGTCGCCATAAAGATTTGCCTTTCAGCAACGTAGGTCCGAAGCATTGGCAGAATCTCGTGAAGCAGGCCTGCATGAATACCATCCTCAGGCTGCTCAAGCATAAAGACGCTGTCGTCCTGATAAAAGAACGCCACGAACAACTTGATCAACCTGCGCGTGCCAAAAGATAGCTCATTCCAACCACGTGATTCACCTGACGCCTGATACTTCGGCATCCAGTTGAAAACATAGAACCGAGGCTTGCCTTGAGTATCAACACCTACACTCACAATATCAAATGAGTCAATAATTCCAATGTGACACAACATAACTATCAACTCTTCATAAAGACCCGAGTTACGCGTCTTCAAATCGAGCAGATGCATTTCAGTATCTGACGGGCGCGCCGCGTTCAGCTCAGAAGTTTTCTGCCATTTCAGAAAATCCTCTGCAGCTAAAAATCGAGATGTGCGCTCGTTGGCGAGAGTATCCAAGTGATTGTGGCTGAATTTAGAGACAAATCTCACAAATCCAGTCACCACGGGCATGACCGTATGGGTGGGCAACAATGAAATGATCGATAGACTTGCAATTGAATTCTCTCCGATAGGCAGCCTACTACCTTCGATTCCGACGGTCAGCTCTTGATTGCGGCGCTCAAAAATACGATCACGAGATCCATTTGTAAGTTTTGCATAAAGTGATTCTTCAACAAAGAAATCCAACCGAGGAGTATTGTTTTCCGTTACAAGATTGGCTCCCACCTCAATCTGATAAACCAGATGCTTGCCATCAATAAGCACTTCAATTTCCACACTTCGGGTCTCAAGGTTTGCGCTTTCTTCGAGGGACACCATGCCAGAACTCACAGACCGCGAAACCCAATGCAAAGCACGGAAAATATTCGTTTTTCCGACGCCATTTTTACCCACAAGTACAAGAAATTCTCCGATATCGGATATTTCAACATTCTCGCAAGACTTAAACTTTTTAATTACCAGCTTTTTAAGCATTTACAACCTTACGCTGCCGAGCCCCTTCGCGGTACGGATGTGAGGACACTTCTGCGGTCAGGAGTGTCGCACAGTAGCGGACGGCTGCTTCTGCCGTAAGGCCGGAAAAGCAGGAAGAGTCCACACTAACTCCCCCGTCAATGCTGCTAAGTTGGCGCTCAGCCGGTAGCGCTCCGCAACACTGGGCGGCCAAAGTAAAAACTCCGTGCATTACACGCCGTCTCAACCACCGAGCAGTCTGCCAATCAGTGTCAGAAGGAGAGCAAATCCGCCGGCGGCGGTCCTGGCCTCTGCCAGAGCTACGCCGCCGACTTGCGCATCTGCTGCGACATGCAGATCGCGCGCGCAGTACCTGCTCGAGAGGAGCCCTAGCAGTACTGACTGTGCTTCATCTGAAGCAGTCTGATCAAGATGCGACGGAGCAAGCCTGTGTCCGGACGGAAATGCATGCGAGGGCGGACCTGAGTCGAAGTTCTCGCATACGCACCCACTACACGCCACCCCAGATAGATGGAGACCTCGTATCGGTCATTCCGTGTCGGAAGAGGATTCACTCCAGAGACGCGCGCTGGATACCTGGGATCGTCTTCCGCAGGATCCTGCAAACGTGCAGGAACAGAGATAAGACTGCCATCTTCATGAATGAAACCGAAGTCCACTACTTCAATCTGGTGGTCACGAAGATTGACCACGTGCATGCCTTGGTTCGGGGTTTCCATAAAGCGGGAGTGCCCGTAAACCACCCGAATTCGATCGGACTTCTCCCAAACCTTCCAGCCCCATGTGACGAAGAACGAAATGATTCCCCCGACAAGCGCTCCGATTGCCGAGGCAATGCTGGCCAATTTGCCCAATTCATCGAGTTCCATGGCGATCTGTCCTCCGAGAATGCGCAAGTGTGACAGCAGCCAGCGAACGCTATCCTGTACCGCACCAGATCTTCTTCTCACGAGGCCCCATGGGAACATTCAGCCCAACACACTGGTTCATCGTCCTACTGATGCTCATGCCGCTCATGGCGCTACTCGTCATCCCCACCTGGCGCATCCTGCAGCGCGCAGGCTTCAACGGTGCCTGGGCCCTGCTGATGCTTGTGCCCATCGTGGGCATCCTGGTCTTGTGGTTCGTGTCGTTCTTGAAGTGGCCCGCTGACCGCGAGGGGCGCACCCAGTCCTCGAAAGGCTGGCTGGTGCTGGGCGTGGTGCTGGTGCCCCTGGCATTCATCGCACCAGTGCTGCTGGGGAAGGTGGCGGTGGATGGGCCTACCGTTCGGGCCGCACCAGCCGCGAAACCCTGCACCGACATCGGCGAGTTTCTCGGCGAGTGCAAGCGCTGATCAGAGATACCCGAGTCGCTGTAGCTCTGCCCGCTTCTGCTGCGGCGACAACTTGGCGTTGTCCCGGATCGCCACTGCACGCGGATCCTTTCCGATGTCCGCCGGTTGCCCAGCATCCACCCTCGCAGTTTCACCAGTCTGCTTGTTGTACCGCCACACGCTGCCCTGCGTGGAACTGCCATCGGCGTTCTTGGTGGTGGGCGTGACCTGAACACCCCACTCGTTCTGCGGCGCCCGGCCGGCCAAGGCCATGAGCAGTTCGCGCGCTGAGCGTTGAGTCTCCGGCGTCCGGGCGTTCTCCAGCTCCACCTGCGCTCGGTCGATGCGGTCTGCAGACCGGTTCGTGTAGCCAGCTGCGATTTGCTCGAGCGTCAGCCTTCCCTTCGCGATCTGATTGGCAGCATCGTCGCGGCGAGCGGAGATGTTGGTGCGCTCTGTGGCTCCCGTCTGCTGCAGACCCTCGCGCGCCAGAGACCCCGACTGACGCAGGCCTTCCAGATCTTGGCCCGCTTGGTTCTGGCGGATGTCGCTGTCCTGCTGCAGTGCAGCCCTGAAAGCCAGCATGTCAGCGTTGTTCTCGGCGCCACGCCCGCCCCAGCTCGAGCGATTCGTCAGGCTGCTTGCCGACACCGCGGCGTCACGCAAGCGCTGCTCCGGCGAGCGGCCAAGCATGTTGCCGTAGGTGCTGCTGGACCCGATGACACCCGAGGAGCCGCCGGTGAAGCTGCCAGGCTGTACAGGCCCGGAGCCAGGGCCCGTCGCCAGCGCCATCAGCCGAGCACGTGCGGCCTCGCCCTGTCGAGCGGCCAAATTGTCGGCCGCCGTCATGTTCTGCTGGCTGACCTGCCCGCGCGGTGGGAGTCCCGTCCCGGCAGCCATCAGACGTTCCTGCGCGCCCTGTCCGGTGAGCCGCGTGTCGTAGGCGGGGTTGTAGCCCACCGGCGTGGCACTGGTGAGCAAGCCGGCTCGCGCTGCAGCCTCGGGTGTCATTCCCACCGGCGAAGGCGCGGCCGACGTGTCGCCCGTGTTCATGAAGCCGCCGCCGGGCGTGCGCCCGTTCACGGTGATGTCGCCGGCCACGTTGGACCCCGAGTAGCTGTTACCCACGCGCGTGACGGTGTTGGTGGTGGGCGCAGGGCTCGTGCTGGGCATGGCGGGCTCGAAGGATGAAGTCGCCACAGGAGGCGGTGCCGCAGGATTCACTGACGCCGGGTTCGTGAAGCCGCGCCCCGCCCCGGCCGACGGCGCAGAAGGAGTCTGGGCTGCAGCAGAGCCAGGCAAGGCGCTGATCGCCGCTGCGCCGGCGCCGGCGTTCATGAGCCGCGTCGCTGCATTGATGCCGCCGCTGATCGCGCCGCCCGTCTTGGCCACCGCGGGAATCGCGCCGCCCCAGGAGCCCGGCAGCGCAGCCGCGATGTTCGACAGGTTGCGGCCAGTTTCTGTGTTGGACCAACGTTCCTGGGATCCGTCAGCAGCTGGGGATTGCTGGCCGCCAGCAGGGATTTGCGAAATGAGGCGCTGCCGCTGCTCGTTATCCAGCACAGCGCCGCCATCGGCATAGCCCGAGCGCATCGATCCAAGGTTCTGCAGTCCCAGGCCAGAGCTGGAGGAGCCTATGCCCAGGTCGATTGTCGTCTTCCGGGGCTTGCCAAGCATCCCGGCTTGCACCAGTTGATCGAAGGACATAGAAGGTGGATTTGCAGCACCACCCTTTGTACTGGCAGCTTGGCCCACGGGCGCAGCAGCCGAGCCGCGGTTCGTGATGGAGCTTGCTGCGGTATCGGCGTCTTGCTGGGCGTTGCGTGCTGCCCAATCGGTGCCGACAGAGGTCTGGCCGGTGCCACCCGGAGATCCGGATGTCGCTGCAGCGCTCAGGCTTGCAGGTTGCGGTGCGGCCGGCGCCATGACAGTTGCGGGATTCGGAGCTGGCGGGGCAATCGTCGAAGGCGCCGAGGAGAACGTGCCACTTGGCGCCCGTCCATTGATGGTGATGTCACCACCCACGTTCCCGCCGCTGTAGCTGTTGCCTACGCGAGTCACGTCGCTGACCATGCCGCCATCGGCTAAGCGCATCAGCCGTTCACGAGCATCCAGCCGGCCCTTGGAGGGGCGCTCGGCCACCGGCTTGTGGGTGGCATCCTTCAGTTGCTCCAGGGTCTGCAGGCCGATGGCAAACACCTGCTCAGGCGCCAGCTTGTGCTCGCCGTTGCTCAGGCGTACCGGCACCCGCTCGCCGGCCTTGGCCAAAGCGTTGTGGCCCACCGCCTGCGTGCTGTCGGCCGGCATGATGAAAGTGCCTGGGCGCACGCGGTCGAGCACGTCATCCGACGTGCCCGTGCCAGGTCCGCGCACGGGGCCGCCGTCGCGGTAGTGATGAGCGGGCGTGCCGGCGGCGATTTGGGCAAGTGTTCTGCGCATGGTGGTGGCCTTTGAAAAGTCTCGGGGAATTCTTCTGGCCCAAAGCAGATGTGCCAATCCCTACTGGCGCGACGCTCACCAGTTGATGCGAACGATGGGTGGGCGGCGATCGCGCTGCTTGCGCTGCAGATTGGCATCCGGACGCTCGCCAAAGGCTCGGACGAACAACGCCAGCGCCTCGGCACCCTTTGCCGGGTCGAATGTGTCGGCGTCCTGCTTGAGGTAGGCCCGGTGCAGTACCCAGTCCATGAGCCGCTCGTGGAAGCGCTCGGGGATCTCGGGCCGTCCCTGGCCGAGATCGGCGCTCAGCGGCTTGAGGGCGCCGCGGTACACCGTCAGGTTCAGCGTATCGGCCTGGGTGGGAAGGCGCACCAGGCGCAAGCTTGCGGGTCGCGAGCCGCTGGCTTGATCGAAGATGAACCACCGCGGAAGGCCCTTCATGCTCTCCCAGCCGCAGCAGTCCTCGTCCAGCTCTTCGACACTCGTTTCATCAAGCGGCCTGCCTCGTAGCGTGACGCGCTTGATCTCGAAGACGCTCGCGTGGAGCGGGTAGGTGGAGAGGTTGGGCTCAATGGCGATGGTGCACACATCGGGCGTCAGGCGATCCTCGATGAGCTTGGCACGCTCGCATGCCTCCTGCACTGCCTCGTTCAGGTAGCGGACGATCAGCTCATCCGACCAGAAATGCGGCTGAACGTTGTCACCCACCGCACTCCGAAAGTCATCGATGAAGTCCGCTACCTTCATGGCTTACACCTTGGCCGTCAGCTCGGTGAAGATAGCGTCTGCTTCTTCTCGAGGGACAGCGAAGCCGAGCCGAGCCCTCAGGCGCAACAGGTTGGGCTTGCCCTCGCCGGTGAAGTCGTCTTCGGCCTTGCCATCGAGCATGCCGGTGAGCGCTGCAGCGATGGCGGCCTTGCGGTCTTCAGCCGTCAGCACGGTGGTGCCGACGTCATCGAAAGCGACGGCACCGCGTGCGCTGGCTTCCTTGTGGAACATCTTGTCCAGCACCACGCCCTCAGGGGGGACTACGGCGGTGTGCCCGGTGGTGAGTGCGACGTGGATGGGCTGGTCAGATGGGGAGCGGAATTTCATGATGGGTTCCTTGAAAAGAGCCCGGCGGATGTGAGGCCGCCGGGCGAAGGGTCACGATGACCCGACCACGAGAGATGAAGATCAGCCCTGGCTGAAGGCTGCGCGCCCGTCCACGATGTAGAGGACGGTCAGACGGCCAGCGCCTGCAGAAGGAGCGGCGCCAGCGCCAGTCCATACGATGCCGACGGTTGCAGCTGCGGCGTACTTCTTGCCGGTGGCCACGATGGGGACAGCGCCTGGCGCCGTGATGTCAGCCGACTGGGCTGCATAGGTGGCAGCTGCAGCAGCGTTCGCGCCGACCTTGTCACCGATGGAGAACTGGTCGGTCGTCGCGCTGTTGAAGATGGTCGTGATGGCCAGATGGCCGCCGACGACGATGGCGCCTGCTGGCACATCTACTGCCGCGGCGTAGGTGCCGCTGGTCACGTCGGCAAAGGTGAAGTCAGCAGTGGCCGCGATGACTTCCTGGCGGCCGGTGAGTTTCTTGATGGGCATGATGATTCCTTCAACAACAAGGGGGAAAGAGGAGCGCGGCCGGAGCGCGAGGCCCCGGCCGGCAGATCTGCTTACTGCAGGTAGTGGTCGATGGTCAGCAGGCCGAAGTCTTCGTCGCTGCCGTCGTAGATCGATGGGAAGACAGGCTTTTTGAAGCCAATCATCCGGTCGATGTTCAAGCCGACTTGGCTGTCGTACTGGAACAGCTTCTCGATCCAGTTGCCGTCGCCGATGTCAGCGAACGCGAGCGCCTGAGAGCCGCACAGCAGGGTGCGCGTGCCATTCACGTTGCCGCCAGCGCCCCACTTCGAACCGTTCGCCGCACCCTTGGTGTTGTAGACCAGCGTGTGCTCGTGAATCACAGCACCGTCCACGGTCACGGTGGCGCCCGTGAACCAGGGCGAGTCCATGCCGGCCTTCGTGGCCACAGCCACAACAGCGCGCTGATACGACTCATCCTTCTTCAGGGCGGCCAGCGTGCCCGGGGCCACGAACATCACGTAGTACGGCTTGCCGCCCGCCATCAAAGGCTTGATACGACGCTCCTTCGCGTAGGCGATGGCGTCCACGATCATGTTGTACTTCGGCACGTATGCCGAGGTGATGGAACCAGTGGCCGATGCCTGCAGGCTGGTGCCGTCCCACATCAGCGAACGCTTGGCCGAAGGCCCGGTCACGTCTGCGGCAAACGTCAGCGCGGGGAACACCGAATTGATGCGAGGCGCGCCGTTATTCTCGAAGGCGTAGCTGATGCCCGACATCGTGAGGAATGCCAGCTGGTCGGTGCGCTGGGCCAGCCAGAACGAGAGCTTGTCCTTGCCCTGGGAGCGGAAGTTGATGACGTTCTTCTGGTCATCCAGACGACCTTTGTTCTTCACGCTGTGGCTGAGCTGGTCGAGCTGGATGATCTGGCTGTGCGCGTCCATCGCCTCTTCATTGCCCTCGCGCTCGTCGTCACCACGCACCCCGTCTCCGACCAGGTCGGCAACCAGCTGGAACAAGCACTGGGTGCCCTTCTCGGTCGCCGTGAGTTCGGTGATGCGGTGCACGACGCTGTTGCCCGTGTCGCTCATGAAGTTCTTGAGGAACATCTGGTCGCGCGCGGCCTTCCAGACGACCCGGGACCAGTTGATTTTCTGAACCGGCGTCAACTCGCCGAATGCAGTGAATGCCATGTCTATCTCCAATCAGTAGGATTACTTCTCGGGACATGACGCCGCCCATCTGCGGAAAACATGGCTGTGGTGACGGCCAAGAGCGCCTGACTGTTTAACGCCCGTCAGAGGCGGCAACCCGGTGTGACGCTGGCAAGGTGGGTGAGCCCTTGCCAGCCTTGAGGTGCTACGCGAGACCGAGTGCGCTATCCAGCTCCGCTTTCGACGACCCAGTGATCTGCTCGTCGGTGAGCGTCTTCGTCGCGTCAATCTTGGACGCCGTGGCACGGTTGCCCATGCCCGCCTGCACAGCTGCTGGCTGCAGCAGAGAGTCCGCTGCGCCACGCTTGTCAGCACGCTCCAGGCGAGTGTCGGCAGGAGCACCCCCATCGGGCAATCCCTTACTGGGGGTGCCGTCCGGAGCGAAGCGCGGGGCAATGGTGGAAATGGCGTCCGCCAGGGCCAGGTGCCGAGGCATGCCCGTCGCAGTCTTGGCTTTCACACTGGCCTCAATCAGCTCCAGCGCAACGGCGCCTTCGTCCTGGTCCAGCCACGGGTACGCCTGAAGCGCGCTTGCCACGACGTCCTGAGATTTGGCGGCCGCCTGCTGCTGCTGCGATGTCTGTTCAAACCGCTGCATCACCGAGTTTTCGATGTGCTGGTTGATCTCACGCCGAATCGCGCCAGCGCCCTTGGCATCCCCGTCCAGCAGCGCCTGGGCGTACTGCTCTTCGGCGGCATCCACATCGAAGGCGACTGGGGCCGGAGCTGCGGCCGCTGCTGGCGCAGCCGCTGGCTGCTGCCCTGCCTTGAGCGCCTGAACCTCCTTCTGCGCGGCCGCCAGTTGCTCTTCCAGCAGACGCCTGTTTTCGTTCACTTCCCGGAAGCGCGCGTAGGGCACGTTTTGAGTTGCGCCGGCGCCCTCCCCCGCACCGGCATCACTGGCAGCCGCTGCCGAAGGTGCCGAGGCCGGTGCTGGTGCCGCTGTCTCGCTCGTGCCGCTGCTCGGCTGATCATCGTTGCCAAGGTCCAGTGCCTCTTCCTGGGTAGCGTTACCGGTCCCCGACGATCCATCCTCGTCGGGCTTCATGTACCCGCTGTAGGGCAGCAGACGGCGTTTCAGTTCACGGATGTTCATGGTCTCGTTCTCCTTCAGGGTTGCAGGCCATCTGCGGCCAGGGTTTCGATTCCGTCGCTCGCGCCCACGGCGGGGCTGGCTGGATTCATGGGGTCGGTGTTGCGCGGCATGTCCAAGGTGGGCAGCCCGTCTGGTACTGAAGGCACGATGGGGCCAGCGTCTTGGTCCACGTAGCCCGCTGACTTCAGCAGGCCATCAGCCAGCGCTGCAGTGGCAGGGATCTGGGCTACCACCTGGGCTGTTTGCACGCCGCTGTACTGGGTCTTCACCTTGACGTCGGTAGCCTGCGCATCGGTCTTGCGTGTCTGTGCGTTGAGCAACTGGACACGTGCATCGACCGTGGGATCGGCCGGCGGCTGGTCGCCCGGCAAGGACGCCAGGATCTCCTGCTTGTCCGACAGGTTGGAGTACCGGACCATCGTTGCGTCGTTGATCCGCACCCCGGCCTTGCGCATCTCCAGCGCCTGCTGGAACTGGCTGTTCTGGAACGTGACTTGCATGGGCTGCTCGGTGATCACCACGTCGTAGGTGCCGATGGTCACGTCGTTGATGTAGCCGCCCGTGGCTGGGTCGAACTTGTTGATCTCCACCAGCTCCTCCTTCGGCTTTCCGGTGTTCGGGTCCGTCTCGGTAATGCGGAAGATGCGGTGCGTGTCGTAGTAGCGCTGGATGAGCTTCAGAATGCGCTTGGCCAAGAGCTGACGGGTGTAGGCCAGGTTGTCCAGCGGCACGGCCAACTGCTGCTGGCTGGCGAACTGCTTCGACTGGATAGCGATGCCTGAGGTCTCTGGTCCCTGCACGCCTCGCATGGCCTCGGGCACGGTGACATCCTTCAGCGCCTTGTCCGCACGGTCGATGAGGTGCGTCACGCCGGTGGGCACCTGGTTCGCCTGGATCTTCTGAGGCGGCTTGGATCCCTTTTTGTATTCGATCACCAGGCCGTTCTGCGCCCCTCGGGTCTCCAGTTCTTTCATCGTCATGTTGGTGACGGAGTTCTCCTCCACCACCCAGCCGCTGTTGGCGCTGGAATTGACGATGTGCACCACCTGAGAAACGGCTTTGTTCAGAACCTCCTGCGGACCGATCGCGTTGTCGATCATCCCGACCGTCTTGCCACGGCGGAAGTAAGCGAAGTACGGCACCACGGTGAAGTGCTCATAGGGGCTGTAGTGATCGTGAAGCGTGGCGGTGAATGTTGTGACAGTCCACTTCACCCGACGGCGCATGCGCTTGGCCTTGACCGCGCCATTGGCAAGCGCGTCAGCCACAGAGTCGGCGGCCATGGTGGCTTCCACCTGCACGTCGCCCGTACCCGGCCACACCAGGCAAGGTGTCAACTCGTAGACAAACCGCTGGCGGTCGATGACGCGGTACCGGTCGAGCCCGTCTTCCTTGATGGCACACGCATCGGTGTAGCCCCAATCCTTGCGGGTCGCAAATTTGTTCCGATCCGCCCCGTCTTCGAGATCCCCGAAGTCTTCGCCTGCGTCGTTGCTGGACTCAGCGCGCTTCCTGGCCGTCTTGCCGTAGATCTGCTCGATCTCATCCAGCGTGAGCCAACGGGTGATGATCACGTCGCCCCACTTGTCGGGGTCGTAGCTCTTGGCGTCAGGGTCCGGGATCACATCGAGCGGGTCCAGCGTGCCCACCACGATCTCGCCCTTGATGTTCTCGTCGAAGGACATCCGCACATCGAAGTACCCGCGCTGCTGGATCAGGCCATCGCTGAAGACTTGCGTCTCGTGCCAGTGCAGGGCGCACAGGTCCGCCACCTGCATCGCCACCTTGGACAGGATGGTGGCCTTGAACAGGTCCGAGTCTCCGCCCCGCGGCTTGAACGCGATGTCCATGCGGTTGTGGATCTGGTAGCCGATCGCACTGTTCACGCTGGGCATGATCTGGTTGAACTCATACCCCGGCCGGCGTGCAGCGATCAACGCAGCGCGCTGCTCTGGAGTGATCTGCCGCCCTCCGCCCAGGTACATGTCCTCGCAGCGCGCTGCATGCGGCAGGTAGTCGATGTGGCCACGATCCTTGCCGTACAGGTAGCGTGCCCAGTTCTCGCGCGCCGCGCCGTCCGCGAGGCTGGTCGGTGATGTGTCGTTCATAGTCATGCAGTCGCTTGGTCCCAGTGGTCGGAACCAGAGGCTGCGAGGCGATCTCGCCAGCTCTTGGCTTTCGGCTTGGGTTCGGGTTTGGGAATGTCGGCCGCGAAGGTCATGGCCACCGCATCGCCCTTGTCCGGGCTGCGGCCCAGCACAAGGCGAATGTCGTCCTTGCTGCTGACCAGGATCGCTGCGCTGCGCCCCATGGTCACCACCTTGTATCGGGGGGCCGTCAGGTCACCCAGCAATTCCTGATCAGGCGGAAGCGCGATGGGATCTGGATTGGTAGGGTCCAGCGCCTCGCGTAGCAGCCAGTAGTACTCGGCCCGCTTGTTACGAAAGCGCAGTTGGCCGGACTTGTCCATTAGGGCGCTGCCCTCGGAACCCACCACCGCGTGCACATGCAGGCCCAAGCCCGTGATGAAGTCCAGGGCGCTGGAGCCGATACCGATTGAATCGATGCACACCACCGCGCCATCTCGGATCAGCGGCGCGACGAATCCTGCAGCTGATGGGCCATCCTTCGTCACCACGCCCGGTGCGGTGATGATCTTGTCGAACCACTGCCTATGCCGGCGTGCAGCTGACGACTTGTCCTGCCCACCGCGCGAAGGATCGAAGCCCATGGCGGTCATGAGGCCCTTGGTATCACGCTCCCTCCATCTGGCCTGAGCGGCCTTCACCCATTCTGTGGGGATGAGCTGCCACACTGGATCTGAAGTACCGGCGTTGAAGTCTCCTCGGAGCATCTGCGAGCGCAACGGTTCTGGCAGCGCCTGCAGCGTGGCCTTGTAGCCCGTAGTGGTCAGGAACAGGTTGTCATCCACTCTAGACGGGATGAAGGTACGGCTGGTCGGCACGACCATCTCACCGTTGACCATCACTGGCGAGTTGTTAGGCACTTCCAGGTCTTCACCTCTGTCGTTCGAGATGTACCAGCGCAACTCACCTGGCTTGGCAGGGTTTGGGTGCTGAGGATCGAGCCATGCGGCCCAGTACCGTTTAACCCACTCGCCAGAAGGCTCAGTCGGCGGATTGCCTGCGCACACCACACGCTGGCGCACCCCTGCATTGCCAGTGCGCTTCCAAGCAATCAGGGTTCTGAACTGCGACTCGGTGAAGTGGGTGATCTCGTCGAAGCCCTTGAGGTCATGGGGGCGGCCCTGATACTTCTTCCAGTCGCCAGCCTTCTGGACGCTCCCAAACTCCAGGATCTTCTTACCTGGTAGCCGCCAGAGATGGTCCTGCCCGTTGTAGCCGTCGCGCGAGCCGAGGATTTGCGTCATCCGCTCTTCCAAGCCGATCAGCTGGACGGCCTCGCGCCGGAAAATGATGCTCTGCTCCTGCGAGGTGAGGGCAAGGCCCAGCAGCAGGTCCGTGTTGTGCGTGGCCACCATCGCGTCGCCTGCCAGGAACTGTCGGCTGGGGCTATCCACGCTGATGCAGCGTGTGGGCACACTCTCAATGGCGCTGCAGTCCACTAGGTATCGAAAGGAAGTTGTGCGGCGCGTTTGCTTTTTCATGCGGCCCAGTTGCCGGGGCAGCGTGAAAACTGGAACGGTGGTGGTGAAGAGCACGCGCCACTTTTCGCCCATACATATGCCATTCAACTTGGCCTGCCCTTTGTGCATAGTGGCTTTGATTCCGAGAGACCTGGCCAGCTCCAGAACGCCGCAGGCGATGCCTTCGTGCGTGCTGTTGAACTCGGCTCCACCATCCGGAGCGACATACCCATCGGTGTCCATCAGGCCTCGGAGGAATTCCAGGCGTTGCCCGGCGCTGGCCCGCAGGTAGCTGGCGGGCACATGCTTGTTCTTCAGCTGCCCGGCAGCCCGAAGTGCCGGCATCAGGCCAATGATGTTGTGCTGGTTGTCCGCCCACGAGTAGCTTCGGACCTCGAAGCCATCGGCGCGGATCCGGTCAATGACCTCCAGATCTCGCGCCGTGATCTGGGCACTGGCCGATGCGCCATGCCCTAGCCAAGCACCCAAGGTATACGGAGGAATGGGCAAGTCCGATTCGGGCAGTTGGATCGGCTCGTTGATGGCGATCGCATGATTCGCTCGGCCTGAAGCCGAGCGGAGCGTGGCAGCCAGCGTTGCCGTGTCGCGCATGGTTCCACGAGGGACGTCCGGCACGTGAGCGGCAGCCCGCGCCTTGTTTCTCTCGATGAGGGCCGCCGTGAACGCGGGCGACTTGTTTCCACCGATCCGAGAGGGTCGCGAGGCTCTGCGCTTCGCGCGCCAATCCGGCGCCATGCGTGTCAGCGACGAAAGCTCGGCAGCGCTGAAAGTGACCCACCGGTGCACGTCATCAGCCACGAGCTCCGCGCCATCGTCGAACCGTAGTCTGAAACACTCGCGCTGCTGAACCGGACTGACGCCGACCACGCGGCACGGAGCCCCGTCCGGAGCGAGCACGCAGTCACCTACCTGCAACTCGCCCATAGTTGTCCAGCCAGTTGGCGTGGGCAAAGGGGTGTCCAGCGCCAATCCCTTCCCGCCTCCGGCTGAACCGCCATAAAACACGACGTCGGCGGGTGAGTGGTACGCCATGGATTGCGGCCCAGCCTGTGGCACCCAAACCGAGGGGTCGGCCATCATCAAGAACGCGTCGAGGGCAGCACGAGCCTCTGCATCCAGGCCCTGGACCGCCTGAAGCAGCTCTGCGGTGGTGGGCACTGCCAGCGTCATTCAGCACCCCGCGTGCGAAGCAACTGGCCCAGCGTTGAGAGCAGCCCTGGATTTGCCTGCAGCAATGTCGACATGCGCACCGCGCGTTCGGCGTCCGTCATGTCACGAATCACCAGCGGGTTCTCAGCGGTGCCAACATCGGATCGATTCCACCCCTGGGCCTTCATGATGCTGTCCAGGGCGGCGCGCTTGTCGCTCCACTTGACCTTGCGCACCATCAGTGGGGAGCTGTCCTTTCCACCGCCATCAAGCTCAACGGTCTCGTACGCTGCGATAGCGGCCGCTGTTTCCCCGTCCATTTCATGCGGCAGCTTCAGCGCCCCGCTTTCGTGATACGCGTGCCGAATGTCGAAAAACGCCAGCTTCGCGTATTCGGCGAGGGCCCGATCTCTTGATAGTCCGAGCCGGGCTGAGGTCTTGGCGCGTTCGGCAGCAATGGCCTCCTGCACTTCAACCTTTCCCAACAGGCGCGACGCCAGAGTGCTGGCGCTCTTCTCGGGTGTGCCTGGCACCGTACGCATATACGCCTTGGTGCCGTTCAGATCGATCAAGTACTCGACGACGAAGCGTTCCCGGCGCATGCTCAGCTCAGTGCCGGAGAGCGTCTCAGCAGCTAGCTCTTCAGCTAATGGGGCCTTTACCTTGGGCGGAACCGGGACCAGCCCGGGCCTTTTCTCAGGCCTGGTCCATCCCTTTGCCTTGGCATGCTTCTGAACCGCCGTGTGCGAGATGCCGTGAGCGGCACCGATTTCCCGTGCGGACTGGCGGGTGGTGCAGTAGGCAATGGCCACTGCCTCCCAATCCACGGGTGAGGTCGAGGCGGGGGGGAGGCCGGCAGGCTTGTGCTGTTTGGTTTCCACACACCGGATGATTCCGGCAACGCATGGAAACTGGAAACCCTATAAGGGGGGAGCCTGCCTATGCTGCCGCTAGCCTTCGCTCGATCTCTGCCGGCAACTGAACTAGCCTTTGCACCACCGATGTGCCATGGCGCTTCACTTGCGCCTGGATATGCGGTGCCATGTAGGCATCTGCTCGGAAGATGTCAACGTATGGCGCGTACATCGCATGCATTGCATCTGGCACTTGGCTGTCGGTTGGTAACGTCCGCCGGCGACCACCGACGTTATCCCAAACCGAAGACATCATCGAGCGCATCGTCGCATCGATTCCTGGACAGAACTGACCCACTTCCAAAGTGGTTATCGGTTCCGACAGTTGTATGCCGCATTTTGCGGCGACACTCCGCACGATACCGACCACCTGAGTGTCGACTCGGGTCTGCCAGTCTCTCTTCGTACTGATTGGAAGCTCCTCCCATAGATTAGGTTTGGAGGTGTCTCCCGCAGGCATGGCTTTCAATTCTTCGGCTAGGGCAATCAGCCCTCGCAACTGCGATCCCAATTCGCGACCAGGTTTGCGGACGATGTCTGCAAGAGGCAAAGCGAGTTCCGGATTTTCAGTGAACCATCGCATAAGCCAACTTGGATCTCTCAGCGATTCCCCCATCGCTTCGGACGCTTCGTGCCGTGTGGCTTCGCCCAACGCATACCGCTTGAATACCTCTGCATTCTTCCGGTCCATTGGCCACTTGGCTAGGATGCCGTCTACATATGTTTCGGTCGCCGTCGCACGGATGGCCTCATGCAACGCCGGTCTCAACGCCCCGTTCTTGAACATTTTCCGCTCTGCCGCTCGACGCTGCTGCCTTGGCAGCGCTTTCACATCGTGGTCTGCTTCAAAGCTTTGCCTCATCATTTCTGAAAGCGGAAGCGGGTCGTCAAATTCAATGCTTGGGAACCAATCCTTCACCCCAACGACCGCTGTTCTTGGTAGCGCACTTCTTCCTGCCAGGGCGCGCACCTCTTTTTCAAAGAGATCGGCTGGGTAAAGCAGAGCACTACGGCGGCACAACTCAGTCAGCAAATCTCCGCGCGCAATGGCGTAGTCAACCGCGTGCGAGCCTGTCGGTACAGCTTCACAAACGACCAACCCAGAGAATACGAAACGAACCTCGCCAGACTGAGCGTGTGCAAGCAGGTTGCGTCTGATTTGGACCAGTTCCGGCTTCAGGACGGCATCCGAAAGCACCGAATAGTCTTGACTGTCGAGATAGACCGTAAGCATTTCACCCCCTCTGGCAATACTATAGTCGGCGCGCTATCCCTCCCCAAGATCACGCTTCAGCTTCCGCAGTTCCTGCTGCACCTCATTCACGATGAGGTTCAGATCGTGGCCGCTCTGAATGTTGCTGAACTGGGCGAACTGGCCCGCCATCAAAGCACCGACCATTCGCGCTTCCTTCGGCTGCAGGACAAGCACTTGCTCGCCGACCTCCAGGATGAAAAACCCGTCTGTGGTCATCGAGGCTGAGACAGGCCGCGGTGGGTCATACCTCGGCACTGGGACATAAACGCCGGCACGCACTCTGCGCAAACTCCCGCCTTCGATCATCCGACTAACGTGGTCGTCGACGATGGTCATCTTGTAACCGGTCAGCTCCACCAGCAGCTCGCGGGTGGCGACCTGCTCCTGGCGATGCAGGTCGAGGATCGTGTCCCAGATCACCTGGGATGTCGACTTGGCCAGCTTGTCCTTTTTCAGCGGGATGCTCTGCACAGGCTGAGGGAAAAGTGCTGCGAATGATGTGGTCATGGGTAGGTCTCCTCGAAATGCTGAATCAATTCGGCGCGCGGTTGACGCTGCGCGCACTGGGCCGGTTGCAGGACAACACCCGGGTGCCATTCATCCTCCAGTTGGCAGATCGCTCACACGACGACATGGCCGGCTTCCTGCTCGCGTGGCTTCTCCCTCGCAGCGCGGTTCGCGTCCAGCGCTTGCTTGCGGGTCAGGCCCTTGGTGGCCCACTGCACGCCCTCCGCTTCGGACGTGAACCACAGCCCGAACCAGTTGTCTTTCACGCTGTTGGCGAAGGTCGCAGCCCAGTCCTTGTACCGCTTGCCGCGGTTGTTCGCGTCGTCGACGTAGCGCTCACGGAACGCAAGCCAGGCCACCTGCAGCATCTCGTCGGTGATGCCGGCGTCGGCCGCCCAGCGGCGGATGGCGTGGTCGTCGGGAACGGGCTTGACGGACTGAGCCTTGCAGTCGGCCAGGAAGACGGCGAGCGTGCGCTGAGCCCGTTTTTCTCGATTCGGTTTGGCAGGGGTGGGAGTCGTCGCGGAAGCGGCGCTACCCTCCTCTGAACGAAGTGAAGAGGAGGTACCTCTCTCCTCTTCTTTATCTTTATCTTTATCTTTATCTAGCGTGACATCGCGTGACGTTGCCGTGACATCGCGTGACAAGCCCTCCCCTGCACCAGTTTTTTCACGCTCGCGTTGCGCTCTTTTCCGCTCTGCTGCTGACTTTGCGGAAGATTCCACGTCACTGCTGTCCTCTCTTCGTGGTTGCCGCTTTTCCCAACCGGATATTTCCATGTCATGCAGAACACGGCCTTGCATCGCATCGAGAATGGCTTGAATCTGCTCTTCTTCGCAGTCGAGCGCGCTTGCTAAATCTTCGGCCGTGACATCAGCGTGACCGCGCGTGACATTGCGTGACGCATCGACAAGCAGATGAATGAACGTCGCCTGAACCAGGCTGATGGGCTGCTTTGAGTGGCGGGCAATCGTGCGCCACTTCGGATCATTTGGCATGTCGTGCCACAAGCGGAGCCACTGGTTAGCCATGGAGGCTCCCGGGCATGCCGCAATGCCTTATCGCTACTCTTTGAGCTTCTTGCAGGACTTCTGTCATACCACGGCCCGGATGCCACCGCGGGCTTTGAGCTGTTCCATAGCACGCATAGCACGCTCCATGGTCTGGGCCGCGGAGTTCATCACCTCGACCAGTTTTACGGCTTCGTCCTCAGGCGCCTTGCGGTCAGGCCGGGCGTGGAGCGTGTCGTCGCATGCGTGATACAGCGGGTCATAGCATTCACAGAACGCCATGAGGCGCAGCACCTGACCGAACGTGAGCCGTTGGTCGCCAGTGGGATTGCAGCAGGCCTTTAGGCGGGCGTAGGCACTCTCTACCTTCATGTCAGGAAACATGTGGGAAGCGACATCCTTGAACGCCTTGCCACTGTTGCCAATGGCTGTAGCGATGGCGTCGAACTCGTCGTCATAGAAGAGCTTCATCGAAGGCTCCATAAACGTTAGGGGTCAAAAGGGGTGCCTCTTCAGACCAAAAAAAAGAGACTTCAGTCATCGCCGAATCACGGCACGAAAGGACTGAAGAGATGCACCGTTCGACATCAAAAGCTAGCCCCTTCCACTCTTCCACCCGGACCGCCTTCTCGCTGAATGTGGACCCTGCGACAGGGCTATCCACGCAGGTCGTAAGCACAGCGAAGCTGGAGATGCGGTGGATTTCTGGTGAGCTCCGCCTGGAGTACCGGGCCGCGCAGGCACGGTCGGAAGGGAATGCGCCGCGCTGGGGGTTCGCGGCCGCAGGTCGGGAGGGACGGTGATGACGAAGGGTGCCCGCCCTCTCCCGGTCGTACGATGGAGTTCTCACACAACCATCACCGAGAGGGGCAGACAAAAATGGTCGAGTCACGCTCGTTCCCAGGTTCGGGAACCCTGGTCAAGGCTACATACGATCCCGACAGACGGCTTTTGCGCTTGTGGTTCACGAGCGCTCCTCTGCAGCCGTACGACTATCCAGGTGTGCCGGCACATATTTGGTCCGGGCTGAAATCGGCCGCGTCGGCTGGTTCGTACTACAACCAGCACATTCGAGACCAGTACGGCGACCCACGCCCACCAGTTGGTCGATGACATCGTCGATAGCTGCTACCACGAGCGAGAAGTCGGACGTCCAGCTGGTGTCAGGCGATAGCGGCAGGTCTGGCCTGTCGGTGACCACGCAGCCGCCGATGAAGACGAACTCGCGCTTTGCAAACTCCAGGGTGTCAACCACCGAGATGGTGTTGCCCCGACCTGGAGCCGGCGCATGTGCGTCACCAACCAAGGAAGGTCGGGGCTGCTCAGCCATGGATCACCTCGGCAGTAGGCGCCATCTCTCGACGCAGGACGCTCCACTCGATGTCGGGGCGGAGTTGCTCACAACGGACTGCTCCACCAGTGAGTCTCTCAATGGCAGGGCAATGCTCAGCAGGGACTCGACCACTAGGCTCCTTCCATTGGCTCACCGCGCCCTTGCTCACCTTCAATGCCGCGGCAAGATGGGTCTGGTTCCCCAACAATTTTGCGGCCCTTTCGATCGGATGTTCCATGCTCAAAACCTTTGCAGACTCGAGGCAGTATAGGATTTCTGAATCCCAAGGTAAAGTATTTCTGACCAATGGAGATCAGCAAAACTATACGATTGCCTACATGGAACTTAATGAGTGGATCAAGACTGCCCGCAGACACCGGCAGTGGACCCAACAACAGTTGGGCGATGCCGTGGGCCGGTCAAAAGGAAATGTGGCCATGTGGGAAAGCGGAGCTCACAAGCCGAGCTATGAGCAGATAGTCCAGATTTCGAAGCACACCGGGTTTCCTATGCCTGAGAGATTGCCGCCTGATCCGAATGCACTCACAACGGACTATTCGCTTGGCGGCAGGGGTGGCAATATTGTGGATTTGCAGGTTATCGGAGCGGTGGATTTCTTTCGCGGCCATTGCGAGATAGACGAGATGCTTGGAGCCGGAACAATTCTCGGCTCAGGCGTACACGATGGTTATGCAGTACGCGTGCGAGGAGACAAGATGTCGCCGGCACTCAAAGACGGGCAGTTCTTAGTGCTTGAACGAAACGCAAAACCAGGATTCAGTGACTACTGCATCTTGGAACTGGTTGGCGAGGACAAACTCACATTCGCCGAGTTCTTGACGGACAAGATGGACGGGACGCTCACCTTCGAGGTGGTGGAGACAGGCGACAGAGTGTCAATCGCTCGCGACGATGTGCGGAGGATGGATGTCGTAGTCGCCATCGTTTCTGCAAGACAGTGGCGACCTAACTCCCAGAACTCCAGGACAAGTCAATCTTAACTTTGTTCAGTATTGCTTGACTGTTGATATTCAGAGGTTCTAAACTTCAGCTGAGTGCGCCGCATGTCGTGGCGCTCAGATGGAGTGATGATGCCGACCACCGACCTCGCCGCCCTATTGCAGGCGGCACCTGAATCTCAAAGCCGACGTTGCGCGCTTGCGCTGAACGCCATTGAATCGAGCCGCTGGCCCGCCGCTGCGTGCGGCCTTCGCACTGCCGCCACGACAGCGGAAGAATGGGCGCAGCACACCCGTGCGTTGGCAGACTGGTGCGACGCTCAAGCCGAAAGCGGCCGAGTCCACTCAACCGCTCCCATCCCGCCTGATTTCGAAAGCCAAGCTGCTGCCCTGCTGCGCGCCGGCCAGCCCACACCCGAATCCCTCGAAGCCGGCCTGATGGCGCTGGCCCATGGCCTGGGCCGCGAACATGCTCTGCGCGTGCGGCGTGCAATGAATGGTGTTGTCGTCGCTCAGCAGCAGTCGGCCACCGCTGGAGCTGCGGCATGAAGTCGCTCTCCGCCCTCCTCCGCCTTACAGCCATGCGCCGCCGCGCTGGCGCCAGCGTTCCTGCATCGCTGTCCTGGGCCGTCGCGCTGCTCTGGCGCGACCACCAGATCGCCCGCCGGCGCCCCTCCATCGAGATCCGCGCCGAAGTCGAGGGCGCGGCGCGCCAACGTCTCTGAACCGTTTCCTCAACCACCTGAAGCAAACATGCCCACCAGCCAACCCACCGTCATAACTTCCATCAGCGGCACCGGCCCACTGATGGCCCTCGACCTGACCACCGCCCCCCTACCGGTCATCCTGCCCATCGTCCAAGCTGCGATGCGCGTAGCCGCCGAGTGGGAGAGCGCCAACATCCCGACTCCCGAATGCGAAGGCGCAGAGGAGGCCCTGACCGAGCTCAGCAAGACAGTCACAGCGCTGGACGACCTGCTCGAACCGATCATCCCCGGCGCACCCCACACAACGCGGGACGATCTTGTGGAGCAGGACGCCTACGCGGTCATCCGCAACGGTCGGGTGGAGCATTTGGGACTAGCTGACCTAACGCGACTGGAGCTGACGGCCGTGCATAGCTGGCTGGAGTTCCACAAGCACGTCGCTGGCAATCACGCCGATGCGATCAAGCAACGCATGGACGAACTTGCCTCGGAGGCTGCATGACTCCCGGCGTCGCCTTGGCCATGAAAGGTCTGTGTGAAATCTGCCAAGCGAAGACTCACCACGGGCCTCGCACGACTGAGCAGATCCAGGCGATCTGCGCTGACCTGGGCACCGACCCTGCCGAGTTCTCCGATTGGTGCGACGACTGCTTCGTGACTTGCATCGGGAACGGCGATGCAGCTTTCGCTCAGGGCCTGTCGGCTCACGAACTGCAGGCGACGAAGCCAGAGTACGTTGAGCAGCTGCGCCACATGAAATTCCTCGCTGCCGGCCGCGCGCTGCAGGAATTCCGTGCCAAGCACGGCCCGTGCTACCGCGAAGCGCCTGAGTCCATTCCGCTCTTTGAAGAGATGCTGAAGCACGCGCCGCCTGAGGTGTATGCGAAGTTCTTGGCCAAGGCCAAGGAACTGGACCTGGTTCCCAAAACCAAGTTCGTGAACGATGCGGGCGAACCGGTGTTCTCAGCGGAGCAGATCGCGGAGAAGCTGGGCATGCCAGTCGCCAACGTCGAGAACGAAATCCGCGAACGGTTCGGCGACAAGGTCGAGGCAGGGAACGTCCATCCCGTGCAGTGAGGCCCATATGAACCTCGACGAATTGACACAGCGCGCGATCAAGTTGCACACCGGCAAGCTCGGCGCCCAGCAGCCCGCGGCCGACCTCAGCGGCCAGGCCAATGCCGGCGGGCACGACTACGTCGTCCTGCGCAACATCGGCGGCGTCTTGGCCGTGTACCGCGTGCTGCCTATCAGCCGCGCGTTGAAGCGGCTCAAGCGCTGGCCGAAAGCAGTGGAGTGACGACCATGCCGCTGCGCAAGCAGCCACCCAGAAACGGCGAAGCCGGTATGCGCTTGGACCCGCAAACCGGCTTCTAGATCCAACCCTTACCAGGAACGAATCATGAACGCGATTATCGCGCGCCCCGTGACGGACGCAAGTCCGGCAGCGACCAAGCCCACAACGCGCAATCGAAAGACTGAACCTGCGCTCAGCCCAGCGGCGGCCCGCACTTCAGCTCCAGCGGACTGGCGCGCACCGGTTCGGGCCGTGCTGGACCCGGTGTTCGACGCGCTCTTCGAACTCGTCGATCCAACGAGCGGCCCCTTGCCCTCCGACATCGCAGGCGAACTGGTCACACACGCAAAGGAAGGTCTGCGGCAAGTGCTGTTGATCGGCGACGCGGAGCCGGTTTGGGAAGACACCACCAGCCTCCTCGCCGAGACTCTCTGGACACGCGACAGTCTTACTGCGGCTGCCGAGTTGGCAGTGATCCACGGCTGGACCCACAGCGCCGGCCACTCACTGACGATGCTGAAGGCGGTTTGCAATGCGGTGTCTGCAGTGTGCGCCGCATTGGAAGAATACGACGACGTGGCGCGGACGGAGTTGCTGCAGGCCGCGTGCGGCAGCTTCGCTCGGCGCGAGTGGCCGCAAGCGCCATTCCGCCGGGCGCCCGCTGCGATCCAAATGGAGTCGCTGGCTTCAGAAGCCGAGCGCGCAGGCCTGTTGGTGGAATGGTGCATCAAGGCGAACTCGACGCTGGACCAGATCCACCTGGCAGCGGAGAGCTACCCGTCATTTCGCGCAGAGCTATACGAGAAGAACATCGCGTACAACTACCCGGACTGGCCTACTTGCCGAGTTGATGAAGGCTTGGCGGATGTCCTGCAGCGGCAGAGCGCGCTGATCAAACAGATGGCCGGGGGTGCAGCATGAGCGCCATCGCAGCACCGACCCGGAGCGCCGAGCCGGAGCGCAAAGTACGCGTAGTCGGCACGCCAGCGTCGAAGACGCCCGACCAGGCCGTGCAATGGCGGAAAGACTTGGTCGAGGCTCTGCTCTGCGCCGCAGGCACCGACGAGTCCATTTGCTATTCCGGAGAGAGTGAGCGACTGCTACGGGCGGCCCACTATCTCGCTGATGCGATGAGCCGTCGCCCAGAGGAGTTCTACGACTCCGGCGAGGCCACCACGGTCAACGAAACCTACACCATTGCTTCGCTGATCAAGGCGGCCTTACAGGTGCCCGGCGATGCTCCATCCCCTGAACGCCTTTCCTTCATTGAACAGGCGCGCATGCCACTGGTGGCGCTCACGAATGACCCCGGAGTGCTGGACGGCTGGGAAACCTACCCCGCAGCAGTCGCGAGACGACGCGCTGCTCCACCGGTCGAGACACCTTCTGCTGACGGCGCATCAGTCCTGCCCAGCGATGTGCACGACAGCTTGTCCTGTCGCTTCGCCCGCGCGGCAGCGGTTCTGCATACCCTCGTGCACGTGTTCGGTGGCGACGCCGGGATTGATGAGTCGGACAAGTGCCCAGGCTTGCACGGCACGCTGAAGCACGCGCAGTGGCTGCTGTCGGGACTACACCTGGAAATCATGAGGCTCACTCAGCAGCTGCCCGACGATCTGCGCTCGCGCACCTTCGAAGCTAGCCAGCTGGTCGACCTGCTGGAGCACCTGGAGTTCGCCCATGGCTTCACTTTCGGCAAGTGGAGCGAAGGCCGGGTGTGCATGTATTTCGACGTGGCGTTGAACTGTGTGCGTACGGCTCAGGCTGCGCTGACAACGGTGAAGGTGGTCTGATGCTCCAACACCCACAAAGCGCACAAGCTACATCCCCAAGCCTTGTGACCGCAATGAAGGTCGACGAGGCGGCCAAGCAGCAGGCCCGCAGCGCCGCCGCACTGCTGGCCGAAGTGCCGGAAGTCATCGACGTCTCGGCTTGGTTTGAACAACACACGGCGCTTTTGCACCAGTTACTTCACCACGCTGTCAGTGTGGTGGCCAGTTCCAGCAGCAGACACGACAAGCGACTTCTCGAACAGCTCGGCCAGACGCACGCTGACTTGCATGCACATACCCTCAAGATTGCTGGACCTGCAGTGCCGAAGGTCCTCTCGCGTGATGGGAAACACCCCATCCCCTTTCAGAGGTTGGCGGAAGCGCGCGCCAAGGTGCAGGTGCTGACGAATGAGCTGGCGGAACTGGAGGCGCTCGAAAGCTGGCAGCCTCGATTCGACGTCATGTCGCCCAAGCAGGAGGCACTGGCAATCCAGTTCTGCGCGGAGATCGCGGGCAGGGTCGGAGAGGCCGGCTCGCCGCCTGATCCGGTGCGACTGCTGGAGATGGCCGAGGCCCTGTACCAAGCAGAGCGCGAGGAGATGGCTCCATGACTTTTTGCCGTTCCCACAATATGCCACCGGCCAACGTACCGGCGCAGATCAGCTCGCTGCACATTCAGAAGCGTCACCCAACGGCAAAGCTGATGAAAGCCAGCGCAGCAGCACAAGGACCCGGCCATGACTGATGAAGCCGACAGAGACGTATGGATCGCCGAGCATGAATGGTTGGTTCACGAGTTGCTGCACGAGACGCGCAAGCTCGCCACATGCCGGGGGAAGGTAGATGGCGCGACTCAGCGAGCCTATGACATGGCCCTGCAGGCGCTGCTCGCTCACGCCCAGGGTGTGGCGCCCAGCCAGTTGATGGTGGCCGGACGCGGCGGAGTGGGCACCATTCCGTACATTTTGTACGCCACATCTCGAGCCGAGGTGCACGCCCTGCGGCGCGCGGCCGAGAGCAAGTCCACGACTCCGCAGCTGACACGCGCCGACACAAAAGCGCTTTGGCACGCTGTGCAGGCGCAGCGTGAAGTGTTCCTCCTCCGCCAAAAGGAGGGGTTCACGTTGGCCGATTTGGCCACTGAGTGCGCAGATCTGGTCGCAGCGCGCGCGGCGTTGGCAAAGATCAACACCATCAGGAAGGTGCAGGCAGAAGAACGGACCGCCAGTCGAGGGAGAGGAGAGCGAGAATGTCCTTGAAGCCTGAACCGCTGGCCACCGAACTGCTGCAGCCTTCCGAGCTACGCGACCTGACCGGCACGGCAAAAATCGACGAACAGGAGCGCATCCTGACGCAAGACGGCATCCCCTACCGACGCCGGGGCACCCGCCTCCTCGTGAGCCGGTTCCACACTCGCGAGTGGCTCGCTGGCCGGGTAGTGACGCCAGCGCGCGGTGTGAACCTAGCGGCGGTCGTATGACCAACGCGCACCCTCGTCTGCGATCCCACACCCGCAAGCGCGCCAGCGGAAAAGTGGTGACCTACTACTTCTACGACATGCGTCCGGAGGGACTTCCAGACGTCTCTCTGGGCACGGACTACGACCTGGCGCTGCGGAAATGGGCAGAACTGTTCCACGAGACCGGCCCCTCCATCGCCGGCCACATGGAAGAGGCGTTCGCCGCTTGGGAGATCGAGGTACTTCCGGGCTATGAAAGCAAGGTCACGAAGGCCGGCTACACGAAGCACCTACGGCGCATCCGCCCTGTGTTCGGACCGTCCACCTGGGACCAGGTGACCCTGCCGATCCTGAGTGCCTACCTCCGCAAGCGCACAGCCAAGACGCAGGGCAACCGTGAAATGGCCTTGCTATCGATCATCTGGAACTGGGCCCGCGTCGAAGGCTACACATCCCTGCCCTGGCCAGCGCATGGCATGGAGCGGTCGAAGTGGAAGAACAAGGAAAAGCCGCGCAAGATGAAGGTGCCCGACCATCTGTATGCAGCCATCTATGCTCAGGGAGACCAGGTCCTGAAGGACTGCATGGAGCTGGGGGCGGCGACGGGCATGCGCCTGACCGACTGCATCACCGTGCTTATGCCTCGCGGCGACGTGCTTCACCTGGAGGCCAGCAAGACGGGCAAGGAGGCGGAATGGGACATGAGCCTTTCGGCCACCCTCCCCGGCCTGCTGCAGCGCAGGCGGGCCACTGCCGCTGATCACCTGATGCTCCTGTCCACTCCAGACGGCAAGCCGCTCAACTTCACGAAGCTACGATATCGCTGGGATCTGGCTCGAGACCGGGCGGTGGTGGTGGCCGGCTTGGCGAACGACGACGACTTGGTGCGCTCCATCAGGGCGCTCTACCTGCGGGACATGCGCAAGCGCGCTGCTCAGAAATCGGAGAACCTGGACGCGGCATCTGAGCTGCTGCAGCACTCGGACAAGCGCATCACGGAACGCCATTACGGCGGCGTCCGGAAGCTCAAACCGGTAGGCTGAACACGTTCCGCATCGCGTCTCTCACAGAGGGAGCCGGTACACCCAGATTTGCGGAACAGATTGCCTGGAAACCCGCGCCAATCCTCATTTCTTCACGGGACTCAAAATCCCCCGCCGCAAGGCGTGCCGGTTCGATTCCGGCCCCGGGCACCATGGCTTTCTTGCTATGGTTTAGGAATGTGCTTTGCATTCATTTCCGCAACGTGCATGCGGCGTGCCGCTACCGCTTCTCCTCCTGATATTTTGCGAATCGAAGGTGGAAAGCTGCGGCTGAGCCTGCGAGTAGCACCCCAAGCCCGATCAGGCTCGGTTAATCGCTACGCATCGATCAATGAATATATCGACGTCAGTCGACTTGTCGAAAATGCCGTCGGCGCTCAACGTCAGGAAGCGCCACGCATTTCCTCGGTGGCATGGGTGCCCAGAACGAAAGCATATTGGCCCGGCTTTCTGCCTCTAACCTCCGAAAGTACGTCGAGACTCGAGTGAGCTGGGAGGAAGAGGTCAACGGGGGACGAGTTGCTTGAGTTGACTTTGTGGCGCACGCAACAACCTCTGCACTGGCGATGTCTTCCGGAGACTCAACAAGGTGCCATGAATGGTTGACTGTCTTCGATGAAAAATCGCCCTCAACGGAATGCGAGCATCCTGCGACTGTCTATTGAGGATGTTTCCATACTTGGCATTGAGCGTTGACGTTCCCGCTTTCATATAGCGGCGCCGATCGTCCTCAGTGGCGTTAAATACTGTAATCTTTCGCAGTCCAAAAGAAGCCGCACCATGAGTACACACAGCAATACCGCCATCCCCGAGGTTTTGAGCCAGAACGTCGAAGCTGTTGAGCAGATCAAGTCGGCTTCGAACGAGCTCGAAGTAGTGCATGCGGTCCTCAGTACACAGGTGCCTTCGGCGCAAACAAACCCGGATGTTTTGGCCGCGGTGGAGCGGACTGACGAAATAGGGCAGCAGTTGGCCGAGACGGCAGAAGCACTGGAGAAATCCAACGAAATGTTGCGTGAAATTGAAGCGAGCAGCAACCGGGAATCGGCTTAGCTTCAACTCGACAGGGGTGGATGTAGACGCCCCATGCTCGGGCATGCTGCTCAAATTGCGCATGATCGAGATTTGACTTCGCATGGACTGTCGAAGGCAGGGACGGACTAGCCGGCCTTTGCCGGTTTGAACCTCGCCAGACACGCATCCGAACAAAGCTCTCGCGCTCAATCCGGCACCCCGAACCTCTCCAACATACATCGCTTGTGCACGGCGCTTGCCTGGCCGTTCCAGACCCACCTTCATGTTGGGGAAGACAGGCCTGTCCAGGCCCATTCGACGCGAGATATCCCAGAAGGTCACTCGCGACAGGCCGTGGGTCAGCACCCGGCTGCCGCTGGTCTGTTCAAGGATGAACCACCGCAGAGGCCCTATATGCTTTCCCAGCCGTAGAACCCTTCCCTCACGCCTCTTGCGCCACTGACCGACACAGGAAAAAGCCACTCGGCCTACAGCGAAGGGCCACCCGGCTGATTTAATGCAGCATGAATTCGCAAGGCGAAAAGCCCCCCATTGTCGGCTCCAAGGCTCCCGAAGTGTCAATGGCCGGTTCAGACGTACGCACGTTGAACCATCACGAAGACGACATTTTCTTCACCGCCATTGAAACCACCCGCATGCCCATGTTGGTGACGGATCCTCGGCAGCCTGATCAGCCGATCGTGTTCGTGAATCGGGCTTTCCTGTCGATGACCGGATACTCCAGCGAAGAGATTCTTGGCACTAACTGCCGCTTTCTCCAGGGGCCAGGCACCGATCCGTCGACTGTGGCGGCACTCCGGGAGGCAATTGAGAATCGTGTGGAGTTCACGACCGAGATCTTGAACTACCGCAAGGATGGCTCGTCATTCTGGAATGCGCTGTTCGTCTCGCCCGTCTACAACAAGCAGCAGGAGCTGGTCTATTTCTTTGCATCGCAGCTTGACGTTAGCCGTCGGCGCGATGCGGAACAGGCGCTGGCGCAAGCGCAGAAGATGGAAGCGCTGGGCCAGTTGACCGGTGGCATCTCGCACGACTTCAACAATCTGCTGCAGGTGATTTCCGGACACCTGGAGATTGCGAAGCGGCGCGTGCAAACGGGCAAAGATGCAGAAGCGGTGCTGACCAGCGTAGGCAGCGCGAGCGAGGCGGTCAAGCGCGCGGCGACGCTCACCCAGCAACTGCTGGCTTTCGCGCGCAAGCAGAGGCTGGAGGGGCGGCCCATCAATCTCAACGCGGCTGCGCAGAACATTCGCTCGTTGATTGAAGAAACATTGACGGGTCAAATTCAGCTGGTGATGGAACTTCATCCTGATCTCGGCAACTGCCAGGTCGACCTCACGCAGCTGGAAGTGGCCATCATCAACATCGTCGCCAACGCGCGCGATGCAATGCCTGACGGCGGGCACGTGACGATTCACACCGACAACGTCGAAGTGAAGGGTGCCGACTTGATCACCCATGGTGGACTGCAGCCCGGCACCTATGTCACGCTATCGATTACCGACACGGGCGAAGGCATTCCGCCAGAACTGATGAAGCAGGTAGTGAACCCGTTTTTTACGACCAAACCGGAAGGCGAAGGCACAGGGCTGGGCCTATCCATGGTGTACGGCTTTGCAAAGCAATCGGGCGGTACGGTCAACATTTACTCAGAGGTCGGAGTGGGCACGACAGTGCGGCTGTACTTCCCTGCCACCAGCAAGGCGATGCAGCTTCCTCCAACGGGGCAGGACGACAGACCTGCAGAACGTGGCGGCACCGAACGCGTGCTGGTGGTGGACGACCGGCAAGAGGTGGCTGACCTTGCTGGCGCCATGCTCGAGAATCTGGGCTACGCCGTTGAGATCGTCACCAGTGGGGCCGAGGCGTTGGCCCGGCTTGATGCGCCACACCCTTCTCCAGCGCCTGACTTGGTGTTCTCGGATGTGTTGATGCCGGGCGGCATGAACGGCTTTGTGCTGGCGCGCGAAGTGCGCCGTCGCCATCCCCGCATCGCGCTGCTGCTGACAACAGGCTACTCAGGCGATGGCAACATCACCGACGTATCGGAAGGCGCTGAATTTGACGTTCTGAAAAAACCGTATGCGATGGGGGACCTGGCCCGCCGCGTTCGAATGGCGCTGGATGGCCATTCAGCGGCGCGTGCGGCCGTGCACCACAGCTGAGCGAAGGTCAAAAACCCATCGCGTTGCTGCCACAGTGGCGGCGTCATCACTCGAATGAAGTTGCTGCAGCACGGCAACCTGAGCGATCTACCAATTAGGTTAGTTAACGTTGCAACTTGCCGAAGCCGTGCAAGTAAGGCGGCGTGTCAGCAGGCTCCGGCGGCACCCCTGGCACGTCGGGCTCCACGGGTTGCCCCGGCTTGCCCGAAGCGATAAAGCTCACGGGCGGAATACAGCGGCGGTGCAACGTGAAAACAATCATGGATTTATCCAGCGGGAGGGTTGGGCACGGTCAAACGCTTGCCATGACCGAAGCAGCCAAGTAAGCGATACCGAGACTCGAGAACAACACGAACCCGGCTACGACCGTCAAGGCTTGCTTCATAAGTCACTCCTTCAATAGGCTTGATCATCAGAAACCCGACGGATGAGCAGGTAGACAAAGCGCCGGCATGCGACCGAGATTGTCAGCGCCACCGCAAGGAGCGCCCTCAAACCATCCTCTTCGCTGACGGAGACTGCCTTCGCAGCCTGCCGTTGGGTCAGCTTCGTACCGCCAGCAGGTACGAGACCCGGTACGGAGAAATCGGAAGTGCATCCAAGGCGCCTTCCGATGCCCGCAAGATTAAATTGGAGGGGCGTAGTGTTCTTGTAGGACGACGGCGATTCCCATGTCCAAACCCGTTGCCGATACGTAATTACCCATAAAAAAGCCGCCGTGCGCATCACGCAACGGCGGCTTAAAGCTTGACCCGAAGGGCTTGAACGATCAGTTGTCTTGCCGTTTGATGATCTGCCGTCCGGCGTCGGTGATGTGCAGGTCTCCGCCCGCGCCATGGGCAATCAGCTTCCAGTCCAGCAGTCGTCCCGACAGATGGTGCTTCAGGGCATCCGGCACGCTGATGGCCCGGCCGAGCTCCAGTTGCTTGAGGGTTTCGATCTCGTCCACCGTCGGCTCGAAAGTGGGTGCGTGGTAGGTGGAAGGAATAGCTGTCATGAAGGCTCCTGGTTCCTGGTTCGGTTATGCGCAATCGCCAGCCTGGAGCGACTCTGGCTCGATGCCTGCCCCAGACCTTGCCTGACAGCGTAGCCGCGCTCTGCCAGTGGCGCAATCGTCAGCGCCAGCGCAAAGCCCCTCAGCGCTCAAGTCGCGGCGCTGTCCTGCAACCACGCAGCAAACGTAGCCAGCACAGGCGCCTGCACCGCCGTCGGACTGATGAGGTAGTAGGCGCGCTCGCCGCGCAACGGGCGTGGGCAGGCCACCACCAACTCGCCGCGCGCAATCTCTGCCTCGATCAACATCGGCGGCATCAATGCCACGCCCAGGCCGTGCGTAGCCGCCACGGCCAACATGGAAAAGAGTTCGTAGCGCGGGCCGTCCAGCGCACGCGGCGCGTCGACCCCCATCGCTCCGAACCATTGCTGCCAGCCCAGCGGCCGCGTGCTTTGCTGCAGCAGCGGCATGCGCGCCAGCACCTGCGCGGACACCGGCTGGTGCGCGCGCCCGGTACCGCGCGGCGCGGCGGATTCCAGCAGCCGTGGGCTGCACACGGGCACCACGTCTTCGTGCATCAGCAGTTGCGCCTGCACGCCCGGCCATTGCGCCACCTGAGTGGGTGTGCCGGCATACAAGGCTGCGTCGAAGGTAGTGTCGGCAAACAAGAATGGGCGCGTGCGGGTGTCGATGTGCACCACGATGTCCGGATGCAGCGCGGCCAGTTGCGGCAGGCGCGGAATGAGCCATCGCGTGGCAAAGGTGGGCACTGCCGCCAGCGACAGCGCCCCGCCCCGGCCCTGGTGCGCCATCACGTCGAGCGTGTCGCGCTCCAGCCCCTGCAGCCAGCGCGCCACCTGCCGGCCATAGCGGGCGCCGGCGGGGGTCAGCACCACGCCGTGGCGGGTGCGCCTGAACAGTTGCACGCCCAGCCCTTCTTCCAGCGCCAGGATCTGCCTTGATACCGCGCTTTGCGTCAACAGCAACTCTTGTGCGGCGCGGGTATAGCTCTCGTGCCTGGCCGCAGCTTCGAAACAGGCCAGCGCCTGGGTGGAAGGTAGGTGGCGATGCATGGTCGCGAGCGTACTGCAGATCACCCACCAAAGCACCCAGATATTCCATTTGCGCATTCATGGATGACAACAAGTCGTTTGCTTGCTCGCACCCGCATCCGTAGCATGCCCAACATCAGTCATCACATGCTGTTCATGCATTTGGTGCCTGCAAGCCCTCTCAGACAACCGACCGGAGACACACCATGGCCCACGCCGCTTTCCAATGGGACGACCCTTTCCTCATCGAACAGCAACTCACCGACGACGAGCGCGCCATTCGCGACGCCGCCGCCGCGTACTGCCAGGACAAGCTGGCCCCACGCGTGCTGGATGCGTTTCGCCATGAAAAGATGGACACCACCATCTTCCGTGAGATGGGCGAAGTCGGCCTGCTCGGCCCCACCATTCCAGAACAGTACGGCGGCCCCGGCCTGAGCTACGTGGCCTACGGCCTGATCGCGCGCGAGGTCGAACGCGTCGATTCCGGCTACCGCTCGATGGCCAGCGTGCAAAGCTCGCTGGTGATGGTGCCCATCCACGAATTCGGCACCGAGGCGCAGAAGCAGAAGTACTTGCCAAAGCTGGCCAGCGGCGAATGGATCGGCTGCTTCGGCCTGACCGAGCCCGACCACGGATCCGACCCCGGCAGCATGGCCACTCGCGCCTACAAGATGGCTGGCGGCTACCGGCTCAAGGGCACCAAGATGTGGATCACCAACAGCCCGGTGGCCGACGTGTTCGTGGTGTGGGCCAAGGAAGTCATCCAAGGCAGCGACGGCAAGGATGTGGTTGGCCCCATCCGCGGCTTCGTGCTCGACAAGGGCATGAAGGGCCTGACGGCGCCGGCCATCCACGGCAAGGTGGGCCTGCGCGCATCGATCACCGGCGAGATCGTGATGGACGACGTGTTCGTGCCTGAAGAAAACGCCTTCCCCGACATTCAAGGCCTCAAAGGCCCCTTCACCTGCCTGAACAGCGCGCGCTACGGCATCGCCTGGGGCGCCATGGGCGCGGCCGAGTTCTGCTGGCACACCGCGCGCCAGTACACGCTGGACCGCAAGCAGTTCGGCCGCCCGCTGGCCGCCACACAGCTCATCCAGAAGAAGCTGGCCGACATGCAGACCGAGATCGTTCTAGGCCTGCAGGCCGCACTGCGTTTTGGCCGCATGAAGGACGAAGGCATCGCGTCGGTGGAAGGCACCTCCATCATCAAGCGCAATAACTGCGGCAAGGCGCTGGACATTGCCCGCGTGGCGCGCGACATGATGGGCGGCAACGGCATCAGCGACGAGTTCGGCGTGGCGCGCCACCTGGTCAACCTGGAAGTGGTGAACACCTATGAAGGCACGCACGATGTGCATGCACTCATCCTGGGCCGTGCACAGACCGGCCTGGCGGCGTTCTGACCCACGCAGCTCGGAAGCTATTAATATGATAGCTACCAGCGCTTATCCAATAAGCGCTAGAGGCCAATTTCATCATTAAACTACCTTCCGACGCATGAACCACCCTTCCGTCCCCTCGGCTGGCGCCCTGGCCGGCATCCGTGTGCTCGACCTGTCGCGCGTGCTGGCCGGGCCCTGGTGCACTCAGGTGCTGGCCGACCTGGGCGCGGACGTGGTGAAGGTGGAGCGCCCCGGCGCCGGCGACGACACGCGCCACTGGGGCCCGCCCTTCCTGAAGGACGCCGAGGGCAACGACACGACCCAGGCCAGCTACTTCACGGCCTGCAACCGCAACAAGCGCTCGGTCACCATCAACATGGCCACGAGCCAAGGCCAGCAGCTGATCCGCGACATGTCGCTGCAGGCCGACGTGGTGGTGGAAAACTTCAAGGTCGGCGGGCTCAAGCAGTACGGCCTGGACCATGGCAGCCTGCGCGCGCTGAACCCGCGCCTCATCTACTGCTCGGTCACCGGCTTCGGGCAAGACGGCCCTTATGCCGAGCGCGCCGGCTACGACCTGATGGTGCAGGCCATGACCGGGCTGATGAGCATCACCGGCCGGGCCGACGGCGCCCCTGGCGGCGGCCCGCTGCGCGTGGGCGTGGCCGTGATCGACCTGTTCACCGGCCTCTATGCCAGCAACGCCATCCTCGCCGCACTGCATGCGCGCGACAACGCCGCCACCGGCACGGGCGAAGGCCAGCACATCGACATGGCGCTGCTGGACGTAGGCATGGCCGTGCTGGCCAACCAGGCATCGGGCTTTCTGGCCACGGGCGAATCGCCCGGCCGCATGGGCAACAGCCACCCCAGCCTGGTGCCCTACCAGGACTTTCCCACCGCCGACGGCAACATGCTGCTGGCCATTGGCAACGACGGCCAGTTCGCACGGTTCTGCGCCGCGGCCGGCGTACCCCAGTGGGCCCAGGACGCGCGCTTTGCCACCAACACGCTGCGTGTGCGTCACCGCGCCGAACTGATTCCGTTGATGGAAGACGTCACCCGCAGCCGCACCACGGCCGACTGGATCACCCTGCTGCAAGACAAGGCCGTGCCCTGCGGCCCGGTCAACACCGTCGCCCAAGCTTTCGACGACGCCCAGGTGCAAGCCCGCGGCCTGCGCGTGGATCTGCCACGCTGGAAGCCCGGCGAGACCGGCGACGGCGTGGCGACGGTGACAACGGTGGCCAGCCCGTTGCGCCTGTCGGCCCACCCGCCTGTGCTGCGCCATGCCCCGCCTGCGCTGGGGCAACACACCGACGAGGTGATGAAAGAGTTGGGGTTGGACGCCGCGCGTATCCGCACATTGCGCGACGCTGGAATTCTGTAGCAGAGCGTTCTTTGAAGGCGCGCCCGTAAATTCATCGGTGCACAGGGTTCGCCTGCGGGCTGGTGCCACCCATCCGAAGGGGGCGAACCCGGCTGCGTTGCCATGCCTGGCTGCCGGCTGATCCGTTGCGCCAAAGCGTCGTCCAAACCCGCTGGCATGCAATCTGCCCGACCGGGTGAAAACCAGGCACGCACGCGGCGCCCGATGGGGCCACAATGCCAACCATCTTCCAATTTGTAAGCAGACGCATCGAAGCGAAGGAGCAGTGATGAAAGCAGCCGTGCAGCAGGAAATCGACGAGCGCACCAATCTCACCGGAACGAACAAGTTCGAATTGCTGCTGTTTCGCTTAGGGCAGGACGAAGCGCTGGGCAAGTCGGAGCTGTTCGGCATCAACGTGTTCAAGATCCGCGAGATCGTGGCCATGCCCAACATCACCCCGATCGCTGGTTCCACCCCGCATTCGCTGGGCGTGGTCAACCTGCGCGGGCAGATCATTCCGGTGTTGGACCTGCCCTCCATCGTGGGCTGCAAGCCCCAGACGGGCCTGAACATCATGCTGGTGACCGAATACGCGCGCACCACGCAGGCGTTCGCGGTCGAGTCGGTGGAAGACATCGTGCGGCTGGACTGGAAGCAGGTGCTGTCGGCGGAAAGCAGCGGCACCGGCGGCAAGCTAGTCACCAGCATCGCCCGGCTGGACGGCAACACCGATGGCTCGCGCCTGGCCCAGGTGCTGGACGTGGAAGCGATTCTGCAGATGGTGTCGCCCTCCGACGCCCACCAGGTCGACCCGGCCAAGGTGGGCCCGCGGCTCAAGCTCAAGCCTGGCAGCATCATCCTCGCGGCTGACGACTCCTTCGTCGCACGCACGCTGATCGAGCAGGAACTGCAGGCGCTGCATGCACCGTACGAAATGACCAAGTCCGGCAAGGAAGCGTGGGACCGGCTCAACGCCATCGCCCGCAGCGCAGAGGCCGAAGGCAAGAGCGTGACCGACCGCGTGGCGCTGGTGCTGACCGACCTGGAAATGCCCGAAATGGACGGCTTCACCCTGACGCGCAATATCAAGCAAGACGCGCGGTTCAAGCACATTCCGGTGGTGATCCACTCGTCGCTGTCGGGCTCGGCCAACGAAGACCACGTGCGCAGCGTAGGCGCCGACGGCTACGTGGCCAAGTTCGTCGCGGAAGACCTGGCCGAGACCATGCGCAAGGTGCTGCCAGCCTGATCTGCGCCGACTTCTGCGCTGGCCTCCGCACCTTGTGCAGAATATGAGTCAAATAGTGCTGCAGCGCTTATCCATCAAGCGCTGGCAGCTATATTTTTTATAGCAATCTCAGTGAGCTACGGTAAAGCGCTGGCGCACATGGCTGGGCACTTCGACCTCATCGACCAGTGCCACCGCCAAGTCCGCCACGCTGATGCTGCCGGGCTGGTCGCCATTCATCAAAGGCGCTTCGGTGCCCAGCCGGTACCGACCGGTGCGCTCGCCCGGCTGCAGCAGGATGGGCGGCGACAGGAAGGTCCATTCAAGATCCTTTTGTTCACGCAGGCGGGTGAGCGCATCGCGAGCGGCCAGCGCACCGGACTTCCATTCCGCCGGAAAGTCGGGCGTGTCCACCAGCTGCACACCCGGTGCCACGAACAGGCTGCCCGCGCCACCTACCACCAGCACCCGCTTGATGCCTGCGGTGCGCACGCCATCCAGAATGGCCGAGGTGCCACGCAGGAACTGGTCGTAAATGTCAGGCACCGTCCAGCCGGGGTTATAGGCACTGATGACCGCGTCATGGCCACGCACGGCGGCAGCTACTTGGGGCGCGTCTTGTGCGTCGGCGGCCACCACGGTCAGGCCGTCGCGGGCGGCGATCTTTTCAGGGCTGCGTGCCAGCACGGTGACGCGGTGGCCACGTTGCAGCAATTCATCCAGCACGGCGGCGCCGACGAAACCGGTACCGATCAAAGCGATGTTCATGGAAAGCTCCCTTGGGTCGACAAATGCCGTTGTGGCGATGTCGCTATCGTATGGACTGCACAATCGACGCACTAGAAGGCTTTTTCAGCCTTTTCTTTGAAGGCATGCTTCACAATGGATGACCTGAAACGCATGGCGCTCTTCGCCAGTGTGGTGCAGCACGGCTCGATGAGCGGCGCTGCGCGCGCCTTGGGGCTCAGCCCTTCGGCAGTCAGCCAACAGGTGCGGCTGCTGGAGCAATCCGGCGGCGTCACGCTGCTGCACCGATCCACCCGCAAGCTGGCGCTGACCGAAGCCGGCGCGCGCTACCACGCCCAGTGCGCCGCAATGTGTGCGGCGGCCGAGCAGGCCCGCGCCGAGTTGGCTGCATCGCGCGACGAGCCCAGCGGCGAACTGCGCATGGCCGCCCCGGTCGGCTTTGCCCGCCACATCGCGCCGGCGCTGGGCACCTTGCTGGCCGAGCACCCTGCCCTGCGGCTGCGGCTGCTGGTGGACGACGCCCCGATCGACCTGATCCAGTCGCGGGTGGATTTGGCCGTGCGCTTCGGCGGCCTGGCAGATTCCACCTGGGCCGCCCGGCGCCTGGGCACGCTGCAATGGTGGCTGTGCGCCGCGCCCCAATGCCTGGCGCAGCACGGCACACCGGCCAGTCCCGAACAATTGCTGGCGCAACCCTGGCTGGGCCTGGCGCGCGACAACGGCGCCTTGCTGGTGGAGGTGCACCCGCCCGGCGCGCCGGCACAGGCGTTGCGTGTACAGCCGCGCATTGCCAGCAACAACCAGTTGTCGATCCAGCAGATGTGCGAGGCCGGGCTGGGCCTGGCACTGGTCGGCAGCATCGACGTGCACGACGCGCTGGCCAGCGGCCGGCTGGTGCGGTTGTTGCCGCAGTGGCACTTCGGGCCGGTGGATGGACTGCGCATCTGGGCCGTCACGCCCCAACGCGACACCCAGCCAGCCAAGGTGCGCCAGGCCATCGCCGCCTTGGCAGCCTACCTGCAGCAGCAACCCGGCGTGAGCGAGTGAGTGACAAACAGGCGAAAGTGCCATCGATGGGCGCAAATAACCCCGCCCCACAATGCGAAACAACCGTGAAGACCCGGCAAAGCCCGACAAAGCACCGGGGTCGGGGTCAACCAAAATGGTGCGCAGCGCGTCAGACGACCAAGATGTTTCAGACGCACCACCAGCGGCTGCTGCCACCCTGCGCTTTGAGCGCCTTGCAAGAAAGAGACAAGCCATGCCAAACCTTCCATCCGTCCTTCGCCTTGCCACTGCCACGGTGGTGGCCAGCCTGGCCGTGGGTTGCGCGGCCGTGCCTGGCGATCCGTACTACGACCAGGGCGGCAGCTACTACCCGTCCAATGGCTATCCGGTCAGCAGCTATCCATCGACCAGCTCATCGGTCACGGTGTACGAGCAGTCGCCGCGCTACATCTATTCCAGCCCCCAGGTCGTGCCGGTTCCGGTGCCCATCTACACGCAGCGCCCTGGCTGGCAGCGGGGTGACGACGACTGGCGCGAGCGCCGTGACCGCCAGGCCTGGGAAGCGCGCCGACGCGACGACGAGCGCCGCGATGCGTCCCGGCGCGAAGCCGACCGCCGTGAGGCTGACCGCCGATGGGACGACCGGCGCCGTGGCGAGGAAATTCGCCGTGATGCCGATCGGCGCGACGCGGAACGCCAACGCGATGAGCGCGTGCAACGCAACGCCAACCGCCTGCCGCCCCATCCCAACCCTGAAATCGAGCGCAACCGGCGCGACGAAGCCGAGCGCAATCGCCGCACCTGGGAACAGATGGAAAACAACCGCCGCCGCGGCGAAGGCAACCAGAAGCCCGATTGGCGTTAAGGTGCGTGGCGTTCGGGCTTACCACTGACCAGTCCTATGACCTCCGCTCCATTGCTTGTTTCACTTCCGGCCATGCGGTCACGGGCTCGCCGCTGGTTGCCAACGGCTGCTCTGCTGGCGCTGGCGGTCCCTTTCCTGGCAAATACCGCCCAAGCCCAGGTGCTGCGCTGCACCGACCCGGCCACCGGCAAGGTCACCTACACCGACGGCAACTGCGGCAACGGCACGGCGGCACGCGAGGTGGAGCCCCGCAAGTCGGCCGAGCAGATTCGCCAGGAACGTGAACAAGCCGCCGAAGCGTTGGAGCGGCGGCATGACCGTCTGCAGGCTGAGGCCGAGCAGGAAAAGCGGGATGAGGCCCGTGAAGCGCGCGAGCGCCGTACCCAGCCCCGGCGTGAAGCGGCAGCAGATCCGTCGCAATCAGCCCAGTGCCACAACGCCCGCCGCCAATTGCAGGAAGTGACCAGCACCCTGGGCCGCGGCATGGTCGATGAAGCCTCGCGGCTCGACAACGCCCAGCGGCAGGCCGACCAGGCCTGCCTGAGCCCCGCCGCCTATCTGGACGCCGAGCGCTCACGCGCCAATCGACCTGCATACGCGACGCCCTACACGTCCCCGCCCTACCCCTACTATTCGCACCCCCCCGTCGTCGTGCCGCCGTCTCCTGCGCCCAGCCGGCCGGCACAGATCACGCAGTGCAACGTCTTCCGGTGCTACGACCGGCAGGGCAACGTCTACCCCAAGTAAATGAGCTGCGGCTGCGCGCGCAGCCAGTTCAAACCGGCTGGCCGCGCAGCCCCTGTGCCACCGTGGGGTAGTGCAGGCGAACGCGCAGTTCATGCGCCATGCGCGTGCTGTCCAGCCGGCGCGATTCACCCATGAAGCTCAGCAGCGACACCGGCAGCGATTGCTGCGCCGCGCTGCGGGCCACTCGCGGCGGGCGCGGCAGGCCGTAGAGGTCGGCAGCCAAGTCGAAGTAATCACCCATTTTCAGATGGCTGTCGTCGCTGACGTTGTAGCAGCGCTGGGCACGGCCGCGCCACAGCGCAGCGATGCAGGCGCGCGCCAGGTCGTCCGCGTGGATGTGGTTGGTATACACGTCGTCTTCGGGCACCAGCACGGGCGTTCCGCGCCGCAAGCGCGCCTCGGGCGTGCCGCCTTCGCGGTCGGGCGCGTAGATGCCCGGAATGCGCAGAATGCTGGTGCGCACGCCGGCACGCCCCAGGTGGCGCACGGCGCGCTCGGCATTCACCCGGCGCTGTGCACGCGGCGTGGCGGGCGCCACCGGCCGCGCCTCGGTCACCAGCGCGCCGCCGCAGTCGCCATACACGCCGCTGGTGGAGCCATAGACCAGCGCCGCAGGCAGCGTGCGCAGCCGCAGCACCTGCGCCAACGCCACGGTGCGGTTGTCGCGCCACCAGTCGGGGCCGCAATCGCGCTCGCCCGGTGGCGGCGCCAGGTGCAGCACGCGGGTCGCAATGCCCGACAGGCGCCGCAGCGTGGCGATGCGGTCCAGGTTGCCCAGCAAAGGCGTGATGCCTGCAGCACGCAGCGCCGGCGCGCGCTCCGGGCTGGACGTGAGCGCCAGAACGCGTGGCCGGCCAGCCCCCGCCTGCGCGCCCAATGCACGCGCCGCGCGCAGTCCCACGTCGCCGCAGCCGATGATGAGCACCCGCTGGCGCCGAAAGCGTGCCGGCAGGGCGCCGAGGGGGTTCTGGTTTGAGGGCAAAATCGAAAGTCCGTCGAGCGAAGAAGAAACAAAACAAGGCTGGCATCAGTGCAGCCGCAGAGAACCCAAGGATACCCACACCATGGCGAGTGCAGAGACCGCAGAGGCGGCAGTCCAGATCAGCGTGCAGCCCAGCGGGCGCACCTTCGCGGCCCAGGCGGGCGAATCCATTCTGGTGGCGGCCATCCGCAACGGCGTGGGCCTGCCCTACGGCTGCAAGGACGGCGCCTGCGGGTCATGCAAATGCAAGAAGCTCAGCGGCTCTGTGGTGCACGGCGAGCACCAGTCCAAGGCGCTGAGCGCGGCCGAGCAAGATGCCGGCTACGTGCTGACCTGCTGCGCGCAGCCGCTGACCGACGTCGTGTTGGAATCGCGCCACGTCACCGACGAGAGCGCCTACCCCATCAAAAAGCTGCCGGTGCGCGTGTCCACCCTCACGCGCGCGTCGCACGACGTGATGATCGTGCGCCTGCAGTTGCCGGCGGCCGACACCTTCCGCTACCACGCGGGCCAGTACATCGAGTTCATCTTGAAGGACGGTGCGCGGCGGGCCTACTCGATGGCCACGGCGCCGCACAGCCAAGCGCAAGCTCCGGGGGTGGAACTGCACATTCGCCACATGCCAGGCGGGCGCTTTACCGACCATGTCTTCACCGGCATGAAGGAAAAAGAAATTTTGCGCATCGAAGGCCCGTTCGGCAGCTTCTTTCTGCGCGAAGACGTGGACAAGCCGATCGTGCTGCTGGCCTCCGGCACAGGTTTTGCGCCCGTCAAGGCGCTGATCGAGCACATGCATTTCAAGGGCATCACGCGGCCCACCACGCTGTATTGGGGCGGCCGCCGTCCGGGCGACCTTTACATGGACGGCTGGCTGCGCGAGCGCTTGGCCGACATGCCGCAGCTGCGCTACGTGCCCGTCGTGTCGCACGCCCAGCCCGAAGACGCCTGGACGGGCCGCACCGGTTTCGTGCACCAAGCCGTGCTGGACGACTTCGCCGACCTCTCTAGCCACCAGGTGTATGCCTGCGGCGCGCCGGTCGTCGTCGAGTCGGCGCGCGCTGCCTACACCGCCCAGCGCGGCCTGCCACCGGACGATTTCTTCGCCGACGCGTTCACCTCGGAAGCCGACAAACACGCGGGCTGACAGGCGCAGAGTGATCGGGATATGCGCGCCGAAACGTCATAGAGACCGGCACACGCAATGGGATGCCGATACGCCGCAGCAAACTCTGCTTGCTGCCAAGCAACACTTTTTTGCACAATGGCGGGCTATGAACCGCAGACCCCTTCTTCTTGGCGCCGCCGCACTGGCAGGCACTCTCGCATCTCCCTGGAGCCTGGCCCAGGACGCGCCCATCCGCCTTATCGTGCCCTACGCACCGGGCGGCCCGATCGATGTGACCGCGCGGGCGCTGGCCGAGCGCGTGCGCGACACGCTGGGCGTGGTGGTCATCGACAACAAGCCCGGCGCGGGCGGCAACATCGGCGCGGACGCGGTGGCCAAGGCAGCGCCCGATGGCCTGACCATCGGCATCTCCGCCACCGCCACGCATGCCGTCAACCCCTGGCTCTATTCGCGCATGCCGTACGACGCGGCCAAGGACTTCGTCGGCATCACGCAGATGGTGCGCGTGCCCAACGTGGTGGTCGTGAACGCAGCGCGTGCTGAGCAGCTGAACATCCGCACGCTGGCCGACCTGATCGCCTACGCCAAGGCCAACCCCGCCAAGCTGAACTACGGCAGCGGCGGCAACGGCAGCGCCGGCCACCTGGCGGGCGAGATGTTCAAGCAGCGCGCAGGCATCTTCGCGCTGCACATTCCCTACCGCGGCGCCAGCCCCGCCCAGCTGGCGCTGCTGGCCGGCGAGGTGGACTTCAACATCGACAACCTGGCCGCCGCCGCGCCGAACATTCGCGCCGGCAAGCTCAAGGCGCTGGCCGTGACGTCGCTGGAGCCCAGCCCCATGCTGCCGGGCGTGCCAGCACTCTCCAGCCTGTACAAGGGCTTTTCCATCGACACCTGGTGGGGCCTGGTCGCCCCGCACGGCACGCCCAAGGCCGTGGTCGCCAAGCTCAACAAGGCCTTCACCGATGCGCTGAAGGCGCCGGAAACGAAGACGCGCTTCACCGCGCTGCTGGCCGAACCCGTGCCCACATCGCCCGAGCAGTTCGACGCCTTCATGGCGTCCGAGCGCGCCAAGTACCAGCAGGTGGTGAAGGCGTCGGGCGCCAAGGTGGACTGAGTTTGGCTCCTGGCAAGGGCAATGCCCCACACCAGGATGTTTTTAAGCAAAAAAGGCTGCTAGCGCTTATTCCATAAGCGATAGCAGCTATGTTTTTTATAGCATCCAGTTTTTTACACCGCCGCCCGAAACTGCCGCCGGTAGGCCGATGGCGCAATGCCGACCGCGGCCGCAAAGTGCTGCCGCAGCGACACGGCAGAGCCAAAGCCCGCCTGGACGGCCACAGCCTCGATGGACTGATCGCCACCTTCGAGCAGGCGCTGCGCCAGCGCGATGCGCTGGTTCTGCAGCCACTGCCCCACCGTCGTGCCGGTGGACTGCCGAAAGCGGCGCGTGAACGTGCGCGGGCTCATCACCGCGCGCTCGGCCAGCGACTCCAGCGTGTGCGATGCGTGTAGGTGCTCACCCAGCCACTGCAACAGGGGCGCCAGCCGATCCCCGCGCACCGATGGCGCCACCGGCTGCTGGATGTACTGCGCCTGCCCGCCTTGGCGGTGCGGTGCCACCACCATGCGCCGTGCGGCCCGGTTGGCGGCTTCGGCGCCGTGCTGCTGGCGCAGCAGATGCAGGCAGCAGTCGATGCCCGCCGCCGTGCCGGCTGAGGTGAGCAGCAACCCGTCTTCGACATACAGCACCTCGGGACGGAGCAACACCTGCGAATAACGCCGCGCAAACTCGGGCGCCAGCGCCCAGTGCGTGGTGGCCGCGCGGCCGTCCAGCAACCCGGCTTCTGCCAGCACGAAAGCGCCCAGGCACAAACCCACGATGCGGGCGCCCCGGCGGTGCGCGGCCCGCAGCGCCGCCAGCAGCTCAGGCGGCGCGGGCGCCAGGTGGTCGTGCCAGGACGGCACCACGACGATCTGCGCGCGCTGCAGCACTGCCAGCCCATGGCTCACTTCGATGCCGAAGCCAGCAGAGGTGCGCATCGGGCCGGGCGCTACGCCGCACACCCTCAGCCGATAGCGGGGCTCGCCATGTTCCGTGCGGTCCTCGCCAAAAACCAGGCACGGCACCGACAGGTGAAACGGGCTGATGCCGTCAAAGGCCACCACGGCAACGGTGTCCGGAGTGGTTGGAGTGGTTGGAGTGGTTGGAGTGGTTGGAGTGGTTGGAGTGGTGGCTTTCATGATGTCTTGATTCTATCGATAGGTGTCAATCAGGCCACTTCTCGTGATAAGGCATTGCGCGAACAATCAGGTCCGTTCCCTCTACGCAACTCCCACCCAAGGACTTAGAAATGACCGCATCCACCAACGCCCCACGCCGCGCCCTCGTCGTCATCGACGTGCAGAACGAATACTTCGCCGGCGGCAACCTGCCTATTGAATTCCCGCCCGTTGCAGACACGCTGCCCAACATCCTTCGCGCCATGGACGCGGCCCAGGCGGCCAAAGTGCCGGTGGTGGTGGTGCAGCACACGGCGCCATCCGGGGCGCCGGTCTTCGACAAAGCTACCGAACGCTGGCAGCTGCACCCCGAGGTCGCCCGCCGCCCTGCCGACCACCGCATCGAGAAGCAACTGGCCAGCGTGTTTGCCGGCACCGATCTGGCCGAGTGGCTGGCCGCCCGCAACATCGACACGTTGACCGTCGTGGGCTACATGACCCACAACTGCGATGCCAGCACCATCTTTGAGGCGGCGCACCGCGGGCTGGAGGTGGAGTTTTTGAGCGACGCCAGCGGCGCCCTGCCTTATGCCAATGCCGCCGGCCGCATCACCGCCGAGGAGATCCACCGGGTGTTCAGCGTGGTGTTCCACAGCAACTTCGCGGCCGTGGCACCGACCAGCGACTGGCTGGCCGCGTTGCAGTCCGGCCAGGCCTTGCCCAAGGACGACGTGTACAGCTCAAACCAGCGCGCGCGCCAGAAGGCCTGACGCGGCAGCGGCTCACACCGCTTCAGGCCGGTTCAATTCCAGAACGCGTCGTCGAGCCGTTCGATCCGCTGGGATTGCACGGCGACCAGATCGGCCTGTGCAACCCTTTCGAGCGCAATGTCGGCCAGGGGCCGCAGCACGAAAGCCCGCTCGCCCATGCGCGGGTGGGGCACGGTCAGCTCAGGCGTGTCGATGCGCTCGTCGCCGTAGAGCAGCACGTCCAGGTCCAGCGTGCGGGGCGCATTGCGGTAGGGGCGCTCGCGGCCCGCAGCCTGTTCGATGGCCTGCAAGGCGTACAGCAGTTGGTGCGCAGACAGCGGCGTGGCTACTTCGGCCACGGCGTTCAGATAGTCGGGGCCGCCCGCATCCAGCGGCGCGCTGCGGTACAGCGCAGAAACCCGTAGCACCCGGCTGCCAGGCCATTGCGCCATGGCGCCCAGCGCACCCACCAGGGCAGCCCGCGCATCGCCCACATTGGCGCCCAGCCCGATCCAGGCGTGCACCACAGCGCCTTCGGGGCCTGGCTGCATGGAGTCGGCCGGCACAGGGCGACCTCGCTGTCGATCAGTCTTGCGATGGGCCGGACGAGTCCGCTGGCGCGGAGCCCTCGCCACCACCGCCCGTCGGCTTGCGGCGACGGCGGCGGCGCTTCTTCGGTGCGCCGCCGGCCTCGCCCCCGGCGTCTGGCAGGTCTTGCGCGCCGCCGTCGTGGTCGTCTCCACGGTCATCGCGGTCGTCCTGAGGGTCTCGCTCGCTGGCGGCTGATGCCTTGCCATCGGCTGCGGTCACGGGCTTGGGCACACGGCGCACCACGGGCTGCGCCTTCTTCTGGCGCGCACGCTGCTCTTCGCGGGCCTGGTCCAGCATGTCTTCGCGGCGGGCCTCATCGGCCTGCTGAAATTCCTGCCACCACTCGGCCAGCGCTTCGTCGATCTCGCCCACATCGGCACGCAGCCGCAGAAAGTCGAAGCCCGCACGAAAGCGCAGGTGCGTGACCATGCTGAAGGGTGTAGCGCCCGCGCGCTTGTCAAAGCGCGGCTGCATGACCCAGATCTCGCGCATGTCTGCTGCCAGCTTGCCGCGGCCCGACACGTCGCCGATGCGCTGGTCGAACACATCGTCGATGGCGCCCTGCAGCGCAGGGAAAGGATGTTCGCGTTGCGCCAGCCGCCGGTCCCAGCCGGTCTTGACGTCTTGCCACAGCACGCAGGCCAGCAGAAAGCTGGGCGCGACCGGCTTGCCTTCGCCCACGCGGCGGTCGGTGTCCGTCAGCGCGGCATGCACGAACGGTGTCTCTGCCCGCTCCACCACCACGTCCAGCAGCGGATAGATGCCGGTGGCCATGCCCAGCTTCTTTAATTGCGCGATGGTGGCCAGCGCATGGCCGGTCTGCAGCAGCTTGAGCATTTCGTCGAACATGCGGCTTTGCGGCACGTCGGCCAGCAACGCCTGCGACGCGATCAGCGGGCCGGCCGTCTTGGGCTCGATGGTGAAGCCCAGGCCAGCGAGCTTGGCAGCGAAACGCACGGCACGGATGATGCGCACCGGGTCTTCGCGGTAGCGCGTGGCCGGGTCGCCGATCATGCGCAGCAGCAGCTTCTTGGCGTCCTGAATGCCCTTGTGGTAGTCGACCACGATCTGCGTTTCGGGGTCGTAGTACATCGCGTTGACGGTGAAGTCGCGGCGAGTGGCGTCTTCGTCCTGCGGACCCCAGACGTTGTCGCGCAGCACGCGGCCGCTGGCGTCCACCGCATGCGTCATGCCGGCCAAAGCCGCACGCGAGGTCTTCTCGTTGCCGCTGACCTGCTGCTCGATGGCGGTGTTGTCCAGGTAGGCGCGGAAGGTGGAAACCTCGACCACCTCGTGCTCGCGGCCCCGGCCATGCACCACGTGCACGATGCGAAAGCGCTTGCCGATGATGAAGGCGCGGCGAAAGAGGCCCTTGACCTGCTCGGGCGTGGCGTTGGTGGCCACGTCGAAGTCCTTGGGTTTGAGGCCCAGCAGCAGGTCGCGCACGGCACCGCCCACGATGTATGCCTCGAAACCCGCTTCCTGCAGCGTGCGCACCACGTCGGCAGCGCGGCGGTCCACCAGTTCGGGGTTGATGCCGTGCACGGATGCGGGCACTTCCTCGCGCTTGCCGAAACGGTGCTTGCCGCCCGCGTGGGCGGAGCTGGAATCCTTGCCCAGCAGCTTGTCGATGAACTTCTTGATCATGTGTTGGAAGGGAACAGGTCCAGTATGCGCCAGCCACGTTGCTGGGCGAGCGCTCTCAGGCGCGGGTCGGGGTTGGTGGCCACCGGATGGTCGACTCGTTCCAGCAAGGGAACGTCGTTGAGGGAGTCGCTGTAGAAGGTGCTGTCGACATCGCCCCAGCCCCAGCCGCGCGCCTGCAGCCAGTCGTTCATGCGCTGCACCTTGCCTTCGCGCATCGACGGTACGCCGCGCACCGCGCCGGTGATCCAGCCGGATGCATCGCGCTCCAGCTCGACAGCCAGCAAGTGCTCGACGCCCAGCGCCTGGGCGATGGGGCCGGTCACCAATTCATTGGTGGCGGTGATGATGACCACCACGTCGCCCGCCTCGCGGTGGCTGCGCAACAGCTCGATCGCTTCGGGGCGAATGGCGGGTGTGATGACTTCCTGCATGAACTGCGCATGCGCCGCACTGCTGGCCTCGGAGCCCTGCACGCGCACGGCTTCGGTGGCAAAGCGCACGTAGTCGTGCACGTCCAGCGTGCCGGCCTGGTAGTCGGCGTAGAAGGCGTCGTTGCGGCGGCCGAACTCCGTGCGGTCGCACCAGCCCAGGCGAATGGTGAACTCGCCCCACTCGTAGTCGGAATCGAGCGGCAGCAGGGTGTGGTCCAGGTCGAACAGGGCCAGGCGAGGACGTTGCGCTGCGGTGTCAGGGGTCATGCGGTGCAAAAGGGAAATGAGTGAAATCGAAAGTCGTAGGCGGCGTGGCCGTCTATTCCGACTCGAGCATGGCCTTGATCAGCGGGATGGTAATGGCACGCTGGGTGCGCAGCGCGAAGCTGTCGAGCTCGCCCAGCAACTGCATCAGGCTGCCCAGGTCGCGCGAGAAGCGGGCCAGCATGAAATTGACCACCTCATCCGACAGGAAGATGCCGCGGGCATCGGCCTCCTGGCGCAGCACGGCGCGGCGCGCGGCGTCGTCCAGCAGTTGCAGCTGAAACACATGGCCCCAGCCCAGGCGGCTGCGCAGGTCGTCGCGCAAGGGCAGGTCGGCCGGTGGCAGTTCGCCGGCCGCCAGCACCCAACGGGGCGTGCCCACGGCCGGGCTGATGGCGTTGACAAACCAGTTGAAGGCGGCCGCTTGCTGTGCGGTGTTGTAGAGGTGCACTTCGTCCAGCACCACGGCAGTCCAGCGTTCGTCGAAAGCGGTGGGGAAGTTCACCGACGCATCCAGCCAGCCGACGCTGCCGCCGTGCTCGCGCAAGGCCTCGCGCACGGCTTGAAGCAGGTGGCTCTTGCCGCTGCCCGGCTCGCCCCACAGGTAAGTGGGCACGGGTGAGCGCGGCGTGCCCGGTACACCATCGCCCACGGCCAGGCGCAGATGCTGCAGGGCGGCCGCGTTGTCGCCGGCATGAAAACGCTCCAGCGTCGGACCGGTGGCCAGGCCAATGTCCAGCGCCAGTTGCTTCATGCGCTGCGCCCTCCGGCCGACGATGCACGCATCGGCGCTGCGATGCGCGCGGCGGCTCGGTTCGGTGGACGGCTCAAGGTGGGCATGGTGGACAGGAAGCGACAGGGCTGGAAAGCCCGAAACAGAGGCGGTGGGACGAAAAGAAAAGGGCCGAGGCCGGTAGAACCGGGCCGGGCACACCCGAAGAGCGTGCGGCGCCGGATTTTAGCTGCCGCCAGAGGCTCTGGCGGAAGGCCGCATCCGCTATCGCGCCGCACGCCGCGCGGGAATTGCCGCCCACGCCCGGGCGCCCGCTTAAAATCCACGGGTTCCGGTCCGCCGCGCGGGCCACCAGCACCCTTCCATTCCATGAGCTCTTCCGCCTCCAACACCCCCATTTCCTACAAAGACGCCGGCGTCGACATCGATGCCGGTGACGCGCTGGTCGAGCGCATCAAGCCGCTGGCCAAGAAGACGATGCGCGAAGGCGTGCTGGCGGGCATCGGAGGCTTCGGCGCCCTGTTCGAGGTGCCCAAGCGCTACAAGGAACCCGTGCTGGTCAGCGGCACCGACGGCGTGGGCACCAAGCTCAAGCTGGCCTTTGAATGGAACATGCACGACACGGTGGGCATCGACCTGGTGGCCATGAGCGTGAACGACGTGCTGGTGCAAGGCGCCGAACCCCTCTTCTTCCTGGACTATTTCGCCTGCGGCAAGCTGGACGTGGACACGGCCGCGGCCGTGGTGGGCGGCATCGCCCGCGGTTGCGAGCTGTCGGGCTGCGCCCTGATTGGTGGCGAGACGGCTGAAATGCCTGGCATGTACCCGGCTGGCGAATACGACCTGGCGGGCTTTGCCGTCGGCGCGGTCGAAAAAGCCAAGATCCTGACGGGCAAGACCGTGGCCGTGGGCGATGTGGTGCTGGGCCTGGCGTCCTCGGGCGTGCATTCCAACGGTTTCAGCCTGGTACGCAAGTGCATCGACCGCGCCGGCGACACCGCCCCCGCCACGCTGGACGGCAAGCCGTTCAAGCAGGCCATCATGGAACCCACGCGCCTTTATGTGAAAAACGTGCTGGCCGCGCTGGCTGCTCACCCGATCAAAGCCCTGGCCCACATCACCGGCGGCGGCCTGCTGGAGAACATTCCCCGCGTGCTGCCCGAGGGACTGGCCGCGCACCTCAAGGCCGGCAGCTGGCCGCAGACCGAACTGTTCGCCTGGCTGCAAAAGACAGCCGGCATCGACGACATCGAGATGAACCGCACGTTCAACAACGGCATCGGCATGGTGGTGGTGGTGGCTGCGGCCGACGCCGAAGCCACCGCAGCCACGCTGCGCGCGGCCGGTGAGACGGTGTATGCCATCGGCACGATTGCCGATCGCGCGAGCGGCGCCCCGGTCGTGGTCGCCTGACCGCACGCCGGCCCATGGCGCAGCAGCCCCCCGCAAACGGAGCCCCGCCACCCCGCACCGATGTGGCCGTGAGCCGGGCCCCGGAGCAACCCGTGGCACGCAGCGTCGCTGCCGCCAGCTATCTGTTGATGGCGGCGGCACTGCTGCTGGTGATGTGGCGCGGCCTGCTGCCCGGTTTGCTGTGCGTGTGCCTGGGCTTTTTGCTCACGCGCTGGCTGGCTAACCGGTTGGGCGCCACCCGGCTGCAGCGTCGGCCTGCAGAAATACTGGCAGCCGCGGCCGTGATGGTCGGGCCCATGGTGGCCGTCCTGCTCGCGCTGTCGCACTCGCGCAGCTACGTGGTCGACGCACCCCAGCAATACCGCGACCTGCTCGATTTCATGGCCCGCACGGTGCTGGAATTGCGATTGAAACTGCCTGCTGACATTGCCGCGCAGCTGCCCGAAGGTGCCAAAGAGATCCAGCGCGTCATCGCCAACTACCTGGGCGCGCAGGCCGGCGCCCTGGCCGTGGCCGGGCGGGCCTGGCTGGGCGCATTGCTCTATGCCTACGTAGGCCTGCTGATCGGCGCGCTGGCTGCCGTGCGCACGGTGCAGGCATCCGACCGGCCCCTGGTGCGCCACCTGTCGCAGCGCGTGGCACTGATGGGCGAGGCCTTCCGCCAGATCGTCGCCGCCCAGTTCTGGATCGCCGCATTCAACACCCTGCTGACCGCCATCTTCCTGCTGGCGGTGCTGCCGCTGTGGGATCTGCGCCTGCCCTATACGCCCGCCCTGATCACGCTGACATTCGTCGCGGGCCTGGTGCCCATCGTGGGCAACCTGCTGTGCAACGTGGTCATCACCATCGTGGGCCTGTCGGTGTCGCCGGTGGCGGCGGCCGCCTGCCTGGCCTTCCTCATCCTGATCCACAAGGCCGAATACGTCATCAACGCCAAGGTGGTGGGCCTGCGCACGCACATGGGCGTGTGGGAGCTGCTGTCGGTGATGTTCGTGGCGGAGGCCGTCTTCGGCCCGGCCGGGCTGGTCGCGGCGCCACTGTTCTACGCCTACCTGAAAAAAGAACTGGAAGCTGCGCGGCTGGTGTGACCCTGGCAGCGGGTGGCACTTGCTGCCACCTTGGTTATTTCATGTCTGAAAATGATCGATTTCAGTCCGCCTGTGACGGGACATGAGCCCGCAGCGCTTGAACAATAAGCGCTACCAGCCACCCCTGCGCGGAGCCCCACCATGAAAACCTGTCTGATAGTGATCGACGTCCAGGAATCATTTCGCCATCGGCCGTATTCGACCGAACGCGACATTCCGGCCTACCTCAGCGCCCAGAATGCGTTGATCGAAGGCTGCATGGAACGGGGCGTGCCCATCGTGCGCGTGCTGCATTCCGACGGCCCAGCGGAGGCCGGCAACCCGTTTTCGCTGGAGTCGGGCCACGTGCGCCCACTGGAAGGCCTGGCGCCCTTCACCGAATCCGCCCGCTTCGTAAAGCATCGCCACAGCGCGCTGGTCGGCACCGGACTGGATGTGTGGCTCACCGAGCATGGCATCCAGCGGCTGATCGTCAGCGGCATTCGCACCGAACAATGCTGCGAGACCACCACGCGCCATGCCAGCGACCTGGGCTGGCAGGTGGACTACGTGATCGACGCCACACTCACCTTCGACATGCAGCAGCCGGACGGCAGGCCCCTGCCGGCCCACGAAATCAAGGCCCGTACGGCCACCGTGCTGACCGACCGCTTCGCCACGCTGTGCACGGTGAGCGAGGCGCTGGCCCGCGCCGCCGCCTGATCGCCACGCCTTGCCAGAGAACCGACAAATGCTTGAACTGCGCCCCACCTGCGAGCACTGCAACACCGCCCTGCCCCCGGCCACCACGCAAGCGCGCATCTGCAGCTTTGAATGCACCTTCTGCGCCGATTGCGCCGAAGGTCCGCTTGAGCACACCTGCCCCAACTGCGCGGGCGGCCTGGTGCCGCGCCCGGTGCGCCCCGCGCGCGACTGGCGCGGCGGCAACTACCTGGGCGCCGAACCGGCCAGCACCGCAGTCAAACACCGCCCTGCCGACCTGGCGGCGCATGCCCAACTGCTCGCCCGCCTGAACGGTTTGCCGCCTGAGGCGCGATGACCTCCACCGCCAGCACAGGCACCAGCACCAGCGCGATCCGCGTCGTCTTCGTGCTGTTGCCGGACAGCCTGGTGCTGGACTGGGCTGGCCCGGCAGAAGCGCTGCGCATCGCCAACCAATGCCTGGTGAACGTCGGCCAGCCTGAGCGCTTCCGCATCGAATTCGCCGGGCCCGCGCCCACCACGCGCGGGTCGGTGGGCGTGCAGATCAGCGGCCTGCTGCCGCTGCCTGCTGCATGGGACGCCACCACCACCTGGATCGTGGTGGTCGGGCAGCCGGGCAGCACCATCGACGTGAGTGGCGAAGAGGCGCGAACGCTGCTGCATTGGCTGCGCGGCCAGCGGCTTGAGCGCGGCCGGCTGGAACTGGTGACGATCTGCGCCGGCGCCGTGCTGGCCGCGCACGCCGGCCAGCTGGCAGGCCGCCGCGCCACCACGCATCACCACCATCTTCAGGAATTGAGCGCCACCGAGCCACGCTGCGACGTGGTGGCAAACCGCGTGTTCGTGGCCGACGGCCCGGTCTTCAGCAGTGCGGGCGTAACCGCCGGCATCGACCTGATGCTGCAGCGCATCGCCGATGTGTGCAGCCCCGCCATCGCCGCGCAGGTAGCGCAGACCATGGTGGTGGCGCTGCGCCGCGGCCCGCACGACCCCGAGCTCTCACCCTTCCTGCACCACCGCAACCACATGCATGCCGCCCTGCACCGCGTGCAGGACGCCGTGGGACAACAGCCGCAGGCAGGCTGGACGGTGCCGGGCATGGCGGCAGTGGCCACGACGTCGCCGCGCCACCTCACGCGGCTCTTTATCGAAAATGCGGGCATCGCGCCGCTGCAGTACCTGCGCCGCATCCGGCTGGCGGTGGCCGAAGCGGCCTTGCGCTCGGGCCACAACGTGACGGAGGCGGCGGCCATGGCGGGCTTCAGCTCCGACACCCAACTGCGTCGCGCATGGCACCAGTTCGAGCGCCCGGGCACGCCCTCGCAGGGCAGCGGTGCGCGCCACTGACCACGTTGCGGCGCATCTGCCTTCGGGTTACAAACAGGCACCGGCGGCCGACGCAAGCGCCGCGCCGCACTCGGGTTGCCATTGACGTGACCTGCACACCGCGCTCAACCCATGCAAGAGCCGACCACTCCCGCCAACGAAGACGACCGCCTGCGCGTGCTGCGCGAGCTGTTGATTCTGGATACGCCGCCCGAAGAACGCGTCGACCGTATCGCCGCCTTCGCAGCGCAGGAATTCGACGCACCCATGGCGCTCATCACTTTGGTCGATGCAGACCGCCAATGGTTCAAGGCCCGCGTTGGCATGGATCTGGCGGAAACGCCGCGCCACATTTCTTTTTTGCGCGCACGCCATCCTGAATTCTGAAACCATGGTGGTTCCCGATGCCACGCAAGACCCACGCTTTCACGACAACCCGCTCGTCACCGGAGATTCGAACGTACGGTTCTATGCCGGCGCACCGCTGACCCTGCCCAGCGGCGAAAGCGTCGGCACGCTGTGCATCATCGACAGCCAGCCCCGTGCACTCGACCACGTGGAACTGGCCATCCTGCAATCGTTGCGCGATCTCGCCGTTGAAGAACTGGCACGCGGCACGGCTTTGCCTGGCACGGAGGCCGCACCGTGACCGCACCAGTCCACCAGGCGCGCCGAGAGATCCTGCTGCTGGAGCCCAGCTCCATGACCGGCAGCATCATCGTCGCCACCGCACGGCAGCTGGGCCTGCTCCATGTGCGCCAGGTCAACAGCGTGCGCCACGCACAGGCACAGCTACAAAGCGCCTCCATCGGCAGCATGATCGTCTCGCTCGACGAGGCCGCCGAGACGGTCGATCTGCTGCAAAAGCTGCGCGCTTCAGAATTCGCGGCGCCGCCCGACATGCCGGTCGCCATCACCACCTCGCTGATCGATGCGGACACGGCCGAACGGCTGAAGGCGCTGCGGGTGCGCCGCATCCTGATCAAGCCGTTCAAGGTGCGCAACGTCATCTCGGCCATCGAGATTCTGGTGGCCAGCTGACGCCGTTGCGCTCGCAGCCTCGAAGGCGGTAGCTGTCAGTACCGCTCGGGCACGTACATGCTGGCGGGCACGGGCTGGCGGAAATATTCCGGGTTGCGCACGCGGTCTGGCAGCACGATCTCGGGGTGCGGCACCTCGGTGTAGGGCATTTGCTCCAGCAGGTGGGCGATGCAGTTCAGCCGCGCCTTCTTCTTGTCCACCGCCTGCACCAGCCACCAGGGCGCCTCAGGAATGTGGGTGCGCTCCAGCATGGTTTCCTTGGCCTTGGTATATGCCTCCCAACGCTTGCGGCTTTCCAGGTCCATGGGGCTGAGCTTCCACTGCTTGAGAGGGTCGTGAATGCGGCTCAAAAAGCGCAGATGCTGCTCCTCGTCGGTGATGGAGAACCAGTACTTGATAAGCGTGATGCCCGATCGCGCCAGCATCTTCTCGAACTCGGGCACCGAGCGAAAGAACTCTTCGTACTCTTCATCGGTACAAAAACCCATGACGTGCTCGACACCCGCGCGGTTGTACCAGCTGCGGTCGAACAGCACCATCTCACCCGCAGCGGGCAGGTGCGCCACGTAGCGCTGAAAGTACCACTGGGTGCGCTCGCGGTCGTTGGGCGCGGGCAGCGCAGCCACCCGGGCCACGCGCGGGTTCAGCCGCTGCGTGATGCGCTTGATGACGCCGCCCTTGCCGGCTGCATCACGCCCCTCGAAGAGGATCACTACTTTCTGCCGCGTGTGCTGCACCCAGTCCTGCAGCTTGACGAGCTCACCTTGCAGCCGAAACAGCTCGCGGAAGTACGCCTGGCGCGCCGCCTTGTCCACAGGCAGCGCGTTGCCCGACTCGTCCAGATCGCGGTCTTCGATCTCCAGCTCGAGCTCCTCGTCGTAGCCGTCCATCAGTTCGCTGGCGATGCGCTGCATGAGGTCCTGCGTGTCAAAGGATGTGTTGTGGAACATGAAAGAGCAGCCCGATTGAAAGAAGCACCATCGTGGCGCCCGGCAGTGACAGCCTTGTGACATGTTGCACGTCCGTCACATGGTTGTCACGGGCGGCGCGCAACATCGCGCCCCAATCGCACGCCCCGGCCGTCCCTTTTCCTACAAGCTTCCGCATGTCCGCTTCAGATGCTCTCGCCTCCCACTACGGCGGCGACGCGGCCGGCCTGATCTGCGGATATGTGTTGCAGGCCGGCCGCCCGGCCGAGGCCATCGACACCGCAGGTGCCGCCGAATGGCTGACCGCGCCAGCGCATCAGCCTGGTGGCGCAGCCCCGTTTCTCTGGCTGCACTTCAACCTGAGCCACGCGCAGGCCGTGCGCTGGGTGCAGCGCCATGCGGAGCTGCCCGATGCCTTCTTCGAGGCGCTGGGCGACGGCTCGCATTCCACGCGCATCGAGCGCGACGACGACACGCTGATCGCCGTGCTGAACGATGTGCACTTCGACTTCGCGTTCGAGCCCATGGATTTCGCCACTCTCTGGATCGGCGTCACCCCCCGCCTGGTGATCACCGCGCGCACGCAGCCGCTCAGGTCGGTGGATGCGCTGCGCACCGCCGTGCGCGAGGGCGACTGCCCGCGCTCCAGCGTGGCGCTGCTCGAACAATTGATGCGAACGCAGGCAGATGGACTGGTGGGCATCGTGCGCGGCGTCACGCAGCGCCTGGACCGCATCGAAGACGAATTGCTGGCCAGCCGGCTGGACCACAAGCGCGCCCGGCTGGGCCAATTGCGGCGCCTGCTGGTGCGGCTGCAGCGCCTGCTGGCGCCGGAGCCGGCCGCGCTTTTTCGGTTGCTGCAGCGCCCGCCCGGCTGGATGGCCGAGGAAGATGCGCAAGAGCTGCGCGATGCATCGGAAGAGTTTTCCGTCGTGCTGCGCGACATGCAGGGGCTGCAGGAACGCATCAAGCTCCTGCAGGAAGAGGTGGCCGCGAATGTGCAGGAAGCCAACAGCCGCAGCCTCTTCGTGCTGACCGTGGTGACCGTTCTGGCGCTGCCCATCAACATCCTCACCGGCTTGTTCGGCATGAACGTGGGCGGCGTGCCGCTGGCCGATGCGCCGCACGGCTTCTGGGTGATCGTCGCGGTGCTGGCGGTGTTCACCGCCGTGGCGGCCTGGCTGGCGCTCAGGCGCGGCGGGGACTGATACGGAGGCTGCGCTCAGTGCCGGCCATCGAGCGCGCGGCGAAGCGAACCTACGCGTTCGGCGATGGCATCGGTGTCCAGTGCATCTTCTGCCCGTGCAAGGTAGATCTCCAGATCGGCCACCGCTTGTTGCGTGTTGCCATATTCGGCATGCGCCAGCCCCCGGTCGCGCCATTCGCCCCAGGCGTCGGGCAGCAACACCAGCAACCGGTCTTGCACGGCGATGAGCCGGGGCCAGTCCTGCTGCGATCGGTGGATTTCCTTGAGGTTGCGCAGCATGCGCGCCAGGATGTCGCGCGCCGGCGATGCCTGCAGGTACAGGCCCAGGGGCACGTCGTAATCGTCCACCAGCCCATGGCTGCGCTTGTAGGGGTCGAGCCGCTCGCTCAGGTCTTCGCGCGACAGCGACTGGCCTGTCATCGGGTCCATCACCACCTGGCCCTTGGGCAGCAGCACCTTCAGCATGAAGTGGCCCGGAAAGGAGATGCCGTGCGCCTGCAGGCCCAGGCTCTGCGCAAGCTCCATCCAGATGATTGCCAGTGAAATGGGAATGCCGCGCCGCGTGCGCAGCACGGCGTTCAGGTAGCTGTTGTCAGGGTCGTAGTAATTGTTGAGGTTGCCGCTGAACCCCAAGTCGCTGAAGAAGAACTGGTTGAGCGTGCGCAGCCGCTGAAGGGGGGATGCGTCGGCCGGCAGGCGCCGCTGCAGGCGGGCCTGCAACTGGTCGACATCGCCCAGCAGCTGCTGCACGTCCAGGTCGGGATACTCGTCATGGGCGATGGACGCGGCGGCTTCGAGCAGCGGAACGCCCTCGCCTTCCTGCACCAGGGCGGCGAAATATTCGAGCGGCGTCGGGACGGAATAATCAAGCGACATGGGGGATTTGTACGGTCAGCGCACCGGGCACGTCAAGCCAGAGTACGGCACGGGGTCAACGGCGAAACAGCTGACGCAGCTGCAAGCCCGATGCTGCCAGCGCGCCAAAATAAAGCGCAGCAGCGCCCGCCAGCAGCAGGGCCAGCAACCCCGCACGCCGCGCGCTGGTCGCACGCAGCGCCAGCCAATCGAAGTGCTGCGCGCCCCATATCAGAAAGATGGCCAGCAAGGCGCTGGCAGCCACCACCTGCAGCCCGAACTTGAACCAGCCGGGCTGCGGCCTATAGCTGCCCCGTCGCAGCAGCCCTACCAGCAGCCACAGTGCATTCAACAGGGCGCCCAACCCGATGGACAGGGCCAGCCCCGCATGGGCGATCCACGGAACCAGGGCGATGTTGAGCAACTGCGTGAACACCAGCACGGCAATGGCGATGCGCACCGGCGTGCGGATGTCCTGGCTGGCGTAGTAGCCGGGCGCCAGCACCTTGATCGCCACCAACCCCACCAGCCCGGCGCCGTAGCCCGCCAAAGCCAGAGCGATCTGGCCCACGTCGCGGTCTTGCAATGCGCCATGGTGAAACAGCGTGGCCACCAGCGGCTCGGCGAAAGTCAGCAGCGCCACCCCGCTGGGCACGGCCAGCAGCACCACGATGCGCAGGCCCCAATCGAGCATGGATGAATAGCGGTCAGCGTCGCCCGCCGCCTTGGCCGCGGCCAGTTGCGGCGTCAGCACCACGCCCAGTGCCACGCCCAGCAGTGCGGTGGGAAACTCCATCAGCCGGTCGGCATAGAACAGCCAGGTCACGCTGCCTGGCGCCAGGTAAGAGGCGATCTGCGTGTTGATCATGAGCGAGATCTGCGCCACGCCCACGCCCAGCAAGGCAGGCGCCATGAGCCGCAGAATCTGCCGCACCGCCGGGTCGGCGAGCGCCAGGCGCACGCCACCCCAGGTCATGGCAATGCGTGGCAACAACCGCAGCCGGTGCAGCGCGGGCAGTTGCAGGGCGAGCTGCAGCACGCCACCGACCATCACGCCGCCGGCCATCGCGTAGATGGGCTCGATGCCGCGCGCGGCGAGCTGCGGCGCCCCCAACCAGGCCGCCACGATCATGCAGACGTTCAGCAGCACCGGTGTGATGGCGGGTATGGCAAAGCGCTTCCAGGTGTTCAACACCCCGGCCGACAGCGCCACCAGCGACATGAAACCGATGTACGGAAACATCCAGCGCGTCATCAGCACGGCCGCGTCGTAGCCGCCGCCCGTCTGCCGCAGGCCGCTGGCCAGCGCCCACACCAGCAGCGGCGCGCCGATGACGCCCAGCACGCAGGTCAGCAGCAGTGCCCAGAACAGCACGGTGGCCACATGGGCGATGAGCTGGCGCGTAGCCTCTTCGCCATGCCGGGCCTTGTGGCCCGCCAGCACCGGCACGAAGGCCTGGCTGAATGCTCCCTCGGCAAAGAGCCGGCGAAACAGGTTGGGAATGCGGAAGGCCACGTTGAAAGCGTCGGTCAGCGCGTTGGCGCCGAACATCGACGCCATAAGCAGATCGCGCGCCAGCCCCGTCACGCGAGAGGCCAGGGTCAGCAACGAAACGGTAGAGGCGGCTTTGAGCAGGGACACGGCCGCGAGTGTATGCGCAGCCCCGGTGGGAGCGCCGCTTTGCCGCGGCAAAGGTGCCCGGTCAGGTGTGCTGGGCTATAATCGCAGGCTTTGCTGACATCATCCTCAGACATCTAAGGAATTAATACCATGGCATCTGCCAAGCCCAAGAAAAAGAACCCCCGCCTCGCCTCCGGCCGCAAACGCGTTCGCCAGGACGTGAAGCTGAACGCTGCGAACACCTCGCTGCGCTCGAAGTACCGCACGGCCGTCAAGAATGTCGAAAAGGCTGTTCTGGCCGGCGACAAGACCAAGGCCACCGAACTGTTTGCGAAGATGCAAGCTGTCGTCGACACCATCGCAGACAAGGGCATCTTCCACAAGAACAAGGCTGCTCGCGATAAGAGCCGCCTGTCTGCCAAGGTGAAAACCCTGGCCCTGGCCGCCTGACCTTTCAGGCAAACAGCCCGGACGGCCCCGCCGTCCGCCGTTTGTAACGGGTGCGCTGTCAGCAAAAAAACGGAAAACCGCCTTCGGGCGGTTTTTTCGTTTCCGGCTCTGCCGATGGCATCCGTTCAGTGCCGTGGGCCTGCAAAACCGCACGCGCACTTCCACCTTGGCACTAGTACCAATTGACTAACGTCAAATTTCAACGACTTAACGACAATCCAAGGTTCGAGAAGGCTTTCGTCCTGAAAGCCGAAAAAGCCTGCAATCCGCTTGCGGGCTTTTTTCATTCGTCGAGCCTGAAGGAAGTCATGAAGAAGTCGATCAAAACAGGATTGGGTGCCGTGCTGGTGCTGATCCTGGCCTCGGTACTGTTCCTGTTCTGGCCACTAGTGCCGCGCTCCATCCCTGCGGCGGAAAACGAGCAACCCGTGGATGTGGTGATGGTGGGCGCTGGCGTCATGAGCACGACCCTCGCCACCTACCTGCAAGAGTTGCAGCCCGACTGGAAGATCGAAGTTTTTGAACGCCTGGATGGCGTGGCACTGGAAAGCTCCAACGGCTGGAACAACGCCGGCACCGGTCACTCCGGCTTTGCCGAGTTGAACTACACGCCCGAACTGCCCGATGGCTCCATTGAGACCAAGCGCGCCGTGGCCATTGCCGAGCAGTTCGAGGTTTCGCGCCAGTTCTGGGCGCACCAGATCGGCCGCGGCCACATGCAAAAGCCGGAAACGTTCGTGAACGCCACGCCGCACATGAGCTTCGTGTGGGGCGACGCCAACATCGAATACCTGAAAAAGCGCCACGCCGCGCTGACCAAGAATCCGCTTTTCTACGGCATGGAGTACAGCGAAGACCAGGCCAAGATCGGCCAATGGGCACCGCTGCTGATCGAAGGGCGCGACCCCCAGCAGAAGGTGGCTGCCACCTATATGCCCCTGGGCACCGACGTGGACTACGGCACCGTCACCAACCAGCTGATGCAAAGCCTGCAGAAGGCCCCCAACTTCAAGCTCAACCTGCAGCACGAAGTGCGCGCCCTGCGCCAGAACGACGACAAGACCTGGAACGTGACCGTGGCCAATCTGGCCGACGGCGCCAAGGAAAAGACCGTCAAGGCGAAGTTCGTCTTCGTGGGCGCGGGTGGCGCGGCACTGAAGATGCTGCAAGCCTCCGGCATTCCCGAATCGCGCGACTACGCCGGCTTCCCCGTCGGCGGCGAATTCCTGGCCATCGAGAACCCCGCGATCACCGCGCGCCACACGGTCAAGGCCTACGGCAAGGCCGCAGAAGGCTCGCCGCCCATGTCGGTGCCCCACCTGGACGCCCGCAAGCTCGACGGCAAGGACGTGGTGCTGTTCGGCCCCTTCGCCCTGCAGTCCACCAAGTTCCTCAAGCAAGGCTCGTGGTTTGACCTGTTCTCGTCGATCAACCATGACAACCTGCCCGGCATGTTGCGCGTGGGCATCCACAACCTGGACCTGGTGAAGTACCTGATGCAACAGGCCGTGCTGTCCGACGAAGACCGCCAGAAGTCGCTGCAGGAATACTTTCCCCACGCCAAGCGCGAAGACTGGCGCCTGGCCGTGGCCGGCCAGCGCGTGCAGGTCATCAAGCGGGACCCCAAGGAAGGCGCCGTGCTGCAGTTCGGCACCGAGATCGTCTCGGACAAGGACGGCACCATCGCCGCGCTGCTGGGTGCGTCGCCAGGCGCCTCCACCGCGCCGCACATCATGATCAACCTGATGACCAAGGCCTTCCCGCAGCAGATGACCGACACCGGCTGGAAGCCGCGCCTGCAGCAGATCGTGCCTTCGTACGGCCGCAAGATGAACGAGACGCCGGCGCTCACCAACGAGATCCGCCGCATGACGAGCTCGGCGCTGAACCTGCCGTACCTGGAAGTGCCGGCCGACGTGGCCACCAAGGCCCCCGCGGCCGCTGCGCCTGCCGTGGCTCCCGCGCCGCCCGCACCTGCCCCGGCAGGCCGTGCACTGAACAAGGAAATGCAGGCGCTGTAAGACAGGCGCGCCTGGCCTACCCGCATCAAGCCTCGCCCTGCCCTGTGCAGCGCGGGGCTTTTTCACGCCCCGATCAGGGTTGACGTTGCCTCAGCGATTCCAAATGCGGCTGCCACCGCAGAGGCCGATGTCCTCATGCCACCGCAACCGGTGCCTGCACCTCCATGGCCGCAAACACCTCCCGGGCAGCCGCCAGTCCATTGAGCGCCGCCGGAAAGCCCGCATACACCGCCATTTGCATGATGACTTCCACGATCTCCTCGCGTGTCACGCCGACGTTCAGCGCGGCGCCCAGATGCACCTTGAGCTGGGGCGCCGCGTTGCCCATCGCGGTCAGCGCGGCGACCACGGCGATCTCGCGGCTGCGCAGGTCCAGCCCGGGGCGGGAATAGATGTCGCCGAACGGAAATTCGATCAGGTAACGGGCGAAGTCCGGCGCGATATCGGCCAGGCTGGCGACGACGTGCTCACCGGCTTGACCGTCGATCTCGCGCAGTTTGGCGAGGCCCTGGAGGTAGCGGGGATTGGTGGATTGGGACATGAGAGCTTCCTTTGCGTTGGGTCGAAGTTGACGTACTGCGAAGGGAAGCTTCCAGACCCTGGTAATGCCCGATCTTGGCTTGCAGCACCTGAGCGGCCTGCTGCATGGCGGTGATCGTTGCCAGCACCTGCGCCAAGTGCTGCTCCAGCAGCTCGCGGCGCTCCGTGGCGGTCGCGTTCCCTTCGCTGCGCAGCCGCGCGAAGACCTGCATCTGCCCGATGGGCATCTGGGTTTCGCGCAGGCGCAGCAGGAATCCGATCCATTCCATGTCCGACGCCGCATAACGGCGCTGGCCGCCGGGCGCACGCGCCACGGGTGCGATGAGGCCGGCGCGCTCGTAGTAACGCAGCGTGTGCGCGGTGAGGCCCGTGCGTTCGGCGACTTCGGCAATGGTGAGGAGGGATGCCATGGGAACGATTCTGAAAGTTGAAGCGCACTCTAAGTCAAGCGCCACAACGATCCAATTCATCCACGGCCGTGCCGCATCTCAGATGCTATTAATTTAATAGCTATAAGCGCTTATACGATAAGCGCTAGAGGCCAATTTCACTTCAAAATCAGGCTACCGGCCCCGCGACGCTGGCCGACTCGAAGCTCGCCATCTCACGCAGCACGGCGCAGGCCGACACCAGCAGCGGCCAGGCCAGCGCGGCGCCCGATCCCTCGCCCAGCCGCAGCCCCAGGTCCAGCAGCGGCTCGGCCTGCAGGTGCTGCAGCATCAGCGCATGCCCGCGCTCGCCCGATCGGTGCGCGAACACGCAGCGCTGCAGCACGTGCGGTGCCAGCCGGCTGGCGACCAGCACGGCGGCGCTGGTGATGAAACCGTCGACCACGATCACACGCCGCTGGCGGGCGGCCTCCAGCACGGCGCCGACGAGGGTGGCGATCTCCAGCCCCCCCAGCGCGGCCAGCACTTCGAGCGGCGTGGTGGCGGCGGCGTTGGCCGCCAGCGCTTCTTGCAGCACGGCGCGCTTGCGGGCGATGTCGGCGGCATCCAGGCCCGTGCCGGCCCCGGTGCAATCGGCCAGGTCCACACCGCACAGGCGCGCCAGCAGCAGCGATGCGGCCGAGGTGTTGCCGATGCCCATCTCGCCCAGCAGCAGCGCGTTGCCGGGCAGCGCCTGCACCACGGCGCGGCCGTTCGACAGCGCCTGGGCGCACTGTGCAGCCGTCATTGCGGGGCCCACCGACGCATCGCCCGTGCCGGGCGCCACGCGGTGCACCAGCAGCCGCGGCTGGCCCGGGGCTGACTCGCGCGGGGCAATGGCGCGCGCCACGCCGCAATCCACCACCGTCAGCGCCAGGCCGTGCTGGCGCGCCAGCACGCTCACCGCCGCGCCGCCGGCCAGAAAGTTCTCCACCATCTGCCAGGTCACTTCGCTGGGGTAGGCCGACACACCGCGCGCTGCCAGGCCATGGTCGGCCGCGCAGATGAGCATCTGCGGCTGGTCGAGCACGGGCGCTTCGGTGCCCAGCACCCCGCCGATGCGCAGCGCCAGCGCTTCGAGCCGGCCCAGCGCGCCCAGCGGCTTGGTCTTGTGGTCGATGCGGTGCTGCAGGCGGGCGGCCAGTGCGGGGTCGCTGATGTCGTCGATAGCGGGAATGTCGAAAGCAGGCAACACGGCCATTTACTCCTGAAAAGATAGCTGCTTGCGCTTATCCATCAAGCGCTAGAGCATGATTTGGCTATGAAATGAGAGATTCCAGCACGCCCGCGTCGAACCACGCATCCACGCCGGCAGAGAGCCGGTCGAACACCGTCTCCAGCGTGGGCGCGGCGGCGCCGAACAGCGCGTGCAAGGCGTTCGCGTCTTCAAACAGGCCGTGCAGATACAGCCCCAGCACGTTGCCCTGCGCGTTCTGCCAGGCCAGGCCCGGAATCACCTCGCGCGCCACGTCGCCGGCGGCGGCCATGGCGGGGTGCTGCGCGGTCTGGCCGTGGTGGATTTCATAGCCCGCCACCGCCGTGCCCGCCAGCGCCTGCCAGCCGCCCTGCAGCGCGCCGAAGGTGGTGTGCGTGTGGCGCACCGTCTTGTCCGGCGCGAAGGCGGTGACCAGCGGCAGCAGCCCCAGGCCGGGCGCGTTGCCGTCCACACCGTGCGTGTCGATCAGCGCCTCGCCCAGCATCTGCAGGCCGCCGCACACGCCCAGCACGCGGCCACCGCGCGCGGCGTGGGCGGTGATGGCGGCGTCCAGCCCCTGCGCGCGCAGCCAGGCCAGGTCGGCCGCCGTGGCCTTGGAGCCGGGCAGCACGATCCAGTCGGCGCCGGCCAAGTCGGCCGGCGCACGCGCCCACAGCAGGCGCACGCCGGGCACGCTCTTGAGCGGCTGAAATTCATCCAGGTTGCTGATGCGCGGGTAAGCCACCACCGCCACCGTGGTGTGCACCGCGCCGCCAGCGCCTGCGCCTGCCTGCGTGCGGTCATCGAACACGCCGTCTTCTTCCGGCAGCCCGTGGCCCCACTGCATGGGCACGGTGGCGACGACCGGCACCCCAGTGCGTTCGCGCAGCATCTCGGGCGCGGGCGCCAGCAGGGCCGCGTCGCCTCGGAACTTGTTGAGCACGAAGCCGTGGATCAGCGCCTGTTCTTCGGGCGGCAGCAGCGCCCAGGTGCCGTACAGGTGCGCAAAAGCGCCGCCCCGGTCGATGTCGGCCACCAGCAGGCAGCGCGCGCCGGCATGCCGGGCCACGCGCATGTTGACCACGTCGCTGGCATGCAAGTTGATCTCGGCCGGCGAGCCCGCGCCTTCGATGACCACCACGTCGTTCTCGGCACGCAAGGCGTCCAGCGCCGCCGCGATCTGCGGCCACACCCGCGCGCTGCGGCCGCGCCACGGCAGGGCCGACAGCTCGGCATTCACCTGGCCCATCAGCACGACCTGGCTGCGCGTGTCGGCCTCGGGTTTGAGCAGCAGCGGGTTCATGCGCACCTCGGGCGCAGCGCGCGCGGCGAGGGCCTGGAAGTACTGCGCGCTGCCGATCTCGCCCCAGGCCGCAAAGCCGCCGGAGTCGGCCGGCACACCGCCGGTGACGGGCACCACGCGCGCGTTGTTGCTCATGTTCTGCGCCTTGAACGGCGCCACCTTCAGCCCCCGGTCGCTGTACCAGCGGCACAACGCGGTAGTCAACCAGCTCTTGCCGGCCCCGCTGGACGTGCCCAGCACCATCACGCAACGCGCGGCCATGTCAGCATGCCCTCCGCAGAACGGCGTGGGGCAGACGCAAGCGGGTGTCGAGGGCGGGAGGGAGGAGTAGAGGTGCGGGCATGGTCAAGCCCGCCATTGTCCCCTGCGCCAGCGTGCGACCGGCGTACCGCGTCAAGCCTGCGGCGGCTGCCCGTTCGATGCCGACACGCCGCCGTCCACCGGCAGCACCACGCCGGTGACGAAGCGCGCGTCGTCGCTGGCCAGAAAGGCGATCACCGAGGCGATCTCTTCCGGCTCTGCACCGCGGCCCAGCGGAATGCGCTCGGCGAACTTGGCCAGCAGTTCGGGGTTGCTTTTGATGTCTTCCGTCATGCCGGTGAAGGTGAGGCTGGGCGCCACCGCGTTCACACGCACGCCGTCGCGGCCATGGTCCAGCGCCAACGCGCGGGTGAAGTTGGACACCGCGCCCTTGGAGGTGTTGTAGAAACTCATGTCCCAGTCGCCGCCCAAACCCGACACCGACGAGGTGTTGACGATGCAGCCCTGGGACCGGATGAGGTGCGGCATGGCCGCCCGCGCGCCGTGAAACACGCCCGACACGTTGGTCGCCAGCACGCGCTGCCAGTCGTCGATGCTGGCCTCGGTCACCTTGCCCTGCACGGCGATGCCCGCGTTGTTGACCATCACGTCGAGCCGGCCGAACCGCTTGACGGTCGCTTCGACCAGGGCCTGCACCTCGTCCCACTTCGACACATCGGCAGCTTGCGACAGCGTGCGTTCGGCAGGCAGATCGGCCAGCGTGGCGGACAGTTTGTCGTCGCTCAGATCGGCAATGGCGACCATGGCGCCTTCCTGCGAAAAGCGCCGCGCGGTGGCAGCGCCAATGCCGGAGCCTGCACCGGTGACGATGACGACCTTGCCGGCGAAGCGCTGGCTCAGGTTGGCAGGCTGTGGACTGAAAGTTGAAGACGAGACCATGACGGTTCCTTCGATAAAAGATGATGTGACAGGCGCATGGCCAGCCATGCAACGGTCGCCCATCCTCTATCGTGAAAGTGTGCTCACCAAATCCGTCAGTGGCGCATTGCGGTGTCAGCCGTCAGGCACTAGGCTTGCAGATCGGCGGGCCACAAGAAGTACGGGCCGTGCCGGCTTTTCTCCACGAATCCGGCGCCGCATTCGACGGCTTTGTCGGTCAGGCGATAACCCCCGCCGTCCGTGGCCACGAGGTAACCCAACTGCTCCAGCCGGGCCAGTGTTTCCGCCGCCGTGCGCAAGCCCCAGCGCGCGGCCAGGCGCGAGGTGGTGAGTTTGTCGGCGTTGGCTTCGGCTGCAGGCGCTACGGCAGTTGATGCTGCAGGTTGAATGACGGGTGCAGGTGCAGCCACGGGAAGCGGCAGCGCCACCGGGGACGGCTGAACACGAACGGGCTGCGGCGCGGCTGGCGCATACACCGGCACCGGCTCCCGCACCCTGTTGGCGGCAGGTTCTGCGGCCATGCCCACCTCTGCCAGACCGAACTTCGCAGCCCAGTCGAACCGTTTGGGCCGATGCAGCTGGGCGACCTGGCGGGCCAGCTGTTCCAGCGTCTCGGCGCCGACGATTCGAGCCACCGAAGTGACCGTATCGAGGCCCGACTCCTTGTCGATGCGGCGCTCGATCGTCGAGCGCAGGCTGTCGCTTTTGATCACCGTCTCCATGCCGGGAAACGGCTTGCTGGGCCGCGTAATGCGCGCGGTATTGCTGATCAGCACCAAGCTATGGAACCGGGGCTTGAGCGTGAACCCCAGCCGCGTCGGCAGCGTGATCAGGCTGCTGCCCAGCACGGCCTGCAGCACGGCGACGTGTCGGCCGTTCTGCTCGATGGGAGAGGGAATGCCTTGTGGGCGGCCGGCATAGAACGACGTGAACTCGCCCAGCTCGTTCAGGGCAACGCCCTGGCTGAAGTGTTTGGATTCGCACACCCAGAATTCCATGAAGCGGCTGATGAGCAAATGGTCGATCTGCGCGACGCGGCCCTGGTATTCGATGCGCAGGTCATGAATGACCGCCCAGTTTTTCGACTCCTTGTGGTGGAAGTCGATGTCGTAGGCCGCATCGGCCTCGCCCTTGGCGCCGGCGCGAATGTTACGGATCTGTCGGTCGATCTGCGTGGCCTGCGCGGGTGTGATCGCCGGGTGGTGCAGCAGCGTCTGTAGCGCTTGCAGATCCGCGTCCCGGTCGTCGGCGTTCTTGATCAGCATGGTTTCTCTCCCTCTCTACGTATGCATTGGAATCTTGGGTGTGGTCACTCTTTTTCTGGCTTGCAGGCCTGCCGCAGTGCCACCTGCGCCGCCGGTCCCAGCACGCCCAGCCGTACATGGCCCGGCAGCCCGAACGATGCGCAGTCACGCAGCTTGATGCCGTGCCCACGAAGTGCGTTCAGCATGTCGCGCGCAGCGCGCTCGGGCAGCCGCGCGCTGAAGTAATTGGCCAGGCTGCCGGGCAGCACCGTCCAGCCCAGCGACGTGCAGAGCGTCGTCTGCGCTGCTTTCCATTCGCGCAGCGTATTCAACGTGCCAGCAAGCCAGTGCTGGGTCGCGGGCTCGGTCCACGCCTGCAGCAGCGCTACGCCGTGCGCGCCCAGCGGCCACGACGGGGCCAGTTGGCTCAGCATGGCGATGTCGCCCTGCGCCGCATCGCCTTCGGGCGCAATGGCATAGGCGGCGCGCACGCCGGTCAGGCCCAGGGCCTTGTTGGGCGTCCACAGTTGCCAGGCGCCAGGCGGGCCGGCGCGCGGTGCGCCTTCCAGCCGCAGCGGCGCATAGGCGCAGTCGATGACTTGCAGTGCAGCGAACGGCACGGTGCGACCTGCATCAAGCGCGGGGTCGGCGCGTCCCAGCGGGCTGGAGGGCTCGCAGGCCCAGTGCAGTGCGGCATCCGCCGCCGCGTTGTCGCCCTGCCCTGCCCGTACAACGCCCAGCGCCCACGCTTGCGCGGCGCGCTCGTAGTCGCCATAGCTGTGCGCTGGCAGCGCCACTGCGCGGGCGCCCCTTTGCGCGGCCAGCGCAGTGATGCGGTGGATGAATTCGCTGGCGCTGGCCGCGATCACGATGCGCGCGGGCGCCACGCCGTGGAAGGCACCCAGGCGCTCGCGCAGCGCGGTGTAGGCCGGATCGGGGTACTGCGTGGCATCGGCGCCCTGCAGCGCGGCCAGGGCCTGAGGGCACGGGCCGCAGGCGTTGGCGTTGGTGGAAAAGTCGTGCAGCGGCACGCCGAGCGCGTCGGGGCCGCCGTGTTCTGGTGTGGTCATCGGCTCCACGGCAGATTCACTATCAAGAAGATAGCTACCAGCGCTAGCAGGATAAGCGCTGCAACCACTTTCGATGCCGAATGCGCTGCCTGGTACGTGTCTGTCGGCCCGGCCGCGCGGCCCGTTGCGTTCAGCACGTAGACATCGGGCTTGCCCAGCCGCACGCCCAGCGCCAGCGCCATGGCGGCCATGGGCCAGCCGCTGTTGGGCGACGGGGTGCGGCGCGCTTCGGCGCGCAGCCTGGGCCACGGCGTGCGAGGGGTGCGGGCGCTGCGACCGTGCGCCAGCCACCACAGCAGCGCGGCGGTCAGCCGTGCGGGCACCCAAGACAGCACGTCGTCCGCCCGCGCCGCCCACTTGCCGGCCCACTGCCACCAGCGGCCGCCGCGCATGCCGGGGTAGCCCCACATGGCGTCGGCCGTGTTGGCAAAACGGTAGAGCGCCGCGCCGGGCAGGCCCAGCAGCGCGAACCAGAAGAGCGGTGCGACGACCGAATCGTTCAGGTTCTCGGCCAGCGATTCGATGGCGGATTCGCGCACCTGCACGGCATCCAGCGCGGCCACGTCGCGGCTGACCAGGCGCGCCAGGCGCTCGCGGCCGGCGTCGAGCGATTGCGCCAGCGCGGCCTCCACCGCCAGCACCTCGCCGCGCAGCATGCGCCAGGCGAGCAGGGGTTTGAGCAGCAGCGCGACCAGCAACGCAGCAGCCCAGGCCGGCGTATGGCGAAGCACCAGCCACTGCAGGCCGGCCGACACTATCAAAACAATAGCTGCCAGCGCACACCACATAAGCGCTGCAAGCCAAAAACACTTCAAATCACGCCCCGTGGGCTCGGTGGGCGCGACGCGGTTGCCGCCCCACTGCAGCGCGTTGCCGATCCAGACAACGGGGTGCGCCAAGGCGGGCGGCTCGCCGAACAGGCGGTCAATGGCAAGCGCCAGCGGCACGGCGGCCATCATCACCCAGACGGCGTGTGTTGGTTCAACCATGGCCGGCGTCTTCAGACAGCGGCACGGCCACATCGGCCAGCCACGGCGCGGGCGCGCCCCAGGCGCCTTCAAAGACGACGGACGCCAGCGGCGCGCGCTGCGCCCAGCGCTCGCGCTGCAGCATCGGCTCTTCGTAAAAATCATGCACCGGCCCCAGCGACAGCAAGGCCACCACTTCGGCGCCCGGCGGCAAGTCCAACAGTTCGCCGACCGCGCCCGGCTCGAACATCGACACCCAGCCCATGCCCAGCCCTTCGGCGCGCGCGGCCAGCCACAGGTTCTGGATGGCGCAGGCGACCGACGCCAGGTCCATCTGCGGCAGCGTGCGGCGCCCGAAGACATGCGACTCGCGCCCATCGGCCAGCGCCACCGCCAACAGCTCGGCCGCGTCCAGCAGGCCTTCGACCTTCAGCTTCAGGAAGGTATCGCGCCGCTCGCCCAACGCATCTGCCGTGCGCTGGCGCTCTGCTTCCACGCAGGCGTGCAGGCGCTGGCGCAAATCCGGGTCGGCCACGCGAATGAAACGCCATGGTTGCATGAACCCCACGCTGGGCGCATGGTGCGCGGCCTGCAGCAGGCGGGCCAGCACCTCGGGCGCGACCTGGCCGCCCGCGAAGTGCCGCATGTCGCGCCGCTCGCGGATGGCGCGGTAGAGCGCGGCGCGCTCGGCCTCGGTGAACGCAGCGTCGTGGTCGGTGGATTGCTGCACCGCGCTAGTCCTCGATGCCGCGCTGGGCCGGAATGCCGGCCTGGAACGCATGCTTGATGAGCCCCATCTCGGTCACCGTGTCGGCCACGTCGATCACTTCCTGCGGGCAGCGCCGGCCGGTGAGCATGACGTGCACGTGCCTGGGCCGCGCGGCCAGCGTGTCCAGCACTTCCTGCAGCGGCAGCCAGCCGTAGATGAGCGGGTAGGTCACCTCGTCGAGCACCACCAGGAAGAACTCGCCGCCCAGGATCGCGGCCTTGGCGCGCTCCCAGCCGGCGCGGGCAAGCTCGGCGGAGTTGTCGATATCGCGGCTCTTCCAGGTAAAGCCGTCGCCCAGGCCTTCGATGGGAATGCCCAGTTGCTCGAACATGCGGTGCTCGCCAAAGCGCGCGGTGGGCACCTTCATGAACTGGAAGATCTTCACGGGCTTGCCGCGCCCGTGCGCGCGCAGCGCCAGGCCGAAGGCCGACGTGCTCTTGCCCTTGCCGTTGCCGGTGTTGACCAGCACGATGCCGCGCCGCTCGCCAGCGGCTTTCTCAGAGCGTTTTTCGGCGGGTGGGGTTTCGATGTCCATGGGTCAGTTCATTCAGTCCGTATGAGTGTTGCGCGAAAGCGCAGCGCCAGCGTCGATGCGCGGCAGCGCGATCCATTGCCCGTCCAGCTGCCGCACGCGGATGCGGTGGTCAAACACGCTCTCGAGCGCCGCGTGCGTGGCGGCGTCGCCGCTGTCGCCCTGGTGCATGACGCGGCCGCCCGCAATGATGACCAGCGCATCGGCCTGCAGCGCCATCGACACCTCGTGCAGCACGCTGACCACGGTGCCGCCGGCAGCGACCAGCGCGCGCACGGTGTGCAGCCAGTCGGTCTGGTGCGGCGGGTCAAGGTTGGCGAGCGGCTCGTCCATCAGCAGCACCGGCGCCTGCACGGCCAGCGCCCGTGCCAGCAGCACGCGCTGGCGCTCGCCGCCCGACAGCTGCGACAGCGGGCGATGCCGCCAGTCCCAGGCCTGCGTGGTGCGCAGTGCGTGTTCGACGGCGGCGTGGTCGGCCGCGCCGGGCGGTGCCATCCAGGCCTGGTGCGGCAGGCGGCCGAGCATGGCGACGTCGTAGGCCGTCAGCTCGTCGGCGGAAGCCTCCTCGTTCTGCCCCAGCCAGGCCAGCTGGCGCGCACGCTCGCGGCCGGGCAAGTCCCCCAGCGGCGTGCCGTTCAACCGCACTACGCCGTCGATGCGGCCGTGGCGCAGCACCCCGGCCAGCACTTTCAGCAGCGTCGATTTGCCCGCGCCGTTGGGGCCGACCACGCTGGTCCAGCGGCCGGCGGGCAAGGCCAGGTCGATGCCACGCAATATCAAGGCATTTCCGATGCTGGCGCTTATCCCGTGAGCGCTGACAGCTATGCTTTTCATAGCGATGCGCCTTGTGCCGAGCGGCGGTGCATCAGCCACAGCAGGTAGCTGCCGCCCAGGGCGGCGGTCAGCACGCCCACCGGCAATTCCTGCGGAGCCAGCACCCAGCGCGCCAGAATGTCGGCCGCCAGCAGCAGCGTGGCGCCCATCAGGCTGGACAGCAGCACATGCCGCTGGTGCGTGGCGCGGGCGATGGAACGCACCAGGTGCGGCGCGGCCAGGCCCACGAAGGCGATCAGCCCGGTCTGCGCCACGGCGGTGCCGGTGGCCAGCGCCATGGCCGCCACCAAACCGGCGCGCATCGGCCCGAGCGGCAAGCCCAGGCTGGCAGCCGTGGCCTCGCCCAGCGTCAGCCCGTCGAGCGCGCGCGCCAGCACCCAGGCGGCCGCAGCGCACAGGCCCCAGGCAGCAGCCATCAGCACGCAGGCGATCCAGCCGACGAAGCTGGTGCTGCCCAGCGTGAAGGCCTGCATGGCTTGCAATATGTCGGGCGACGCCAGCTCGACCAGGTCACGCGCGGCGCCCAGCACCACGCCCACGATCACGCCGGCCAGCAGCAGGCGCAGCGTGTGCTGCACGCCGCGCGCCAGCACCAGCGTGAGCAGCACGGCGCCCGCCGCGCCCACGAAGGCCATGCCGGTCACGCCCAGCCGCGCCAGCCATTGCGCGGCGGTGGGCGACACGCCAAAGAGCGCCATCGCCAACGCCCCGCCCAGCGCCGCGCCCGAGGCGCTGCCCAGCAGATACGGGTCGGCCAGCGGGTTGCGGAAAAGGCCCTGCGCGATGGCGCCGGCCAACCCCAGCAGCGCACCCGCCAGCCAGGCGCCGGCTGTGCGCGGCAGGCGGATGTCCCAGACGATCTGCAGCGCGATGGGGTCGTCCGCCATGCGCAGCACGCTGTCGAACCCCGTGCTGCCCACGCGGGCGCCCAGCAGCAGCAGCAGCGCGCTGACGATCAGCAGCGCAGCGGCCAGCCAGCCGGCGCGGTGGCCGGCGGGCCGCACCAGGCCAGCGGGCAGCGGCACGGCAGCGGCGGGGTGAACGACGCCTGATTTCGGCTTGGTCATCATCCAGGCGCTTTCTCGGCAATGCAGCGGGCCATGATGCGCGCCGCGTCGGCCATGCGCGGGCCGGGGCGCACCACCACGTCGGCCTCGCCCGGGCCGAAGGCGCAGATGCGTTCTTCGCGCACCGCCGGCAGGCTGGCCCAGCCGGGGTAGAGCACCATGGGCTGCATGCTGCGGTTGCCGATCAAAATGATTTGCGGGCGGGCGCGCACGATGAATTCGGGGTTCAGCCGGGGGAACGGCCCCAGCGCCGCCGGTACCACGTTGCGCACGCCCAGCCGCGCCAGCGTCTCGCCGATGAATGAGCCCTCGCCCGCCGCATACGGCCCGCGGCTCACCTCGAAATACACCCGCACCCCTTTGGCCCGCGCGGGCAGCGACTGCGTGGCGGCCTGCACGCCGGCATCGATCACGCGCCAGAGCCGGTCAGCGCCCTGCTGCGCCGGCACGCCCAGCAACTGGCCCACGGTGGCCAGCACGCGGCGCACGTCGGCATGCGTCTTGGGCTCCAGCGCGACGACCTTGATGCCCAGCGCCTCCAGCCGGTCGCTGGCGCGCGAGCTGGTGGCCAGCAGCACCACGTCGGGCTGCAGGGCGACGATGGCTTCGATGTTGGGGTCGATGCCGCCGCCCACCTGCGGCAGGCGCTGCACCGATTCGGGCCAGTTGGAATAGCGGTCGACGCCGACCAGGCGGTGGCACTGGTCTAGGGCGCAGACGCTTTCCGTGAGCGAGGGGAGGAGGCTGACGATGCGTTGCGGAGGTTGGGGGAAGGTTTGGGTGCGGCCGCGGGCGTCGGTGATTTCAAGGGCTTGTGTCGCCAGTGACAGGGTCAGCGCCAGGGCTGCGCAGAGGAATCTGAGGGTGGTGGTCATGGCTTTCTGCTGGCCTTGTGGGGTTGCCGTTCGGTGGGCTGCTTTGGCAGTGGCCATGTGGTTGTTTTCCGGGGCCGGGTGATGCGCCCGGCGGCGCACTTACTTTCTTTCGCTTCGCCGAAAGAAAGTAAGCAAAGAAAGGGCGACCCTGCTGTCTGCGTCCCCTTCGCTGCGCTGCGGGGCAACCTGCGGTGCTCGCGTGCGGGGTGTGCCGCAGAACTCACTGCGCGCTGCGCGCTCCGTTCAAACAGCTGCGGCAAGCTAGTCAACGAAGCCTGTGTGTCCTGCGGCACACAGGCCACCCCGCCCGCTGCGCTCCTCGGCGCATACAGAAGGGAGTTGAACAGCCAACAACCCATACGGGCCATCGCTTCGCTCGGCCTGAAGCGCGGCGCGCAGCGCTCGCGCGCTGGGGGCCGAGCGCAGCGATGGCCCGTGTGGCTCCCCCACTCCCGTGTGGATGCGCCTGTGTCGGGCAGGGCGTGGGGTGGCGGGTGTGCCGCAGGACGCACCCGCTTCAATTCTGACTCGCCGCGGCTGTCTGAACGAAGCGCGAAAGCGCGCAGTGAGTTCCGCGGCGCACCCCACGCCCTGCCCGACACAGGTTGCCCCGCTCGCCGCAGGCGAAAGGGGTCGCAGACAGTCGGGTCGCCTTTTCTTTGCCTACTTTCTTTTGGCGAAGCAAAAGAAAGCAGGTGCGCCGCCGGGCGCACATCCCGGCCCCGAAAAACAAACGCAGAGCGAAAGCAAAAAACAGCCATCAGAAGGCTCAGCCCTTCAAAGAAAGACCCAAGCCCGCCACCACCAACGTCACCCTCTCACAAACCTCCCCCACCCGCTGATTCACCCCCCCCAACGCATCCACAAACGCCCTCACCTCCCGCCCCATCGGAATCACCCCCAACCCGATCTCATTGCCCACCAGCACCACCGGCCCAGGCGCCTTCAGGATCGCTACCAAAACCATAGCTACCTGCGCTTGATAGTCAAGCGTTAGAGCCCGATTTGACCCTGAATCAGATTCCAACCCAGAACCCTCATCCATAGGCATCAGCCAGTTGGTCAGCCACAAGGTCAGGCAATCCACCACGATCAAGGTCCGCGCATCCGAATGCCGCCCCAGCGCCCCCGCCAGATCACGCGGCTCTTCCAACGTGGTCATGCCAGGCACCCGCTCCGCCCGGTCGCGCTGGTGCCGCGCAATGCGCTCGCGCATCTCGTCATCCCACGGCTGCCCGGTGGCGATCAGCAGCGCACGATGATCCGGCGACTTCGCCAGCCATTCGCGCGCAATCAACTCGGCACGGCGCGACTTGCCGCTTTTCTGCCCGCCCAGAATGAACTCGGAACGGGCAATGGAAGGCGACGGCGCGGCAGGTGACCCGGTCATGGCGCATCTCCTGCGCCCAGCAGCAAGGCGGTAGCGCGCGGGTTCGACGCGAACCAGGCGTGGAAGTAACTGGCATGCACGCTGCCGTGCCGGTACAGCGCCTCGCCCGGCGGCGCGCCCTCGGCCGCGCCGGGCCGCATCGTGCGGGCAATTACGGCGGCCGTGCTCTCGCAGGTGGAATAGTGGAATGTGTGGCCGCGCAGCACCTGGCCGCCCACGTCCAGCTGCTGCGGCCCCAGCGCGGCCAGGCGCCGCTGCATGGTGACGTCGCCCGGCAGCAAGCCCCAGAGCGGCAGGCGCCTACCGTCCTGCAAGGTGATCGATTCGAAGAGGGCCATCATGCCGCCGCATTCTGCCCACACGGCCCGGCCGGCGGCGATGTGCGCGCGCAGGCTCTGCTGCATGCCGGTGTTGGCGGCCAGCGCCTCGGCGTGCAGTTCGGGGTAGCCGCCCGGCAGCCACGCGGCATCGCAGGGCGGCAAGGCGGCGTCGTGCAGCGGCGAAAAGCGCACCACACGGGCGCCGAGTTGTTCCAGCGTCTGCAGGTTGGCGTCGTAGACAAAGCAGAACGCCGCATCGCCGCCGACGGCCACGGTGCGGCCGGCCAGCAGCGCAGGCGTTGCGGCAGCGTCTTCTACTGTGGAAGCAGGCGCTGCGAATGCGACGCGCCAGCGCTGCCAATCCGCCACCGTCATCTGGCCCAGCGGCGTGGCGGCCAGCGCGTCGGCGGCCGCGTCCAGCCGCTGCAGGGCGTCATGCAACTCGTGCGCGGCGACCAAGCCAAGGTGGCGCTCGGGCAACAGGCGCGGTCCGTTCTCGGCGGCCAGCGTCACGCGCGGCAACGCGCCCAGCCAGTCGGCGGCATCGGTCAGCCCCGCGCGCAGCAGGCTGGCGTGGCGTTCGGTGGCCACGCGGTTGGCCAGCACGCCGGCCCAGGGCAGGCCCGGTCGGTAGTGGCGCAGGCCATGCACGATGGCGCCCAGCGTGCCGCCCATGGCCGACGCATCGACCACGGCCAACACAGGAATGCCGAAACGCATGGCCAAATCGGCCACGGAACTCTCGCCATCGAACAGGCCCATCACGCCTTCGATGAGCAGCAGGTCGGCGTCCTGCGCGGCCTCATACAGGCGGCGGGCGCAATCAGCCGCGCCGGTCATCCACAGATCGAGCTGGTGCACGGGCGCACCGCTGGCCAGCTGGTGCCAGTGCGGGTCGAGAAAGTCAGGCCCGCATTTGAAGACGCGCACGCGCCGGCCCTGGCGGGCATGCAGGCGCGCGAGCGCAGCGGTGGCCGTGGTCTTGCCCTGGCCCGAAGCGGGTGCGGCGATGACGATGGCGGGGCAGCTCACGCTGCCCGCCACGTCTCGCGCTTCTTCTGCGTTTTCAGCGTTGTTGGCCTTGTGAGCCCCTGCCGCTTCTCTTCCCTCTTCTTGTCTCGACATCCGGTCGTCGCTCATGCGCATCGCTTGGTAATCAGGTTCAGGCTGACAGCGCCTTACTGTGGCGCCCACTTCAGCGCCACATACAGCGTGCGGCCTTCGGTGGCATAGGTGCGCGCCGTCTCATAGCGCTTGTCGCCCAGGTTGTCCACGCGGGCCAGCAGCGTGAAGTCGCGCGACACGCGGGTGCTGGCATACAGGTTGACCATTCCGTAGCCGCCCAGCACGTTGGTGTTGGCGGCTTCGTTGAAGCGGCGGCCTGAGGCCTGCACTTCGGTGCCCAGCGTCCAGCCGGCGATTTGCGTGTCGGCGCCCAGCGATGCGTGGCGCTTGGAGCGGCGTGCCAGCTGGCGGCCGGTGTCCAGATCGCGCGGGTCTTGCCAGTCGAAGGAGCCGCGCAGGTTCACGCTGGCAATGCGGTGCACGGCCGAGAGCGTGATGCCGGTGTATTCGGCACGGCCGATGCTTTCATAACAGCCGAAGTCGTCACGGCAAGTGCCCGGCGCGCCGAAGTTGATGAGGTTGCGGATGCGGTTGCGGTACGCCACCACGCCCACGCTGCTGTCGCCTTCGGTCCAGCGCAGGCCGGCTTCGATGTTGCGGCCCGATTCAGGCTGCAGCGTCGCCACGCCGTACTGGCTGAAGCGCTGGTACAGCGTGGGCGCGCGGAACGACGTGCCGCCCGACACGGTGGCGCGCCACTGCGGCGTGACCGCAAAACCATAGGCCAGGCTGCCGGTGCTCTTGCCGCCGAACTCGCTGTCGTCGTCGCGCCGCAGGTTGGCCTGAAGCGAATGCGCGCCCACCGCCACGCCGTAGCCCAACGCCAGCGCGTTCTGCGAGCGCTCGCCGCGCAGATCGGGCGTGCCCGATGCCGCGGGATTGTGCAACTCGTCCTCGCGGCGCTCCAGGGCAGCGGTGACCAGGTGGGCGCCCAGCCGCCATTCGTTCTGGAAGAGATAGTTGCGCAGCGTCGTTTCGGTCAAGTAGAAGCTGGGCGTGGTGCTGTACTGGCTGCGCGACGCGTTGGCCTGCAGACGCGTGGTGTAGGCATCACTCCAGCGTGCCACCCAGGCCAGCCCGCCGGTGCGCAGCTGGTGGTGGTTCAGGTCGTCGGTTGTACGGGTGTTGTCGTATTGCGATTCGAGGTTGCTGGCCAGGAGCGTGCCTTCGATGCGGTGGCGCGGGTCGATCTGCAGGCCGACGCGGGCGTTGCCGGAGGTACGGCGGTAGCCGTCGTCATCGGGGTTGGCGGTGGCGGTGGTGCGGGCGTTGAAGCCGTCGCTGCGCTCGTGCGAGATGCCCAGCGAATAGTCGACCATGCCGGCGCCTCCGCTCACGCCCGCCTGCGCGGTGCGCGTGCCGTGGTTGCCCAGGCCCAGTTGCACATAGGGTGCGGGCTTGCCCTCGCCCTTCTTGGTGAAGAGCTGGATCACGCCACCGATCGCGTCGGAGCCATAAACCGCGGCAGCCGGGCCGCGCAGCACTTCGATACGGTCGATTTGCGCGAGCGGAATCTGCTCCCACTGCGCACCGCCGGTGGTCTGCGAATCGACGCGCACGCCGTCGATGTACACGGCGGTAAAGCGCGATTCGGCGCCGCGCAGAAACACGCTGCTGCTGCTGCCCTGCCCGCCATTGCGCGAGACCTCCACGCCCGGCAGACGTGCCAGCAGATCGCTCACGCCCACGGCGCCGCTGCGCTCGATGGTGTCGCGGTCGACCACCGACACGTCGGCCACCAGATCAGTGAGCGGGCGCTCCACGCGGGTGGCAGTCACCACGGTGTCGCGCAGTTGCGTGGTGGTGGCGGCCTGCGCCAGCAGGGTTTGTGCAGCGGCTGGCCAGGCAGCGCCCAGCGCCAAGGGAAGCGCAGCAAGGCGCAGGAAGGAAAAGCGGTTGTTCATCAGAATGGGCACAGCAAGAATCACCCTGACCGGCCTCCCCGCCGATCGTTGGGTATCACGGCCGCCCGCGCCCATCAAAAGACGCCAGCGGCCACCGTGTTGGCCGGTATCCGGGCTGGCGGCACGCCCTCCATCGCCTTCCCAGGCGCTTGTTCAACGCGCCCAGTGGCTTGTGGATGGAGAGGGAATCGCAGGGGCGATTCGGCCGCTGACCGTTGCGGGGGCAGCGCAGGTTCAACGCATACCCGATGGGGCGCGCCTTCCTGCTTCCCGTTGAACTGCAGCATGCGAACCACGCCGCGAGCACCAACAACATGATTTTACGGCGCTTTGCCGGCACAACCCTACAATCTGGCGCTCTATGGCAAACACCTCCCCCATCGATGAAATCGCCGAGCGGGTCGAGCGGCTGCTGTCGCGGCATGCCGAGCTGCAGCGCACCAACACCTTGCTGGCGCAGCAGGTGATGAATCTGACGCAAGAACGCGATTCGCTCAAATCCCGCCTGAACGCCGCACGGACGCGGGTCGATGCCCTGCTCGAACGCCTGCCAGAGACCCCCGACATGAAAGACGCACCATGAAGCAGATCGAGGTCCGGATCCTGCAACAAAGCTACCTGCTAGCCTGCCCCGAGGGGCACGAGCCGCGACTGCTCGAGGCGGTTGAGCGCGTCGACACCGCCATGACGCGCATTCGCGACGCCGGCAAGGTGCGGGCACGCGAGCGCATTGCCGTGCTGGCTGCGCTGAATCTGGCGTTCGAAGTGTCTGACCGGGAAGCGGCGCAGCAATCGGCCGACCTGCAAGCTCCTGCCACCACGCCGGCGGCGCTGCCGCCCCCCATAGAAGTACCTGTCGAACCACGCCTCTTCGACCAGGCCGACTTGGCACTTGAAGAACGCGCCGAGCCGTCTGTGGACACACAGCAGCGCATCGACTCGCTGCTACAGCGGCTCGACCGGGCTCTAGGCGACGAGGGGCGCCTACTCTGATCTGAAGGCGCGGTCTGCCACGAGCGGCGCGCTTATCCTCCTGATCGCACCGGCATGCAAGCCCAACCGGATCGCCAACACAACCCGATGGGTTTTGCGCTTGCAGCCCACGATGCCAGGCCTACAATCGAGTGGTCTGCGGTGCTGCCGGGCTTTATATTTCCTTGAACCAATGCTCCCTGAGCACGGGCTTGGTAAATTGCCTGGTGAGCGTGATCATCTCGCGTCAGATGAACCCAACGCCTGGCTGCCCTCGCCCACCTGAACCCCCGGTTCAGGATGACGGCTCGGTGGCATTCGCAGACACCTTATTCCTCGCTTCTCCTTGCTGACCGCCTCCTAAGGGCTTCTCGATCAGGGCGGTGTCTTTGTCGCCAGCGCAGGCGACCAGACATATTCCTTGCGACTGGCAATCAATGCTCGCAGCTCTGGAGCAGGTAGCCCCGGAGCACACAAGAAACCCTGAAAGTGCTGGCAGCCCATCTGCTCCAGCGCTGCCCGCTGGGCCAGCGTCTCCACACCTTCCGCAATCACCTCGATGTGCATGGCCCGGCCCATGCTGGTGATGGCACTCACGATGGCGCGGTCGCCCTCGTCGTCGGGCAGGCCGCGCACGAACGACTGATCGATCTTCAGCTTGTGGATGGCCAGTTTCTTCAAGTAGGCCAAGCTGGAATAGCCGGTGCCGAAATCGTCGATGGCCAGGCCGGTGCCCAGACGCGCCAGCGCGATCAGGCGCTGCTCCATCTCTTGCGCATCCTGCAGCAAGATGGTTTCGGTCAGCTCAAGTTCCAGCAAGGTGGCGGGCAATCCGTGCCGCTCCAACAGTTGCGTCAGCCGGGGTACAAAGTCCGGCTGGCGAAACTCCAGCGCAGACACGTTCACAGCCACGACCAATGGCGTGCCGGACCGCATCCATCGCACGGCTTCTTGGATAGCCTCCTCCATCACCCATGCGCCCAGGGTGACGATGTAGCCGGACTCCTCGGCCAACGGAATGAAAACGCCGGGGGACACCGGCCCGAACTCGGGGCTGTTCCAGCGCACGAGTGCCTCGGCGCCCACGATGCGGCCCGAGGCCATCGAAACCTGGGGCTGGTAATGCACCGCCAACTGTCCCAGGCCCAGGGCCTGGCGCATTCCGTGTTCCATCTGCATGCGAGAAAGCAGATTGGCGTTCATCTGCGGCTGGTAGAAACCGAAATTTCCGCGGCCCCGGTCTTTCACGCGGTACATGGCGGTATCCGCCTGCTTGATCAACTCGTCGAGCGTGCTACCGTCTTGCGGGTACAGGGCCACGCCGATGCTGCACTGGATGGAAAAGCCCATGGCATCCAGCACGAAGGGGCGCAGCATGTCTTCAAGGATGCGGCGGGCCACGTTCTCGGCCACGGAGACATCACCCGCATGCAGGTAGATCACAAACTCGTCGCCACCCAGCCGGCAAAGCATGTCGGTATGCCGCAGGCACGATTGCAAGCGCTCGGCCACCAGCTTCAGCACGCGGTCGCCGAAGGGATGGCCCAGCGAGTCGTTGATGATCTTGAAGCGATCCAGATCGAGAAACAGAATGGCAAACCCGGGGCCCTGATCGCGCGTGGTGGATTCGATCGCCGCCTCGACACGGCGCGCCAGCAGCAGGCGGTTGGGCAGCCCGGTCAGCAAATCGCTGAACGCGAGTTCTTCAATGCGCTTTTGCGCCGCGCGCTCCGAAGTCAGGTCGCGCATGAAGCCAATGCTCTGCACGATGGCACCCGCATCGTCGCGCAGCGCGACCCACGACAGGTGGACAACGCACTGCGTGCCGTCGGCGCAAGGCAATGACAGATCGCCTTCCCAGAAACCTTCCCGGTCCCAGCCGGCACCCACTTCAGCCATGAGCGCAGCGCCGTTATCCTCGGCAATGAACAGCACGACTGCTGGCTGGCCGAGCCGCGACCGTGGTCCCACGCCAATCAGCTGTTCGCAGCCGGGGTTCATGCGCACCAGCACGTTGCGATGATCCGCGATGAAGATAGCGTCAAGACTCGAATCGAAAACCCTTGCCGCTAGCCGCAGTCCCGCCTGCGCCTCGGCTTGGCGGGTGATGTCGCGAAACGAAAAAACGCGTCCGATCGGCCGGCCCTGAACCAGCTGCGGCACCGACCTGCGCTCCATGAGCGCGCCGTTGCGCAACCCGATCAGATCTATGGTTTCCTGAAGCGGTTCACTGGCGATGGCAGCAAGGCGGGCGCGATAGGCTGGCGCATCGGCCACTTGCGCCTCCAGATGCGCATGCACGGCCGCATCGTCGCGCTGCACCAGCAGGTCTCGCGGCACATTCCAAAGCAATGCAAGCCGCTGATTGAAGGCCCGCACGCGGCCCTGCAGATCGCACACCATCATGCCGTCGGCGGCCGAATCCAGGGTGGCGCGCAATTCCGCCAGCAAGGTTTCAAGCTCGTGCTCGGCAGCGCTTTCGCTTGTGCGATTGACCATCGTCATCATCAGCAGCACCTCGCCGTCAGGCAGCGACACAGCCACCACGCGGCGGTCCACCGGAATCAGCTGGCCATCCTGCGCAAGCACGATGCTGCGCGAGTGCAACCCTTCCAGAATGCTGCCCAGCGACTGGCCCCAGAAAAAATGGTCTTCCGGCGTCGCCGCCAGTTGCTGTACCGGCTGCCCGACCATGCCGCTGGCATGCCGGCCTGTCAGGTCGACTGCAGCCTGGTTGGCATGCAACACCTGTTGCGTGTGGGGCTCGACCAGCCATACGGCTTCGGCCAGGCCATCAAAGACCGCGAACCACCCTTCGATGGCACGTGGCAATAGAGTCACGTGGTCGCCTCGTTCGGGCCAGGATCGACCGCGCGCTCGAAGAAGTAGCAGATGCGCTGGCGGGGCGACAGGTAGTCCAGTGCGTCACGCGGCAACTGCGATGGGCGCAGGCTGCGTCGAATGCCGAGTTCAGGCACGTTTTCCAGGTCCACCACAAGCGCCTCGTCCTTCGGAACACGAGAGTCGTGAACCAGGACACGGGGACGCAACGGCCTTGCAGAGTTGACCGAAATGACCAAGGCGTAGCGATCGTTCACCAACTGCACAACAGAGCCAGGCGGGTACACGCCCATCATCCGGATGAAGGCCCCCAGCACCACCGCGTCGAAGCGTGCCTTGTGCTGCGCGAAGATGACTGACAGCGCCTCATGCGGCGTCAGTGCGGAGGCGCCATGCAAGGGGTTGCACATGCGGTCGTAATGGTTGACCAGCGCCACGATCTGGCCAGGACGGCTCAGGTCTTCTGCATGCAGCGCCAGTGGAAAACCGCTGCCGTCCGCCATTTCATGGTGCTGGGCAATCGCCACCAGCACCGGGCCGGGCAGCCCCATGCGCTTGGCCAGGTTGACCGATTCGGCCACATGGCTTTCGTATCGTTTGCGGTCTGCCGCTACCTGAGGGGTGGCTGGCTCGGCGACGTGGAACGGTAGCGCCTGCTTACCCAGGTCGTGCAACAGCGCCGCGACGCCGATGCCGTGCAATCCGTCGCCGTTCGTGCCCAGCGCCTTGCCCAAAAGCAGCGACAGCACCATGACGTTGACAGGGTGCAATGCCGGCTGCACTCCGACCCCCTGAGACAAAAGACGGATTGCGGAATCACCGTTGTCGAGCACATCGGCAACACAACTGGCGACCAGCGTGTCAGCATGCTCACGGGCTTGCCTTGGCTCCGCAGGCGCCTTGGCAGCAAGCCGCTGGTACTCCCGCGTGGCATCGGCAAAGCGCTGGTCGCACTGCTCCAGCGAGAGTCGCTGAGCTTTCAGCAGTGCGAGTGAAGCGAGACGCTTGGCGCGGATGCTGTACAGGCCACCTGACGTGGCGTCAGGCGCAACTGCCACAGGCTCTTCAGGCTGCGCAACTTGATCTTCAGGCGTGGCTGACGGGCTGTCGCTGGCGACCACATCGCTCTTGGCAGGAAGGTAGCGAACCTGTTGCAGCCCGAGGGAGCGAAGCAGTTCGATTTGCCCGGTGTTGGCTACCTTGAAGCTGCTCGTCGGAAAGGGATGGTGCATCCAGCCCACATCGAGCTGGATATACATGCCAACGCGCAACTGGTTGATATCGATGAGGACGGTAGTGGTGTTCACGAAGGAAGGGCTCGGCACGTGCATCCTGATGCCCAGGCCAATAAGGTCGTAGGACATTATCGCCACTTGGAGCCCACCAGTAACAAACGTCAAGAATGGTGTTGCTGCAATACTGCCATCCCGCGACATATGGTCAGTGCAGAGCTCCTGTCAGGCGCACCATTGCGCCTGGACATGGTCGCTCAAATCCATCCAGATGGCCCACGCGGCGACGCAGAAAAGCAGCAAGCCTGCCCCACGGGTGCCCCAGCCGCCGCGCGCAGCGTTCAGGCGATGACGCAACCACCCCCAGGCCCAAGGCCCCGCGACCAGCCATGCAGCGCTGCCGGCGCCAAACAGCGCCATGGTCATCGCCCCTTTCCACACACTACCGCTCAACGCGGCCACAAGTAGTGCGGAGTAAAGCAACCCGCAAGGCATCATCGCCCATGCCACGCCAAGCGCCAGCGTGCCGCCCGGCCGCGCCAGTATCGGCCGAACGCGGGCCCAGACGCCGCGCCCTGCCCGCTCGATCCAGGCGGGTTGCCGCGCGTGCAGCATCATCAAAACACCCCAGGCCAGCACCGCGACATGCAGCAAGGTCCATGCAGGCCGAAGCGCTGCCGTCTGCTGGGTCAGCCAGGCCAGGCTATCCATTGCCAGCGCGGCCAGGCCTCCGGCCAACGCGTAACCGGCCAAGCGACCCATATGGAAAGCCAGGGCTCGGGGCAGTGACGGCCTGGCCACCAGCCGCACTACCTGCTCGGGCGACGCATCCAGGCCCCTGCCGTCCTGACGGGTGATGGCGCCACAAGGCGCGGCGCACATCGCAAGGCAGTGCGGCCCACCGACCAGGCCCATCAACAGCGCGGCCCAGGCAGTTGCGGCCAGCATGATCAGATGATGCGGGAGAACCGCGCGCGATTGCGGTCCACCTGCAAGTGCCGGTCGAAGACCATGGCCACGCCGCGCACAAAGAACCAGCCCATGGCGGTGACCGTGATGCCGTCACGGCCCACGACGACCAGGCCTTTGCCGGCCATGTCTTCCAGCTGCTCCATCTCGAGGGAAAAGTACTGATGAAAATCGATCAACCACGACTGCTCCATGGGCTCGAAGAGAACCTCACCCTGGCACATCAACGCCATGATCACGGCCCGTCTCAACAGGTCGTCGCGCGTCAAAGCCAACCCGCGCACCACAGGCAAGCGGCCCTGGTCGATGAAGTCGTAGTACTCATCGAGCGTCTTCGCGTTCTGGCTGTAGGTCGCGCCGACGCGGCCGATGGACGACATACCCAGGCCGATCAGATCGCAATCAGGCTGGGTGCTGTAGCCCTGGAAGTTGCGGTGCAGCCGGCCCTGGCGCTTGGCCACCGCCAGCGCGTCGCTGGGCAGCGCAAAATGGTCCATACCCACGTACACATATCCTGCATCGATGAAGGTATCGAGCGACCGCGACAGCATCGACACCTTCGCCGTTGCCTGCGGCAACTCGGCAGGAACGATGCGGCGTTGGGGTTTGAAGCGCTCTGGAAGGTGAGCGTAGGCATACAACGCAATACGGTCGGGCCGCAGCTGCACCACCTGGGCCAGCGTGCGATCAAACGATTCGGGTGTCTGGCGCGGCAAGCCGTAGATCAGATCGATGTTGACCGACTCGAACCCCAGTCGCCGTGATGCAGCCACCAGGTCGAACACCTGCTGCGCAGGTTGCACGCGGTGGACTGCCTTCTGCACCTGTGAATCGAAATCCTGCACGCCGAAACTCAACCGGTTGAACCCCAACTCGGCCAACAGGCCCAGGCGCTCTTCAGTGACAGTGCGCGGATCCACCTCGATGGAATATTCGCCGCCCGGCACCAGGGAGAAACTGCGCCGCAGCATGGCCATCAGTTCACGCAGTCCCTCATCCGACAGAAAAGTGGGCGTGCCGCCACCCAGATGCAACTGGCTCACTTGCTGGCCCACTCCACAGTGGGCGGTGTGCAGGTCGACCTCGCGGCTCAGGTAGCGCAGGTAGACCTCCGCACGCTCAGGGTGCCTGGTAATGATCTTGTTGCACGCGCAGTAGTAGCAGAGCGACTCGCAAAATGGAATGTGCACATACAGCGAAAGGGGCAGCGCCTTTGCCGCCGACCCTACCCTGCGCTGCTCCAGGGCAAGAACGTATTCGTCCTGCCCGAACGCCTCGACAAATCGATCTGCAGTGGGGTAGGAGGTGTAGCGTGGCCCTGGCACGTCGAAGCGACGCAACAGCTCGGGAGTAACAGCAGTCATGACAGATTCCTTGGGTCCGGCGGTCGACTTTGCCGCAGCCCCCTCCTGCTGTCCTTGACATTAATCAAGTGATGAATGGAAGCGCACTGCCACAATCAGTCCCATCTCAACAGCCTTACAAGAAGCTGTACCACCCGAGTGCGCCCACTCTTGCCCATGAGCAGGCGCAGATCCACCGAGGAAGCCCAGCGCACATGAATTTGCAATCGATCAAAGTGGCCTGCTCCAACTGCAACTTGCGCGAGCTTTGCATGCCCATGGGGCTGAACGAGCAGCAGCTCGAACGCATCGACGAGATCGTGGCGGTGCGCCGCAAGATCAAGCGGGGCGCCACCCTGTTCCGCAATGGCGAGACTTTCACCTCGCTCTTCGCAATACGCACCGGATTCTTCAAGACCTGCGTGGCCACCGAAGACGGGCGTGACCAGGTGACGGGCTTTCAGATGGCGGGCGAAATCATCGGCCTGGACGGCATCGTGAACGATCACCACAGCTGCGACGCGGTGGCGCTAGAAGACGCAGAGGTCTGCGTCATGCCCTTCGACCGTATCGAAGAGTTGTCGCGTGAGGTGACCGCACTGCAGCACCACGTACACAAAATCATGAGCCGCGAAATCGTGCGCGAGCACGGCGTGATGCTGCTGCTGGGCAGCATGCGCGCGGAGGAGCGCCTGGCGGCCTTTCTGCTCAACCTGGTGCAGCGCCTGCATGCTCGTGGTTTCTCGCAGTCCGAACTGGTGCTGCGCATGACCCGCGAGGAAATCGGTAGCTATCTGGGCCTCAAGCTCGAAACCGTGAGCCGCACCTTCTCCAAGTTCGTGGAAGAAGGCATCGTCGAGGTCAAGCAGCGCCACGTGCGCATTCTCGAGCCCGACGCGCTCAAGCGCATCGTGAACAGCCAATCCTGCCACTGATAAGCGACAGCCGAAACCTGCACGCGCTTGATTGCGGCCAGGCTCCCCATCCAGCGACGCCGTGCATTGCAACTGGGCCGCCTCCTTCACAGATACTTCGCGCAATCCGTGGGGCGATCCGCTGGTGGCACAGGGCACCGGTTCATCTCGAACGGCGACAGCGACAACAGCGTGGTGAGCGCACCCGCCGCCATGATGATTGCCCAGAACATGAAGAACGCAACGGTGTAGACCCCCTCGCGTGACAGCGCGAGTGGCTGGTCCGACCAGTGCAGTGCGGCCGGATCGACAAAGGCGAACACGACCATCTCCATCACACCGGCCATCAAGAAAGCCGGCCATGCGATCCACATCAGGCGCCGCGCCCATGTAGCCTGCACTCGCGGTGACTGGGTACGTAGTCGACGGCCCGCCTTGCTGCGCTGGCGCCTTGTCATGGCAAGTCCGTGACTGGCGTGGCCGCGTGATTGCGCCCCTTCACGGCGGGCGCCATGCGGGTGTCTTGCTGGCGCAGCGTCTTGTTGATGTCGAGCCCGCGCTGGTAGTAGTCCTCGGCCAGCACGGGGTCGGGCTGGCTGATGGCCAGCCACAAGGTGACGAAACCCGCTACCACCACAATGGCCGGGCCGGCGATGATCAGCCACACATAGCCAAAGCGCCACCATGGCGCCGGGGCAACAGGGGTCTGCTTCGTTGAGGACAGGGCATGCGTCATGGACAACTCCTAGCGACCTTGGCCGCGCTCATCACAATCACAATCCGACGGGGAAACCGCAGGCATACGGACAACTACCGGGGCACCAGGAACACCGATTTCTCGACGACCTGCGTGCCTGAGCCCTCCACCCGGATATCGAAGAACACCGGGTGCGATCCAGGCGACGCAGCGCCGTAAGGCAACTGCAGCCGCACCGCCACCCAGCGCGCTTCGGCCGGGCCTATCTCCACTTCGGGCTCCGACGTTACCTCCAGCCCCTGCAGACCATGCGCACCGATGCGATAGCGCTGCACGCCTTCGGTCGCATTCATGATCTGCAGGCGGTAGACGTTCTCCAGCCGCCCACCAGCCACGATGCGAGACAGGGCAGCCCGGTCACGCACAACATCCACTTTCAGGGGCATGCGCACCATCAGGCTTGCCAGCAGGCCTACGCAGAGCAGCACCAGCAGGGTGCTGTAGATCAGCACACGCGGCCGCAGCACGCGCCCCAGCATCTGCGACTGGCTCCACCGGTTCGCCATGCCGTTCTGTGTGGAAAACCGGATCAACCCGCGCGGGTAGTGCATCTTGTCCATGACCGTGTTGCAGGCGTCCACACACAGGCCACAGCCGATGCACTCATATTGCAGCCCGTCGCGAATATCGATGCCCACCGGGCACACCTGCACGCACAGGGTGCAATCGATGCAGTCCCCCAGGCCTTTGGCGCGATGGTCCACGGCCTTGTTGCGAGGGCCACGTTGTTCGCCCCGGGCTTCGTCATAGGTCACGATCAACGTGTCGTTGTCGAACATGGCGCTCTGGAACCGCGCATAGGGGCACATGTACTTGCACACCTGTTCTCGCAGAAAGCCGGCATTGCCGTAGGTAGCGAACCCGTAGAACACCACCCAGAAAAGCGGCCATGAACCCTGCAGCGCCAACAGTTCGGCGCCTAACTCGCGAATGGGGACGAAGAAGCCCACGAACGTGAACCCCGTCCAGGCCGAGATGGCAATCCATAGCAGCTGCTTGACGCTTTTTTTCCAGACTTTCTCGAGAGTCCAGCGCCCCTTGTCGAGCCGCAAGCGTGCGCTGCGGTCGCCCTCCACCTTGTGCTCTATCCACATGAACATTTCGGTGTACACCGTTTGCGGACACGCGAAGCCACACCACAGGCGCCCGGCCACCGCCGTGAACAGGAACAGCGACAGCGCCGAGATGATCAGCAGCCCGGTGAGATAGATGAAGTCCTGCGGATAGAGCACCAGCCCGAAGAGATAGAACCGCCGCGCGCCGAGGTCGAACAGCACCATCTGCCGCTCGCCCCATTGCAGCCAGGGCAGGCCATAAAAAACCAGTTGCGTGATCACCACCATCAGCCAGCGCCAGCGCGCGAACACGCCACTGATGGAGCGCGGGTAGATCTTCTTTTGCGCTTCGTAAAGCGATATCACCTCGGCCTGGGTGCTGTCGTCTACGGCGGCTGGCGTGATCGGGATGACCTTGCGGGGCCTCCCTTCGGCGGGCTTCATGATGGGGCCTGTGGCGTTGGCTTGGCGTACAAGACGGGTGCGAAAGGAATGGCCGATGCCCTGCTGGGCAAGGGCCCTGAGGGATCAGCGCTTTGCGCCGGCCTGGTGGGACAGGCTCCAGACGTAGGCGGTCAACACACCGATCTGGCTGTCGGTCAGCTTGCCGGCCTGCGCCGGCATCTGGTTGGTCTTGCCATTGTTGATCATGGCGGCGATGGCCGCTTCGCCCCAGCCGTGCAGCCAGATGTCGTCGGTCAGGTTGGGCGCGCCCAGGGCCGGATTGCCCTTGCCATCCATGCCATGGCATGCAGCGCACACCGTGAACTTTGACTTGCCGAGCGATGCACGCAGTGAATCGTGCGGACTGCCCGAGAGGCTGAGCACGTAGTGCGACAGATTGCGCACATCTTCGGGTGAGCCTACCGCCGCAGCCATGGGCGGCATCACGCCGATACGGCCTTCCTGAATGGTCTGGCGAATCTGCTCCGGCGCGCCACCGTGCAGCCAGTCGCCGTCGGCCAGATTGGGAAAGCTCTTGCTGCCGCGCGCATCAGAGCCATGGCACTGTGCGCAGTTGTTCAAGAAAAGACGCTCCCCGATCGCCATGGCCTGCGCATCGCCTGCCATGTCTGGCGTATTCATAGCGGCAAAGCGCGCATAGAGCGGCTGCAGTTCGGCATTGGCCTTGGCTACCTCGGCTTCATATTCGCCGCGCTGTGTCCAGCCCAGCTTGCCGGAAAACGTGCCCAGCCCCGGATAGGCCACCAGGTAGCCGAGACCGAAGACGATGGTGATGACGAACAGCCACATCCACCAGCGCGGCATGGGGTTGTTCATCTCCCGCAGGTCTTCGTCCCAGACGTGGCCTGTGGTGTTGTCGGCTGTGGCCTCGACCTTCTTGCGCGAGGTGATCCAGAGCAGGAGGGCACAGGCGAGGATGCCGACCAACGTGATCCCGGCGACATAGAGGGACCAGAAATTGTGGGTGAAGTCACTCATGGGTTGTTTTCATTGGTTTTGCGTTCAGCCGTTCAGTCCTGCTCGAAGGGCAGTTGCGCCGCCTCGTCGAAGCGGGCTTGGTTGCGGCGCAAAAAAGCCCACACCCAGATCCCCAGAAAGCACGCCATTGATGCCAGCGTGGCCACGATGCGCATGGTGGTGATGTCCATTGCGGGCTCCTTCTCTTTTCGTTTTCAGGTGTTCACTTGAGCGCACGGCCCATCACCTGCAGATAGGCGACCAGCGCGTCGAGCTCGCTCTTGCCCTTGACTTCAGCAGCGCCGGCATCGATCTCTTCCTGGGTGTAGGGCACGCCGACCATGCGCAGCGCACTCATGCGCGGGGCGACGACGGCGGGGTCGATCTGCGTTTTTTCCAGCCACGGATAGGCCGGCATGTTCGACTCGGGCACCACGTCGCGCGGGTTGTTCAGGTGAATGCGGTGCCACTCGTCGCTGTACTTGCCACCCACGCGGTGCAGGTCGGGGCCGGTGCGCTTACTGCCCCACTGGAAGGGGTGGTCATAGACGAATTCGCCGGCGACGGAGTAGTGGCCGTAGCGCAGCGTCTCCGCGCGGAAGGGGCGAATCATTTGCGAGTGGCAGTTGTAGCAACCCTCGCTCAAATACACGTCCCGGCCGATCAGTTGCACGGCGGTGTAGGGCTTCACGCCCTCCACCGCTTCAGTGGTCGACTTCTGGAAAAAGAGCGGCACGATCTCGACCAGGCCGCCCACTGCCACCACCAGCAGGATCAGCACGATCATCAGGAAGTTATTGGTTTCCACCTTCTCGTGGGTGAAACCAGTCGATGTGTTTTTGGAGTTGTCAGACATTCAATGGCTCCTCGAAGCTCAGGCGTGCGCGGGCCGCACAGCCGGGATAGCCGCCGTGACGGAGCGCCCGGAGATCGCCGTCATCCACACGTTCCAGGCCATCACCACCATGCCGCCCAGGTACAGCACACCGCCCAGAAACCGGATGACGTAGAACGGATAGGTCGCCTTCACGCTTTCGACAAAGGTGTAGGTGAGCGTGCCGTCGGGGTTCATTGCGCGCCACATCAGGCCCTGCATGACGCCGGCGATCCACATGGCGGCGATGTAGAGCACGATGCCCACGGTGGCCATCCAGAAGTGCAGCTCGATGGCGGGCACCGAGTGCATCTTTTCGCGGCCGAAGAGGCGCGGGATCAGATAGTAGAGCGAGCCCATGGTGATCAGCCCGACCCAGCCCAATGCGCCGGCATGCACGTGGCCGACGGTCCAGTCGGTGTAGTGGCTCAATGCGTTGACGGTCTTGATGGACATCATCGGACCCTCGAACGTGGCCATGCCGTAGAACGACAGCGACACGATCAGAAAGCGCAGGATGGGGTCGGTGCGCAGCTTGTGCCAGGCACCCGACAGGGTCATGATCCCGTTGATCATTCCGCCCCAGCTGGGCGCCAGCAAGATGAGCGAGAACACCATGCCCACAGACTGCGTCCAGTCGGGCAGCGCGGTGTAGTGCAGATGGTGAGGGCCGGCCCACATGTACGTGAAGATCAGCGCCCAGAAGTGCACGATGGACAGGCGGTAGCTGTACACCGGCCTGCCGGCCTGCTTGGGAATGAAGTAATACATCATTCCCAGGAAGCCGGTGGTGAGATAGAAGCCCACGGCGTTATGGCCGTACCACCACTGCACCATGGCGTCCTGCACGCCGGCATAGGCCGAATAGCTTTTCATCCAGCCGGCAGGAATGGCCGCACTGTTGACGATGTGCAGCAGCGCCACGGCGATGATGAAGGCGCCGAAGAACCAGTTGGCCACGTAGATGTGGCGCACGCGCCGCATGCCTACCGTTCCGAAGAACACGATGGCGTAAGACACCCACACGGCAGCGATCAGGATGTCGATGGGCCATTCCAGCTCGGCGTATTCCTTGCCCGAGGTGTAGCCCAGGGGCAGGCTGATGGCAGCGGCCACGATCACGAGCTGCCAACCCCAGAACGTGAACTTCGCCAGGGGGCCGGCAAAGAGGCGCGTCTGGCAGGTGCGCTGCACCACGTAGTAGCTGGTGGCGAACAGCCCGCAGCCGCCGAATGCGAAGATCACCGCGTTGGTGTGCAGCGGCCGCAGCCGGCCATAGCTGAGCCACGGAATGCCAAAGTTGAGCTCAGGCCAGGCTAGCTGGGCCGCGATGAAGCAGCCCACCAACATACCTACCACGCCCCACACCACAGCCATGATCGAAAACTGGCGAACGACAGAATCGTCGTAATGCGCAGCCTTGGTTTTGGAAGAATCCATCGGGCACCTCTTGTATTGCCGAGCCAGTTTCATTCAGGTACACATCGGCCGCATTGACGCATGTCAATCGTCTTTCAGAATGCGCTCGCCCTCTTGCTCGACGTTCTCGAACTGACCTCGGTCAACCGCCCACCAAAGGCCCGCGAGCACTGCCAGCACCAGCACGACGGACAACGGAATCAGCAGATAGAGAATGTCCATCTCAAGCCGCCTTCCCGGCCGATAGAGGGGCTGCGGGCCGATCCGCCACGCCGTCAGTGGATGCGGTGGTGGCCGCCGCAGCACCTTCCCAACGCACCAGTCGCGCTGCATTCGCCACCACCATCAAGGAGCTGATCGCCATGCCTAAACCGGCCAGCCAGGCCGGCATGTAGCCCGCCACCGCCAGGGGCACGCTGAGCGCGTTGTACCCAGCGGCCCATCCCAGGTTCTGGCGAACGACGCCCAGCGTGCGCCGCGCCAGCAGCACCGTCTGCGGCACCAGGCCCAGGTGTTCGCCCAGCACCACGAAGTCGGACCGCGCGCGCGCCAGCGGCACGGCGCGGCCGAACGCAAAAGACACGTGCGCGCCGGCCAGCACCGGGCCGTCGTTCAGGCCATCGCCCACCATCGCCACCCGCCGGCCTTGCGCCTGCAGGGCCTGCAGCCGCTGCAACTTGTCCTGCGGCGTGCAGTCGCCGATGGCCTCGGCTATGCCTGCCAACGCAGCCACGCGCTGCGCGGCGGCCTCGCGGTCGCCAGACAGCAGCAGTACCCGCATGCCCGTCTGGCGCAAGACAGCGACGACGCTGGCAGCTTCAGGACGCAGGGTTTCGCTCAAGGCAACCCGCGCCAGACAAATGGGTTGTGCCAACGTTCCATCAGCGCGCATGGGCTGGCGGGACAGCACGACCTGCGAGCCGGTGGTGCGCTCGGCATCTACGCCAGCGTGGCGGGCCGAACCCAGCCTCAGCACGGAGCCGTCTGCCTCCCGAACCTGCAGTCCGCAGCCCGGCAACTCCTCCACGTTGCCCCAATCCGCATGACCGTGCGCTGCAGGCCCAGCACCGGCTGCCTGCACGATGGCGCGCGATGCGGGGTGCAGCGAATGACAGGCCAGCATGGCGGCCAGCGCCAAGGCCTGCGCGGCATCCAGGCCTGCTTCGGGCTGAACGGACTCCACGCCCAAGCCGCCGTGCGTCAACGTGCCCGTCTTGTCGAACACCACGGTGTCCACGCCGGCCAGCGCCTCCAGCCCCTGCAGGTTGCGCGCCAGCACGCCGTGGCGCGCCAGCGTGCCCGCGGCGGTCAGCATGGCGACAGGAGTGGCCAGCGACAGTGCGCATGGGCAGGTGACGATGAGCACGGCGACGGCGACCATCAGCGCGTGGCTCGGGTCGGTAGGCCACCACCACGCGGCGGCCAGGCCCGCGGCCAGCAGCACGGCCCACAGAAAGGGCCGCGCGATGCGGTCGGCCAGTTGCGCCAGCCGGGGTTTTTGCAGCGACGCGCTTTCCATCAACGCAACGATCTGGCCGAAGCGCGTTGCTCCGCCCAACCCGTCGATGCACACCTCCACCGGCGCCAGCAGGTTGTAGCTGCCGGCGGTGACGGCGCTGCCCAGCGGGCGGGCGACGGGCGTGGATTCGCCCGTGAGCAGCGCCTCGTCGGCCTGCGTGCTGCCGCGCGTGATGCGTCCGTCGGCTGGAAAGGCCTCACCCGGCAACACGCGCACGGTGTCGCCCACGGCCAGCCGGCGCGTGGCCACGCGCGTGAAGACGCCATTCGCACCCATGCGCTGCACGCTGTCGGGCAGGCGGTTCATCACCGCCTCTAGCGCGCCGGCGGTGCGCTCGCGCAGACGAAGCTCCAGCCACCGGCCGGTGAGCAGAAAGAAAACGAACATGGTGAGCGAGTCGAAATACACCTCGCGCCCAAACAGGCCTGCCGGATCGAAGGTGCCGGCCGTGCTCACCGCGAAGGTGATGGCCATGCCGAGCGCCACGGGCAGGTCCATGCTGATGCGGCGCTGGCGCACATCGCGCAGCGCGCTGGAAAAGAACGGCCCGCAGGCGAACAGCATGACCGGCAGGCTGATGACCCACGACGCCCAGCGCAACAGGCGCTCCATCTCCAGCGTCAAATCGCCCGGCATGGCCTGGTAGGCCGGCCACGCGTACATCATCACCTGCATCATGCAAAAGCCTGCCACCAGCCAGCGCCACAGCGCGCGCCGGTGTTCGCGCTGGCGATGCTCGCGCGCGAAAGCGTCCAGGGCCGGCAAGGCGCTGTAGCCCGCACGCTGCACGGCAGCCAACCAGCGTGACGGCAGCACCTGGGCCGGGTGCCAGACGACGCGGGCACGACGCGTGGCGGCGCTCACATCGGCAGCGACCACACCGGGCACGCGGCGCAGGGCGTCTTCGATGGTCAGCGCGCAGGCAGCGCAGTGCATGCCTTGCAGCACCACATGCGATTCCCACAGCATGCTGTTCGCTGGTGCATCCGGGTCGGAGGGTGATGCGGTGGCGTCGCGCTGCACATGCGGCCGGCCGAACGCCGCCCACTCCTGGGGGTCGTCCAGCAGGTTCGTCGCACTGCCTTCCGCGTCATCCTCATGGGTGGCGCCGGCAGATGCGCCAGCACCGGGCGGCGGTTCAGAGGGATCGAGGGGCATGCGATCAAGGCTATGCGCGATGCCCTCGATACGCATTGACCTGAATCAAGCGCCCCGCCCTGCGCCGCCTACCTGACTCGGACGGATCAGCGACGTATCTTTATAAGCAAAATAGGCCTCTAGCGCCCTATCCATAAGCGCATCTAGCTATCAAAATAATAGCAAATGACCTTATCTATCTAGGGAGGCATGTTCAAACGGAACCGGTCAGTGATGCCCTAGATACAGCTGCGCCATGCGCTGGTCACTCAGCAGTTCCTGCGCACTGCCTTCCAGCACGCAGCGCCCCTGGTCCAGGATGTAGCCGTGCTGGCTGATCTGCAGCGCCTGGCGCGCGCGCTGCTCCACCATCAGCACCGCCACGCCAGCAGCCGGCAGCTTGCGCACCATGTCGAACACCTTGCCGACCAGCGATGGCGCCAGCGCCGCGGTGGGTTCGTCCAGCACCATGATGCGCGGCGACGGCATCAGCGCGCGGGCGAAGGCCAGTTGCTGGCGCTCGCCGCCCGACAGGTCGCTGGCGGGTTGCGACAGGCGTTCCACCAGCGCCGGAAAGTCGGCCAGCACCTCGTCCATGCGGCGCCTGACGTGCGGCACGCGGCGCACCACCAGCAGGTTGTCGCGCACGGTGAGCGACGGGAACACGTTGGCCACCTGCGGCACATAGGCCAGGCCCGCGTCGAACCGGTCTTCGGCCGACAGCTTCGTGATGTCGCGGCCACCCAGGTGAATGCTGCCCGTCACCCGCGGCAGCAAGCCCAGCAGGGCCTTGACCAGCGTGGACTTGCCCGCCCCGTTGGTGCCCGCGATGGTGACGATCTGCCCCGGCGCCACGGCCAGGTCGATGCCGTGGATGATGTCCACGTCCGAGTAGCCGCCGCGCAGCTGCTCGATCTGCAGCAGGTTGTTCTTATTGGTTTTGTTGTTCGACTTGCTCATACCACCCCTCCCATGTAGGCTTCCTGCACGCGGGGGTCGTCCAGCACCGTGTGCGGGTCGCCCTCGGCCAGGATGCGCCCGCGGTCCATCACGATCATGCGGTTGGACAGCGCCTTGAGCGCCTGCAGGTGGTGCTCGATCACGATGAACGCGATGCCTTGGCCGTGCAGCTCGCGCACGCGGTCGCAGATTTCTTCGATCAGCACCGGGTTGACGCCGGCGAAGGGCTCGTCCAGCAGGATGCAGCGCGGGTCCAACATGAGCACGCGGCCCAGCTCCACCAGCTTCTTCTGCCCGCCCGACAAGCCACCCGCCTGCACATCGCGCACGCGCGCCAGGTTCAAGAATTTCAGGATGCCGTCGGCCTTGGCGGCCAGCTGCTGCTCGTGCTCGCGCAGGCTGCGCGTTTGAAAGAACGCGTTGATCAGCCGCTCGCCCTGCGGGTTGGCGGCCGCGGCCAGCAGGTTCTCGTGCACGGTGAGGCTCTTGAACTCGCGCGGGATCTGGAAGGTGCGCACCAGGCCCAGGCGCGCGCGGCGGTACGGCGGCACGCGGGTGATGTCCTGCCCGTCGAAGGTGATGCGGCCCGCGTCGGCCGGCTGCTGGCCGGCGATGGCGGCGAACAAGGTGCTTTTACCCGCGCCGTTGGTGCCGGCAATGCCCAGAATTTCGCGGTCGGCCAGTTGCAGCGAGACATCGTCCACCGCCTTGAAGCCGCCAAACAGCCGTGTCACGGCTTCTACTTGCAGCAGCGTCATTTCGAAGGCCCTCCGAAAAGGCCGTTCGGCCGGTACAGCGTGACCAAAATCAGCGCCAGGCCCACGGCGGCCAGGCGCAGGCTGGCCATGCCCACCTCGGACACGCCCGGCACCCAGTCCTTGGCAAAGCGCGAGCCTTCCAGAAACACCATCAGCAGCAGCGAGCCGAACACGGCGCCGCGCACCGTGCCCGCGCCGCCCATGACCAGACCCATCCACACATAGAAGGTGATGAGCGGAATGAACTGCTCCGGCGTGATGAAGGTGATGAAGTGCGCATAGAACGCGCCCGCCACACCCGCCAGCGCCGCACCCACCATGAACACCTGCACCTTGAACCAGGCCGGGTCCTTGCCCAGGGCCGACAGCGCCGCCTCGTCGTCGCCGATGGCCTTGAGCAGCCGGCCGAACGGGCTGCGCGTGAGCCGCACCGTGCCCCAGCACACCACGCCGACGATCAACGCCAGCACGGTGAAGATCGCCACGTCGGACATGCCGCCGGCCAGATGGGCAAACAGCTTGGGCAGGCCCGGCAGGCCCTGCACACCGTTCGTGAGCCAGCTTTCCTGCTGGATGGTGATGCGCACGGCTTCTGAAAAACCCAGCGTCACGATGGCCAGGTAGTCGTCGCGCAGCCGCAGCGACAACAGGCCGATGGGCAGCGCGAGCAGGCCCGACAGCACGCCCGCCGCGATGAAGCACACCACCAGCGGCACGCCCTGCAGCGACAGCAGCCCCGAGGTATAGGCGCCCACGGCGAAGAACGCCACGACGCCGAAGTTGACCAGCCGCGTGAGGCCGAACTGCAGGTTCAGCCCCAGCGCGAGCAGGCAGTAGATGAGGGCGATGATGCCGATGGCACAGAGATAAGCGATCATGGTCCGTACCCCTTAGCGCACCAGTTGCACGCGGCCCATGATGCCGGCCGGGCGCAGCAGCAGCACCAGTGCCAGCACCACGAACGACAGCACCAGCTTGTACGACGGCCCCAGCAGCGGCACCGACAGCTCTTGCACGATGCACAGCAGCAGCGCGCCCAGCACGGCACCCAGCGGGCTGCCGATGCCGCCCAGCACCATGGCGGCGAAGGCGGGGATCAAGCTCTCCCAGCCCATCTCGGGCGTGACCACGGCCTTCATGCCCAGCAGCACCCCGCCGATGGACGACAGCGCGCCCACCAGCAGCCACAGGCTCAGCATGAGCCCGCCCGCGCGGATGCCGCTGGCACGCGCCAGGTCGGCACTGTCGGACACGGCGCGCAGCTGGCGGCCGAAGCTGGTGCGGTAGATGAGCACGAACACCACCAGCAGGCACACCGCGGCGATGGCGGCGATGAGCAGGTCGGTCGGCAGGATGCGAATGCCGCCGAAGTTCCACGCGCGCACCAGCGGCATGTCGAAGGTGCGCTGGTCGTGCCCGGCAAAGAAAGAGATCAGGCTGCGCAGCAGGAACCCGAGCCCGATGGCCGCGAGCATCGACGCGACCATGGGCCGCCCCACCAGCTTGCGAAAGATCAGCTGGTACGACCCGGCCGACACCACCGCGGTGATGGCCACGCTGGCAATGGCTGCCAGCCACAGCGGCACGCCGCCCAGCATCTGCACGGCCACCGCGGCGTACGCGCCCGTCGTCAGGAAGTCGCCGGTGGCGGCATTGGGAAAACGGTTGACGCCCATCACCAGGGTCATGGCCAGCGCGGGCAGCGCCACCACCAGGCCTTCGATCAATCCGTTGATCAAGAGGTTTGTGAAATCGATCCAGGTCATTGCGTCATCTCGTTCTTAGCTCTCGTTCTTACCCTTGCCTTGCCAGAAAGAACCCCGGGCCGCCATGGCTGTGGCGGCCCGGGGCGAGCGCCATCAACCGGCGATGGACACCACGTCGCGGCGCACCAGCTGGCCTTTTTCGATGATGAACACACCGAAGTCGGGGGTGGCGTCGCCGAACTTGTCGAAGTCGAGCTTGCTGGAAGCGCCTTCGTAGTTGACCTTGGCCTTCTTGCCCAGCTGGGCCTTGCCGTCGGCGAACGAGTACACGGCGGTGCCGGGGGCGTTGGAGACTTCGCGCAGCTTGGCGTTGACCTGTTCCACCGTGGCATTGGGGCCGGCGGCTTCCATGGCCAGGGCCAGCGAGATCACCATGTCGTACGCCATGGCGGCGTAGATGTTGGTGGATGCAGCCTTGCCCGTGGCCTTGGTGAAGGCGGCGTCGAACTGCGCGTACGACGTGCTCTTTTCGTTGGAGACCGTCTCCACCGAAATGATGCCTTCGCACACTTCGGGGCCCAGGGCCTTCACCAGGTCGGGGTTGGCCGCCCAGCCGGGGATGATCCACTTGTTGTCGGCGCCGGACTGGAACCATTCGCGCAGGATGATGGTGGTGTCGGGCAGGTACGAGCCCATCACGATCACATCGGGCTTGGCTGCCAGAATCTTCTGCAGCTCGCTGCGGTAGCTGGGGCGGCTGGGCTCGTAGGTGACGTGTGCGGCCACCTTGCCGCCGCGCTTTTCCCACACCTTGGTGAAGCCTTCGACATTGCCCAGGCCCGAGGCGTTGTTGAACGCCATGGTGGCCGGGCGCTTGAAGCCGCGCTTGGCGCAGATCTCGGCAAAGGCCGCGCCAAAGCGGTCGTTGGTGGCCTGAAAGCGCCACACCAGGTCCTTGGCGTCCTGCGTGGAGATGGCGGGCGCACCCGACACGTTCATCTGGATGATGCCGGCCGCATCGGTCAGCGGCATCACCGCCAGCGTCACGCCCGAGGCCCAGGTGCCCAGCACGGCCTGCACCTTGTTCACTTCGATCAGCTTCTTGGCGGCCAGCACGGCGGCGTCGGGCTTGGTCTGGTCGTCTTCGGTGAAGAGTTCGAGCTTGCGGCCGCCCGCGCCACCGGCAGCGTTGACCTCATCCACCGCCAGGCGGATGGCCTGCTGCATGCCCGGGCCGTACGGGCTGCCCGCGCCGGTGATGGGCGTGAGCGAGCCGATGCGGAAGACCTCGCCCTGCTGGCTGAAGCCGATGGAGGGAAGGCACTGCAGGGCGGCTGCTGCGCCGCCGAGCTTGACGAAATTTCTACGTTGCATGGTGTTCTCCGGTCAGGTCAGATCAGGTCAGGGGGAATGGATGGGTCGGGGTCAGAGGGTGTTCTTGAACACGGCGCCGTCCTTGACGATGGCGCGGATGTGTTCGCCCTGGTTCAGCAGGCAGCTGATGTCGGTGAGCGGGTTGCCATCGACCAGCAGCAGGTCGGCGATGGCGCCCACCGTGACTTCGCCCAGCTGGCCTTGCTGGCCCAGGATCTCGGCGCCGATCAGCGTGGCCTGCTGCAGCACCGGGCCGTTGCCGAGCACCTCGGCGCGCAGGCGCAGCTCGTCGGCCTGCAGGTAGTGCGTCTCGGCCAGCAGGTCGCTGCCCAGGCCCATTTTCACGCCGGCCTTGGCCAGGATCTCGATGGCCGCCTTGCCCTGGCTGCGCACCGAGTCGATCTTGGCGATGGACACGGCCGGCAGGCCGTAGCGCTCGCCCTCGTTGGCCAGGCCCTCGTAGGTGATGAGCGTGGGCACCATGAAGGCGCCCAGCTCGGCCATCAGCTCGGCCGTGGGGGCATCGACCAGGTTGCCGTGCTCGATGGTGCGCACGCCGCAGCGCACGGCGCGGGCAATGGCGCGGGGCGTGTAGGCGTGGGCCATCACGTAGGTGTTGGCGTTGGTGGCCTCTTCGACGATGGCGCGCAGCTCGGCCTCGGAGTAGCCCAGGTTGTTGATCGGATCATTGGGCGAGGCCACGCCGCCCGAGGCCATGACCTTGATCTGCGTGGCGCCCTTCAGGATCTCTTCACGCACGGCCAGGCGGCAGGCGTCCACACCATCGACGACGCGGCCGATGTTGCCCAGCTTGTACGCGCACGAGCACACGTCCAGGTCGTCGTTGCGCTCGCGAAAGTCCGCATGCCCGCCGGTTTGCGACAGCGCCTTGCCCGAGGGGAAGATGCGCGGGCCCTGCACCAGGCCCGTGCGCACCGCCTCGGCCAGCGACCAGTCGCCGCCGCCCGCATCGCGCACCGAGGTGAAGCCCCGCTCCAGCATGCCCTTCATGATGGGCAGCGAGCGCAGCATGGTGAACACGTTGGGCATCCTGGCCACGCTGCCCAGGTTGAACGACGAGGCCACGACGTGCACGTGGCAGTCGATCAGGCCGGGCATCAGGGTCATGCCTTTGGCATCGATCACCGTGGCGCTTTCGGGCGCTTCGACGGCCTCGGCCACGGCGGCAATGCGGCCGTCCTGCACCAGAACGGAAAGGCCGGTGCGCAAAGTGAGCGCATGCACGTCCAGCACACGGCAGTTTTCAATCAGCAAAGTGGTCATGAGGTCGGTCAAGGATTCGCGAGAGACTTTAAAAATACTCATGCCAGGGAAGGCATCACCACGGAAAGCGCGCTTTCGCACGCTCTTGGTGCAATGCAGCATGCATCGAAGGAGATCAGCCGTCATGCGCATGTCACAAGGTGCATTTATCGGGCCAATGCCCCTTGGCCGCAACGCCTAAAATCTCACCTTCCCATGACCTGTGCTCATACCCCGCCATGCGCCGCCTGTGCCCCACCATCTCCGAGCTGAACGCCTTTCACTCCGCCGCCAAGCACCACGCGTTCACCATGGCCGCGCGCGAGCTGTGCGTGACCCAAAGCGCCATCAGCCGCCACATCGCGTCGCTGGAAGACTATTTGGGCCAGAAGCTGTTCATCCGCAAAGCCAGCGGGCTGGAGCTGACCGACGCGGGCGCCACGTACCTGAACGCCACGCGCCCGGCCATGGCAGCGCTGGAATCAGCCACCACGCAGCTCATGTCCTACGGCGGCAGCGGCGGCGCGCTCAACCTGTCGGTGCCACCCACGTTCGCGGCGCAATGGCTGTTTCCGCGGCTGGGCCACTTCAAGCGCACGCTGCCGCAGGTGTCGCTGAACTTCGTGCGTTACCAGCATGCGCACGACTTCGCGGTGCCCTATGAATTCGACGCCGCGATTCAATACGGCTACGGCAACTGGCCCAGCGCCAATGCGCGTTATTTGATCGGCAAGGAAACCAGTATCGTCTGCAGCCCGCAACTGCAGGCCACCCTGCCCCTGCGCACCCCGCAAGACCTGCAGCACGCCACGCTGCTGCAGCACATCGAGGTGCCGCTGGCCTGGCACGACTGGATGGTGGCCAACGACTGCGACACCAGCGGCAGCCGCTTCGGGCCGGGATTCAACCTGTACTCGCTGATCATCCGTGCCGCGGTCTCGGGCTTCGGGGTCGGGATCGTGCCCACCTGTCTGGTGGAAGACGAATTGCTGGCGGGCACGCTGGTGGAGCCGCTGGGAGAGCGCTTTCAGAGTCCGCTGGGCTACTACCTATGTGCGCCCACCGCGCGCACCAACCTGTCGGTTTACAAGCTGGTGGGAGCGTGGCTGGAGCATTGCTGCAGCCATGGTGCGGCGCAGGCCGGCGCCACCCTACCGCCGCCTGCGTGCATCTTCTGCGCGGAAGAACCCAGATCTGCGTGACGCGAGGGCTTCATGGCGCCGGCGCGGCGTCAGAAGATGCTAAGCAAAAAGGCCAATGTGCTGACGGCACCGTTAGAGGAAAAGGGAAAAGGGAAAACGGAAACACCGCAGTTACAGACAAACGCCAGCTGCGACGAAGGTACTACGGCGGTGCATCGCTACAAAAAAATACCAGCGAGCGCTTTCTGCATAAGCGCTCAAGGCCAAAAATCCCTGAAGCCAGCGCTGCAGGCTAACGAACCAATTTCACCCGCCGCTAAAAGCGGTCGACTGCAATGCATAGTTACACGCACGCATAAAACGAGTGGACGAGGCTGATGTCAGTGCCCGTCGGTGGCTTTCAGACCCAGCTCGCCTACTCAGGGCTTCGGGTTCAAAGGGGTGAAACGAACCGTGACTTGATGCCCATTGCTGTTAGGACGCCAGTCGGTGCGCTTTACCTCGACCTCCCAAGTCTTCACCTTCCAACGGTGAGTTCCGCCGCTTAGAACTGCCGCTTCAATGCCTTTGGGGACAAAGTTATCTCCTAGAAGCCTAGCGGCGGCCTGCAAGGCGGCACGCTGTAGCAGCGGATAGGCCGCTTTCGCTTCGCTCCGCACGTTTACGTTGAGCATTAAAGTGATGCGATCAAGTTGATTTGGGTTACCAAAGTCACCCAGCGCGTAGAAAGCTAATGTGTTTTGCAAACCGGCAGCATTGACAGTCGGAGTAACTGGCCTCGGAGGACTCGAACATCCCGGTATGTCATTGACAGTGTATTTTCCAGCAGGCAGGCCCAGTTCTGCACCAATGAGACAAAAGGATGGTGTGGGGGCATCTGAACTTAAACCGTGGCCAATTGCCGAGGAACTAATAAATCCTGCCGCGATTATCGTGAGTGAACGTTTCATGACAGGATGGCCAACGCGTGAATTAAGCGGCTTCGGCTTGAATGAATTTTTAGGACCTACCCACCGATTGTACGCCGGGCGCTTGAAGCTCTCCGGCTCCAGCTTTGTAATAGATCGACTGCGGGTTGTCTGGAGACTCAAGCGCCAACGCGTCCAACCTCTCTCTCACACTCGTGGCTTGAATAGTGCTAACTGCCGTTTCGCTCGACAGCATTTCTTCAAGTTCTCTTCCTAGGGCACCGTATTTGGCACCTGCCAAGCGATGCTTTTCTGCTCGCTCCGCATATCCGAGAAGCGTTTGCAAACTCGTTAGAACTGCTGCTGCAACACTCGCCAGTCCTATCAAAATCTGAATCCAAGGGTCTGGTTTCAATGACAGAGCTGCGAACACAGAAGTGCCCACAATTGTGGCAAGAATTACAGCAGGAACTCCTAACCAGTATTTTCGTTTACTGAAATGGTCTGCGGACAGGTAATGAGCCCGCTGCGTTACAGAAGCACGGTGATACCATTCATTGAGCACTTTGGTGTGAGAGGGCATTCTTGATTCTTTCGTAAGGCATAAGCTAACAGCAAGCCGCGCCGGAGTGCGAAGCAGGGAGGGCAACCACAAGCGCAACTTATGAAGTCGCTTGGCCAAAAAGTCAGGCTATGCCCCGATATGCTGTACACAGCCGACATTTTTTGCTCCGGGAAAAGATGCCTGCAGCAGCATGTTGTAGCCATTATCATAGGCCGGCGGAGGAAATAAACTGTGTGTGCTGAGTGCAGTGCTATTGCCAAGCCAGTCAAGTGCATCCGACAACTCAATCTCGAGAATACCGCGTATTTGCGATGAGTAATCGAGTGGACGTTGCTTGTGATTTCCTTTCATTCGCATTAGTAAGCCATGTTGGGCATGTGGCCTGACGAAAACTGAAGGTGCGGCGATTCTTAGATCAATGAGTTCAGTATTTGGGCCGACGTATAGGCCGGGTGCAGCAGGGGCTGGTGCAGCGTCATCCGCACCGACCAATAAGATATATGCCTTGCCCGTGGCATCAGTACGAGAAATCCGGCGCTCGAAGTGAAGGTATTCACCGCAAGGCCCGACAGAACGCACTTGGTGACAGGCAAACCAGAGAGCAACCCAAATGTTGTCAACAACATCAATCCAGGTGGTTTTCAATCCGTAATGCTGGAGTAGAGCTTCGTGTGCATATGAGGCTGTGGCTGCCAGTGGCCCGGCGAAATGAGTGATTGCCGTATTTATCCGCTGAACCGCACTTGATTCGGCCCTTTTTGTTGTTGTTCCACGGAAAGCAGTAGGTGGCATGGTTGGGTAAACTTTTGATTCGCCTCGAAAAAAAACCAACTCTGAATTATGCTTTCCACGTATGTGCTTCAGATAACCGGCGGCTTGAATAAGAGTATGCGTATCTTTGACTGGAAAGACAACTTGCCCCCCCGCCGTGGTGATTGCCGCTGCGCCGCGAATGTTCAGTTTGCTTAATGGCATGGTCGTATTGGGAATATAACGAATAGCTGCGTGGTTTTTAGTGCGGCCTAATTATATTTAGACCGCAACGACAAACTAGCCGGACTTTTCTTGCAGACTGTCATTGGCACCGACACCCGCCTTACGCAAACAGCCCCTTGTGCACATCCCGCAGCAGATTCTTCTGCACCTTGCCCATGGTGTTGCGCGGCAGTTCAGCCACGATGAAGCAGCGCTTGGGGATCTTGAAGTTCGCCAGGCTCGACTTGAGGGCGCCGAGGATGGCATCGCCATCCAGCTGCGCACCCGGTTTGGCGATGACCACGATCACGCCCACCTCACCGAAGTCGGGGTGCGGCACGCCGACCAGTGCGCTTTCGGCCACGCCGGGCAGCTCGTTGACGTAGCCTTCGATCTCCGCCGGGTAAACGTTGTAGCCGCCGCTGATGATCAGGTCCTTGCTGCGGCCGACGATGTGCACGTAGCCGCGCTCGTCCACGCGGCCGACGTCGCCGGTTTTGAACCAGCGGGCGCCGCCTTCGCCCTCGCTGAATTCTTCCTTCGTCTTTTCGGGCATGCGCCAGTAGCCGCTGAACACGTTGGGGCCCTGCACCTGGATGTTGCCGATCTCGCCCGTGGGCAGCGGCTGGCCGGCATCGTCCACCACGCGCAGGCCCACGCCGGGCAGTGGAAAGCCGACCGTGCCGCCGCGGCGCTCGCCCTGCCCGCCGTGGCGCGCATCGGCCGCATAGGGGTTGCTGGTCAGCATGATGGTTTCGCTCATGCCGTAGCGTTCCAGAATGGTGTGGCCCGTGCGCTGTTGCCAGTCCTTGAAGGTTTCGATCAGCAGTGGTGCGGAGCCGGCGATGAAGAGGCGCATGTTGCGCACCGCTTCCTTGGTCAAGCCCGGCTCGGCCAGAAGGCGCACGTAGAGCGTGGGCACGCCCATGAACACCGTCGCGCGCGGCATGGCGGCGATGACGGCCTTGGGGTCGAATTTGGACAGCCAGATCATCTTGCTGCCGTTGATGAGCGCACCGTGAATGGCGACGAACAGGCCGTGCACGTGAAAAATGGGCAGCGCGTGGATGAGCACGTCACCAGGCTTCCAGCCCCAATAGTCCTTGAGCACCTGCGCGTTGGACAGCAGGTTGCCGTGCGTCAGCATGGCGCCCTTGCTGCGGCCGGTGGTGCCGCTGGTGTAGAGGATGGCCGCCAGGTCATCCGCCGACTTGGCCACCGGCGTGTGCTGGCTGGCGTGGTGCGCGGCCCGGTCCAGCAGGCTGCCCGTGCGGTCGTCGCCCAGCGTGAAGACGTGCTGCGTGCCGGCGGTGAAAGCTATCTTTGACACCCAGCCGAAGTTACCCGGCGTGCAGACCACCACGGCCGGCTCGGCGTTGCCAACGAAGTATTCGATCTCTGCGCTTTGGTAGGCCGTGTTCAGCGGCAAGAAGACGTAGCCCGCGCGCAGCGTGGCCAGGTATAGCAGCATCGCTTCGACCGACTTTTCCACCTGCACGGCCACGCGGCTGCCGTCGGGCAGGTTCAGCGACGCGAGCAGATTGGCGATGCGCGCGCTCGCTTCGTCCAGGTCGCGCCAGGTGTAGTGCAGCGGCGTGCCGTCGGCGGATTGCGTCTCGACGGCCACGGCTTGCAGGTCGGCCGGGAAGGCGGCGCGCAGCGCATCGAACAGGTTGTGCGATGAAGATGCGGGCATGGGGGCGGTGGCAGGTAGTGCGCTCATGGTCGTCGTTGATCGGTTGGATGCGTTGGAAGCGTTGGATGAGGGGATGGAGCTTGGGTGCGCTGGATCGCGCATCGGAAGATTCGTGGACGGCGGCTCAAAACTTGGACGGTCGCTTTTCCAGAAAGGCGTTGATGCCCTCCCGGTGTTCAGCACTGTCGGCATACGCGTACGGGTCTCTGCAGCCGTTTGCTACATTATTCATAGCTGACTGCGCTTGCTGAATAAGCGCTAGAGGCTGATTTGATGCAAAGTCTGGCATACAGATGGCCCGCAGCGCCTGCTTGTTCATGCGGGCGGCATGCGGCGCCAGCGCGGCGATGCGCTGGGCGGTGGCGATCACGTCGGCATCGATCGCATCGGCCGGCACCACGCGGCTCAAAAAACCACGCTGCGCCATGTCGGCAGCGCTGAAGGTGGCGGCTTCCAGCAGCATCTGGCGCGCGGTCATCGCACCCGCCGCGCCGGCCACCAGTTGCGCCTCGCGCGGCGCCATCGGAAAACCCAGCTTGGCGATGGGTGCGCCGAAACGCGCTTGCGGCGTGGCGATGCGCAGGTCGCAGCAGCTGGCAATCTCCACACCGGCGCCCATGCAGGCGCCGTCGATGTGCGCGATCAGCGGCACGTCGCAGGTCAGCATGGCAGCCAGGCCGCCCCACACGTCGCCCTCGTGAAAGTCGCGCAGCTGGGCTGCGTCGAAGCGGAACTGCGGGTACTCGGAAATGTCTCCGCCCGCGCAGAACGCGTCGCCCTCGCCTTGCACGATCACGCAGCGCACGCCGACCTGCTGTTGCAGGTCTTCGAACACGGCTCGCAGCTGCCGCCACATGGCGCGCGACATGGCATTGAGCCGGCCCGGGTGGCGCAGCAGCACGCGCCACACGCCAGCGGCACCGGCCTCGCCAGCGGCTGGCGCCGCAATCACTTCACCGGCATGCATGGGCGACGCGGCCTGTCTCTGCTTGAATGCGCATGGCCCGGAGCCTCACTCCAGCTTGGCGCCGGAGGCCTTCACCACCTGCCCCCAGCGCTTGACTTCCGAGCTGACGAAAGTGCCGAACTGCTGCTGCGTCATGCCGCCGAACTCGGCCCCGTTTCCGGCCCAGATGGTCTTGAGCTCCTCGGCCGTGCCCAGCTTGCGCACCTCTTCCACGATGCGCGCCTGCATGTCGGCCGGCGTGCCCTTGGGCGCCCACAGGCCGTACCAGGTGGTGACGGTGTAGTCGGGCAAGCCCACTTCGGCGGCGCAGGGCACGTCTGGAAAGGCCGGGTTGCGCCGGTTGCCGGACACCATCAGCGCCTTGATGCGCCCGCCCTTGATGTGCGCGGCCGACGAGCCCAGGCCGTCGAACATCATGTCCACGTTGCCCGCGATCAGGTCCTGCAGCGCGGGGCCTGCGCCGCGGTACGGGATGTGGGTGATGAAGGTGCCGGTCTGCATCTTGAACAGCTCGCCCGCCAGATGGTGCGACGAGCCCGAGCCGGCCGAGGCGTAGTTCAGCTTGCCCGGGTTGGCCTTGATGAAGTCGAGAAACTGCGCCATGGTGGTGGCCTTGACCACGCGCGGGTTCACCACCACCACCTGCGGCACGTTGGCCAGCAGCGCCAGCGGCACGAAGTCTTTCTCAAGGTCGTAATCGAGCTTGGGGTACATCGACGGTGCGATCACGTGGTGCGCGCCGCCCATGAAGAGCGTGTAGCCGTCGGGCGCCGCCTTGGCCGCGAAGCTCGCGCCCACGGTGCCACCCGCCCCGCCCCGGTTGTCGATGATGAGCGCCTTGCCCAGCACCTTGCTGAACTGCGCCGACAGCGGCCGCGCGAACGCGTCGGTGCCGCCGCCTGCCGGGAACGGCACGACCAGCGTGACCGGTTTGGTCGGCCAGCCGGCAGCGCCCTGCGCCCAGCCATTGCCGGCCGATGCCGCAGCGATGCCGGCTGCACCGGCCGCGCGCAGCACGGTGCGGCGCGAAAGCGGCCCGCTGACGCAGCGCAGTTGTGGATTGATCGGATTCATGTTGTTTTGTCTCCTGTCGTAGTTATTCATTCACGCTCTGGAAGGAAGGCGCTTGTAGTCATGGCCCTTGCCGCGCAGGCCCCTGCACTCCGCATGCAGCGGAGTGCCGTCCTAACTGCGGCTCAAGCTGTCGATGTCGCTGGACATCGGCACGCGGCCCTGCGCCAGCAGGCTGCGGTGTTTGTCGATCCGCTTGAGATCGTAGAGGTAATTGACCATGAGGCCGAACGATTGCTTCAGGCCCTTGGGCGATGGGTCGCCCGCCCAGTTCAGGCGCTCCACGCGCGCGCCATTGCCCAGGTGAAAGCGAGCCACCGGGTCCACCGGCTTGCCATCGGTCAGTTCACGGCCCAGATACTGCGCGGCGCACTGCAGCAGCAGCTGGCGAACGGGAGACTTGGCCGGCAATTCGAGTGCCTTGTCGGCAGCGGCCAGCACATGGGCGGCCTGCGGCGGCTCGAAGCCCACAGCGCGGCCCAGCTCGGCGCGGCGCTTGTCGTCCAGCGCATCCAGCGCGGCAGCGCAGTGCTTGCCGAACCAGGCGCGAAACCCTGGAATGGGCGAGAGCGTGGCGAAGGTGCGCAGGCGGGGAAACTCCGCCGTCAGCGTTTCCACCACGTGCTTGATGAGGGAATCGCCGAAGCTCACGCCACGCAGTCCCGTCTGCGTGTTGCTGATGGAATAGAAGATCGCCGTCGTGGCACGTGCGATGTCTGCCGCCTCGGCCGACTCGTCCAGCAGCGGCGTGATGCTGCTGGAGATGTCGCCCACCAGCGCCACCTCCACGAAGATCAGCGGCTCATTGGGCAGGCGTGGGTGAAAGAACCCGTAGCAGCGGCGGTCGCTGTCGAGCCGGTTCTTCAAGTCGGCCCAGCTGCGGATGTCGTGCACGGCTTCGTACTTGATGAGCTTTTCCAGAAGCGACGCGGGCGAATCCCATGACAGCGCCCGCAGCTCCAGAAAGGCCACGTCGAACCAAGTGGAAAAGAGGTGTTCCAGCTCTGCATCCAGCGGCAGCAGGCGCTTGTCGCTTTTCAGAAGAGGCAGCCATTCGGCGCGCAAATCGAGCAGAAACCGCATGCCCTGCGGAAACACGGCAAACCTCTGCAGCAGCCGCGTGCGCGGCGACACCAGCGCGCGGCGCAGGTGCATCTCGGCATGGGCTTCGTCGTCTGTGCCGGCGGCGGCTTCGTGGCGTTGACGGGCGGTCTTCACGCGTGCGGCGTCGGCCGAAAATTGTTCGCACATCAACAGCCACATGTCGCGCCGTTCCTCGGGCTTGGCCTCGGCGTACCACGCGGCCACAGCCTCGGCGCGACGGCCGCCCTCTACCTCGCTCACCTGCGGCGCGGCCACTTCCTGCAGATCGGCCAGCAGACGGCGCAAGGCACGCGGGGACAGCGCTTCAGTTCCGCGGCGCAGGGTGGCGGCCAGGCGTTCGTTGGTGGAGCGTGGTGGCGGAGCCTTGGGCGCCGGCCCCCCGCTGCCAGCGCCGGCGGCGTCGGTCTTGGAATCGGCGGGGCGCAGGCGGGGGACGTTGCGCGAGATCCAGGTGGAGGCGGCGTTCATGGTGCGATTCGGGAATGGTGGTTGCGGGCGATGTCGCGCAACGCATCGCGCTGCGCCATGAGGTGTCCACGCATGGCCTGCTCGGCGGCGTCGCTGTCGTGGCGTTTGAGGGCGTCGAACACAGCCAGGTGCTCCGACAGGCTTTGCTGCAGGCGGCCCGGCACATGCAGCGTCTGGTGCCGCGCCAGGCGCAGGATCTTGCGCATGTCGCCGATCACCTGCGCCAGCCAGCGGTTGTCGGCCAGGGTGATGAACGCTTCGTGGATGGCGTAATTGGTCTCGTAGTAATCGGTGATGCGGCCGGCAGCGGCGTGGCCGCTGAGCCGGTCGTGCAGCACCTGCAGCGCGGCGATATCGGCATCGCCGGCGCGGGCGGTGGCTTCATGGGCGGCCCGCCCTTCCAGCAGCGCGATGACGGGGAAGATCTCGTCCACGTCGCGTTCGGTGATCTCGGCCACGAAGCAGCCGCGGCGCGGCTCGTGCCGCAGCAGGCCTTCGGCCACCAGCACCTTCAGCGCCTCGCGCAGCGGGGTGCGGGAGATCTCCAGCCGCTCGCACAGCGCCGCCTCGTCCAGAAAGCTGCCGGGCACCAGGGCGCCGGCGAAGATCTGTTCACGCAGGCGCTCTGCCGCCCCGTCGTGCATCGACTGGTTGGCTGCGTTGCGCATGGGAGCAGGTCTGAACACGTGGAGCCCTCGGTGAACAAAGTAAGCGGCGCTGGTACGGGAAATCGAGTGAAAAACACCCAGTGGCCGATGCCAATGGCGCGTTGCTTGATGGCATGCGCAGGCGGCCAGTCGACCGTGAGGCGTTCATCACACCGCAATTCGCCGTTTAATGACCGTAATTTCTCATAATTATGACAACAGAGCAAATCGCGTCTACCGGGAAAGCCCTGAGCCGCCATGCGGCGGCAAAGCCATCCCTGGCCTGGCTCCGCTGATCGGATCAGGCCGCCTGGGCACTCAGCCCATGCATCAACGTTGTTTCCACCAGCATCTGCGTGTACGGGTGGCGCGCTTCTCCGGCGCAGAGCGCGTCGGTGGTCAGCAGTTCCACGATCTCGCCCTGCTGCATCACGGCCACGCGGTCGCACAGGTGGGCCACCACGCCCAGGTCGTGGGTCACCAGCAGGTAGGTCAGGCCTTCCTGGCGGCGCAACGTGGTCAGCAGGTTCAATATTTCGGCCTGCACGGATACGTCCAAAGCCGAGGTGGGCTCGTCCAGCAGCAGCACTTGCGGCTGCAGGATCAGCGCCCGGGCAATGGCCACGCGCTGGCGCTGGCCGCCCGACAACTGGTGCGGGTAGCGATAGCGGAAGCTGTCGTCCAGCCCCACCTTGCGCAGCATGGCGCCAATGCGTTCTTCCTCGTCGCCGATGCGGTGAATGCGCAGGGGTTCGGCCAGCGTGGTGTGCACGGTATGCCGTGGGTGCAGCGAGCCATACGGGTCCTGGAAGACCATCTGCGTGGTGCGTGCGCGGACCCGGTCGAGGCGCCGCGCCAGGGGCTTGCCGTCGATGTGCAGCGCGCCGTCCCAGTGCGTGAACTGGCCTGCCAGACAGCGCAGCAGCGTGGTCTTGCCGGAGCCCGACTCGCCCACCAAGCCGAACGATTCGCCGGCGGCGACCGAGAAATTGACGTTGCGCAGCACGCGCGCGGCGCTGGCGCCCTCGCCGAACGCCAGGTTCAGCTGCTCGATGTCGATCATGCTGCGGGCCTGACCGGGGTGGTGACGATCGCTCATGCGGCAACTCCTTGGGCCCAGTTCGGGTCACGTTGCAAAGTGGGCAGGTGCTCGCGGCGGTGCTGCATGCTGGGCAGCGCAGCCAGCAGGCCCTGGGTGTAGGGATGGCGGGCATTGGCCAGGTCTGCCGCGGCAATGCTTTCGACCACGCGGCCGGCATACATCACCAGCACGCGGTCGCAGAAGTGACGCACCAGGTTGAGGTCGTGGCTGATGAAGACCAGCCCCAGGCCACGGCGGGTGACCAGGTCGTTCAGCGCGTCGAGCACCTGCATGCGGACCGATACGTCGAGCGCGGAGGTGGGCTCATCCGCAATCACCACTTCGGGTTGCGGCACCAGCATCATGGCGATCATGATGCGCTGGCCCATGCCGCCGGAGACCTGGTGCGGGTACATGTCGTACACGCGCTCGGGGTCGCGAATGCGCACGGATTCCAGCATGGCGAGCACCTCGGCACGCGCGGTGGCGCGGCTGCCCGGGTGGTGCGCCAGATAGGCCTCGGCGATCTGGTCGCCCACCCGCATCACCGGGTTCAGCGAGTATTTCGGGTCTTGCATGATCATGGACATGCGCCGGCCCCGAATGCCGCGCATCACCTTGGGGCTGGCGCCCAGCAGGTCGATATCGCCAAAGCGCAACTGCTTCGCTTCGACCTGGGCCGAGCGTGGGTGCAGCCCGAGCAGCGCCCGGCCCACGGTGGATTTGCCCGAGCCCGATTCGCCCACGATGCCGAGCTTTTCACGCCCCAGCGTGAACGAGACGCCGCGCACGGCGTCGGCAACGCGGCCATCGGCCGAGGTGAACCTCACGGTCAGGTCGTCGACCTGCAGCAGCGGGGAGGCATTGGTGGGTGTTGGCATGGCATTGCTTCCTGGCATGGCGGACGTCATTCGCTGCGCGGGTCGAGCACGTCGTAGAGCCCGTCGCCCAGCAGGTTGAAGGCCAGGCTCACCATCAGGATGGCGGCGCCGGGAGCGGCCACCAGCCACCAGGAATCGAGCATGTAGCGGCGCCCTTCGGAGATCATGGCGCCCCATTCGGGCAGCGGCGCCTGAGCGCCCAGGCCCAGAAAGCCCAGCCCGGCGGCGGTCAGGATGATGCTGGCCATGTTCATGGTCAGGCGAACCACCACCGACGACAGGCACAGCGGCGCGATGTAGCGCGCCAGAATGCGCAGCGACGAGGCGCCCTGCAGCTGCGCGGCGGTGATGAAATCGGCATTGCGCAGCGACAGCGTTTCAGCCCGTGCCAGCCGGGCGATGGGTGGCCAGCCAGTGAGCGCGATGGCGATCACGGCGTGGTCCAGCCCGGGGCCCAGCGCGGCCACGAAGGCCAGGGCCAGCACCAGGCTGGGGAACGACAGGAAGATGTCGGTGATGCGCATCATCACGGTGTCGACCCAGCCACCGAAGTAGCCCGAGACGACGCCCACCACCAGACCGATGGGCCCGACGATAACCGTCACCAGCGCCACCACGTAGAGCGTGATGCGCGAGCCATGCACCAGGCGCGAATAGACATCACGGCCGTATTCGTCGGTGCCGAACCAGTGGCCGGCGCCGGGGGGCTTCAGGGCCTGCGACAAGTCTTGTGCGTAAGGGCCGTGCGTTGCCAGCCATGGTGCGAACGCGGCCACGCCGATCAGCAGCACGATCACCGCCACGCCAGCCGCTGTGAGCGGGTTGCGCAGCAGGCGGCGCAGCAGCCGGGCCGCCTCGCGGCGCATGGCCTGGCCAGCGGTGCCGGTCTGCGGAGATGATGGTGCGGAGTTCATGGAAGGCACGCCGGGCGGTTGGACAAGGGTGGAGGATGTGGTGTTCATGACAGGTTCGCCGCCTTCAGCGCATGGGCTTGGTACGGGGATCGAACACGCGGTACAGCGCGTCGGTCACCAGGTTGATCGTGACGAAGATGACACCGACGACCAGCACGGAGCCCATCACCGCGGCCATGTCGCCCAGCAGCAGGCTGCTGGTCAGGTACTGGCCAAAGCCCGGCCAGCCGAACACGGTCTCGATCAGCACGGCGCCTTCCAGCAGGCCGCCGTAGGCCAGGGCCACGATGGTCAGCAACTGCACGAGGATGTTGCGGAACGCGTGGCCCCACACCACCGTGCGTTCAGGCAGGCCCTTGACGCGGGCGGCCAGCACGTATTCCTGCGACAGCTGCGCCAGCATGAAGCTGCGCGTCATGCGGCTGATATAGGCCATCGCATGCAGGCCCAGAATGAACGCGGGCAGCGTGATGTGGCGCAACGCGCTGCGGAACGCCGCCCCGTCGCCCGCCAGCAGCGAATCGACCAGCAGCAGCCCGGTGACCGTGGGCACCATGCCTTCAAAGGCAATGCCCACCCGGCCGATACCTCCGGCCCAGCCCAGCCAGGCGTAGAAGATCAGCAGGCCCATCATGCCGAACCAGAAGATGGGCGTGGAGTAGCCCACCAGGCTGAACAGGCGCACCAGATGGTCTGCCAGCCGCCCGCGCTGCGTGGCGGCGTACACGCCCAGCGGCACGCCCAGGCCGGCACCCAGAAGAATGGCCAGCGTGGCCAATTCGAGCGTGGCGGGCAGCACGCGGGCCAGGTCGTCGCGCACTGGATTGCCGGTCAGCACCGCGTTGCCCAAGTCACCGTGCAGCAGGTCGCGCAGGTAATAGGCGAACTGCACGGGCAGTGGACGGTCCAGGCCCAACTGGCGGTAGACCTGCTCGTAGGTCGAGCGGTCGGCATCGGGCCCCACGATGGACAACACTGGGTCGAGCGGCATCACCCGCCCGATCAGGAAGGTGAGCACCAGCAAGCCCAGCAGCGTTATCAGTACGGTGGCCAGGCGGCCGGACCATTGCCGCAGCCGGCGCGGCCACACGGAAGGCTCTCGCATCGCGAGCACGGTAGTGGACATGGAAGGCACCTTCTTGTTATCTGTCTCGTTGTCTGTCGAATGCGGTCAGACCTTGTGCACGCCGTGCAGCCGGGTCGTGGCACTGGGGTGGCCCACATAGCCGCGCACGATGTCTCGGTACACCACGGTCTCCACCATCTGCGACAGCGGCTGGATGGCGCCCACCTCTTCGTCGTAGGCGCGCTGTATGTCCTGGTAGGCCTTGAGCTGGCGGTCGGCATCGGGCTCGAGCAGGGCAGACTCGATCAGGCGGTTCATGCCCGGGCTGTGAAAGCCGGTGCGCCAGCCCTGAAAGTTGGTGAGCCGCGCCGCGTCGCGGTTGTCGGGGTTGTAGACCAGCGCCCGCAGGCTCGAATGCGGGTGCGGCTCGGCACCGCCGCCGCCCCGCCCCACCACGATCTCGAACTTGCGCTCGCGCATCGCGCCGTAGACCTGGTTGCCGGTGCCGGGCAAGACTGCTGCGTCGATGCCGGCCTGCGCCAGCGTGGCCTGCAGGCTGGTGGCGATGTTCACGAAAGGCGCCTCGGCCACCACGCGAATGGTGGTGCTGAAGCCGTTGGCAAAGCCCGCCTCGGCCAGCAATGCCTTGGCGCCCGCCACGTCCAGCGTGTAGCCGGGTTCGGGCAGCGTGGCCGACAGGCCCAATGGCACGGGCCGCTGGTGCAGCAGGCCGTAATAAGGCATGACGGTGCCGTTGATGCCGCTGTAGTCGATGAGCTTGCGCACGGCGCGGCGCACGCGGGCATCGGCGTACTTGGCATCCTGCATGCTCATGGCCACGTAGTAGAGCGTGCCGCGCTGCACCGTGTGCACCACCAGGCCGGGCATGGCCTTGAGCGCATTGATGTCGGGCACCGACAGCCCGGTGGCCATGTCCAGGTCGCCGCGCGCCAGCATCAGCCGCATGGACTGCGATTCGGTGATGTGGCGCATGACCACCCGCCGCAGCTTGGCCGGCCCGCGCCAGTAGGCGTCGTTGCGGCTCATCATCAGGATCTCTTTGGCGCGCCACTGGTCCAGCCGGAACGGGCCGGAACCCGCTGCGTGCGTGGTGAGCCAGGCACTGCCCAGATCGCCATTCTTCTCGTGCTTGAGCACCTCGTTGCGATCGAGCACCACAGCGCTGACCGAGGTGGCCAGCGTGTACAGCACCATCTTCGGATCGGTCGGCGCAGGCAGGTCGACGACCAGCGTGCGGTCGTCTTCCGCACGCACCAGCCGCTCCACGTTCTTGGCAGAAAAGCCATAGCTCTTCCACGGCGAGGCCAGTGCCAGATTCAACCGCAGCACCCGGCGCAGCGACCAAGCGGCATCATGCGCCGTTACCGGCGTGCCGGAGTGAAACAGCACGCCGCTGCGCAGCTTCAAGCGCAGCGAGCGGCCATCGGGCGCCACCTCCCAGCTTTCCGCCAGGCCCGGCAGGATGCGGGTGGTTTCTTCAGGGTCCAGCTCGATCAGGTAGTCGTACAGGTTGGCTGCCACCTCCACCACGCCGTTGCCAGTGGCCGAGGCCGGATCCAGCGAGAGCAGGTTGTTCATGCTGATGCCCATGATCAGCTGGTCTTGCGGCGTGCTGCCGGTGGCGGCCTGGGCCGCGCCCAGCGGCACCAGCGCGGCGCAGGCGCCCGCCATGGCGGTTTGCAGCACCTGCCGGCGACGGAGCGCGGTGGAGAACGTCAGGAACGGGTCAGTCATGCGCGGGCTTTCTGCGGTGCGTCACGGTACGGCAATGGCGGAACTCAGGCACCGTTCAGTAGCGCGCCACGGCGTGCGCTTCGATGTAGTCGAAGTCGATGTCTTCGCCCAGGCCGGGCTGTTGCGAGAGATGCACGAAGCCGTCGGCATCCATCGGGTCGGGCAGGCTGCGCAGGTAGGCCGGCTTGTCGTCGTATTCCAGGAACGGGTGCAGCAGGCCGCGCTCGTACCAGCGGCAATTGCGGATCGCCGCGCACACCGCCAGGTTGGCCGCTCCGTTGCCGTGCACTTCGCATTCCATGCCGAAAGATTCGGCCAAGTGCGCCACTTTCATGGTCGGCGTGATGCCACCCACGCCCGGCACACCGGCACGCAGAATGTCGCACGCGCCGGCCTGCACCCAGTCGGCACGGCTGTGGTGCTTGCCCGACAGGCTCTCGGGGCCGACGATGGGAATGTCGAGCTGCGAAGACAGCCACGCATACGAGGCCATGCTCTGCTCGTTCATCATCTCTTCAAACCACGCGAACTGCAGTTGTTCCAACGCGCGGCCGATGCGCAGCGCGTCCATGCGGCTGTAGTTGTGGTAGCCGTCGAGCATGAGCGCGATATTCGGCCCCACGGCCTCGCGCACGGCGGCGCAGGCCTTGATGTCCATGCCGGGGTCGGGCGCGAAGGAGACCGGCGGCATCCAGGTGTGGAGCTTGAGCGCCTTGTAGCCACGCGCCACCAGCTTTTCCGCGAATGCAGCGTATTCGTCGGGCGTGGACAAACCGCCCTTCAGTTCGTCGCCGCACATGGTGCTGCCATAGGCCGGCACCTTGTCGCGGTAGCCGCCCAGCAGACGGTACACCGGCTGGCCCAGCGCGCGGCCAGCCAAGTCCCAGAGCGCCTGCTCGATGGCAGCCAGCGCGCGGTCGGTGAATTGACCTGCGCTGCCGCGCTGCCAGTGCTCCAGCGACATCCACAGCTTTTCACGCATGAAAGGGTCGGCACCCACCAGCACCTTGCGGGCGTACGACGCCAACACATAGGGGCGAATCACTTCCGGAGGGGCGAACGCATGCCCCTCGTGCCCGTCATCGGTGGTGATGGTGATCATCGCCATGCGGCCCAGCGTCTCGGGGCCTGGGTGGGAATGCCCCGCGCTGTCTACGCTGCGGTAGGTGGGAAAGGTGAACTCGGTACCGGTAACTCGCTCAATCTTCATAAAGGCCTTCATCAGTCGTCTGACGAATATTGTCGAAGAGCTTTCACTCCAACGAATCGGTAGAAACCCCCGAGGCCATCCCAGACCATTCACCACTGCCGCTCAGCACACACCCATTGCGGGCAATACTCCACACCATGAGCGCAGCATCTTCACCCAACCCTACCCGCGCAGTCAGTCAACCCCAGCGCGTGGTGGATGGCGTTGCACAACGCATTCACAACGGCACCCTGCGCCCCGGCGACCGGGTGCCTACCGAGCCCGAACTGATGCGCGAGTTCGGCGTCAGCCGTACGGTGGTGCGCGAGGCCATGTCCCGCCTACAGGCGAGCGGGCTGGTGTCCACCCGGCAAGGGGTGGGCACCTTCGTGCTGGAACCCACACACTCAAAGCCCCTGCTGACTGCAACAGCCCCCAGCACCCGCATTCGGCAGGTGCTGGCCATGCTCGAATTGCGCATCAGCCTCGAATCCGAGGCAGCCCACCTGGCGGCGCAGCGCCGCAGCGACGCCCACCTGGCAGGCATGCGGGCCGCCCTGGACGCCTTCGACACCCACCGCCGCGCAGGGGCCAGTACCACCGAGGACGACTTCGCCTTCCACGTACAGATTGCAGCCGCCACGGGCAACGAATATTTTGAGGAAGTGCTCCGCAGCCTGGGCAGCGCCACCATTCCCCGCCCTGCGCAACCAACGCGCGCCAGCGCCGAGCCTCCCACCGCAACTGACGCCAACCCGCCGCCTGCACCCACGTTCGGCGCACCATTGGCGTTGCTTGATCACAACAAAGAAGTCACGCAGCGCGAGCACGAAGACATCTACGAAGCCATTCGCAGACAGGACGCCAACGCCGCCCGCGCAGCCATGCTGATGCACCTGATCCACAGCCGAGAGCGCCTGCGCACGGTACGCGGCGGGCTGTAGCGCCTACGCCACCCACCTCGGGTTAGCACGCATTCCAAGCGAACAAAAGCGCTTCACACTCCCGCAAACGTCAGACGACTGATGTTTATTAAGGAGACAAAAGTGCGAGGTAACAGTTTTCAGCGGCGCTCGTTGGCGCTCACCGGTTTGTCATTGGCTGCCTGCATGGGGGCGCTCACTGCGCCAGCGCAGGCGCAGGAAAAGAGCGGCAACAAGCTGGAGTTGTGGGGCATCGTCGACAACTGGGCCGGCATTCAGCGAACCCGTTCCGGCGCTACGCCAGGCACGGTGAACGTGGTGGAAAGCGGGGGGGCACAGGCCAGCCGGTGGGGCGTGCGTGGCACCGAAGACTTGGGTGGCGGCCTCAAGCTGAACTTCGTTCTGGAACAGGGTCTGCTGACCGACACCGGCAGCGTGAGCAACACGTCGGCGTCCAACGCCGGCTTCAACCGCAACAGCTTCCTGCGGCTTTCCGGCGGCTTCGGGGACGTCAAGATTGGCCGCATGCTGACGGCCTACGACGCCATGCGCGGCCCGATGAACCAGCTGTACGACTCGTCCGGCTTTGCATCCACCGGCCAGACCTGGAGCGCGGGCACCACCGCGGGCAATGGCCTGGCGGCGGTGGCCGGCAGCGACTACCTGGCGCGCACCAACAACACGGTGTACTACGGCACGCCGGAGTTTCATGACTTCAGCGGCTCCATCAGCGTGGGTGCAGGCGAGCGCGAGACGACCGACACCGCATCGCCCCGCACGCTGACCACCAACATCAAGTACGACGACGACACGCTGCGCGTGGGCTACTCGTACCAGAAGGAGCACTACACGAGCGGCGACAACCTGTTCCATCTGGTGTCCGGCCGATATGACTTCGGCTCGTTCAGGGTGGTGGGCTCGGTGCAGCGGCAAAAGGAAGAACGCGTGGCGGGCGGGCAGCGGTCCAAGGAATACCAGTTCGGCGTGGACGTGCCCTTCGGCGCCGCCACGGTCGCCCTGGGCATCGCGGGAGCCAAGACCCGCAACGCCGAAGACCGCACCGTGGTCGATGCGACCGGCTACAGCGGCATGCTGACGTACGACCTGTCCAAGCGCACCCGGCTCTACACCGCAGCCCGCCAGCTCAAGGTCAAAAGAGCCGACGGGAGCACGTCCCTGGACGTGCTGCGCTTGGGCGTGGGCATGACCCACCGCTTCTGACCTGAAGCAGCAAGCCTTGCATGACAAACCGCACCATTCGCAACGGGTGGTGCGGAACCCTTCAGAATTCAGTCGCCAAGTCCCCTGAATGGCCAGACCGCACCGCCGCCATCGGCACTCAAAACCACAGATCTGAGCGCAAATCGGCTGCAAGAGGCACAAAAACCTTTCATCAATCTGTCTACAAACCGCCGCGTTAGTCCCGAATTTCACTTGATGGGAAGCCCTGCAAACTTTCGACCGTCGCAAGACCAAGTCAACAAAGGGAGGCAGACACGGGATATTTCGTTGTCAACAGGCGGGTACTGGCATTTGCGGGTGTGTCGGTGGTGACCTGCCTGGGTGCGCAGAGCGTTCAGGCGCAGAACAAGGTAGAGCTATACGGCATCGTGGACAACTGGGTGGGCGTGCAGAACAACCGCTCGGTCACTCCGCCTGGCGCCACGGGGGTGGTGGAAGCCAGCGGCGCCCAGACCAGTCGCTGGGGCGTGCGTGGCTCGGAAGAACTGGGCGGTGGCCTCAAGGCGCAGTTCGTGCTGGAACAGGGACTGCTCACCGACACCGGCATCGTCAACACCACATCGGGATCGAACCAGGGCTTCAACCGCGCCAGCTACGTCCAACTTATGGGTGGCTTCGGTGACGTTCGGCTCGGCCGCATGCTCACTGCCTACGATGCCATGCGCGGCTCAATGAACCAGCTCTACGATGCGCCAGGCTTTGCCTCTACGGGGGCGACCTGGGGCGCAGGCACCACGGCCGCCAATGGCCTGGCGGCCGTCACGGGCAGCGACTATCTATCGCGCACCAACAACACCATTTACTACGGCACGCCGGAGTACCGCAATTTCAGCGGCTCGGTGAGCTTTGCGGCCGGCGAAGACACGACCACGGCCACCGCATCGCCTCGCGTATTGACAACCAACATCACGTACGACGACAAAAAGCTGCGCGCAGGCTATTCGTTCCAGAAAGAGCACTACACGACAGGCGCCAACGTCTATCACCTGATGTCAGGCAAGTACGACTTTGGAAGGTTCAAGATGGTGGGTTCTTTGCAACGCCAGAAGGACGAGCGTGTGGCTGGCGGGCAGACGTCCCGGGAATACCAGTTTGGCGTGGATGTGCCGCTCGGCGCTGCCACCGTTGCCTTCGGCATCGCCGGCGCCAAGACCCGCAACGCGCTGGACACCACCGTGGTGGATGCGGCTGGCTACAGCGCCATGGCGACGTACGATTTGTCCAAGCGCACCCGCCTGTACACGGCAGCGCGCCAGCTCAAGGTCAAGCGGGGCGATGGCAGCACGTCATCGGACATCCTGCGCTGGGGCGTCGGCGTCACCCACCGGTTCTAGATTCAGCGGGCCAGCAAAGGCGCCGGCTGGCGCTGCGCCCAAAACCACATGGCCACGCCGGCCACAATCATCGGCACGCAGAGCCACTGCCCCATGCTCATGCCCAGCGACAGGATGCCCAAAAACGCATCGGGCTCGCGGAAGTATTCGGCGATGAAACGGAACGTGCCGTAACCCACCAGGAATGCGGCCGACACCTCGCCCAGCCGGCGCCCGCGCCGCGCATACAGCCATAGCAGCACGAAGAGCAACAGCCCTTCCATCAAGAACTGATAGATCTGCGACGGGTGGCGCGGCAGCATCGAGCCGCTTTGCGGAAACACCATGCCCCAGGGCAGCGACGGGTCGGCAAAGCGGCCCCACAGCTCGCCGTTGATGAAGTTGCCGATGCGCCCGGCCGCCAGGCCCGTGGGCACGCAGGGCGCGACGAAGTCCGTCACCTGCAGCCAGGGCCGCCGGCGCGACCGCGCGAACCACACCATCGACAAAATCACGCCCAGCATGCCGCCGTGAAAGCTCATGCCGCCCTGCCAGATATAGAAGATCTCCAGCGGGTGTGACAGGTAGTAGTCGGGCTTGTAGAACAGGCAGTAGCCCAGGCGGCCGCCCGCCACCACGCCCATCACGCCCAGAAAAAGAATGTCTTCCACGTCCTTGCGGCTCCAGGCCTGGGCGCCGGTGAGCGACGCGTAAGGCGGGTGCCGCAGGCGGCGCACGCCCAGGAACATGAACAGGCCAAAGGCGGCCAGGTACGTCAGGCCGTACCAGTGAATGGAAAGTGGCCCCAGTTGCAGGGCCACGGGGTCGATGTGCGGGTACATGAGCATGGTGGCCGGTATTGTGCCCGCCGCCAGTGCCTGCCCACATGCCACACCGGCCGGCACGGCATTGCGCCCCAATTGCATGCCCCAGGCGGGCAAAGGCATAATTGATAACGGTTCTCATTCTTTAACAGACTGGCTCCCGCCCCGTCTTTTTCTGTCTTTCCCCCTTGTCTTCCGTGCACACCCTCTACCAGGACCACCACCCCTGGCTGCAAAGCTTTTTGCGCAAGCGCCTGGGCAACCGTGACGACGCGGCCGACCTGGCGCAAGACACCTTCGTGCGGGTGATGCGCTCGGCCGTGCCGCTGGAAGACATCCGCGAGCCGCAGCACTACCTGGCCACCGTCGCGCGTGGCCTGGTGGCCGACCTGTTTCGCCGGCGCACGCTGGAGCAGGCGTATCTCGATTACCTCGCCACCTTGCCGCAAGACCTGGCCCCCTCGCCCGAAGAGCACGCGCAGCTGCAACAGGCCCTGTGGTCGCTGGATCGCGCGTTGCACGGCCTGCCGCCCAAGGTGCGCGCGGCCTTCGTGCTGGCGCAGTGGGACGAGCTGACCTACCCCGAGATCGCCGAGCGCCTGGGCGTGTCGCTGCGCACGGTCAGCAACTACCTGACGCGCGCGATGGAGCACTGCTGCCTGACCCTGGCGAGTTGAGCGGACCGGACGCCCCACACCAGCATGGCCGTTTCGTCTTCCTCCTCTGCCCGCACCGAAGATCCGGCGCGCCAAGCCTTGCGCGAAGCCGCCGCCTGGCACACGCGCCTGCGCGGCCAGGCCGAGCCTGCCGACCACGAAGCATGGCAGCGCTGGCATGCCGCCCACCCCGCGCACCAGCGGGCCTGGCAGCAGGTGCAGGCCGTGGGCGCGCAATTCGCCGCCATTCCGTCCCCGTTGGGGCGCCTGGCGCTGGCTACGCCCGGCGGTGCCGCCGCAGACACGTCGCGCCGCGCGCTGCTGCGCAACACAGGCGCCGCGCTGGGCGTGGGCGCCGCCGCGTGGGTGGGCTGGTCTGCCCTGCCCTGGCGCGCCTGGCAGGCCACGCACAGCACGGCGCTGGGCGAGCGCCGCACGCTGCAGCTGCCCGACGGCTCCAGCCTGTCGCTCGATACCGCCACCGCCGTGGACGTCGCTTTCTCCCATGATCAGCGCCTGTTGCGCCTGCACACGGGCCGCATCCTCGTCGCCACCCAGCCCGACCCGCAGGGCCGCCCGTTTCGCGTGCAGACGCCCGAGGGCGAGGTGCTGGCCCTGGGCACGCGATTTTCTGTGCAGACCGGACACGGCACGACCTGCGTGGCCGTGCAGGACAAGGCCGTGCGCGTGCTGCCCACGCAGGGCGACCCGCGCGACCTGAAGACCGGTGAGCAAACCCGTTTCGAGCCCACCGGCGCCGCGCCGCCCGAGCCTGCCGAGCTGGCCGCCGCCAGTTGGCGCGACGGCGGGTTGATTGCGCTGGACATGCCGCTGGGCCGCCTGGTGCAGGACCTGGCCCGCTACCGGCCCGGCCTGCTGCTGTGCGCGCCCGAAGTCGCCCAGCTGCGCGTGTCCGGCGCCTTTCCGCTGGACGACACCGACCGCGCCCTGGCTGCGCTGGCCGCAGGCTTCGCCGTGCGCGTGCACTACCGCACCCGCTACTGGGTGCGTGTCGAGCCCGCCTAAAAGCGTGCATGCCGTTGGTGAGCCGCAGAGCCGCAGTTGGCCCTTTTTTTAATTTGCTATTACTTTAATAGCTACTAGCGCTTGATGGATAAGGGCTAGAGGCCAAAAACACTTAAACCCCTAGGTGCCAGACGCAAAAAAAGCGGCGTTCGGCTTGCAGGTTTCTCCTTCCTGTTTCGGCTTACCGGTTGAAGCGCTTCGAGTCACTGCGGTTTACGCCGCGGTTTCCACCGCACTCGCAAGCGCCTGTTTGCTCTTCCATTCGATGACACCCCGCCGCCGCCCCATTCGCCGCAGCGCCGCCCCGGCGCGCCGCTGGTTCGTGCGCGTGTCGCGCGCGGGGTTGGTGTGCGCGGCTGCGGCGCTGGCCGGCCTGCCGGCATCAGGGCCAGCCGCGCAACCCAGCGACTCAGCACCGTCCGCATCACAGCAGGGCCAGGCCTTTTCCGTCGCCGCCGGCCCGCTGGCGCAAGTGGTGGCCCAGGTGGCCAGCGCCGCCGGCGTGGCGCTGTCCTTCGACGCTGCGCCGCTCGCCCACCTGCGGTCTCCGGGCCTGCAGGGGCGCTACAGCGTGGAAGCCGGCCTGGCCAAGGTGCTGGAAGGCACCGGCCTGCAGGCCGTGCGCGGCGCGGGCGGGGCCTACACGCTGCGCGCGCTGCCCGAGGCGCGGCAGGGCGAGCCAGCGCCGTCCGCCCGCACGCTGGCCACCGTCACCGTCAGTGCCGCAGCGCCCGCCACCGCGGATGCGGCTACCACCGAGCGGTCGCAGTCGCACGCTGCCAGCACGGTCACGCTGTTCCAGGGCGCGCAGCCGGTGCGCGGCATTCCCCAGCCCGTGTCCGTAGCCACACGCCAGTGGATGGACGACCGCGCGCTGCGCGACCTGCACGACGTGCTGCAGCAGGCGCCTGGCATCGCCGTGGACTACACCGACAGCGAGCGCGTCACCTACTGGTCGCGCGGCCACCAGATCGACACGCTGCAGGTCGACGGCCTGGCGATGCAGCAAAACAGCTCCGCGTCCATCTTCATCCAGCCCGACACCGCCGTGCTCGACCGGGTCGAAATACTGCGCGGCGCTGCCGGCGTGCTGCGCGGCGCGGGCAATCCGTCGGCCACGGTCAACCTGGTGCGCAAGCGGCCGGCGCAGCAGTTCCAGGCATCCGCCGGCCTGTCGCTGGGCTCGTGGGACCGGCGGCGGGTGGAGGCCGATGTGTCCGCCCCACTGAACGCCGCCGGCACCGTGCGCGGGCGGCTCATCGCTGTGAGCGACAGCCAATCGTTTTTTCAGCAGGCACGCGAGCAAGACCGCCAGCTGGTCTACGCCGTGGCCGAAGCAGCGCTCGGCCCGCGCACCACCTTTACCGCCAGCCTGCAGCACACCGCGCTGGACGCGACGGGCGCCTGGGGCGGCCTGCCCGCCGCTGCCGACGGCTCGCCGCTCGGCCTGCCGCGCAGCACCTATCTGGGCACCGACTGGAACCGGTGGGACCGCCACAACCAGCAGGCATTCGCCGAGCTGGCGCACCGGCTGGACAACGGCTGGACCGCACGCCTGAGCGCCGCCCACACGCGCCTGCGCACCGACGGCTTCAAGCAGACCTCGTTTTCCAGCGCCAGCGCGGGCGATCCGTATCTGGTTAACGTCAGCACCTCCATCTACGGCGCTGATGCCAGCACGCAGAACGCGGTGAGCCTGGTGGCCAGCGGCCCCTTCGAAGCCTTCGGCCGGCAGCACGAGTTGACAGTGGGCGCGGACACACAGCGCGTGACAACTGCCGGCACCTCCGGCCACTGGGGCGTGAGCCCGCTGCTGGGCGTGGATCTGCGGCGCGGCTGGAACCCGTACACCAGCTACCCCGAGCCGTTCTACACGCCGGGCAACGGCACCGCCTTCACGGCTGAGTCGTGGCGCACGCAGCAGCACGGCCTCTACGGCACGGCGCGCGTGTCGCTCAGCCCGCGGCTCACGGCCATTGCAGGCGGGCGGCTGAGCTGGTGGAGCCACGACGTTCCGGCCAACACCATCGCCAGCTATCGCATGCGCCACCAGGCCACGCCATATGCCGGGCTGGTCTACGAACTGTCGGACCGGCTGAGCGCCTACGCCAGCTACAGCGAAATCTTTGCGCCCCAGAACCTGCGCGATGCCAGCGGCGCGGTGATCGCACCGGTGCGCGGTGAAGACTTCGAGGCCGGCCTGAAAGCCGACGCCCTGGACGGCCGGCTGAACGCGTCGCTTTCGGTGTTCCGCATCCACACCACGGGCAAGGCCGAGCCCGATGCGGCCGCCACCGCCACCGCATCGTGCGTACCCGTCGGCCCCACCAGCGATTGCTACAGCGCCGGCGGCAAGAACCGCAGCGAAGGCTGGGAGCTGGAAGTGGCCGGCGAGCCCGCGCCCGGCTGGCAGGCGACGGCCAGCTACACCTATACGCGCACCCGCACCCTGCAAAGCAGCGTGGCCGGCAGCGTCGGCCAGCCGCTGCGCAGCGTGGACCCGCGCCACGTGCTGCGCTTGTTCGGCACGCATCGCCTGAACGATGCGCTGCAGGATTGGACGCTGGGCGCCGGCGCACGGCTGCACAGCGACGGCTACAGCACCGTCGGCAATGCCACCGCCCGCCAGGGTGGCTACGCCCTGCTCGACGCCATGGTGCGCTGGCGCCTCGGCCCCGCCACCAGCGTGCAGCTGAACGTCAACAACCTGCTGGACAAGACCTACTTCAGCAAGTTCTCACCCAACTCCACGTACTTCAACAACTACTACGGCGACCCGCGCAACGTGACGCTTTCGCTGCGCGCCGAGTTCTGAGCGCATCGCCGCAGCCGCACTCCGCCTTGTCTCTTTCTTTTCCTTTTTCATTCATCCACCACCCAAGCCATGACCACCATGCACGCATCCTTTTCCAGGTTCTCCCGGGCCCCGGCCCGCTTCACGCCCACCCCGCTCGCGCGCCTGGCCCGCCAGCTGCTGGGCGCCAGCCTGGCCGTCGCCGCGGTGGGCGCTGCGGCACAGACCAGCAGCCGCACGGCGCTGGACGAAGTGGTCGTGTCCGACCAGGGCGAGGCCATCGGCGGCCTGCAGAAGACCTATTCGGGCGGGCAGCTGGCCCGGGGCGGTGACCTGGGCCTGCTCGGCAAGGTCGACCTGATGAACGTACCGTTCAGCACCACCAACTACACGTCGGAGCTGATCGAGAACCAGCAGGCCCAGAGCGTGGCCGACGTGGTGATGAACGACGCCTCGGTGCGCCCGATGGCCTCGCGCGGCGGCTTCGGCGACGATTTCCAGATTCGCGGCTTTACCGTGGGCAATGGCGACCTCGCCATCAACGGCCTGTACGGCCTGGCCCCGTCCACCCGCATTCCGCTCGAATCCATCGAGCGCGTGGAAGTGCTCAAGGGCCCTGGTGCGCTGACCAACGGCGTGGGCCCCAATGGCAGCGTGGGCGGCAGCATCAATGCGGTGTCCAAGCGCGCGGGCGACGTGCCGCTCACGCGCCTGACTACCACCTACATGAGCGAATCCAACTTTGCCACCCACCTGGACGTGGGCCGCCGCTTCGGCCAAGACAACGAATGGGGCGTGCGCGTCAACGGCCTGGTACGTGGCGGCGAAGGCACCATCGACGGCGGCAAGCAGAACCTCAACCTCGGCTCCATCGCACTGGACTACGCTGGCGCGCGCACCCGCTGGTCGCTCGACGCCACGGCCTCGAGCGGAGAGACCGACGACTTCCGCAACCACATCACCCTGCCCTCAACCGGCGGCATCCCTGCCGTGCCCGACACGCGCACGGCCTGGTACCCCGGCACCGAGCTGAAGGACGACTTCAAGCTCGTGACCTCGCGCCTGGAACACGACATCACCGACAGCACCACGGTCTACGGCAGCGTGGGCTGGTCCAAGCTGGACTACAAGCAGGACTTTCCTGGCGGCTCGGGACTGGCCGCCAACGGCAACTTCACCGTGCGCAACGCCTGGTACGACCAGTACACCGACTCCAAGGCGGCCGATGTGGGCCTGCGCACGCGATTTCGTACTGGCGCCGTCAATCACACCGTCGCACTGGGCCTGAACTACATGACGCAGGAGACGGGCTACTTCTACGCCACCTCGGCCACAACCAATTCGTCGAACCTGTACAACCCTGTGCCCGCCCCGGCCATGACGGGCGTGCGCGGCGCTCCGGCCAAGAGCGTGGAAAACAACCAGCACAGCTTCGCCATCGCCGACACCATGGGCTTCTTCAACGACAGCCTGCTGGTCACGCTGGGCGTGCGCCGGCAGACCATGGACTACGAGGGCTTCAGCGTGACGACGGGCGCTTCCAGCAGCCAATACAAGGCCAGCAGCACCACGCCGCTGGCCGGCGTGGTGTTCAAGCCCACCCGGAACACGTCGGTCTACGCCAACTACACGGCAGGCCTCTCGCGCGGCAGCAAGGTGTCTGAGACGGCAACGCCAGCCTACGACAACGCAGGCGAAACCATTCCGCCCTTCAAGTCCAAGCAAGTCGAGGTCGGCGTGAAGGTGGACTGGGGCCGCGTCACCACGCAGGCTGCGGTCTACCAGATCAAGCGGCCCAGCGCCTACTCCGCACCGTCGGCCATTGACCCCAGCCTTCAGCACTACGGCTTCGACGGCGAGCAGCGCAACCGCGGCCTGGAACTGACGGCCTATGGCGAAGTGCAGCGCGGCCTGCGCCTGATGGCCAGCGTCGCCTTCAACGACGCCAAGCTGACCCGCACGCAAGGCGGCGTCAACCAGGGCAAGAAGGTCTCGGGCGTGCCAGAGCGCAACTACAACCTGGGCCTGGACTGGGATACGCCGTGGGTGCAGGGCCTGAGCCTCAATGGCCGCGTCGTCAGTTCGTCGTCCGTGTACCGCAACGCCGACAACACGCTGAGCACGCCCTCCTGGGCACGCCTGGACATCGGCGCGCGCTACGCCACCAAGTTGTCGGGCAAGCCAGTCGTGTTCCGCGCCAACCTGGAAAACGTGAGCGACAAGGGGTACTGGATCACCGGCATCAACGGCTATTCGACCACCGGCCTGCCGCGCACGCTGATGCTGTCAGCGTCGGTGGATTTCTAAGCGGAGCCAAGGCGCACAGCGCGTGCGCCCTCTCGCCCGCAGGCTTTCAACGGCCTGCGGGCGAATCGGCCGCCGGCTCTTCAGCGGCTGAAACTGACCTGATTCAGCACCTGCCCATACGGGCTGGCAAGCCAGACGAAGGCCGCGATATGCACCCAGACCGTCAGCCAGAAGACAGCGCGAAACTCGGCCTTCGATGACTTGTGCCGGAACATTTGCTGAGCGAGCAGAGCCCCGGGCCAGCCACCGGCCAACGCCAGTAGATGCAGCGTGCTCTCAGCCACTCGCCAACGGCCTTGCGATGCAGCCGACTTGTCTGCGCCATAAACCAGAAAAGTGAACGCACTGACTGCCGGGTACACCCACAGCAGCCAGCGGGGCGGATGTCCCATCGCGTATCCCAGTGCCAGCACCACGAGAAATGCAGGAATGGCGAACAGACTGGCCGTTCCCCACTGCGCCGAGCCACTGGGCCGCCTTTTTGGAGCCGCCCTGGGCCTTGCCACCGCTACCACCAGCGCGACATTGAACGCACGTTTCTTGCCCTGCGGCCCGACCTCCACCTGGAACGTGACACGCTGACCGGCCCTGGGCCGCTCTCGCAGCCCATGGAACGCCTTGATGTGGACGAAGATTTCCTGCCCGCCCGCCACGGGCTCGATGAAGCCGAAACCGCGGTCGTCGTTCCACGATTGGATGATTCCATCGAAACGCATGGTGTATGTCGCCTTTCTTTTTCACCCCCTACTTCGGATCCTTCTGGCCCCCAGCAAGCCTTCAGAAGGCGTGTGATTCTCTCCTGCGCGGGTCGTGAAAGATGCAGCGCATGGACTGCCCCAACACGAACGCTTCTGATCCCCGTATGCATGCAGACCGACAAGCCGGGGCAATAGCGTGTTCTGCGCGACAAAGCGGCGCTGGAGCGCGATACTTCCGACCTGGAAAGCACCAAGAAAAGAAAGAACACCATGCAGGGAAACCCACAAGTCGTCGACTATTTCAAGGATCTGCTGCGCGGCGAGTTGGCCGCGCGGGATCAGTATTTTGCGCATTCGCGTCTTTACGAAGACATGGGCCTGATCAAGCTCTACACGCGCCTGAACCACGAAATGGAAGAAGAAACGCAGCATGCCGACGCGCTGCTGCGCCGCATTCTCTTCCTGGGCGGCCGGCCGGACATGCGCCCCAAGGAATTCACGCCGGGCGAGACCGTGCCCGACATGCTCCGCAAGGACCTGGCGACTGAGTACGAAGTGCGCGCCGCCTTGCAAAACGGCATGGCGCTGTGCGAGAGCGTGGGCGACTACGTGAGCCGTGACCTGCTGCTGGTGCAGCTCAAGGACACGGAAGAAGACCACGCCTACTGGCTGGAAAAGCAGATCGGCCTGATCGACAAGATCGGCCTGCCGAACTATCTGCAGTCCCAGATGAGCAGCGATTCAGTATGAAATCGGCCTCTGGCGCTTGATGGACGGGCGCTGACAGCTATCAAAATTGAAGTAATCAGTTGAAGCAGATGAGAAGAGTGGCTCCACGATAGAAAAGTACGCAACGACGTACTTGAGTAAAAAAGCCAGAAAGAAGAAAGCCGCACCTGGCATCAGGTGCGGCTTTTCTTTTGGGAGCATCGCCCCGTAGGGCGGCGGCCTCAGTCTTCCAGCAGAGACAGGTCGCGCACTGCGCCCTTGTCGGCCGACATCACCAGCTTGGCATAGGCCTTCAGCGCAGCGGACACCTTGCGTGGGCGGGGCTGGGCGGGCTTCCAGCCCTTGGCGTCTTGCTCGGCGCGGCGGCGGGCGAGTTCCTCGTCGCTGACCAGCACGTTGATGGTGCGGTTGGGAATGTCGATGCGGATGCGGTCGCCGTTCTGCACCAGGCCGATAGCGCCGCCCGCTGCGGCTTCGGGCGAGCAGTGGCCGATCGACAGGCCCGACGTGCCGCCGGAGAAGCGCCCGTCGGTCAGCAGCGCGCAAGCCTTGCCCAGGCCCTTGGACTTGATGTAGCTGGTGGGATAGAGCATTTCCTGCATGCCAGGGCCGCCCTTGGGGCCTTCGTAGCGCACCACGACAATGTCGCCCGCCTTGACCTTGTCGGCCAGGATGTTCTCCACGGCCTCGTCCTGCGATTCGGTGACGTGCGCTGTGCCTTCGAAGACGTGAATGGATTCATCCACGCCCGCCGACTTGACCACGCAGCCGTCGAGCGCGATGTTGCCGGTCAGCACGGCCAGGCCGCCTTCTTTGCTGAACGCGTGGTCGTACGAGCGGATGCAGCCTTCGGCCCGGTCCAGGTCCAGGCTGGGCCAGCGGGTGTTCTGGCTAAAGGCGACCTGCGTGGGGATTCCGGCCGGTCCGGCCATGTAGAAGGTGCGCACGGCTTCGTCCTGCGTGCGCACGATGTCCCAATGGTCGAGCGCGTCGCCCAGAGTCTTGGCATGCACGGTGGGCGCGTCTGTGTGCAGCTTGCCGGCGCGGTCGAGCTCGCCCAGGATGGCCATGATGCCGCCAGCGCGGTGCACGTCTTCGATGTGGTACTTGGGCGTGTTGGGCGCAACCTTGCACAGCTGCGGCACGGTGCGAGAAAGCCGGTCGATGTCGGCCATGGTGAAGTCGATCTCGGCCTCGCGGGCGATGGCCAGCAAGTGCAGGATGGTGTTGGTGGAGCCGCCCATGGCGATGTCCAGCGTCATGGCGTTCTCGAACGCGTTGAAGCCCACCGAGCGCGGCAAAACACGCTCATTGTCTTGTTCGTAATATTCCTTGGCCAGCGACACGATGCGGTGGCCGGCGCGCTTGAAGAGCTGTTCGCGGTCGGCATGCGTGGCCACCACGGTGCCGTTGCCGGGCAGCGACAGGCCCAGCGCTTCGGTCAGGCAGTTCATCGAATTGGCAGTGAACATGCCCGAGCACGAACCGCAGGTGGGGCAGGCCGAACGCTCCACCTCGGCCACGTCGGCGTCCGAATAGCGGTCGTCGGCGGCGATGACCATGGCGTCGACCAGGTCGAGCTTCTTGAATTCGATGACCTTGGTGTCCGGATTGGCCAGCTTGGTCTTGCCCGCTTCCATCGGGCCGCCCGACACGAAAATCACCGGAATGTTCAGGCGCATGGCGGCCATCAGCATGCCGGGCGTGATCTTGTCGCAGTTGCTGATGCAGACCATCGCGTCAGCGCAATGCGCATTCACCATGTACTCGACCGAGTCGGCAATGATGTCGCGGCTGGGCAGCGAATACAGCATGCCGTCGTGGCCCATGGCAATGCCGTCGTCCACGGCGATGGTGTTGAACTCTTTGGCGACGCCGCCGGCAGCCTCGATCTCACGCGCGACGAGCTGGCCCAGGTCCTTCAAATGCACATGGCCGGGCACGAACTGGGTGAAGGAGTTGACCACCGCGATGATCGGCTTGCTGAAGTCGTCGTCCTTCATGCCGGTGGCACGCCAAAGTGAGCGGGCACCGGCCATGTTGCGGCCGTGGGTGGAGGTCTTGGAACGGTATACGGGCATCGTGGTGGGCTCGGAAAAAATCGCGTGGAATGAAGAAGTGGGCCGTGAATGGTGGCCGCCGCGCGCCCGTGCGAACAACCTCTTGAGCCGCGCCCTGGGCAGACAGGAAAGACGTGAATTATCTACGAGCCCCCGGTGGCGCGGGTAGCAGGGGGCGGCATCTCCACGACTGGGGCAGTGTCGATGGGCGCCGGACAGCCTCGGGTTGGATGGCAGGCAACGCGTCGATTCCGCACAAAAACGGCTATAGCGCCCTAATCACAAGCGCTTATAGCTATTATTTTAATAGCAAAACCTGAATGCTGCGGATGCGGGATACGCCAGCCGGGCAGCCTGCTGCGCTCTGCAAGGCGGCGGCAGACCCAGGTGTTCAGCGCGGATCGCGCGGGCGAATGCCCAATGCCTCTTTCTGCCGGTTGAGCCGGGTCTGCTTGCGCAGGTCCATCTTTTCCATAGCTTTACGTGCCGACCGGCCCGAGAAATCAGACCAGGTCCACCACACGACCGCCACGGCAAAAGGGGCTAGCACCCACCACCACGACCAGGCGGCGACAGGGCCGATCTCCAGGCTTTTCAGCAGAACCAGCAACAGACCCAAACCCAAGGCGTACATGGACAATCCCCCGTGTTCAGCAGGCGAGGCGGGCACATGCCCGTCAACCGCGACCACTACAATTTCATTGAGATCAATATAAACCACAGACCTACCTTGCAGGACACCACCCGATGAAGCGCACTCTGATCACTTTGGCACTGGCCCTGTCGGCCGCTGCGCCTGCCATGGCAGACCAGGCGCTGGCCACCTCCAAGAACTGCATGGCCTGCCACGCAGCGGACAAGAAGCTGGTGGGCCCGTCCTTCAAGGACGTGGCCGCCAAGTACGCCGGCCAGGCCGGCGCGGCGGACAAGCTGGCCGTCAAGATCATCAAGGGCGGCTCCGGCGTGTGGGGCCCCGTGCCCATGCCGGCCAATGCGCAGGTCAACGAAGCGGACGCGAAGAAGCTGGCTGGCTGGATTCTTTCGCTGAAGTAATCAGCCCAGCACAGGGGCCCACAACGAAAAAGCCACCAGGCGCTGCATGCACCTGGCGGCTTTTTCAATGCCTGAACAAATCAGGTCAGATACGCAGTTCCGGATCGGCGCGCAGCGTGGGGTCGGTGGAATACACCGGCACCGCAGGCGCCACGGGTGCCACGCCTGCTGTGCTCGCCGTGCCTCGATGGCGCAACTGGTCTTCCAGTTGACCGACGTAGGCGGCGGTGGAGTTGTCGGACTCCTGCACGCGGGCCGACAGGCGCGACTCCAGCACGTCGATGCGCGCCAGCAAAGCGTCTTGCCCCGAGCGGTAATGGCCGTCCAGATAGGTGCGCAGTTCGGTGAAGCGCGAGGCCTCGGCCTTGTCGGCCAGGTCGCGCTGGGTGGTCATTTCCTTGTTGTGGCGGCGCGTTTCAAGCAGCACCGCGCCTTGCAGCCACAGCACATAGGCCAGAAAGAACACGCCCAGCAAAATGGTCAGCGCCAGCATGACGAGGCCCAGGGGCGCCTGGATGGATGTGATGCCCAGCGAAATCAGCGTGGGCGTTGCCAGCGTGGTCCAGTTCAGCGCGGCCAACGCGCCGATGGCCACCACGATGAGGACGAGGATGATGCTTCGGAAATTCATGGTTTGGGCTCCCATTGGTCAAATGCGGGGATACGCCCCAGGCACCTGAAACCAGGCACCAACGGCGTGCAGTGCGCAGGTTGTAACCCAGCCCGGACGCCCGCCGCGGTCTGCCCGGGGCGTTCCCGATGCCGTCCTACAGGGGTGGGCGTGCCGCCATGAAGAAAGCCGCCCGAAGGCGGCTTGGAGGTTGTGGGGTGGTGGCCGGTTCTGCCGTCACCCCGCGAAGCGCTCCGCGCTGGGCCGCCTTGCGGCCGCCCTCTGGATCAATTGGCTTCCGACAATTGATCCAGAATCGCGGGGTTTTCCAACGTACTCGTGTCCTGCGTGATCGCCTCGCCTTTGGCGATGGAGCGCAGCAGCCGTCGCATGATCTTGCCGCTGCGGGTTTTGGGCAGGTTGTCGCCGAAGCGGATGTCTTTCGGCTTGGCGATGGGGCCGATTTCCTTGGCGACCCAGTCGCGCAGTTCCTTGGCGATGGCCTTGGCTTCGTCGCCCGTGGGGCGCGAGCGCTTGAGTACCACGAAGGCACAGATGGCCTCGCCGGTCACGTCGTCGGGGCGCCCCACCACGGCGGCTTCGGCCACCAGATCGGTCTTGGAGACGAGTGCCGATTCGATCTCCATCGTGCCCATGCGGTGGCCCGATACGTTCAGCACGTCGTCGATGCGGCCGGTGATGCGGAAGTAGCCCCGGTCCGCACTGCGCACGGCGCCGTCACCCGCCAGGTAGTAGCCCTTGAGCTCGTCCGGGAAGTAGGCCTTCTTGAAGCGCTCCGGGTCGTTCCAGATGGTGCGGATCATGCTGGGCCAGGAGCGCTTGATGACCAGAATGCCGCCGGTGCCGTTCGGAATGTCGTTGCCCACTTCGTCCACGATGGCGGTGGTGATGCCCGGCAGCGGCAGCGTGCAGGAGCCTGGCACCAGCGGCGTGGCGCCCGGCAGCGGCGTGATGACGTGGCCGCCGGTTTCGGTCTGCCAGAAGGTGTCGACGATGGGGCAACGCTCGCCGCCCACATTGCGGTAGTACCACATCCACGCCTCGGGGTTGATGGGCTCGCCGACGCTGCCCAGCAGGCGCAGACTAGACAGGTCGGACCGTGCGGGGTGCACCGCAGCGTCGCCCTCGGCGGCCTTGATGAGCGAGCGGATGGCCGTGGGCGCGGTGTAGAAGATGGACACCTTGTGGCGCTCGATCATCTGCCAGAAGCGGCCCGCGTTCGGGAACGTCGGAATGCCTTCAAAGATGATCTGCGTTGCGCCCGCCGCCAGCGGGCCATAAGCGACGTAGGTGTGGCCGGTGATCCAGCCGATGTCGGCCGTGCACCAGAACACGTCTTCGGGCTTCAGGTCGAACGTCCAGTCCATGGTGAGCTTGGCCCACAGCAGGTAGCCGCCGGTGGCGTGCTGCACGCCCTTGGGCTTGCCGGTGGAGCCGCTGGTGTAGAGGATGAACAGCGGGTGCTCCGCGCCCACGGGAACGGGCGGACAGTCGGCAGACTGGCCGGCCAGCGCCTCGCCAAAGGTCTTGTCGCGGCCCGCCACCATGGCGCAGGCGGTGGCCGTGCGCTCGAAGACGAGGATGGTGCGGATGGTGTCGCAGCCGCCCAGCGCCAGGCCCTCGTCCACGATGGCCTTCAGGGGCAGTTCTTTGCCGCCCCGCAGCTGGTAGTTGGACGTGATGACGGCCACCGCACCCGCATCGATGATGCGTTCTTGCAGCGCCTTGGCCGAAAAGCCACCGAACACCACGCTGTGCGTGGCGCCGATGCGCGCGCAGGCCTGCATCGCCACCACGCCTTCGATGGTCATGGGCATGTAAATGAGCACGCGGTCGCCCTTTTTCACGCCTTCGGCCTTGAGCGCGTTGGCGAAGCGGCCCACGCGATCGAGCAACTCCTTGTAGGTGACTTTGGTGACGGCACCGTCGTCGGCCTCGAAGATGATGGCGGTCTTGCCTTCGGTGGGCGTGCCGATGTGGCGGTCCAGGCAATTGGCGCTGGCGTTGAGTTCGCCATCGGCGAACCATTCGAAGAACGGCGCCTTCGATTCGTCGAGCGTGCGCGTGAAGGGGCGGGTCCATTGCACGTTCTCGCGCGCCAGGCGGGCCCAGAAGCCTTCGAAGTCGCTCTCTGCCTCGGCGCACAGCGCGTCGTAGCCGGCCATGCCGGACACGCGGGCGGCGCGGGCAAACGCGTCGGGTGGCGGGAACACCCGATTTTCTACCAGCACGGATTCGATGGTGGAGGTGGACGTAGGGGTGGACGTCAAGGCGGGGGCGTTCATGGTGTGTTTGTCTCCTGGAATCGGTTTTCAATAGCAAGCAGGGAATCTGGGCCGTACTGTCGAGGGCGCCACTTACAGGCCACTGACGGAGCCCAAGCTTACCGACAACGGTGGCGGGCCGCCGGCACGGGGCCAGGCACGGACAAAGGCTTCAGGGGGCACGCCCTAGAATGCCGTCCGTCCCACCTCACCCCCACATTTTTTCACCACGCGCCATGGCTTCTCCTCTTCCCACCGACCCTGTTCGCCCGATACCGCTGCGTCCACTGCCCGCCATGATTTTCGCCAGCCGCTGGCTGCAGCTGCCGCTGTACCTGGGGCTGATCGCCGCCCAGGCGGTGTACGTCTGGCACTTCCTGGTCGAGCTGTGGCACCTGATCGAAGCCGTCTTCGGCAACCAGGCTGCGCTGCAGTCGCTGGTCACCAGCATCGGCTACAAGCCGGGCTTTGAAGTCACCGCGCTCAACGAGACGGTGATCATGCTGGTGGTGCTGGCGCTGATCGACGTGGTGATGATCTCCAACCTGCTCATCATGGTGATCGTGGGGGGCTACGAAACCTTCGTCAGCCGCCTGGGGCTTGCCAGCCACCCCGACCAGCCCGAATGGCTGGGCCACGTGAACGCGTCGGTGCTGAAAGTGAAGCTGGGCCTGTCGATCATCGGCATCAGCTCCATCCACCTGCTCAAGACCTTCATCAACGCCGCCAACTACGACGTGAAGGTATTGATGTGGCAGACCATCATCCACGTGGTGTTTCTGCTGTCGGCCATTGCGATCGCCTACACCGACAAACTCTTGAACGCGTCGCACCACCCGCGTTGACCCTCTCGGCGGGCAACGGGCTCAATTTCAAGCCTTTTTGCCCTCTAGCGCTTATGCATCAAGCGTTAGCAGCTATCTATATGATAGCAATTATGGGTATAACTGTCCGTGCGCGTACGGGAATAACACAGGTCGCAAAAACCTGTGTTTTGACATAAAAACACTGAATTCATATACTTCGGCGGTGTTTTACAACCTGCCACGCAGGTAATCGATTCGCCCCCCCTTCAGAACCGGGCGAATCCCCCGCCAGCCTGCTGCCGTATCTTTCGCCTCGATCCCGCCGTGCGATCAGGCCACGACGGCATTGACTGGCACCACGGCCGACGCCCCTCGGCCCTGATGCTCCCGCGCCCTGCCCCGCCCATTGCGGTGGCCTGGCGCTTTTGCGGAACGCGCAAGTTCTCTCACCAGACTTCTTGCTGCCCGCACAAGGCCCTTGCGCACCATTCAGCGTGCCATTCGGGCCGACCGGTCACCTTGTCGTGACCACCCTTTTTGGACTGCCGTACGGCGTGTGCCGTGCTTCGTGCGTTGCCTTGGGCCTTTCATGCCCTCGCGCCGAAGCCGCCGCATTCCGGCCCGGCTGCTGCATCAGGGCCGTTGCCGATTTTTGGAGTCGTCCGGCTGTTTCGAGCCCTGGCCACGCGCGTGCGCAGCCAGGGTGCCGCTAAACCATTCACCCATCACCAAGGAAGGACCATCCCCATGGCCAAGCAAATCATCATCGACCGGGTGTTCAAGGTGTTCGGCGACTCGCCCGAGGCCGCGCTGGCACTGGTGCAGCAGGGCGTCAGCAAGCAGGACATCCTGGCGCAGACCGGCAACTCCATCGGCGTGTTCGACGCCACCTTCACCATTGAAGCGGGCGAGATCTTCGTCGTGATGGGCCTGTCGGGCTCGGGCAAATCGACCCTGGTGCGCATGCTCAACCGGCTGATCGAGCCCACGGCGGGCCGCATTCTGGTGGACGGCGACGACATCAACACCTTGAGCGACCGGCAACTGCGCGCCCTTCGACGCAAGGACATCAGCATGGTGTTCCAGTCGTTCGCACTGATGCCGCACATGACGGTGCTGGACAACACCGCCTTCGGGCTGGAACTGGCCGGCGTGAACCGTGCCGAGCGCCAGCAGCAGGCCACCCTGGCACTGGAACAGGTGGGCCTGGCCGGCTGGGCGGAGAGCTATCCGGACGAACTCTCGGGCGGCATGCAGCAGCGCGTGGGGCTGGCGCGCGCGCTGGCGTCGGACCCCTCCATCTTGCTGATGGACGAGGCTTTTTCGGCGCTGGACCCGATCATCCGCACCGAGATGCAAAGCGAGCTGCTGCGGCTGCAGCAGGTGCGCCGACGCACCATCGTCTTCATCTCGCACGACCTGGACGAGGCCATGCGCATCGGGGACCGCATCGCCATCATGAAAGACGGCCACGTGGTGCAGGTGGGCACACCCGACGACATCTTGCGCAACCCGGCCAACGACTACGTCCGCAGCTTCGTGCGCGGTGTGGACGCGGCTGCCGTGTTCAAGGCCGGCGACATCGCCCGCAAGCGGCTGACCGTCGTGCGCGAGCACACCGACCGCGGCTGCCGCCCGGCGCTGCAGCTCATCGAAGGGCATGACGACAACTTCGCCTATGTGGTCAGCCCGGCGCAGCGCTACCTGGGCACCGTGTCGGCTGACTCGCTGCGCGCCGCGCTGCAAGGCCATTCGGGCCCGCTGGGGCTGCAGCACGCGTTCATCGGGGACGTGAACCCGATTGCCGCCGATGCACCGGTGGCCGACCTGTTCGGCCAGGTGGCGCTGGCGCCGTGCGCGCTGCCGGTGGTCGATGCCGACGGGCGCTTTCGCGGCGCCGTCAGCAAGACCACGCTGCTGCGCTTTCTGGACCGCGACACACCACCCGTGCCGCCCAGCCCGCCGCCGCAGGAAGTCACCGTTGACATCCCCACCACCGCCGCCCAGGAAGAAAGGAGCCCCGCATGAAGCAAGACGCCACCCTCATCACCCCCGGCAACGACCACACCCACGGCATCCTGCTGGCGCAGGCAGAGCCCGCCACCCCGGCGAATGCCAGCGTGTGGAACTCCACACCCGCCACCACCGTGGCCGACCTGCCGCCCGCAGCACCGGCTGCACCCGCCTCTGCCTCGGCATCTGACGCCTACGTCGACCCGTGGGCCGCATCGACCTCGGCCGGCGGCGCCAGCAACGACTGGTTGAGCCTGCCCACCGACGCCATGGCGGCGACCGGCTCCGACCCGTCCGCCGCAACCGGCGGCCTGCATCTGAGCCAGCTGTGGGACGGCTCTTTGCCCGTGGAAGCGTGGATCAACCAGGGCCTGGGCTGGGCTGTGGAGCACCTGCGCCCGTTCTTTCAAACCGTGCGCGCGCCCATCGACGGCACGCTGCGCTGGGTGGAAGGACTGCTGACCAGCCTGCCCACGCTGGCGATGATTGCGCTCGTCGGCCTGCTGGCCTGGCAGTTCGCCGGCCGTGCGCTGGCCGTGGGCACCGTGGTGTCGCTGCTGCTGGTCGCCATGCTCGGCATCTGGCCCGAGGCCATGGTCACGCTGTCGCTGGTGCTCACCTCGCTGGCGTTCTGCGTGTTGATCGGGCTGCCGCTGGGCATTTTTCTGGCCAGCAGCGACCGGGCGCAGCGCGTCATGCGGCCGCTGCTCGACGCGATGCAGACCACGCCGGCTTTCGTCTACCTGGTGCCGGTGGTGATGCTGTTCGGCATCGGCAACGTGCCGGGCGTGGTGGTCACCATCGTGTTCGCGCTGCCGCCGCTGGTGCGGCTGACCAACCTGGGCCTGCGCCAGGTGCGGCCCGATTTGATCGAAGCCTCGCGCGCCTATGGCGCGTCGCCGTTGCAGATGCTTTTGAAGGTGCAACTGCCGCTGGCCATGCCGTCCATCATGGCCGGCATCAACCAGGCGCTGATGCTGTCGCTGTCGATGGTGGTGATCGCCTCGATGATCGCCGTGGGCGGCCTGGGCCAGATGGTGCTGCGCGGCATCGGCCGCCTGGACATGGGCCTGGCCACCGTGGGCGGCTTGGGGATCGTGCTGCTGGCCATCACGCTGGACCGCATCACGCAGTCGCTGGGCCAGCCGCGCCGCGGCGTACGCCACTGGTGGCAGACCGGCCCGGCCGGATTCGTGGGCCGGCTGCTGCCCGCACGCGATGGCGCAGCGCGCCGCACGCCCGCTGCGGACGAAGCAGCCGCCGTCCCTGCGGCTCCTTCCGTGCTTGCCGGCGCTGCGCGCTAAGTGCATCGGCAGACCTCCACCCCATGACAAGGAACATTGACCTGATGCACCAAGACACTCATCGCATGCGCTCGCTGGGCCGCAATCTGCTGGCCCGCAGCGCGATGGCCTTCACCCTGGCGCTGGGCCTGGGCAGCGCCGCCCACGCGCAAGACCTGCCCGGCCAAGGCATCACCGTGCAGCCGCTGCAGAGCTCGCTGGCTGAAGAAACCTTTCAGACCGTGCTGGTCAACCGCGGCCTGGAACGGCTGGGCTACACCGTGCAGCCGATCCGCGAGATCGAATACGCCACCGCGCACGTCGCCATCGCCAACGGCGACGCGACCTTCATGGCCAACCACTGGGATCCGCTGCAGGCCGACTTCTACAAGAACGCCGGCGGCGACGCCAAGCTGTGGCGCAAGGGCTTTTATTCCAGCAACGCGGTGCAGGGCTACCTGATCGACCGAAAGACGGCCGAGGCGCACCACATCACGCGCATCGATCAGTTGAAAGACCCGAAGATCGCGCGCCTCTTCGACACCAACGGCGACGGCCGCGCCGACATGACGGGCTGCACGCCCGGCTGGGGCTGTGAAGGCGTGATCGAGCACCAGCTGACCGCCTTCGGCCTGCGCGACACCGTCACGCACGTGCAGGGTAGCTACGCCGCGCTGATGGCCGAAACCATCGAACGCTTCAAGCAGGGCCAGCCCATCCTGTACTACACCTGGACGCCCTACTGGGTCAGCAGCGTGCTGCGCCCGGGCCAGGACGTGGTGTGGCTGCAGGTGCCGCGCTCGGCGTTGCCGGGCGACCAGTCGGGCGTCGACACGCAGCTGCCCAACGGCAAGAACTACGGCTTCATTCCGAACCACCAGCGCATCGTGGCAAACAAGCAGTTCATCGCCGCCAACCCCGCCGCGGCCCGGCTCTTCGAGCTGATGCAGCTGCCGGTGGCCGACATCAACGCGCAGAACCTGGCCATGCGCGCCGGCCAGAACAAGCCAGCCGACGTGGAGCGCCATGCCGACGGCTGGATCCGTGCGCACCAGCGCACCTTTGACGGCTGGATCCAGCAGGCGCTGGCGGCGGCGAAGTAGGCGCGGTAGCAATGCCTGGGGGCCGATTTCAAGCCAAATCGGCCGCTAGCGCTTGACTGGCAAGCGCATATAGCTATGAAAGTAATAGCTGATGCTGGCGGCAACAGATGGGCGCACGCTCCGATATTTCTCCTGAATTGGCATGCACAGTGCGGCCCACACCACACAGCACAAGGAGGAAAGTCGATGTCCCATCATGGCCCCACTGCAAGCAAGGCGGCGCCGCCTTTGACCACCTTTCACATCACCCTGGCCGCCCTCTGGCTGGGCTTCTCGCTCATCGCCCTTGCGACGTCCAGGGCCATGGCGCAGCCGCAGCACCCTTCTGAAGGCCGCCGCGGCCCGCCGCCGGAGGCCTTCACCGCGTGCGAAGGCAAGGCCGAAGGCGCCACCGTCGACGTGCGCCTGCCGGACGGCAAGTCCCGGCCTGCCACCTGCGTGCCCACCGCCAGCGGCCGACTCGCCGCACGGCCGGCCGGCGGACCGCCACCTGGCGAGCCCGGCCTGCGCCCGCCAGCGCAGTGATCGCAGGCAAAGGCCTGCACGGCGCCGGCCGGCCTGCCGCGGTCGGCGCAGCCGGCGCGGCATGGCAAGCTATGCCCATGTTTTTCTTGCCCAACCTTCTTTCATGCGACACCTGACGCTGCAACGCAAGGCGTTTCTGGCGCTGTCCGCGCTCATGGCCGTCATGCTGCTGATGTTCGTCGGCCTATCACGCCTGGGGCTACAGCGCGGCATGGGGCCTTACGTCGCCGAGATCGAGCTGGCCCGCATGGACTGGTTCGCGGTGCGCCTGCAGCGCCTGCACGCCCAGCACGGCGGCTGGCAGACGCTGCGCGCCGAGCCCGACCTGTGGCTGGATCTGCGGCGCCCTGAAATGCCCAACACGCCGGTCTTCGGCCCCGGCCCGGCGCCCTCCACAGCGCCGCCAGCCATCACCCCGCCGCTGCTGGATGACTGGCTGGTCGAGCCACGCCACCCAGGCGGCATGGGCCTGCGGCCGCCGCCTTACGGCGCGGCACCGCCTGCCTGGGCATCGGGCGATGGCACCTCCGCCAGCCGCTCCGGGCCGCAACAGACGCCACAAGGGTCATCCGGCGCACCACCCCCGCCCTTTTCCGACGGCTTGTCGCAACGCCTGGGCCTGCTGGACAACGACCGCAACCTCATCGCCGGCAGCGCCCCGCAAGCCGGCCATGCGCGCACAGTGCTGCGCAACGCTGAGGGCCGCCCGATCGGCCAGCTGGTGCTTTCCCCACCGCTGGTGCTCGAGCGTGAAGCTGACCAGGCCTTTCTGGGCCAGCAACTCGTCTTCGTGGTGTGGACCGGCGCGGCCGGCCTGGCCTTTGCGCTGGTGCTGTCGTGGTGGCTGGGCCGGCGCTGGCTGGCGCCGGTGGGCGCGCTGGTGGCGGCCGCACGCAGCATTGCGGCTGGCCGGCTCGACACGCGCGTGCCCACCCAAACCAGCCATGAAGGCGGCCACGAACTGGCACGGCTGGTGGACACCTTCAATCACATGGCCGAACAACTGGCCAGCATGGAAGCCTCGCGGCGCCAATGGATCGGCGACGTGGCGCATGAATTGCGCACCCCGCTGGCGGCCATGCGCGCCGAGATCGAGGCCGTGCAGGACGGTGTGCGCCAATTCGACGACACCACCGCGCTTCGCCTGCACCGGCAGGTCATGCGCCTGACGCACCTGGTGGGCGACCTGCGCGCCAGCCTGGATGAAGGCGGCAGCGGCCAGCCCGCCGCCATGGATCCGGTGCACCCGCTGCCGCTGCTGGCCGAGGCCATCACGTCGATGCAACCCCGCTTTGAGCAGGCCGGCGTTGCCCTGCACGCCGCCGGCCTGCCTGCGCAACTCACGGGCAACGGAAGCCAGCCGCTGGTGCGCGGCGACGCCCAGCAGTTGCACCGCGTGTTCCTGAATCTGCTGGAAAACAGCCTGCGCTACACCGACAGCGGCGGCCGCCTGGAAGTCAGCGCGACGGTCGAACGCGGTGACAACGCACGCCCCGTGCTGTCGCTGCGCTTTGACGACACCGCCCCCGGCGTGCCGGCGCCCGAGCTGCCACGCATCTTCGAGCGCCTCTACCGCGCAGAAGCCTCACGCACCCGCACCAATGGCGATCGCGGCGGCTCGGGCCTGGGTCTGGCCATTTGCCGCGCCATCGTGCAGGCCCACGGCGGCCATATCGGCGCCGAGGCGTCGCCCCTGGGCGGCCTGCGCGTTCACCTCACATTGCCCCTGCTGGAGAGAGCCCCATGACGAGTACGAGCAGCCCCGCCCGCATTCTGGTGGTCGAAGACGACCACGACATCGCCGCCGTGCTGATGGACTACCTGCGCCACGCCGGGTACGACGCCGAGCACATCGCCGACGGCACTGCCGCCGTGGCCCGCCTGACCCAGCCCGCCACCGGCCGCCCGCCCGACCTGACGCTGCTGGACGTGATGCTGCCTGGCACCGACGGGCTGACCGTGCTGCGCGAGGCCCGCCGCCACACGCAGGCGCCCATCATCTTGCTGACCGCCCGGGTGGAAGAGGTCGACCGGCTGATCGGCCTGGAACTGGGCGCGGACGACTACATCTGCAAGCCCTTTTCGCCCCGCGAAGTGCTGGCGCGCATCAAGACCGTGCTGCGGCGCATCACCCCGACCGCGCCCGAAGTGGCCCGCCAAAGCACGCTGACGCTGGACGAAGTGCAGTGGCAGGCCAGCATCCGCGGCGAGCCGGTGCCGTTGACGCTGCGCGAATTCCGCCTGCTGCAGGCACTGGTGCGGCAGAGCGGGCGCATCTTCTCGCGCTCGCAGCTGCTGGACCTGGCCTACGACGACACGCTGGACGTGAACGAGCGCGCCATCGACAGCCACATCAAGAACCTGCGCCGCAAACTCAAGGCCGCCGATGGCCGCGACCACGACTGGATCCGCTCCGTCTATGGCGTGGGTTTCGCGTTCGAGCCGCCGCCGCAAGAGGAAGATGAGGTATCGCCCGGGGCATGAGATACAGCCTGGCTCGCAAGCGATGGCCCCTTGTCACGACGGCCAAAGCTCTTTCGGTACTGACTCGGACTCACGCCCACGATGCGTTGGAATTGCTGCCGGAAGTTCGCGGCAGAGCCCAGGCCCACCTCGCCAACGATCTGCTCTACAGACAGGTCACCGCGCTCCAGCAGTTCCTGCGCGCGCTGCACCCGCACCCGAATCAACCACTGCGCCGGCGATTCTCCAAACTGTTCGCTGAACCGCCGGTGCAGGGTTCGGGTACTGCTGCAAGCCTGTTGCGCCAGCGATGCGAGTGTCAGCGGTTGATGCAGGTGGGCCAGGGCCCAGGTGACCAGCGGCTGGAGGGTTCTGTCGGAAGCCTGCAGTGACGGGGGAATGAACTGCGCCTGCCCGCCTTCGCGCTGCAGCGGCACCACGGACAGCCGCGCCACATGCGCTGCGACGGCTGCGCCGAAGTCCGCGCGGATCATGTGCAAGCAGAGGTCTATGCCCGCTGCCGCGCCTGCTGAGGTGAGAACCTGGCCGTTGTCCACGAAGAGCACCGCGGGGTCCACCTTGATGGCGGGGTAGCGCTGGGCCAGTTCGGGCGCGGCCAGCCAGTGGGTGGTCGCACGCAAGCCATCCAGCAGTCCCGCCTCGGCCAAGACAAAGGCTCCCGAACAAATGGAGGCGATTCGTGCGCCTCTGGCAACGGCCTGGCGCAGCGCACCCACCACCGCCGGTGTCAGCGGCGGCTGGGGCAGCAGGATGCCGGGCACGACGATGGTGTCAGCGGTTTCCAGCGGAGCCAGGCCATGTTTGATGCGTATGGCGAAGGGTCCGGCATCCAGCTCGTCCTGCTCCGCACATACCGCCACCTGGTAGCAGGGCTGGCCAGATGCGCTCGTCGCGTAGCGGAAGGATTCGCAGGCTGTGGCCAGGTCGAATGGCAACACACCCGGTAGAGCGAGGCAGGCCACTCGATGGGGCTGAAAAGAGGGGGATCGGACTGATTTCATGGGGGACTTGTCGCAGTGAAATGCCATTGCTGCGTCTCTGGGATGCTGGGATGTGGTGGCTTAAAACAGTCGAATACTGGCATTCGTGCCACTGTCTCACTGTACGGGTTTTGAGAAGAATCGGGGCATGCCCCTTCATCACACTGACCACCGAGCCATTGGCTCCGCACTTCGACCCACTCCTCGCCTGGCACCACTGCGGTTTTTTTGCCTGGTGGAGGCTGCCACCTTGCTGGTATTGGTTCTTGTCGCCGTGCCGCTGAAATACCTGGCGGGTTACCCGCTGGCCGTGTCGCTGATGGGGCCCATCCATGGGTTCGCGTTCATCGCTTTCGGATGGGTCGTGGTGCAGGCTGCAGTGGGGGGAGACATCTCCTGGCGGCAAGGAGCGAAGCTGATGCTCGCTGCCAGCCTGCCCTTGGGCGGTATCTACAGTTGGTGGGCGCTGCGATGATGTACTTGTGGATCAAGAGCCTGCACCTGGGCGCCGTGCTTCTCTTCACCGGCGGGCTCGTGCTGCTGGCCGTGGTCACCTCTGGCTGGACACTGGCAGGCGGCGTGCTGCTGCCGCATGAGAAGCGCATCGGGAATGCGGTGCTGCACTGGGACCGCTGGGTCACCGTGCCGGCCATGGCGGTGGTCTGGGCGCTGGGCCTGGGCCTGGCCGTATGGGGAGGCTGGATGGGACAGGGCTGGCTCCTGAGCAAGATGGCCTTGGTCGTGGCGCTGTCCGCACTGCACGGCGTCCTCTCGACTACGTTGCGGCGCATGGAAAGTGCGACTGCCCGCAAGTCAGCATGGATTCGGTACTGCCCGGTTGCAGTGGCTGCTTGTCTGGGGGCGATTGCGGTGTTGGTCACGGTCAAGCCGTAGCAGCAAAGCGGCCGGCACTGGGCAGCCCCAACCCGGCGTTCGGTCGAGCATTCAGGGCAGTCCAGGGTCCTTTCGCCCTTGGCATTCACCAGTGCCATGCACGCTCCAAGGCACCGAATATGGAAGGCCGTTTGTATCGTCAGCCTTGATTTACACATCGTAAATTATTGAATGCGATTTGTTATCATTTGCATCCTTCGGTTTTTTACAGGATTGCTTTGATGACTCGCCTCCCCCTCCCTCGCCCTGTGCCTTTGGCCGCCGCTCTGGTTTGTGCAGCACTCGTTGCGCCAGTGTGGGCTCAGACCGCCGTGGATGGTGCGCAGGGCGCCGCCGGAACGCCCGGCGCGGCTGCACTGTCCACCGTGGTGGTGACGGCATCGGGCGCGGCGGTGGACATCAAGGAAGCGCCGGCCAGCATCAGCGTGATCACGCGAGAAGACATCGAGCGCAAGCCCGTCACCAGCATCGGCGAATTGCTCTCCACCGTGCCCGGCGTGACGGGCGGCCTGTCGGGCACCGGCGCGCAGTCGAAGATCCGGCTGCGGGGCTTGCCCGAGAAGTACACGCTGATCCTGGTGGACGGCCAACGCCAGGGCAATTCGGCCGGCGTCAACTACCGCGACGACCTGGGCCAGCAAGACCTGGACTGGATCTCGCCCGAAATGATCGAGCGTATCGAGGTAGTGCGCGGCCCGATGTCGTCGCTCTACGGCTCGGACGCCATGGGCGGCGTGATCAACATCATCACGCGCAAGATCGGCACGCGATGGGCGGGTTCGTCCACGCTCAACTACAGCAAGCCATCCGACTCCGACCGCGGCGACACGCGGCAGCTGGGCTTCAATCTCAGCGGGCCGGTAGCCGACCGCTTCGGCCTGCGCCTGGGCGGCAACTACACCGAACGCGAGTCGGACGAAGCCAACGGCGGCTTTCGCGGCACCTACCTTTCCACCGCCGGCTCGCGCAACCAGAACCTCAACGGCCTGCTGAACTGGCAATTGACGCCCGAGCAGCTGCTGTCGCTCGAAGCTGCCCAGGGCACTCAGCGCGCCCTGGGCTCGGACAGCCGAAACGCCGCAGGCGGCAGCATCGTCAGCCCGTGGGGTTTGAGCAAGCTGGAGCACACCAAGCTCGGCATCGGCCATGAAGGACGCTGGGGCACGGCGCGCAGCAAGCTCAACCTGGTGCGCAACGAATACGAGGACAAGGGCGACACCATCGGCAACAACTCGCGCGAAACAGCGCTCGATGGCCGGGTGGACATGCCCCTGCAACTCTTCGGGCTGGATCAGGCGTTGACCACCGGCTTTCAGTGGAAGCGCGAAGAGCTCGACAACCGCGACACCGTCGGCGTGGCGCCCATCGACTACGCGGGCAACCGCCTCGGCGGCTCCGCCTTGAGCGCTACCACCTGGGCGCTGTTTGCCGAAGACCAGATCTTCCTGCGCGAAAACCTGGCCCTCACGCTAGGCCTGCGCATGGACCACCACGAGCGGTACGGCACCAACTGGAGCCCGCGCGCCTACCTGGTCTACCACCCGCAGCCTGAATGGACCGTGCGCGGTGGTGTCTCGCGCGGCTTCCGGGCACCCGGGCTGAAGGAAAACTCGCCCAACGCCGCCACCCAGTCCGGCGGCAACGGATGCCGCAGCCTGGCGGGCTTCGGCTGGACCAGCACCAGCGTGAATGCCGACGGCACACGCGGCTGCTACATGGCGGGCAATCCGAACCTGGAACCGGAAACCAGCATGAATTACGAGCTGGGCACCAGCTGGGACAAGGACGGTTGGTCGCTGGGCGGCACGTACTTCCACACCAACTTCAAGAACAAGATCGACTACCAGCCTTTGGGCCTGTTCAACGGTTTCTGGTGGACGCGGATGGAAAACGCCCAGCGCGCCCGCACGCGCGGCCTGGAAGCCACGGCCAACGTGCCGCTGGCTGCCAACGTGGACTGGAACACCAACGTCACGCGCATGCTGGAGTCCAAGAACCTGACGACCGGCGCGTCGCTGCTGGCCGTGCCGCGCCTGACCGTGTATTCGGCCGTGCAATGGCGCATCAATGCCGCCTGGAACGCCGCCGTCAGCGCGCGCCACACCGGCAAGGAACTGCTGACCACCGGCAGCACCGCCAACTTTGCCAAGGCCTACACCACGTTCGATCTGTCGGCCAACTACGCAGTGAACCAGACGCTGACCTTACGCACCGGCGTGATCAACGTGACGGACAAGCAGACGCGCGAACTGGGCAGCAACTACGACAACGGCGGACGCACGTACTTCGTGGGATTGACCGCCCGCTTCTGAAAGGGCACGTAGGGGCGTGCTAGCCATAGCTATGGTATTGATAGCTGTAAGCGCTTATAAACAAAGCGCTGGAGGCCGATATGAATCAAAGGCATGATTTGAATAGGCCCCCAGGTGAGTCACTGGCGGACGCCTTCCCACCCGCGCTGCGGGCAGGCGCCTACAGCCATACGGGCGCCGTCGCGGTGTGATGTGCGCATCGTCACCGGTCCGCCCCCGCACCCGTATGCCCACCTCATCCAGCAGTTCCGCCGCATCCTCCTCCACCCCGCCCCGCCCCGGCAGCCGACTGCCAGGCGGCTTGATCTACGTGACCGTGGAAATGCCTGGCCTCACGCGCGTGCTGAAAGGCAAGTCCTTCGCCTTTCGAAAACCCGACGGCGCCTGGGTGCGCGACGAAGACGAGATCGCCCGCATCCGCAAGCTGGCCATTCCGCCCGCCTACACCGATGTGTGGATCTGCCCGAAGGACAACGGCCATCTGCAGGCCACCGGCTTTGACGCGCGTGGCCGGCGCCAGTACCGCTACCACTCCGAATGGCGGCGCGTGCGCGATGAAAACAAGTTCGAGCGCATGCGCGCCTTCGGCCTGGCGCTGCCGCGCATCCGCGCCCGCGTGGCGCGCGACCTGAAACCCCGGCGCGGAGAGCCCGCCCTGTCGCGCACCGTGGTGCTCGCCACCATCGTGCGGCTGCTGGACACCACCTTCCTGCGCGTAGGCAACGAGGAATACGCCGCCACCAACCAGTCGTACGGCCTGACCACGCTGCGCAACCGCCATGCGGGCGTGCGCGGCAGCACGCTGACCCTGCGCTTTCGCGGCAAGAGCGGCGTAGAGCAGCAAGCGCAGTTAGACGACCCACGCGTGGCCCGCGTGGTGCGCCGCTGCCAGCAGCTGCCGGGCCAGGAGTTGTTCCAGTACGAGGATGAAGACGGGCAGCGCCACGCCATCGGCTCCAGCGACGTGAACGACTACCTGCGCGAGATCACCGAAAGCGCACGCCGTTCGGCTGGTGAGAGCGACGCCGACATGCACTTCACCGCCAAGGACTTTCGCACCTGGCACGGCACGGCCCAGGCGCTGGAGCTGACGCGGCTGGCCTGTACGGGCGACGGCGGCGCGGCGTCGTACAGCGCCAAAGAGATCCTGGTCGAGGTCGCCCGCCAACTCGGCAACACACCCGCCGTGTGCAAGAAGTCGTACGTACACCCGGCCGTGCTGGAGCTGGGCTCGCGCCTCGCGTCCGACGCCGGGCCGGACATGCAGCGCGTGTGGGACCGCATAGGCAGCGGGGCCACGCCGCGCGGCCTGGGTGTGGCCGAGCGGCGGCTGCTGGCGTTTCTGCAGCCAGAAAAGCGCACCGCGCGGGCTGCAAAGCCCAAGCCCAAGGCCCGCCCCATCACCAACGGTAAGTCGCCGTAGCCACCACCTTGCGCTGCGATCCGAAGCCGCAGGTGGTGTCTGCCGTGCACGCCACCAGATAGGCCTTGTCGGTCAGGTTGCGCAGGTTCAGCGCCAGGCTCCAGGGCCCGAAGTCGTAACCCAGCATGGCGTCGAAGACGGTGTAGCTCGGCACCGGTACCGTCGTGGACTGAAAGGTGCCCCGGTTGGAGCCGACATAGCGCGCGCCCAGCCCCAGCCTCACTCCAATAGGCCAGCGGTAATCCGTCCACACCGAAATCTGGTTGCGCGCCACCGGGTTGAGCTGCTTGCCGATCTCATTCGGGTTGCTGCTGGCGGTCACATCGGCCTTCGGGATGAAGGTGTACGCGGCCACCACGTTCCAGCCCGGCATGGGCCGCAGCTGCGCTTCAAATTCCATGCCGTGCACGGTGATCTCGCCCGTGATGCGCGGGATGTTGGTGGCCGGATCGCTGGTCACGTAGTTGCGGCGCTGCAGCCGGAATGCGGCCAGGCTGTAGCTGTCCTTGCGGCCGGGCGGCTGCCAGCGCAGCCCGGCCTCCAGTTGGCGCCCGGTTTCCGGATCGAAGGCGCGGCCGGTTTCCGGGTTGACGGTACCGTTGGGCGTGAACGACTCGGAATAGCTGGCATACGGCGCCCAGCCCGCGGGCGCCAGGTACACCACGCCCGCGCGGCTGGAGAGCTTGCCGTCCGACTGGCGGCTGGCCGTGCCGTCCAGATGGTTGTCGGTGCTGGTGCTGGCGCGGTCGTAGCGCGTGCCGAGCGTGAACACCCAGCGGTCCTGCCACTTGATGTGGTCTTGCACGTACAGCCCCGTCTGGCGCAGCTGGATGCGCGCATCCACATACGGCTCGGGCAGCGTGATGGGGCCAGTGCCGAAGACGGGCTGGTAGGCATCCATCGACGGCACAGTGCCGCCGTATACCGTGGCCTGGTCGAAGCGAGAGCCTTGATAGTCCAGCCCCACCAGCGCCGTATGCGCCCAGTCGCCGCTGCGCCATTTCGCCTGCGCATGCGTGTCTACCGCGAGGCTGTGCACTTTTTCCTGGCTGCCGAACACCGCGCGAGCGATGCGGCGGAAGTTGGCCGGGTCTGCTGCATCGTCGGGGTTCACCGTCAGCAGGCCTTCGAGCCATGCCTGGGCGTAGTCCACCTTCAGTCGGCCATAGCGCAGCTTCTGCCGTAGCGTCCACACGTCGCCCGCCTGGTGTTCGGCCTGATAACCCAGTAGCCACTGGTCGTGCCGAAAGTGGTCGAACCCCGGCTCGCCGTAGTACGCCGGCGCCTGGATGCGGCCGTTCGGGTTGGGCAGCAGCGTGCCGTAGGCCGGCCCCCCGCTTTGGTACACGCCCGCGCGGTCGCGCACCACCTGCGACAGCAGGGTGACCGACGTCACGCCCGATGGCTTCCAGGTCAGCGATGGCGCCAGGTAGAAGCGGTCATCGCGCATGCCGCCTGCGGGCAGTTCTGCATCGCGCACTACGCCGGTCAAGCGGTACAGCAGGCTGCCGTCTTCATTGAGCGGGCCAGAGAAGTCGCCCGCCACCTGTCGGCGCGCATGGTCGCCCAGTTGCACCTGCAGCTCGCGCACGGGCTGTGCGGTGGGCAGCTTGGTGACCACGTTGACCAGGCCGCCCGGCCCGCTCTGGCCGTACAGCACGGAAGACGGCCCGCGCAGCAACTCGATTCGCTCGGCGCCGTAGTTCTCGGTGCGCCACACGCCCCAGCTGGCGTTGTTGCGCAGCGGCAGACCGTCGAGATAAAAGCCCGGTGAATAGGCGTCGAAGCCACGCAGGTAGAGCCATTCGAAGCGCGAGTCGTCGTTCCAGCCCATGGTGTTCACTCCGGGCGAATAGGCCAGCGCATCGCGAACCCGCTGTGCACCGGTGGCCTCGATGAATTCGGCCGTGACGACCGACACCGACTGCGGTGTCTCGATGAGCGGCACGTCGATCTTGGTCGCCGTGGCACTGCGCCGCGCGGCGTAGCCCCGCACGGGGCCGGTGGCCGTTTCCTGCTCGGCGTCGGCGCGCACCGTCACGTCGGGCAGCGCCGCGCCGCTGTGGGCAGGCACGCGCTCCAGCGTCCAGGTCGCGCCGTCGCGGCGGGCCTGCAGGCCCGTGCCTTGCAGCAACTGGGTCAGTGCGGCCTGCGCGTCCAGCGACCCGCTCACTGCGCTGGCCTGGCGGCCTTCCAGCAACTGCGGCGGGTAGACCAGCTGCATGCCCGACTGGGCGGTGAAGCGGCGCAGCGCGTCGGGCAACGGCTGCGCGGCGATGTCGAACCGGGGCGACTGCGCCGCAGCGTGCAGGCTGGCGACAGCCAGCGCGGCGGCCAGGACATGGCGAACAAACAAGGAAGACGGATGGTTCATGGCGGTTCGGAGCGTGTTGAACGAGTGGCAATCCCCGCTACAACGAACCGGCCGCGCGGCGTCCTGAACGATTTCCCGCTTTTTTCTTCATTTATTAAAAATGATAGCTACCAGCGCTTGCTGCATAAGCGCTAGAGCCCTATTTCATTCAAATCGCCTCGACGTGCCAGCGCCCACCGCTTAGCCGCGAGCGCACCGGCACCACGCCGGGCAGAGCCCGCACGAAGTCTTCCGCCTGCGCGATGCGCACCTGGCCCGACAGGCGCAGCCCCGCAGCAGTGCCGTCCACATCGACCGGGCGCGGCAGATAACGGCGCAGGCGCTCGACCACCTCGGCCAGCGGCGCCGCATCGAACAGCACCGAGCCGTGGCGCCAGCCGGCGGCAGCGCCTGGCTCGGGCAACCGGCTGAGCACGGCACCGCGGCCTCCACCGGTTCGCAGCCCGTCGCCGGCGGCCAGTTCATGGGACTGCACCGGCTGGCCGGCTGCGTCCAGCGTTTGCACCCGCACGCGGCCCGATTCGACCTGCACCTGGACTGCGCCATTCGCTGCACGCTCCACACCGAAACGCGTGCCCAGCACGGTGATGCGCACTCCGCCTGCCGCCGCGCCTGCGTCGCCTGGCACATCCCCGGACACATCGCCCGGCACGTCGACCACGAAGGGCCGGCCAGGGTCGTGGGCCACCTCGAAGAAGGCCGCGCCTTGCAGCAGCCGCACGCTGCGTTGCCCGGCGTAGTAAGCCAGGGCCACACGCGTCTGCGCGTCCAGCGTCAGCACGCTGCCGTCGGGCAGGGGCTGGCGCAGCGTCTTGCCGTGGCCGGTCGATGCCGTCTGCTGCCATTGCGGCACGGCCAGGCGCCACCAGCGCCAACCGCCCAGGCCGCCGACCGCCAGGCCTGCCACGCCCAGCAGCGCGGCGAGCGAGCGGCGCCGGCCGCCTCGCGCGCTCAGGGCGGCGGCATGGCCGGAGCCCCACCGCTCCATGGCGCCCTGCACCTGGTCCATGGCCCGCATCATGTCGCGCTCGATCATGTTGCGCGACACGCCGAATTCGGCCGCCAGCGCGGCCTGGTCTTCGCCATGCAAACGGCTGCGCACGAACACCTGCCGGGCGCGATCGGGCAGCGCCGCCAGCGCGCATTCGACGGCCGTGATGGCCTGCCGGTACATGGCGGCTTCCGCCACATCGGGCGCGTTAGGGGCCGGCGTCTGGCAGGCGGCGTGGCGGTGCTGCATGCCGTCGCGGCGCTGCTGGTCGATCACCAGGTTGCGCGCCATGGTGAACAGATAGGCGCGCGCCTCGCCCTCGCCATCCAGCTGCGGGCCCTGGCCCTCGCGGGCCATGTCGGCCACGCGCAGCCAGGTGTCGTGCGCCGCGTCGCGTGCCGATTCAGCGCTGCCGGTGCGGCGCGCCAGGTAGCGCACCAGGTCGGCATAGCTGGCCTGAAAGCTCGCCAGCAGCGAGAACGGCTCGGTTCCGGCGGCCATGTCAGCGGCGCCTCAAACCACCGGTGTCAGCGGCCGACCATGTTGCCGGGCACGACCCATTCGTCGAACTGCTCGCCCGTCACATGGCCCGAGGCGATCGCCGCTTCGCGCAGCGAAGAGCCTTCCTTGTGCGCCTTCTTGGCGATGTAGGCGGCCTTGTCGTAGCCGATGTGCGTGTTGAGCGCGGTCACCAGCATCAGCGAGCGGTCCACCAACTCGGCGATGCGATCGCGGTTGGGCTCGATACCCACGGCGCAGTGGTCGTTGAAGCTGACCATGCCGTCGGCGAGCAGGCGCACGCTCTGCAGGAAGTTGTGCGCCACCATCGGGCGGAACACGTTCAGCTCGAAGTTGCCCGAGGCGCCGCCGAAGTTGATGGCCACGTCGTTGCCGAAGACCTGCGCGGCCAGCATGGTGACGGCTTCGCTCTGCGTGGGGTTCACCTTGCCGGGCATGATCGACGAGCCCGGTTCGTTCTCTGGAATCGACAGCTCGCCGATGCCGCTGCGCGGGCCGCTGGCGAGCCAGCGCACGTCGTTGGCGATCTTCATCAGGCTGGCGGCCAGCGTCTTGAGTGCGCCGTGCGCATGCACCAGGCCATCGACCGAGGCCAGCGCCTCGAACTTGTTGGGCGCGGTGACGAAGGGCAGACCGGTCAGGTCGGCCAGCTCCTTGGCCACGCCTTCGGCGTAGCCCTTGGGCGCGTTCAGCCCGGTGCCCACAGCCGTGCCGCCCAGCGCCAGTTCATACAGATGCGGCAGTGCGGCCTGCACATGCTTTTCGCCATGGGCCAGTTGCGCCACCCAGCCGGAGATTTCCTGGCCCAACGTGAGCGGAGTCGCGTCCTGCAGATGGGTGCGGCCGATCTTCACGATGCCGTCGAAGTCGCGCGCCTTGGCTTCGAGCGTCGTGCGCAGACGGCGAATAGCGGGCAGCAGCTTGTGCGTCAGCGCCTCCACCGCCGCCACGTGCATGGCGGTGGGAAACACGTCGTTGCTCGACTGGCTGCGGTTCACGTCGTCGTTGGGGTGCACCAGCCGGCCTTCGCCGCGCTCGCCGCCCAAAATCTCGCTGGCGCGGTTGGCCAGCACCTCGTTGACGTTCATGTTGGTCTGTGTGCCCGATCCGGTTTGCCACACCACCAGCGGGAATTCGCTGGGGTGCTTGCCGGCGATCACCTCGTCGGCGGCGGCGGCGATGGCTTCGGTCTTCTTCGCGTCCTGCAGGCCCAGCGCATGGTTGACCTTGGCCGACGCCCGCTTGACCTGCGCCAGCGCCTTGATGATCTCGCGCGGCTGCTGCTCGCCCGAGATGTCGAAGTTCTGCAGCGAGCGCTGCGTCTGCGCGCCCCACAGTTGCTGGGCAGGCACCTCGATGGGGCCGAAGGTGTCACGTTCGATACGGATGGTCATTGCAGGCAGGTTCCCAAAAGTGAAGCAGGAAGGAAGCGCACAAGGACGCTGACGAGGCCACGGCGCTTCCATGGTCGATGAGGATGGTCGTGTGAGCCATCGAGCATAACTCCAAACAAAAACCATTCTCATCTACTACGTTTTGCGATGCGAAAGGACAAATTTGCGCCGGTGCTGCCCAATACACGTTACTTGATGTAAACCAATTCGGAAGATTCCACGTACAAAGAGCTTTCCAACCTACTCACTGCTTCGCATAGGCTGCTTCGTCCGCCGGTTCTCTTCCGGCTGGCTTGAGCAGGCGTTTCGCTCCGTCCCCAAACCCTGTCCATGTTTTCCTTTTCTCCCTGGTCCCACCCGTCTGGCTTCATGCCATCCAGTTACGACATACCTGTCGTGATGGCGTCGTTCGGGATCGCATTGCTGGCCTCTTACGTCACGCTGGACCTAGCGCGGCGCGTGCGCAGTTCTCACAGGCGCATCGGCCTGGCGTGGTGGGCAGCCGGATCGGTGGTGATGGGTACCGGTATCTGGGGCATGCACTTTCTGGGCATGCAGGCCTTCCGCCTGCCAGTGGCGCTCGGCTTTACAGGGCTGTTGACCCTGCTGTCGTGGCTGGCGGCGGTGGGTGCTTCCAGCGTCGCGCTGGCCGTCGCCAGTTTGCCGACCTTCCGCATCCTCCATCTGGTCGCAGGGGCGCTGGTGATGGGCGGTGGCATCAGCGCCATGCATTACATCGGCATGCAGGCGCTCGACATGTCGATCGGCATCGTCTGGGACCCCCTGCTGGTTGCGGCCTCCATCGTTGTCGCCGTGCTGGCGTCGGCCTCTGCCCTGGCCATCTTCCAATTGCTGCTCAAGGTGCACAGCACGCGCAGGCCGCTGTTCCAAGCGGTGGCATCGGCCGTGATGGCCATTGCCATCTGCGGCATGCACTACACGGGCATGGCGGCGGCGCACTTTCCGGAAGGTACGGTATGCCTGAGCGCCAATGCGCTGGGCGGGCCTGGCCTGACGGCGGTGATCGTGCTCTCCACCGGCATGCTGCTGGTCAGCACGCTGTTCACCTCGATCCTCGATGCCAGGCTGCAGGGCCGCGCCCGCCAACTCACCCGGTCGCTCAAGGACAGCAATGCCAAGCTGCAATCGGCCAACGCCGCGCTGCACAAGCAGGCTTTTGCCGATGCGCTCACGGGCCTGCCCAACCGGTTGCTGCTGGAAGACCGCCTGCATCACGCCCTGCTGCGCCTGGACCGGGCCAACCACCAACGCACTGCAGAGCGGCTGGGCGTGCTGTTCGTCGACCTGGACGGCTTCAAGCCCATCAACGACTCCTTCGGCCACGCCGCAGGCGATGCCATTTTGCAGAGCGCAGCGCAGCGCCTGCGCACCGAGGCGCGCCAGAGCGACACGGTGGCACGCCTGGGGGGCGATGAATTCCTCGTGTTGCTGGAGGACGTGGGGCAAACCGCCGACTGCCTTGCCGTGGTCAATCGCATCCTGGCGGCGCTGTCGCAGCCCTTCGACCTGGCTGGCAGGCAGGTGCAGATCTCCTGCTCCATCGGCGTGGTCGTCTATCCGAACCAGGGAGAACGCGACAAGCTGGTCGCCAACGCGGATGCCGCCATGTACGCCGCAAAACGCGCCGGAGGCAATGGCTACGCGATGTTCGAGGAACACATGAACTCGGACGCCACCGAGCAGCTGGAGATGCAGAAGGATCTGCGCCAGGCGCTGCAGCGTGGAGAGCTGGCGCTGCACTACCAGCCGAAGATCGACGGCCGGCGTGGCCGCATCAACGGTGTGGAAGCCCTGCTGCGCTGGAACCATCCCACCCGCGGCATGGTCAGCCCGCTCGTGTTCATCGCACTGGCGGAACGCTTCGGGCTCATCAACACGCTGGGCAACTGGGTCATCAACGAGGCGTGCCGGCAAATCGCCGAGTGGGCACGCAGCGGGCTGCGCATGCGCGTGGCGATCAACCTGTCGGTGCACCAGCTGCGCGAGGCGGGCCTGGCCCAGCGCATCGCGCATTCGCTGCGGTTCCATGGCGTGGACGCGGCGCAGCTGCTGTGCGAGATCACCGAATCGGTCGCCATGGAAGACACCCTGGCCACGCAACGCACGCTGCGGGAGCTGGCACGCATCGGCGTCTTCCTGTCGATCGATGATTTCGGCACAGGCCACTCCAGCCTGAGCTATCTGCGCCGGCTGCCCGCGCAGCAGCTGAAGATCGACCGCAGCTTTGTGCACGACCTCGAACATCAGGAGGACGCGCGCGCCGTGGTCGACGCGGTCGTGCGGCTGGCGCATGCCCTGGGCCTGCGCGTGGTGGCGGAAGGCGTGGAAACCAGCGGCCAGCGGGACATCCTGCTGGCCATGCGCTGCGACGAACTGCAGGGCTTCTTCTTTGCCCGGCCCATGCCTGCGGACACGCTGCTGTCATGGGCTCTGGGCGACAAACCGGACGGTACGGCGGACTTCGCACCATCGGTCTTCGGCTCGCTCGACGGGCTGCCGCAGCGCGACGCCGCTTGAGGGGTTCTCGGGCCCGATCCACGGCCTGACGGGGGACGGCGATAATTGGGGGCTCAGTTCTTTCCCCAAAAACATATCCCACCATGACCTCGACCATCCGGTACCACGACCTCGTGGAGTCCGTTGCTGCGTCCCTGCAGTACATCAGCTACTACCACCCCGCCGACTTCATCGCCCACCTGGCTCGCGCCTATGAGCGCGAGCAGAGCCCGGCGGCCAAGGACGCGATGGCGCAGATCCTCACCAACAGCAAGATGAGCGCTACCGGCCAGCGCCCCATCTGCCAGGACACCGGCATCGTCAACGTGTTCCTGAAGATCGGCATGGACGTGCGCTGGGAAGGCTTCCCGGCCGGCCAGGGCCTGGAAGACGCCGTCAACGAAGGCGTGCGCCGCGGCTACAACCACCCAGACAACACGCTTCGCGCCAGCGTGGTGGCCGACCCGCAGTTCCTGCGCAAGAACACCAAGGACAACACGCCCGCCGTGATCTTCACGCAGATCGTGCCCGGCAGCACGGTGGACATCACCGTCGCGGCCAAGGGCGGCGGCAGCGAGAACAAGTCCAAGATGGTCATGATGAACCCCAGCGACAACCTGGTCGACTGGGTGCTCAAGACCGTGCCCACCATGGGAGCCGGCTGGTGCCCGCCGGGCATGCTGGGCATCGGCATCGGCGGCACGGCGGAAAAGGCCGTGCTGCTGGCCAAGGAAAGCCTGATGGGCGACCTTGACATGTACGAGCTGCAAGCCAAGAGCGCACGCGGCGAAAAGCTCGATCAGGTCGAGGAACTGCGGCTGGAACTGTTCGACAAGGTCAACGCACTGGGCATTGGCGCGCAGGGCCTGGGCGGGCTGACCACGGTGCTGGACATCAAGATCAAGATGTACCCCACGCACGCGGCCTCCAAGCCGGTCGCGATGATCCCTAACTGCGCCGCCACGCGCCACGCGCACTTCGTGCTCGACGGCTCCGGCCCCGTTTACCTGGAAGCGCCGTCGCTGGACCTGTGGCCCAAGATCGACTGGGCGCCCGACTACAACAAGAGCCAGCGCGTCAACCTGGACACGCTGACCCGCGAAGAAGTCGCCAGTTGGAAACCCGGCGACACGCTGCTGCTGAACGGCAAGATGCTGACCGGCCGCGACGCCGCGCACAAGCGCATCCAGGACATGCTGGCCAAGGGCGAGCCCCTGCCAGTCGATTTCGCCAACCGCGTCATCTATTACGTCGGCCCGGTCGACCCGGTGCGCGACGAAGCCGTGGGCCCTGCCGGCCCCACCACCGCTACGCGCATGGACAAGTTCACCGACATGATGCTGTCGCAAACCGGCCTGATCGCGATGATCGGCAAGTCCGAGCGCGGCCCGGTCGCCATCGAAGCCATCAAGAAGCACCAATCGGCCTACCTGATGGCCGTGGGCGGCGCCGCGTACCTGGTCAGCAAGGCCATCAAGACCGCGAAGGTGGTCGGCTTCGAAGATTTGGGCATGGAAGCCATCTACGAATTCGACGTGGTGGACATGCCCGTCACCGTGGCCGTGGATTCGGGTGGCACCAGCAAGCACATCACCGGCCCGGCCGAATGGAGCCAGCGCATCGCGACCGGCGAGTTCAAGTCCATCGACCTCGTCGCCGCCTGATCGACCTCATCCTCGCCTTTGGGCAACCAGGTAGCAGCGCACGCCCTTGCGTGCCCTGCACTACCATCCCAGGCTTGCTGCGCACGGTTGCGCCGCAAGCCTTTTTCATTCCTTACGCACCTCGCCCCTAAGCCTTTGCCATGACCTCAGCCACGCAGCGCCCCATCGGTGTGTTCGACAGCGGCATCGGCGGCCTGAGCGTGCTGCGCGCGCTGCGCGCCGAGCTGCCGCAAGAGCGCTTCATCTATCTGGCAGACAGCGGCCATGCGCCCTATGGCGAGCGCGGCGACGCCTACGTCGCGGCGCGCACCCATGCCATCGCTGGCTATCTGCAGGCAACGCACGGCATCAAGGCACTGGTTGTCGCCTGCAACACCGCCACGGCCGCCGCCATTCACGAAGTGCGCAGCTGCTACCCTGCCCTGCCGCTGGTTGGACTGGAGCCGGCCATCAAGCCCGCGGTGGGCATCACCCGCACCGGACGCATCGGCGTGATCGGCACACGCGGAACGCTTTCCAGCAGCAAGTTCGACCGGCTGCTCGCATCACTGCGCGGGCAGGCCGAATTCGTGGTGCAGCCCTGCGACGGGTTGGCTTACGCCATCGAGCGCAGCACCGAGCACGAAGAGCCTGCACCCAAAGATGCTACGAAAGTAGGAGCACTCTGCGCCCGCTACATAAGCGCCATGGGCCATTTTGGCTCACAACCTGGGCAGATCGACACGCTGGTGCTGGGTTGCACGCACTACATCTTTGCCGAACAGGTACTGCGCGATCTGGTGGGCACGGGCGTGCAGTTGGTGGAAACCGGCGTGCCAGTTGCCCGACAAACACGCCGCTTGCTGGAAACCGGCGCGCTGCTGGCCGATGCGGTCATCGACGCTTCAGACAACGATGCAGCGCAGGCCATTCAGTTGCTGACCACCGGCGATCTGGCTCCACTGCGTGCTGCAGCGCATCGCTGGTTGGAGCTGCCAGCCTCATGCTGCACCACAGTGTCCGTGCCGGCCACGGTCGATCATTCAGCGACCAAAGTGGCTCTAGCGCAATAGATATAAGCGCAAGCAGCTATTAAAATAATAGCAAATCTATTCCGACCACAAGCGCTGGCCGGAATGCTCGACATGGGTCAGATACAGCCGCACGTCGAATTCGTACTGGTGGTAGCGCGGCTCCATGTGCTCGCACAGTTGGTAGAACGCCTTGTCGTGCGACTTTTCGCGCAGGTGTGCCAGTTCATGCACGACGATCATCCGCAGGAACTCTTCAGGTGCCTGCTTGAACATCGAGCCGATGCGGATCTCGTGCCGCGCCGACAGCCGGCCGCCCTGCACGCGCGCCAATGACGTGTGCAGCCCCAGCGCGTTGCGCACCGCGTGGATCTTGCTGTCGAAAACCACCTTTTGAATCGTGTCGGCATTGCGCAGATGCTGCGACTTGAGGGCAGCGGTGTATTGGTACAGCGCCTTGTCGGTGCGCACTGCATGCGCCTGCGGATAGCGGCTCAGCAGCAGATCGCTCAGGCCGACGGGCGATGCAGCCAAACGCTCGCGCACCTGGTCTTGCAGCGTCGCGGGGTAAGTGCGCAGGTACGGCAGATCGGTGATGGAAGTCGCCACGGATCGCGAAAAAGTAATGAGAGAAAAAGAGAGGGCGCCGCAAGAGGGTGCCCTCGTCGCCAAGCTGGCCGGCGTGTGTCGCGCGTTGCGTGTTGCTTGTCGATCAATGCAGATGACGCGGCCGACGCCCGCCACCGCCGCCATGACCGCCGCCACCGGAGCCGCCGCTGCCACGAGGCGGCTTGCCGATTTCCAAAGAATTCACGAGCGCATCGAAGCGCTGCGAAAACAGCTTGTCGACCTCAGCCACCACGCCGCCGAGCTCGGATCCGTCGAAATGGCGCTCCATCAGATTGATCACGTCCTGCACCAGCAGATCACGCTGCACCTGCATGATGGCCGCAGGCGTGGGGCCGACGAACAGCATCACGAAGTCGTCACGCGCTTCGGTCTCTTCGTCTTCTTCCTCTTCGTCGAAATCAGCGTCGTAGAAAGTGACCTCGATGGCGGCGCCTTGTTCGGACAGCTCGTTCAGGCTCATGCACATCTCATCGAGCGCCTGGCGGAAGTCTTCGTCGCCCCGCACGGTCCAGCAGATCTGCAGCGTGTGTTCCTTGGCGTCGAACTGGATGCCCGGTTCTTCCTCGTAAGCACTGGCGGCGCCATCGGCCAGAGATCGCGCGCCCGCATACTTCCACAGCGGCTTGAGCGCTTCCTGCAACTGCTCGAACACGGTATCGGCCCTCAGTTGAACCTGGCCGTGCACATGGATTTCAAAGGGAGCGTTGTAACTTGACATGATCGAATCGTAATGGTGCCCCGAGCCGGGGTCGAACCGGCACGCCCCTTTTCAGGAAGCGGCGGATTTTAAGTCCGCAGTGTCTACCAATTTCACCATCGGGGCGCCGGCCGAGTGGCTTGCAGCCCGTGAGCCAGTCACCCAGGCCATGCAGCTGCGCATCGACCGCTGCAGATCGGCACAATAGTTTGCACCGGAAATCAACGGCCAACAAAAAAGGGAAGCCGAAGCTTCCCTTGCAATACTGGAGCGGGAAAAGAGTCTCGAACTCTCGACCTCAACCTTGGCAAGGTTGCGCTCTACCAACTGAGCTATTCCCGCATTTTGCTATTACGCTGTTGCCAGCATCTCAACAAGAAAAAAATTATACCACTAAATTTTCTGTCATCTGCAATATCCTCAAACAGAACATGCCTTGCGGACTCACACCAAGCCAATTTGGCAAGGGCAACGCAACCAATTCAATCGCGCCCCAAACAGCCCCGCGCTTGCATTAGCCCGCTCGCCAGCGCCTGACTCCACTCAGGTTTGATCGATCCAACCGCAGATCGGCCCACCCGTTGGAACTTCAAAAAACAAAAACGGCCCGTGAGGGCCATTTGCAAATGCCTGAGGCAAGAGGATTTTGGAGGCGCGGTCCGGAGTCGAACCGGACTAACCGGATTTGCAATCCGGGGCATAACCGCTTTGCTACCGCGCCAAACCGACTTCCTTTGGCAAAAAGGGGAAGCTACTGCTTCCCCTTTTTTGGAAATTGGAGCGGGAAAAGAGTCTCGAACTCTCGACCTCAACCTTGGCAAGGTTGCGCTCTACCAACTGAGCTATTCCCGCATTTACCGAAGCCTCACATTGTACAACGTTTGGATCGATGGATTGAATTGTAGCGCAATTTTCAGGCTGCTCAGCAAGTTTTTAGAATCAGTGCTTCACAGAACCGGTGGTGGACTGTGCCTTGTCAGCCGAAGCGGGCGCAGGCACTGCGGCGGCAGCCACCTCTTCGTCGGTCAGCGCGATAGGCTTGCGCTCAAGCGCTATCTCAAGCACCTTGTCGATCCAACGCACAGGTACGATTTCCAGTGCGCTCTTCACGTTGTCTGGAATCTCCTGCAGATCCTTCACATTCTCTTCAGGAATCAGCACGGTCTTTATGCCCCCGCGCAGTGCGGCCAACAACTTTTCTTTCAGGCCGCCAATGGCGGTCACCTCTCCACGTAACGTGATCTCACCCGTCATGGCGACATCGCCTCGCACGGGAATGCCGGTCAGCGCAGAAACGAAGGCCGTCGCCATGGCCGCACCCGCGCTCGGCCCGTCCTTGGGCGTAGCGCCGTCGGGCACGTGAATGTGAACGTCGCGCTTCTCGAACGCGTCATCGCGAATCCCCAGCATGCGCGACCGGCTACGCACCACCGTACGTGCAGCCTCGACCGATTCCTTCATCACATCGCCCAGCGAACCGGTACGGGTGATGACACCCTTGCCAGGCATGGTTGCGGCCTCAATGGTGAGCAGATCGCCGCCCACTTCCGTCCAGGCAAGACCAACGACCTGGCCGACCTGGTTCTGCTCTTCGGCGCGGCCATACGTATATTTGCGCACGCCCAGGTAGTCAGGCAGGTTGTCCGCCGTGACGACCACTTGCGGCTTCAATTGCTTGAGCTGCAAACCCTTGACCACCTTGCGGCAGATCTTGGAGAGTTCGCGCTCCAGCGAGCGCACTCCTGCTTCGCGGGTGTAGTAACGCACGATGTCACGAACAGCGTCTTCGGTCACACGCAACTCTTCGTCCTTCACGCCATTGTTCGTCAACTGCTTGGGAAGCAGGTACTTCATGGCAATGTTGGTCTTTTCGTCTTCGGTGTAACCCGACAGACGAATGACCTCCATCCGATCCAGCAGCGCTGGCGGAATGTTCATCGAATTGGAAGTCGCCACGAACATCACGTCAGACAGGTCGAAATCGACCTCGACATAGTGATCGCCGAATTTGTGGTTCTGCTCCGGATCCAACACTTCGAGCAGCGCACTGGATGGATCGCCCCGGAAATCCGTGCCCAGCTTGTCGATTTCATCCAGCAGGAACAGCGGGTTGCGCGTGCCAACCTTGTTCAGGCTCTGCAGCACCTTGCCGGGCATGGCGCCGATGTAAGTGCGGCGATGCCCACGAATCTCCGCCTCGTCGCGCATGCCACCCAGCGCCATGCGCACATACTTGCGCCCGGTCGCCTTGGCGATCGACTGGCCCAGGGAGGTCTTGCCGACACCCGGAGGGCCGACCAAGCACAGGATGGGTGCCTTGACCTTGTCCACGCGCTGCTGCACTGCAAGATACTCAAGAATGCGATCCTTGACCTTGTCGAGTCCGTAATGATCCTCGTTAAGCACTTCTTCGGCGTTCAGCAGATCGTGCTTGATCTTGGTCTTCTTGCTCCAAGGCAAGCCCGTCAGCACTTCGATGTAGTTGCGCACCACGGTCGCTTCAGCCGACATGGGTGACATCAGCTTGAGCTTCTTTAGCTCGCTGTCTGCCTTCTTGCGCGCATCGGCAGGCATCTTGGCAGCCTTGATCTTCTTTTCGATCTCTTCGATGTCAGCGCCCTCTTCGCCTTCGCCCAGTTCCTTCTGGATGGCCTTTACCTGCTCGTTGAGGTAGAAGTCGCGCTGGTTCTTTTCCATCTGCCGTTTCACACGGCCACGAATCTTCTTGTCGACGTTGAGGATGTCCACCTCACGGTCGAGCTGCTCGAACAGGTTTTCTAGCCGCAACTTGATGTCGGAGAGGTCGAGCACGACCTGCTTGTTCTCCAGCTTCAGCGGCAAGTGCGCGGCGATGGTGTCTGCCAGACGACCCGGGTCGTCAATGCTGGAGATCGAGGTGAGGATTTCGGGCGGGATCTTCTTGTTCAGTTTGACGTACTGATCGAACTGCTGCATCACCGCGCGGCGTAGCGCTTCGATCTCGCTGGGCTTGTGCCCATCGTCCGTCGCCTCGACCGGATTCACGGTCGCAGTGAAGTGGGTTTCTGCATCTTCGATGGAGGCGACGGCTGCCCGTTGCTGCCCTTCCACCAGCACCTTCACGGTACCGTCGGGCAGCTTGAGCATCTGCAAGATGGTGGAAACGCAGCCAACGTCGAACATGTCGGACACCAGCGGCTCGTCCTTCGCCGCTGCCTTTTGGGCAACCAGCATGATGCGGCGGTCGCCGTCCATGGCCAGTTCCAGCGCCTTGATGCTTTTCGGACGCCCCACGAAAAGCGGGATTACCATGTGGGGGAACACCACCACGTCGCGCAAGGGCAACAACGGCAGGTCAAGGGGAGACGAGGGCAAGGGGGTGTGTCCGGACATGGGGATCCTCATGAAGCTCTGTGGAATATGGTCCACAGACAGGAAATTTCAACCCTCCAGCGCCGGGCTGACGGCGCCAGGGGTAGTCGCTGCAGCATCTGAAGCAAGACGCTGTAGCAGGTCATCAGCCGAGTCAGGCCTTTTTCGCGGCTTCGCGATACACCAGCAGCGGGGGCTTGTTCTCTTCGATGGTGGACTCGTCGACCACCACCTTTTCGACGTTCGTAGCGTTGGGCAAGTCGAACATGGTGCCGATGAGCGACTGCTCAAGAATGGAGCGCAGACCGCGTGCTCCCGTCTTGCGTGCCAAGGCCTTGCGGGCGATGGCGTTCAGCGCAGCCGGGCGAATCTCGAGATCCACGCCTTCCATCGCTAGCAGGCGGCTGTACTGCTTGACCAGGGCGTTCTTGGGCTCGGTCAATATCTCGACCAATGCATCCTCACTCAGCTCCGCCAACGCGGTCACCACGGGCATACGCCCAACCAACTCGGGGATCAACCCAAACTTGATCAGATCTTCCGGTTCGATTTCGGTGAAAACCTCGGTCAACGATCGCTGCTTCTTGCTCTTGACCGAAGCGCCAAAGCCGATGCCCGACGCCTCAGTGCGGTTCTCAATGACCTTTTCCAAGCCAGCGAATGCGCCGCCGCAGATGAACAGAATATTCGTCGTGTCGATCTGCAAAAAGTCCTGGTTGGGATGCTTGCGCCCGCCCTGCGGCGGCACGCTGGCCATGGTGCCTTCGATCAGCTTGAGCAGCGCCTGCTGCACACCCTCGCCAGACACGTCACGAGTGATGCTGGGGTTATCGGACTTGCGGGAGATCTTGTCGATTTCGTCGATGTAGACGATGCCGCGCTGGGCGCGCTCGACTTCGTAATTGCAGCTCTGCAACAACTTTTGCACGATGTTCTCGACGTCTTCGCCCACATAACCGGCCTCGGTCAACGTGGTGGCATCGGCCATGACGAACGGCACATCCAACATGCGCGCCAAGGTTTGCGCCAGCAGCGTCTTGCCAGAGCCCGTGGGACCGATCAGCAGAATGTTGCTCTTGGACAGCTCGATGTCATCCTTGCCAGCCTTGTCCTTGTGGCGCAACCGCTTGTAGTGGTTGTATACCGCCACCGCCAGCGTGCGCTTGGCGATGTCCTGACCAATGACGTAGTTGTCCAGGTTGGACTTGATTTCCGCTGGAGTGGGCAAATCGCCACGCGTGTCACGCGCACCATCGCCTGCAGGCAATTCGTCACGAATGATTTCGTTGCACAGGTCAATGCACTCGTCGCAGATAAAGACGGACGGTCCGGCGATCAGCTTCTTCACTTCATGCTGGCTTTTGCCGCAGAAAGAGCAGTAAAGGGTTTTTTCGCTGGAGGAGCCTTTTTTCTCGGCCATGGGGGCAATGCCTTATGACAAGGGAAGTGTCAAGATGATAACGAAATAAAAAGCGGCGCTTTCCCTCAAGGAAAACGCCGCCTACGAGGGGCGAGGACTCTCAGGGACGCCGGGCGATCACCTGATCGACCAGCCCATATTCCTTGGCTTCGTCAGCGGTCAGGAAGTAGTCGCGCTCGGTGTCTGATTTGACCTTGTCCAGCGGCTGACCGGTGCGGTCTGCCAGAATGCGGTTCATCTGATCCTTGGTGCGCAGGATGTCCCGTGCATGGATCTCGATGTCGGTCGCTTGCCCACGGGCACCGCCCAACACCTGGTGAATCATGATCTTGGAGTTGGGCAACGAGAAACGCTTGCCCTTGGCGCCGGCCGCCAGCAAGAACGCGCCCATGCTGGCCGCAAAACCCACGCACATGGTGGACACGTCAGGCTTGATGAACTGCATGGTGTCGTAGATGGCCATGCCGGCCGTCACGCTGCCGCCAGGAGAGTTGATGTAGAACGAGATGTCCTTGTCAGGGTTCTCGCTCTCCAGGAACAGCAACTGCGCCACCACCAGATTAGCGGTCTGATCGTTGACCTCGCCCACCAAAAAGATGATCCGCTCCTTCAGCAGGCGCGAGTAGATGTCATAGGACCGCTCACCACGGCCCGATTGCTCGATGACCATGGGGACCATGCCCAGGGCCTGTGTTTCCAGTGCGCTCATGTTGCTCTACCCTTCTCTTGCAGTCAGACAGTGACTGTATCCAGAAATGATTTGGGGCTTGCACACCAAAGCACAAGCCCCCGAAGCCATGTCACCCGCAGCCTGGGCCGCCGGCAACCCGCTCAATTCAACCCTGCCCCATCAGTTCGTCGAACGAGACAGCCTTGTCGGTGACCTTGGCCTTGCCCATCACGAAGTCGGTCACGTTATTTTCGATGACCACGGCTTCGACTTCAGCCAGACGCTGGCGGTCGCCGAAGTACCAGCGCACCACATCTTCGGGCTTCTCGTAGCTGGCAGCCAGCTCGTCGATATGGGCCTTCAGCTGCTCTGGCTTGGCGTGCAGCTCATTGGCGCGCACCAGTTCGGCCACGACCAGGCCCAGGCGCACGCGGCGCTCGGCCTGGGGACGGAACACGTCTTCAGGGATTTCGGCCTTGTCAGCGTCCTTGATGCCGCGTTGCTTCAGGTCGGCGCGGGCGCCTTCGAGCAAGCGAGCGATTTCAGACTGCACGCTGGCATTGGGCAAGTCGAGTTCGGCCTTGGACACCAGAGCGTCCATCACGGCTTGCTTGTTGCGAGCCAGCAAGCGGAACTTGACTTCGCGCTCCAGATTCTTCTTGATGTCAGCGCGCAGGCCGTCGACCGTGCCGTCGGCGATGCCCAGCGACTTGGCCAGTTGCTCGTTCACTTCAGGCAGGTGGGCGGCTTCGATGTTCTTGACCGTGACCAGGAAGTCAGCGGTCTTGCCGGCCACGTCCTTGCCGTGGTAGTCCGCCGGGAAGCCCAGCGGGAAGGTCTTGCTTTCGCCCGACTTCATGCCACGCACGGCGTCTTCGAATTCCTTGAGCATCTGGCCTTCGCCGACCAGGAACTGGAAGTCTTCAGCCTTGCCGCCCTGGAAGGTTTCGCCGTCGATCTTGCCTTCGAAGTCGACCGTCACGCGGTCGCCGTCTTCCACAGGCGTGCCCATGGCACGCTGGGCAAACGTGCGGCGCTGCTTGCGCAGAATATCCACGGTTTTGTCGATGGCGCTGTCGTTCACATCGGCGGACAGCTTCTCGACTTCAGCTTCGGTCAGATCACCGATCTTGACTTCAGGAAACACTTCGAACACCGCGTCGAACGTGACTTGGCCTTCAGGCGCGCCCTCTTTTTCGGTGATGCGGGGCTGGCCGGCCACGCGCAGGCTGGCTTCATTGGCAGCCAGAGCGAAAGCTTCGCCCACCTTGTCGTTCAGCACTTCGTACTGCACCGAATAGCCGTAGCGCTGCGCGACCACGTTCATGGGCACCTTGCCGGGACGGAAGCCGTCCATCTTGACCGTACGGGCCAGGCGCTTCAGGCGCGCATCCACTTCAGTCTGAATGGTGGTGACGGGCAGGCTCAGCGTGATCTTGCGCTCGAGCTTCTCAAGGGTTTCAACAGTAACTGCCATGGCTCTTCCTATATTGAATGGATTAACGCTGCCTGCTGCTGGAGCAACGTGCTTAACGTGGTGCGCGGGGGGGGACTCGAACCCCCACACCATTGCTGGCGTCAGGACCTAAACCTGGTGCGTCTACCAATTTCGCCACCCGCGCATTTCTTCAGACAAACAGGCGGCAGGCAGGGCCAGCCATCTGTGTGAAATTGGTCAACCTTTGATTTTAGCCGTTTCGGCGAGGCGTCTTGTTCAAACCGCCTGAGCGGGCTCCGGATCAGGGCGCCGAACGCGGAACCAGGCAGCGTACATCGCGGGCAGCGCCAGCAGTGTCAGCACGGTCGCGACGATCAATCCCCCCATGATCGCCACGGCCATCGGCCCCCAGAAAACACTGCGCGAGAGCGGGATCATCGCCAGCACCGCCGCCGCTGCCGTGAGCACGATGGGCCGCAGCCGGCGCACTGCCGATTCCACGATGGCATCCCACGCCGGCACACCGCGCGCTCGGTCGCTCTCGATCTGATCGATCAGAATCACCGAATTGCGCTGGATCATGCCCATCAGTGCGATGACGCCCAGCAGCGCCACGAAGCCGAACGGCCGGCCCAGCAGCAGCAACGCGCCCGCCACCCCGGCAATGCCCAACGGCCCGGTCAGAAAGACCAGCACGGCGCGGCTGAAGCTGTGGAGCTGCAGCATGAGCAGCGTGAAGACGATGAACAGCATCGCCGGCAGCCCGGCCACGATGGATGCGGAGCCCTTGGAACTTTCCTCCACCGCGCCCGCCACCTCGATGCGATAGGCGGACTGGCCAGCGGCGTGCCAGCCGGCCTCGATCTTGCGCAGCGCGGGCAGCAGTGCCGCCGTCACCGTGGCGCCCTGCAGGCCTTCGATGACATCGCCCTGCACCGTAATCGCGTAGTCGCGGTTCTCACGCCACATCACGCCTGGCTCCCAGGCGAACACGGGACGCGCCACCTGCGTGAGCGGCACCGACCGGCCCGACGTGGTCGGCAGATAGGCGTTGGCCACATCCGTGATGGCGCGGCGTTCGTCCAGCGGCTGGCGCAAAACGATGTCGATCAGCCGGTCGCCCTCGCGGTACTGGCCCACGGCGCTGCCGGTGAAAGCCACTCGCGCGGCTTGCGCAATGGACTGGCTGGTCACGCCAAGCGCACGGGCCTTGTCCTGGTCCACCTCCAAGCGCATCACCTTGATCGACTCGTTCCAGTTGTCGTTCACGCCACGCATCTGCGGGTGATCACGCAACACGGCACGCACTTCGTCGGCATGCTGGCGCAGCAGCACGGGGTCGGTGCCGATCACGCGGAACTGCACCGGGTACGGCACGGGCGGCCCGTTGGGCAACAGCTTGGCGCGGGCGCGCACTTCGGGAAATTCGCTGGCCAGCACCTGCGGCAGCGACTGGCGCAGCGTCTCGCGCGTGGCCAGGTCGCGCGGCACCACGATGAGCTGAGACACGTTGGTCTGCGGAAAGATCTGGTCCAGCGGCAGATAGAACCGCGGCACGCCGGAGCCGATCCAGGTACTGACCATGGTCACGCCCGGCTCATCCATCAGGCGGCGCTCCACGCGGCGCGTGATTTCTTCGTTCGACTGGAACGACGTGCCTTCCGGGAACCACAAGTCCACCAGCACCTCAGGCCGGCTCGAATCCGGAAAGAACTGCTGCTGCACCCGGCCCATGCCGACGATGCCCAGCGCAAAGGTCAGCAGCATGATGCCAATGGTGATCCAGCGGTGCTCCACGCACCAGTTCACCATGCGGCGGAACCGGTTGTAGAACGGGCTGTCGAACACCTCATGCGACCCGGCCGCTTCGGTTTCGTCGGCACCCTCTGCGCCAGGCTCGCCACGCACCTTCACATGCGCTGGATGCTTGAGCAGCAGCATGCCCAGATACGGCACGAAATAGACCGACGCCAGCCACGACAGCACCAGCGCAATGACCGTCACCGCGAAGATGGCGAAGGTGTATTCGCCCGTGATCGATTTGGCGATGCCGATGGGCAAAAAGCCCGCCGCCGTGATCAGCGTGCCCGTCAACATGGGTATGGCCGTGATCTCGTAGGCGAAGGTGGCGGCGCGCAGCTTGTCGTAGCCCTCTTCCATCTTCAGCACCATCATCTCGACGGCGATGATGGCGTCGTCCACCAGCAGGCCCAGCGCGATGATCAGCGAGCCCAGCGATATCTTGTGCAGCCCGATGCCCCAGTACCACATGGCCAGGAAGGTGACGGCCAGCACCAGCGGAATGGTGATGCCCACCACCAGCCCCGGCCGAATGTCCAGCGTGTAGCGGCGCCACAGCGGGTGCTGGCCCGGGCGCTTGTGCAGCCCCAGGCTGATGAAGCTCACCGCCAGCACGATCACCACCGCCTCGATCAGCACCTTGATGAATTCGTTGACCGAGCTGGACACCGCCCGGGGCTGGTCCTGCACGTTCACCAAACGCACGCCGGCCGGCAGCGTCTTCTCGATCTGGGCCGTGGCCACATGCAGCGCGTCGCCCAGCCGCACGATGTCGCCACCCTTGGCCATGGAGACACCCAGCGCGATCACCTCTTTGCCCTGGTGGCGCACCTTGACGGTGGCCGGGTCCACGTAGCCGCGCCGCACCTCGGCGATGTCGCCCAGCCGCAGCTGCGCGCCCGAGGCTCCGCGAATCGGCATGGAGCGCAGTTCTTCCACCGTGCCGAACTGCCCGCCCACGCGCACCTGCACCTGGTCGACCGGCGTCTGGATGCTGCCGGCGCTCTCCACTGCGTTCTGCTGGCCCAGTTGCGCCAGCACCTGGTTCATGTCCAGGCCCAGCTGCGACAGGCGGCGCTGCGATATCTCGATGTAGAGCTTTTCGTCCTGCACGCCGAACTGCTCCACCTTGGCCACGTCGCGCACGCGCAGCAACTGCTGGCGCACGTCGTCGGCAAAGGTCTTCAGCTCGGCATAGCCGAAGCCGTCGGCCTCCAGCGCGTAGATCACGCCGTACACGTCGCCAAATTCGTCGTTGAAAAACGGCCCCTGCACGCCTTGCGGCAGGGTGGACCGCATGTCGCCGATCTTCTTGCGCACCGTGTACCAGACCCCAGCCACTTCCGTCGGCGGCGAAGAGTCCTTCAGGTTGAAGATGATGAGCGACTCGCCCGGCTTCGAATAGCTGCGGATCTTGTCGGCATAGGGCGCCTCCTGCAGCGTGCGCTCGAGCTTGTCGGTGACCTGCTCGGCCACCTGCTGCGCCGTTGCGCCGGGCCAATAGGTGCGCACCACCATCGCCCTGAAGGTGAAGGGCGGGTCTTCGTCCTGCCCCAGCTGGAAGTAGCCGCCCACGCCCAGCAGCAGCAGCGCAACCATCAGGTAGCGCGTGAGCGCGGGATGCTCCAGCGCCCAGCGCGAGAGGTTGAAGCGCTGGCGAGGCTCGGCCGCAGCGGTCGGCGGCGTGGAATGGTTCTGCGACATGCGGCGCTCCTACCGGCCCGATGCAGGCACTGCGGGGGCTGCAGGCACGCCAGCGTTTACTATATTTTTTATAGCATCTTGCGCTTTATTGACGGGCGCTGGAGCCGTTTTTGACTGATAAACCGTCACTTTCTGCCCGGGCGACAGCACATGCACGCCGGTGGCCACCACCTGCTGCCCGGGCGCCAGCCCGGCGGCGATCACCACGTCATTGCCGTCCGCCGTGGCGACTTGCACCGGCTGGGAGCGCACCGTGCTGGTGGCCGGGTCGAACACCCACACCGCCGTCTGCTGTCCCTCCTGGCGCAGCGCGCTGGTAGGCAGCTTCAGCGCCTGCACACCTTCGCGGCTGAGCGACTGGGGTGTCACGTACGCGGTGGAGCCCAGCGGCGGCGCGGCGGCCCCGTCGATCGCCACCTTGACCTGGAAGGTGCGCGTGACGGCATCGGCACTGGCCGCCACCTCGCGCACACGGCCGGCCAGCGGCTCGCCGCCGGACCACACCCGCACGGTCACGGCCTGGCCCGCGCGCATCACGGACACCTTGTCTTCCGGCACGGCAAAGACCACGTCGCGCGGCCCGTCCTGCGCAATGCGCACCACTGGCGTGCCGGCGGACACCACCTGGCCGGGCTCGGCATCGACGCTGGTCACCACGCCCGCCACATCGGCCACCAGCCGGGTATAGCCGGCCTGGTTCCCTTGCGACGCCAGCTGCGACTGGGCCTGGTCCAGCGTGGCCTGGGCCGATTTCACCGAGGCCTCGCGGCGCTCCAGTTCGGCACCGCTGATGAAGTTCTGCTCTTTCAACCCCGCATAGCGCTTGAAGTCCGCCGCCGCCAGATCGCGCTGCGTGCGCGCGGCGGCCACCTGTGCGCGGGCGCCATCGGTCGCCAGTTGATAGTCGCGCGGGTCCAGTTGCGCCAACACCTGGCCGGCACGCACGCGCTGGCCCAGTTCGGCCTGCCGCTCGGCGATCTTGCCGGCCACCCGGAACCCCAATCGCGACTCGACGCGCGCCCGCACCTCGCCGGCGTATTCCAGCTGCGCATGCAGCGGGCTCGCGCCCACCGTCACCAGCTTGACCGCGCGCACCGGCTCGGGCGCCGGCTCGGGCTTGGAACATCCCGCCAGCAAGGCACCAGCCAATGCAGCCACCAGCCCCCGGCCTGCCCAGGAAAACGCCCGCACACGGGCGGGCGAAACGGAGGGAGAAGGCGCAAGGGAAAACGGCGTGGATGAAGGCGGCCGCGCGAACAATGAAGTCATCGGAAACTTTCGCAAATTCAATTACTGACTGACTGGTTAGTAATCTATTGGAGCCACCCCGCTGCTGTCAAGGCGAGAATGCGGGCCGTGAAGCCTCCCGCACCCTCCCCAGCCCCGCATGTCGACGCCACAGCACCTGCATTTCCGCTCGCGCCGCCGGTCACCCACTACGAAAACTTTCCCGTGGCGTCGTTGCTGTGCCCGCCCCGGCTGCGCCAGCCCATCGCGGCCATCTACGCCTTCGCGCGGGCGGCGGACGACCTGGCCGATGAGGGCGACGCCACCGCCGACGAGCGCCTGGCCGACCTGAGCGCCTACCGGGCAGAACTGCACGCCGTGACCACGCAAGGCGCGGCGCCCTCGCCGCGTTGGGCGGCCATCTTCGGCCCGCTGCAGGCCGTAGTGCGCAGCCACACCCTGCCCGTGCCGCTGCTGGACGATCTGATCGACGCCTTCTTGCAAGACATCGCCATGACGCGCGACCGCGATACCTACGCCACGCGTGCCGAGTTGCTGGACTATTGCCGCCGCTCAGCCAACCCGGTCGGCCGGCTACTGCTGCACCTATACGGCGTGCAGGGCGACACCGCCCTGGCCGAGAGCGACGCCATCTGCTCCGCTTTGCAGCTCATCAACTTCTGGCAAGACCTGAGCGTGGACCTGCCGCGCGGCCGCCACTACCTGACCGATGCCGACTGCGCCGCTCACGGCGTGAGCCGCACGCAGCTCATCGCCGGCCAGCGCAGCCCCGCCAGCGATGCGCTGGTAATGGATTGCGCCGCCTGGGCGCGCAGCACCATGCTGGCCGGCGCGCCGCTGGTGCACCGGCTGCCCGGGCGCATCGGCTGGGAGCTGCGGCTGGTGGTGCAAGGCGGCCTTCGCATCCTGGACAAAGTGCAGGCCCTGCACGGCGCCAGCCTGGTGACCCGGCCCGTGCTGCGCGCGGCCGACGGCCCGCGCATGCTGTGGCGCGCGGTGCGGATGTAAGCCCGAAAAGCCCTCAGGCCGCTTCGCGCCAGGCGTTGCCCGCGCCGGCCGCCCGGGCCTGCACCAGGATGCCCGCCAGCACCTCGGGCACTTCAAAAGCCGCGCGGTTGCGCTGGCGGGCCACAGTTGCCTGAAACCGCGGCAGGTCGGCCTCCAGCGTGTGCACGGCCCGCGCCACGTGCGCGAAGCTGGGCAGCACCAACCCCAGGCCTTGCTCCCGAACCCAGTCGGTGCCGTAGCGCTCTTGCGGCATGGTCCACGCATTGCGCGTGACGATGGCCGGCAGCCCCATCTGCACCGCTTCGCTCAGGCTGCCGCTGCCAGGTTTGCCGATGAAGAAGTCGGCCAGTTGCATGTACCGGGCGATGTCTCGCGTGTAGTCGAGCACCAGCCGGGGGGCGCGTGACGGCAGCGCCCGCAGCGCGCGGGCCAGCGCGGCGTTGCGGCCGCAGGCCAGGATCAGGGGCGTGTCGGGCAGCCTTCGGGCGATGGACAGCATGGCGCGCGAGCCTTCGGCGCCGAACAGCACCAGTCCCACCGGGCGATGTGGGTCGAACCCCAGCTGCGCGCGTTCCGCAGCACGGTCCAGCGGCGCCGCATCGTAAAAGGCAGGCCCCAGCAACATGCCCGATGTGGCGTGGATGCGGCCTTCGCGGCACCCGGCCGCACGCGCCTGCGCCACCGCGTGGGGCGAGCCACACACCAGGTGCTGGTCCACGCCGGGTTCGATCCAGAAGTGCGGCGGGCAGTCGGCCAGGTCGGTCAGCACGGTGACGAACGGCACACCGGGCAGCGCCGCCGCCACCGATTCGCCCAGCGCCCGGTTGAAGTTAGGCACCAGCGACACGACCAGGTCCGGCGCCGCGCGCTGCCAGTGCGCCTGCAGCCGCCGCACCAGCGCCCGATGGCTCCAGCGGATCATTCCTTGCAGAACGCGCAGCTCTTGCGCCAGCCCCAACGTCCAGCCGCGCGCCAGGCGGCGGTTGTAGATGGCCTCGGGCTCCATGCCCGTCCATTGCCGAAAGCGCGCGTTCGGGTCGAGCACCTCGAACAGGTGCGTCATGCGCACCGTCCACGGCAGGCCGGCGCGGGCGATGGCGGCTTCCAGCGCCAGCGCAGACGCACGATGGCCGCCGCCTGCGTTGAAGTACACCAGCTCGACCACCGCCGGTGTCCGCGCCATCGGCGGCGCCGTTGCCCGGTCAGGCATGCTGCAGCGGCTCGGCCCGCGTGGCCGCACGGCGGGCCTTGTGGCGCGCGGCGGGCAGGTGTTCAGACCACTGCAAGATCTCCAGCGTGCCGTCGGCATGCTCGGCCAGCGCGGTCAGGCTTTCCACCCAGTCGCCGTCGTTGGCGTACAGGATGCCGTCGACATCACGCAGCTCTGCATGGTGGATGTGGCCGCACACCACGCCCTGCAGGCCGCGCTTTTTGGCCTCGCGCGCCACGGCGTTCTCGAAGTCGTCCACATAGCTCACCGCGCGCTTGACCTTGCGCTTGAGGTACTGCGACAGCGACCAGTACGGCAGCCCCATGCGGGCGCGCAGCGTGTTCAGGTGGCGGTTGAGCCGCAGCGTGAATTCATAGAGCGAATCGCCCACGTGGGCGAGCCATTTGGCGCACTGGATCACCCCGTCGAACAGGTCGCCGTGCATCACCCAAAGCTTGCGGCCGTCGGCGGTTTCGTGCACCCAGTCTTCGGCCACCGTGATGCCGCCAAAGTTAAGCTGCAGGTAGCGGCGGGCGAATTCGTCGTGGTTGCCGGGAATGAAGATCACCTGCGTGCCCTTGCGCGCCTTGCGCAACAGCTTTTGCACCACGTCGTTGTGCGACTGCGGCCAGTACCAGTGGCGCCGCAGTTGCCAGCCATCGACGATGTCGCCCACGAGGTAGAGCGTTTCGCATTCGGTGTGCCGCAGAAAGTCGAGCAGCGCGTCGGCCTGACAGCCGGGCGTGCCCAGGTGCAGGTCAGAGATCCACAGCGTACGGTAGCGGCGCGCGGGGCGGTCCGGCGCCGGCGCATGGGCGGCCTCTTCGTCCACATCCATGGGGACGCTGGCTTCGCGCCAGGCGTTGAGGAAAGCGTCGTCGCGTTGCATGGCTTTGCATGCTGTGCCTGCTTCGTGGCGCAGGCATGACGGCCGCGTGTCGAATGCGTGACGTGGCGGGGCCAACCAACGCCGGGCGCTATCGAACCCCATGGGACAATCCCGCCCCATGACCCCGGAACAGTACGTCCAACAAAAAGCCGCCGGTTCAGGCAGCAGCTTCTATTACGCCTTCCTGTTCCTGCCCGCCCCGCGCCGCGCAGCCATCACCGCCTTCTATGCGTTCTGCCGCGAAGTGGACGACGTGGTCGATGAAGTCTCGGACGCCGGCGTGGCACGCACCAAGCTCGCCTGGTGGCAGGCCGAGGTGGCCAAGGCCTTCGCCGGCCAGCCCAGCCACCCGGTGCTGCAGGCGCTGATGCCCCACACCGCCGCCTACCGCATCGAAGAGCGCCACCTGCAGGCCGTCATCGACGGCTGCCACATGGACCTGGAGCAGACGCGCTACCTCGACTTCGCCGGCCTGTCCCGTTACTGCCACCTGGTGGCCAGCGTGGTGGGCGAAGTGGCCGCGCGCATCTTCGGGCAGACCGACGAGGCCACCACCGAATACGCCCACCGCCTGGGGCTGGCCTTCCAGCTGACCAACATCATTCGCGACGTGGGCGAGGACGCCATGATGGGCCGCATCTACCTGCCCGTGTCCGAGCTGCAGCAGTTCGACGTGAAGGCGCACGAGATTCTGAAGCGGCAATATTCCGACCGCTTCACCGCGCTGATGCGCTTTCAGGCCGAGCGGGCGCACCGGCTTTATGACGAAGCGCTGGCGATGCTGCCCGCGGCCGACCGGCGCGCGCAAAAGCCCGGCCTGATGATGGCCAGCATCTACCGCACGCTGCTGCGCGAGATCGAGGCCGAGAACTTCCAGGTGCTGCACCAGCGCATCGCCCTCACGCCGCTGCGCAAGCTATGGCTGGCGTGGAAGATGCAGGCGCTGGGACGGATGTAGAAGCCCATCGCCATGCCGCACTGCCCGCTTTTCACTGACTTTTCCACCCGCCGCCGCATCACTTGGCCTGCGCTGATGCTAGCGGCTGCCTTGGCGGCAACCGCTCTGCCAAGCCACGCTGTCTGGGGCTTGCTGGGCAAAGCGGCAGGCAAGGCCGGCGGCACCGCCAAGGCGGCTGCAGCGGGCTCGGCCGCGGTCGGCGGTGCGGAGCTCGCGGGCGTCGGTGCCAAGGGCGCCGTGCTGGCCGCAGACGATGCGGCGCGCATGGCCGGCAAGGCGCCGCTGGCCGAGGGTGGGTTGGTATCTGCTTCGCTGTCTGCCAATGCGGCGCTTCCGCCGGAAGTGGCGCTGTACCTGTCCAAACCGGCCCAGGCGCTGACGCACACCGACACCTCGCGCATGGTGCAGCTGTATCAAGACCTGATGACCCAGGCGGGCAAGACGGGCGACTTCACCGCGGTCGAGCGCATGCCCCAGATCCACGCTGCCAAGACCTTGCCGGAACCCGCACCGGCTGCCCCTGTCGCGCCTGGAATAGCGCCAAAGGCTGCGGACGCCACAGGCCAGCAGGCCCTGTCGGCCAGCGCCGAGCTGTCGCTCCACGCGCTGCGCCTGTTGGCCCATGCCGCCGCCGCGGGCAACCGCGACGCGCAAAGCCGGCTGCAGCGCCGCTGCCAGTCGCCTGCAACGGCAGGGCTGGAGGCCGAGCACGCCGCCATGTGCCAGCAGGCTGCCGCCAAGTGATGAAGATCGCCGTGGTAGGTGCCGGCTGGGCCGGTATGGCGGCAGCGTTGGGCGCCGCGCGCGCGGGCCATGCTGTCACCGTGTTTGAAGCCGCCCGCACGCTGGGCGGCCGCGCCCGCGCCGTCGCCGCGCAAGGTGACGACGGCCAGCCGATCACGCTGGACAACGGCCAGCACATTCTCATCGGCGCCTACACCGAATGCCTGGCGCTGATGCGCTCGGTGGGCGTGGCGGAATCGCCTGCCTTGCTGCGCATGCCGCTGGCGCTGCCCTATGCCGACGGCACCGGCCTGCGCCTGCCCGACTTGGCCCCGCCGTGGGATGCGCTGGTCGGCATCGCCCGTGCGCGCGGCTGGTCCTGGGGCGAGCGGCTGGCCCTGCTGCGCACGGCAGCGGCTTGGCGGCTGGGCGGATTCACCTGCGCGCCTGGCGCCACCGTCGCGCAGCTGTGCGCGCACCTGCCCGTACGACTGCAGCAAGAATTCATAGACCCGCTGTGCGTGTCGGCGCTGAACACGCCGGCCGATCAATCCAGCGGCACCGTGTTTTTGCGCGTGCTGCGCGACAGCCTTTTCAGCGGGCGTGGTGGTTCGCACCTGCTGCTGCCGCGCACCGATCTGGGCGCGCTGTTCCCCGAGCCCGCCGCGCAATGGCTGCGCACGCACGGCCATGCGGTGCACAGCGGGCAGCGGGTGGTGGGGCTGAACCAGACGAATGGAGGATGGCAGGTCGAAAGCAGTGCGGGCTTGGACCACTTTGACGCTGTGGTGCTGGCCACGCCGGCACCGGAGGCCGCGCGGCTGGTGCGCGGCGCCGTGCCGGATGGCGGCGAAGCCACCGCCCTGCACCGTTGGGCAGACAGCGCCGACGCGCTGCGCCACACCGCCATCGCCACGGTCTACGCCCAGCACCCGACGGCGCGCGGCGCATTGCTGCCCCAGCCCATGCTGGCGCTGCGGGCTTCGGCCGCGCGGCCGGCGCAGTTCGTGTTCGACCGCGCGCCGCTCGGCGGCCCGGCCGGACTGCTGGCGTTTGTGGTCAGCGCCTTCGAGGGCGAGCGCGACGTGCTGGAGCAGCAGGTGTTGCAACAAGCCGCCGACGAATTGGGCCTGCCCGGCCTGCGCGTGCTGCGCACGGTGGTGGAAAAGCGCGCCACCTTCGCCTGCACGCCTGGGCTGAAGCGTCCGCCAGCGCAGGTGGCGACGGGCCTGCTGGCATGCGGCGACTATGTCGACGGGCCTTACCCGGCCACGTTGGAGGGGGCTGTGCGCAGCGGCACGGCCGCCGTTCAGTTGCTAGAAATTCAAGCCAAATCGGCCTCTAGCGCTTATCCATAAAGCGCTAACAGCTATTAAATTAATAGCAAATTCGCCATCAGCCGCCATCAACCGCCGTCAGGCAGCGGCAGCCGCGCGGGCCGTGGCAGCACGTCGGCCAGCTTCACCACGGCCAGGCCCGCATTGCCCCAGAACCGCTCCAGGCTGTCGGCACGCTCAATCAGCAGGCGCTGCACCAGCGGCTCCAGCGGCGTGGTGTGCACATCGGCCACCAGCACGTAGCGCGCTTCGCGGCTTTCGGGTGCGCCGCTCGCGGTTTCGTTCACCTGCACGGCCCAGTCCAGCGCGGTCAGGGCTTGCAGCACGGGCTCGAGCTGCAGCACGTCCACGCGCAGCACCTGCGCCAGCTGCGTGGCGGTCAGCCCCCGGACTGGCGCCTGCCGCGCGGCCTGCAGTTGCTGCAGAACTTCCACCGCCAGCTGAAAGGTCCAGCCCTGACCGCTGGCGGTGCGCGCCACGCCGGCCAGCAAACTGGGCAAATAGGCGGCCACCACAGCGCCCAGCAGCACGATGACCCAGGCCACATACACCCACAGCAGCAGGATGGGCAGCGTGGCGAAGGTGCCGTAGAGCACGGAATAGGTCGGCACGGAGGCGATGTAGAGGCTCAGCACCTTCTTGGCCAGCTCGATGCCCACCGACACGAAGAGGCCGCCCGACCACGCATGGCGCCACTTCACGTGCGTGTTGGGCACATAGCGGTACAGCGCGGCCATGCCGATGGCCAGCACGAAGAATTCGATGGCATCGAGCAGAAACCGCGCGCTGCCGGGCAAGCTGTCGCCGATGCCGCGCGATGCGGCAGACGCCATTGACGTGGTCAGCGCCAGGCTGGCCGCCAGCACCAGCGGCCCCAGCGTGATGACAGCCCAGTAGATCAGCACGCGCTGGCCCAGCGGCCGCAGCCGGGGCACGCGCCAGATGTTGTTGAGTGTGCGGTCGATGGTCAGGATCAGCGCCAGCGAGGTGACCATGAGGATGGAAAAGCCCGCCACGCCCAGTCCGCTGGCCTTGGCGGCAAACTGCGTCAAATAGCCGAGCACGGGGCGCGAGATGCTGTCCGGCACCAGGCTATCGACCAGCCAGCGCTGCAGCACGAACTGCATCTGCCCGAAGATGGGAAACGCCGTGAACACCGCCAGCGCCACGGTGAAGAACGGCACCAGCGCCAGCAGCGTGGTGAAGGTCAGGCTGCTGGCCGTCAGCCCCAGGCGGTCTTCGCGGAAACGCTCGCGCAGCGTGTGCGCAGTGGGGCGCCAAGGAAAGTGGGAAAGCTCCGTCAGCCACGCTTCAAAGCGCAGCACGGCGGCCTGCAGGGAAATGCTCATGGCCGATATGATCCCTGATTACGCACGCCTCGCCGCCCACACCGCGCACCCAGGCCGCTCAGGCGGCCAAAGGCCACGCTTCTTCCCGATCCCGCCCTCCCTCCTCGACCTGCCGCATGTCCACTTCTTCGCACCTTCCCGCTCAGGACGTCGCCGCCACCCGCTGGCTGGCCGTCGGCAGTCTGCTGGGGCTGATCGTGCTCAGCCTGGCGTGGGAGCTGTGGTTGGCGCCGCTGCGGCCCGGCGGGTCGTGGCTGGCGCTGAAGGCGCTGCCGCTGGCCTTTCCGCTGGCGGGGCTGCTCAAGCGGCGCATGTACACCTACCGCTGGGTCAGCCTGGTGGTGTGGCTGTATTTCACCGAAGGCGTGGTGCGCGCCTGGGGCGACCCGGCCCCCGGCCGTTGGCTGGCGCTGATCGAAGTGGCGCTGTGCCTGGCGCTGTTCACCGCCTGCGCGCTGCATGTGCGACTGCGCCAAAAGCATGCGCGTGCGGCGGCTGCGCCGGCTCCATAAAAAAGACGACCCTGCTCCACGGCCATCCCCTGTTTTTCATCCCCGTTTTTCGCGAGAGTTCGAGAACACCATGTCCACCCTGATCGACACCCTGCGCCAGACCGTCGGCGCCGCCCATGTGCTTACCGAGGGCGACCTCACCGCCTGGGAACAGGACTGGCGCCGCCGCGCGCGCGGCAAGGCGCTGGCCGTGGTGCGCCCCGGCAGCACGCAGGAAGTGGCCGCCGTGGTGCGTGCCTGCGCTGCCACAGGCACGTCCATCGTCCCGCAGGGCGGCAACACGGGGCTGGCGGTGGGCTCCATTCCTGACGAGACGGGCACGCAGGTGCTGCTGAGCCTCACGCGGCTGAACGCCATTCGCGCGGTGGACGCCGACAACCTGACACTCACCGTGGAGGCCGGCGCCATCCTGCAGAACGTGCAGGACGCGGCAGAAAAAGCCGGGCTGCTGTTCCCCTTGAGCCTGGCGGCCGAGGGCAGTTGCACCATCGGCGGCAACCTGGCCACCAACGCCGGCGGCACGCAGGTCGTGCGCTACGGCAACACACGCGATCTGTGCCTGGGGCTGGAGGTCGTCACGCCGCAGGGCGAGGTGTGGGACGGGCTCAAGGGCCTGCGCAAGGACAACACGGGCTACGACCTGCGCGACTTATTCATCGGCAGCGAAGGCACGCTGGGCATCATCACCGCGGCGACGATGAAGCTCTATCCGCAGCCCGCCGCCAGCCTGACGGCCTGGGCCGCCGTGCCGTCGATGGAGCATGCCGTGCAATTGCTGGCCCTGGCGCACAAGCACCTGGGCGCAGGCCTGACAGGCTTCGAGGTCATGGGTCGCTTCGCCCTGAGCCTGGTGCCCAAGCACATGCCTCAGCTGCGCGTGCCCTTCATCGACCAGGAAGACGTGCCCTATGGCGTGCTGCTGGAAAACAGCGACAGCGAATCGGAAGAACACGCCCGCGCGCGCTTCGAGTCGCTGCTGGAAACCGCGCTCGAAGCCGGCTGCGTGACCGATGCCGTAGTGGCCGAGAACCTGGCGCAGGCCCACCAGCTCTGGCATGTCCGCGAGAGCATTCCGCTGGCCCAGGCCGAGGAAGGCCTGAACATCAAGCACGACATCTCGGTGCAGATTCCGCGCATCCCCGCCTTCGTTGAATATGCCGACGCACTGCTCAAGCGCGAGATCCCCGGGGTGCGGCTGGTCACATTCGGGCACCTGGGCGACGGCAACCTGCACTACAACGTGCAGGCCCCGGCCGAAGGCGATGCCAAAGCCTTCCTGCGCGATCAGGAAGACCGCGTGAACCATCTGGTGTACGAAGCGGTGGCGCAGTTCGGCGGATCGTTCTCGGCCGAACACGGCGTGGGCGCGCTGAAGGTGGACAAGCTGGAGAAGTACCAGTCGCCCGTGGCGCTGGGCATGATGCGCGCCATCAAGGGCGCGCTGGACCCGCAGGGGGTGATGAACCCGCACTGCATGCTGCCGGTGAAAAGCGCGTGACGATTTGCGGATCGCCCGGCACGTTCCCGAACGAAGGCCCCCTAGAAGTCCACTGCGGCTGAAACCGTCACCGTGCGCGGGTTGCCGACATACAGCCAGTTGCCGGAGCCGCTGGACCAGTAGTTGCGGTTGAACAGGTTGTCCACGCCCGCGCGCAGCACCAGCGGCCGGCCGCCGGCCCGCGTCGTGTAGCGCGCGCCGATGTCCCAGCGTGTCCAGCCCGGAATGCGCCGCAGATTGGCCGCGTCCACATGCTGGCTGCTGGTGGAGATCATGCGGGCCGATAGCGTCAGGCCCTGAACGGCGGCCAGATCGTATTCGCCGCCCAGGTTCCACTGCCAACGCGACACATTCGGCGCCGCGTTGCCGTCGTAGGTGCCGCCTTCGGTTCGGGTCAACTCGGCATCGTTGAATGTCACGCCGCCCAGCAGGCGTGCGCCGCGGGCTGCCTCGCCGAAAACGTTCCACTCGATGCCGCGATTGCGCTGCTCCGCGCCCACTTGGTAGGTGAAGCTGCCGTCGCCGTTGGATGCCACCAGCCCGCTCGGCTTTTCAATGTGAAAGATGCTCGCCGTGGTGCTGAAGCGACCGAAGTCGACCTTCACGCCCACCTCGCGCTGCTTTGTCTTGACGGGCGGAAACACCTGTCCGGCATTGGTGGTGCCCAGCGGTGCCGAGTCGCCCTGCACCAGCCCTTCGATGTAGTTGCCGTAGAGGGACAGATGGGGCTGGAGCTTGACCACCGCCGCCAGTGCCGGTGTCACGGCATGTTCGTCGTAAGCGGTGCTGCCGGCGCCTGTGCCGGTGTCGTACTTGACGACCTTGACGCGCTGGTAGCGGGCGCCCAGCGTGACGGCCACACGCTCCTGCCACAGCGAGATCGTGTCGGAGAAGGCCACCGAAGGAAGCTGCAGGGAATCCGTCTTCGGCGGTCGCGCGGAAAAGCCGTCGATGGACGGGCGCGCAATGGTCGGCGGTGCATAGATGTTCGTACCGAAGCCGTCGAAGCCGTAGTAGTCCGCGGTGAAGCCGCTGTCCTTTTTCAGATACGCGCCATTCAGGTGGATACGGTGCTTGACATCGCCGGTGCGCACCGTGCCTTGCAGGCCGCCTTGCACCGTCCGGTAGTTCGCCCAATTGGGCCAGAAGTATGTGGTCGCCTGCGCGTCGCCCTGCACACTGGTGACGAACACGTCGGTGGCCAGGTAGCGGGACCGCGTGTTGCTGCCACCTGCTGCCGCAGACAGCGTCCAGTCGGGCGTGAGGTCGTACTCGGCCTTGGCCAAGAGGTAATTGCTCTGGGATTTGGCGAATTCCCAGTCCTGAGCGATGCGGGCACTGGCCTTGGGCGGCCTGGGAATGGCAATGCCGTCGCCGATGCCGAACCCCGCCGCCCCCTGCGGCGCTTCGTTGTTCATCGTCTGGTGGCCGGCGTCCACCGATGCCCGAAGCTGGCTGCCACGGTAGTCGAGGGCCACTGCCGCCGCACCCAACTCGACGGACTGGCCCTGGGTGGCGGTCTTTCCGTCGCGGTAGACGCCATTGAAGCGAACACCCCACCGGTTGTCTTCACCGAACCGGCGGCCCACGTCCAGATGGCCACCCAGATTGCCCTTGGACAGGTAGGTGGTCGTCAGGCGCGTCAGCGGCAGGTCGCCCGCACGCTTGGGCGCCATGTTGATCGCGCCGCCCACCGCCCCGCCCGCCCCCGGCGCCATGCCGTTGAGGAGCGCATTCGGGCCCTTGAGCACTTCGATGCGCTCCGCCGTTTCCACCGGCACCGCGCGGTTGGTGGCAATGCCGCCGATGCCGTCGAACAGCACCGAGTCCTGCACCGAGAAGCCGCGAATCAAAAAGATGTCGCCCCCAGCGGCGGCGTTCGTCAGGCTGTACGACACGGTGCGCACGGACGGGTCGTTGGCCAGCACGTCGGCCACCGTGATCGCTTGCTGGTTGTGCATCAGCTCGGCCGTGTAGCTGGTGATATGGAACGGCGTGTCCATCACGCTCTGGTGACCCAGCACGCCGACACGGCTGCCTCTGGCCACCTGACCGCCAGCATAGGCAGGCGGCTGATCGCCCGGCGCGGCCTCTGCGCTGGCCGTCACCGTGACGGCACCCAGGGTGGCCGCATCGCTGAGCCGGGGGGCCTGCGCGGCGGGCCGGGAGGCCTCGCGCAGCGTGAAGACGCCGCCGGTGGCCTCGCGCAGCTCGAGCCCGGAGCCCGCCAGCGCCCGGCGCAAAGCCTCGGGCGCGTCGATCCGGCCGCGCACCGGCGCTGCGGTGCGACCTTCGATCAGTTGCGCATCGGCGGTCAGCGCCAGCCCCGCCTCACGCGCGATGCGGTTGAGCGTGGCGCCGAGGGGCCCGGCCGGCAGGTCGTAGTCGCGCTCGGCCGTGGCGGCCACGGCGGCGGCCTGCGCACGGGCAGGCGGTGCGGCGGTGGCCCAAGCGGCCAGCACCAGCAGGCAGGCGGCAGCGCCGGGGGTCAGGCGAAAGGGATTGGCGGCAGAGGGCATGGATCAGGCTCCGAAACGGTGACGCAAGGAAAGAAGCCGCGACATCGCACGGCCTCTTCCTGTTTGCCGAACGGGCGACAGAAAGTGAGAGGGGCTGCGTCAAAAAAAAGCCGTTGGTGCGCGCGGGTAGGCGGTGCGCGCCAGCGTTGCCCTCGCATGAATGCTACTATTTTTATAGCTACCAGCGATTACCTATCAAGCGCTAGAGGCCAATTTGACTCAAATTTCCAAAAGAACAGGCGTTACCCGTTACGGCGACTTCGCCGCGCGCGGCTGCAGCGTGACCCACCAGCGCGTGGTGTAGGCCACCTCCACCGGCACCGCCGCCGTCAGCGCCAGCAGTGCCTGGTCGGTGTCGGCCAAGGGCAGCGTGCCGGTCACGCGCAGACCCGCCACGGCGGGGTCCACGCCCAGGTGGCCGGGGCGGTGGCGCGCCAGGGCGGCCACCACATCGGCCAGCGGCTGGTTGTCCACCACCAGCATGCCGTCCTTCCACGCATCGGCGTCTGGCAGGGCGGCCATAGCCTCGATCTGCCCGCGTTGCAGGCGAGCGCCTTGCCCCGCCGACACGATGCGCTCGGCAGCGCAAGGCTGCGTGGGCGCCGCGGCGCAGGTGGCAGGGCGCGCCGCCACGGCGGACTGGGTGACGGTCAGGTCGGTGACGCCGCCCTGGCCCGCCGCGCCGTCCACCGGGTTCCAGCGGCGCACCACGAAGCGCGTGCCCAGCGCGCGCAGGCTGCCGTCCTCGGTCACGACCACGAAGGGGCGCTGTTCTGCAGCATCGGCGTGACGGGTTTCCACCGCCACCTCGCCGGCACGCAGCCGCACTTCGCGCAGGTCTTTGCCGAACGCGATGTCCACGGCGCTGCGGGTGTTCAGGTGCAGCACGGTCTGGTCGGGCAGCACGATGGTGCGGCGCTCGCCCGTGCCTGCGCGGTGGTCGGCCAGCAATTGGCCCACGGGCTGGAAACGGTTGAGCACGGCGCCGCCGCACGCGATGACCAGCACCAGCCCCAGCAAGGCGCCCGCGGCAGGCACCGGCTGCCGGGTGCGGCGCAGGACCGCGGCGCGCGTGGCACGGCCGCCCACGGCAGACAGTTGCCGGTCGATCTCGCCCAGCTGGCGCCAGGCGCGGACGTGGTCCGGGTGGGCCGCCAGCCAGTCGTTGAAGGCTTGCGTGCTGGCCGGCGTGGCCGATCCATCGCCTTGCTGCAACTGCCATGCAATGGCTGCATTCAACACGGCCGGTGGTACCGGCCGGTCATCTGCCGCATCGCCAGGCGCGGTGCCCACCGGCCAGGCCGCGCTCATGGCAACGCGCCGAAGCGCAGGTGATAGGCGTGGCGCGCCGCGTTCGCCAGCAACTGCCGCACGCGGGGCACCGACACGTGCAACTGCGTGGCGATTTCGGCATGCGTCAGGCCGTCGAGCCGGCTCATGAGCCAGGCGGCGCGGGTCTTGGGCGTCAGGCCCTGCAGCAGCGCGTCGACCGCCTGCAGCATCTGCACGGCGGCCAGGCGCTCTTCGGGCGAGGGCTGCAGCGCCTCGGGCTGCAAGGCCAGATCGGCCAGGTAGGCGCGCTCCAGTTCACCGCGGCGCCAGAAGTCGATCAACAAGCCGCGCGCCACCGTGGTCAGGTAGGCGCGGGGCTCGCGCATCGCGTTCGGACCGAGCGCCTGCGGCGAGCGCGCCAGCAGCCGCACGAACGTGTCCTGCGCCAGGTCGGCCGCATCATGCGTGCAGCTCAGGCGCCGCCGCAGCCAGGCCTGCAGCCAGCCATGGTGTTCGCTGTAGAGACGCTGCAGGGGATGAACGGCAGGCATGTCGATGTAGTCGAGAATGATTCTCGATTATAGGAACGACAAGCGCCGGAGCGCAGCGGGCTGGCTGGCAGGTTCAGCGCCGGGCGTCGTCCATCACCGCGCGCACGTCGGCCGGCAAGGGCACGGGCGCGCCTGCGTCCTGCACGTCCCACTCCTCATCGCCCGTTTGCAGCCACACGCGCATGGCGTCGCGCGCAGGGTCCAGCACCACGGCCGCGGCTGGCGCGCCCGTTTGCTGCGATTGGCGACCGGTGAGGTAGAGCAAGCCGCCGTCCTGGCGCAACGGCGTGCTGACAGCCATGTTCTGCAGCAGCTCCGGGTAATTGACCGGGCCCAGCAGCCCCTTGAGCCGTGCCGCCATCGGGCCCGTGCGCAGAAAGTCATCGCCCTGCGATGGCGAGCGGCCCACTTGCGCCTGCACGCTGGCCCACGGGTTGGCAGCGGCGGCGGGTGACGCGGTGGGCTTTGCCGACGAGGCGCCGGGCGCCGCAGGTGTGAGCGGCACGTTGCTTGCGCAGCCTGCCAGCAGCAATGCAGTGAGTAACGATAAGCACGGCGATTGGCGCATTGGAGCGGATTTCATTGATTTACAAGATCGGCGGGAGAGCTTATCGCTTTCGGCCGTCAGCAACCTGGTCGCTGCAGCGGCTGGACCCACGCCCTAGAATCCACGGCTCCATAGTTGCGAACTGTTAGAGCCAAATGTCCATGACCGACATCACCCGCCCCGTGCGCTCCCAGTACGAAGACTTCATGCGCCATGTGTACACCCACGGCGTGGCCAAGGGCGACCGCACGGGCACCGGCACACGCAGCGTGTTCGGCCACCAGATGCGCTTCGATCTGAACGAGGGCTTTCCGCTGGTCACCACGAAAAAGGTGCACCTGAAATCCATCATCGTCGAGCTGCTGTGGTTTCTGACCGGCTCCAGCGACAACGGCTGGCTGAAGGAGCGCGGCGTCAGCATCTGGGACGAATGGGCGCGCGAAGATGGCGACCTGGGGCCGGTGTATGGCGTGCAGTGGCGCAGCTGGCCCAAGCCGGAAGGCGGCCACATCGACCAGATCAGCCAGGTCGTCGAGACGCTGAAAACCAACCCCGATTCGCGCCGCATCATCGTCAGCGCCTGGAACGTGGCCGACCTGGACAAGATGGCCCTGATGCCCTGCCACGCGTTCTTCCAGTTCTACGTCACGCCCCCGCAGGCGGCCGGCCAGCGCGGCTCGTTGAGCTGCCAGTTGTACCAGCGCAGCGCAGACATCTTTTTGGGTGTGCCCTTCAATATCGCCAGCTACGCGCTGCTGACCCACATGGTTGCGCAGCAGTGCAACCTGGATGTGGGCGACTTCATCTGGACGGGTGGCGACTGCCATATTTACAGCAACCATTTCGAGCAGGTCGAGTTGCAGCTATCGCGCGCGCCGCACCCCTACCCCACGCTGCACATCCTGCGCCGGCCGGACAGCCTGTTCGACTACCAGTTCGAAGACTTCGAAGTGCGCGACTACGCGCACCACCCCGCCATCAAGGCGCCGGTGGCGGTGTGAGCACCATGCAAATCGCGCTCATCTACGCACGCGCCGCCAACGGAGTCATCGGCAAGAACGGCGTGATGCCGTGGCATTTGCCCGAAGACCTGGCGCACTTCCGCGCGCTGACCCAGGGACACCCGGTCATCATGGGCCGCAAGACCTGGGATTCGCTGCCCCCGCGCTTTAGGCCCCTGCCCGGCCGCACGAACATCGTCGTGACGCGCCAGGCCGATTGGGATGAAAACGGCACGCAGCGCTCGTCCAGCCTTGGTGAGGCGCTACAAATTGCAGAGCAAACTGGTGCTCAGATCGTCTGGGTGATCGGTGGCGCACAGATCTATGCGCAGGCCTTGCCGTTAGCGCAGCGCGTGGAAGTGACCGAATTGGCGCGCGACTTCGACGGCGACGCCTACGCCCCGGCGCTGGGGCCAGAGTGGCAGGAAAACGCACGCACCCACCATGTGGCTGCCGACGGCCTGCCCTATAGCTTTGCCAGCTACGCTCGTGCGGCTTGACCCATTGACTCACCTTTTGATAGCAGCAGGCGCTTATCAGACAAGCGCTGGAGCCTGAAAACATGCAAATCGCCACCTGGAACATCAATTCGCTCACCGTGCGGCTGCCGCAGGTGCTGGCCTGGCTGGCAGAGAACCCGGTCGATGTCATCGGCCTGCAAGAGCTCAAGCTGGTGGACGAGAAGTTTCCGTTCGATGCCTTTGAGCAGGCCGGCTACCACGCGGTGGCGTTTGGCCAGAAGACGTACAACGGCGTGGCGCTGCTGGCGCGCTCGCCGCTGCGCGACGTGGTGCGCAACATTCCCGCGCATGACGACACGCAGGCGCGGGTGATCGCCGCTACCGTCGATACGCCACAAGGTCCGGTGCGCTTGGTGAACTGCTACTTCGTCAATGGGCAGGCGCCGGGCTCAGACAAGTTTGCCTACAAGCTGTTGTGGCTGGAGGCCCTGCACCGTTGGCTGCAGCAGGAGTTGAAAGAACACCCGCAACTGGTACTGGTGGGCGACTTCAACGTGACGCCCGAAGACCGCGACTCGTTCGATCCGGTCGGTTTGAAAGACACCATTCACCACACGGTGGAGGAGCGCGCGCATTTCCAGTCGCTGCTGCAATTGGGCCTGACCGACGCGTACCGCCTGTTCGACCAACCCGACAAAAGCTTCTCGTGGTGGGACTACCGCATGCTTGGGTTTCAGAAGAACAAGGGACTGCGCATCGACCACATCCTGGTCAGCGCCGCATTGAAGGACAGCGTGCGCGCCTGCCGCATTGATCGCGCGCCGCGCAAGAATCCGCAGCCCAGCGACCATGCGCCGGTGGTGGTGGAACTGGGCTGACCGTCCTTTTGTGACTGCCAAAGAAAAAGCCGCCCGGCGTAGATGCCGGGCGGCTTTTCTTCATCGAATCACCGCCCGTAGGCGCGGCAAATCAATTCACGATCAACGGTCAACAGCCTGTGCACGGTCGCGCAGTGCCTTTACCTCGTCATGGTTGCGTTGCGCACCCTGGGCCTGGCGTTCCACAATGGCGCGCACCGCGGCGGGCAGCGGCTCCTTCAGAGCCTTGCGATAGCGCGCCAGTGCGGTGTCTTCGCCACGCTCAGCCTCTTCCAAAACTGCCTTGTCGTCGTTGCTCGACATCGCAGCCTTTACAGAGACCCAGCCGCGATGCAGCGCGCCGGACATGGTGCCGCCGGAGGATGGCTCGCCGCCGTGGTTGCGAATTTCACGCTCCAGTTCTGCTGCTGCGGCGGCACATTCGCTGGCATGGCGCAGGAAGAGCGTCTTCAACTCAGGGGAATCAGCACGTTCTGCCGAGGCACGGAAACCGTACTCGCCATCGCGGCACGATTCCAGCAGGTCGTCCAGCACGTCAACCACGTCGTCATTGTCAAAGGCGGCGGCGTCTTCACCCAGCATGCCTGCTTCGGTACCGGCGGCGAAGGCTGCACCACCCACAGGGCGCGTGGCATCACCCCGTTCCACGCGATCCCAGGCAGCGCGTGTGGCCGGACGGGCCGCTGCCCACTCCAGCGAGTTGTCGGTGCGGGCTTGGCCCCAGTCGCGTGCCAAGTGTGGCTCGACCGCGTCGAAGTCCTGGCCTTGGTAACGGTCGCGCGCCGACCAGCCTAGTTCATAGGCAGGGCGATATTCCTCGTAGCTGCGGCCATTTTCATAGTAGGGCTCGCGGTCGTAGCTGCCGCGCCAGTAGGCGTCTTCGGCCGTGGGGTTGACCGACTCAGCAGCTGCCTTGCCGGCCAGGCCGCCAGCGACTGCGCCCACCACCCCGCCCACTGCAGCGCCAATGGGGCCGCCCAGGGAGCCCGCGGCGGCTCCGGCCACAGCACCACCGGTGGCGCCTACCCCCGTGCCAATGGGATGCGCACCCGGTTCGTTGGTCAGAGGATCGCGGTTCGCGTCTTTGAAATCAGCCATGATGAGAAAACTCCGGTTGGTTGAACAGTGAATTCATTCTCAAAGTCAGCCACCCGGCGCCAGGGTCGGCTCATGCGTGGCCTGGGTGTAGGACAGCGCGCGGGGCGCCCGTAGCCTGCGCCGGCACTCCATCCGCGTGGCGCAGCGCCTCACCCACACCAGCCAAGGACGGTCAGGTGAGATAGTCGCCCATGGCCTCGGGCTGGTGTTCGATGCGCTCGATGGTGGCTCGGCATTCGTCGCCGTGCGGCGTGTGCCATCTGGCGGTGGCGCCCGTCGTCAGTCCGAGCAGGCTGGCACCAACGGGAGACAGCACAGAGACGAAGCCGGCGGCGGGCGCCGCATCTTGCGGATAGCAGAGGGTGAGCACCTGACGACTGAGCGAGTCGACGTCCACCAACTGCAGCCGGGAGTTCATCGTGACCACGTCGGCACGCACCGTACGGGAACTGGTGACGTCGGCGTTGGCAAGAACATCCGCCAAGGGTGAGGCGATTTGCGGATCCACCAGCCTGGACAGCCGCGCGAAATCGAGTTCGGTGAGCGTGCGCTCGCCGTGAACCATTACTGCATGCATGAAAGCACTCCATCGAATGCAGCCTGCCGCCTGTCAGCACGTCGTGTCGACGCTCCGAAAGCCAGGCGGCCGCTGCCACGCGCAACAGGCGCCCGGCGGTGGATGTGTGCGCTGAAAAAAGAAGGAGAGCGGACCGCCGGGCCTAGAAAAGTGCTGGAGTGATTTGCCGACGCGGCGTCTTTGCTGCCACACGCGCCCGGTACGCCGCGTGACGCAGCGGCGCCATGGACGAGCGAGGGCAAAGAGAAAGCGTGGACATGCGCGCCAGTCTACGCACGATGGGCCGCCGGGTCACCCATAGCCCCAGGATGGGTGCCAGATAGCGAGCCAGTGCTTGCCGCCCGCCGCCTCGGCCCATCTCGCAGGCGGAGTGGACACGCCCCGCGTCATGCTACATTTTTTATAGCAGCCAGCGCTTTATGGATAAGCGCTAGAGGCCAAAATCACCCTTCATCCGGCGCATCGAGGCCCAGTTCCTGGATCTTGCGTGTAATGGTGTTGCGGCCGATGCCCAGGCGCTGCGCGGCCTCCATGCGGCGGCCATGGGTGGCTTGCAGCGCCGTGCGGATCAGGCGCGATTCAAACCGCCGGGTGAGCGCATCCCACACCTCGGTCTGGCCGCTCAGCAGCAGCTTGTGGGCTTCAGCCTCCAGCGCGTGCTCCCAACCGGCATGGGTTGCGGGCGACGCGCCCGCGCTGTCCGGCAATGACGGCGCGAAAGCCTGGCCCGCTGCGGCAGGCGCGAACTGCGAGCCGGTGGGCGCAAAGCCCGCAGGCGCAATGGAGGACACCGCCTCCAGCGCACGCAGCGCGTCGGCCAACGCCGGCTCGGGCGCGTGGGTTGCCGCAGCCTGCGCCACTGCGGTCGGCTGCGGGGCGTCCAACACTTCGGGCGGCAGATCCTGCAGCGAAATCACCTGGGCCGGCGCCATCACCGTGAGCCAGTGGCAAATGTTTTCCAGCTGGCGCACGTTGCCAGGGAAGGCGAACTGCTCCAGCCTGGCCAACGCGGGTTCGGAAATGCGCTTGGGCTCCACGCCCAACTGGCGCGCGCTCTGCTGCAGAAAGTGACGCGTGAGCATGGGCACGTCTTCATGCCGTTCGCGCAGCGCCGGCAGCCGCAGGCGAATGACGTTCAGGCGGTGGAACAAGTCTTCGCGAAAGCCGCCGTCCTTCACCCGGCGTTCCAGGTCCTGGTGGGTGGCGGCGATGACCCGCACATGCGACTTCACGGCAGCATGGCCGCCCACGCGGTAGAACTGTCCATCGGACAGCACACGCAGCAGCCGGGTCTGCAGGTCGAACGGCATGTCGCCGATTTCATCGAGGAACAGCGTGCCGCCCTCGGCCTGCTCGAAGCGGCCACGCCGCTGGGTCTGCGCGCCCGTGAAGGCGCCGCGCTCGTGGCCGAAGAGTTCGGATTCGAGCAGGTCTTTGGGGATGGCCGCTGTGTTGATGGCAACAAAGGGGCCATCGGCCACCGGCGAGTGCTTGTGCAGCGCGCGCGCCACCAATTCTTTGCCCGAGCCTGATTCGCCGGTGATCAGCACGGTCACCTGGCTTTGGCTCAGACGGCCGATGGCGCGGAACACGTCCTGCATGGCCGGCGCCTGGCCCAGCATCTCGGGGGAGACGGCCTGCCGTTCTTCGACCACTTCCTCGCGCTGGCTTTCTTCGACCGCGCGGCGGATCAGCTCCACCGCCTTGGGCAGATCAAAAGGCTTGGGCAGGTATTCGAAAGCGCCCCGCTGGAACGCCGACACGGCGCTGTCCAGGTCGGAATAGGCCGTCATGATGATGACAGGCAGGCCGGGCTGCTGCTGGCGCACCTGCTCGAGCAACTGCAGGCCCGAGCCGCCGGGCATGCGGATGTCGCTCACCAGCGCCTGTGGGCCTTGCCGCGCCGGATCGCCTGGGGTGACGTCGGCCAGCGCGTCAAGCACTTCGCGCGGATGGGTGAAGCTGCGCGTAGGCAGGTTCTCGCGCGCCAGTGCCTTTTCGAGGACGAAGCGGATCGACGGGTCGTCATCTACTATCCAGATCGGCTTCATGTGATTGTTCTACCTTGTTCCCGTTGATGGCTATCGTCAGGACCTCAGGGCAATGGAATGAGGATGCGGAAGTCGGTGCGCCCTGGCACGCTGTCGCATTCGACGAGTCCATGGTGCTGCTGCACGAAGGTTTGCGCCAACGTCAGCCCCAGTCCCGATCCTCCGTCCCGACCCGTCACCAAAGGGTAAAAAATACGATCCTTGATGGCATCGGGCACGCCCGGTCCGTTGTCGATGACATGCAATTCCAGTGCCAGCCGGTAGCGCTGGCGGCCGAAGGTCACCTGCCGGGCAACGCGCGTGCGCAAGATGATTTCAGCGTCGCCGACCGCAACGCGATCGGTCAGCGCCTGTGCCGCGTTCTGCACGATGTTCAGCATCGCCTGGATGAGTTGCGCTCGATCGCCGCGAAACTCGGGAATGGACGTGTCGTAGTCGCGCTGTACGCGCAGCCCTTGCGGGAATTCGACCAGCACCAGCGAACGCACGCGCTCGCACACCTCATGGATATTGACGTCGCCCACCAGATGCGGGTGGCGGTGCGGCGCCAGCAAGCGGTCCACCAGGCTCTGCAGGCGGTCGGCTTCGTGGATGATGACCTGCGTATATTCAATCAGCTCGCGGCTTTGCAGATCCATCTCCAGCAATTGCGCGGCACCTCGAATGCCGCCCAGCGGATTCTTGATCTCATGGGCCAGGTTGCGAATCAGCTCTTTGTTGGCGAGAGCCTGCTCGCGCAGGCGCTCCTCGCGGTCCTGGCGGGCCTGGGCTTCCAGCGGCCAGAGCTCGATCAGCACTTCGCCGCTGTGTTCGGCGACGGCGACGCTCACATGCACGGGCAACGGGTCCTGCGGCGGCCGGCGCAGGCCTGCTTCAAAGCGCAGGTCGTGCTCGCGTGCTCCCGCCAGCGCGGTCTGCAGCAAGGCCGGGTCGGTGAAGAATGTGCTGAAGTCGGCCCCTTCCAGGGTGCGGCGCGACAGGCCAAGACAGGTTTCCAGCGCAGCATTAGCAAACACCACGGCGCCGTCGGAGCGCAGCACGGCCACCAAGGTGGAAAGCAGATCCAGCGCCAAATAGCGCGAGGTGTCGGTCTTGGGCAGACGATTCCCTTTCTCTCGATCGCATCCGGCAGGGCGGCGGTAGCGCCGCCCGTCCTGTCCGGGCGATCAGTAATGAACGATCAGTTGGCGGCCGGCAGGCGGGCCAGTTCGCGCTTGATGCCAGCGACGTCGCTGTCCGCGCGGGCCAAGCTGGCCTTGAGGGCTGTCAGCCGGTCTTGGTAGACCTGCGTGTTGCGCAGCTCCAGCGCAGATTTTTCTGGCATACCGTTGTTGTATTCACGAACCAGCTCGGCTTGGCGGCTCTCGGCCTTGCGCAACTCAGATTCGAGAATGGCGCGAGCGTCGGAATCGCGAGCTCGCTGATCGGAAGCACCCACCCGCGGCGTATTCACAGGCGCTGCGGCAGAGCCGCTAGATGCGGTACTGCCACCGCCGCCGCCTGACGACGGCGCGGCAGCTGGCCGGCTGCTTTGCAGCACCGTCACGTTACCGCCCTCCACCACCTTGCAGCCCCGCTCTTTGGCCTGGGTAGCGTTGTTGGTGTATTCGTTGCCGCAACGGTAGATGCGGTCTTGCGACCAGGCGGCGGGCAGGCACGCGCACACGGTCAACAGCGCGATGAATGTCTTTTTCATTGGGTTCCTCACGTGGCATGCAAAGGCGCATGCGGGGCTGCGAGGGAGTATCCCCCAATCGCCCGCCGGCGCCAATTTCCCTCCCGGCCAACGCGATCCTTCAGCGAGAGGTTGACGCTCAGGCCCGCACGGGCTGCACAAGTTCCGGCTCGCCAACAAAAAAGGCGGCTTGCGCCGCCTTCTGCTTTGGAGAATCGCAGACGCCGTTGGACCGCCTGCGAGTTCCGGATCGCTGAATTACAGCGAGTAGTACATGTCGTATTCGACAGGGTGAGGTGCCATGCGGAAACGCGTGACTTCGCCCATCTTCAAATCGATGTAGGCATCAAGCATGGAATCCGAGAACACGCCGCCCTTGGTGAGGAAGCCGCGGTCCTTGTCCAGATATTCCAGCGCCTGGTCCAGGCTGTGGCACACGGTCGGCACCAGCTTGTCTTCTTCTGGCGGCAGGTGGTACAGGTCCTTCGTGGCGGCTTCGCCGGGATGGATCTTGTTTTCCACGCCGTCCAGACCGGCCATCATCAGTGCGGAGAAGCACAGGTAAGGGTTGGCCGATGGATCGGGGAAACGCGCTTCGATGCGTCGGCCCTTGGGGTTGGCCACGTAAGGAATACGGATCGAGGCCGAGCGGTTGCGGGCCGAGTAGGCCAGCTTCACCGGAGCTTCGAAGCCGGGCACCAGGCGCTTGTACGAGTTCGTGCCAGGATTGGTGATCGCGTTCAGGGCACGTGCGTGCTTGATGATGCCGCCGATGTAGTACAGCGCGAAGTCGCTCAGGCCGGCGTAGCCGTCGCCTGCAAACAGGTTCTTGCCGTCCTTCCAGATGGACTGGTGCACGTGCATGCCGGAGCCGTTGTCGCCAGCGTAGGGCTTGGGCATGAAGGTGGCAGTCTTGCCGTAAGCATTGGCCACGTTCCAGACCACGTACTTCAGAACCTGCGTCCAGTCGGCGCGCTCGACGAGCGTGCTGAACTTGGTGCCGATTTCGTTCTGGCCAGCGCCCGCCACTTCATGGTGGAACACTTCGACCGGGATGCCCAGCGATTCGAGGATCAGGGACATTTCAGCGCGCATGTCTTGCGTGCTGTCGACGGGAGGCACTGGGAAGTAGCCGCCCTTGACGGTGGGACGGTGGCCGCGGTTGCCGCCGTCGAGCTTGGCGCCCGAGTTCCAGGGGGCTTCGTACTCTTCGATCTCGAACATGACCTTGCCGGGTTCGTTGGACCAACGCACGCCGTCGAAGATGAAGAATTCGGGTTCTGGGCCGAAGAAAGCGGTATCGCCCAGGCCGGAGGCCTTGAGGTACGCTTCAGCGCGCTTGGCGATGGAGCGTGGGTCGCGGTCATAGGCCTTGCCGTCGCCAGGTTCGATCACGTCACACTGCAGGAACAGCGTGGTTTCTTCAAAGAACGGATCGATATTGGCGGTGTTCGGGTCGGGCATGAGCTGCATGTCCGAAGCTTCGATGCCCTTCCAGCCCGCGACTGACGAGCCGTCGAACGCATGGCCCGAGATGAACTTGTCTTCGTCGAAGTGGGACACTGGCACGGTCACGTGCTGTTCCTTGCCACGGGTGTCGGTGAAGCGGAAGTCCACGAACTTGACTTCGTTTTCCTTCACGATCTTCATCACGTCTGCAACGGTCTTGGCCATCAGGATCTCCAGGATTTAAGCGCTTGTTAAAAACGTCGAAATAAAAGCAGGTTGCGTGCCAACGGCAGACTCCCATGCACTAAGGCGGAGCATGGCGGCGTCAAGCCACCCACTCCACACATATAGAGCCCAAAATGGTGCACCCCTCGCAATGCGCTCTCGCATTACGTGTTGCGCACCACCTCGGGGCCCAAATTCGCACCAATATGGTGCAATTCGATTTGCAAGGCTGTCCAGGCACTGGGCACCAAGGCGACGGGGCCTTTCACCCCTAGTTCGATATGGCGTCCGTGCACCGGATGGTCCACGCTAGGCAGGCTGAATACGCGGATCGGCGCATGGTCTCGCTCGATGCGCTCCATCAGCGGAGTAAGTGCCGCTTCCATCGAACCGTAGACGATCACGGAATGCTCGGTCTGTGGCTGGCGGTTGAACCACTGGCTGCAATGCTGGTCCAGCACCCACTCAATCATCGGCCATGCCATGACGGGAAAACCGGGCACGAAGTGCACCTGCGCTCCACCGGGACCGTCGCAAGAGAAACCAGGAATCTTGTTATAGGGGTTGGGGATGATGTCGGCGCCTTCGGGAAAGACGCCCATGTTCAGGCGGTGGATATTGTCAGGCCGCTCGGGCTCGTAGACTAAGCCCTGCTCCAAGGCGACATCCTGCATTCGCTCGCGGATGAGCGCCTCCGCTTGCGGATGCAGCAACAGGGATACCGCGAGCGCGCGGGCGGCGCACTGGCGAGTGTGGTCGTCCGGCGTGGCGCCGATGCCGCCGCAAGAGAACACCACGTCGGCGGAGGCGAAGGCGCGTTGCAAGGTCGCCGTGATACGCACGGGGTCGTCACCCACATAGTCCGCGTAGGCCAGCGTCAGACCGCGGGCGGCCAGCAGTTCGATGACTTTGGGCAGGTGTTTGTCGGCACGTTTGCCTGACAGGATTTCATCGCCCACGATGATGAGGCCGAAGGAAGGGATCATGGTGCGCTCGATGGAGAAGAGGAAGCCGGCGGCAAGGGCTTGGCTACAGGCGCGTCAACCACCGTCATGGCAGCGGCCGGTGTGGCCATCGCTGATTCACCGCGTTCGCTGCGCAGCCTATCTAGCGCCGCCAGTGCATAGTGGGTGAACCATAGCGAAGAGAAAGCAAATACCAGCGTGTAGATCCAGATCGCGATGGGTACCAGCACGACGAACGCGGCTGCAAAGACTACGCCGGACGCCCACACGATGCCTGGCGCGGCACCCAGGTAGCCACACAGCACACCCATACCCAGCAAATGAACGCGGTGCCGCTTCACCAACGTGATACGCTCTTCCTTGCTGGCGTGGTCCGCCAGCGCGTCAAAGGTCATCACACGGTAGGTCAGCCAACCCCAGATCAGAGGGGGCAGCACCAGCACCAAGGGCGGCACCAGCCACAGGGGCACCGAGATCATCAAGGCGAGCAGCGCCGCCATGGTGGAGCCCAGCGACCAAGCCAGACTGGCTACGAAAGAGCCGCCATGCTTGCGATCCAACGCAGGAAAGCGACTCTCGGCCACTAGTCGCACCAAGGCGGGCGTCATCAAAATAGCCACCGCCAGCACCGACACCAACACGATGACCGGAGTCGCAGCGACGATTACCAGCAAAGGCGCCAGCGCACCGGCGGCGTCGTCCACCCCGAACTGCCGCAGCCATCCCCACAGCAGACTCAGCCAGTCGGAGGTCTGCAGCGACTGCTGAACGCTTGCCACGGCTTTCGCCCACCAGAAATACCCGGCAGCCCATGCGATCAGTGCGATCAACAGCAAGGGCAGCAGCGACAGCGCGATGACGCGCGGCCGCACGCAGTAGACGGCAGCGCGCCAGAAAGAGTCGATCAGAGATCCCATGGGCAGAGCATAGCGCCAGCGCAAGGCGGCGGTTCAGGCGCGACCCCAAAGTCGCTGCAGGCCCAGCCATTGCTGCGCCCAGAAACCACGGCCATAGTCACGCACCCGGCCATCCGGCGCGGGCTCCACCTGATCGCGTACGCCGGTGGGGTCATAGCGCAGCTCGAAATTGGCGGTGCGAAACAACATGTCCCACCACGGCAGCAGCACGCCGAAGTTGTGACCGCCGAGCACGGGTGCCGAAGTGCGCGGAGCACCGGGTTGTCCGATTTTTCCGGTCTTGTTTGTGATGTCAGCAAGATGGGATTCATGCCCGATCCCGATGGCATGGTGCAGGCGGTGAAAGCGCGGGCTCACCCACAGGCGCTCGCCCACCTGGCCAAACCACACCCGCACATTGGCGTGATGAAAGTTTTCGCTCAGTTGCGTGATGGCGACGATGGCGACAAACTGCCCAGGGGCCACACCGATCAGCTGGGCGACCGTGACCAGAATGACATCGTGCAGTAGGTCGTCTAGCAGGTGATTGCGGTTGTCGCTCCACATCGTCATCTGGCGCTGCGAATGATGCAGCGCATGCAATTTCCACCACCATTCGAAATGGTGCTGCCCCCGGTGGATCCAGTATTCAAGGGCGTCGAAAACCACCAGGTAAATCAGCAGGCTGACGAGGGGGAGATCCGTCACGCCGGGCCAGGCATCGTCCAGGTGGAACGTGCTGATGCCATGCATTCGCAGCGAACTCCACAGCGCATCCCACAGCGGCGTGAAAGCAAAAAATAGCGCCAATCGGAACAGGCCCAGCCGATGGATCAGCGTGTAGAGCACATCCACACGAATGGCGGCGCGATCGGTGACAGCCTCTGCTGGCCGCCAGCGCTGCAGCGGCGCGATGATGGCAAGCATCACCAGAAGCTGCAACAGACCGACCAACAGCCAACCCGTCGCGTCATAGCCGTCCTCGAGCAAGTTCGCCATGCCGAATGCAAACATCAAAGGCTGAACGGCCGTTTCAAACAGCCACTGCTGTGCGATGTCGAACCAGTTGACGAGCATGTTCATCTCAAAATTCTCGGTGGTGGTCTGTAACCCAAGTGCGTTGTAGCTATGGCTTGCGCTGCAGCCAAGCGCCATAGTCCGGGTGGTCGCGCAGCGTTCTGAAGCAGAAGCCGCGCTCTTTCAGCCCAATAATCAAAGGCTCGAGCACAGCTGGCGCCCACGGGTCTTTGCGTGACCAGATGCCCAGATGGGCCAGAAGAATGTCGCCCGAACGTATGGTGCGCAACGCTTGCTGCAGCAGTGTGGCGTTGCTCACCTTCTCGCTGGCCAGTTCGTCGCCCAAAAAGCCTGCTGGCGACCAGCCGACGTGCGCATACCCACAGCTGCGCGCCGCGGCCAGCAGTTGCGGCGACGTCTTGCCGCCCGGCGCCCGAAACAGTGGCAGCGGCGCCTTGCCAGTAATCTGCTGCAACCGGTGCGCAGCGCGGCCTATTTCTTCGCAGTACTGAGGCGCGGTCATCACGAATTCCTGATCGGCACGTGGCCCGGCAGAGGGCCGGATGCGAAAAGCCGGAGCGGAAGGCTTGCCCACATCGCCACGCCAATACGCATGATCCATGGTGTGGGAAGCGAATTCATGCCCTTCTGCGGCCCGCGCCTTCCACCACGGTGCCCAATGATTGCCCAGGCTGCCGTCTCCGACCTGCGTGCGTTCGTCTGCCGCGAAGAAAGTCACTTGTACGTGCTGGCGTTTGAGCACATCGGCCATCAGATCCGCCACCCCCATGTGCCCGGTATCAAGCGTGAGGTACACTGGCTTATCACATGCTTTTTGGGCTATAGCGCTTATGGGATAAGCGCCAATAGCTATCAATAATATAGCAATTGGTCCGCACACCGAATGGCCTGGCATGAAGAGGTTGCCTCAGCCGTCAACGACCCGCGTGCCGCAGCGTCCAAACGCCGTGCGGCGACTTGCCTACCTTGACCGATCGCACCACCTTCCGCTCCTGGGTGTCAATCACGAGCATCTTGCGCGCCCATCTCGCACTGACGTAGATCCAGCGGCCATCGGGCGACACATCCATGCAATCCGGACCACCCGGCGCGGGGTAAACGTCCACGACCTGATGCGTCAACATGTCGATCTTGCTGATGGTGTTGGCAACGCGGTTGCTCACAAACAGATGGCGACGATCGCCCGCTGCGCGAAATGCGTGCGCGCCAGCGCCTGTCTTGATGCGCTGAATGCTGCGTGGTTGCGGGCCAGACACGTCGAACACCTCCACACTGTCACCACCGGTGAGACCGATGAAGACGTGCTTGTCGTCTGGGCTGCCGTACACGTCAGCGGGCATGGGACCCGTCTTGATACGCCACTTGATCTGTTGCGTGGCCATGTCAATGGCCACCAGTTCATCGCTGTCCTGCATCGTCGAATACACAGTACGGCTTTGGCTGTCGATCCAAAGATGGCTGGGGGTCTTGGCGGTGGCAACGCGTTTCACCAGGTTCAGATCCTTTCCGTCCCAGCGATAGAAGTCAATGTGGTTCAGGCGATTGGCCGCGGTCAGCAACCATTTCATATCCGGCGAAAAGCGCAGATGGTACGGATCGACAATTCCTCGAACCGTGCGTTGCACCTGCGCCGTTTTGGGGTCGATGAACGTCAGCGAATCTCCCAGCGCATTCGCCACCACCAGCGACTTCTCGTCGGGTGTCAGGTACATGTGATGGGGTTCTTTACCCGTCGAAATACGGGCCGTTTCAGTCCAGGTCACGGGATCGATGACGCTGATGTCGGCTTCCAACGAGTTCAACACGAAGACCGGAGGCGGCGGCTCACTAGCATGTGCTCCAAACAAGGCCCACATCAGCATCAGGGCAGCGCTCCAACGCCCACACAGCAGAGATTTCACGTAAAACTTTCCAAAACGTACCAACTCAGCCAAAGGGTACTCAGCAAACTGTGATTCAGTGGCGACAATGGGAATTAGACGCTAAAAAAAGCGTGCCCAAGAAAAGGTTCAATATCTGTGGTGAAGTTCCCAGACCGGTCGGTAACGCTATCGCAGCAGAGCGAGATCGGTTGCGCTCAACCAGCGCCATTGACCCGGTAGAAGATCAGGCGGCAGAACCAGATCGCCGATACGAGCCCGATGCAGGCCCTCCACGCGGTTGCCTACTGCCGCCACCATGCGCTTGACCTGGTGGTACTTGCCTTCGGTCAACGTCAAAGCGAGATCGTTGTCTCCTGTTTGAACGCAGGCTGCTGCCCGCACAGGTTTCGGGTCATCGTCCAGCACCACGCCAGCCAGTAGCTTTTCCACCTGAGCCTGACTGACAGCGTGCTTGGTTTGCACGTGATACAACTTAGGTACGTGCTTTTTGGGTGAACTCATGCGGTGGATGAATTGGCCATCATCACTTAAGAGCAGAAGACCTGTTGTGTCTTGGTCTAGGCGTCCCACTGCTTGCACACCGATCACGGCTGTTTTGCTTGGCCGCTGACGCAATGGCGTAGGCAGCAACGTATAGATGCTGGGATAGGTAGAGGGTTTTTGGGAACACTCGGTACCAGCCGGTTTGTTCAACATGACGTACGCCTTAAGCTGATAAGGCCATTCCCGACCCTGCACCTTAAGTAACGCGCCGTCCTCATTCACCTGGGTAGAAGCGTCAGTGGTGATCGAAAAAAGGCCGTCGCTGGCTTCCTTTATCTCAACAAGCCCTTGCTGAATAAGGCCCGCACAAACTCGACGCGTACCAAATCCTTGCGAATACAAAATATCTTGCAATTGCATTAGAGCTACGCCCCTTTCAATTGGTCAGTCCTCGGACGAACCAACATCGCTGTAATCAGTTCAAAGTTACTCGCATTAACCATCTGCCGTGTATCTAACGCATCGGAAAGATCGAAGAAGCGCTATCCAGAAAAGATAAATACGCAGCTTCAATGAAGCATCAACCTATCCGCATGCAATAACTCTGTTCCG